>JANWWF010000022.1 GCA_025055755.1 Candidatus Kapaibacterium sp. | reverse complement strand
CAACTGTTGTCGGAGTTGAAATCACCGTGCACGAACCACAGGTCACCGCAACTGCATACGCATACGAACCCGCATTCAGCCCAAAGGGAACCTGATAGGTTGCATTCGTTGCCCCCGTGATTGGGACATTATTGAGATACCACTGGTAAGTGGGCGTACCACTGCAGTTAGTGACCGCTGCACTCAATGTTGGTGCTGTGGTATATCCCGTACACAGCGTTGTCGAACTCGAGGAGAGAACAGTAACACTCGGCGACTGAGCAACAGTCACCACAATCGCATTCGATTGAGTAATGCATGAACCGCAGGTTATCTGCAGTGTGTACGTATAGCTGCCCGGCGACAGTCCTACTGGAACGGCATAAGTCAATCCCGTCGCCCCGCTAATAGGATTACCGTTGAGGAGCCACTGGTACGTAGCAGTGCCAAAGCACATCACCGATGATTGGAGAAGTGGACCCGCACTATATCCAGTGCAAAGCTGTGTGGCATTGTTAGTCGAAATTGTCACTGTTGCAGATTGATGGACAACGACCGTGGCCGAGGCAGTTTGGCTACAATTGCCACAGGTAACGACGACCGCATACACATAGCTTCCTGCCGACAGTCCAGTGGGCACAGTAAAGCTCGCTCCTGTCGCTCCGGTAATCAATTGCCCATCCTTGTACCATTGGTATGCAGGCGTACCCGAGCAATTGGTTACTGCTGCCGTTAGTGTTGGTCCCTGGGTGTAGCCCGTGCACAGCGTTGTTGAAGCACTTGCAGTTAACTGCACACTTGGGGATTGCTCGACAGTCACGGTAACAGGATTCGACGTTGTGCTACACCCGTTACACGTAACCACGGCTGTATAGGTCCATGTACCGACACCGAGCGATGTTGGCACCGCGTACGTCGCGTTGGTTGCCCCCGAAATCGGTGATCCATTGAGCTGCCATTGATAGGTCAGAGTACCAGAGCAGCTCGAGGTCATAACGTTCAGCGTAGGAAAGGACACAGCCCCAGAACACACAGTGGTCGAAGTTCCCACCCCTGCAATTCCTGCATTAGCAATCGGCGACGGCGCTACGCTAACAGTAATGCTATTCGATGTTCCACTGCACGAGCCACACGTGACAACAAGCATAAAGACATGATTCCCCACAGAAAGCCCGGTTGGTACCTGATAGGTAGGACTTGTTGCCCCAACTATAGGCGTATTGTTGTAGTACCACTGGTATGTAGTGGTCCCGCTGCACCCACTTACATTCGAACTTAGAAGTGGCGCACTGGAGTAACCACTACAGAGCGCAGTCGAACTCCCTGCACTAATTGTCACCTGGGGCGATGGAAGGACTGTTACATTCATCGTGTTCGAGGTAGCGCTACAGCTTCCACATGTCACCTGAAGCTGGTACACGTAGCTTCCTGGCAATAGCCCTGAGGGCACAGGATAGGTTGCATTCGTTGCCCCGGGAATTGGTGTTCCATTTAAGAGCCACTGGTAGGTAACGCTGCCACTGCAATTCCCAATGCTTGCACCTAATACCGGCGCTGTTGAATACCCAGCACAGAGGGTTGTAGAAACATTGTTGATACAGCCGATCGTGATTGTCGGTGTCTGGTGCACCGTCACAGTGATCGTGTTGGATGTACCTGTGCATTGATTCGAACTGGAAGCAACCACGTAGAACGAATACGTGCCTGCCGGAAGCGACGACGGAACAGTGTAGGTAGATTGATTTGCTCCAAAAATTGTGATCCCGTTCATGTACCATTGGTAAGTCATCATCCCCGGTGTTGCGCTCAAAATAGGCGTTGTTTGTGCTCCCTCACAGAACGTTGCCGGATTCATCGAGGACGTTGCCGTGACCGTCGGATTTTGCAGCACCATGATAAACTGGGGTGGCGACATCGCCGAGCAACCAAGGCTATTGGTTACCTCCACCGAGTACGCATAGATACCCACTCCCAGCGTCGTTGGCACGCTATACATGAAAGTTGTTGCACCCGGTATAGGCGTGCCGTTGAGATACCATTGATAGCTGGAATACCCCATTTGCGTGCCAAGCACCGTTGCAATAGGAGAATTGACGCACCATGTAGCAGCTCCCACCAGAATTGAGATTGTCGGGGATGGCGCTTGGAGAACCGTCACTGCTACACCTGCAACCGAGGTGCCCGTGCAACCATTTGCATCCGTCACCTTAACCGTAAACACATGGATACCGGCGGGGAGTGTATTCGGCACCGTGTAGGTCTGATTTGTTGCACCAGGAATATCCGCCCCATTCCGCTGCCACTGATATTGAGCGTATGTCTGCGTTGCTAACGTCACCGTCGTACTGGCACCTTGGCAAAATGTTGTCTGGCCACTTTGTATTGTGATGGTGGGGTTCGGTGGCGGAGACACGCTCACTGTAACCGGAGACGATAAAACGGTACACCCTCCGCAGCTAACTTCGACAGTTACCGCGTACGTCCCTACGGGCAATCCCGTTTGTAGGGTGTACATTGTTGCAGTTGCGCCCGGAATAGCAAACCCATTCAACCGCCACTGATATGAAGGAGTACCACTACACCCACTTACGTTTACTCCAAAAAATGGAGGGGAAGTGTACCCAACACAGAGCGTTGTCGAACCAAAGACACCAACGGAAACAGTAGGGAGAGGTAACACTGTCACTGTCACGCTGTTCGACGTCACCGTGCACCCACCACACGTCACCACCAGCGTGTACGTGTACGTCCCCGCACTCAGGCCCGTCGGCACCGTATACGTTGCATTCGTTGCCCCGCTAATCGGATTGCCGTTGAGTTGCCACTGATATGCCGGCGTCCCACTGCACACACTCACGCTTGCATTAAACACCGGACCACTGGTGTATCCGACACAGAGTGAAGTCGTCCCACCGACCGATACATTCACCGACGGTGCAGAAACAACAGTAACCGGCACCGGCGTAGATGTTGCCGTACAGCCAAAGGAATTCGTTGCAACAAGCTGATAGGAGTAGGTGCCCACTGACAGTCCCATTGGTACGGTGTAGGTAGATCCCGTCGCTCCCGGAATTGCACTTCCATTGAGCAGCCACTGCAAGCTCGTTGCGCCACTGGTTGTTCCCACAAGCGTTACCGATGTTGTGTATCCTGCACATAGCGTTGCTGAGGTTCCTCCACCTTGTACAGACACTGAAACCGTGGGAGTGGGGTTAACAACAACGGTAAGAACACTGCTTGGGTCCGATACACACCCGGTGGTCGTATTGACAGCATATACGCGAAACTGATGGGGAGAACCCGAATGTGTTAGCCCTGGAATAGGGATTGAAACCGTCCCCAACTGACCCGCTGCTGTTGCTACCAGCTGATTTGTCCCAACCCTTCGCACTTGGTAGGTCACTGATGGATCACCGTTGGCAATAATCGCATACGCTGTCACCCCACCCCCCGTTGCACAATACACTTGCGAGTTGGTCCCTGTCACAAGCTGGGGTGCAGCAGGACGGCTAACGACAGTAATAGTCACGGATGAAGTGGATTGAATACGGCAGTTGTTGTTGTTTGGATTGATGGCAACCACTGTCACAATCCGCGCACCAAACCCCAATCCTGGCGACGCAGGCGTAATGGGAATGTTTGTGATGTCGAGGACACCAGTAGTAGTTGCCGTCACCGAATACACCGCTGTGTTCCCATCGAGCACCTGATAGACATACCCCGCCACCGCATTCTGCACCACCACACGCGCCGTCCCCCCAGGACTGCACGCATACGGCTCCGGCGCACTAATCTGCGGCGCCGGCGGCAACCCATACACGTAAAACGTCGCCCCATCAAGAGGACCATTGGCCGTCTCCGCATAACAGCTCGCATTCTGCACCGACGTCGCCCGCACCGAAAACGTCTTCACTCCGCTGGGTGGAAACAACGTCGGCGCCAGCGTAAACTGTATCTGCCCCCCATTGCCCTGAATCGGTCCGGCTACCACCGTCCCACCATCCCGCACCGTGTACACCGCCTGCGGATCAGTGTTAACCACAATGATGGTCCCACTGCTTCCATAGCACAACGATTGATTAAGCGAGGAAAGAGAGAGGGTGGGAACTGACGGAGTGTACACCGTTAGGCTAACATTGCCCATGGTAACAGTGCAATTGCCCAGCGTTGCTTGTACGCTAAAGGTGTATGTCCCATTTACCAATCCATCAAGAACCGTAAAGCGCCGGCGACCATTGACAACTGACTGAGCAACATTACCAAGCGGAGAGCCATTCGCCAGAAGAGTGTATGTCACGCCTGGTTCATTTCCACTAAGCTCAAGAACAATTTGCTGGTATTGACACGGTTGCGCGGTGAGCGAAGTCAAGCTGAAGATAGTAGGGCAACCGCTACTTTCCACCCTTACCAATCCTACCACCAGCAGTACCAGAGAAATTCGGCGCAGTGTTTCCATGCGATACTATCTGCCAAGCGTGAGACCTTGTGGCGGAGGAGTATTCTGCAGCTTCTGTCGAGCTATCAGAATTACTCTGATATCTCGATACAGTGCTCATGCAAATGGACAGATATATACCTCCTCACCTACAAAATTCAATCCTCGAGAGAGATTGGCTCAATACGTACTTTCCCGTATTTACTTTTGCTGCGCGTATCTTCGCTACGCACAAGATGTTACCAACTTCCGGGAGTTTAGCGATGGCACCACACTCGACACCGTTTGAAACTCTGCTCGTCGCGTGCCAAGAACTTCTTCCCCGCCTCCAATCGCGTTTTGCAGCATATCAACGGGCTTATTTTCCTGAGCGATCGCCAGAATTTTTCTGTCTTGAGCTTTGTGGGGAAGCAGGTGAACTTGCCAACCTGGAGAAAAAAATATGGAAAGGTATTGAAGTGCCGCCGGAGGATGTTGCCGATGAGGCAGCAGATGTTCTTATTGCACTGGTCAATTATGCCAATGCACGCGGAATTGATTTAGGAACTGCGGTGAAAGCGAAGGTGGGCATTATTGAACAAACACGCCTTCAGCAAGCATCAGCACATCCGGGCTTTTAAAAGCGCACGCGGCACGATCAGGTGGACCGCACCGCGTGGGGGTGTGAGTGAAACCATGAGAATGGACTACTCACTGCTGTCAACGTCGAGCACGGCAGCGTATTCAGGACGCAGCCGTATTGCCCACTCCAACATTGTTCGCGCCTTGACAACATTACCAACCCCCTTGAAGCACAGCGCTGCACCATAGCAGGCATCTGGGTTATTCGGATTATACTCGAGCGCTTTCTCATAGAGTTGGCGTGCATCATCGGGGAATCCAAGATTGAATAATGCCCGTGCACTATCGCACAGGAGCCGATCCAATGTCATCCCGATTCGCGACTCAAAGCGCACCTCCTGCCAGGTAGTCAGAAGAGCATTTAGCTCGTTCAGTGCTTCGTGCCACTGCTCTTGTGCGGCGTAGTACACCGAGCGAACATAGCGCGTGTCGGGATGCTGGGGTACAAAGCTCTCCGCCTTATCCAAGTACTGCCGGCACAAGTCGTATTCTTCTTCCACCAGACAGAATGATGCCATACGATGGAGGGCAAGCATTTTGAAGTGGATTGGTAGATCGCCACGCATGAAGCACTGGTGGTAATACTCTATGGCATCGTCTATTCGACCACTGCTATGCGCTTGTTCAGCACGAGCGAAAAGGACCATCGTATCGTCGGCATCAGAAAGAATGAGGGATGACGGACGCGCAGTCTCTGTCCCCATCAGCGCATCGAGCCGTGATAACAACTTCAGTGTCGAGCGGTTCCACGTCCATTCTGTCCGTGCTCGCAGACTTGCAGCTATCCCTTTATCCCGACATTCGTTCGGGTGATGGTAGCAGTACTGGAGCGTCTCTACCAAGACATCACTGTCAGGTTCGAGCAGAAATACCTCTCCTGGGAATGAACGCCCATCAACCTGACTACCAAGCGAGCGCCGTTCCGCAGGAAGTAACCAGCCCACCACTTCGTCCACAAAATCATCTGTGCCGCCACCCTCGGTCACCACAACTGGCAAGCCACATGCCATTGCTTCTAACGCAGGCATGCAGAATCCCTCCCCACGGTACGGAGCAACAAACACGTCGCAGGCACGGTAAAGTTGTGCCATTTGCTCCTCGCTAAGGTCCACATCAGTGTAGAGGATTTCTGGAGCGTTCGGCATCGATCGCACTTTGGCGATCAATTCTTCTGCAGTTTGTCCCTGGTAGTACGACCGCGTGCCACAGTCCTTGACCACCAAGCACACGTCATCAGCAGCGGTGAACGCACGGACATAGGCTTCCAAGAGGATGTCGAACCCCTTGCGGTAGGTTGTGCCACCGACGTAGAGGAACTTGAAGCGTTTCTTTGTCGGAAGAGCAGGAACCTCCCCCGCAGGAGTGAAAATTGCCGGATCGACACCGTTAGGGATCACTTGCACTTTGTTTGGATCAACGCCAGACTCAACGAACACCCGTCGGCAAAACGTTGAGGGAGTCCATACCTCATCGGCACGGTTGAAAATATCCACAAAGTCGGTAGGAAGGAGGCTCATTTCCCACGGTTGCATGATGACCCAAGTTGCTCCCTGTGGTCGCTCGCCATTCGGAGGCCACTGGTGACGCACCCATACAACCGGCGCACGGACAAGTTCCGGCTCAATGTGCCGTACATCATAAGAGCGCAGACGAGGAAGTTTTTCGGAAAGAAGAATCGAGCTTTCTGCTTTCGCAGGAGGCACAAGTACCAAGTGCACCTTGCCACTCCGTGCAAGATTCCACGCATGCTCCCGGTTGATGGTTGCCAGTGAGCTTGCGTCCTCAAGGGGTCCTTCCCAGATGAGGTTGAGCTGGTATGAACGTTCGACTTCCATGTGATTTCCCTCCACGTGCAAAGGTGTTCGTTGAACTACACAGAAAGAGTGCACAATCAGTGTGCCAATTTTGTAATGCCACAAAATCATCATCTGCTTCCCCGATGCTGGCAAAACCATCTCGTCTCCGCTCTCATGCAACGATAGCCGTGATTGCTCCTGCTTCACCGGTGCGCAGTTGGGACAAGCTTGAGCGTGGCATACGGTACCTGGAATCACTTGGGTACTCGGTCGTCGTAGGGGACTCGGTCAATCACGCAGACGGCTACTTAGCTGGCAGCGATCAGTTGCGTGCTCGCGAGATAGAACGCTTTTTTGCAGACCCGACTGTAGCAGCAATCTTCTGTGCCCGTGGTGGGTACGGTACAATGCGGCTACTGGAACTGCTCGATTGGGACCTAATTCGACGTCATCCGAAACTCTTCGTAGGTTTTTCGGATGTGACAGCTCTTCAGTGGGCACTGCTTGCACGGGCTGGTATGCCCTCTCTAAGCGGACTAATGGTCGGAGTGGACTTCGATCGTCCTGATCCCACTTATGAAGCCCTGTTCTGGTCCTTGCTAACTGAGCCTCGAGCGGAAACTCTTCTGTGGCAGGGCACTCCCGATGATGTGCTCCGCACCGGTTGTGCTGAAGGTCCCTTGCTGGCAGGCACACTTACCTTAATAGCAGCGCTGTGTGGCACTCCTTACCTTCCGCCCCTTGATAATTGCATTCTCTTACTCGAGGACATCGGCGAGCATTCCTATCGGCTCGACCGCATGCTTTGCCAGCTGATGCTTAGCGGTGTACTCCAGCAGTGCAGTGGACTTGCATTTGGCACATTTATTCCTCCCAGCTCAGAACCACCGTCCACCCCTGAACGTCCACTTCGCCAGATATTCGTTGAGTACATCGAACGTGCTCGCCCCTCTGCCGCAGTGATGAACCTTCCGTATGGCCATATACCAACCAAAATTAGCGTTCCGGTTGGTCTTCGCGCCCGGCTCGATGCAGAGCGCCAGCAGCTTGTTCTTCTTGAACCGCTTGTCTGCTAAGCCAGCAGCGATACAACTCAAGCAGCTCTGCAAGAATAATCGCCGTTGCTCCCCACAAAGGCACTCGCGGATGCACCTGCCAATGCGGAACAATCATTGTGCCGTATGGTAATTCCCACACTTGCTCAATAGCAGTTCCATCGAGCTGGTGGAGTGGCACCCAGAAGGCTTCCTCAACCTCGCAGACATCAAGGCAGAGCGCTACAGACCCGTTGCATGCCATCACAACCGGCGTAATTGCCGAATTCGATGGCGGCGTGTACAAAGGACTAAGGCAGCCCAATACACTAACGGTGCTGGACGATATCCCCACTTCTTCCTGGAGTTCACGCAATGCCGCCTCGATAGCATGTTCTCCTCGTTCAATGCGCCCTCCAGGGAAGCTTATCTGACCGCGATGATGCCGAAGAAATTGGCTCCGCAGTGTTAGGAGCACTGCAGGGCATGTAGGCGAGCTGATAACTACCGCCACAGCAGTCTGTCGTGCGTTGTCAGGAATGGGAAAGTGGCGCACGCTGCCATCAGGATAGCGTGGCATCATGCGTTGCTGAGCCGCTCTGCCAGGAAGGCTTCCCGCTAACGCCTCCTGTAGAAATGTCCGAAAATCATCCATTGCGATGCTGCGAAAATTTCTCCCGAAGCGCTTCTGCAACAGGAGCAGGAACAAACTCCTCCAGTGCAACACCGAATCGCGCCAATTCACGAACGATGCTTGAGTTCAAAAACGTGTATCGCTCGTGTGGCATCATGAATACTGTCGTCACCGATGGCTCTAGCTTTCGATTCATTAGCGCCATCTGGAATTCATACTCGAAATCGGAAATTGCCCGCACGCCGCGGATGATGGTAGTTATCCCATGCTGGCGAGCATAGTCCACAATCAAGCCGTGGTAGAGATCAACACTCACTGTTGGCAGGTGCTCTAGCGAACGCCGCGCCAGCTCCAGCCGTTCCTGCTCGGTAAACATTGGCACTTTCTGGGTGTTGACCGCAACAACAACCGTGACGCGGTCGAACATTGCCGCTGCTCGTTCAATCACGTCCACATGCCCATTGGTGATGGGATCGAACGAGCCTGGGTACATTGCATGCGTAGGCATCATCTTTCGCCGCTTTGACTAACGCACAAAGTTAGACTTTAGCCCATAGTGTTTTGTCACCTAAGTTTGTATCAGCAAGTTTCACCATTCTCTGTTGCACTGCACCTATGGACCTTTCCACGAGCACTGCAATTGTCACAGGCGCATCGCGGGGTATTGGTCGCGCGATTGCAACCGCTCTTGCCGAGCAAGGATGCCGCGTTGCAATGGTTGCTCGCTCGCAAGAGTTACTGGAGGAACTCCACCAGCAGTTCAACCAGCGCGGTTACCACTCGCTTCCCATCGTCGCGGATATTACCGATGACGATGCCATCGAGCGTATTGTCCGCGCAACGCTTGATTGGAGTGGGCAGATTGACATCCTGGTCAACAATGCAGGTATTGGCATTTTCAAACATGCAGTGGACCTAACCCCTGAAGAATTCGACGCCATGTGGCTGGTCAACGTACGAGCACCAGTGGTGTTGACGCATGCGGTGCTTCCCACCATGATTGCACAGCAACGTGGTGCAATAGTCAACATTGCCTCGCTGGCGGGCAAAAACAGCTTCGTTGGTGGGACCGGCTATGCAGCAACAAAATGGGCACTGCGGGGGTGGGCAAGTTGCCTTATGCTCGAAGTTCGCCAACATAACATTCGCGTCATTACCATCTGTCCAGGATCGGTGGATACAAACTTTTCGCACACAAACAAACGGGGGGAACATATCACTCAGCCGGAAGATGTTGCTGCAGCGGTAGTGTTTGCGCTAACTGCCCCCGACCGCACAATGTTCAGCGAGATTGATCTTCGCCCGACAAAACCGTAGCTGCAACGAACCGCTGAAGCTGCTCGGCAACCTGCTTGCTTTCGATACTGCGCATACATGCAAAATGTCCGCGAGGGCAACGGCTTCGTCCAATATGAGTGCAAGGGCGACAGGAAACCGATGCCTCGATAATGCAGCAGGGCACGCGATAGGGGGTAAAACCAAACTCGGGCACTGTCGAGCCATACACTACTGCAACTGGCACGCGCCGCGCAGCAGCCAGGTGTACAGCTGCACTATCGTTGCTAAGCACAACGTGGCAGCTATCGAGCAAGCGGATGGTCTCCTCGAGTGATACCCCTGCTGCATTCTCGGTGCGTTTAGGATCGAGCTGCTTTGCAATTGTCGCGCAGAGGGAATGCTCTTGGCGGCTTCCCAGGAGCACTACCTTCCATCCTTGGCGCTGAAAGTGCTGTGCTACTTCGGCAAAACGCTCCGGAAGCCATTGCTTTGTTGCATGGCGCGAGCCTGGTGCAATGCCAATCGTCCGCTGCGCTGGTCTCTCCCGAACAAGAGGCGGATAAATGGGCATAATGCGCTCTTCGGGAAGCCACACCTCCAGTCCTTCTCCGTCGTTGCTAATGCCAAGAGGTGCCAGCGCATGGATATATCGCTCGACTACATGGGTTTGCACCAGCGGTTTGCGTTTTGCCCACACCAGCAGTAGCTTTTCGATGCGATGCTTCGAGGAGCGAAGAACAAAGCCAGCCCGCCCCCACCGCAGCGCTATGCTTCGAGCATTCCGCTGGAGATCAACCACCACGTCATAGTACGAAGCAAGTTCCTTTCTTACCGCCTGTGCCATATCCCATGCGCTGCGTGAACGATCTACCGCGATAACTCGATCAACCCTTGGATTGTGCAGCCAAACTGGTGCAAACTCTTTAGCTACCGCCACATCAATTGTCGCAGCGGGAAAACAGCGCCGTAAAAGCCGAACAACTGGTGTGGAGAGCACCACATCTCCAAGCGAGCTAAGCCGAATAACCAGAATCCGCACAGCAAAAACTTTTACAAGGGGGTTATGCAAAAATCACTTGCGTAGTGATAGGAGCCTTGCTAATTTCGCCCTGGCACCATGTGGGAACCTGTCTGCACCGGCGAGTCAGAGGTGGGTAGGAGTTGGTGGAGACTCACAGCGCAGCAGGGACAAATGGTGCAGTCGGCTGCGTTGCTGCCAGGGAGTGCCCGTACACAAAGCGACGCATTGCATGGCAGCACTGCAGATAGGATAGCACACGTGTTTCAGTAAACAGGAGTCTCCCATGGCTCGCCTCCGATTTAGCCGCCGTATGAATGGAAAGAGGAGTTCCACCATCCTGTTGCATCCTACTCGCCGAGATGTCTTGGGGCTGGCTGCTGCCTCGATTGTTTCTGTTCCTGCTGGACTGGAAATACTTGCTCGCTCTTCCTCCGCCCGCTTGACGATTGAACAAACCACCGACGGGATTCGTTGTGCGGTAGGGAACGATGCGTGGGAAATTCGTCCTTCCCTTTTTGGCGGAAAGCCTCGTCTGTCCTTCGAGCAGAGCAGTTCCGCAACCACTATCATCCTTCGCAACGCAACATTTCCTGGTACTGATCTCCCCGCCGATTTCGTCTGCCGCATTGCGCATCAACGCTCTCGAAATGTTGCACAGCTGGACTTTGCATTTGGTCCGTCGTTCCAGTTCGTGCTGGAAGAGTGGCTTGCCGGGCAGCATCGCCCACGAATTATTACGGCATTGGACCGCACAATCCACTATGGCGAGCACGTTACGCTGGTTCTCGAAGGCTCGTTTCTTTGTCGGTTTTTACCGGATTGGGCATTCGAGCTTATCAGCCAAGGAGGTAGCATCCAGCTTGTCACGGAAGAACTCCGTGCTTCTACCAATGCACTGCGTGGTGCGCTCCTTTCACGCACTGACGACAGCATGATAACACAAGCGCCACGCCGCGGCAGCCGATGGTTTTTCACACCCGAACGCTGCACAATCAACCTTCGGCATAGTGAGCAGTACTGGCGCTTGCAGATGGAAGACATTCCAATCGCCGAGATCGAACTTGAAGCACGTCAAGCTACAAGCGGCACCATCCACTGTGCCCTACGTGCTGTGGGCACTGAGCATTCAACGCTTGCAGTAGTGCCATCGGCATCGCAGCCAGATATTGCCCTCGACTTGCGCTCTCCCTCGTTTGCACTGTACTATTCCCAAGCCCATCGCGAATGCTACGTTCGGGCATTCCATGACCAGCCACGCTGGATACACACCGATATCGGCAGCATTGAAATTGGTGGTGCAGACTATGCCAAGCCTTTCGAGCTACACTGCGTGGACGGCGCGGTGGCTTATCTCTGCTGCGAGCCAGCACTGCTCCGCACACGGCTACAGGTCCAGGGTGCAATCGTGGAACCAGCGCTGCCCCCCGAAACCACAACGATTGCTTTCGCCGTCCCGCAGACCAGCGATCCAAAGTCTGCAAGTCAAAAGATTCGCACCACAGCTGCAATTAACAAGCCAATCCTCACCATCGAAAACCAGGTCATTGCCCAACTTGGCTCGAAATTCAGCATCGTCGTTCTCCGCCCAGAGGATTTGCTTCACCTACGGTTTGACTTTGTCAACATCAACCTATCGGGCAACACACTGACAATCGGCGCAAATGCTCTCATTGCAGTAACCTTCCCTCCGCAAAGTATTGCCGAACGCGCTTACTATGAAACGGCACCCGGCGAAACTTCCCCTGGAACTACCGAAACGCCGGGACTTCCGCCCGTTCCGGCGCGCCTTTCGGGGGAAAGTCGCTTGGTGTTCCGCGTGCCCCAATCCCTCGGCACCCTGCCGCTGACGCTTGATGCCCTACTCGATTGGAGCAAGTTTGAGCTGAGCGTTGCACCAACAGCAGCGCCGCCGTCGGTGGATGCTGCACTGTCGATTGCCACGAACGCGTTGCTTGCATTTGCAGCTGCAAAGACGCCCGATAAACAACCCGCAGGCGGTTCGACAGCGCAGCAGTCGCAATTTCAACTTTCGCCGACCCTTTCCAGCAAAATCACCTCGCAGGCTACCAAGACAGCAATTGTCAACAATCCAAGCCTCCTCGGATTGGTAGGACAATCCCTCCTGACCAGAATTGCAGAGATAGTTGCAAGCAAACAGCCACCCTCCGAGCCACGACCAGAACATACAGCGATTGAATTGCCCTATCGCTTGTTCATTTCACCGCACGTGCAGAGTGGCTGGGCACACCGTCGCTTGCTCCCGCCCTCTAAGGATGAGCCCATCGAGCTGTGGCATACGCGTCTGGGCGTCCGTACGGTGGATGGAAAAGTGGACGAATACTATGCACCGCTGCGCACTGTGCGGGCAATATGGTCGAAAGACTATCGCACCCCTCCTCCCAGTGCAAACAACATGTGGCCATTTCGCACAACCCTAACGCGAAACGACCGATACCAAATCGTGGAGCTTTCGGCAAACTTTGCCCGCGCAGGGTATGAGCCACGTCCAATCGAAGTAGAGCGCCTGATGCTTACATCTTTGGGAGGATGGCTTCGCTCCCGTGGTGCGTGGGAGCCTCCAGCAGGCTTGAGTGTTGAGGAATGGACGCATCGTGCTACACTCGGACGCGACCATTACGTCCGCGTCGTGTACAAGGGGTATCTCTATCCTTTCGGTCATCGCGCCTCGCTGGTCAAGGTCACCGAGCGGAAATTCGCCCGCAATCGCCGTGGTGAAATGACGGCGTACTTATTCCAGCGAATGTTCATCGTTGTCCGCGAGCCGGTCAAGCACTACCCTGCCAATGGTCTTCCCGGGCAGCGCTACCAAGGTCGCGATTTCCCCTTTCGCACCATTGCCCTCCGCACATTGGTCACACCAAACCTTGATGACCCCACCACAACAGGAATTGCGGGCAAAGGCATCAATGCCTTTTGGCCACGAGTGGGCGGTAAGAACATCCGCTTCTCGATTGTCGCAACGGACTGGGAAGGGCGAACGTGTGAGTTCACCATGCCGCTGGTGTTCATCCAGCAGACCATCAACGACTATACGAACGTTAGTGCCATTACAAGTGCGTACAACCTCAACCACACGCCGGAGCGTACGATCCAGCTCCGGGGGCAACACGTTGCCTTTGCACCGCCTCGCCAGGCTGGCGATACGTCGTTCGAGACGGAATCAATGGTGCTGAATGTGACCGTCCCACCGCCAGGAACCAACGGGCTGGATGGCAGTAAGAATCCTTGGTTCTACCCATGGATGGAGAAAGCCAGTATTCGCTTGCAGGCGGTTTCTGAACTGCTCGGCACAAATGCAACCACCGACGTCAAGCTCTACGGAGATGGGAGCAAAGGTTACCTCGACGTTGGCTTCGGCGGAGCAAACAAAGGGGAAGTCTTTCTGGAGCTGCTCAACCCAGTGGACATGAACTTTTCTGCCAGCACCGATAAATCTGGCGGACTTGCTGCCCCGAACACGAAGATTTCCGCCATTTCCCGACTGTGTGGACCTGTTGGCGCAAACTCGCCCTTCGATGATTTTGTCAACGGCAACTTCGACCCGAGCAAATTTTTCAGCCAGGCGTTTGAAGCTGAATTGATCGGCTCGATCAAATTGCGGGAGATTCTCCAGTGGATTGCCTTTGCTGCAGTTGGTGCAAAGGAAATCCCAAAGCTGGTCCAGCAGACCGTCTATCAATTTGCTGAGGATGTCAGCCAGCTTGCAACCGACATCGAGTCCACGTATCGCCAGACGATTCAAACTCTCGAGGCTCTGCCAGGGGCTGTCTCTACTGCCCTTCAGACAGCAATCAACGAATTGAAAGCTGCAGTGCAAACAGCAAAAACAACAGCGCAAAATCTGTGGAGCACGTACGGCACGTTCATCAACAACGAGCTTGGTGGTGTCCGAACCATCCCCGAGCTTCTTGATAAACTCAAGGACCTTACCGACTCTACCGCACGGCAACTTCGCAGCGCCCTTGATCAGCTTGAGCAGCACAAAAGAGCAATCGAACACAAGATCAATGCTGTCAAGTCATTGGTGGAGGCTGAGCTCAAAGCAGTAGAAAACCTTGAGCAAAGCGCCCGGGAAAAGTACAACAAATGGAAAGAGCAAATTGATAAGTGGCGGCGTGGGCTTGACCTTTCCTACGAATGGAAGACAGACAAAGTCAAAAGCTGGCCATCGAGTAATCCACTTTTCGAAGTTACCACCGGCAATTCGGATGCAGAGAAGAACACGCTTCTCTCCCTGAAAACCAGCGTGACCAAACAATGGAACGCCAATCCACCCACGGTCGAAGTGGAAGGGAAGCTCACAAACTTCAAGCTCCACCTTATCGCTGGGCTGATGGAGTTTCTCCAGATTGACGTCGAACGGGTGAGCTTGAGCAGCAAGAATTTCGAAAAAGTCAGTGTTGACCCGAAGATTGCAGGGATTCAATTCAAGGGACCATTGAGTTTTGTCAGCAAACTGCAAGAGCTCATCCCGAGCAGTCTGGGAGATTTTCTTCCCAAAATCGACCTCCTCAGTAACCCGGGCATTCTTGTCAGCTGGCGTATTGGCTTGCCCAGTGTTACGGTAGGGGTATTTAGCATCCAGAACATGGCACTGTTCCTATCACTCAAGGTCCCCTTTGCATCCGAGCCACTGACGCTCCGTTTTGCCTTTTGTGAACGTTCAGCACCGTTTACTCTGACAGTCTCGATTTTCGGTGGTGGAGGGTTCTTTGCGCTGGAAGTCACCCCGGCAGGTGTTCAGTTACTCGAGGCAGCCTTGGAGTTTGGCGCTCAAGCTGCTCTCAATCTTGGGATCGCCAGTGGGTCGGTTGGCGTCGTGGCGGGAATCTACTACAAGCTGGTAAAGCAAAATGGTGGTGATGTCGCAACGCTCGAGGGCTACCTCCGCATCTGGGGATGCGTCAGTGTGTGCGGTGGCATCGCCAGTGCTTCGATTGTCCTCTACATGTCGCTGACCTGGCAATCAAACGGCAAAGTGTATGGACAAGCAACGCTCACTATCGAGGTCAGTGTGGCATTCTTCAGTGCAACATTTAGCACTACAGTCGAACGCCAGTTCAAAGGCTCCTCGGGCGATCCAACCTTCGCGCAGCTTTATCCGAGCGCTACCCTGTGGAAGGAGTATTGCGAAGCATTTGCATAACAACGAACGGAGGTAAGCAATGCCTGCATCGCAACGTGTTATTTGGACCGTCATCCCGCGCGGGCTAAACACCAGCGCAACGCCTCCGCGCTTACGCGTGTCGGTGGTGCTCTCGCCGCGCCTGGAAGACACAAGCCCGACGATCAAAAAACTCGCCGATTACCCCGATTGGCTGGACTGGCCAGCTTCCCTGGCATCCATCCGATTTGATATCCGATTCAGCAATGGAACGGTTATTCCGTGGAATCAGCTTTCTCTGCTTACATCAGCTTCGTCGGCGCGATGGAAGGCAATCTTTACCGACCAGACCCCTGTCAAGCCCTACCAATTCCCTGCGATTGCCCAACTGCCGATTGCATCATACCCTGTCAAAGGAGTGCTTGCGCTGACAGAACAGCTCTTTACCACAATTGGACAGAACGCGCTGACCGATCCGCCTTTCCTTCCCCTGAGGCGTGGCGATAAACCGGAATCATGGCTATCGCAATTGATTCAGTCCCTTGGAGAGCTGCAATTCGACGAAGCAGAGAAAGACCGTGCATGGCGGCGAGCACGGCGTCTTACTCTCCAGCAGCAAGGCGCCATCCAATTTCCTCCCACACCACAAACACGGGAGACACTTGAGTGGGCAAAGTACTTCCACGAACCTATGGCAGCAGAGAATCTACCAGAACCAAATCCAACGTTTGAGAAGGCATATTCTCCCTACAAACGTGTTCCTATCGCTAAACCCAAGCCCGATTTTCATGAAGTCCTTTCGATGTTGCTCGACCATCCAGCGCTTCAGCAGCAGCTTGGCATTCAGCTGGTTGTTGAATTTTCGTTGCCTGCGGGATTGCCTCCCACTGGATGGCTGCAATTGGTGAATCTGCAGTGGACACCAAAAATGGCAGCCACGCAAATAACCTTGCCCCAGACCCTATACCAGCTTGACATGGGGCAACGACTGTTTCTCCCTCAAGCTCCAAGTGGTAGTGAGCTGCGAAATGGTTTAGTGGACCTCTCCTCCCCTGCCTACTCGTTGACAACGCTCGATCCGGATAGTAGCGTCCACAAATTGATCGCCTACGCACATACGGTGCGACGGGTGTGGCAGGGTGTCCAGGCGCCCTTCCAATCGAATAAGCTGCTTGGCGGCATGCAACAAGCGACCAGGGAATCGAAAGATATCAGCACTCCAACGCTGCGGAGCGTGGGCATTATGCTTTACCGTAACAATCTCGCCTACGCACTCCGGCAGCGTCTGCAACGCGCACTCGCACTCAACACACAGACCACCGGCGGCACTGCGCCCCAACTGAACTACAACGACCTCCTCCGGGGCTACCGTGTGGATGTATGGGACTCAATCACAGGCTCTTGGCATTCCCTCTGCGCCCGGAGAAGTGAATACAATCTCCTCCGTAGTGGAGACACATCCCAAGCAAGCGAAGAAGGCACCATCACCCTGGGAACGGCTTCCCGTGCCGATGCGCCGCCAAATGAGCTACGGTTGCACGAAGGCTTTGTTACGTGGAAAGGGTGGAGCCTTTGCGTACCACGTCCGGGACGGACCCTTGACACTGAAAACGAGGACACCCCGATTGACCAACCAAATGAGCCGCTCCAAGATTACCAGGTCCGTGTTCAATTCCGAGCGGAGCCAGGCTCCCTTCCCCGCTTGCGATTTGGCACGCGCTACCGTTTCCGTCTCCGTGCGGTGGATGTAGCAGGGTATAGTCGCTCACTCGATGAACTGAATCCCTCGGACTTCAGCATGGCAACTGGCGAGGTCACCTACCGCCGGTGGGAACCTATTCCTGTCCCAGCACTTCTACTGCGACAAGTTCCCGATAGCAAAACCCAGCGTGGCGAGCAGCTCGAAACCATGGCAATTCGCTGTTACAATGACACCGATGACGCCACATCCACTACCCAAACCAGCGAGCGCCACATTGCTGCACCGCGCGGAAGCGTTGAACTTGCTGAACACCATGGCAAACTGGACACTGCACCAGGGGGTAAATTCAACCCAGACACGTACACTCTGCTGGTGCCCCGCGAGGATACCCTTCCTGGTGGCAGTGCACAGTTTCCATCTACTGCATGGACTAATCCTACCACGGGAGAAAAGGTCACTCTGCCAGTACTCCCCGATCCTCAAGCGGTTACGCCATACCTTCCCGATCCACTTGGGCGCGCCGCTATCATCCAAAATGTACCAGGTGTCCCAGCCGGCACCACTCTGTGGTTCACACCCGACGGCTCGCTGCAAACAACCTCGAATCCTGGGCGCTACGGTTGTGTCATCGTCAACTTCGGGAAAGCCTCCGAGTGGCCAGACGTGCCAGGATTCCGCCTTATTCTCGCCGAGGGAAACGGCTCGCCGCAATGGAATCCGAGCGACCGAACGCTCACAATCTTTCTCCCCAAAGGCGAAGAACGCACACTCTTTTACGGCACGCACTTCGGTGCTGACCCCGCTGAAGCCCAAACCAACGTGGATTTGATGGCAGTGTACGATTTGCTCAATCGTGTATCCCCACCTATCCCGAAGTTGACCGCCGCTGCAGTGACAGGAACCAGCTGGATGCTAACGCCACCCCGGAAATTGACTATTGTCCATGCGGTACAGCGGCCGCTTGCCGAGCCAACATTTAGCTCGCTCGAGCAAAAGCCACTGCGAACCTTAGGGCAAACAAATGCACCGCTGATGATGAGCATCGCTTACGACGGTAAAAGCACAAGCAAGATCGCCGTCTCCGCTGCGTGGTCATCTCCAGTGGACAATCCGGCAGAGGACCTCCCCCGCGACGGACAAGACGGGCGACCAGATGCACCCGTAGGAACTGCCACCGTGGGAGAAATCATCACTGATGACCCGACAAAATCAGCGCTCACCGCTACCCTCACCCATGAATTTGGCGATACGCGCTACCGTCGGGTGCGTTACCGGGCTACGGCAGTGTCTCGCTACCGTGAGTTTTTCGACAAAGGCATGGCAGAAGACAAGTTCATTCGCCAAGGACCAGAAAAAGTGGTAGAAATACTCAACAGTGCACGTCCTGCTTCGATTGAAGCACTCTACGCAATTCCCGCTTTCCGTTGGTCGCGGACACAGGAAGGAGCAGTGCGGGTAAGCGAGCGACAACCGCTAACGCGCGTCTATATTGCACGTCCGTGGTATTCCTCCGGTGAAGGGGAGCTGGTCGGTGTTGTTCTTCCCGATGCAGCTACCCTTGGGGGTGGAAAGAACCTCATCACTGCAGTATTTGGCAAAAAAGCGCTACCAGAAATCATGAAGCCATACGTCACGCAATGGGGCCTTGATCCAATCTGGCTCTCTGCACCGGTGCCCTCAGATATTGCACCACTCCAGGTGCACTTTGCAAACGTAGCTGCGACACAGTCCGGGCTGAGCATCGAGGAAGTCAGCGATGCAACAGTAGATGTACTGGGATTTGTCCCTCGTTTCGATGCGGAGCGGAAGCTCTGGTATGTGGACATTGAACTTTCGCCGGGAGAATCGTACTTCCCCTTCATCCGCTTTGCGCTGGCACGATTTCAGCCAAAATCCATCGAGGGCGCGCATCTGTCGCGCATTACGCAGCTCGACTTTATCCAGATTCTTCCTCGGCGGACGGCACGAATTGTCCTCGATGGAAAACGGTTGCGGATCTTTGTCGAGGGGCACACCTACCGCGCTGGCGCTGCTGTCCACGCCTCCAGCGAAATGGAAGCGGTGCTCGAAGCACGGATGGTGCAAAGCCCCGACCCCGCACTTGGCTGGGAGCCTATTTGGTCTTCCTCGCTCAGCCGTCATGAGAGCCGATCTCCCGGCTTTTGGGCAGGTGAACTTTCCCTGGAAGATCTCCCAGGCACTTACGCAGGCAAACCGTTGCGCGTCGTTCTCAAAGAATACGAGCAATGGTTTGCCGATGCTCCATTGACACCCGAACAAGAGAAAATTAATTTTGGTTCTGGTACTGGGTTGGAGCTGCTTGGCACGTTGTTCACACGGCGCCTTGTCTATGCCGATGCTATTGAAGTCTAACCTCTCGAGGAGATAGAGATGAAGCGCGGTCTTTTGCTGGCAGTTGTGCTCGGGATATGTATGCTCGATAGCATTGCGCAGCAACCCGTTGTTCAAGTGCGTCTTTTCCGCCCACCGCCCAATCAACTGCGGCAATCCGACCTGTGGCGCATCCAGCTAAACAACCTCAGCAGAGAAGCAGTGCGAGTGTACTTGGTTGGAATTGTAACTGAAGCCCAGGATGGAGAGGTCGTCAACACTCGCAGTGCTGTCATTACTCTCAAGCCCGGTCCAACCCAACTAACTGCCAACCAGCTGGAGCCGATAAAGCTCATCCGTGTCCACCCGAAATACCGAGAGCTCTATCTCCGCACCGGAGAAGTGCCCTCAGGGAATTACACAGCATGCGCGTACGTCCGCAGTGCGGACACCGATGAAGAGCTCGGCAGCGACTGCTTTGAGCAAAGTATCCAGCGCACTTCTCCACCAATCCTTGTTCAGCCCCGTGATGGCGATACAATACCAAGTGAAAGCCGCCCTGTGTTTACGTGGCTTCCCCCGACGCCCATACCGCCGGGAGTGACAGTTACCTACACCCTCCGCATTGTCGAAATGCTGGGACGGCAAACGCCCTTCGATGCAATGCTTCGCAATCCTGCATACTTTGAGCGCACCGATCTGCGCTCAGCGATGCTCCAGTATCCACTCGATGCGCGTCCATTCCGCACCGACCGCTCATACGCATGGAAGGTCAGCGCATACGCAGGGCAAGCGCTGCTGGGCGAAAGCGAAGTGTGGCACTTTATTCCTCGCCCATCAAAAGACACCACTGGTGCCGCTCCCAAACCCATCCGGCCAACGCGGCAAATCTCGGCGTTGGCGGCTGGTCTTGCTCATTCGCTTGCAGTCTCATCGTCCAATATTCCACGATTTGTGCATCTTACCGCGCTCAAACCAGAGTACCTCTTAGCGGCGCTCGACCTGCAGCCGACCAGTGCAATGGGCGATAGCGCAGTCCTGGCAATGGTCAACCAACGCACCCTACAGCGGAATATCCAGGGCATAAAGAACGCTACGTCCGTCGGCGGAACACTCTCCCGACTGTGGACGCAGTACCTCAAAGGCAATCTCTTTGCATGGGGCGATAACCACTATCGCCAGGCAGTGGGCACAGAGCGTGCTGTCTCCACACCGCAAGTGCAGACGCTCAACGACGTCGTTGCCGTTGCTGCCGGTTACTGGCATTCGCTGGCAATTACCAGCGATGGCAGACTCTGGGGCTGGGGACGCAACGACTACGGACAACTGGCAGATGCATCGCTGCAGGACATTTCCCAACCGCGATTGATTCCTCATCCGACGGGGAAAAAGTTCGTTGCTGCTGCAGCAGGAGAGCGGCACACGCTTGCTCTCGATGAAGATGGTGTTGTGTGGGGATGGGGCTGCAATTTCAATCGTGAACTTGGGTCCTTCGGCTTTGGTGCCGATCGCGATAGTGCCTATGTTGTAATCCCCAAACAGTTGCAAGGCTTAGAGCAAAGTCGTGCCATTGCGTGTGGTGTTGCGCACTCGATGGCACTTACGCGAGCTGGGACGGTCGTTGTATGGGGCTCTGGTTACTACGGACAAACCTGCCAGGGACCGCAGGCACAACCATCAAAAGGCACAACGATACTCAAGCCAGGAAGAACGCTTAGCGATGAGCCATTAGGCGACATCATTGCGATTGCTGCGGGCGACAACCACTGCCTTGCCCTGGCACGCAATGGAGAAGTGTGGGCATGGGGCGATAACCGTAGCGGGCAAGCACATCCCGATTCGGGCGAGGTAGTGCAGCAACCGGCTAAAGTGCCTGGTCTTGACGACATTATTGACGTTGCCGCCGGCTGCTGTTTTTCCGTTGCTCTGCGCCGCGACAGCACCGTATGGGTGTGGGGCGATAATACGCTTGGTCTTACGGGCAGTGGCAACCGGACTTCCGTCCAGCGCCCAACGCGCGTTCCCGGCTTGAGCGGGATCGTTCGAATCGCCGCCGGTGGTTCTCACATCTTGGCACTCCGTGCCGATGGAACGCTCTTTGCATGGGGCAATAACAATGCTGGTCAGCTCGGACGTGGAACGGTAACTGACCTTGCTGCGCAGCCAGACGCTGCAGCACTACAGCCAGCACCGGTGTTGTTCGGAGGTCCGTAGCCTATGTACCAACGCGTGGTGCGGTGGCTGCTGGTTATCAGTGCCACTGGTGCACAGGTAGTGGCACAACCATCTCCTCCAGCGATTGAATTTTCTGGAAGCAACGTGCTCAGTGGGCAAACTGCCAGCCGCCAGGGCAGCTACCAGGAACAGCCTGCCCAGTTCTGGCGGTGGGAGTTCGAGCCAACGGTGCAGGTGTACGGGATTCCCCTGTCGTTCTACGTGCTGCTTTCCTCCGAGCAGCAGGAGTTTCGGCAGAATATCAACGCAATTACCAGCATGTTCACTCCAGAGCGGTTGCGCCAGCGCATCCTCGACCGCCTCACCAGCGAAGTGCAGTCCTTGCCTGAGTACAGCGATGTTGCGGACATTGCCGATCGCTACGCGGAGATCAAAGATTCCCTTGCCCAGTTCAATCCTGCCATGCTCGAGCGAATTGAAGCATACCGCCGTATCAAAGAGCTGCAAGCACTCAAGAATGCTGACCCGCTGGAGCAGTTGGACAAACTCCGCCAATTGGGTCTGGTTTCGGGCATTGAGCAAGTGATGATGTACCTACCGCAGGTGCAGGTGGGCATGGTGTATCCGAACTACTCGCAGTACCTGCTGCGCGGTGTTGCCCTCAATGGTGGCTCGGTGGATTGGACACCCGGGACATTTCTGTTCTCCTTTGCTGGCGGGAAAACGCGCCGCCCTATCCTGCGCAGGGATAGTTTGCCGCTGTCGAACTACGAGCAAGAAATGTATGCGGCACGTTTTGGGTTTGGTCATGGGACAGCGACAAGTGTTACATTCTCTGCTCTCTCCGCCAGAGACGAAGGCGCTTCTCTGCCGGATACGTTGCGTCCTCTTCAGGGAAGCCCCTATGCCACGCATGTTTTGGGCATGCAACTGAGCAGTGCCCTGTGGGATCGGCGGATTACTCTCGATGGCGAGATTGCAGCAAGTTTGGTAACCTGGGACGTTCGAAGCCCTCGTCCAACCGAGGACCAGCTCCCTGGGTGGCTGGTACGGATGTTCGACTTGCGCCTTTCGAGTTCGGCAGATTTTGCATACAGCCTGCGGCTGGCATTCGTATTGCCTGAAACAGGGTCGCGTCTGGCACTTCAGTCACGCATGGTGGGTCCAGGATTTTTTAGCTACGGCGCTCCGCTGCTCCGTCGCGATGTTCTACTGCACGAAGTGCGGCTCGATCAAACCTTGTTCAGTCGTGTGCTAACTCTTGGCGTTGGATACCGCACCGAACGGGATAACCTGCTGGGCACGAAGCTTTCTACAACGCTTTCGAACATCTATACTGGCTCGCTGGGCATTGCGCCACGCCTGCTGCCCTACCTGCGTGCATCGGGAACATATTCAGAGCAGCAGAGCAGCTTCGGAACGCAGATTACAGCCACGTGGCAGCTTGCCACTGGCTACGTCTATCAGTTTGGGATGACGGGCGGTGTGACTGCTGTCACCTACGGCGAGCAACGCACCAGTGGCTGGTCCGCCGCAACCGGCTTGCGCTCGATTACCTTTGACCAGTCGTTCACCTTTGAATTTCCGCTGACGGTGAGTCTTGCTGTTCAAGCTGGCTTACCGATGTTCGAAGGGGACACAATCACCCGCAGAAACTGGCTGACAACGCTGACCGGCACGTACACGTTTTGGGAAATGCTCAGCGTAAGTCTTATGCCCAGTCTGGCAGCCGATGGCGATGCAACGCGCTTTATTGGCGGCTTTCGCATTCAACTTGACCTCAAGCAGTGGGGCGTGCTGCGGATTGAGGCTAACACAAACCGCTTCCGCGATCCACTCAATCCCGCTCTCAACTTCGACGAAACCTTCCTCCGTGCCGCCTTCGAGCAACGATGGTAAGTCTATGCTCAAGCAAACAGCAGAGGGCTGCTACCCTCGAAGCTCTGTAATGCTGGCAGCATCAACAATGTCCTCTTGATGAGGTCTTGGCCCCTCTCCTGCTCATGGCTGAATTTGACTCTGCTTCCGAAATAGCGTGCTTCAAATACACAGGCACGCAGAAAAAACATGGCTGGCTTTTGAGCCAGCCAAATTGTTCTGCGTACAGCGCCGTGCGGAGGGTTTGTGCTACTGGTAAGTGTAAAATCCGCGTCCGCTTTTGCGTCCCAGGTATCCTGCGGCGACCATCCGTCGCAGCAGAGGACATGGGCGATACTTGTCGTCACCGAGTCCTTCGTGCAGCACTTCCATAATCGCCAAGCACACATCAAGTCCAATAAAATCTGCCAGCTGCAGTGGTCCCATCGGATGGTTCATCCCAAGCTTCATGACCGTGTCAATGTCCTCTGCCGATGCAACCCCCTCCATCAGGCAGTAGATCGCTTCGTTGATCATCGGCATCAGGATGCGATTCGATACAAAGCCGGGATA
>JANWWF010000021.1:1958-29464 GCA_025055755.1 Candidatus Kapaibacterium sp. | reverse complement strand
CTCGATCGCCTCGATCGGCTCTCCTGCCCAGGAGGAGTCAATCATCTGGAGAAGCTCGTTGGAGATATCACGGCTGAAGCCATCGTTCCAACGATCGTCGAACCAGCGGCTGAGTTTTTGGGCAGCGTCTTGGTCGAGAACGTCCACGTTTAGCTCGCCTTGTCCTGCCAATCCCGCATAGGTGAGATTGCTGCTGCCGACGTAGCCGACTCGGGGCGCAATTGCATCAGCACGCTCGATAAGGTACAGCTTCGCGTGGAGAGGACCGCGCGTGTAGAGCTTGATGCGAACCAGTCCGCTGCGAATTTGCTGGGCAAGCTGGCGGAGTGCTGCTTGCGCGGCAGCCGTTGGAATACCGCGCGTTAGCTGCGCATGGAAATTTTTCAGCATTGCTGCTCTGCGGATGCGAGCAGTATTTCCATCGGTGGTTTCCAGGGGGATCAGTGTGGGGTCGAATCCTTCGTCCTGGTGCATCATGCCCACCAACACGCGGCATGGCGGGTCGTCGGGATTGGGCTGGATGCTTGCCAGCAGCTCCCCTATGGCTGTCCATCCTTTCAGGTTGAGAAAACCAATGCACATGTCGATACGCCGCGCAGTGCCAATGTGCCGGCGGAGTTCATCGAGCAGGCGGACGTCGAGGTTGTCGATGATTGTTGGCATAGGCTCACGAAGATTTGTTGGAGAGCGCTCTGGCGTGAAAATATCACACGTGCAGTACCGCCTGCAATTCGGCAACATCACTGGGCTTTACTGCACGCTGCAACAACAGGGAGGGATATTTTCGCTGCGGTCACATTTCCCTCTCTTGTGGAATACGTGCACAAGCCGGTATTTCTGCTGACAGACTTTGGCTATCAGGATGCATACGTTGGGGTGATGAAAGCGGTGATGCTGGGCATTGCGCCAGAGCTTCAGATCGTGGACTTGTGCCACAGCATCGAGCCGCAGAATGTCATTTCTGCTGCCTATGTCCTCCGGACAGCAGTTCCCTACCTTCCGGCAGGGAGCGTCGTTGTTGCGGTAGTTGATCCAGGTGTCGGGACACAGCGGCGCATCGTGGCGCTCGAAGGGGAGCGATACGTGCTGCTTGCGCCGGACAATGGTATTGCGACGCTTGTGCTCCAGTGCGACAGGTGGGTGCGTGCAGTCGAAATTGCGTGGCAGCGCGTAGCGTCCACTCCGCCAAGTGCCACATTCCACGGCAGAGATGTGTTTGCACCGGCTGCAGCTTTGCTTGCGAGCGGAAAGCTATGCCTTGAGCAGCTTGGGAAACAGGTGGAGCTGTCGGCACTTGTGCAGCTGGCACTGGAACCGCAGGTGCGTTCAGATGGAATCGAAGCGATAGTTCTTCACCGAGATCGCTTTGGGAACATCGTCACAAATGTGGAAGCAGCCCGCTGGGGTATAGCACCGTTCCACGGCTGGCAGTGTCGCGTTCAGGATGTGACTCTTCCCATTGTACGCACCTACCAGGATGTTCCCTCAGGAGCGCCCGTTGCCTATGTGGGCAGTAGCGGCTACATCGAAATAGGAGTCAACTGTGGGAGTGCCGTCGAGCGTTTCGGAGCGGAGCCATCTATCGTGCTGATCCCTCCTTCTAAAGCCAGCACCTCTCCGGAGTAGTGGACAGTGAACCTATACGTGAAAAAAAACACGACAAATTTTGTCCGATTTCGTAATTTGGACTTGGTCTAAATATGTTGGATTACCATTTGCGTGTTCTATGCGCTTTGTTTCGTATGCCTTCCATCTGATGATCATAGGTGTCGCGTGTGTAGCGACAGCAACGGAAACGAAAAAAGTATTCGTGCGGGGAGCAAGGGATACTATCCAGATTGAAAAGTCGCCCGTTGTGGTCGAAGGGAATACTATCCCTGTTCGGGCGGTGATACCATCGCTCGATGGGGTACGGATCATTGCCAGCAAGAAGGCGGAAAGCCTCCAGCTTACACCGGCGGATGCAAACCTTGCTCTCAACAACACACGGCAAGCATTTTCGCGAGTGGCGGGCGTCATGGTGTGGGAAAACGATGGGACAGGGGTGCAAGCGGGAGTGGCAGTGCGGGGGCTAAGTCCGAATCGCTCGTGGGAATTCAACACGCGAATGGATGGAGTGGACATTGCTGCAGATATTGCGGGGTATCCTGAGGCATATTTCACACCAGCGTTTGAGTCCCTTGAGCGGATTGAGATTATTCGGGGAGCAGCCACCTTGCAGTATGGACCGCAGTTTGGGGGATTACTCAATTACGTGACAAAATCAGCGCCGGCGGGGAAAGCCTTTGGAGTGGAGTCCTCGCAGCTTGGAGGGCAAAATGGCTACTATTCGACGTACACTGCCATCGGGGGCGATCACGGTAGCTGGTCGTACTACGTGTTTGCCAGCTACCGACGTGCCGATGGTTGGCGCTTGCCGGTTCGCCTCCGCGATGGAAGCGAGCGAGAAAGCGATCGGTGGTGGCAGTATTCGGTGATGCCGAAAGTGCAATGGCGTCCCAGCGAAAACACCAACATCACGCTTGAGGCGGCGTTTATGCAGTACCGGTTGCAGCAACCGGGCGGGCTTGATTCTGCGCAGTTTGCCCTGGATAGCCGGCAAGCGATGCGCTACCGGGATTGGTTCAATGTGCCGTGGTTTGTGCCGGTTGTGCACATTTCCCATCGCCTAAGTGACCGAGCACTCGTTGACGCAAAGCTGTTTGGCGTTGTTGGTGCGCGGGAGAGTATTGGGCTTATCACCAATCCCACGATTCCAGATACCGGGACCAATCCCCGTCGTGTCAACACGGATAACTACCGCAACGTAGGTGTCGAGGTGCGAGGACGATACGATGTTGCGTTGGGAGCAGTAGAGCATCCCTTGGCGGTAGGACTTCGCCTATTCCGAGGCTCGACAATTCGCCGCCAAGGGCGTGGACCCGATGGAGATGGCTTCAGTACTGCCTTTGTGCGGACGTTGACCAGAGACCTGGACTTTACTACCCTCAATGCTGCGGCATTTGCCGAGTGGAACGTCCAGCTCCATCCTACCCTGAGTGTTACCCCGGGCGTGCGTCTTGAGTGGCTTGACATGCGCGGCACTGGCACGTACTCACGGGAAAAGCCGGCAACCAGTCCTGATGCATTCGATACGCTTGGCACTCTCTATCGGTTCGATAAAGGTGCAACCGAGACACTACCGCTGGCTGGAGTTGGAGTTCTCTGGCGTGCTTTCGAGGGGATTGAGCTATACGGTAATGCCTACCAGAGCTGGCGTCCAGCGCAGTTTAGCGAGCTATTTCCGAACGATCCCTCGATTGCCGTTGATCCAGCGCTGCGGTCTTCGCGCGGGGTTTCTGCCGATGTCGGGGTGCGTGGGACCATTGCCGCTGTGGTGAGCTTTGACATTTCGGGCTTCTACCTCTACTATGGCGATCGCATTGGCACGGTTGCGCGGGCAGCACTCGGCGCCGATACGGTGTTGCTCACGCCCGGAGCATCGCAACTGCGGCGCAATCTTGGCGCCAGTGAGCATCGCGGCGTAGAGCTCTACACAGAAGTGTTCCTTTCTTCGCTTCTGCCGCTGGGGGAACATGGCGCATCGCTGTTTGCCACAGCGGCTTACACTGATGCTCGGTACACTGCTGGACCGACAGCAGGCAAGCGGGTTGAATATGCTCCCGAGTGGATTGTGCGCGGCGGTGTTCGCTACCAGTGGAAACAGCATGTTGCAATTTCTCTGCAGGGAAGCTCTGTTTCCGAGTGCTTTTCGGATGCGAGCAACACGCGGAGCTCTGCCTCGGGGATCAACGGTGTGATTCCTGCGTACACTGTCTGGGACCTTAGTGCACAGGTGCAGTTGACCGAGTGGCTACGGGCAGAGCTGAATCTGAACAACATCTTCGACCGGCGCTACTTTACGCGCCGTGCTGGCGGCTACCCCGGACCCGGAATTATTCCCGCCGACGGTCGCATCATAACCGGTGGATTGCGATTTGTCTTGTAGTTGAACCATCGCATGGAGGGCACCGTGGAAGTACGGTTTGTTGCTATCAACCGAATTCATTGTCGTGATGATTACCGAGCGCGCTTTGAGGAGCTCTTCCAGAGCCGTGCCCATGCGATCGATCGGATGCCTGGATTTTGTGGCATGCAGGTGCTTCGCCCGCAGAAACCAGATGAGCCGTACCTGGTAATGAGCTTCTGGGAAAGTGAAGACGCATTTCGCCAGTGGGTGGGTTCGCCAGAGTTTCTCGAAGGGCACAAACGCGGTTTCGACGATCTCCGCGCTGCACGGGAGCGTGGCGAGGAACCACCAATGACATCAGCGTTCGTCACCTATGAGGTGATTGCTCGGTAGCGTTGATCGCGGGCAGACGTATTGTTTCTCCGTAGCGGAGAAATCGCTTTAAAAGCTTTGTGAGAGTCTCCAGTTCCGCAGTCGTAAAGTGCCGAGCAATTTGGCGGAGTGCCTCAAAGAGAAATGGATCAACCTGCTCAATTGCTGCGCGTCCTGCTGCAGTAATTCGATGAAGAACAACTCTGCGGTCATAAGTAGCATGCTCACGTTCAACGTATCCTGCAGCCACTAGTCCATCAATGGAGCGGGTGACATCAGCATGCTTTTCAACAAGTTGTGCAACTATATGGGATCGCGGGATTCCTTCCGCAGGCGCACGGCTAAGAATGCGAAGGATGTTGTACTGAACTCCGGTAATGCCCAGCTGCTCGCACGCGGCATCCACAATGTCATCAATAGCGCGTGCAGCGCGACGAATCGCCAGTATCGCTTGAAGTGCAGCATGATGTTTGGGCAGACGGCTGCTGTGTCCCATAATACTTGTAAAAACAAATTTTGTTTTGCTAATTTTGCGCTGCTTGTGCTTTTCCGAATATCGCAAATGAGGACTGTATTTGTTGCTTTTTGGCTTAGCGTCGGTGGAGCATTTGCTGTCCTATGTGCCGATGGTGCACAAAAAGGAGTTCCTCTGCCGGCGCACCTTTACGACCCACGTGAGCGGCACTTGAAGAATATCGTGCAACTGACCTTCGGTGGGGAAAACGCAGAGGCGTACTTTTCCTTTGATGAGCAACAGCTCGTTTATCAAGCGCACGGTGACAGTGGCTGTGACCAGATTTACGTGATGAATGTTGATGGTTCGGGGAAACGCTTGGTTAGCACAGGCAAGGGACGCACAACGTGTGCATACTTTCTGCCAAACGGGGAAATCATCTATGCCAGTACACACGAGCATGCAGCCGAATGCCCGCCTGTGCCGGACCGCTCTCGGGGATATGTGTGGCCATTGTATCCACAGTATGAAATCTACCGTGCCAACAACGATGGCTCTAACCTCCGCTGTATCATCCGCAGCGAGGGATATGATGCAGAAGCAACCGTCTCGCCAACAGGCGATAAAATTGTGTTTACTTCGACACGAGATGGAGACATCGAACTTTATTCGTGTGATCTTGACGGCAGCAACATTCGGCGTCTGACCTATGCATTCGGATATGATGGAGGGGCTTTTTTCAGCTTCGATGGAAAAAAGATCGTCTTCCGTGCCTCTCGACCAAAGGGACAAGATTCGATCGAGTACGTAGAGCTTCTGCGGCAACATTTAGTGCGTCCCCGGTCGCTGGAGATTTACGTTATGGATGCTGATGGCTCTAACGTCCGACAAGTGACCAATAACGGCGCCGCCAACTTCGCTCCGTTTTTCCATCCGGACGGCAAGCGTATCATCTTCAGCTCGAATATGGCCGATCCTCGCTCCCGCAACTTTGACCTGTACATCATCAACATTGACGGCACAGGGCTGGAGCGCATTACGTACTTCGAAGGCTTCGATGGCTTCCCAATGTTCTCGCGCGATGGCAAAAAGCTGATTTTCTGTTCCAATCGCAATGGATCGCGACCCGGTGAGACGAATGTTTTTATCTGCGACTGGGTCGAGTAAAATGTTTCACTACTCTTTGTTTTTGCAATGAAGCGATTTTTAGCTGTTCCAATTGTTGCAGCTGTTTTTCTATCGAGCTGTAAAGACAACTCAACGAACGAACCCACTCCGACGTCGCTCCAGGTCGTTGTCAAGACGAATCTTTCACCGTCGGCACAAGACGGTTGGCTCTACTACTCCTTCGATAAGGACACAGCAGTCAATCCTTCATCGAAGGAGGGTGCCGATTGGGATATCAAGTTCCGCTACGTCCCGTACGATACTTCCCAGGCAGGCATTCGCTATCTTGTTGCCGTGTACACGCAGCTTGGTCCAATGTTCTTCAATTCTGGAACGGTGAATCCCAACGGCAAGACTCAAGCTGTACTGCTCAGCATTCCTTTCGACTCTGTAGCAGATGCGACACCATACCTGTCCCAACTGCGTAATGACGACACCAGCCGCACAGGGCGTATTGTTCCGGTGCTTGGCGGAGGGGACCTGTTTGGTTATACTGGTCCACCACGCCATGCAGTAACGATAAATCCCAATATGACATTTCTTGTGCGCACAAAAAGCAACCGATATGTAAAGTTTCAACTGCTCAGCATTTACAAGGATGCACCGACGACACCGGACTATCGGTCCGAGACAAACTATTACACATTTCGATACGTCAAGGGAGACGGAACGCGGTTGCGGTGAGAGGTGTTATTTTCGTCACAAACGTCGCACTATCAATTGTGAACAGCCATGTACGGCAACCTGAGCATCACAGAGCCACTCAAAGACGATCGGTTTGCGGAAGATCCGGAAAAGCTCGCCGAGTTTGAAGCAAAGATTGAGCGTGGCGAAAAAATTGAGCCCACTGATTGGATGCCGCGGGAGTATCGGCGCCAGCTTCTCCGGATGATTGAACAGCATGCACACTCGGAAATCATTGGTGCCCTCCCTGAAGGCACATGGATTACGCGGGCACCAGGCTTCAAGCGCAAAATGGCTCTCATGGCAAAAGTGCAGGATGAAATTGGGCATGGTCAGCTTCTCTACAGCGCCGCCGAAACGCTTGGTAAGTCGCGCGAGCAAATGCTGACCGACCTTCTGACAGGGAAGGCAAAGTACTCGAATGTGTTCAATTACCCTGCGATGACGTGGGCGGATACTGCTGTCATCGCATGGCTCATTGATGCTGCAGCAATTATCAATCAGGTTACGAATGCGAAAGGCTCCTACGGACCATACAGCAGGGCATTAGAGCGTATCTGCACAGAGGAATCCTTCCACCTCAAGTATGGGTACGATAACGTGGTCACACTGGCGACAGGTACGCCAAAGCAAAAGCAAATGGTGCAAGAGGCGCTCAATCGCTGGTGGAAGCCAATTATGCACTTTTTCGGGCCACCAGATAAGGTGTCGCAGCACACCGAAATTCTAATGCGCTGGAAAGTGAAGATGGCGTCAAACGACCAGATGCGGCAACAGTTCCTCGACAGCTACGTACCGAAGATTTGGGAGCTTGGTCTTACCATTCCTGATCCCAATCTTCGGAAAAACCCAGAAACTGGGCAATGGGAATACAGCGATCCAGATTGGGATGAATTCTGGCGCGTCATCAATGGGAATGGTCCCTGCAACAAAGAGCGTTTGGCAGTTCGCCGGTGGGTTGAAGAAAGCGGAGCGTGGGTGCGGCGAGCATTGATGAAGCCTGACGCCCAATATGTTGCCCCTCTTTGCTGAAAGTTAGCACTTCTGCCAGTCTTGAGCAAATGGGATGCGGTCGCTCTGAGGAGGAGCGACCGCATGGTTTTTAGCCTTCAGCTATCCAGCGTAGAATTTGCCGGAAGGAAGGACGCTGCCCATACCGCAGGATACCGATGCGATAGATGCGCCCAGCAAGCCATATAGCGCCGATAATGGAACCTAAAAGGAGCACGATAGAAGCCAAAAGCTGCCACCACGGCACTTCAGTTGCGAACAGTCGCATCACCATCAGGATGGGGCTGAACATTGGCACAAGCGAGAGGATGACAGCCAAGGTGCTTTCGGGTGCATTCATAATGATGGGCATTGTTAGCACAGGAAGCACAATGAAAATGCTCACCGGGGTTTGGAGCGTTTGCACATCCTGCTCAGTGTCAGCAGCAGCTGCAATACCTGCAAACAGCGTGGAGTAAAAAATGTACCCTGCAAGGAAATAGAACACAAATCCTGCAATCTGTCCTACGGATAGCGAGGGGGCCAGCAGCACAAGTTGAGCAATATCGTTGTCCTGGGAACGGTAGTAGGCAATTGCTTCTGCGCTCGATGCAGCACCACTGAAAGACAACAGGGCAGAGCCAGCAATGGTAAATGCACCCATCGTAAGCAGCACCCACAACAGCAATTGGAAAAGCCCTACTGCGCCAACACCGATAATCTTACCGAACATAATGTCAAATGGCCGTGCCGACGACACGAGAATTTCCACAATGCGGTTAGTTTTCTCATCAATTACTGAGCGCATCACAATGCCACCGTAAACAAACAGCAGCATGTATACCACGAAGCTGAGAAAGTACCCAATTGCTGTAAGGGCTGCGGTTTGATCACGTTCTGCGCGCTCGGCGGTGAGTTTGACCCTCTCGATTTTTGTCTGCGCTTCGGCAAGACGCAGCAGTGTTGTGTCTGCTCCGTGTGCTTGTAATCGCTGACGACGGAATACACTGCGGACAGCCGTTGTAACCGCTTCCTGCAACCCTAATCCACCGCCTCCACGCGTGAAGAGAACAACACTATCTCGCTCGAGTGCTTCTGGTGGTATGAGCAGATAGCCAGTCAACTCTTCGTTGAGGACTTGTTGGCGGAGAGCCTCGGGGGAGTCAGCTGTACGAATAAAAAGTGCTGTATCTGCCGCAATAAGGTCTGCGGCAAGGCTATGTCCACTTTGATCAACAACAGCAATTCGATGCTGAATAGGGACCTGCAGCTGTGCCAACACAAGGGGCAACGCAATAAGCATTACAATGCCTATCGGTGCCAGAATCGTTGAGATGATAAATCCTTTTGTGCGGACGCGAGTGAGAAATTCATGCTGAATAATAATTGTGGCTGTACTCATGCAGGGACCTCTTCCGATTGTGAACGTCGGACTGTTTCTATGAAAATTTCACGCAAGCTTGGTTCAATGCACTCTGCCCGGCGGATAGTTGTTCGCTCAAGTGCCCACGCGATAATCTGCTGAGCTTCGGCAAAACCATTTTCAAGAGCTATAGCCACTGAGTGGTCTGTGCAACTAAGAATGCGCGCTGGTGGGAGGGCTTCAAGGAACCTGCTGTCGCCCTCGAAATCAAGCTCGAATCGGCGTATTCCAAAGCGCGCTTTGATGTCACGCAGGCGTCCAGACTCAACAATTCTGCCACGATTGATGAGTACAATGTCCTCGCACATCTGTTCGGCTTGTTCCATAACATGGGTAGAAAACAGAATTGTGGTTCCTTGGGAGCGTAGTTCGTCAATAGCGCGAAGAAACACTTCAACGTTTATCGGATCAAGACCGCTAAATGGTTCATCCAGGACAAGAAGGGATGGGCGGTGGAGCACAGCAGCAATGAACTGAACTTTCTGACTCATTCCTTTCGAAAGTTCCCGCACTTTCTTTTTTTCCCAGCCGTGGGTCTCCATGAATGCAAGCCAGTGCAACGCTTGGGCAGTTGCTTCTGTTCGAGACAAGCCTTTCAATTGACCAAAGTACTGCAGATTGTCAAGAACAGTGAGGTTGCGGTAAAGACCTCGCTCTTCAGGCACGTATCCAATGCGGCGTTGATGCTCAGCCGACAGTGGTTGACCTTCAAGCAGAATACTCCCTTCGTCGGGCAGAATGATACGTGTAATCATCCGAAGGAGAGTTGTTTTGCCTGCTCCGTTTGGTCCTAATACGCCAAATAATCGCCCCTGCTCCACGCTGAATGAAATTTGATCGTTCGCAAGGTAACGACCGTATCGTTTTACGACGCCTTGAACCTCGAGAAAAGCCATAGTGCAGATAAAAAAGTTACCGCGCAATATACACCTTGCTTGTTGCTGCTTTGTAACCACACTGATTTTTGTGTATGGTTATGGTGTCAACTCACAAAAAACGCTGTGTAATTATCGGCGCTGGAGTAGCTGGTATCGCGGCAGCTATGGAAGCAGCTCAGCAGGGGATCGAGGTTATTGTCCTTGAGGCGCATCGCTACATTGGGGGACGGGCACGGTCGTTTCTCGACGAAGTAACTGGCGACACACTTGACAACGGTCAACACGTTGCGATGGGATGTTACAGTTCCCTTCGCAGCATGCTGCGCCAACTTGGAACAGAATCGTTGCTGCAGCCCGACGAGCCCATCCCTATTGTGTTCCGGTCATCTGCAGAAAGCGATGTGTTCAACCCATATCGCCTGCCAGGAATTGCGGGAGTTCTTGGAGGAATTATGGGCATGAAGAGCTTTTCATGGAGGGAGCGATTGCGCTTGCTTTATGGTGGAATAAGGATTGGAATTCGAAGAGGGACTCGCGGTCACACTGTTTCGAGTGTGTTACAGGCGTATAAGCAACCTCGCAAAGTCGTGCAGCGATTCTGGGAGCCACTTGCACTCGCTACGCTGAATGCTCCTCCTCCGACAGCGGATGCTTCTTTGCTAACAGCAGTGGTACGGAAGGCATTTTTCGGCGGCGGTACTAGCCATCACCTGCTTGTCCCTCGTGCTGGTCTATCGCAGCTGTGGGAGCCATTCCCAGAGTGGCTTAAACAGCATGGAGGAGAACTTCGTCTCGGTGTTCGTGTCGAAGAGCTTGTTTGGCTGGACGATCGCGTCATTGGTGTTGCGACTAGCGATGGCGAAGAGATTCGCGCTTCGGCAGTAATCACGGCGGTGCCGCCCAAAGCATTTGTTCGCCTGTTGCCTCCTACGTATCGAGAGCGATTTGCCAGTGTTGAATCCTTTGAGACTATGCCTATTGTGTCGGTATATCTGTGGTATGACACGCCGATGCATCTTCCGCCTGTCGTTGGACTGTGGGGGACTCAATCGCAATGGGTGTTCAATCGAGATCGCATTGTAGAGCGTTTGCAAGAAAGTCGTGCACGCTATCCGGGCCACGTAGAGGTAACTATCAGCGGAGCACGAGCATTAGCTCAGCAGCCTGCAGAGGCTATTGCTACCCTTGTTGCGGAAGAGCTCCGCAGCATATTCCCTGAAGTAGCAGAAGCAACACTTCTTCGCTGGCGTGTTATCAAAGAGCGATCGGCGACTGTTCTCCTTACACCCAAATCCGTGTACTATCGTCTTGGCCCGCAGAGTGGAATTGCAGGATTGCTGATAGCTGGAGATTGGACAGCAACAGGATTGCCTGCAACACTCGAAGGTGCCGCGCAAAGCGGCAGAAGTGCAGCACGTCTTGTTGCGCATCTGTAGTGAGCACAACGATACAAAACACCCGATGACTCAATCAGGAAAGATTCCCAAGCATTATGCTCTCCTGATGATTGCTGCACTGTGTGTATCGCTTAGTGCCCAACAGCGCCAATGGAATTGGGAGAAATTGACCCTTCCTCCACCGTATGACCGCGGGTTTTATCTAGATGTCATGTTCTTGCCTTCCAATCCGCAGTATGGGTGGGCATGTGGTTTTGGTGGGTATGTGGTGCGCACTACTAATGGAGGAGAGACCTGGGAGGGAACAGTTATCCCCAACGCCGATCAGTTGGAATCAATTATCTTTCTCAATGAGCGCGTTGGATACTGCTCCGGCACGAACAATGGTAATCCTAATCTCGGGGGAATTTTCAAAAGCACCGATGGCGGTCGGTCGTGGAGGGAGATTACGCCAATTGTATTTCTCAACGGAATAATGCAGCGTGCGCCAGTATGGGGATGCTACTTTCTCACGGAAAATCTTGGCATGGTAGTGGGTGGAGGATGTGATGGATTGCCACAGCTGTTTTTCCGTACCACTGATGGAGGACAAACATGGTCCCTCTTTACAGCAGCGGAGCCCCAAACGGGAATGTCCCACGTGCTGATGTACAGCGCGACAGGCTTATGCTATGCTTCCAGTAGTGGGCGTATTTGGCGTTCTCTTGACGGTGGACTGACCTGGCAGGTTTTCGCCGTCACAGGTCCGCCCTATTGGCAAGAAAATCTTGCTCATCAGGGTAATACGTTTCTCGTGGCGACAGCAGGAACAACATGTACTGGCTCGACCGGCTCAGTGGGAGACATTCGGTGGTCATTTGATAATGGCCGTTCATGGTCGCGGTATCAGACGAATGCCTCGATGTTCGGGACATTCTTAGTTGATGAGGACGCGGGCTGGGCAGTAGGATGGAATCGTGCAGTATATCGCATGGCTCGTGATCGTATGAGCGGGGAAGTTACTGTCATTCCCTACCGCTGTGGCTTGGAACCTGGGAGTAACTACGATGACATTTGGTTTGTCAATGATACGCTTGGTTACCTTGCAGGGGACGGTATCTATCGCACAACGATGCGCGATCTGCTGCAGCCGATTATCGTATCGAACACTGGGCAATTTGTCGTCTGTGACGGGCAGCCGATTGTTCTAAGTGTTGTCAAAGGTGACCGCGTCCGCCAGCCATACACCGAGTACGTATGGTCAACGGGAGAGCGGACACCGACGATTGTCATTAGTCGTGGTGGTACATATCAGGTAGAGGTTCGCGATCCAGATGCTTGTTATGGAAAATCAGCGGTTGTACAAGTAAGCGAGGCACCAACCCCTGGAATTCAGCTTCGTGCGATAACTCCTACGCCGCTGTGTGAAGGGGACACAATCATTGTCGAGATGGTTCTCGACAGTTCCCGCGTACGCATTGCCGAGTACCGCTGGCTGACAGATACCAGTCGAACGACGCGATTAGTGGTAGTTGCTCGTCGCGGTGTAATGGAGTTTCGTGCCAGTGCACGCGGTGTCAATGGATGCGAAGCTACTACCGACGTATTGAGCCTTACAGTTGGAGCGCGACCTGTGCCGGGGGTGACCGTGGAGAAAGCCTTGGTGTACTCTCCCACTCAAGATGCTTATGTCTTGTGTCCTGGAGATGAGGTGATCCTAACTGCTTCCGAAGGATATGCAGAGTATCGTTGGAGTACAGGAGAAACAACACGAAGCATAAAGGTCCGAGAGGCTGGAACGTACACTGTAACTGTCCGAGCTCCTGGGCAAGAGTGTACGGGTACATCTTTACCGCTACGCATTGTAATGGGGGACACTGTCAAACCATCTATTCTTTCCGATCGAGGGTTCCGTTTCTGCGAGGGGGATTACATTACCCTGTCTACAGAGCGGGAATATCGTCGGTATCGGTGGTCCACGGGGGAGCAGTCGTCAACAATCACCATTACTCAGGCGGGGGAATATTGGGTAGAAGTGACCGATGAGTACAACTGCACTGGCCGTTCACAACCTATCCGCGTTGAGGTTGATCCAAATCCTATCGAAGTGGTAGGGATTGGCGGGATGGCGTGGCAGTTTGACACTGTAGCAGCATTGGTAATGCGGTGCGATAGTATCCGCGTGCGGAACAGGGGGACGGCTCCTCTGATCCTTGCCTTCGCTCAGCTGCAGCGGAATGTGGAATTCTCGGTACCGCTGGCGCAATTGCCTTTGATAATCCCACCCCAAGAAGAACGATGGCTCGTCGTGTGTTTTCTTCCCACTATTGTTGGAGAGCAACGGGATACATTGCGCATTGTTGATGACTCAGCTTATTGCAAGCGTGTGCTGACCGTTGTCGGTATCTGTAGTGCAAACCAATATCAGGCAGAAAGTCAGTGTAATGTTCAGATTGCTGGAAACACCGATGCATTTACTCATGCTGGGCTGTTTGTTGTTCCTCCCTATCCTAATCCAGCAGATGGGGAAGTTCGGTTTATTGTCTACGGGCAACGTGTCGAGGCAAACATCTACGACATAGCAGGAACCGCGCATATGCCCTGTGCTGTACTGCAGAAGACTGGTGAGACTGCAGAAGTGGTTTGCTCTACACGAACCCTTCCCAGCGGGGTCTATGTTATTCAGCTACGCCGAGGCTTCGAACAGCAGGCATTTCTGGTGACTGTTATTCATTGATTTGTATTTTGCAAGTGAGCAATGATTGTGTAGTCATGTTGAATTTTTTGGAGTGCTTTTCCATGTATCAGCGTATGACGATTTTCTTTCTGACAAGTGCCCTGACATTGGCATTTGCCCAACATGCTGTAGATACTCCGCTGCTGAGTGGTCATCTGTCTACATCGGTAAACTTGCCACGGTCAGGAGGGGAACTTATTGCCCCCGATGCAGCCAATCCATTCCCTCAGGTTCAGCAAACTCTAAACTTTACGACGCTCTTCCGTCTCCAAGTGCAAGCTCAATTCGGATACATTTGGCCCAGCACTTCCCCTATTGCGTATGATCCCATCTCTGGGGTTTTGGCGGTCGTCGAGCAGGTAGCAAATCAGAATGCAAACGGGGATTGGAGTACGCAGCTTGTGTATCGGTATTCGACAAACCGTGGGACGACATGGCTCCGGCAAGTATTAGTCAATAGTCCAACGACTTTCTTTGGTATGCCCCAAATTGCTCTTGCTAATCCGTCGGGGACAAGGACACCGACTGAATTGAAAATTATGCTGGCTGCATACCGCTATCCCAAAGAGACAGGCTACGTTCGTCGAGGTACTGCCTTGTTTGCTCGGGTTGATCCCTCCCAAACATACGAATATGAACAACCGGGGCCGGTGGAGAATAATCTCGAGGGGTATTTGTTTGGGACAGGGAAGCTTGCAGGCTTCAATGCTGGTGCCGATCGGTCAGGCTTTGCGTACTGTGGAGTGCTTTCACCGCCAAGTAATAATATCCAGTATGGTCAGTATGGTGCATTTGTTGCAAATGCCCGACTAAGCGACATCTCTGACTTTGTTGGAGTTATTCCCCCTACGTGGTCCTATTCGCAGTTTCGGTCAACCGGTTCTCCAACCTCTACCTATAACTCGCCGATGTACGTTGATGCCGATGCTAATGGAAAGATTTATGCTGTCGTAAACGCTGTATTTGCAGACAATCCCGAAAATCGTGTCGTTGCTGTCTCGACGTCGAACGATATGGGGCAAACATGGTCGCAATTTGAGCGCATGCCAGCCAGTGTGCTACAGGCGTATGCATCAAATCGAGGAGCATCGTTCGCAGTACCTTTCCGGGTCTATGATCAGCATGCCATGGTGGTGACCGGAGTGAACCGTTTCTCATATATCCACCGTGTTGCTCTATTTGCAGATCAGCAGACCCTTGCGGGAGTAGATTTAGTAGAAACTGAATACAACAACGGCAATTGGACTATGCGACTGATTGCTCCTATCAATGGGGTGGTTGTGTGGTATGGGTATAATGATTCTGCAACAGCGGCACGGAACTACCAACAACTTGTCTGTGATGAGATTTTCTCCCCTTCTGGAAATGAAATTGAGGTAGCAAAAACCGCCGACGGAAATGCTCTGGTTGTTAAATGGGTGGATGTAGTTCCTGACGCAACACCAAATGTTATCAATCCTCCTCAAACAGTGCTTCGCTATAACCAGAGCACTGGCGAATTTATCGAGGAAATTCAAGTGGATACGTTACCAGTGTATGACATTTTTGTTGCAAGCCGTCCCCTCACTTCTGGAGAGTGGAGTGCCCCGAAGAACCTAACGAACGATGCTTATTTCCACAAAGGTACTCACATACCCATGGTGGTGCCTTCTCTGGATGTGATACCACTACTGAGCACCCTATCCCTGACAAGCTGGAATACGCAGAGCAACGTTGGGCGGTTACTAAGTCAAGCACCGCAGCGATTTGTTAACTACATTTATGACCTGCCTCATGACATTGCGTATGCTCGTGCAAGTGCTCTCCTGAGTGCGGAACTGGTACGCGTGGAGTCACAGCATCAATTAGTGATTTCTCCTTCTCCTGCAAGTGATGAAGTGGAGATTGCCTACAGCGGTGGAGTAAGTACAGGAGAGCTCGTAGTTGTCAATGCCTTAGGGCAAGTATTGCTTCGAAAGCCCATTTCCCTTGGCAACGGGATTCAAGGTACTTGCTTGGATGTTCGAGCTCTGCCGGTAGGTGTCTACCAGGTTCAGCTCCGTCATCACGCAGGTCTTATTCAGACAGCGCCTCTTGTCATCGTGCGCTAATGAAATCAGTCAGAAACAGTTCAGTAGCGGGGCAGCGGAGAAGAACTGCTCCGCTCCTTGTTTTGAACAAGTCAACCATAATACACATCAATGCCTAAAGAACAGTTAATAGAACACCTTCGTGTACGGCTCGGTGCCCTTGTTGATCCAGACTTGGGAGAATCTCTCCTACAGCTTGGTGCGCTGCACAACATCGAAGCTGCAGATGGCAGCATTCATATATACCTTGAGCTTATTCCCCCTCTTTATCGTTCCCTTGCTCAGCAGCTGGATACTGCAATCAAGAGTGTAGTCGAAAAGGTTGATCCCTCTGTACGAAGTGTTGTTCATGCTCGCCCGATTGCGGTTCTCCGAAAAATCCCTAGCCCTGTGCTTCCTCAAGTGCAGGATATGGTTGCTGTGGCTTCTGGAAAAGGTGGAGTGGGAAAATCCACGGTTGCAGCAAATCTTGCTGCTGCTTTCTTACTGGAAGGGCTTCAGGTCGGCCTACTGGATGCAGATATTTACGGTCCCAGTGCACCTACCTTATTTGGCTTGGAGGGAGCGACACTGGAAGCAGTCAAAACGGAGGAGGGGCGTGTTGTCGGTTATCCGCAGCAGCAGTATGGCATCAAGATTGCCTCAATGGGCTTTATAATGCAGCGGGATCAAGCAGCAATTTTCCGTGGTCCTATGCTCGCAGGATATTTCCGCACGCTTGTCGAGCAAATTGAGTGGGGAGAACTTGATGTGCTGGTCTTCGACTTACCTCCCGGCACGGGGGACGTCCAGCTTACTCTTGCCCAACAGATTCCACTCAGCGGTGCTGTTATTGTGACCACGCCGCAGCAGCTTGCTTTGGCAGATGTGCGGCGAAGTATTGCGATGTTCCGCCGCGTCAATGTTGATATTCTCGGTATTATCGAGAACATGAGTTACTACATTCCCTCTGATGCTCCCGAAAAGCGATACTACATTTTCGGTCAAGGAGGTGGCAAGCAACTTGCCGAGGAAGCAGGCGTTCCATTTCTGGGGGAGATTCCATTGCACGATGACATCCGTACATCTACCGACGAGGGACTACCTGTTGTTCTCAATCCCGATGCAGCAGAGCCTGTGATCCATGCATATCAAACAGTAACACAGGCAATTCTTGCTACCCTCCGCCGACTCAATCTCCAACGTCATCATAGCCAGCAAATGGAAATTCGACTGTAATGCAACGAAAGCGATCCTTATCAGTGGAATTCCCCATGCGGGATGAAATGACAGAAGCAGCGATCCGAGCGGCGCTCGAAGCATGCCGTCCCTACTTGCAGCAAGACGGGGGAGATGTAGAGCTGGTTCGATATGAAGTGGAAACTGCAACAGCGGAGGTTCGCTTTCTTGGTGCCTGTGCAGAGTGTCCGCTGGTTTTGATGACACTTCGGGCGGGTGTAGAGCGATGGGTACAACTGCAGGTCCCTTCGGTGCGGCGACTGGAGCTTGTCAAATAAACAGAGGCGATACCGTATTTTTGCATCCCGCATCGGCGGGTGGTTAGCTCAGGTGGTTTAGAGCGTCTGCCTTACAAGCAGAAGGTCGGGAGTTCGACTCTCTCACCACCCACACTGGATGTCTATCTACTACGAGAGCACTAATGGCAAAAAAACAGCAATCCTTCGCTGATAAGGTCAAAAAGCTCCATCGCGAAGAAGGCATGATAAGCGTTCGAGTCATCAAAGCATACCGTTCGCCGAAAGGCACAGTAAAGTTCTTTGAGCGCTTTGTCAAGGTCGAAGACCAATCAAAGCTTGATAAGATTGATATTTCACGCTAACAGGAGTAATTCCTATGAAGAAGGGTATTCATCCGGCATACCGACCGATTACAATAGTGATGACCGATGGAACTACATTCCAAACGCGGTCATGCTACGCGAAGTCGGATCGCCTGGTGCTGGAGATTGATTCAAAATCTCATCCATTTTATACCGGCAAACAAACCTTGGTGGATACAACCGGTCGAGTGGATCGCTTCAACAAGCGTCTCCAAAAAACACAAGAATTGCGCAGTAAAAAAGCAACAACGGAGTGATTACTTATGAAACGTCGTCGCAACCAAACAGATGCTGAATCCAATGGCGAAGGAATGTCCGCAATAGTTTCTCCCTTCCGCGGACGGCAAACTACCATCAGAAAGCGGAAATCAGTCCTTGGTGATGCTAAAGTGGTTGATTATCTCGACCCCAAGTTCTTACAGCAGTTTATCAACGATCAAGGGAAAATTCTTCCACGACGTGTGACAGGACTAACCGCTTATCAGCAACGGCAAGTAGCGCGGGCAATCAAGTATGCCCGTCATTTGGCGTTGCTTCCATTTGTCGCATCCGACTTGAAATAATATCTCCATTTCCTTATAAAGTGGCACTCTTTCTCCCCCTCCCCAATACTGGGGGAGAATATTTTTTTCTCCTCCCTCAAAGAGGCAGAGAGAAAGCAGTGAACCTCATTTAGAAAAAAAATTTTCGGAGCAAAGAAATCCTCTTGCAAGTGTCCTGCAGAAAAACCGAATTTTGCGCCCACTCATTCGCTGTTGCTTCGGGGTACTGGTGTGTTGCTCTGGTCGGTGCCACCAAGGTAGCGAGCAGAACAGCGCATCGTTCTATAGCTGCCCCCGGATGAGTGAGGAAGAAATCTCTGTGCCACTCTGCACTGGGAGGTTGCCTTGCCTAAAAAGAATACACCTATGCTCAGTCTGTTCAGCAGTTCTGAGTTGGAATCAGTTCGAGTCGAGCATCAGCAACCAGCTCTTTCTTCCCAAGAGACTGACGATGCAACGGCGGTCTGGAATCGATGCTTGGAAATTATTCGAGACAACATATCAGTTCAACACTTTCGGACATGGTTTGAACCTATCAAGCCTATTCGGTGCGTCAATCGAGAGTTAGTGCTGCAAGTGCCGAGCCAGTTCTTTTATGAATGGCTCGAAGAGCATTATTATGGCCTGCTTCAAAAAACCCTCTATCAAGTGCTTGGCACAGGCGCACGACTCAAGTACGAGGTCGTTGTCGAACAAAATAGTGAAACGCTCGAGCAGCGCACAATACGTTTGCCCGCATTCCGCCAGGCAGGGAGTGCTGTTCTTCAAACGCAACTTCCGTTTTCTCCGACTGCGCCGGAAGTGTCCGATTTTACTGTGTACATGAATCGGCGCTATACCTTCGATAATTTTATCGCAGGGGAGAGCAACCAGCTTGCCTATTCGGCAGCACAAGCAGTTGCCGAACAACCAGGTAAGACACGCTTCAATCCTTTGGTGATCTATGGCGCGACGGGATTAGGGAAAACGCACCTTGTCCAAGCTATCGGCAACCGCATTCTGGAGCGCAATCGTTCACTTCGGGTGCTGTACACAACAAGTGAACGTTTTACTATCGAGTATATCAATGCGATTCAGCACAACAAGGTCAATGAATTTAGTGCGTTTTATCGAAGTGTCGATGTTCTGATTGTTGACGATATCCAATTTTTCGAGGGCAAAGAAAAAACGCAGGATAACTTTTTCCACACCTTCAACGCTCTCCACCAACTCGGTAAGCAGATCATCCTAACAAGCGATCGCCCCCCGAAAGAACTTCGGGACGTCGATGAGCGGCTTATTTCGCGCTTCCAGTGGGGATTGATCGCCGATATTCAGCCACCGGATTATGAAATGCGGCTGGCAATACTGCAGCGCAAAAGCCAAGATGAAGGCGTGGAAATTCCTCGAGAAGTGCTTGAGTATATTGCTCGTCATGTGACAACAAGTGTCCGCGAACTGGAGGGGTGCTTGATTAGTTTCATCGCAAAAGTCTCACTCGATGGACGGCTGCCCTCGATAGAGCTCGCAAAAGAAGTCCTGCGAGGCTTACTTGGTCCGGTAGAAACTCTCGCCGTGACCATAGACGATATCAAAAATGCCGTCGCGGCGCATTACAACATCTCTGTATCGCTTTTGGAGGGGAAAACGCGAAAGCATGAGGTGGTACTACCCCGCCAAGTGGCGATGTACCTGGCAAAGCAGCTCACATCGCTATCACTGAAGTCTATCGGCTTGCACTTCGGAGGGAGAGATCATACAACGGTTCTCCACTCGATTCAAATGGTCGAGGATTATCTTACCACCGATCCGGCTGTTCGCCAAGCTGTCGAGCAGCTTATGCGAAAATTGAAGATGTAGGAAATTTTTCTGCACTAATTCTCCTGTTCCACCACTTGTGCAGAGAGAGCTGGTTTGGGCTGAGATGTATGTTTCTGGTTGTATTGCTCGATGAGCGCATCCAGCTCTGCACTGTCGAGAGTTTCTTTTTCCAGCAGCCGCTCAACCAAGAAGTGCATGAGGTCTTGGTTCTGGCGAAGGAGTTCTTCTGCACGATGTTCTAACTCCCGGATAATACGTGTAACCTCTGCATCAATTAACTGAGCAGTTTGCTCGCTGTAGGGACGAACGTGCCCAAAATCGCGTCCGAGAAATACTTCGTTGTGGGGGGAGTTGTAATTGACCGGCCCTATACGTTCGCTCATGCCCCATTCGGTAACCATCTTGCGTGCAAGGGCGGTTGCTCGTTCTAAATCGTTTGCAGCACCCGTGGTGTATTGGTTAAAGACAATTTTTTCTGCCAGCCGCCCGCCGAGCAGACACATAATCTGCGTCTCGATGTAGTCTTTGGAGAGAGTATGCCGATCCTCTTTGGGAACGTAGGCAGTGACACCAAGTGCGGGACCACGGGGAATAATCGTGACCTTGTGAACAGGATCGGCATTGGGCAATAGTTTTCCTAGAAGAGCGTGCCCCATTTCATGGTAGGCAGTGGTTCGTTTTTCCTGCTCCGAGAGCACTAAACTGCGTCGTTCGATTCCCATGAAGACTTTATCCTTCGCCTGCTCGAAATCTGCCATTGTCACAACGTCACTGTTTCGGCGAGCAGCGAAGAGAGCTGCTTCGTTGACGATGTTTGCTAAATCTGCTCCCGATGCCCCTGGAGTGGAGCGGGCAATGAGACTAAGATCGACGTCTGGGGCCAAGGGAATATTCCGTGTGTGCACCTTCAGGATGCCTTCGCGTCCGCGGACATCGGGTCGATCGACAACAATGTGCCGATCGAAGCGGCCTGGCCGCAAAAGAGCAGGGTCAAGAATATCTGCCCGATTTGTGGCAGCGATGACGATAACGCCGCTATTTTGTTCGAATCCATCCATTTCAACAAGCAGGGCATTGAGGGTCTGTTCGCGTTCGTCGTGACCTCCGCCAAGACCAGCGCCCCGCTGTCGCCCAACTGCATCAATCTCATCGATGAATACGATGCAGGGAGCATTCCGTTTTGCTTGGTCAAACAGATCACGAACGCGGCTTGCACCTACCCCGACAAACATTTCGACGAAGTCTGCCCCAGAAATAGAGAAAAACGGCACGTTTGCTTCCCCTGCAACAGCACGCGCAAGCAACGTTTTGCCTGTACCTGGCGGACCAAGGAGCAACACACCCTTTGGAATTTTTCCACCCAGCCGCTGAAACTTCTGCGGCTCGCGGAGAAACTCTACAATTTCTTGGAGCTCAAACTTTGCTTCTTCAGCACCAGCAACATCCATGAAGGTCACGCGCTTACCTGTGTCACTCAACGTACGAGTCCGTGCTTTACCGAAAGAGAAAATCGTTCTCGTGGTATTACCTGCTTGCATGCGGCGCATCATAAGAAGAAAAATGGCAAACAGCCCTACCCACATGAGCACCGTTAGCACCGTTCCAAGCCATGAGGTATCACTTTGTTCGTAGGTCCAGTTGATACCTTTGGAGCGCCAGAGTTCTTCGGTGCGGCTATCAATAGTGCCCAGGCGAGTGACGAAGTACTTGACTTGCCGCATGCGGCCGTCAATCATCATCGAGACGGGCTGCTTGAGTTCTCCATGAAATTCATAGTCGTTGAGGTTGCTTTTTGTGACAACAGCCGAGGCTATAAGATTTTCATCCAAGAAGGTGAGGTAGTCCGTGTAGCGTACAGTCCACTCGGGCCGTTGTCCGCTGTGGAGAAGGACGTACATGACGACAATTGAAAGAAAAATCCCCATCCATACCAGTACCGACCGCACAATCCGGCCGGCAGGGGAGTCATTGCGTCCTGGTTGTATTGAACGGTTACTCACGCACTCAACTCTGTTACAGTGGTAACTGTTTGCATTGACGTATAGCTAAAAGTGTGCATTGTAGCCATCTGTTGCAAATTCGTGTTCGATGTTGTAAGTTTGTTTAGGGGTAGGAGGAAGGAACACAACCAGCAAGCTCCCGCAAGGATTGATGGAGGTAAATAGTGGATGCAAGAAAGTGCATCATATCAAGCTTCTTGCGAGAGCTGGACGGTTGTTGCCAACAACATTGCAAATGAGTAACTGGTTCCATAAAGTGTGAGGTTTACCATGAAACGCGTTGTGTCATTCCTTCTGGCAGTCATCGGAGTAGCAGTACTGCCATTCTCTATCCTTGCCCAAAGCATCACCAATTATGCGTTTTCTTATTCAACGGGAACCTTTACCTCCATCGTGGGGCAAACGGGAACACAGCAAGCGACACTAACATCCGGCTCTGCAGATGAAGGATGGTACAATTTTATCCCAATCGGGTTTGACTTTGTTTACATGGGACAAATCTACTCCCAGGTTTCTGCTTCGACAAATGGATGGATGACGTTTGGGCAAGCAATTACTTCTGCTGCACTTACAAACAGTCTTACTTCCGGTGGTAACCGTCCACTTGTAGCGCCTTTATGGGATGATCTCGTTACCGGTGGTGGGCTGTTCTACCGTACCGATGGGAATGCTCCCAATCGTGTTTTTACGCTTGAGTGGTACAATGTGCAGTGGTTTTGGACCGTACCTACTCCAACCATCTCTTTTCAAGTCAAGCTTTATGAGGGCACGGGTGTTATAGAATTCATTTACCGTCAGGAATCTGGCTCCTTAGGTGGAAGTGAGTCTGCTTCCATCGGTATTACTGCAAGTGGGACAGGAAGTGGGAATTTCCTCTCCGTCAATACAACCTTCGATGCTGTGAGCTCAACCACCGAGACCACAAGTATAAACACCCGACCACCAAGCGGCTATACCATAACGTTTACCCCTCCGACGACAACACCTGCAGCCCCCTCGAACTTGACTTTTACTAATGTCCTGCCAGCGCAGATGACACTAAACTGGCAAGACAATTCTACAAATGAAATCGGTTTTCTCATCATGCGTTCGACCGATGGGACTAATTACACTTTTGTTACGCTCACTGCGGCGAATACAACAAGCTTTACGGCAACGGGACTAACGCCGAGTACTACGTATTACTGGCGTGTCTATGCAGTCAACGAAGGGCGAGCAAGCTCCCCCTTGAGTGGAACCCAAGCAACCCCCGCTGGAATGCTCTCTGGAGTCCGACAAATTCCCACCACGAACTATCCGAATATTAAAGCAGCTATTGATAGCCTGTATCTGTATGGGGTAGCAGGTACACTAACATTTGAATTCCTCTCCAGCTATACCAGTACCAGTGAGCCTGGATTTCCCCTGGTATTCAACGGTGCGATACCAGGTGCATCGAGTACAAACACGGTGACCTTCCGTCCCGCCAGTGGGGTTACCAACGTTCGAATTGTTGCAGATGTTGCTACTGTGCTCTTGGACTTGAATGGAGCAAGTTGGGTGACGTTTGATGGGCGTCCGGGAGGAAGTGGTACTGTACAAGGAATAACGATTGCCAATCTCAATACAAATGCATCCATCGGTACAGTTCGCCTCTATAACGGGGCATCCAACAATACATTCCGATATTGCCGTATCCTTGGTGCATCGCAGAACAGTGCATCGGGAATTATTACGCTGGGTGCAGTGAGCACCACAACCGGTAATCGGAGAAATACGTTTGACTTTTGCAACATTGGTGACACTCTCTCAACCAGTCCACCATTCCGGGCAGTTCAGACAACAGGCGGGAGTACAACAATCCTCAGCGATAGTAATGCGATAACGAACTGTAACATTTACAACTACTTTAATGCATCGACTGCGCACCAAGGCATCAATGGATCCACAGGATATACACGTTGGATCATTACGGGCAACAGCTTCTATCAAACCGTAACACGAACGCTTACCGGGAGTCCTACTATTACGCATATTCTGGTATTAGGCGGCGCAAATACAGGGGGGCACACAATCAGCAATAACTCCATCGGTGGGTCCCAGCCTGGTGCCGGAGGCTCTGCCATGCAGTATCAAACCAGCACAGCATCACTTACACCAACTATGAATGGTATAAGCTGTACTTTAGTTACTTCATCATTTGATACAACCCGTATTACTGGAAACGTAATCACTAACTTTGTTTTTCAGACAGCAAGTACGGCAACAAATGCTGTCAATGGGATCACCGCGTCCGGCGGCAATTTGATGATAACAAATAACACAATTGGGAGTAGCTCCTCGACTGGTGCAATCACAATTCAGAATCGAAGCACGGGAACAGGTCCTACCTTCAATGGCATCATTGCAAGCCCAAGCTCGGTAGCGGGATTTTATATCAACATCTCGAACAATACTGTTGGGGGCATTTCACTGCCTTGTGATAATACTGCATCAGGTTCTTTGTTCATCGGCATTTTCTTGAGTAGCACGATTGGGGCGGAATCGTACGTAACAAATAATTTGATTGGGAGCACCACCGTTGCCAATAGCATCAATGCACCAACCGCTGTAACCGGGTCACAACAACTGACTGGTATCAGCATTTCTGCCGGTTCTTCCCATGTTCGCACAATTGTATCAGGGAATACCGTAGCCAACATAAACAATAATGGGGTTTCGACTGCTTCAGGAGCTCAGGCTCAGTTTGTGCGGGGTATTCTCATCAATAGTGGCATTGTGACAGTTGAAAACAACACCGTGCGGAATTTGAGCACTACTACCCTTAATTCCAGCTCGTCCTTCCCAAGTATGGCTATTACTGGAATTGCGGTCAACTCCACCACCACACCGCAGAGTGGACTGAGTGGCCACATTGTCCGGGGGAATGTAGTCCATAGCCTACTCAGCACAAATACCTCGACAACAACCTCTACCCACTGGGTATTAGGAATAGGTGTAAACTCCAGCACAGCGGGTGGTATTGCACTCGTCGAACGTAACTATATTCATTCAATTGCTCTCTCGCCAGCGCCCTCGAGCACATCCGTTGCAGTGGTAGGGGTAGGAATGATCATTTTCGGCGGGGCAACAAATGTCCGGAATAACATGATCCGGCTGGGACTCGACCCCAATGGCAATGCTGTGACTGGACAGGTGAGCTTCTATGGTCTCCAAAAAAACAATACCGCTCCAGTGGGTATTTACCACAACAGTATCTACATCGGCGGAAGTGTTGCATCGGGGGCAGGCTCGGTGCTTTATTCCCTGGGCTTATGGCGTGCCCAGACAGGGCTGGATGAAATTCGGAATAACATCGTCCAGGTTAACCGGACAACGACCAGCGGTACAGGGTTCCACGTCGGTGTTGTCGTCAATGCCGTGGTAACCATTGTAATGGATAACAATCTCTACTTTGTGCCGGGAACCGGTGGTTTCGTCGGTGGAATTGGCTCCGGAACGATAACCCTGTACCAAACCCTTGCCGCATGGCGAGCAGGGTCTGGGTTAGACGCCTCAACTGGATATGGCGATGCGAACTTTGTTAATCCCAACGGCAGTGCGACCACCGGTGATCTTCACATATCTACCACTGGTTCCACACCGGTCGAAAGTAATGGAGCTCCGATACTGTTTGGTCCTGCGGTAACAGACGATTTCGATGGTCAATCGCGGTCATCGCTCACACCGATTGATATTGGTGCCGATGCAGGGAATTTCACAACAAACGATGTTGTTCCACCAGTCATCCAGTTTACTCCGCTGGGGAATGGTTCCCAATCGGCAACACGGACAGTCCCCAATATCGTTATCCTCGACGGTGGCAGTGGCGTTAATGTCAACACTGGCACTCGTCCTCGCCTGTACTACAAGAAGTCAACAGAAGCAAATCAGTATGTTGGCAATACAAGTACAGACAATGGATGGAAGTGGGTTGAAGCATCGAATACCAGCTCACCGTTTACGTTCGTGATAGACTACTCCTTGCTCACTTCCGCGTTGAACACGGGGGATGTGATTCAGTACTTCTTTGTCGCGCAGGACCTGGCAGCAACGCCGAATGTTGCCGTGGGCGGTGCAGTGCTGGCAACCCAACCAACCAGTGTTGCACTGACAAATGCGAATTTCCCCGCAACACCTGTCAACTCATACACGATTGTTGGGAGCGTCAGTGGAACAATCCAGGTGGGTCCATCGCAAACGTTCACGTCCTTGACGAACACCGGAGGGGTATTTGAGCACATCAACAGTCGGGTAGTGACGGGGAATATTACCATCCTTGTAACAGGCGATTTGACTAACGAAACGGGTGCTGTCGCTCTCAATCCTCTGCAAGAAGAAGGAGCGGGAGCTGGTACCTATACCGTCACAATTCGTCCTGCCACGGGTGTGACAGCAACAATTAGTGGGACAAACAGCAGCGGTGGCTTGCTGCGGTTCAATGGGGTCCAGCGCGTCATTATTGATGGGCGCCGTCCGGGGGATGCCACAGGGCGAAATCTAACAATTGTCAACAATGCTACCAGTGGTTCAATAGCAGCAATCCAGTTCATGGGGCAAAGCAGCTACAGCTTCGTGCCCGGCTGCCAGCGCGATACCGTGCGTTTCTGCAATATCAGAACAGGGAACAATGCGAATACATCAGGTCATGGCATCTTTGTTGGGGGAACAACGGTCGGCGGTGCAGGCTTTAACAACAGTTTCATTGTCTTGAGCGACAATGTTATCACAGGCACATACTATGGGATTCGTATCGTTGGTCTAACAGGATTCCCCAATGATACAATCACGATTGTACGGAATACGATAGGAGGGAGTGGGGATACATATGGCAGTGCAGATTCAATACGGTATCGCGCAATCATGGCAAGCTGGTCGAACAACCTCGTCATTGACGGCAACAGCATATTGAATATCTCGCCAGCTACCTCGTCGGGTGCAGGGATCTTTCTTGACAATGCCAGCGGCTCTGTTATCCGCGGTAACATTGTAGATGGAGTCTTAGGGTACTGTAGCAGTTGCTACAATCCGTATGGTATTTTCTTATCCACTGGAGTTGCAAATACTCGCGTTCTTTCAAACAGAATTAATCGGGTATTCTACACTGGTGGCGGTGGTTGGAGTGCGTGGGGCATCGCAGTTTCAACGAGTGGGGGGAATGCGAACATACTCCTTGCCAACAACATGATTGCCAATATTGCGCACGATTACTGGAGCTCAATCTCTTA
>JANWWF010000021.1:0-1860 GCA_025055755.1 Candidatus Kapaibacterium sp. | reverse complement strand
GTGGGGGGAATGCGAACATACTCCTTGCCAACAACATGATTGCCAATATTGCGCACGATTACTGGAGCTCAATCTCTTTTGCTACTTACGGTTTTATGGTGTCTTCTACAGGAAATGTTCAAGCGTATCACAACTCTGTTTTTCTGCGGGGTACCTATTTTGCTCCAAGTTCAGGGGTTGGCTTTAGTACATGTGCATACATTGCTAGTAGCACTGCGGCGCTGGACTTGCGAAACAATCTTTTCCACAACCGGATGTATGGAGTAAGTGGGTCGAAATCATACGCTCTGTATATAGTCACAAATCCCAGTACTATTCCCTTTACAGCGCTCGATTTCAATAACTACGATGTCTCTGGTAGCAGTCAAGGTGTGCTCGCATTTGCAAATGGAGCAGATGTAACCACCCTTGCCGCACTGCGTGCTGCTATTGGGCGTGACCAAAATTCCCAAGCGGTGCCGGTAGTCTTTATTGACACTACACTTACTGCAGATTTGCATCTACGGCAACAGTACCCAACCCTCCTTGGGACGAATGCCATCAGTGCTCTTGTCCCGACTGACTACGACGGCGAAACACGCACACGCTTTACACTTGGTGCCGATGAAGTACGCATCAATGTCACGATCACCCAGCAGCCTCAAAATACCGTAGTCTGCGACGGTGGTTCGTTGACGTTGAACGTTGCGGCAAGTGCAGCGTACAATGATGGTATCGGGGGGCGTGTCACACCGACGTTGAGCTACCAGTGGTATAAGGGAACTACCCCAATTCCAGGGGCAACAACGGCAGTCTTTATGATACCATCGGTGACATTGGCAGATGCGGGGACGTATAGCGTTCGTGTCTATGCAAGCCCGATTGACTCAGCAGTGGGCGGTCCGGTGACCGTTACAGTTCACCCCCTGACCCAAATCACCCAGCAGCCGTCAAGCGTGACACTGTGCCAAGGCAATCCATTCACCTTTAGTGTGACAGCCACTGGTGCAAGCCTTACCTACCAGTGGCAGCGATTTGTCGGTGGCACATGGTCGAATATTAGTGGTGCGACCAATGCAACGTACACTGTCGCAAGTGCAACTCCCAGTGATTCCGGGGACTACCGTGTTGTTGTCAGTGGGGCATGCGGAACGGTAACATCGAATACCGTCACTGCAAACGTTCGCCGCACAACTGCTATTACCTCACAGCCCGTTGCAACACCCTCGACGTTGTGTTTAGGACAATCGTTTACCATTACCGTCACTGCAACAGGACATAACTTGACCTACCAATGGCGCCGTGGTGGCAACAATATCTCGGGAGCAACCAACTCGACCTACACCGTCAGCTCTGCAACCAGTGCAGACTTTGGCACCTACGACGTCATCGTCAGCGGTAGCTGTGGGACGGTGACCTCGAATCCCGTAACTGTCACCCAAATTCCACCCACCGTTATTACTCAGCAGCCCATTGCGACGCCATCGTCGCTCTGCTTGGGTGGTTCCTTTACTCTGAGTGTTCAGGCAAGCGGTGCAAATCTCACCTACCAATGGCGTCGTGCGGGAACTCCAATAACAGGGGCAACACAAAGCACCTACACACGGACCAATGCCCAAGCAAGCGACTTTGCGACCTACGATGTTGTGGTAACGGGCACGTGTGGCTCGGTAACCTCGAATCCTGTGACTGTCACTCAAATTCCTAACACGGCAATTACTACGCAGCCTCAACCGCCGCAGCCCCTCTGTGTTGGGCAAGCAATCACAATTAGTGGGACGCAAGTTGTTGGCGGCTCGCTCCAGTACCAGTGGCAGTTCCGTCCAGGGAACACAGGGGCATGGACGAATATCAGCGGAGCAACAAATCTGGTCTATTCGA
>JANWWF010000020.1:0-25000 GCA_025055755.1 Candidatus Kapaibacterium sp. | reverse complement strand
TACGAACGATTCTACCGACCGCACAATGCGGTACTCGCTGTTGTAGGCGCTTTTGATTCCACTGCTGAGGTTATCGAGCGCATTGTTTCCTTTTTCCGCGATATTCCCTCTGCAGAGCAAATATCAACGCAGCAGTGCACTGTTGTGCGTGGGTACAAGCATCATGTAGAACGCAATCCGGCTCTTCCGGCGGACATGGTTATTGCAGCCTATCATATTGCCGGCATGGACGATGAACAAACAACGATGACAGCAGAACTGCTTGCAACAGTGCTGAGCGCAGGGCGTTCATCACCACTTGCACGACGCTTTATCCACGAGGGAATGTTCGCCCATAGTGCATCGGCACATGCTGACATTCGCCGGCAGAGTTCGTTGTTTGAGTTCAGCGCACTTGCGCGCGATAAATCTATTACTGCTGGTCAGCTCCTGGAACAGTGGGAACAGCTTATCTCCTCTTTTGGAACGATGCCGATTGCTCCTGAGCATCTGGAGCGCGCTCATAACAAAATCCGCCGTCGCTATGCACAAGCTTTTCAAACCACGGAAGGACTTGCTGAAATGCTCGCCCTAGCTGTGCTTTTGTTTGATGATCCTGAACACCCATGGCGTGAGGTTGATAAGCTCCTGAGCATCTCTCCCGACGCATTACAGGAGTTCGCCCGCACTGTGTTTGCTCAGCAGCCTGCGCTGGTAGAATACCGAACACACGCCTGATGATCGAAAAATACCTTTTCGGTAGCGGAAACACCGATATAGCACTCCTGGTTGCCCGCATATGGACAGGGGCGATGATGGTATATCACGGCAGCATAAAGCTCTTTGGAGGAATGGAGCGATTTCTCGAGACTGTCACCCAGCGCCTCCACTTACCTGCATGGATGGGATGGGCAGCTGCTCTGATTGAGCTACTTGGCGGAGCCTGCCTCACGATAGGCATACTCACCCGTCCTGCTGCGATGGCAGTAGCAATAGTGATGGCAGTTGCTGCATTCGGGGCGCACGCAACCGATCCATGGTCACGGAAAGAATTCGCATTGTGCTATTTTGTTTTTTGCTGTGTATTGCTTGCTGCAGGTGCTGGAAGCTACAGTATCGACGCTATCCTTCTGCGCAAGCAGCAACATTCTCAGTCTAATCGTTTGGGGTGATGAATATGGCACGCATTGCAATTGGCGCCGACCATGCAGGCTATGGTGCTAAACGAGCACTGGCCGAGCATTTGTGTAAAGCAGGACACTATGTCCATGACCTTGGCACCTTCAGCGAGGAAGCAGTAGATTATCCGGACTTTGCAGTTGCAGTTGCACGCTGTGTTGCCAGCGGTGAAGATGAACTCGGTATCCTCTTGTGCGGGAGCGGAATCGGAGTCTCGATTGTTGCCAATAAAATCACGGGAATTCGCGCAGCAAACTGTTGCACGCCTCTGATGGCACAATTAGCGCGGCAGCACAACAATGCAAATGTCCTGTGCATTGGAGCCCGACTCCACCCAATAGAGGAATTGCTTGCAATTGCAGATGCATTCTTGGCATCCACCTTTGAAGGTGGACGTCATGCGCGACGGGTTGAAAAAATTCACCAACTTACAGGACGCTAACGTGATCAATCTTGCCGCAACAATAGACCATACCCTCCTACGACCTGAGCAGAGTACGCGCCAACGCATAGAACAGCTCTGCAGCGAAGCACAGAGGTATGGTTTTGCGTCGGTCTGTGTACTGCCGCGCTGGGTGCCGCTTGCAGCTGAACTCCTTTACAACACACCTGTTGCAGTTTGCTCGGTGGTAGGGTTTCCACTTGGGGGGAATCTGACGTTAACCAAGCAAAGCGAAGCTGCCCACCTTATTACAGCAGGGGCACAAGAGCTGGACATGGTCATGGATATTGCAGCGCTCAAAAGCGGTGATGATCGTGCGGTGCTCGATGATATTACAGCAGTCGTAGAAACTGCCCACCACCATGGAGTCATTGTCAAAGTCATCATCGAATGTAGCGTACTCGATGAACACGAAAAAGTACGTGCTGCCGAATTAGTCAGCACCGCAGAAGCCGACTTCATCAAAACTTCCACTGGTTTTAGCACACAGGGTGCAACTATCGAAGACGTTCGGCTCCTTCGACGGGTTGTTGCACCTTCTGTTAAGGTCAAAGCCGCCGGTGGAATTCGAACACGCCAGCAAGCACTGGCACTTATCGAGGCAGGTGCTGAGCGCATTGGCACCAGCGCTGGCGTTGCGATCGTGAGCGATACTGGCGTTGAATCATCGGCACTGTACTAATGCATTCTCATCATTTTCACTATCAGCGTGATCTACGTTCGCTGGCAATTGCAATTGGAGCGACCTCTACGATTGCTGGCGTACAACTCATCGGAAGCATGTTGTCGGGATCATTAGCGCTATTGTCCGACAGTGCTCACATGCTGATAGATGTCTCTTCTCTTGCAATTGCCTACATTAGCCTCCGTGTAGCACGCCGACGAACCGAGCACAACAAGTTTACCTTCGGGTGGCGTCGGATCGAAATATTAGCTGCACTTGCAAATGGTTTAGCGCTGTTGGGTATTTGTCTTCTTCTCGCTATCGAAGCAATCGAACGGCTGGGGCTTCCCCGCATCATTTACACAACACCCATGCTCATTACAGCGACAATTGGTCTGGTCGCCAATGGGATTGCGTGGTTTGTTCTGCGGAACGCTACTCACCTAACGACACGGAGTGCCTACTTGCACGTTCTCAACGACCTCCTCTCTTCAATTGTGGTGATTGTTGGGGGTATTGTGATTAGCGCGACCCACTGGCATCTGCTCGATCCTATCCTGTCGCTGGTAATTACCCTCTTTATTGCACGAGGGGGAATCGGTATCATCCGACGTGCTCTTGTGATTTTGATGGAATCTGCCCCCGAGCATATTTCCGTAGAGCACGTGCGCACATCGCTTTGCCAGCATCCCAGTGTGCGTGATGTGCACGATCTCCACCTTTGGCAAGTTGGCGGAACTTCTCCGATATTGATGGCGCACGTAGTGGTTCAGCCATCTACCGATCGAGACCAGCTCCTGCGGGATTTACGAGCAACACTGCAATCCCAGTATGGCATTGATCATGCCACATTGCAATTGGAAAGCGAATCCTACACACTCCGCGAACGATGCCGTGGATGTGAGCATGAAGATTGATCTCCCTTCACCAATTCCGGTGCTCATCCAGCGCACAGATGAACGATTTGCGGATTTACCCTTGCCAATGTATGCCACAGAGGGTGCAGCAGGAATGGATCTCTACGCCGCAATTGAATCCCCACTTGTTCTTTCACCCGGTGCGGTAACTTTGGTGCCTACCGCAATAGCCATTGCACTGCCCCCAGGCTATGAAGCCCAGGTGCGTTCGCGCAGCGGCTTAGCATTGAGACATGGAGTGTTTTGCCTTAACTCACCAGGGACTATCGATAGCGACTACCGAGGGGAAATAAAGGTCATTCTTGCAAACTTCGGTCCTGCACACTTCCTCATCGAACGCGGTATGCGCATTGCGCAATTGGTCATTGCTCGATACGAACGGGTTGTATGGAAACAAGTCCCTGTTCTTCCTTCTTCCCTCCGGGGAGAGCAGGGATTCGGCAGCACGGGGAGCTAACAAAGGCTTTCATGCAGAAAAAACAGAACGCCCCTCCATCAGGCAGAGGGGCGCACTCTCAAGCTGCCTATCGGAGTCAGTCCGTTCTCATGGGTTCACTCACGATAGGCACCACCCTTACTTCTTCTCGTAGGGTGGGATGCGGGGATCCTCCGGATCTTCCCAGATAATGCTCCAACCCCCACCGATGATTGTCTGCATCTGCTCGGCGGTCAGGAGCTCCACGCCATTGAGACGGCTGTCCATGCGGACCTCCATGGAGTAGTGGAACATACCAGCCCATTCCCCAGCATTCCGCTGTAGGAATTTCTCCTACAAACATACGAAAGAAATTCCTACTTTGCAAATAAATTTTCCGTTGCTCTTAGGGATGCTTAGTCTTTTGCCGGCTTTTGGCAATTGAGAGGGAAAGCGGCTGTCCCTCGCAGGGGAGATCAAGCAAGCCAACTAATCTCGCAATGGTAGGAGCAATATCCGCAGGGCTGCAGAGACGTCGGTAGCGTTGAGGTAGAATTCCCCCACCGAATAACACAAGAGGAACCCACCGGTCGTACTCATACGGAGTACCATGCTGAGCCGGTGTTAAACCAAAAATCCAGCGTTCCTCAGGATAGAGGGCTATGTCTCCACACCGATCCGATCGGTAGCTACGTCGGATGAGCCCCACAATTCCTGTATCCACTCCCTCTTCGATGGAACGGCGTGGGAGCGCGTAGGCAATACCGCGACGCTGGCTGAGCCACCGTGCAAGACTTTCTGCAGCCTTATCAAACTCCCAGCCACTTTCTCTCAAGCAAGCAGAGTCCAGCCAAATCCAGGGCGGGAAAAAATACCGTATTACCCCTTTTCCCTTCATCCCAACAGATTCCATCCATTGGCTTACCCATGCAAAAAGTGTATCACTGAGAATTCTGCCAGCATCGAGTCCGTACGTAGTACGCTCCAATTCTGGGATGCTTGCTGCTCCATGATCACTGGTGAGAACCACCACATAGTGGTGTCGTCCTATTTGCTGGTCAAGGGTGTCAAGGAATGCTGCTAAGATGCGATCACAGGCGACAAGGAGTTCCGCATACTCACGGCTATCGTGACCGAACAAATGCCCGACAAAGTCGGTCGTCGAAACACTAATGCATAGCAAATCAGGAATAGTGTCACTACCAAGCTGCTCAGTGCGAATGCATGTAGCAGCTGCTTGGAAGAGCCACTCCACGGAATACGGCGTCAACGTGAAAGCCTGCCAAAAGCGATTGCCGCTCGTATCTGCTGGAAGACGATGAGGAAAGTAGCGTTCTCCCCCAGGGAACCGTCCTTCCCAGGGTACTGTATCCACAGGAGCACGAAGCGATGTATTCCACACTGCACCAGCGTACCGAGCTGGCGAATGCGCACGATTGAATGCTGCAATCCATGGCGGACAGGGGGGATAGTATCTCGAGCTGCCTAATCCTACGTGAGGCTGCAACCAACACACGCCAGTAGGATTGTGCCCAGCCAAAAAAATTGCGCCGCGATCCTTCTGGGAAAAGCTCCATACTTTGCTTGCCGGATTTGCCTGGCGCATGTAATCTCCGAGTGTCGGAACAAGCAGCAAGCGTGCCGAAGGCTCCCCCAGGAGAGTGTCATCGGTAGCATATAGCGGACGTCCATTAAGCACAAAATCATTATCAACAATCCCATGGCGCCATGGATTGCAGCCAGTCGCGATTGTAGCATGTCCCGCGGCAGTTACGGTTGTAGCATAATTGAACAGGCACCGCTCTGCAACAGCGCCTTCTCGGAGGAGACGTAGAAAGCCACGCTGCCCTAACCATGGTCGTATTTTTTCCAAGCGATCTGCCCGCATCTGGTCATAGCAAAGGAGCACGACCAATCGAGGACGCTCTGCCCAGCTGATGCTGGTAAGTAAACAGGCAATGACGACAAAATGCCACCCAACTATTCGCATATCGCAATTCTCCAGTTTACGGCAAAGTTGCATCGTCGGTATTGTCGTGGCGTGTAAACAAAACAACAACCCCGCCGACACCGGTCGGTGGGGTTGTTGTTCTTATGTGCGGAAGGCGGGATTTGAACCCGCACGCCTTTCGGCGCCACCCCCTCAAGATGGTGCGTCTGCCAGTTCCGCCACTTCCGCAATTTCGCCGCAAAAATACGATACAGCGCCTTTTTACACGGTACGCTGTCCGACTAAACGCACCTGGACTGGCGTGCCATTGGTAGCACGAGCAATACCAAATCTCATCTGCAGGGCAGGGACAAGATCGAGCTGTTCCCACGGAAATTCCGACCGCCCAAAATGCCCATAGACTGCCGTTTGGCGATAGATCGGGCGCTGGAGGTCAAAACGCCTAATAATCCCTCCTGGTGTCAGGTCGATGTTTTCTCGTATCCACCGTTCTATTTCTTCGGAAGGGACCACACCTGTACCATTCATGGTAACCATCAACGACACTGGCTCGGGAACACCAATCGCATAGCCAAGTTGCACGGTACACTCTCGCGCAAGCCCTGCTGCAACGATATTTTTTGCCAAATATCGCGCTACATAAGCACCAGAGCGATCCACTTTGGTCGGATCTTTCCCACTGAATGCGCCACCACCGTGAGGTGCACGCCCGCCGTATGTGTCCACTATGATTTTACGTCCTGTTAGCCCAGTATCCCCATGCGGACCACCAATCACAAACTTGCCCGTCGGATTGATGTGATATTGTGTCCGTTCATCCAGCAAGAAGTCAGGAATTGCATATGGAATAACATGCTCTCGGATATCCTGCTCTATCTGTGCACGGCTAACATTTGGTTCATGCTGGGTTGAGATAACTACTGTCCGCACTCCCAGAATTTCACTGCTATCGCTGTATTCCAGCGTAACTTGACACTTTGCATCAGGGCGTAAGTAGGGCATGCGTTCTGGCTCTTGCTTTCGAATGTAGGCAAGACGTCGGACAATGGCATGAGCAAGCATAATTGGCGCCGGCATAAACGCATCGGTCTCTGTACATGCGTAACCAAACATGATTCCTTGGTCGCCGGCCCCTCCACTGTCCACACCAAGGGCAATATCTGGTGACTGCTTATTGATGACGTTAATAATTGCGCACGAATCTGCATCAAAGCGGTATTCTGCTTTCGTATAGCCAATGTCACGGATAACATTCCGTACCAGCTCTGGCAAGTCAATGTATGTGGATGTGGTTATTTCCCCCGCAACTACAATCATCCCCGTTGTCGCAAGGCACTCGCACGCAACCCGGGCGTCGGGATCGTCTGCCAATATTGCATCGAGTACTGCATCGGACACCTGATCGCAGATTTTATCGGGATGTCCCTCTCCTACTGATTCGGAGCTAAAAAGATAGGTTGCCATGCCGCTTGAACAAAGTCGTCACATCAAGTAATAGCAAAGTTACGGCATTAGTTCAGCGACATCGGTGCATGCCGCACTGCTGATTCCTGGAATAGTAGATGGTGAAAAGTCGGCCGTAAGTAGTTGATTAGAGGGAACGACGAAATTGTCCGCAGCAGTTCGCTCATGTCCTGCACGCGGAAAAACACCCACAGTTTCTGCCGGTCTGACGAGACTGCAAAGTGCGTCACTGTCCCCGATTGCATCAGTCGCAACAGCACCTCATGTTGCTCGGGAATACGCCGCACCATCTCATCGCCGAAATCAGTAATGTCGAATTCAACTAAAAACAGTTGCATTGAATGCATCCACTCTACACAGTTGTGAACTATTCCCAAGACGCACAAAGGGAAAGATGATTGCTTTCGACTATGCTTGAAGCAGAAACGTGCCACTATTTTTGCAGCCATGAAAATCGGTGCTGCTGTTCTGCTCCTTCTATACGTAAGTACTGCAACCGAGCTGTTACAGCTCGCAAAGCTGCCAATCTTGGTGCTCCATTTTCTTGAGCACACCCAGCGCGAGCACATAACGCTGGCAGACTTTCTCCACGAACACTACATGCAAGGGGATGTGTACGATGCCGACCGGAGCCGCGACTTGCAGCTGCCCTTCAAAGTTGACATTGCTGGAGCATGGCAATTGGCAGTTGCCCCCTGCTGCATCGAAAGTGTGATACTCACTCCTCCCGGGCACTCGTTGTTGAGTCCGTGCCTTTACTGTGCATCTCTCCTTAGTGGCATTGCACCACGCATCTGGCATCCACCCGCCACTGCATAACCTTCTGCTGCAAAAGCAGCTCTTTTTCCTTTTCCCGTAGTTGTGTTGAACAATCGAAGTCTTCACCCATGATCAGTGCCATTATTCGGCTGGCACTGCGCTGGCGTGGTGCTGTGCTGGCAATTGTTGTCGTCGTAGCAATTGTTGGCGGATGGAATCTTGCTCAGCTGCCTATTGACGCAGTGCCAGACATTACCAACAACCAAGTGCAAGTCCTCACTGTTGCTCCAGCGCTGGGAGCACCCGATGTTGAGCGCCTTATCACCTTCCCGATTGAACAAGCATGCAGCAACATTCCCGGTCTTATCGAGCTGCGGAGCTTTTCGCGCTTTGGGCTTTCGGTCATCACGCTTGTATTCGAAGACGACGTTGACACTTACTGGGCACGCCAGCAAATCAACGAGAGACTCAGTAGTGTTCGCCTTCAGCTCCCCGCAGGAACGGGAATTCCAGAGTTAGCGCCGGTGACCACCGGATTGGGAGAAATTCTCCAATACGTCGTTCGCCCCAAACCCGGCTATGAGAATCGCTACAGACTTGATGAACTGCGCACGATCCAGGATTGGATTATTCGCCGGCAATTGCTCGGCACTCCCGGCGTTGCCGATGTTGCCAGCTTCGGCGGGTTACTCCGGCAGTACGAGATTTCCGTTCATCCCGACCGCCTTGCTGCCTATGGATTGACACTTAGCGATATCGCCGCTGCAGTCGAACGAAACAGTAGCAATGCCGGTGGTGCGTACATCGAACGTGGACCGACGGTAGCATTTATTCGCACAGAAGGATTCATTGGCTCGATTGAGGACATTGAGCAAATCCCCGTTGCAACTAACGGTACGGTGCCTATTCTTGTGCGCGATGTTGCCGAGGTGCGTCCTGCTGCGGCAATCCGCTATGGTGCGATGTGCTACAACGATGCTGGCGAGGTCGCCGGCGCAGTAGTGATGATGCTCAAAGGGGAGAACTCTTCCGCGGTTGTCAATCGCGTCAAGGCTCGCTTGGTAGAAATCGAGCGCACACTGCCTGAGGGCGTCACGATTGAACCATTTCTGGATCGAACCAAAATGGTCAGGGCAACGATTGCAACTGTCCGCACCAACTTGCTCGAAGGTGCTGCAATCGTAGTGCTGGTCTTGATTCTGCTGTTGGGCAACATTCCAGCTGCACTTATTGTCGCATCGGTGATACCGCTTTCTTTCTTGATTGCCGCAACACTGATGCGCGCAACCGGCGTCAGCGGGAATTTGATGAGCCTTGGTGCTCTCGATTTCGGCTTGCTTGTTGATGGTGCAGTGATCATCGTCGAAGCGGTCCTCCATCGTCTTGCGCGTGTGCTTCGCACAACCGACAAGGCAGCAATCGTTCCCCTCGTCGAGCAGACCTCCTCGCAACTGATGCGTGCTGCAGTGTTTGGGCAGCTTATCATCCTGATTGTGTACGTCCCTGTTCTCACATTGCAGGGAATCGAAGGCAAAATGTTTCGCCCGATGGCGCTGGTGCTCATCTATGCACTGGGAGGCGCATTCTTGCTTTCGATGACTTACGTTCCGGCATTGGTGTCGTTTGTCTTCGAGCATTACCGCCCACCAGAACGAACATTCGCCGATCGTATCGTCGAGCGCATAGAGCGGTTCTACCGTCCCCTGCTCCACGGTGCCTTGCGCAAACCACAGGTGGCGCTCGCTGCAAGTGTGCTGCTGCTTGGTGGAGCCGCCTACGCTGCTACAACATTAGGCGGAGAGTTTCTTCCCAAGCTTGAAGAAGGCGACTTTGCCGTTGACACACGCTTGCTGACGGGAAGCAGCCTTCGCGCCACTGTTGAAACCACGCAGCGCTGTGCACGCATCTTGCGGCAATCGTTCCCAGAGGTCGAAAAAGTCGTCACCAAAATCGGCAGCGCGGAGATTCCCACCGATCCCATGCCGATTGAGGCATCGGACATGATGGTCATCCTCAAGCCTAAACATACGTGGACCACTGCATCGAGCTACGACGAGCTTGCCGAAAAAATGCAGCAACGCCTCACCGCCGCAATGCCAGGAGTTACGTTTGGATTTCAATTTCCCGTGCAAATGCGCTTCAACGAGCTAATGACCGGCGCACGGCAAGATGTTGTGTGCAAAATTTTTGGCGATGATTTAGACACACTTGCTGCTCTTGCAGACCGCATCGCAGCGATCGCTGCACAGATTGACGGTGTCCGCGACATCTACCGCGAACGAATGCTGGGCATGCCACAGATTGTGGTTCGGTATGATCGCAGCCGGCTTGCCCAGTACGGGATTAGTATCGAGGACGCCAACACGGCAATCACCGCTGCTTTTGCAGGTGCACGCGTAGGCACCTTCTACGAGGGAGAACGTCGTTTCGACGTCGTTGTACGGCTTGATAGCAGTGTGCGAAGCGATCCTCAGACTATCCGCACTCTCCCGTTACGCAGCGCCACAGGTGCTATTGTCCCGCTGGAGATGGTCGCAGATATCCGTGCTGAGTTTGGTCCTAATCAAATCCAGCGTGAATCTGCCCGGCGGCGTATCGTGGTAGGCTTCAACGTTCGTGGGCGGGATGTTGAGTCAGTAGTCAACGAGCTGGAACAACGCATTCGCCAATCGCTTCGGTTGCCAGCAGGCTATGAAATTCGCTACGGTGGGACGTTTGAGAACCTCCTTCATGCCCGCGCACGTCTTGCGATCAGCGTGCCGCTGGCAATAGGGGCCATTTTCATTCTCTTGTACGCAGCGTTCGGCAAGCTTCGACACGCGCTGTTGATTCTCAGCGCGGTACCGCTGGCAGCAATAGGCGGGATTGCAGCGTTGGTAGTGCGCCAATTGCATTTCAGCGTCTCAGCGGGCGTGGGATTTATTGCACTTTTTGGCGTCGCTGTGCTCAATGGTGTCGTGCTTGTCAGCGAATTCAATCGCCGACGCAAACACACGCATCTGGTGCGTGCAATTGCCGAAGCAACGCACGTGCGTTTTCGTCCTGTGCTGCTCACCGCTGCAGTTGCTTCGCTTGGTTTTCTCCCGATGGCACTGAGTACAAGTCCTGGCGCAGAAGTGCAACGTCCCCTGGCAACTGTTGTTATCGGTGGGTTAGTCAGTGCCACATTCCTTACACTTGTTCTGGTGCCTGTGCTGTATCTGCTCATCGAGCGGCGAAGGGAGCAGCGCGCTGGACCTTCACTTCTCACTGCTGGAGCAACGATATGCCTTGTGCTGGCACTATCGGATGCCCCAGCCATTGCCCAGCAGCCGATCTCTCTTGGTCAAGCAATGGCGCGCTTGGATTCGGTTCATCCTGACCGGTTACGGTGGCGTGCAACTGTCCGGCAGTACGACTACGAGCGACAAGGCTGGCTTCGGCTTTCTCCTCTCCAAGTGAGCATCGAATATGGCCAGTACAACACTGCAGCAAATGATTCCCGCATTGGCGTGTACTTACCACTTCAGCTTCCGCAGGCATATACTGCGTCGCGAGCAGTCTTCGAGCAGCAGTATCTCCAGGCAGTCTGGCAAGACCAGTGGAACAGCCTCCAACGCCGTGCCGAGCTTCTTCGCACTGCCTACAGTGCCCAGTATTGGCGCGAGCTTCTCCGCCTGCTTGAGGTAATGGACTCGCTGTACGCCCGCGCTGAGCAAATTGCCACTGCCCAGCTTAACCGTGGCGCGGCAACAAGGGCACAGCAGGCAACAATTGCACTGCAGCGTGGCACAATTGCCAGCGAATATGCCAGTGCAAAAGCTGCCTATACTGCTGCCCTGGAGCTTTTCAATCGCTTTCTCGGCTACGATACAATAGCTGTCGTTCCTGCGCTCGATTCCCTTCCGATCGCGCCGCTTCCACTGGTTGGGAAAGCACATCCCCTTGTCGAACATGCCCAGGCGCGGTTGGATGAACAACGCGCCCAGCGTGACGGGACATACGCTGCACTCATCTTGCCTACGATCGGCATTGGCTTCAATAGCACGACGCTCATTGGCTACCAGAACGTCACAGGCGTCGAGCGCTACTACGGTCCCCAAACACGATTCAACTGGCTAACGGCAACAGCAGCACTACCACTGCCGACGCCGTGGAGCGCTGCTCAGCTTCGTGCCGCTGACGAGCGCGTTCGCGCCGCAGAATGGGAATATCGCAGTGCTACGTGGGAACTTGAGACCGAACGCCTTCGCGCGCGTCGCCGATGGGAGCAAGCATATTATCTGCGCACCGAGTTGGAACGTCGCGTGCTCCCCGCAGCTCGCCAGATACTCCGCACTGCTGATGCAGAACTCCGCAGCGGTGCAGTCGGCTTCCTCGATTGGATTGTCTCGATTCAAAGTGCCTTTGCGGTTCAGCGTGCGTATCTCGATGCTTTACGCGAATGGAACAATGCCACAGTGGAACAATACCTTCTCGGAGAATAGCCATGCTCTTTGTTGTGCTAATGATTCTTGCTCTCCTTGCGGGCTGTCAGCGTGCACCCGAATCTGACGCGCAGCCAAATGGTGCGGTAGATGGTGGATTCATCGTGCTCAGTGCTGAGCAACGCCGCACTGCAGGCATCCAAGTAGATTCGCCTCGCATGGGAACGCTCGCCCGCCGTATCACACTACGCGGAACCATAGAACTGCCGCCGCAGAATCGTATCACTGTAACCTTTCCTCTTGGCGGCATTGTGCAGAGTATAGCAGTGCTGCCCGGTGCATTTGTCCGCCGTGGACAAATCATCGCAACGGTCGAAGGGACCCAGCTTATCGAGCTGCAAGAACAGTACCTGACAGCTCGCGTCCTGGCTGAACAAGCCGAACGCGAATACCAGCGTCAGCGCGATCTTGCCCAGCAAGAGGCAACCAGCGAGCGCATGCTCCGAGAAGCAGAAGCTACAATGCGTCAGCGACGGATTGCCGTGCGAGCACTTGCAGAGCGCTTGCGGTTGGTTGGCATAGAGCCGCTGCAGCTCCATGATACCGCAATCTCACGCGCGATTCCTGTGCGCTCCCCGTGCGATGGCTACGTTGCTACGATCGCAGTGCAAACAGGGCAGGTCATTCATCCTGAGCAAGCACTTGTCGAGCTGGTGGACGTAAGCGATGTGCACCTGGTCCTTCGCGCTTTTGAGCGGGATGTCACTGCACTCCAGCCCGGACAACGACTCATTGCAACGGTTGGCGATGACCCACGCAATCGCTTTTCTGCACAGATTGTCACCATTGGGCACGTTCTCGATTCAACTCGAAGCGTCGAGCTGCACTGCCACTTCGACCGGTACGATCACCAGCGCATTCGCCCCGGCATGTATGCACGGGCTGATGTTGACATCGAACAGCCATTGGGCTATGTGCTTCCGGCAGAGGCAGTCGTCGCATGGGATAACGCCGATTATGTGTTTGCACCCCAAAGCAACGGTTTCCGCATGCTGCCGGTAGAGGTGCTTGCGCGGCGAAGCGACTCGGTTCTTGTTCGCGCGGCGCAGAGCCAGTCTCTCCCCGCACGTGTTGTAATGCGCGGTGCATACTGGCTTTTGATGCAGCTCAAAAACAGCTCGCAAGAGTAGCGCTCCCGTTGTACTTTCGCTCTGCGGTCAAACGCTTACTGGCAGGTACAATGGATGGAATCGCTGCTCTTGCACTCATCGCAGGAGCGATCGCTGGAGCACTCATTACCTGGGCATTCATTGCGCCGAGATTATCTGCGGCGCGGGCGAATGTGCAGCAGCTTTCTGAGCAACTTGCCCGCACCGAGCGGGATTTACTCGAGCGCTGCGCTGCTGCAGAGCGTGCATTGGAGCAGGAGCGTATGCAGTATCGCGATGCGCTCGAAGAGCGAACGCAGCGAATAGAACACCTGCTGCAGGAATGCTCACGTCTGACCGCCGAGGCAAATACTCTGCGCCAGCGTCTCGAGGAAGACCGCAGCTATCGCGAAGAATTGCAGCATCAATTGCGCATCGAGTTTGAGAACATCGCCAGCCGTATTCTCGACGAACGCAGCACAGCACTCAAACAGCAGAGCACGGAAGCATTGGAAAAGCTGCTGGCTCCGCTGCGCGAGCGAATTAGCACATTCGAGCAAAAAGTCGAGCGCGTCTATACCGAGCACACCCGCGGTACTGCTGCGCTGCAAGAGCAATTGAACCACCTATTTCAGCTTAACACTCGCTTGACAGAGCAAGCCGATAGTCTCGTTACCGCACTCCGCGGAGACAAGCGTCTCCAAGGTTCATGGGGAGAGGTGCAACTGGAACGATTGCTGGAGCTTTCCGGCTTACAGCGCGATGTGGAGTATCAGGTACAGGTGTCCACTCGCGTCGGAGAGGGTGAACGCATAAGACCAGACGTTATCATCCATCTTCCGGAAGGCAAACACCTGGTCATTGACGCAAAGGTTTCCCTTTCTGCATACTTGGCGATGATCGAAGCCACCGATGATGCCGAACGCGACCGCTGGCTGCGTCAGCATGTAGCAGCAGTCCGTCAGCACATCGAGCGGCTCAGCAGCAAGAACTACTTCTCCGCCGATGGCATTCACTCGCCGGAGTTTGTGCTGCTCTTTATGCCCATCGAGGCAGCGCTATCGGTTGCGCTCCAAGCAGACCGCGAGCTGTTCTCTTTGGCGTGGGATCGGAGAATTGTTCTGACCAGCCCAACAACATTGCTGGCGACGCTGCGCACCGTCGCAAGCGTGTGGAAGCATGAGCGGCACAACCGTACCGCACTTGAAATCGCCGAAGAAGCCGGCAAACTGTACGACAAGCTTGCCAGCGTACTCAACGACCTGGTCAAAGTTGGCGAAACGCTTGAGCGTGCTCGGCGCGACTACGACGATGCCCTACGTCGCCTTTCCAGTGGGGCAGGCAACGTCATTGCGCGAGCGCAGCGCCTGGTTGAGCTTGGTGCCAAGGCAAGCAAGGAAATCCACCGCTCATTATTGGAACGTGCACGAGGAGACGAGTAGCACTACCGCTACAGCTCTACTTCGATACCGCTCAGCCACAAGCGTTCAGCAGCGGGGAAAAATTCTGCCCCGCTGCCACTCCAAGCAAAGAGGCTGTTGAACAGGTTGTTCACCTGCATCCGCAGCCGCAGTGCCCGCAGTCCCGCGATATTTGTCAGCGTGTAGCTTGCTGTGAGATTTGCCACAAAGTACGGATCAACGCGATTATCGCGATAGCTAACAAGACCTGGCACTTGCTGCAAATACTCACCCAAGCGTGCGCCAAAGTTATCGGTGTAGTGCGGTCCGACATATCGTCCAGCCCACCGCAGGGCAAAGCCGTTCCACTGAAAGTCCACGAATACATTTGCTAACATTTCGGGGAAGCCCTCGATAGGATTGCCCGATAGGTCAACGGCTTGCCCATTGGCTGCTTGGAACGTGTAATCGATGAAACGATTCCTGCTGAGTGTCAGGTTGCCACCTGCGGTAACCACAGCGCCATTCCAGCGCAAAAATGACCAAGCACCAGAAAGCTCAATTCCCAGATGGCGTGCGCGTGGTGCATTGCCCTCGACAGGTGCGCCCCAAATGTCGCGCTGCCCATTGCTGACCAGCTCGTCAAAAAATTCCATCCAATAGAGGGTCACCGCTGCAGTTGCATTGGCGCTGCGCCAATTCCAGCCTGCCTCAATATCCAGCAAACGTTCTGGCTTGACCAACGGGCGGCTGAAGTCGAACCGTTGCACGCCGCCGACTGTGTCGGAGTAAAATGTCGGGCGATAGCCTACATACGACTCGGAGGCACGGTAGAGACTATTCCGCCGCGGCTCCCGCGAAGTGTAGGCAACGGTTGCGTAGAAGCTCTGCTCCTCCGCTAGATTCCACCGCACTCCGAGCCGAGGATTGAGGAACGTGTACCAGACGTCGAAGATCATCCCGCTCCCTCGGACAGTGTCTCCTGTCATCGTAAGATAGGAGGTGTATTGCGTTCCTGCGCGCTCATTGCGAAGTCCATAGCGCGTTCGCACAAGCTGGGCTTCAAGATTGACCAGTAGTGTACTGGTGAGCATGTATTGTTCCCGCACAAAGAACGAATAAATGTCCCGCACGCCTTCGTAGGAGTAGAACTTGTAGTCGGGATCGTAGTTGGGAGGGAGATTTTCTGCATAGCGAATCTTGCCCCAATGCTCTGAGCGGTGCCACCGTAGCTCTGCGCCGACCAACAACTCACCACCTTCGTGTTGCCATACAAGCCGTGGAATCCATCCCCCGTGCCGATTTGCCACAAAGGCACGAATAATGGCGTTTGCTGGATTCGGCGCAGAGTCAAACGGTGCATAAGGCCGGACAAGTCGCAGCATTGTCGCATCTGCCCAGGAGCCGTCGAAGTCAAAAAATCCATCACCGGTGTAGTAGAACAGCGAGCTTTTGAGCGTCAGTGTAGAGCTAAGTTGAATATCGCTGAGCAACTCATAATGCGGCTGGGAGAAATTCTCCAGTTCCTGCGGACGACGAAGCACAGCGAACGCGACGGAGTCACCATTAGGACCATACTCCCAGTAGCTGTAATTTGTTCGCCGCCGCACCGGATCGTTGACATACGCTTTTGGCACCCCCGTGTAGTTGAGTCCATCGGCAAAGGGACCGCCGAAGATGTTGATTTGGTGCGTCGCTTGCTCGTCGAAACGTACAACGCTGACAAAGTAGCTCGGCAAATCAGACCAGGTGTAATCCCGATATCCCCGCGAGCGAATGCGAGAAAGTCGCGCGTAAACGCCATAGTGCTGGGCAAACAGTCCGCTTGAAAATTCCACGTTGAGACGCTCGACGTCGTTGGCAGGTGCAGTTTCATCCGGAGGAACCGCACTTCGCCCACCACCACGAAATTCTTGCACGCCAAGCATCACCGTTCCCCGAATAAAGCGCTCACGAGCAGGATTGATGGTCACCATGTTCACCGAGCCGCCAATCGCAGGCGACCCGTAATTAGCAAGACCTGCACCTCGTTGCACCTGTATCCCCTCAAGACTGGCTGCTAAATCCGGCATGTTGATCCAATACACGCCGTGATCTTCTGGATCGTTTTGAGGGATGCCATTGACCAGCACTGCGACGCGCCGCTGGTCAAAACCGCGTATGTTGATGGACGAATACCCGATTGCATTACCGTTGTTGTTGACAAACATCGTCGAGGGAAGTTCTGAAAGCAGAGTTGGCAGGTCAAAGGTTGTATACTGTTGCCGAATTTCAGCGCGCTCAAGCTCATTCCAGGTGACGGGGGAACGTCCTTCGACTGCCCGCGTTGTGGTAACGGTCACCACTGGAGCTTCATAGGTACGCTGCACGGTATCCAAAGGAGGAGATTGCTGCGCAGCAAGGGGAAGGAGACATAGCCCACTTAGGGCTACAAGGGAATGAAGGGAGCAGACCATAGAGCATCACGACAATTAGTGGAACAAATCGCGATGCTCCGCTTCGAGGGGAGTTGTCAAGGAGCAGCATTTAGCTAATGCTACACCTTTGCGCCTCCGTTTCCCTTCGCCGGCATTACCCGGATCAGGTACTGAGAGTATGATCTCAGCCGCACGTGCTCTTCCGAAGAGCACGCACAGCACCTCTAACGGAGCATTGCGAAATTACGAACGCCAGCGATACACCAGGAATGCATTCATCCGCTGTAGGGCTACGTTTGTTTCTAACTTTGCCCTCGGTGAAATCACTCTTTGCATCTTTCCCGATGAGCTTTCACACTATGCGCATTGCTATTGTCGCGCTCAGTTTACCATTCTGCGCAGCAGTTGCTGGTACACAAACGCAGTGGGACTATCGCGTGCAGGGCGTAATTCCAGTTGTGCTGCCGGAGGTCACGACAGCAACCTACACCCGCCCTCCCGTAGTTATCCGCATTCAACGGGTTCCCCCGGAGTGGTACGAGCCAGGGCGGATTGCCTTCAAGTTGCGAGACCATCTTTCCGCACAGCAGCTTCCCGCTGCAGTGCAGCAGGTCCTTGGACAATTCGGCTATCGCACTGCGCAGCCACTTATGCGCATGGAAAAAGGCTCTACATCAACAGAAACAGGAATAGGACTTGAGCGTGTGTTCATTGCAACCTTCGATCCTGGCTTCGACCCTTTTGATGTAGCAGCAGCACTGGCGGAGCTGCCGACCATCGAATACGCAACACCGCTCTACGTGCGCCGCACATTCTTGCAGCCGAACGACCCTCAGTTCTCGCTCCAAACTGCTCTTCAACGGCTCCAGTTACCTGCAGCGTGGGATGTTACAACTGGCTCTCCAACCACAACGATTGCAATCATAGACTCTGGCACTGACTACGAACACGAGGACTTAGCCGCAAATCTCTGGACCAATCCTGGCGAAACAGGTCTTGACTCGCAAGGGCGCGATAAACGCACCAATGGCGTTGATGACGATGGCAATGGCAAGGTTGATGACTGGCGGGGATGGGACTTCATCGGCAACGTAACGCGCACCGAATACATCGCCGGTACTGTCCGTGAAGACAACGATCCCAAGATACGGGCAGCAACAGTCCCTGCAGAAATGCAACATGGAACGTATACAGCAGGAGCTGCAGCTGCCGTCACGAACAACGGACGAGGAATTGCTTCTCCGGGCTTCCAGTGCCGCTTTATTCCGATTAAGTGCGGTTCTGACGATCAATCTCTCGCAGGAACAGTTCTTCGAGGATACGAAGCTATTCTCTATGCTGCACGACTCGGAGCACACATTATCAACTGTTCATGGGGCGGACCGGCAAGCTCTCCCTTGGAACAGCAAGTTATTGACCAAGCGCGCGCACTTGGGTCCTTTATCGTCGTTGCTGCTGGAAATGAAAGTCTCAACCTTGACCAATCACCTTCCTATCCTGCTTCTTATCGAGGCGTTTTTACCGTTGGTGCAAGCACACTTAGCGACGGTGTAGCATCATTTTCGAACTACGGAAGCGCTGTAGCGGCGTACGCTCCTGGTGTAAGCATTCGCACAACTGGAGTAAACAACACATATACTACAGTCGAAGGTACGTCGTTTGCAACGCCGCTTGCCAGTGGCATTGCCGCGCTGGTGCGCACTCTTCATCCGGATTGGACAGCTGACCAAATTGCTGCACAACTCCGGTACTCGTCTGATCGCCTTGTCGGTGTTAGCGATGCGAACCGACCCCTCTACTACGGGCGATTGAACGCGCAGCGCGCACTGCAAGCTAATCGGAGCTTCACCGCCGGCATGCGCTTCCCAGGTGTCCAAGTCGTCAATGTCCAACTCGAGGGCAGCACAGTAATCGCCTCACGTAGCACGTATCGCCTTTTGATCACTGTCAAGAATCTTCTTGCCCCGGCAACGACGGTACAGCTAACCTTGAGCGCCTCTGCTAATGCCACAGTAGGGAACACGACGTTGACAACCACTCAGCTGGGCACACTCGAAGAACGCACCCTAACGACAACCCTGCAGCTTGCCGAGCCTGTTTACTTTTTCGATGGCAGTGTGCAGCTCCGGATTACGATTGTTGCCGATGGCATTGTAGAGTACAGCGCCACGGAAATCCCAATTTCACTGCCAACATCGAACGTCTACACGCGACTGGCCACAGGACTATCTCATACCTTCACCGCGATTGCGACGCGCGGTTTATCAGGGGTATGGGCGGTTGGCCGTACAACCTCCGGGCGGGCGATAGTCTTCCGTAGTACAGGAAACACGCTCGACTCGACTTCGATAAGTGGCGTGCCAACCACACTTGGCATTGCGTCGAATACGATCATTTGCGTGGGAACGGGGAATGGCATCATTTGGCGTACATCCAATGGAGGAAACTCCTGGAGCTCGCAGAGTGTGACTTCCTTTACTCCCAGTGTGCAGGGAATAATCTTTTTCGATGCTTCCCAAGGCATTTGCATTGGGCAGCCACTGGGTGGCACATGGCGCATTGGGCGCACCACCGATGCTGGTGTCAGCTGGCAGGGAGCAGAAACTTTGCCTGCTCCGTTGAGTGGAGAGCAGACCACTCATGCGGCTATTACAACCATCGGCGACACCGTGTGGATAGGTACCACACAGGGACGTATCCTCCGCAGCACCAATCGGGGAGCTACATGGAGCAGTGCCCAGGTTGCAACAGGTATCAGTGTTACTTCGCTCACCTTCGCTAATGGAACAGTAGGCTACTGTCTTGCTCGCCCGACCAGTGGACAGGAGCGATACACCGTCTTCCGCACGCTTGATGGAGGGATAACGTGGACTCCCGTAGGCGCAACATTTTCCTCCCCAGCTCCTTTGCCCCGTGTACTCTATGCACCTTTGCGGTCGCGTTTTGTGTTTGCCATCTGTGCCGGAAGCCAGGTCCTACGCTCTAATGACAGCGCTTCCACATGGGAGCCAATTCTCACAGGCAATGGTGGTACAGTAACGGCAGCGTTCGGTAGCGTCAGTGGACAATTTGCAACCCTCCTGATGGCAGGGCAATCGATTGCCTCCCTCCGCGTTTCAATTGCTGATGACCGTCCCATCGCTCGCATTACACCCAACGATACCCTTGACTTTGGACACGTGAGGGTAGACTCCACGGTCGAAGCGGATCTAATTGTTGCTAACACAGGCAATGCAGCTCTGCAAGTCACTGCAGCAACAATCGAACCAATATTCGCACAAACAGGAGAATTTAGCGTCCGCTCTCTGCTTCCCCTTACCTTGCAGCCAAACACATCCCACACTTTGACTATTCGCTTTCGCCCAGCAACTGTAGGATTGCGCCGAGCAACCTTACGCATTCAAACGAATGCCGATCCCGCAGAGCGGCTCATCGTTCTCCAAGGATATGGAGAAACAGCTTCTGGAGTGGAAATCTCTACACCAGCCCTTGCCTGCTCTCTATACTCTGCAGCTCTATTGCTAACGGTCGATTGTCCTGCTGCAGAAAAACTATGGCTGTGGGACGTACAAGGAAAACTTTTGGCGATGTACGAGTTTTCTCCCGCCAATCGTCAACCGCTCCAACTCGATGTAAGCGCCCTTCTGCCAGGAGCATACGCCTATCAAATTTTAACAAATGCGAACACGTACTTTTGTGGTGTGCTGTTGATTATGCCCTAAGCTCTGATGGCAACTTTTGGCATCGAAAGTAACGGTAGATTGGAAAACACAGCCATTTACTACAATGGCGAACAGCTTGCAGGGCTTCGGCAGGTGCTCTTGAACCTGGGAGAAGACGGCACCTTCGATGCTCTCATCACTTATCGCGGCGACGATGGTGAACTCTACACCAAAAATCCTTTCACAGACTACCTCGAGCATGTCCGAACCATGCCTCCTTCGTTTACGGAGGAAGAAGCGCAGTCCCTGCGCCTTCTTGTTATCGAAAGTGATGGGAACATTGAAAACACCGTTGTGTACCTCAACGACGAGCCATTGGAAGGCATCGTCCACTTGTTTGTCAACATTAGCGTGCCGGATGCACCGCCACCTCGCGGTTTCCGTCTCTTCTCCCGACGACAGCCAGTACCAACGGATCGTGCAGAATTTCGTGCTGAAATCACCTTCCGTGAAGCAGATGGGCGATTGACGACGGAAAACATTTTCTGAGCTCTCACGAAGATGCGCTGTTGAACGTCGTTTGCGTTGTGTGACTATCCAGTGTGCCTCTATGCGGTGGCAGCAATTACTGTGGAAAGGAATCGTAGCAGTCGGCGGATTGGTTGCCCTGCTCCTTGTGAGCGTTGAATTCACTTACGCGCAAAAGCGAGGCGGTTCTTTTGGTGGCTCTCGCTCCAGTAGCCGAAGCTATTCGATCCCTCGCTCTGCGCCGCCGAGCTCATTTGGGGGTAGCCGCATGTACACTCCACCGCGGGCAACGGCGCCCTCGTCGTTTGGTCGCGTCCGTCCGCAGGAGCCGATTACTCCTTTTGCTCCGTCTCGTGTAGCAGTGCCTCGTGCTGTTGGTACTCCACTCGCCTCTGCCGAAAGTTACCGCCGTTCTTATGGCATTCCTCGGCGCCAGGAAGTTCGTACTATTTCAACCCCCGCCGGTCCGCAGAATGCTATCATTCACTCCTACGGTGGTTATGCAGACGGACTGCTAATGGGATACTTGATGGGACAAACCTCGTGGCTATGGTTTACGCCTTTCCATCCTGCATTTTACTTTACGCAGCCATACCATGTCAGTCGCCCGGATGGAACAGTCGAGTACTATCCGCCGACGTTTTCGCTATCGAAGCTGCTTTTTGTCTTAATCGTTCTTGCAGCAATTGGATTTATCGTCTGGGTGATTATCCGAAATCGTCGCCTCCAGCGTGGACTTATTGGAACAGGGACACTCTCCCGCTCATCGTTTGGTGGTTAAGATTTAAGCCAAAAGCGGATAGTAGTTCCTTTGCCGACCTCACTTTGCAACTCAAACGGTGCACGGTGTGCTTCGAGAATGTGCTTAACAATTGCTAACCCTAAGCCGCTTCCCCCTACAGCGCGCGAACGTGCTGCATCGACGCGATAAAATCGCTCAAAAACACGTGCGTGGTGTTCCGGTGGTATGCCAATTCCAGTATCCTCCACGCTAACAGCTACACGCCCATCTTCTCGGACAATACGAATGACAACCGATCCGCCAGGAACGTTGTACTTGATGGCATTCGAAACCAGATTTGCCAATACCTGTCCAATGCGCTCCCGATCCCCATACGCAAGTTGCTCTGGAGGGGCGACAACACTTATTGAGACGTCTTGCTGGTGGGCGCGTTGCTCGTATTGTTGGGCAATTGTTCGTGCAAGGTCAGCAATGTCGAAATAGCGGAAGCTCATTCGCATTTCTCCCGATTCAATCCGGGCAATCTCGACTAAGTCCGCCAGTAATGTGGATAAGCGCTGAAGATTTGTTTGCGCTTTTTCCAGGAAGTTGCGTGCAACAGCGGGGTCTTCTAATGCACCATCGAGCAGTGTTTCCAAATACCCCTCCAGTGCAAAAAGCGGTGTTCGAAGCTCATGAGAAACATTTGCCAGAAACTGCGAGCGCACTTTTTGTAGGTGTTCAACTGATTGCTCCACTGCTTGAATACGTTCGGCAACACGTTCGACTGCACGAGCAAGCTCGTCGAAAGGACGCGTGCTATACCGATGTGATACCACTTGCTGACCAATTGCTAAAGCATCGAGTGCTGCTTTCAGTTCCTCCAGAGGCGTGACAAAGGAGTGCTTTACCCAACGCAAACTCGCCGCACGAACGATGATAACCAGGATTATTCCTGCAACGATCCAGATTACCCATGCAGCAGGTATGCCTTGGAGCCATAAAACAATTCCTCCGCTGGCAAGCCACACTATAGCAGTGCCAAGAACAAAGGCTCCTATAAGTTGCCGTCCATACCGCTGCTGCACCGACATAGCACCGCAAACTTACGCGCACTGTGTTACTTCACCGTAATTTCGCAATCACTTTCACCACGGAGGCACCCGTATGTTTGAGCCGTTGCGTGAGCGATTGACCGCATGCCAAGCCCGCACCGACCAACTCGGGAGGTTTCTTTGACATCTCTTCTAAGCAAGAGGAGCTCCATCAGCTTCGCTCTCGTACCGAGGAACCGACCTTTTGGGATGATCCGCAGAATGCTCAAGCAACGATGCGTCAAATCGCTGAATTGGAAGCCACAATCGAACGTTGGCATGTACTACATAAGCAAACTGAAGACGTTGCTGCACTGCTTGAGCTTGCAATTGATGCCAATGACGTTTCTCTTGAAGGTGAGTTAGATCGAGAACTTAGCGCCCTGGAGCGAGCACTCGATCAAGCAGAATTGGAGACTCTTCTTTCCAATGAAAGCGATCGACTGGGGGCGATTGTGGATATCAATGCAGGCGCAGGTGGCACGGAAGCCCAAGATTGGGCAGAGATGCTTCTACGCATGTACACTCGCTGGGCAGAACGGAAAGGCTATCGTGTGAGCTTAGCCGATATGGTCGAAGGAGAGGTCGCCGGCATCAAATCCGCCACTCTTGAAATTGATGGTCCCTATGCCTACGGCTACCTTAAAGGCGAAAGTGGAGTCCATCGGCTTGTTCGCATTTCCCCTTTTGATAGCAATGCACGGCGCCACACATCCTTTGCCTCAGTGTTCGTTTATCCACTGGTTGATGACACTATCACAGTGGAAATCAATCCTGCGGATATTGAGATGGAAACCTTCCGCTCAGGGGGTAAAGGAGGACAAAATGTCAACAAGGTTGAAACTGCTGTCCGCTTACGCCACATCCCGACAGGAATTGTTGTTAGCTGCCAGCAAGAACGATCGCAGCATCAAAATCGTCAGCGTGCACTCCGCATGCTAAAAGCAAAGCTCTACCAGCGGCAGCTCGAAGAGCGCATGGCACAGCAAGCTGCATTGGAAAGCCAAAAGAAAAAAATTGAGTGGGGAAGTCAAATTCGCTCCTACGTTTTTCAGCCATACACAATGGTCAATGATCACCGGACAGAGCTGAAGAAAACGGACGTTCATGCCGTTATGGATGGGGACTTGGATGATTTTATCAAGGCGTACCTACTCCAAGGGGTCGAGCAGAAAGCTTAGAGTTGTCAGATGATAGCTCTTTTTTTCACCTCCATATCGTTGTAAAAAATGCCGCGGGGGCACTTCTCTACAGTGCCCCCGCGCTGTGCTGGCCAATAACCAAGCGTTACCGCACCACAGTTATTGTTTGTCGTACCACCATTTCTCCTCGGCGCACGACGACCGTGTACACGCCTGCCGGCAACAACCGCACATCCAAACGGTACACCCCTGCACCACTTGCCTGCACCGCCACCGGCATCACCCGACCTACAACGTCCACCACCTCGACCTCACTCTCCCCACTGCCCCCCTGTACCTCTACCACTACCTCACTTTCCGCCGGCTGCGGCCACACCCCTACTGTCCATCCCTCCTCCTCCCCTGCCAATACCACCGACCGACTCCATCGCACACTCCCATCCCGACTGACCATCCCTACACGGTACTCGTAACTGACCACCCGCTCCACCTCATCATCATACCGATACTGCTGACCATTCCCTCCACCTGCTCCTACCACCCCTATCACTCCATAGTCCGTCTGCCCTACTGCTCGACGCTCCACCACAAAGTGACTAACCTGCTCCTCCCCGACCGTCTCCCACCACAACCGCGCTCGACGTCCATCCCCATACCGCACTACTCCAATCTCCCCAAACCCCGCACTCAACACCACATCCCGATTCCGGTA
>JANWWF010000001.1:414669-674718 GCA_025055755.1 Candidatus Kapaibacterium sp. | reverse complement strand
TCCGCCGCCGCACTATTCAGGGAACACTCATTAACGACAACAAATTTGTCTTCGAAAATTCCGTTGGGAGTGGACAATGGGCAGAGTTCGTGCCGACGGTTGGGAACGTAGCATACAATTTCCTTGACTTCCGAGGCTATATTGGTCAAGGATCCTCGTATACTCGAGGAAGCTGGATTCCAATGATTCGCCCATTCCTGGGCAATCGCTCGATCGGTCCACGGAAGTATGTCCGGATTACACCGGTGGAAATTACGCTCTTTGAAGGTGCAAAGCGGCCAACAGCCGTTGATCTGTGGTGGGAAACATCGTCGGAAACCAATAACCATGGCTTCTATCTTGAGCGTCGCACAGCAGGTGCGGACCAATGGCAGGAGCTTGCTTTCGTTCCCACTCAAGCAGCAAACGGTAACTCGACAGCGCCGCTGAGCTACTCATACACTGACCGAACGGTAAGCGGCGGAAATATCTACGAGTACCGCCTCCGTCAAGTCAGCCGTGATGGATCGGTCAGCTATAGCGGGACGCTCCGGTTTGACTTCACCGACGATGCAGAACTAACGCTGGAGCAAAACTCGCCGAATCCATTCAGTGCATCGACGACGATTGCCTATACAGTTCCAGCGAACTCGGTAGTCGAGCTGGATGTCGTTGACGTACTCGGCAATGTCGTCAAGAAGCTTGTAACGGGCCAGGTGCAATCCGGGTACCAAACGGTACGCTGGGATGGCACAGACGAGAACGGCAAGCAGTTGAGCAGTGGTACCTATCTGTATCGTCTCAAGGTAGGTGACCGTATCGAAATCAAGCGGATGTCGCTTGTCCGGTAAAAAGAAAACTTGATGCCGAGAGGGCAGCCTAACGATGGCTGCCCTCTCTATTTTTGCGGTCAAGGTTGTCGAGTTTGGTATCGAATGAGCGATACAGTATTTGCGAAAATTATCCGGCGAGAGCTGCCAGCAACAATCCTTTACGAGGACGAACTTGTTGTGGCATTTCGTGATATTTCTCCTCAAGCACCGGTTCATGTTCTGATAGTGCCGAAGAAAGTTCTCCCTACTCTTAACGATGCAACCGAGGATGACCGCCTTTTGTTGGGTCATATTCTCTTGGTAGCTCGAAAAATTGCGCAGGAAGAAGGTATTGCTGAAAAGGGATATCGCCTCGTCATCAATACAAATCCCGATGGTGGGCAGACAGTCTTCCATCTCCATTGTCATCTGCTTGGCGGACGCCCGATGGGATGGCCTCCGGGGTGATGCTGGATAGGACGATACGTCATGGAAAAAGCCACACAGCTTGCAGAAGCACGTCGGATTATCCGCACAGAAGCAGAAGCAGTGCATCAAGTCGCAGAGCGGCTGGATGCTGCCTTTCTTCAAGCAATTGAATTGCTGAGAGTTGCCCGACTTGTTGCCCTCAGTGGTGTTGGTAAGTCCGGCATCATTGCGCAGAAAATTGCGTCTACCTTGTCCAGTGTTGGTACACCCGCGATTTTTCTTCATCCAGTCGAAGCTTTACATGGGGATATTGGCGTACTCTCTGATAAAGATTGTGCGATTATTCTTTCGCGTAGTGGGACTACCCAGGAACTTGTACAGCTTGTTCCATTCCTGAAGCAACGTTCAATTCCCGTAATTGGGATCCTGGGGAGCACGAACGGATATTTATCTCAGGTAGTTGATGTCGTTCTCGATGCAAGTATTGAGCGCGAGGCGTGTCCGTGGGATGTTGTGCCTAGTGCAAGCACGACAGCTGCGCTTGCTCTTGGAGATGCTCTTGCATTAGTCCTAATGCAGGTGAAAAATTTTACAATCACTGACTTTGCTCGCTCCCATCCAATGGGACAATTAGGGCGAAATCTTACGCTTCGTGTTGTGGACGTGATGGTGAAGGGAGAGTTGGTTCCCAGAATCTCTCCACAGGCTTCGCTGCGAGAAGCAATTATTGAAATCAGTCGGAAGGGATTGGGGTGTGTGTGTGTTGTGGAAGGAAAAAAGCTTGTCGGGATTATCACCGATGGGGATGTGCGTCGCGTGTTAGAACGGGTCGAGGACATTCGTCCCATAAAGGTTAGCGATGTTATGACCGCTTGCCCTATTACCATTACTCCTGATGCACTTTTGGGCGAGGCGTTGGCAATGATGGAACGGCGAGAACGCCAAATTGGCGTTTTACCAGTGGTTACTGCCGAGAATGAGTGCATTGGACTGGTGCGAATTCATGACATCATTCGCTCAACCTTATAGCTATGGTGAGGAAGGCTTCGACGGGGATGGAACTGGTGGCTTTGGCTGAACTGGGGTGATCTCTTGGGACTGGAATGCACGCCGCAAAATCTCTTGTCGTCGACGGTCAGGCGGGGAAGGACGTGAAGGAGTAGGTTTTTGCATACTCTGAGAGGGCGTAAAAGGAGTAGTACCTTGTTGCGAAGGTGCAGGACGGCTACGCAATGCTTCAAGCACAGAATCCCGCTTTACTGCCCAGCTACTTGTGCTGGTGACAATATCTGTTGCTGTGATTTTTACTGAACGTACTACCTCGCCCCGGTTACCCAATGGTGGCAGTTTTTGTCCATTGCGATACAATTCAACCCCTCCAACATTCCCAATAGAGACTACAACCATTGTGTGGGCATTCCATTGGCGGCGCTCTCCTGGGCGAAGGGTTATCTGTTCGCTTCGGCGTCCATCTATAGTTGCGCTAATCCACACTGTATCCTTTGCAACAGCTTCCAAACGGAGACTATCAATGGGTGTTCCACCGAAGTAGTCAAATAATCCTCCTCGGGGGGAAGTGTATAGGGTTTCCACAGGCGCTTCCGATACCTCCTCTGGTTGGGAGGAAGAACTTTCTCCGTGGGGAAGCAAGAAGAAAATCCCTGCAGCAATACCAACTGCTCCAAGGAGGGCAAATGCAATAAGATTGCTTGTGTTAGTTCGAGATGATGTTCCCTTGCGTATGGACAAGGATATGTTTTCCCTACTTATGGGAGTCCGCTTTAGTGGCTCTTCGATTGGGGGTAGCTCGCGCTCATCGAGCCCTAATGCTCGAGCATACCGGCGGGCGAATGAGCGCATATACACCAGAGGCATTTGATCGAAAGCACCAGCCTCGATTGCCTCGATAATGGTGCTTCGGATTCCCGTGAGCCGGCTTACATCACGAATGCTGAGTCCCAGCTCCGTGCGTTTTTGACGCAAAACCACACCGGCGTGGAGAGGGCTATCGTCCATTGCTTGTAACAGGGGAACTCAAGTACAGTAGCGTTGCTGCAAATTTGCAATGCTTCAAGACGTAAAGAGTCTTTCACTGGTGTTTTTTCTCGTCGTATGCTGGTATGAAGTCTATCGTACGCATCGCATCAGGACAAGGATTTTGGGGTGACTTACTCAGTGCGCCGCTCCAACAAGTTCGCCGTGGACCTATTGACTACTTGGTCATGGATTACTTAGCAGAAGTGACCATGTCCATTCTCCAAAAACAGCGACAGCGCAATCCTCAATGGGGATATGCTCGAGACTTTGTTGATGTCATGAGTGAGATTCTCGATGACGTCATTGCAAAAAATATCCGGGTCATTACTAACGCGGGAGGCGTCAATCCCAAAGGTGCAGCCGAGGCTGTTCTCGATCTTGCCCGAAAGCGTGGGGTAAGTGGATTGCGAATTGGGGTCGTAACAGGCGATGATATTCTTCCCCGTATCGATGAATTGCTCGCTGCAGGCTATCCTCTGCAGCATATGGAAACGGGTGTACCACTTTCCGCAGTGCGCGACCGACTCTTAAGTGCTAATGTGTACTTGGGTGCTCGGGTAGTAGTAGAAGCCCTTGAGCAAGGAGCTAACGTAGTTATTACTGGTCGTGTGACAGACACTGGTCTTACCCTTGCGCCGATGGTATTTGAATTTGGTTGGGGGTGGGAGGACTGGGATAAACTTGCTGCGGGAGTTGTTGCCGGTCACATCAACGAATGCGGTGGGCAAGCTACAGGAGGGAATTTCTTGGGTGATTGGATGCACTTACCTAACCTTGCGGAGATTGGATTCCCGATCATCGAAGCTTATCCCGATGGTACTTTCATAGTGACAAAGCATCCAGGCACAGGAGGTGCTGTAACGCGGGAAACTGTTTCAGAACAATTACTCTATGAAATAGGCGATCCCCGGACCTACATAACTCCCGACTGCATTGCAGACTTTACGACAATCGAACTTCATGACGAAGGGAATGATCGTGTTGTAGTCTTCGGGATCAAGGGACGTGCAGCGACAGATACCTATAAAGTCAGCGCAAGCTATGCAGATGGTTACATTGCGGTGGGAACTCTTGTGTACTCGGCACCGAAAGCTCTTGAGCGAGCACGTGCGGCCGACGCAATCCTTCGCCGACGCTTGGAGCTGCTTGGGTTGGAATTCGAAGAAATACGGACGGAATTTGTGGGCTACAATGCCTGCCATGGTCCTCTTGCCCCTGCTGTTGAACCTCCAGAAGTAATGCTTCGCATCGGTGTTCGGTCGCACGATTATGCTGCTGTCGAACGATTTGGGAAAGAGATCGCGCCATTGATTTTGACAGGTCCACCCGGCGTCACTGGTTTTTCTGGTGGTCGCCCAAAGCCAAGCGAAGTAGTGGCTTACTTCCCAACCCTGATTCCCAAAAGTGTCGTCCAGACCAATGTCGAAATTCTTACGCTCTAAAAAGACCGATGTGGGTTGCTCTATGTATCGCTATTGAACTGTTTGTGATGCTACAGCAGGGCAATGCTACCGTCAATGGTAGTGAGGAATGTACTTCTTCTTTCCAACCCGATAGCAGCATTATCATTCCCTGGGAACAATTCACCTTCGCTGGTCATCAGCGGTATACGATTGATGGCATGCCTCCCCTTCGACAAAGTAAAATCAATCCGTGGACACTCAGTGTAGCAGGGAGTCTTTACGTAGGAGCAATGGTCGGACTGCATTTTTACCAGAAGGCAACAATCTGGAATGAGCGTGCGGAATTCCGTGTTATCGAAGATGGTAATTATGCCCGTGGGGTTGACAAACTGGGGCACATCTACGGTGCTTACGTCATGTCGTATTACTCGGGGGAGTTGTTGCAGGGTGCAGGCATTGCCTACCATGATGCGATGTTTTATGGAGCGTTGATGGGGATCGTGTATCAGAGTTACGTGGAATTCCAGGATGGGGTAGGGAAAAATTGGGGATTCAGCCCCAGTGACTTTGCGTACAATCTTATTGGCTCGGCGTACTTTCTTCTTCAGCAATCCGTACAAGCCTTGCAATACGTTTCTCCTAAGTGGCAGTATATTCCAGCGCATTGGTATGGAGAGCATGAACGTGCTGAGGGAAAAACCTTCATTGATGACTACAGCAGCTCGACGTTCTTTCTCTCTGTCAAGCTTTCTCCCTTTATGCCGCCTGCTGTGCGTTCTATGATTCCACGGTGGCTATCTTTCGGCATTGGCTATGGTGTTCGCGGGTTGGGAGGGAACAATGGTAACTCAGACCGACGATTGATTGCGAGCCTCGATGTGGACTTAGTGGAGCTGATGCCGGATTTTCGCCAAGTGATAGGACATCCCGTTGGATCAGTGGTGAATTGGTTGGTGCAGTCATTCAATTACTTCAAGCTACCAACGCCTGCTATTGAATGGCGTGAGCATCAACCACCGCGGCTGTATTTGCTCTATCCACTTAAGCTGACAATAGGCGGTATGCGGCTGTGAACATTTCTACAAGTTTTTCGCGTGCTATCGAAGGCGTGGATGTTTGGCGACGTTTACCGCCCCGACAGAGACAGAAACAGGTGCAAATGAGTGTCATTATCCCAACTTTACAGGAGGAACGTATCCTCGAGCGATTGCTACGGCACTTCGACGAAGAAACAATCAACAACTACAACATCGAGCTTATAGTCAGTGATGGGGGGAGTACCGATCAGACAACGGCAATTGCCCGCAAGTATGCCGATGTGGTAGCAACTCACCGAGCGCCATGGCGGCAGACCATCGCTGCAGGGCGAAACGTGGGAGCATACCTTTCTTCGGGTACGGTTCTGGTGTTTTTGAATGCTGATTGTATGCCTGCTGACTGGGAGGCATTTTGGGCATTTCTCTGCCAATGGGCAAAGGGAGAAGGACCGTATGCACTGTATGCAGCATTAGCAGCTCCAGTAGTAATTGCTCCCGAGGAGCGAATTACCACCGATCGGATTGTCCATGGTGTGTTCAATGCATACCTTTCCGTGGCTGCAAAAGTGGGATGCGGAGTAGGGCGTGGTGAATGCCAAGTTATCCGTCGCTGGGTATTTGAGCGGACCGGAGGCTATAACGAGTCTCTTGTTGCCGGGGAAGATTTCGAGTTTTTTCATCGTGTCCGCAAATGGACTCGTATTGCGATTCCACGTCCGCTATTAGTGTATGAGTCGCCGCGACGATATCGGCGTTGGGGGTATCGGCGCATTCTGTGGCAGTGGTTTGCTAATTGGAGTAGTGCGTTGATTGCTCGTCGGAGTGCAGCGCAGGAATGGATACCTGTCCGCGAGTAGAGGGATAAGTTCTGGGCTGTGCGGTAGCTCTAAAGAGGCACTCGTATTTTCGCAGCAAAGCAGTTTTACTATCTGCTCTTTGCGATGCAGCCTGCCCGTCTTGTTCTGGAAAATGGTGCGATATTCCATGGTACTGCATTTGGCGATGTCACAGCTGAAGCTGCGGGAGAAGTTGTTTTCAATACAGCAATGAGCGGCTATCAGGAGGTAATGACCGATCCGAGCTATAAGGGCCAAATTGTGGTGTTTACCGCTCCCCATATTGGAAACTACGGTATCAATCCATGGGACAACGAATCCGATGCGCTGCAGGTAGAGGGAATTGTAGTTTACGAGTGCAGCCGGATCGCATCGAATTGGCGTGCCCGTTGGACGCTCAGTGAATATCTCGAAATGCATCGCAAAATTGGTATCCAGGGAATTGACACACGCCGCTTAGTCCGCATTCTTCGAAGCGAGGGTGCTATGCGTGGACTTATCACTACAGCTCCCGATAGCGATGAGGTATTGCTCGAACGTGTACGTGCACTTCCACTGATGGAAGGGGCTGACCTGTGTCCTTTGGTGACAACAATAGCACCATACGAGTTTGTCCCAGAGCAGCAGGAGGGAGATCTTCTCGAGAAGGTACCGGTGCCCCAGTATCATGTGGTCGTAGTTGATTTTGGCGTCAAGCGGAATATTCTTCGGCTGCTTGCCCAGCATGGGTGCAAAGTGACAGTTGTGCCAGCAACAACATCAGCAGAAGACATCCTTGGCTATGATCCTGACGGTGTGGTGCTTTCGAATGGACCAGGGGATCCGGCTGCTGTGACCTATGGCATTGAAACAGCGCGGATGCTTGGGCGAAGCGGTGTGCCACTGTTGGGCATTTGTTTAGGGCATCAGATTATCGCGTTGGCATTTGGAGGCACAACCTTTAAGTTACGCTTTGGACATCACGCAGTCAACCACCCGATCAAAAATCTTCTGACGGGAAGCGTAGAAATCACCTCGCAGAATCACGGTTTTGCGGTGCGTGCAGAAGGGCTGCCCGACGAACTGGAAATAACGCACATCAATCTCAATGATGGAACAGTGGCGGGCTTGCGACACCGTGTCTATCCTATCATGTCGGTGCAGTATCACCCAGAGGCAGCACCCGGACCTCATGACAGCCGCTATATTTTCGCTGCGTTCAAGACCGCTATGGCAACCAATAGTGCACGGAAACGTGTGCTCACTGCTACTGCATAAGTGTTTGGATAGTTGTGCAGGATGTAGTATTTTTGCAAGCTCAAAAGCTGGGCGGGTTCCAGAGCGGTCAAATGGGGCAGACTGTAAATCTGCTGGCGTTATGCCTTCGGAGGTTCGAATCCTTCCCCGCCCACGCTTTGCGAGGCGGGAGTAGCTCAGCTGGTAGAGTAGCAGCCTTCCAAGCTGTTGGTCGCGGGTTCGAATCCCGTCTCCCGCTCTCTGATCGCGCTCGGTGCGCGGGAGTAGCTCAGTGGTAGAGCATCAGTTTCCCAAACTGAGGGCCGCGGGTTCGATCCCCGTCTCCCGCTCTGAGCTGCCCGGTACGGATGCCGTACCACAGCCAGCGTGTGCTGACGTAGCTCAGTTGGTAGAGCACTTCCTTGGTAAGGAAGAGGTCGGCGGTTCAATCCCGCTCGTCAGCTCACGACAGGGGTGTAGCTCAAATGGTAGAGCAGCGGTCTCCAAAACCGCGGGTTGTGGGTTCGAGTCCTGCCACCCCTGCGTTTCTGTTTTTTTTATTGCTGCCGGTGCAGTTTCAATGATTGCAAAAATCAAAAACTATTTCAGCGACGTCAGCAAGGAGATGCGTAAAGTCTCCTGGCCAACGCGCCAGCAGCTCCGCGAATCAACGGTCGTTGTGACAGTAACATGCCTTATCATCACCGCATTTGTCTGGATCGTTGATGTCGCCATGAGCTTCATTATGCAGCAACTTTACTAATGTGAGCACGCGTACAGTAGAGCCCTCATGACGCACCCTGCAACAGAACAACACACAACGCCGCGTTGGTACGTTATCCGGACGTACACCGGACACGAACGACGCGTCCAAAGAGCGATCGAGCAGGAAATAAAGCACCGCCGATTGCAGGACCGCATTCTACGTATCGTCGTTCCCGAAGAAACAGTTTTCGAAATCCGCGGCGGTAAACGGCGGGAAAAAAAGAGGAATTTTTTGCCGGGCTATGTGCTCATTGAGGCAGTGCTTGACAAGAAGCTACAAGATCTGATTCTTAGCATTACGGGAGTGTCAGGGTTCTTGGGAATCAATGAGCGGCTGGGACCACAGCCACTCAAGACAGAAGAGGTTCAGCGTATCCTGTCGCGGATTGAGGAGCGAAAAGATATCGCGACAATTGAAAATGCCTACCAAATTGGCGACCCTGTTCGCATCATCGATGGACCGTTCAAAGGCTTTGCCGGTACTGTCACCGATGTGCTCAACGAAAAACAAAAGCTCAAAGTAGAGGTTGCAATCCTGGGACGCAAAACACCCGTTGAGCTTGATTTTGCGCAAGTAGAAATCGAACGACCTGAGTAGTTCAACGCTTTCGGCATACGCATCAATGGCAAAGAAAGTAGTCGGTACATTCAAACTTCAGCTTAAAGCAGGCGAAGCGACCATGGCTCCACCGGTGGGTCCTGCATTTGGTCAACGCGGACTCAATGGGGCAGAGTTTGTCAAGCAATTCAACGCCCGCACTGCCAAGCAACAGGGAATGGTAGTGCCGGTGGTTGTGACGTACTACGCCGACAAAACCTTCACCTTTGTAGTCAAGTCTCCGCCGGCGTCTGTACTATTAGCAAAGGCGGCGGGGGTTGAAAAAGGCTCAGGCCAACCCAACCGCACAAAGGTTGGCAAGGTGACACGTGCACAACTGGAAGAAATCGCTAAAATCAAAATGAATGATCTCAACTGTGACTCGCTTGAGGCGGCAATCTCTATGATTGCTGGTACAGCGCGCAGTATGGGTATTGTTGTCGAAGACTAAACAGTATGTTCCACCACTATGTGCGAGAGGCTCCCCGCCGGGAGCTTCGTTTGAAGCACACGGAGGCACTATGGCATATAAACATGGTAAGCGCTATCGTGCAGCAGCAAGCATCATTGACCGATCGGTAGAGTATCCTCTCCACCAGGCAGTTGAGCTGGTCAAGAAAACAGCAACTGCCAAATTTGATGAATCCTTCGAGGTCGCAATTCGGTTAGGTGTCGATCCTCGCAAAGCAGACCAGCTTGTGCGGGGCACAGTTACTCTTCCGCATGGTACGGGTAAAACAGTGCGGGTGTTGGTTCTGGCAAAACCACCCAAAGATCAAGAAGCACTCGATGCAGGAGCAGATTATGCGGGTCTTGCCGAGTACATCGAGAAAATTCAGAGTGGCTGGACCGAGGTTGATGTCATTATCGCTACCCCGGATGTGATGGGAGAAATCGGTAAACTGGGACGCATTCTTGGTCCCCGAGGGTTGATGCCTAATCCGAAGAGCGGTACTGTTACGTTCGACGTTGCGAAAGCAGTTGCAGAAGTCAAAGCGGGAAAAATTGAATACCGCGTAGATAAAGCGGGGATTGTGCATGCAGCTATTGGGAAATGTTCATTCCCGGCAGAAAAGCTTGTTGAAAATATCACAGCTCTGTATCACAGCATACTCCGCGCAAAACCAGCGACAGCAAAAGGCAAATACATCAAAAGTATCGCTTTCAGTTCGACGATGGGTCCAAGCGTGCGGGTTAGCGAAACAAGTATGCCCGCGCTTGGATCGTCAAGCTAAAACCAGTGAATGCTATTACGCACTCAACGCCGTGCTCTTCTGACCGACGGTGATGTGGACACCCGAGGAGGACAGAGCACATACCAGTACCACAGTGGAACGCTATTCCATGGCAACACGTGAACAAAAAGCACAGATCGTTGCCGAAGTTGCCGAAGCGATTACTCAATCATCGGCGCTGTACTTTGTGGACTTTGCCACAATGACCGTTGCCGAGGATTGGGAACTACGGCGTATGCTCAAGAGCAAAGGAGCACGCTACCGCGTGGTGAAAAATACGTTGCTCCTCCGAGCACTGGAGCAAACCAATCAGCCGCAATTCGACGAGCGGAAACTGTTTGGCCAGACGGCGGTGGTTTTCGCCTCGCTGGCAGATCCCATCTCTCCAGCGAAAGTACTAAAGGAGTACTCCAGCAAGCACGAGGGAAAGCCTCGCTTGAAACTGGCAATCGTCGAAGGAACGGTATTCGATGGCTCCCAGTTATCGGTGATTGCATCGCTCCCGACGCGGGAAGAAATCATTGCTGGCATCCTTGGCTCGTTGACTGCTCCCGCTTCTGGCATCGTCGGCACGATCAATTCGGTAATTGGCGGCTTAGCCTCGGTGATCGAGGAAGTCGCAAAGAAAAAAGCTGCATAGTGAATGTTGAACCTATTGTGTGAATAGTCATGTCTGCTATTGTTGAAGAACTGGTCGAGAAAATCAGCAATCTTACGCTTGCGGAAGCGGCAGAGCTGAAAAAAGCGCTTGAAGAAAAGTTTGGTGTCACTGCAGCAGCACCAATGATGATGGCAGCGATGCCAGCAGCAGCGGGCGCTGCAGCCGCACCGGCGGAAGAAGAAAAGACCACTTTCGATGTTGAACTGACGGAAGCAGGCGCGCAAAAGCTCAACGTCATCAAAGTAGTCCGTGAGATCACCGGTCTTGGCCTAAAGGAAGCAAAGGATTTAGTCGAAGGCGCTCCCAAAATGGTCAAGGAAGGCGTTTCGAAGGAAGAAGCCGAATCTATCAAGAAAAAGCTCGAAGAAGCTGGCGCAAAAGTTACCCTCAAGTAACGAACGGCTCGCTTGCGGTGCACGTCCCCAGACAGCAAGGGGCGTGCACCGCACAGTGGGTTTCGCGACGGTGGATATCAATCGCGCGAAACCGTCAACAATCGAGACTGGTTGCATTGTCATCTTCTTATGACAATGCTTCCCCTCGGAACAAATGCACGTAGAGTTTCGTGTTGACGGTCTATATCCGTGTGTCTGGCACGTAGTCCGAGGGTTTCTTGATCGCTGCCGTTATCTGGTTGCTCTAAGCGGCAGTAGTCAAGGAACCCTTTCGTGTTTCACGTCTGCTATTGCACTCCCATGAAAAAAGCAAAACCTACTTCTCCTGTGCATGGCAACGAGCCATTCCGGTTGCGGGAGCGTGTCTCGTTTGCACGCGTACCCAGCCAACAACTTTATGATGACCTCCTGGATGTTCAACTGCGCTCGTATGAAGAGTTTCTCCAAGAAGATGTTCCGCACGAGCAGCGGAAGCCTGTTGGCTTGCAAAAGGCATTTCTTGCCAACTTTCCTGTTGAGGATAACCAGGGCATTCTTCAAGTAGATTTCCTCGGATACACAATTGAGCGTCCGCGGTACACCGAAGAAGAATGCCGCGAGCGCGAGCTAACCTATGCGAAAACGCTTAAAGCGAAATTGCGGCTATCGAGTAAAGCTGATCCAAGCTCCGAGGACTACATCGAGGCGATTGAGCAGGAAGTATACATGGGAACAATCCCCGCAATGACCCCCCGCGGTACCTTCATCATCAATGGTGCTGAACGGGTGGTCGTTTCCCAGATACATCGTTCTCCAGGGGTGTTCTTCGATGAAACTATTCACGCTAACGGCATGAAACTCCACTCGGCACGAATTATACCCTTCAAGGGATCATGGGTGGAGTTCACAACCGACATCAATAATCTGCTCTACGCCTACATCGATCGCAAAAAGAAATTTTTGGCAACAACCTTCCTTCGTGCTCTGCGCAGACCTGATGGTACCCCCTTCTGCTCGACCGACGAAGAAATTCTTGCACTGTTCGATGTAACCGAAAAAGTTGCAGTACGCGAGTTAGGTGAGCGGCACATTGGGAGAATTGTTGCAACTGATACCATTGACTTTGCTACGGGGGAGGTTATCGCAACGCGTAACACTGTGCTCGACGAAGAGACGATTGCCAAACTGCGGCAGTCGAGTATTGAAAAAGTAGTGCTTTACACCTACACTGATCCTAACGACGAGCCTCTCATCAAGCGAACACTTGATAAGGACACAACGCGCTCGCACGAGGATGCGCTTGAAACCATTTACCGGCAGATCCGGGCAAGCGAGCCACCGGATATGGAAGCGGCTTGGCACGTCATTTTCCGCATTTGCTTTGATGACAAACGCTACGATATTGGTGAAGTGGGACGCTTCCGTATCAATCGGAAGCTCGAACCAATCTTCAACGAGCTGGGGGTAGAACCGCCTCCCTTGACAACGACTATTTTGACCAACGAAGATTTAGTTGCAACAGTACGTTACCTGTTGGGCGTGCACCAAGGGAAGTATCCGATCGATGATGTTGATCACCTGTCCAACCGCCGTGTCCGGACCGTTGGAGAGCAGCTCTCGGCGATCTACATGACTGGCATTACGCGGCTTGCGCGAGGGATGAAAGACAAATTGACTGTCCAAGATCTGGACGAGCTCTCCCCTTCTGCATTGACGAACGCTCGAGCAGTGACGAGCGTTGTCAATCAGTTTTTTGGGACTAACCAGTTGTCTCAATTCATGGACCAAACAAATCCTCTCGCAGAGCTCACACATAAACGCCGGGTATCTGCTCTTGGTCCAGGCGGTCTGACGCGAGAACGTGCTGGCTTCGAAGTGCGTGACGTGCACTATACGCACTATGGACGGTTGTGTCCTATCGAAACGCCAGAAGGTCCAAACATTGGCTTGATCTCGTCGCTGGCAATGCATGCGCGGATCAATCAGTTCGGCTTCATTGAGACACCTTATCGCAAAGTGGTCAATGGTGTCGTTACAAACACCATCGAGTACCTTTCAGCGGAAGATGAGGAAGGGAAGGTTATCGCGCCGGCTTCCACGCCGGTGGATGAAAAGGGTGCTATCATCGGACCACGGGTTCGTGCTCGCCAAAGTGGGGACTACGTGACGGTTCGCCCTGAAGAGGTCGAATACATGGACGTTACAACTGACCAAATTCTTTCGCCAGCTGCTTCTCTTATCCCATTTCTGGAGCATGACGATGCAAACCGCGCACTGATGGGTTCGAACATGCAGCGTCAGGCAGTGCCCTTGCTTCGTCCGGAGGCTCCCTACGTTGGCACGGGTATGGAGGCACGCATCGCACGGGATGCTCGAGCACTCCTGCTTGCAGAAGATGATGGTGTTGTCGAATACGTCTCGGCTGATTACATCCGTATTCGGTATGATGACCCGCGTAGTGAAGAGGAAAAACTTGTCTCGTTCGAAGGTGATCGGGTTGTTACTTATCCCCTGCTGAGCTTTTATCGGACAAATCAAGATACCTGCATTTGCCAGCGCCCGATAGTTCGTGTGGGCGACCGAGTGTATCGTGGGATGCCTATCGCCGATGGAGCGTGTACTGACCGCGGTGAGTTGGCGCTTGGCCGCAACGTGCTGGTGGCATTCATGCCGTGGCGGGGCTATAACTTCGAGGATGCGATTATCATAAGCGAGCGATTGGTAGCTGAGGATATTTTCACCTCGGTGCACATCGAGGAATTCACTGCAGTAGTGCGGGATACTAAGCGGGGAGAAGAAGAGTTTACGCGGGATATTCCTAGCATGAGCGAGGAGATGGTGCGCGATCTTGATGAACATGGTATCGTCCGTGTGGGCACGAAGGTCAAGGAGGGAGATATCCTCATCGGTAAGGTAACGCCAAAAGGAGAAGTCGATCCCACACCGGAAGAGAAACTTCTGCGAGCAATCTTTGGCGATCGCGCAGGGGAAGTCAAAGATGCCTCGCTCAAAGCACCACCAGGACTGCGCGGTACAGTTATCAATACAAAGCTCTTCCAGCGCCGCTTTATCATCAGTGATGCCGAGTTTCGGGCAGAAGAAAAACGCCGTCGCGATGCAATTGACCGAGAGGAGCAAGAGCAACTTCGCGCATTAGATCTCCAATGCATTGATCGCTTGGCAGTGCTTCTTGACGGGAAGCAAAGCACTGGCGTCTCAACCATCGATGGCAAGCGCGTGTACATGAGCGGCACAAAGATCACGCGACAAAACTTGCGCGATAAATACGAAAAAGGAGACCTTCCTCTTCACGAGCTTGATTTGACGCACTCGTGGGTTGCCGATGAGCATACGATGGCTCTTGTGCGACGGTTGATGGAAAACTATCGCATCCGGCGCAATGAAATTCATGCGCACGCCCGTATTATGCGGAATCGTGCGAGCATGGGGGACGAATTACAAACTGGTGTGCTCTCGATGGCGAAGGTTTTCATTGCCAAGAAACGCAAACTGCAAGTGGGAGATAAGATGGCGGGGCGACATGGCAACAAGGGGATTGTTTCAAAAATCGTTCCTATCGAGGACATGCCCTTTTTGCCAGATGGAACTCCCGTGGACATCATTCTCAACCCACTTGGTGTGCCCTCCCGGATGAACTTAGGACAGCTCTACGAAACAGCACTTGGATGGGCGGCATCAAAACTGGGGATATACTTTGCCTCTCCCGTCTTTGATGGGGCAAGCTGGGAACAGGTGGGTGATTATCTGGAAAAGGCTGGATTACCCCGCGACGGAAAAACTATCCTCTACGATGGTCGAACGGGCGAACCATTTGAACACAAGGTAACCGTGGGGGTCATCTACATGATGAAGCTGTCGCATATGGTGGAAGATAAGATTCATGCCCGCTCGATTGGTCCTTACTCGCTTATTACACAACAGCCTCTTGGAGGGAAAGCCCAATTTGGTGGTCAGCGCCTTGGCGAAATGGAGGTCTGGGCACTGGAAGCGTACGGTGCATCGGCGACGCTCCAAGAAATGTTGACAGTCAAATCGGATGATGTCAACGGGCGCGCCAAAATCTACGAAGCAATCGTCAAAGGCTTCAATGCACCACAACCCAATCTCCCTGAGGCATTCATGGTGCTTGTTCGTGAGCTGCAAGGTCTATGCTTAGACGTGCGGCTCGATGGTCATCCAATTGAAGAACGAGTTAGCTAACAACGAAGGAGGTATTCCTATGGCACGAGTCCAAACAATTCAAATTCCCCGTGGCGGTTTTCGAGCGCTCGAGATCCGTCTTGCATCGCCTGATGACATTCTCCGGCGCTCCCATGGCGAAGTAACTAAACCGGAGACGATCAACTACCGTTCCTTCCGGCCAGAGCGAGATGGCCTGTTCTGCGAGAAGATCTTCGGTCCAATCCGAGATTGGGAATGCGCCTGTGGTAAGTACAAGCGCATTCGATACAAGGGCATTGTGTGTGACCGCTGTGGCGTGGAGGTCACGGAAAAAACCGTTCGGCGCGAACGGTTTGGTCACATTACGCTGGCGGTGCCGATTGTGCACGTGTGGTTCCTCCGCTCGCATCCTTCCAAGATTGCAGGGCTTCTTGGCATGCCATTGAAGGATGTGGAGCGAATTGTGTACTATGAATCGTATGTGGTGGTTCAACCTGGCTCGACTGGCTTGCAGCCCCTTACTCTCCTGACGGAAGAACAGTTGCAGGAAGTCAAAGAGCGCTTGCCAAAAAGCGAGCTTGAGCTGGACGACGACGATCCCCGCAAGTTTATCGCGCTCACTGGGGGAGAAGCAATCAAAGAGTTATTGCGCCGGGTCAATCCAGACAAAGAGTATCTCCAGCTGCGCAATGAATTGCGCGAGGAGACATCCCAGCAGCGACGCAAGGAACTCAGTAAGCGGCTCCGCATTTTGGACATGTTCCGCACAAAACCGGGGCGACAACCAAACAATCCTCAGTGGATGGTTATTGACATCCTGCCGGTAATTCCCCCGGAACTTCGTCCCTTGCTTCCTCTCGATGGCGGACGCTTTGCTTCCAGCGACATCAACGATCTCTACCGCCGCATCATCATCCGCAACAACCGTCTCAAGAGACTTGTTGACATCAAAGCACCGGACGTAATCCTACGCAACGAGAAGCGGATGATGCAGGAAGCGGTTGATTCGCTTTTTGACAACTCTCGTCGGACGGCGCGCACCGATGCTCAGCGTCCCCTCAAGTCCCTTGCGGATGCGCTGCGAGGAAAGACTGGTCGCTTCCGCCAAAATCTTTTAGGAAAACGAGTTGATTACTCCGGGCGCTCGGTGATTGTCGTCGGTCCTGAATTGAAGCTCCATGAGTGCGGCTTACCAAAGGATATGGCAGTTGAGCTGTTCAAGCCCTTCATTGTCCGCAAGCTGATTGAACGCGGCTATACAAAGACTGTCAAAACTGGTAAGCGCATCGTCGATCGTAAGACCGATATCGTGTGGGACATCCTGGAGAAGGTCATTGATGGGCACCCCGTATTACTCAACCGCGCACCAACGCTCCACCGTCTTGGGATTCAGGCATTCCAGCCGCGATTGATCGAGGGGAAGGCAATTCAGTTGCATCCTCTGGTATGCACCGCCTTCAACGCAGACTTCGATGGTGACCAGATGGCAGTACACGTTCCCTTAAGCCACGAAGCGCAACTGGAAGCCTTGCTTCTCATGCTTGCTCCACACAACATCATGCATACACAAAACGGCGAGCCGATCGCGGTGCCATCGCAAGACATGGTGCTTGGGGTGTACTATCTGACCAAGATTCGGCGCGGTGCACGGGGCGAAGGGAATCTTTTCTCTTCCCCGGACGAAGTTATCATCGCGTACAATTCTAACCGGCTCGATCTGCATGCACTCATCAAAGTGCGCATTCATGGGGAAATGATCGAGACTTCGACCGGGCGGGTCATTTTCAACCAAATTGTGCCGCCTGAGCTTGGCTTTATCAACGAGCTGCTCACGAAAAAGCGTCTCAAGCAGCTCATTGGACAATGCTTCCGCAAAGTTGGCTTAGCGCGCACGACAGAATTCTTGGACCGCCTCAAGGACATTGGCTTCTACTACGCAATGAAGGGAGGCTTGTCGGTTTCAATTGCAGATCTGGTGGTTCCGTCCATCAAAGATGAAATTGTTGCCAAAACTCAAGAGGAAGTGGATAAAATTCGGTGGTATTACGAAAACGGGATTATCTCCAACGGGGAGCGATACAACAAGACAATTGACCAGTGGAGTAATGCTACTAACCGTATCGCCGATAAATTGTACACCGAGTTAGCCCAGGACCAAGACGGATTCAACACCTTCTGGATGATGCTCGATTCCCAAGCACGGGGCTCAAAAGAGCAAATCCGTCAGCTTGCTGGAATGCGCGGCTTGATGGCAAAACCGCAGCGTTCGCTAACCGGTTCGACAGGAGAACTTATCGAAACGCCGATTATTTCGAACTTCCGCGATGGCTTGACAATACTTGAGTATTTCATCTCCACCCACGGGGCGCGGAAAGGTCTTGCGGATACTGCGCTCAAGACAGCAGACGCTGGCTATCTAACACGCCGCCTCCACGACGTAGCGCAGGATGTGGTAGTGACCATGGAAGACTGCGGAACTATTCGAGGTATTGAAATGCGCGCCCTCAAGGATGGGGAGGACGTCAAGGAACCACTCAGCGAACGCATCCTTGGACGGGTAGCACTGCAGGATGTGGTGCATCCAATTACCGGAGCCGTTATCATCAAAAAAGGAGAACTCATTGACGAGGATAAGGCAGCTGCAGTCGAAGAAGCATCTATCGAGTCGGTCCTGATTCGAACCGTGCTCACATGCGAGGCACGGCATGGCGTATGCGCAAAATGCTATGGACGTAATCTTGCCACTGGGAAATTGGTGGACGTTGGGGAAGCGGTCGGGACAATTGCTTCCCAGTCTATCGGTGAACCAGGAACACAGCTGACCCTCCGTACATTCCACACCGGTGGAACGGCATTGCTGATAACCTCCCAATCTACTGTCGGTGCAAAGGCAAGTGGGATTGTCAAGTTCGAAAACATTCGCACAATTCGCTCCATTGACCAGGAAGAAAACGAGGTTGAACTCGTAGTTAGTCGGGCAGGAATCATCAAAATCATCGAGCCATATGCTAATCGCGAGCTGGCATACCACGATGTTACCTACGGCGCAGTACTGCGGGTGCACGATGGTCAGCAAGTTGAGAAAGGTCAGCTCCTGTTCGAGTGGGATCCTTACAATGCGGTTATTCTCACGGAGAAAGCTGGGCGTGTGCGCTACCGCGACTTAATCCTGAACGTGACCTACAAAGAAGAAAACGACGAACAAACAGGGCATATTACCAAGATTGCCATCCAGTCCACTGACAAAACAAAGCTTCCTGCCATTGAAATTGTGGACGACAACGATAACGTGCTTGCCCGCTACGATGTGCCTGTGCGTGCTCAAATTCTTGTCGAGGATGGCGAAAGTGTGAGTGTTGGCACACGCCTTGTGAAAATGCCTCGTGACTTAGGACGGACGACCGGAGATATCACTGGTGGTCTGCCTCGTGTGACGGAGCTCTTTGAAGCACGCACACCTCGCAACGCAGCAATTGTGACCGAAATTGATGGTATCGTCACAAAGGACCCAAAACCACGCCGGGGTAACATTGTGCTCTACGTCACCAGTCTTGACGGGAACACGCGGAAAGAGTATCTGGTGCCTGTTGGGCGCTATATTCTCGTCCAAGATGGTGATCTTGTTCGAGCAGGAGATCGTCTCACCGACGGTCCGATCGATCCACACAGTATTCTGGCAATCAAGGGTATCACGGCGGTTGCCGAGTACTTGGTCAATGAAATCCAGGAGGTCTATCGAATGCAGGGGGTCAAGATTAGTGACAAACACATCGAAATCATCGTGCGGCAGATGCTGCAGAAGGTTGAAATCCTCGATCCTGGCGATAGCGACTTCTTGGAGGGAGATCATGTTGATCGCGTGACCTTCCTCGACGAAAACAATCGCCTCAAAGAGTGTGTGGTTGTCACTGACCGTGGTGACTCTCGTCAGGTCAAGGTTGGCGAGGTCATTACTCGTGCCCGTTTGCGGGAAATCAATGCTGAGCTTAAGCGCAAAGGTAGAGAGCCAGTCAAAGCGCGCCGCGCTGAGCCTGCAACAGCACGGCCAATCTTGATGGGAATCACCGACCAAGCACTCCAAACCGAGTCGTGGCTGTCGGCGGCATCCTTCCAGGAAACAACTCGGGTACTCTCCGATGCAGCAGCGCAAGCAAAAGTGGACTTCCTCCGCGGACTCAAAGAGAACATCATCCTTGGACAGGCTATTCCTGCAGGAACAGGACTACGCGTGTACAATAACTTGCTCGTAGAAAGCAAGGTTGGTGACGTGTACGGAGAAGAAGAGGTACCCTCGGCACCTGAGGCAATGCCCGAGACGACAACAAACGGTCTGCCGCAACTCCGTCGACAAACGACGTAGGCAGACGGCGAAATCTCGCTGTCGTTGTTGTAAGCAACGAACGCGCTCTGCCAGTCGGGGAGCGCGTTCGAATTTTTTAGGAGAGAAGGACCCTATCGGGCATACCGCAGCATTTCTGCGTATTCATCCGGCAGTGGGCTGGCTATAATGGCACTGGCTGCCCGCTCGATGTCATAGGGGACACGACGAAATTCGACCTGGGGCTCAATTGCTGTTCCATCGGGTGATAGGGTCAGTGTCAGCACACAATAACAGGCACGAGGATCACCATCTTTTGGCTTGCCGACAGCGCCAGCATTGATAATGTGGACATTCCGCCCCCCAAAGGCTGTAATAGTGCGATGGTACGGGATATGCGTGTGCCCACATACCAGAATATCTGCTTCGATTCCCTCGACTATGCGTCGCAGACTCTCCTCGCTTCGGTCTTCGTATAGGTATTCGTTGACGCGACGAGGACTGCCATGGACCAAGTACACACGGTACAGTTGATCAGTTGCCAGGCGATACTCGAGCACAAAATGAGAGGGAAGTCTCCGCAAGTATGCGCGATTGCTTTCGGTGATAGTTGCGTTTGTGTATGCTATCGACTTCTTGCCGAGAGCGCGCTCATGGTCAGTTTTATAGGCACAGCCGCAATCATCACTTGCTGTGCCAATGCCGACGTCGTAGTTGCCAGCAATAGTGGGTATACGTTCGCGTTGCATACGTTCGATTACCTCATTGGGCCAGACGTTGTATCCCACTAAGTCTCCCAGGCAATAAACAGCATCAATCTGCTGTTGGGCAACATCTTCCAAACATGCTTCCAGCGCTGGGAGATTGGCGTGAATGTCGCTAATAAGAGCAATTCGCATGACTACCGAATGATCATCACCGGAACATTACAACGAGCTGTGTGCAGCCAGTATGTGCCGCTCTCAAGATCGCTAACATCAAGGACAGTCGTACCAGCTGCAAGCGAGTAGGTATGGATTGCGCGTCCATTGCAAGCATAGAGTGTTGCCTCCTCGGCGCTTTCTGTGACGATAGCTACGGTTGCACTTGCAGGATGCGGATAGTACCACAGGCACCTTTGCTCATATTCCTGGACGGGAACTGAAAGAAGGGTTGGTTGTACGGGGACAATCGAGTTGGTTCCATCGAGTAGTGCGTATGCATTTACGATTGTTGGTGGCGGCACCCTGACCTCCGTTGAGCTTCTCCATTGGAGTGATATGGTGGGGGCATCGCGAGGCACTGAGCTGCTCAGGATTGCCCATGCTCGGCGACACTGGGGAGCAGAAGTAAAAAAGTCAATGTTCCACTGCTCATCTGGTGAACAAAGCTCCAGCTCACTGCAATCAGTAGGCAAAAGGCACTCAAGTGCAAGTGCACGGACCGCCTGTTCTGAAAAGGCTATCGTTGCAGTCGGACCTGTATGAGTTTTTTCTGCTTTTTGCTGGGACGGAAGAGGGTCAGACAGTGGACCGATTAGTGCATGGGTGCTATCGAAATTGATTTTCACGACCAAGGCATCAGCAAGTGTGATGTCGCCGCTGCCGTCACAGTCTGCATACGTTGCAGCTTCGTCCTCCCACGCAAGCGCACGCTGCGGCTGCCAGAGTGTGCTGGGAATATCCCGCCGAAAACCGCGGACCTGTCCGCTGGTAGTGCCCTGCCCTAAGTAAAGAGCTACTGTGCTGAAATCTCTCTGGGTTACGCGGCCGTCATTATTTGCATCACCGGGAAAGACGGTTACAAAGCTGTGGACAACAATACCGACTGATTGGGCACGCAGAGGAACAAGACGCGGTGGAGGTCCTGCGATGACTGCTTCGGGGTTGATAGCGTCGAATTGAAGAGCTGTCTTGTGCGGTGTATGGGGAAGGACAACAAAATCCAGGTGCACAACAGTGCGATTCGCTACGTTTTGCTGTGCGGAAGGGTCATCGGCGAACACTGCAATGTGAATGCTTCCTACTCCTGTGGCAGTGTCAGAACGGTCGAGAACGTATACATTGTTACGACTTAGTTGACGTGGTTTCCACGCAGCCAAGCGGACATACTGAGCACCGGTGTACCGCAGCTCAAAACTCACTGTTGTTAGTCCAGTGATGCTATCGGCAAGAATATCGAAACCAAAAAGCCGTGTTGCAGTGACTATCGTTGGATAGGTCACAGGATCAGTTCGCACCAAACGAAGCACTTGGCTATTCGCGGTGGTGACAGCAGCGACAATCGCAATACCAAGAATTACTTTGCGCATAGTATGCACCTGCAATGAAGGTATCCCTTCGCTGAGCGACAAATGTTATGCCAGCACTATGGAGAACTGTGCTCAAGCGGTTTTGTTATCATACCGCTGGAACGTAAATCGTGAGCAGTGGCGTCGAGAATGCCATTGATGAAAGCATTACTTTTGTCGGTCGAATACCGCTTTGCCAATTCGAGTGCCTCGTTGATACTAACCTTAACTGGGATATCGGGGAAGCACAGAATTTCTGCTATTGCCAGTCGCATTATTTGGCGGTCGAGATGCGCAATCCGCTCGATTTCCCAATTGAGGGCGTGACGTTCGATTTGTTCATCGCAGAAGGGGCGAAGACGAACGGTCTCCTGAAAAAGACGATGAGCATAATTGATGTCGCTTTGGCGCCACCGGATGGGAATGTCACTTTCAAGTTCAGCGATTTCCTCCGGGCGAAGCATACGATGCGGAATTTCTGGTTGAGCCTCCTCGTCGGCGAAGATGCGGTAGAAAATGTGGGCAAAATGAAGCTCCTGGTGGGACGCTGCGATGTCATACGCCGCGAGCACTTGCAAAACCTTTTCCCGTGCAAGACGGCGACTGCCCTCTACGCTTTGCGTTGTCCGTAGAGGAAAGACACTTATCGTCAGGTCCGTGGTTCGCTTCATTAGTAAAAGAGCGCATTGTCTACTGCGAATATAGACAACCGACAAAAACTTACCTATTCCGAATTGTCGGGCTGCCAATAAAGGTGCGATGAATATGGCGTGCTTGCGCTATGCGCTCCTCTGCTATCTTGTTGGATGCTTCGATGGTGAGAATGCCGTTTTCACTGGCAATGCGAAAGATGCGGAGCAAGGTATCATAGATGCTTTCCACTTTTCGGAGGACTTGCTCACGGCTCCATTGCTCGATCTCGCTGGTAACGTTGATTAGTCCACCAGCGTTGATGACATAGTCGGGAGCATAGAGAATGCCACGTTCTGCAAGCATGCGGGCGTGGCGTTCTTCATCGGCGAGTTGATTGTTTGCTCCACCAGCAACAATAGTACACCGCAGACGGGGGATTGTGGCATCGTTGAGCACAGCTCCAAGAGCGTTCGGTGAGAAAATGTCACACTCAACGTCGAAAATTTTCTCAGGTTCCACGTAAGCAACACCGTATTCCTCGCAGAGTGCACGTGCTTTATCTTCGAATATGTCAGTGACAGTTACCTGTGCTCCATCCTTGACTAAATGCCCGACAAGGTGGCGCGCAACGTTTCCTGCACCTTGGACAGCAATACGTTTGCCACTAAGTGACTCAGTGCCGAAAGTAATCTTCGCCGCCGCTTTCATGCCGACAAACACGCCCAATGCAGTGTAAGGCGATGGGTCCCCACTCCCATGCTCACCACCAACCCCGGTGACGTACTGAGTTTCCATCCGAATCCACTCCATATCACGGACGGTTGTTCCCACATCTTCTGCGGTGATATACCGACCGCGGAGAGATTCGATGAATCGTCCGTAGCTACGGAAAAGCATTTCAGTTTTCTGGGTGTGCGGATCGCCCAGGATTACTGCCTTGCCTCCTCCTAAGTTCAGTCCTGCGACTGCTGCTTTGTAAGTCATTCCCCGGGAGAGCCGTAGCACATCAGTAAGGGCATCGGCATCGCTGGCATACTGCCACATCCGTGTTCCTCCCAGGGCTGGACCAAGCGTTGTATCATGGATTGCGATAATAGCTCGCAAACCGACCTGCGGGTCACTGCAGAGGATTACTTGCTCATGGCCATAATGTTCAAGCTCTGTAAACATCGTCGAACCTCGTGGTGAATATGGCAGCGTCAATATTCTGAGGGCGCAAAGATACTGCGCCATGGAGAGCAGGAATCGCAAGAAGGGGGCGTTTTTATTGGAGCTATCCTTCTGCGTAATTTTCGAATGGTGTTATTGTCGTTGGGAGGTAGCCATGGGCTGCCGACTGCTTATCCTCTGCGCTATTACCCTTTACGCACTTGCGACCGAGACCGCTGCTCAGCTTACAACACGGGGACGAGAGTTCTCCATTGTTTTCTTGCCGAATTACCATAACGGAGGGGATACTGCTCCAGATAGCCTGTACATTTTCATCGTTGCAGAAGAGCCGACGACGGGGACCATTACCTTCACAAACAATCTTGGGCAGACCCAGTCAGTGCCATTTACGATTTCTAATCCGCAACAGATCTATGTTCACCGTGTTCAGTATCGCCCCTATGAGCTTTTTGGCTACAATAACAACGGTGTGTTCACAACACCAAACGAGAACGAGCGCATTAGTCCACGAGTCTTTCGCGTGACTGCCGATAGAGATGTTGCCGTCTATGCCCTCAATCAAGCACTCACAACCAGTGATGCGACGCTGGTGCTTCCTACCACGACTCTTGGGACAGAATATTACGTGATGAGTTACAACAGCGATGGGGTTCTCAACTCTAATGGAACACTGAACAGCCAATACACGCCGTCCCAGTTTGCAATCGTCGCTATTGAGGATGGAACTGATGTCACCATCTATCCCACTGCGCCGACTACTGAGACGGGGATGCAGGTAAAGACTGTTCGCCTCAATCGTGCGCAGGCAATGCTTTTTCAGGCAGAATTCTCGCGGCAAACACTTAACCATGATCTTACGGGCACACGAATTGTCGCGAACAAAAAGATCGCTGTCTTTGCAGGACATCAGCGGGCGCTTGTTCCAGTTCAATCGCGCGGTATTCTTTCCTCCCGCGATCAGCTCTATGAGCAATTGATCCCTCGATCTATGTGGGGAACTACGTACATCCTGACTCCACTTGCAGAGCCTCAAGGCTTAGGAACCCCCTCAGGGGGCGCTACGGACTTATACAGAGTGCTTGCCGCAGAGAACGGCACGGAAGTCAGGGTCAATGGGCGTGTTGTTGCTGTGCTCCAGCGAGGACAATTCTACCAAGCTCCTCTCCAGCAAGCAGCGCTACTTGAATCGAGCCAACCGGTAATGGTTGCATTATTCAAGCGGTCATTTTCTGCAAGCTCGAATCTGACACTCGGCGATCCATTTATGATGATAATTCCCCCACGACGCCAGTATTTGTCACGGTATCGGTTTCAGTCATGCCAAGTTGCTCATCCCTCGGGGGGGATTACCTACTACGAGCACTACATTACCATTGTCACTACGCCGAACAACGTTGATAGCATTTGGCTGGATGGTACACGCCTGCGGGCAGAGTTCAGGCAGGTACCCAACACCTGTTACGTATATGCAAATGTGAGAACTACCGAGGGACCGCACACCATCGAAAGTCCGCGGCTGTTCGGGTTATACGTTTATGGCTACGGCTACGCAGATTCGTATGGGTATGTGGGGGGTATGGCATTTATTCCTGATGTTCCTGACATGGATGTCACTGCGGGTCCTGATCGTGAGCTCTGCCAGGGAGACAGTGTAACTATAAGCGTGCAGGGAAATGCATCAGCTGTACGATGGATGGTAGCAGCAGGATATCCGCAGGTGGTCATCCCGTGCGATACGTGCCGCCAGATTAGAATTGCTCCACGAGCGACAACGAAGCTCCTTTTGACGGGTTATGATTCCCTTGGCTGCTCCATTAGCGACGAAGTGCTCATTACTGTGTATGGTCCACCACAATTGCGCATTCGTCCTGACAGTGTGCTCTGCGGCGATATACCCATAACGCTCATAGCTGAAGGTAGCTTCCAGAGCATCCAATGGACCCCAACCGAAGGCTTAGGCTGTAGCGTCTGTGCCCAAACAACGGTTACGCCACAGGCGGGGAGAGAAATAGTGTATACCGCGATAGCAAGGAATGGAAATTCCCCCCATTGCGAAGCCCGTGATAGCATTCGAGTGCGATATGCCCCCGGATTGACAGGAAAAGTACCCGCGGTGATCACCCTGTGTCAGGGCGATAGTATTGTGTTCACTCTTGACTATGGAGGCACAGTGCGGTGGGTACCCTCGCAAGGTATCAGCTGTACTGATTGCAAAACGGTAACTTTCCGTCCCCAGCGCACAACGCGATACACGGTTTACGGGGACTCGGCAGGATGTGTAACGCAAGCAGTCGTTGAAGTGCGAGTAGTGCCTCGTCCAACTCTTGCACCAGTTGCGGATACAAGCATTTGCGCTGGGGAAAGTGTGCAGCTCCAGCTTGTCTCGACAGGAGCAGAGCACATTTCGATTAGCCCTCCAGAAGATGTCTCGTGTACAAACTGCCCTACACCTACATTTACGCCGACTGTTACGCGGACGTACACGATAACCGTTTCTGCGGGAAGGGGGACAGGAGAGTGCATCGTGCGTGATACATTCACCATTTCAGTTCTTCCGCGTCCCCGTATCGAAGCACCCGGTTCAGTTGTCCTGTGTGCAGGGGATACAATGCAGGTTGTCGTACGTGTTGAGGGTGCAGATAACATTCGCTGGGAGCCAACAGATGGAATTCTCTGCCCTACGTGTGATTCTACGGCAATTGTGGCAACAACAAGCCGCACCTATACGGTCATTGGCAGTACGGCAGCAGGATGTTTCGCCCAGGCAACGGTAAACGTGACAGTTCACCCGCGTCCCATACTCATGCTTATGCCAACAGATACTGCAGTGTGTCAGGGAGAGATTGTGCGATTCCGAGCAATAACCGATGGAAGTCTGCGCTGGGATCCCCAGTTGCCGATTCACTGCTACGATTGCGAGGAAATCGAGCTGGTTGCCCAGGCAACGCGTTCCATCACGGTTGAAAGTATCAATGCGGAAGGCTGTAGCACGCGCAAGACCGCTCTGCTAACAGTGTATCCAATACCTGTGGTGGACCTACCCGACAGCGTGCGCATATGTGTGGGACGATCAGTACAGCTAAAACCGATTGGGGTGCAGCCTGGCTACCGCTACCAGTGGCAGCCCAGGGAGGGACTTTCCTGTAGCGATTGTGCAGAGCCAGTTGCAACCCCTTACATCACGACACGCTATACGCTTACCACAGTTACTGCCGATGGCTGCCTCGATGTTGATACAGTGCTGGTGGATGTTGTCCCTTGCCGAAAGAAGCTCCTTGCATCATTAGTGTCGGCTGTTACCAGTGGAGTGCAATGCGATTACGCTACTGTCCGGTGCACCATTGAGAATCCAGCAGAAGAGAGTGACCAGGCATACATTGTTCGGGCAGTCGAGGTTGTCTTCGATGACGGCATAGGGACAGTAGTGCAGGCACGGCTATTTCGAGATGGTGACCCGCAAAGTTCAGACCTCCGAAACCAGCTACCCCTTCCCCTGTTGGAAGGTGAGCGCTGGGTGTTTGAATGCAAGATGCGGTTGTTTAGTTCTACTGTTCGGGTGCTTGTGCGCATTCGCTCGGATGCAGGAGATACAACTCTTGTGATGAATGTGGTAAGCACTCCCCAGCTACTTCAAGTGCGTTTAGTCCCTCAAGGGGATAAAGATCAGGCAATGTTTCCGGGGCAGCCGATTACTCTTTCTCTGGTACTCGATGCAGATCGGTGGGACCTTCTTGATCTTCGAGAATTCGAGCTGCGGATGCGCTATCCCAGCGATCGCATGTACTACGACAACTTGTGCACGATTGCCCAGCGTCCTGATCTGGCGGAGGGAAAGTGGCAATGCACCACCGAAGAAAGTCATCTGAGCGATGGACAGACGCTACTGACTTGCATTCTCCGAGGAAGCAGCCCTCTTCTGCAGAATGGGGAAGTGATGCAGGTGAAATTCGGCACACTGCTGGGAATGTCTTATCGCGTAGAGCCTACCGTGGAGCTTGTGCTCCCAGATTCTATCGCTCGATGCGTCCAGGTTACCACAACAGCTGCACCAATCAATTTGCATACCTGTGCGGGGAGTTTGCGCTTTGTAATCGTCCAAGGCACCGGTTTCGGACTTCGCTCCCTTGTCCCTAATCCTTCCTCGGGCACGGTGGTCATTAGCTATGAAGTTGGATTTGAAGCCCCTGTTCGGATAGAACTATCCGATGTCGTTGGTCGTCTCCGCCGTGTTCTGGTTGAGGGTACTCTGCCAGCCGGTAGCTATCAGCTCCACACTGATGTGGGGGATCTTCCCGCCGGTATATACTGGTGTCGTTACCATGCAGCAAACATAATTGAGGTTCTTCCGCTGCAGATAGTCCGCTAAAACTCAAGCGAAGGATACTCAGCACGGAGTAACTGCTCGACGCGTTCTATCTCTGCACCGCGGCGGACGATATGGGGCTCTTCGTCGGTCAAGTCCAGCACAGTCGAAGGTCCCGCAAACAGTGGCTCAGTGTGCCAAGAGTAATGCTGAATTGTTACTGCACAGTCCACATACGAGCCGAGCTCTTCTACTGCGTCGTCGGGGGAAAGAAGCTCGGTGCCATCGGCGGACTTTGCACTAATGGAAATAATCGGCTCGCCAACTACCTCCAATATGCTGCGAGGGATGAGCGCAGCGGGAATACGAATGCCGACAGTGCGACGTTTGGGGTCGTGTGCGTAGCTGGGAACTGCTTTCGTAGCGGGTAAAATGAAGGTGAATGGACCAGGGACCAACCGTCGCATTATTCGATATGCCCGATTGCTGACATGAGCATAGTCAGCAAGGTTCGACAAAGAGGGACACAGGAAGGTCATAAACTTGGTATCTTCATCCCGTCGAATGCGGCGGATGCGTTCGATAGCGTGTTTATTCCGCAGGGCGCAGCCTAACGCCATGCTTGTGTCCGATGGGTAGAGCAGGAGCTTACCGCTCCGAATCTCATTGGCGATGATGGCAAGTAGTCTCTGTTCGGGTGTGAGAGGATGGAGGGGAATAATTAGCTGGGGCATTGCTCTGACACAATTACAGAAGTGCTCAAACCAGGAGCAATCGGGATTTCAAGTGTAAAGGTCGAGCCCTTTCCTTTCCCTTCACTGGTAGCGGTAACGGTGCCCCCGTGGAGTTCTGCAATCCGACGGACGATATACAATCCCAGTCCAGTGCTCGGCTCGCCACCAGTCGGTACCGCTGAAAGACGACGAAAGGGTGTAAATGCCTGAGCAATGTCGTCAGGAGTCATTCCTTGACCAGTATCTCGCACGTGAAAGCGAATACGATCGCTGGTGGGTTCGACCTGGATAGTTACTGAGCCTCCGCTGGGAGTGTACTTGATGGCATTGCTAACCAAATTGTCCAGAGCCTTGCTCAATTGGTGCTCGTCGGCGTAAACTACTGGTAGCTCAGAGGGCAAAAGGAGGTTGATCCAAATGTTCTTTTTGTCCGCGCGGTAAGCAAAGCGGCGGGCAGTATTGCGTACGAAAGATGCAACGTCAACAGGGGCGATAGAAAGGCGTGGATCGTTATCCAACTGGGTAGTATTGAGCAGGTCCTCGATGAGTGTTTGCATCATTTCGATAGACTGCAGACCAAGCTCCACTGCTTCACGAGCCATGGGAAGAAGCTCATGCTGGCGCTGCTGCAGTTCCTTGCAAAGAGTGGCAAGATTCGCAAGAGGATTTTGAAGATCGTGGATTGCAATGCGAAAGCGATCCTGCTGCTCTTGGTGCGCACGCTTGAGATGCTTATACTCTTGCTGCAGCTGTGCGAGAGCATCCGAGGTAAGCTGCTGATGCTGCTCCTTAAGCGAGCTAAGTTGTTCCTGCAAGGAGCGGTACAATGCTGCATGGAGGATAGCTCGTTCCAGTAGTGCTGGAGGTATCGGCTTTGTCAGTACCAGCGACACGATCGAGACGGGTAAGTGCTCCAGTGCATTTGGTGTCGCAAGAGGAACAAGTCCGATGATTACGGTTGAAGGGTAGCGTTCGTGAATGCTTGTAGCAACCTCGGCGGCATCCTCCTGGCTTCCATCGAGAACGACGATGTCGTACACGGAACGAGTAAGTGCAGAGAGGGCACCGGCAGCGGTTGCCGTCGTTGCAATGCCAATATGGGGGTGGGTGCGAAAGTGCATTGCGAGTGCTTCGCACACGAGCGGATCAGGTTCGACAATCAGCGTTGCGATAGGAATGTGATAACTTGGTTGTATCGCTGCCTGCTGTTGTTCTATCGGCGGCGCTTGCTCCATAGCAGCTATTTTTACTGAAGCTGCACAAATATCGGAATTTTTCCGACACATGCTTCCCTGGCGCACATGGCGATTTTTGTGCTTGTTCCATCGCCTACGGTCACAGCGTGTTTGCCCTTTTCATTGGTGCAGCTATTGGGTTCATCCTTGCGGTTCCTCCAGGACCAGTAGCAGTGACCGTCATGGCAAGTGCTCTGCGGGGGCAGTGGAAGCATGGGCTGTGGGCTGCCGCTGGTGCTGCGCTTGCAGATGGGATTATTGCCCTGGCAGTACTCTTTGCGTCGTCGGCAATTATGCAGCTTATCAACGACCTGGTGACTTATCACCCGACGATTGCACTGGTGGGAGAAATTGCCATCATTGCTGCGCTGGTAACGTATGCCATTCGATTAGCGCGCACAAGCATCTATGAGCGCTCTGCTGAACTGCGGCAAGAGTTAGGACAATCCGTCCCTGCTACGGTCCTTTCTGCTGCAGCCACGGCAGCGACCAACATCGTCAATCCTACGTTTCTGCCGTCGCTGGCGGCAACCTTTACCGCAGCGGTAGCGCTTTTATCCCGTTCAGTAGCGGTTGGAATAAGGGAAAAGGCGCTGCTCGCCCTTGGCTTTTGCATTGGCACATTTGGCTGGCTAAGCATCATCGTTGCTCTTATTGTGCGTAATCGGAAGCGCTTTTCGCTTCGCCACTTTATGCTCCTTCGTCGGATAGGGGCAGCTGTTGTGCTGGTGTTTGCTGCAGTGTTAGTGTGGCATCTGGTGGATTAGCGCAGACTCAAGCGGAAGGTGCAAAGGAAAACAGATACAGCACAGCTCATACCGGCAGCGTTGGTATTTAGCCGGGGGAGGTAGCTTGTGCAACTGCTTTGACGCGAGCGACAACGTTTGCGTGGACTGCGGGGTTGAAAGGACTCGGGACAAGCTCATCTGGTTCAGCAAGGGCGGCGATCGCCTCTGCTGCAGCGATTTTCATTGCACTTGTTATGGAATCAGCGCGCAGTTCAACAGCAGCTTTGAACAGCCCAGGAAATGCCAATGCATTGTTGACGGATTTACCATCGGCGGCAAAGGCGGCGCCTGCTTCGATAGCATCTTCCGGGAAAATCTCAGGCACCGGGTTGGAAAGCGCAAAAATGATTTGCCCCCGCTGAACCATCTCGGGTGTAATGAGCCCAACTTTGCCTGTTGTTGCGATAACAACATCGGCAGCAACTGCATCGCGGAACGAGACAAACTCTGCTCCTGCACGCTGCGCACGCTGCGGCGCAGTGGGGTCTGGGTCATAGGCAACCACACGAAAGCCATACTCGCAGAGCAACTTTGCGATTGCATAGCCTGCGGCACCAAGTCCTATTTGCGCAAAGGTCAGGCGGTCATCTCCCAGCCGGCCAACTTTTTTCAACGCATTCAGAACAGCAGCAAGTAATACAGTGGCTGTCCCGTGTTGATCGTCATGCATCACCGGTTTTTTGAGCCGGCGGATGAGTTCTTCCTCAATGTAGAAACAGTCCGGCGTTCGAATGTCTTCCAAATGGATGCCTGCAAATCCGACAGAGGTCTTTTCGACGATGTGAACGAATTCTTCTGGATCGCGTGAGTCAACCAGAATCGGCATCGCTCCCAGTCCAACAAACTGATGGTAGAGCATTGCTTTGCCTTCCATGACGGGCAGCGAAGCTAAAGGACCAATGTCGCCTAAGCCAAGGACGCGCGAGCCGTTAGTAAAAATGCCAATTGTGTTGCCCAGCATGGTGTACTCATAAGCGAGCTCGGGATTTTGCTCAATTGCCTTACATACGCGAGCAACACCAGGGGTGTAGAGATTTCGTAACTCCCCGACCGAGGTGGCGGATTTTGTCCGCGTCACTGCGATCTTGCCTCCACGGTGTTGCTCGAAGACAACATCCTTGATGGCAAGAATTTCCGCTTGGGTACGTTCGCGGATTGCCCGTTCGATTGCGCCCAAATGCTCTCCGTCATAGACGGCAATTGTCATCTGGCGGATAATGTGATCATGCCCAATAAACACTGCTTGTGTGTCGCCAATTAGCCCGCCCTCTTCTCCAATTACCGTGCATAGTCTGCCCAGCATGCCAGGCCGGTGAGGGTTTTTGACTACAAACACTACGTCGTTATCGGGCAGACGAGGACGCACAGAGGTATTCTTTTCGTTCATTGGTATGTCGAGGGAGAAGTGCTACTTGTCTTGTAGGCAGATAGTGCTAATTGTGTACATAGCGAATCGGGGCTGGTGCGGTTGTAGCAGTAGGTGGGAACGGGAACGTACACTGGCTCGATTCCGGCACGACGTGCACGGTCGAAAAAGTCTGCATCGTCCGCATAGCGGAGCGGTGCAAAGCCTAATTGGAGCGCTACCTGCCGCCGAATGACAAACGTTCCACCTACTGCGCATTCTTCGATAGGAATCCGACGTTGGGGATCGAAGCGATCGGGAACGAAGCGATCACCGATGACAATCACACCACCATGGAAGAAGTCACACGTGGGATAATCGGCAATGTACTGCTTCCGGACAGCCAAATGCTCCGGCAGATATGTGTCGTCCGAGTCGAGAAAGGTGATGAATTCTCCACGTGCCAAGCGGATACCTGTAGCACGGGCAGCACCTGTGCCGTGGTTTGCTTGGACCACTACGTACACATTCTGAGCAGCAAGGACATACGGCTGAATGCGCACTAAGGTATCGTCGGTGCTGCCATCGTCCACGATAATGAGCTCCCACGATCGCTCAGTTTGTGCAAAGACGGACTCAATTGCCCGCTCAATAGCCCAGGAGCGGTTGTAAGTGGCAATAATTACCGAAAACAGGGGCGAGTGTTGCTCGTCCATATGGTCGTGTATTTTTGTTTTTCAGTGCAAACTTACCATCACCTCCTGTGGACCTTGCCGCGTTCTGGACGATTTGCTCAGCCAATGGTATCGTCCTCGATCGCGATCAGCTTCGGGCTATCGAGCGGTTTGAGCGTGAGCTCCGCTATTGGAATGAACGCATCAATCTCGTCTCGCGCAAGGATATTGATCACGTGCTGGAGCGACATATTCTCCACTCGCTGGCAATTTTGACAGTTGTGGACATACCGCAGAAAGCACGCTGTTTGGACGTTGGTACGGGAGGAGGGCTGCCAGGGATTCCGCTGATTATCGCGCGTCCTGATCTCCGAATGGTGCTGGTCGATTCTATACGGAAAAAACTTCGTACTGCCGAAATGCTTGCCAAGCATACAGGGCATCGCTTTACCGAAGCGTACTGCATTCGAGTTGAGGAGCTTGCTAAGCAGAAGCCGTCGTTTCGCGCCGCCTTCGATGTGATTCTTGCTCGGGCAGTGGCAGACACGCGCACTCTGCTGAGCTGGACCCGTGAACTTGTCAAGCCATCGGGGATGCACATCCTGCTCAAGGGCGGAGACTTGAGTGCAGAAATTGCCCAAGCGCGTGCTGCCTTTCCCGAGGCGTTGATTATGGAACATCCCCTTCGTCTTCGCGGTGCTCCCTGGCTGGAAGAGCAACAAAAGAAGGTGCTCATCGTTACATGGCAAAGCAGTCCAACTTGTGCTACTACTGCACCGGCATCCGAATGCGTGTCGCATTCCTAATCTGCGTTAGTCTCGGTTTTTCCGCTGCCTCGGTTTGGGGGCAGGTGCCGGGGCTGTCCTCGAAAGAATCTCTTTCGCAGAGCAGTTTCCGCATTGCGCGGCTCAAATACAGCGGCGGAGGCGATTGGTACAATGATCCATCCGCCGAGATTAACCTGTTGCAGTACATCCGGCAGCACACAAACATTCCTGTAGAGCCACGCTATGAGTACGTGGATATAAGCAGCGACAACATCTTCCTTTACCCCATGCTGTTTATGACAGGGCATGGGAACGTTACCTTTACTGAATCCGAAGCGCGGCGCTTACGGGCATACTTGGAAAGCGGAGGCTTCCTTTACATTGACGACGACTACGGAATGGACCAGTACATCCGCCGGGAAATGAAGAAAGTATTCCCGGAACAGGAGTTTATCGAGCTGCCCTTTTCCCATCCCATCTATCATTGCCATTTTCACTTCCAATATGGTCCACCAAAAATTCACGAGCATGATGGCAAACCTCCCCAAGGATTCGGGCTTTTTTGCGGCACTCGGCTATGTGTGTTCTACACGTACGAGTCCAACCCCAGCGATGGATGGGCTGATCCTGAGGTCCATGGTGATCCCCCAGATCGCCGGGAGGCAGCGCTGAAAATGGGAACAAACATTGTCGTGTATGTGCTTGGTCAACAGAACGCAGTGCCGTGAACACAATAAACGCGTACCAGACAATCATAGCCCGATTGCAGGCTGTCCGGCGGAAGGAAACACTCCTTTTCCTATTGCGCGATAGCATTACTGCTGGTGCAGCAATAGGGCTCTTGACGCTGGTTATTGCAGCTATCGAGGCATTTGCGCATGGAGGTATCCCCTTGCGTACAGGGTTGGCAATAGGATGGGGCATCGGCGCCGTGAGCATGCTTGTTGCTCTGCCCCTTCGAACACTTTGGCAACGTGTATGGTCTTCTTCCAGGCCGACACTTCAAGCCATTGCACGCCGTGTTGGGGATGCCTATCCCGATGTGCGTGACCGCTTGCTCAATGCCCTCCAACTTGTTGCACCGGGGAAGGCGCCAAGCGGTTCCTCTGAGCTGGCGCATGCAGCATTCGAACAGGTGTATCAGCAGGTTTCCGGTCGTCGCTTCGATGTCATTATTGATCGTGCTCATCGCCGCCGCATTCTCTTGTGGCTTGGCGTGTTGCTAGGGGCAAGTGGACTGGTGGGAGGAGTTGCACCCCTTCGACAGGCAGCATATCGAGTGTCGCATTGGTACGAGCGATTTGTTCCACCGCCTCCCTTTACGCTCCGCGTAGAGCCTACGCACGCAGAGGTATTACGGAACACATCGGTGCAGCTTCGAGTGTATGTACAAGGAGTACTGCCGGCAGATCTTGCACTTTACGTTCGTGAAGAGCAACAGCAACAGCCCGATCGCCTTCCGTTGCGCCAGGATAGCAGCAATCGCTTTGCAGTTGAAATTTCAGCGCTCAAGAGCACGATTGAGTTCTACGCCGCAGCGCCGTGGTATGATGAACAGGTGCAATCGAACCACGGGCGCATTGTGGTGAGCGACTATCCAATGGTACGCTCCTTCCGATTGCGCGTGGAGCAACCCAGCTATGCGCGGCGCTTGCCGGTCGAATACACCGAAAGCGATGCTGATATTGTCGCGCTGCGTGGTTCGCGGGCGATGCTTCGGCTGACGGCAAATAAGGAAATTGCTGCAGCTTTCGCCGTCATTGTTCCGGTGGCAGATACGTTGCGACAGGGAGACACCCTACGCATACCGCTTCGGACAAGCGGAGAGCTCGCAGAGGGAAGCTTTGTGCTCCAGCGGAGTGGGCTGTGGTGGATCGAGCTTCGAGATGCAGCCGGCCGCACAACGCCCGACCCTCTTCGCTACACGTTGCGCATCGAAAATGATGCAGCACCGACTATCACACTGCTTGAGCCAACAGCTGATGTAACAGTAGGTCGCGATGCGCTTCTTCCGCTTCGTGTTGCTATCAGCGACGACTTTGGCTTTTCGCGTCTTGTGTTGCGTAGCCGCTTGGTGGAATCTCGCTATGCAGAACCGGAGCAGCAATGGCGCACGACAGACATTCCTCTGCCAACACGCGATGCAACGACGCTGGAAGTACCCTACACGTGGAATTTGAACCTGCTCGGTATCTCGCCGCAGGATAAGTACGAATTCTATCTGGAGGTGTTCGACAACGACGTCGTCTCTGGTCCCAAGAGTGCACGGACAAGCGTACTTCGAGTGCGCTTACCGTCGCTGGAGGAGGTGTTCCGCCAGGCACAGGTAGCGCAGCGTTCCACTCAACAGCAACTCGAAGAAGTCAAGCGTAAAGCGGAAGAGCTTGCCCGCACGATGGAGGAAATTCAGCGTGATCTCCTTCGCCAACAGCAACCCAGCTGGCAGACGGAAAAATCGCTGGAAAATGCTCTGCGCCAGCAGGAACAGCTGCAGCAAAAGCTTCAAGAGGCTCAGCGCAAGCTTGAGGAAATGACCAAGCTGCTCAACGAGCACAAAGCAATTTCCCCAGAGACACTCCAGAAGTATCTCGAGCTGCAAAAGCTTCTCCAACAGGTCAATTCCGAAGAACTGCGCCGTGCTATCGAAGAAATGCAGCAGGCGCTCAAACAGCTCACACCACAAGATATCGAGCGTGCAATGCGCAATTTCCGCTTTGACGAAGAGCAGTTTCGCAAAGGCATTGAACGAGCGATCGAACTGCTCAAACGTCTGCAAGCACAGCAGAAGATGGATGAGCTCCAGCGCCGAGCAGAGCAGCTTGCGGAGCAGCAACGCGATGTGGAAAAGCGTGCCGAGAATGCGAATCCATATGACAAGGCGCTTCGCGATGAGCTTGCGCGCCAGCAAGAGCAACTCCGCCGCGAGATGGAGCAACTGCAGCAAGAATTCCGTGCGCTTGAGCAACTTTCGCAAGAGGCACGACTCGATCAGCGCAAGAACGTGCAGGAGCAGCTGCGCCAGGCATCCGAGCAGCTTCAGCAAGAGCTAACCGAGCGTTCGATGGAGCAAAGTCAGGAAGCGCTCGAGCAGGGAGAATTCCAGCGGGCACGCCAACAGATGCAACGTGCTGCCGAACGCATGCAACGCTTTGCACAGGCAATGAAACGTGCCAAGCAAGAGATGCGAAAAAATGAAATGCGGGAAGTTGCTCGTCAGATGCAGCAATCCTTCCAGGATTTGGCGGAGCTATCGAAGGAGCAAGAACAGTTGGCAAATGAAACCCAGCGGCTCGATCCAAATTCAGCGATGATGAACCGCTTGATGCAGCGTCAGCAGCAACTCCGCGAACAGCTGATGAATCTTGCTCGACGTCTCGATCAACTATCCCAGCGGACGACTGCCGTCACCCCGGAAATGGCGCGCCAGCTGGGGCAAGCACTGCGACAAATGCAGGAAGCCCAGCGCACACTCGAACAACGCAATTCCTACGGTGCCTGTCAAATGCAGCAGTCGGCGATGAGCTCGATGAATAGTGCTATGAACCAGATGCAAGCAATGCTCGAACAGATGAATGGCAACAATCCCGGCGAAGGCGAGGGCGAGGGCGATTCTAATCAGATGCGTCCTGGTGGCATGCAACCGGGGGCGAGCTTTATGCAACGTTTGATGGAAGCTGCCGGCATGCAGCAGCAGATCAATGCCGCTATGGAACAGCTCGGTCAGGGGCAGCTTTCGCAAGACCAGCGCGAGCAGCTCGGCCGTATTGCAGCGCAGCAGGGACGTGTGATGAAGTCTATCGAAGAGCTTGCCCGCGAAGAGAAAGAAGTCGGCGGTAAGCGGAAAGCCCTGGGGGACCTTGAGCGTATCGCAGAGGACATGCGCGAGGTAATGACCGATATGCAAAGCGGCACAGTGACGCCCGAGACGCGGCGAAAGATGGACCGTATTCTCTCGCGCTTGCTCGATGCGTCTCGTTCTCTCCATGAACGCGATTACGAGAAAACACGGCAATCAAGACCGGGCGAAGATGTTGCCCGCCAGAGTCCCTCCGAATTGCGCTTGAAGACGCTGGAGCAATTGCAACGCTTTCGGGACGTGCTCCGCCAAATGCAGCTAGGCTACACAAAAGACTATGAGCAGCTCATCGAGCGTTACGTGGAGCGTCTGCGGAATGTGCGTTCAACCGACAATGGAGAATAGCACCACGTGAGAGGAGTGCTTGCAGTACTGATGAGTGGGGCGGTTGCAGCATGGGGGCAAACAACGCTCAGTATCAATGGTGCTACTGCCCCTGCTGTTGCCTGGCTGTTCAATGAGGGTCTGTGGCGAGGAATGCTTGCGGGAGTGGAGGTTCGTACAGTTATACCACATCAATCGGTTCTCTTTTCCCTGCCACTGGAGATCTCAGCCACAGTGGATTACTTTCGACCGACAGCGTCCACTGTTGCGCTTGCCGATGATTACCGCGGCTGGATTATTCGCGGTGCATTGGTATGGCAAGCAGCAAACCCAGTGGGAGTCTACCTCCGACTGGGGGGTGGTGTTTCGGTGGGGGAGCGGTACCGACGAGAGGTTGCGTGGGATTCTGCTTCGGCATATCGCTGGTTTCCTGCGCGGTCGTTTGTTGCCAGCTGGGGAATGGGCATACAGGGGAAAATTACGCGGCACCTGGGCTGGAATGCAGAAGCTGAGATACTTACCGGCGATGAGCTAGGGCTACTGTTGCCCTTGCGAATTGGCATTCACTACCGATGGGGCACCGAGTGAAGCGGCGTATCCTTTCGGTGGTCGGCGCACGACCAAACTTTATGAAGGTTGCACCTATTGCCCGAGCATGCACTGCATATGCTGAGTACATTGAGCATGCCATCTGCCATACGGGCCAACACTACGACTACACGATGAGCCAAGCATTTTTTGAGGACCTGGACCTACCAGAGCCACTTTTCTATCTGGGTGTCGGAAGTGGCTCCCATGCAGAACAAACTGCACGCATTATGCTGGCATTTGAGCCCATCTGCACGGAATGGAAACCAGACCTGGTGATTGTAGTCGGCGATGTCAATTCCACGATTGCGTGCACTTTGGTTGCAGTCAAGCTGGGGATTCAAACCGCGCATGTAGAAGCAGGACTGCGGAGTTTCGATCGCACCATGCCTGAAGAAATCAATCGCGTTGCCACCGATGCCCTATGCGATTGGCTTTTCTGTACGGAACAGAGCGGAGTTGACAATCTCCTGCGGGAAGGTGCTTCGCCTGATCGTGTGTTCTTTGTGGGTAACACGATGATTGATTCGCTTCTGGCTGCTATGCCAAAAGTGGAGGCATGTACCATTCGTCAGGAACTGGGGCTCTCCCGCGGTGGCTATGCAGTTGTCACTCTGCACCGCCCCAGTAATGTTGATGATCCCATCCAGCTTGCCGAGTTGCTCGAGGTGCTATCGGACCTGTCGCAACGCATGCCGGTTGTATTCCCCGTTCATCCTCGCACGCAATCCAACATCGAGCAGTTCGGACTGAGTGCCCGCGTAACAAAAGCCAAGCAGTTGTTGCTCATTCCACCGCAGCGGTATGTGCACTTTGTCGCCTTAGTACGTGATGCTGCACTTGTCCTTACGGATTCTGGTGGAATCCAAGAGGAGACAACTGTTCTTGGTGTTCCCTGCATTACACTACGTACCACAACAGAACGCCCCTCGACAATTGAGTATGGAACAAATGTCCTGGTGCCCCCAAAGCGGGAACGAATCACTGCCGCAATCGAGGAGGTACTGGCAGCTTCTCCCCGTTCCCACCAGATTCCGCCGCTGTGGGATGGCCACGCTGCTGAACGTATTGTCCGGATCATCGCGGAACGGTGTCTTGGTATTAACTGCATCGCATAACAAGCTGCCTTTGCCTTATTGTGCGGCTAAGAAGGCAGGTATTTTTGTGCGCTTTGTTTCACAAAAACGACTCCAGTCGTGCACTTTGTTTTCACAACGCTGCTTGGTGGATTGATAGCAGCGACAACCTACGCTCAGGTGGCGGGATTTCCACCCGTGACGGAACTATCTTCTGTTCTCTCTCCGCAAATGCAACGGCAACAGCAGGAAGCATTGTTGCGGGGAGAACAAACACCGGCGGATAATGTTGTCCGTGCGCAGCAATATCGGGTCGGACCAGGCGATGTTCTGGTCATCCAGAGGCTCGATGCGGCAGCACAAGAAGAGTACGCAGTCGTCACGCCGGAAAACATGCTTGTTGTTCCTCGAATTGGCATGCTGTCGGTTGGTAATATGACGCTGGCGCAGCTACGTGACACTGTGATAGCCCTCTACCGACAGCGCAATCCCACAGTGCCAGTGTACGTAGGGCTACGGCGGGTACGGACGATTTACGTCACTGTGCAGGGGAACGTTCTTTTCCCTGGTGTGTACACAGTTCCTGCCTCGATGCGGCTGGCAACACTTCTCCGGCTTGCTATGCAAGGCAATCCCCAACAGCGTCAGGAACCCGAACTCCAAAGAGCGATTCAGCGTTCCTTCGGGCAAGTAAGCGATCTATCGCGCGATGAACAGATACTGTGGCAGGACTACGATATTCTTTCCCCGGCATCGCTCCGTTCAATAGTCTTACGTCATGCCGATGGAACAACAACGCTCGTAGATGGAGAATACGCCCTCCTTTATCCCGATAGCACGACAAATCCGTATCTGAACGAGGGTGATGTCGTTGTCGTTCCTCGGGATGAGCGGATTGAGCAGCCCCGACTTGCAATTCAAGGCGCAGTTGCCCGCCCACGCACGACGGTATATCGGCCAGGGGACCGTTTGTCATTTCTCCTCAAATTAGGTGGGGCATTGCTGCCCGAAAGTGGGGCAATCTGGCTTATCCAGGGAGGACAAAAAATTCCCGTGCAAGCCGATGCACAATTGAATCTTCTTTCCGAGGATGTTCCTTTGCTACCAGGGGCGGTGGTTGTTGTGGAGCGGAAACGACCGGAGCTATCAGGAACTGGCAGCGTACGAATTATTGGTGAAGTGCAGCGCCCTGGTGTGTATCCTATTGTGCCCTGGGCAACACGGCTTCGGGATGTGATCGCGGAAGCGGGAGGATTTACCGAGCGTGCAGCATTGTCCCTGGCATACATTCTTCGTCGTGATCCAGACATGCAGGGAAGTAGTCTCATTCCCCCGAACCCCTACACTGAACGGCTACGGCGGTTGCAGTATACTAACCTGCTGTTAGAGGATACGCTCCGATATTTCGTTGATGAAGTTGCTCGTCGACCGGTTGTAGCATGCGATTTCCGCGCTTGCTTTGAGCAAGGGAGTCAGCAGGATAATGTGCCTCTTGCTGATGGCGATGTTATCGTTGTGCCTCCCTCGCCGCGAATGGTGTTCGTGTACGGACAAGTGGCGAAGGCTGGTTACGTCGAGTATCAACCCGGCAAGGATGCCGAGTACTACATTGCTCAGGCAGGAGGACGCACCGATTTAGCTGACCGCGGTCGCGAGCGCATCATTAAGGGGCGAACTGGCGTCTGGATGGAGCCGGATGCAACAGTGCCAGAGCCAGGTGATCGGATTTATGTTCCGCACCCACCCGATGAGCCATTAGGAGCACAGCTCCAGCGACTCAGCGCATATATTGGCATTGCGGGTGGGCTTTCGGGTTTGGTGTTTTCCATTGTCTCGCTTGTCAACTTTCTGCGTAACAGGTAACGATGACGCCAGTGCAACAACCGGCATTGTCGTCGGTCGCAAAGGCTCCTGGTGTGAGTTTGCGCCTACGGTGGAAACGGTGGGCGCGCTCAAGTCCTGTTGTCTTCCAGCTCGTTGCGGATACTCTCGCTGTTACTGGAACGACGCTCATTTTTTACCTGCTCCGATTGCGTGAAGGCTCCAGCTATCCCCTCTTGCAGTCGACAGAGTTTGTCGGTACCGTTGTTTTTGCTGCTGTTGTGTATTGGATAGGGCTCTTCTGGCTGGCAGGATTATACCAGAATTGGTTCATCCGTTCCCCCTTTGACGAAGCATACACAATTATCAAAGCGGCTGCTGTCGGAGGGGCAATACCTACGGTTGCGATTGTGCTCGATAGTGGCTGGTTCAGCTATAAGCTGATTGTGTACACGATTTTGCTGGCAACAGTCGTAATCGCCATGCGCTACGGTGCACGGCGAGTACAACGTTCTCTTCGAGCAAAAGGGGTGATAACGCTGCCAACTCTGCTGGTTGGAGATCAGCAAGGGATGAGTGAATTTATCGAGCAATTCGACCGTCATGCAACATATGGGTATGCCCTTATGGGTGCTGTCGTTACAGAAGGGAAAGAACTGCCCGGAAGCATTATTCCAGTCATAGGTGACGTAGCACATTTCGAGCATATCTGCCGTCGTATAAGTCCGGCAGCGTGCATCTTCACGTTTCATCGCGTTGACCATGACCAAATTCTCCACTTAGCCAACATCGCAACGGCCAATGGCGCCCAGGCGATGATTGTACCGGACCTTTATCAACTTGTTATGGGAACAGTACGAACATTGTCGTTGTATGGGCTCCCGCTTATTGAAATATCTCCTCAGCTCCTCAAGCCATGGCAGGCGGTTGTCAAGCGTGCGCTTGACATTGTGGTGAGTGCGACAGTTCTTATCGTCGGAGCTCCTTTTTGGCTGTTGATAGCGTTGGCTATTAAGCTGGATTCACCGGGCCCTGTTTTGTTTACCCAATACCGCGTAGGGTTAAACAATCGTCCATTCAAACTCTACAAGTTCCGCTCGTTGACCTGTGGGCAGTGGGATGGAACGTGGGTACAGCCGAATGATCCCCGTGTGACCAGGGTGGGAGCGTTCATTCGGCGGTATTACCTTGATGAAATTCCACAGTTCTGGAATGTACTCAAGGGTGACATGAGTCTTGTAGGACCCCGCCCGGAACAGGTTGTGCTGGTGGAAAAGTTTGCCCAGATGATCCCGTACTACACTCGCCGGCATATTGTCCGACCAGGAATTACGGGATGGGGACAACTGCAGTACAAAGAAAGAGCGCTTCTCGATATGCTTCAAGAAATTCGCCTGCGTTTGCGCGATGATTTTTACTACATCGAAAACTTATCGCTGCGGTTGGACTTTGAAATCATGATACGTACTTTGTTCGTTGTGCTGCGGGGGCATGGAACAGTGTGAACAACGGCTGTCGCCTCTTCAGCGGGCGATAGTAGTCATCCCAACCTATAACGAGCGCGAGAATATTACGGCGCTTATCAGTGCCATCCATCAAGTGATGCCGGCGATAGATATCCTTGTGGTCGACGACAACTCTCCAGACGGTACAGCAGCGCTTGTTCGTTCCCGCATGGCAGAGGACCCGCAGCTGGCACTCTTGGAGCGACCAGGCAAAATGGGATTAGGAACTGCCTACTGCGATGGATTCCGCTGGGCATTAGAACGCGGCTATGACATCATATGCCAAATGGACGCAGATTTTTCCCATAATCCTGAGGACTTGCCCCGCCTTATTGCAGCGCTTGACCATGCTGATGTTGTGATTGGTTCGCGGTATGTCAGCGGAGTAAATGTGGTCAATTGGCCCATGCGGCGGCTCCTTCTTAGCTACATGGCAAATCTCTACACGCGCATTGTAACGGGTATGCCTATCAAAGATGCCACGGGAGGTTTCAAAGCATTTCGCGCGGAGATTCTCCGCAAGATCGACCTGGGGGCAATTCACTCGAATGGTTACGCATTCCAAATTGAAATGAACTTCCGTGCCTGGCGTCTGGGGGCACGCATTGAAGAGCTTAGTATCGTCTTTGTTGACCGGACCAACGGCGTCTCGAAGATGAGTCGGACAATTATCTACGAAGCCGCATGGATCGTGTGGAAGCTCAAGTTGTTAGCATTGATCGGCAAGCTTTGACGGAGGAGACTGTCGATGTCACGATAGTTATCGTCAGCTACAACGTTCGACAGTACCTCCGGCAGTGCTTGGAATCTATAGAGCGGGTGCTCGACCGCCATCGGCTGCAAGTTATCGTAGTGGACAACGCCTCGCAGGATGGCACCGTTGATGTGCTTGCTCCTTTATTCCCCTGGGTCGAGTTTATAGCGCTCCAGGAAAACATTGGCTTTGGGCGTGCCAATAACATCGGTATTGAGCGAGCAAAAGGACGATACACGCTTATCTTGAATCCAGACACTATTCTGTCCGAAGACACAATTGAAAAGATGCTCGCATACATGGATGAACATCCAGAAGTCGGCATCTGCGGCTGCAAATTGTTGAATGCTGATGGTACTTTTCAAGAGCAATGTCGGCGAGGATTCCCAACGCCATGGGCATCATTTGCCAAGTTATTTGGGCTGCAAGCACTTTTCCCCCGCTCACGCCTATTTGCTCGGTACAATCAATCGTTTCGCGATCCAGACCAAACGTATTACGTTGATGTCGTTCTTGGGGCTTTTATGTTCTGTCGTACTGCACAGTTGCGAGCTATTGGTGGTTTTGATCCAGACTTTTTCATGTATGGTGAAGATATTGACTTGTGCTATCGCATGCTCCAGCACGGCTATAAAACTGCGTATGTACCGACAACGCAAATCATTCACTTCAAGGGAGAAAGTACCCGCCGCAGCCGCATCAACGACATTCGTGTATTCTACGATGCAATGCTGACCTTTGCTCGAAAACATTATGGGACACACCGCTGGCTATTGGCAATTCTTCGGTTCGGCATCCATTTGCGCGAGCTTATTGCTCATCTTGCCCAGTACCGAAAGGGAGTTCTTTTGCTTGCTGCAGATTTAGTGATTGTCAACGCAATGCTCCTTATCGCAACGACCATTCGCTTTGGCGAGCCATTCGCATTTCAGTCGTATGCCTACCCCACGGTGTTTATTGTGTTGAGCGCTGTGGTTGCTGTGTGCATGATCGCAGTGGGGGAATACTTTGAATTCGTGTATCGTGTGCGGAATGTGGTGGTGGGGTACATGGCTGCATTTTTTATCCTTTCGTCGCTGACGTATTATTGGAAGGAATATGCTTTTAGTCGGGGTATTGTGCTGATGACCATTGGGCTTGGTATGGTAGGCTCAGGAAGCATACGCTTTGCTATTCGTTACCGAGAGAGAGGATACGGTGCCAGCACACAGCGTCGTGCATTAGTGGTGGGGACCACAGAGTCTGCCCATCAGATTGTTGAGGCAATAGTGGGGCAAGCAGCACCAATAACAATTGTGGGAATCGTTGCCGTCGAGCCAACAGCCGATGAAACCTTTGCAGGGTATCCGATTGTGGGGCATTGGGAGTATGTTCAGCGGCTGGTGGTGGACTATGCAGTGTCGGAAGTGATCATCACCGATCGAAGTATTCCACGGGGGGAGGTTATTGCAACGCTGGCAGCATTAGCTCCTCGGCGAGTACGATTTTTCTTCGCCTACGATGATGTTGAACTTCATGCTCAGCGGATTGTCGCAGAGATTGGGCTGCGTCGTCTCATTCTACCGCCCCTTCTTCGGCTGCGATACCGTTTGCTTAAGCGAGTTGTTGATAGTGTCGTTGCGTTAATTCTCCTTGTGGGAGGAGCGCTGGTGCTAATTTTGAATTGGCAACGCCTCCGCCGTTGGTGGAAACAGTGGGGCGAGGTTCTTGTCGGCAGGCGCTCGATTGTTGGACTTCATCCCAGCGCGTGCTCGCATTATGTTGGAGTGCGGGAAGGAGTGGTTAGCTTAGCATCGCTTGTGCCAGAATCGTTGCGTCGCCCTGAGCTGATTGCAAAGCTCAACGAGTACTATGTGACCGAATACAGTCCGTCGCTGGATATGGAGATTCTCATCCGGAGTGTTCAACAACGGATACTGCATCAATGAGCTACATTCTCGATTTCGAAAAGCCAATCCAAGAGCTGGAAAAGAAGGTTGCGGAAATGAGGTCCTTAGCAGGGACGCTCGATCTCAATGACCAAATTGCTGACTTGGAGCGCCGGATTGAAGAACTCCGTGCAGAAATCTATGCAAACCTGACGCGGTGGCAGCGGGTACAGCTTGCACGGCATCCAGAACGACCGTACACGCTCGATTATCTGGGCAATTCGTTCGATGAGTTTGTTGAACTTCATGGTGACCGGTGTTATCGCGATGATCCCGCTGTTGTCGGAGGACTTGCGCGGATTGGAGAGTATAAGGTGGTTGTGGTTGGACATCAGAAGGGGCGAGACACCAAATCAAATCTCTATCGCAACTTTGGAATGCCTAATCCAGAAGGATATCGTAAAGCCGCCCGACTATTTGCATTGGCGGAAAAGTTTTCTCGTCCAGTGATTACCTTTCTTGACACGCCGGGTGCATTCCCTGGCATCGAGGCGGAAGAGCGAGGACAAGCTGAAGCGATTGCACGAAACCTTTTTATTATGGCAAAGCTGCGTGTTCCTATCATTGTTGTCATTATTGGGGAGGGTGCATCGGGCGGTGCGTTAGGTATTGGAGTAGGTGATCGCATTCTGATGCTGGAAAACGCCTGGTACTCGGTCATTGCGCCAGAGTCGTGCTCATCTATCCTGTGGCGGAGCTGGGATTACAAAGAGCAGGCCGCAGAGGCACTGCAATTGTGTGCCCAGGACCTGCTACGCCATGGGATCGTTGATCGTGTCATTCAGGAACCGATTGGGGGTGCCCACCGCGATCCAACTACAATGTTTACCACAATGCGCAATGTGCTCCTGGAAGAGCTTTCCGTACTTACATCCGTGCCGGTGGATGCATTGGTAGCACAGCGACATCAAAAATTTGCCCGTATGGGGGTGTGGGAGGAAGTACCGTTACAACAATAATCCCACCAGAGAATCGTTGTTTGACAGCAAAAGGAGGCGAACATGTGCTCTTCCCGTTGTGTAACACATCTTCGCGCTGCTAAATGGGTTTGTGGAGCAGCGCGGGGAGAGGGACCGAAGGGGATAATCCACTGGAGCGCTGCAGAATGCTGACGGTGGGTTTCCCAGAAGATGCACGGGTGTTCGCACGCCGCAGTACCACATCATGTGCGGGAATTGCGGAGGGTATTAGTGGTATGTTGCACAATTGGATTGGATGAGCAATGGAGCATCTCCAAGACTATGGCGAGGACCAGAGCCAAATGAATATGCCAGAAAATGGGCAGCACTCCGAGGAACAATCAGCCTACCGTCCACCGCGACGTCGTATCCTGCGGTCGCTTTATAGTGTCAATCCCGATGAGCCTGAAGAATCAACGGCAGATGATCAACGCCGCTACCTATCCGCGCAGGAATCAGAACGGTGGGGGAGCTCGCCGTGGGACTATCGTCAGCCATCGGTCAGTGGCTATAGCTCCTATTCCCCAGCACGCCGCCAACAGTGGGGAGCAGGAAATCGGCGCAGACGAGATGTGCCATTCGACCGGCGGTCGCGGACGCGTTTCCGCCGCCGTGTGCCCTACATCGAACCTGCCGATCGCAATCGCATTACTGCACGTCCTACTACTGTTGTTCGCGCGCTGGTACGCCTGCTTTACTGTTCACGCAAGCTTGCAAAACGGGCAATTACTGAACATGTTGTAACTGTCAACGACCGGATTGTTCGGGAACCGGTCTATACTGTACGGCTACTCTACGATGCAGTCCGGGTTGATGGATTACTTCTTCACCATACACCGCGGAACATTTACATCGTGCTCCATAAGCCGCGGCGATTCGCAGGATGCCGCGAGCCAAACAGCCGTCATGTGTTCAACTTCTTGATGAAGAAGCGTGGCTGGTATATTCCCATTGGTCCTTTGGCAAAAAGTGTCGGGGGATTAGTCGTTGTGACTAACGACCAGGAACAGCGAGTCCCTGGCAAAAGCCTTTTCGACTTGATGGAAAAGGAGTATCACGTCAAAGTGCACAAAGCTCCAACGAAGCGTGCACTTAGCAAAATCCTTGCAGAAATAGAAGCCCTCGATCCGGCTAACCAGGGAATCGTGCAGGTAGAGATGATACGGAAGGCGAAGCGGTATGCAGTTCTCTCGATCGTCGCAATCAAGGTTACGCCGCACGACATCTTCCGTATCCTAAAGGATGCCGAGCTGGAAGTTATTACCATGGACCGTTACCGCATTGGAACGTTGACAATTGACGACATTCCGCCTGGCTCGTGGCGACGCTTAACGCAGGTAGAGCTGGAAAAAATTTTCCCTGCTTCGGTGCCAGCAGCACGCATTGAGCCACTGATCACTGATTCAACGTGGCACGCGTTGTATCAACGCTGGTACAAGTCCACGTAGCACAGCCTTCCGAGCTGGGTTGGAGGCATCTTATTGTGCGTCGCTTGCCAACCGACGAGACGCTTCCTTCCATGTGGCAATGCATTACAGGGCACATTCTGCCCGGGGAAGGTGCGTATCATGCCGCACAGCGTGAATTAGCCGAAGAAACAGGATTGCAAGCAGCCGAATGGTGGGCATTGCCCACCATTGGCTCTTTTTATGACCCTACCAGCGATGCGATTGTTATAGTGCCCGCCTTTGGAGCAGTGGTTACTCCCCACTGCTCGGTTCAGCTCAGCGAGCACGCAGAGTACTGCTGGGGTAGTGCCCATGCAGTATCGTCAAAGCTTAGTGTTCCCGCTCAACGGGAAGGGGTACTCCAGTTCGAGAAACTTCTAATCATGCAGGAGCATGTTCCTCATATCCGAGCACTCTACCGGTTGAATCCACTAAGCGGGTAGCGACAAGCGCAGTTGTATATTCGCAGCCCACCGTCGTGGTGTGGTTGCAGACTACAGGTTCACTAACGGCACAGCGTTTCCTATGAGCGAACATGGTCTCAATCCAAACGTCAGCACTTCCGAGGTATCAGCGTTGACGCACGCAACACCTGAGGTTGCCGAACAGCAGGTTTCACCAGCAGAAACACTCCCCGAGGCATCAGGACAATCCCCCGCTGAGCAACCCACGGTCGAGGCGACAACCACAGAACATGCTCCTTCATCGGAAGGGGCTGCATTAACTCCACAAGAGATGCCAGCTCCACCACCAGCATCATTTGAGCAACCCGTCGTTCCTGATTCGGGGGTGCAACCACCTCCAGCAACAACTTCCGAGCCGAAGCCCTTCGAGAAAATCGAGTTACCTCCTGAACCGGAAGACAAACCGATTCCAGTTGTTGTGACCGATGAGCTCTTGGCACAGTTGCAGGGTATCATGGAGCGCGGGGAAGCTATCACTGTTCATGTCGTGCAACGCGTACGGGGTGGTCTGCGTGTCCAATACCAAGGCATCAAGATGTTCTTGCCTGCGTCTCAATTCTACCTGAAGAAAAGGCCGTCTGAGCAAGAGCTCAAGCAGCTGGAAGGGAAAGACATCCCAGTCCACATTGCTGAGATTACGAAGGACGAGGCAGGGCGTATTACGTTCATCGTCTCTCGGCGGAAGCTTCTGCGCGATGAATTCTACAGCCGTTTCAAAGTGGGTGACATCGTCGAAGGTACAGTGACCGCAGTGCAGGAGTTTGGTCTTTTTGTAGATCTCGGTGGCTTTGAAGGATTGGTCCACATAAGCCGTGTCGCTCACAGGCCACCGGCAAATCTTGCTGAATTGTATAAGCCGGGTGACGTCGTTCGCGCTCAAATTGTCGAGATCAAACCGGAGGAGGATAGAATTTCGTTGAGCATAAAAGCACTCGAGCCCTCGCCATGGCAAACGGTAGCCGAGCGTTACCATCCGGGGAATCGCTATGTGGGTATTGTACGTCGTCTTGCTCCCTTCGGTGCCTTCGTTGAGCTTGAGCCAGGAATCGAAGGGTTAGTGCGTCTTCGCGAGCTTTCGTGGACACGGCGAATCACTAATCCTGCTGAGATCCTCAAGGAAGGGCAGCAAGTAGAAGTTGTCGTTCTCGCAGTCGAGCCGGAGAAGGAGCGCATTGAGCTGTCTTTACGGCAGACGACAGATAATCCATGGCCCCGTCTTGCTGCAAAGTATCCTCCTGGTTTTCATACGACAGGCATTGTTCGACAGATCAGTAGTGCCGGTGTCCTCCTGACGGTTGGCGGAGAGGTGGATGCATTCATGCCCCGCTCGCACATGCGCACGGTGATGAAAGGGAAGCGCATCCCTTATCATCCGGGGGATATTGTGGCGATTACTGTGTTTGAGGTTGACCCGGAAAACGAATCATTCATTGTCGAGCCACGCGTAGAGCCGGAAGAGGAACTATTCGGCCCGCCCCGAGATAGTGCAAAGCAAAGCTCCGGCAATAAGCCAGCGGAACAGCGGCAATCGAATCCTACTAAGATTACCCTTGGCGAATTGCTCTCGGAAGAAGAACGCCGGCGTCTATTTGGCAACACTGAATAACGCATTTTTCCGTGTTGGACAAATGGTGCGGGCCGCGGCATGGAAAATGGCGGGGGTGGCACTTACTGTCTCTGCCTACGCGCAGCAAGTGCAACCGCCGCTTGTTCCGCCGGAGCAATCGCCTGCGTCGGTCCTTCAGCAGCGTCCTGCGCCATCGCTTTTCGAGCAAGATACCTTGCCTGGTGGCAAGCGAGGAGTATTTTCCCCAGAGCAGGACACATTCTACTTGCGTGCGCTCCAACTGGAGCTTCCGCCGTCGGTACGCCTTGCACTGGATGTGCAGCGAGTGATGAGCGATTTCGAACTCATTCGTCGCAAGAGCGAACTGGAGTCTCCCTGGCAAGCAGCACTTCGAAACATGACGCTTTCACAGCGCGTGTTTACGCCCGATCCGCGGGAGATTGTCCAGCGGCAAGTTGCTATCGCAAGTGCCACGTCAATGCCCATCTGGCGGACAGGACAAAGTGCGCCGGTAAGCATACCGGTCAGTGCGATTGGCTCCTTCCTTGGCTTGACCGAAGATGTATCTCCTCGGATCAGCTACCGCGTTCGCCAGACTGCTTATGTGCAAGCTGTGGTCTATTCAACAACAGCACTTATTGTTCGCCGTTTGTTTGCTGGGGAGCAACGCCCGGGCGTCTATGACCTTGAATGGGACGGTCGAGATGACAAGGGACGTTCCCTGCCCGAGGGCGATTACGTTATCGAAGTGCGCATTGGCACAGAAAATATCGTCCGAAAGCGGGTTGTTCTCTCGTCGCGTTGAGCGGAGCGAAACTAAGCGCCCAGTGGGGGTGTTTCCGTAAAAGTTGTACGGAATACAAGGCGTTCTTTATGAGCATCAACACGATTGCGATAGCAGGCGCAACAGGTTTCATTGGCAGAGCGCTCGTCCGGCGTTTTGCGGGCACGGGGTACCGTGTCATTGCGATAGCGCGTGACCGACGCCGGGCACAGCAGCTTCTTGGCAGCACAGTCTCTGTTGCCGGGTGGAATGAGCTTACTTCGGTCGTGCGTCAGGCAGACGTTGTAATAAATCTCAGCGGTGCTGGTATCGCCGATCAGCGCTGGACGAAGCGCCGGAAAGCGCAGCTGTGGGACAGTCGTATCGAACCAACCAAACAGATTGTCCATGCTCTTGCAACAAGTGGTGTTGCTCCGCGCCTATTGCTCAATGCATCAGCGATTGGGTACTATGGCAATCGTGGGGATGAAATCCTCACCGAAGAAAGCTCTGCAGGAAGCGGGTTTTTAGCTGAGCTCTGTGTGGAGTGGGAACGCACTGCTCGTCAGGCGGAAAGCATTTGTCGTGTTGTACGCATGCGCTTTGGGGTAGTGCTGGGTTCCGATGGTGGTATGCTGAAAAAGTTACGTCCTCTTGTTTCCACCATTGGGGCAGTAATTCCGGGCACTGGTGGTCAGTGGCTTTCGTGGATTGCCCTCCAAGATGTTGTTCGTGTGGTCGAATGGCTATGCGTGCACGATTCGATTAGCGGTGCGATCAACATTGTTGCACCAACTCCCGTAACAATGGCTGAGTTTATGCACACCCTTGCTCGCCAGTGGCGGCGGCGTGTGTGGTTCCATATTCCTGAGTTCGGCTTGTGGGCAGCACTCGGGGAAATGGCTACAACCATTACCGATAGTATTCGTGCTCTCCCTGCTCGACTTCAGCAAGAGGGATTTGTGTTTAGCTTGCCTTCGCTGGAAGAAGCGATAGCCTATAACCGTATGTCCAGTTGAATGTAAGCTCGTGCATCGCGTGTGCCCGGTACTTCTGTGGGACCACTTCCCAGAGAGGAAACATTGAGTCGCTCGGTCGAACCATAACGCGCCCACAGCGTTAGACGGGGGGTAATGTGCCACTCGACAAAGACAAATGACCGGGTGCCTGCTCCGTAGAGTGGCACACTGACCAGTAAACCAGGTGCTAATTGCTCGAACGTGTAAACTGCTGAGTTGAACGAGGCTGTCGTGTATGCTGTTATACGCCCGCCTACACGCAAGGTAGCGATTAGGGGAACAGCTAACTCTCCGAAGGCTGCAACTCCATGCTCTGCTGAAGAGACAACGCGCTCGCTTGGCTGACGCCATCCATTTTCGACGCGAAAGCGCACATTCAGACCGCTTTCGCTGGTATGCTGCAGTTCGCATCGCAGTGTAGTGCGGAGTATTTCCTCGGCGACAGTTCCTGCCTCGGTGCTTTGGTCATCGCTTCGATGCTCTTGGCGAATACGCACAAGCAGGAGTGTTCTTCGGTCGAAGCGAGCACGGAGTTCAGTGAAGAAATCCACACCTCGCCGCAAGCGTGGCAGCGCTCCAATAGCAGCCACGTGGCGATACATATCCGCATAGCTGAGAATCTGCACAGTCGGACTGAGTCGAATGCGGATGCTTGCATACAGCCCCATTTCGTTGGTCGGTTGGGAAGATTCACCAAAGTTGTAGCCATACGGTGCACGAAATTCAGGAGCATACCACCGTGTTCCCAGAGCAACGGTCATCGGCTGGGCACGCTGCTCTATTCCTGCTCGTACTGCAAAAGCCCCGGCATAGTCCCGTGCCAGCTCTGCTGCAATGACGGTACTACCAACCATTGAGCTGACGTAGATGGAAGAAAAAATGCCGCGCTGGGCAGGCATAACAAGCGTTGAGCTACTGCGTACCGGCAGGGGATAATCAAGCGCTAGCAGGCTGACGCCAACAGTTGTTGTAGCACTCTGATATTCGACCGCTCCAACTGCCGCTCGTTCGGTGATTTGATAGCGTTTGGCAAGCTCTGTTGAGGTGCGATGGTAGCCATCGGTTGCCAGCGAAGTAATTGCTTGCCTGTTTGTGTCGACTGTTGCGGTCCGAGGAAGTGCCGAAAGTCCTGCACGCAGCAGTATCTGGGTCGAGTCACTGAGCACAAGTGGCTGTTCGAGTGCGACACCGCGAAAAAAGCGATACTGGACAGCAGAGCGGTACTGCTCAATGCCGCGTCCGAACTCAGTTACCGGACCAATGACATCGGTGCCTTTGCGTGCACCAAATGGTCGCCACAACACTAATCCTAATCCTTGCTCAAGGAAATAATCGCCCACCACGGCACGGGTGGTCCCAAGACGTGTTGCTACAGAAAGGGAAACGAAATCGGCAAGTAGTGGCTCGCCGGCATCTTTGTTTGTTAGAGCTGCGATTGTAGTCGCACCGAACCGTGACATTGCTCTTGTGTACAGCTCATGTGGATTTCCGCGGAAGCGTCCATCCTGTGCGCCTCGGGGGGGAGTTGCCCAGAGCATTGCCCGAGTGCGCAGAGTGATTGGGATTGGCACAAATGATGCAGAAGAAAGTTGGGTACAGCGCTCGAGCACATATCGTTGTTCCTCTGTGCACTCGAGAGCATCGCATAGCTCTGTAATGCTGCGCAATGTGCGCTTGCGAGCAAGTGCTGCAATACGTCGTGCCAGTGCTCGGCTGATGTAAGGCAGGCGGGCGATTTCCTCGCTTGTTGCAGAATCGAGTAGTATTCGGTTCTCGCTGTAGTACTCGATTCGGTCAAGATCAGGTGTAGGAAGAGCATCCCCGGTGACCTGCTCTAAGAAGGCATCCTGGGCAAGAGCAACATGCACTGCAACCGCTCCAATTGTTACCCAGGTTCTTACCACTGATACCACAGCCCAATAGTAGGACTAATGCCGAGTGCAAGATGGTAATGGATTGCGGTTGCGATAGTGACACCATCGTAAGCGTCGAATGCAGCGCATGCTTCTATGCTTTGGGGGACAGTCGCATAGCTAATGCGCATGCGGAATGGCCCAAGCACATCCCAGCGTAGTGCAGCATACATGCCAAGTGGTGCATGCAGAGGGAGCACCAGGTCCGCATCGAGTGCAAAGCTGCCAATGCGACGACCCATCCCAAGCTGAAACAACGACTGTGATCCTGCTGTGGAACCTGCTCGCATGGATTGCGCTATGTTCCTTGCTGCGACGCCGATTACTGTTACGCTGTCAAGCATGAAGCGCATGTGGGCGTTTGCTGTGATAAGGTGCTCTGCTGCAAAGCCACGTGCTTGAGCAAATGTGTAGCTGAGTGTTGTACCGACGATCAGTTGAGAGCTAAGCTGCAGCGCAGCAATAATGGAGGGAGAAAGCTCGACGTACTGCTCCATGCTGAGTGCGCCGACTTGAATAGCTGCTGACCACAAAGTGCCGTGGTAGCGCGCTTGGGCGTATGCTGTTTGCAGCTCACGCACGGCAAAGCGCGAGGGAATAACCCACGCAGCAACGACAGGGCTTTGTTGGCAAGTCATCGCTGCCGGAAGTATGCCATCGTTGAACGGAACAATAATGGTCTGCGCAGCACTGGTGGGAATTGCTGGTTGAGTGCCAACGACAGTTTGTGCATACGCTTCCCCTGTGGCAGTGCTTATCGCTGTTACAATCGTCAAGCAGCGGAGTATTTTTGGCACGTGTTCCATCTCCATCAGCCACGCAAGCCATGTCGAAAATACTGTGGTTTATTGCACTCGTTATTGCTGTTGCTCGGGTGTGCCTAGCCCAGGAATTCCAGCCGCGTGTTGTTGTGGATGTGTCAATGCTCTCGCCCGAATTGCGACAGGATGTCTCTACAATGCAAAGCGACGTACTTGCTTACCTGCAACAGCAGAGTTTTACGGGAAAAGAGTGGCAAGGACCAAAGATTCCTATTGATGTGACGATTTACCTCACTGGCGGAAACTTGGCAACGCGGCGCTATACCGCACGCCTGCTTTACACATCGAGTATCAATCTCGACAGTGGGCGGACATCTCCTATCTTGCGAGTACTCGACCAGCAGTGGTCGTTCCCTTACACGCTCAATCAGACGCTCACATTTCAATCGCTGCGCTTTGATCCTTTCTCGACGCTGATAGATTTCTACAACTTCATCGCTTTAGGACTGGACGCTGATTCTTACGAATACTTGGCGGGTACACCATACTACCAACGTGCACAGGAGCTCTGCATCTTAGGGGCAGCAAATAATGCACCGGGCTATTCCCAAGTTGTGCAAGAGCCGGGAGAGCTTACGCGCATTTCCTTGGTAACCGAACTGCTCAGTCCTCGTTTTGAGACATTCCGCAAGCTCATTTTTGATTATCACTACGATGGCATCAATCGTTTTGCATGGGCACCCGACAGTGCCCGTGCCACCTTGGAAGCTATCCTGGCACGAATGGTTACCTTCAAGCGTCAGCTCACGCAAGCAAGCTACTTGATGCGCCTGTTTTTTGATGCAAAGATGAACGAGCTGTGCGAGGTGTTCCGCGGGACACAAAACAAGCGCGTGCTGGATATGTTGCGACTGCTTGATCCGAGCAATGCCTCGGTATACGAAGCTGCGATTGAAGGGAGATAATTGCTGTGACAATTACCACCTGGGGCGCTGCCCAGACAGTCACTGGTTCGATGCACCTTGTTGAGTGCAATGGTTATCGCATCTTGCTTGATTGCGGACTCTACCAGGGACGGCGTGTAGAAGCTTACGAACGAAATAGTCAATTCCCCTTTGAACCACGGACGGTTGATGCTGTGCTGCTTTCCCATGCGCACATTGACCACTCGGGGAATCTCCCAACTCTGGTAAAGCAAGGTTTCCGCGGCACGATTTATGCGACTGCTGCAACGCGAGACCTGTGCACTATTATGCTTGCCGACAGTGCACACATTCAAGCCAGCGATGCTCTGTTTCTCCGTAAGCATGGGAAGGATGTTGCTGAGCCCCTGTACGATGTCGATGATGTGGGAGCTGCAATGGAGCTTTTCCATGCGGTACCCTATCGCCGACGCTTTGTCGTTCTTCCAGGGATCGAGGCTACCTTCTATGACGCCGGGCATATTCTTGGTTCTGCTGCAATCCTTCTGTGGCTACAGGAAGGGAGCCGCACTGTTCGCCTCTTGTTTACTGGTGATGTTGGGCGTCCTGTTCCGGTTATCTTACGACCACCGGATCCAGTCCCTGCTGCCGATGTAGTCATTAGCGAATCCACCTATGGGGGAAAAATTCATGAGCCCCAAGAAAAGACACTCGAGGTTCTTCGCATGCTCGTGCAGCGTACCGTTAGCGTGCGAGGAAAGCTTATTATCCCTGCGTTCAGCGTTGGCAGGACGCAGAGTGTGGTGTACTACCTCAACCAGCTCCATCTTCAGGGTAAGCTGCCCGATATACCGATCGTGGTTGATTCTCCGCTTTCGGCTAGCGCAACCCATGTGTATCGCATGCATCCAGAGTGCTTTAGCGAACCTGTGCGTCGTGCTATGCTTGCCGAGCCTGATCCTTTCGGGTTTGAGAATCTGCGCTACACACGCAGCGTCGAGGAGTCGAAAGCGCTTAATACTGCACGCGGTCCTATGGTGATCATTTCTGCGTCGGGAATGTGTGAAAGTGGGCGAGTGCTCCATCATCTGCGTAACACGATCGAAGATCCCACCACGACAATCCTCCTGCTGGGTTTTATGGCAGAACACACCTTAGGCAGACGATTAGCAGAAGGAGCTGAACGCGTGCGCATTCTTGGCGATGAGTTCCGCGTGCGAGCAGTGATCGAGACTCTTCACACTCTCTCTGCGCATGCTGACCAGGAGGAGCTATGTCAGTACCTTGCTCCACTTCAGCAAGATGCCCGACAGCTTCTTCTTGTGCATGGGGAACCGCCTGCACAGTCACTTCTTGCAGACCGTCTCCGAGATTTCGGCTGGCAGCATATTCACTGTCCTGAGCGGGGTGAAACAATTCCTCTTTGACCAATGCAAGAGGTTGCTGTAGCAGTGATCATTGAACGCGGACGGGTGCTCTTAGGACAGCGACGCCAGGGGAATCGCTATGGCGGTGTATGGGAATTTCCAGGCGGCAAGGTGGAAAGGGGAGAATCACCCCTCCATGCTGTCCTCCGCGAAGTCCATGAAGAGCTGGGCATCGAGGCACCGACGGCATCGTTGCTTACCAGTGTCGAGCATCGGTATGACGATGGTGGTACATTTCGCCTGTGGTTTTTCCTCATTGACCAGTGGCAAGGCACACCCCGTTTGACACTTTGGCAACAAGCCGAATGGGTACCGCTTGAGCATCTCGATCACTATCCGATGTTCGAAGCAAACCGGCGTGTTCTTCCAGAACTTATTCGTCTCCTTCGTGAAAGCGAGGACGAGCGCTATATGCGCATTGCGCTCGACATTGCTGCACAAGCAGCCCGTCGGCGTGAAGTACCAGTTGGATGCGTTATTGTCCGCGATGGGGCAATCATCAGTGCAGGATCGAATCGAACTGAGGAATGGCGGGATGCTACTGCCCATGCAGAGCTTTGTGCACTCCGTCAGGCGATGGAGCGTCTTCGGACAAAGTGGCTCGATGGCTGCACGCTCTACGTGACACTGGAGCCTTGTCCAATGTGTGCAGGGGCGATAGTCTTAGCGCGAATCGCTCGGGTTGTCTTCGGAGCCCACGATCCGAAAGCTGGCGCCTGTGAAACACTGTACACACTCACCAGCGACCGCCGACTTAACCACCGTGCAACAGTGCGCGGGGGGGTGTTAGCAGAGGAAGCACAAGCGCTCTTGCAGGATTTCTTCCACGCACACCGACAGAAAAACCGATGACAAAAGAGCAGTATTTGTTAGAACCTGCACTGTACCTGGTGCCAACACCAATTGGCAATCGTGAAGACATCACACTCCGTGCCCTGCGTGTACTTGCAAGTGCAGACATCCTGGCTGCCGAAGACACACGTGCCCTCAAGCAATTGCTTGCGATGTATAAGCTCCCTGTGCGCACTATTGTCTCATACCACGAACATAACGAGCGACAGAAGAGCAAGGAACTCATTGCGAAAATCGTCGGCGGCAATTCTGTTGCGTATTGTAGCGAGGCAGGAATGCCGTTGGTGAGCGATCCGGGCTATCGGCTTGTCGAAGAGGCGATTGCCCAAGGCGTGCGGATAGTTCCTCTTCCTGGTGCATCTGCTGCATTGACAGCGCTTGTTGCCAGCGGCTTGGCTGTGCACGCATTCACTTTCCTTGGCTTTCCGCCGCACAAGAAAGGGCGCCGTACATTTCTTGCACGTGCTGCGAACCGCGAAGAGACAGTAATCCTCTACGAATCGCCCCACCGAATCGAGCGGCTCATCGCAGAGCTCCGCCAGCTATGTGGTGACGATCGCCGCTGTGTCCTCGCACGCGAGCTCACTAAGGTGCACGAGTCCTTTTACCGAGGGACGCTGGGGGAAATTGCCCAGCAGCTGGGAAGCACAATCCCAGTGCGGGGAGAATTTGTGGTACTTTTGCAAGGACAATCAACCCTGGCAGAGGAATGTTCATCACGTTCGAAGGAATAGATGGCTCGGGCAAATCCACGCACGTAGCTTTGGTTGCGGAGTGGTTGCAACAGCAAGGATTGAGTGTGCGGGTCTTTCGCGAGCCTGGTGCAACGCCCCTGTCAGAAGCGATCCGGAGCATTTTGCTCGATGGACGCCATCGAATTTCTCCTGTTGCAGAGTTGTTTCTCTTCTGTGCTGCACGGCGGCAGTTAGTGGAGGAAGCTCTTCGCCCTGCATTGGCGCGGGGAGAAGTGGTCATCTGCGATCGATATGCTGATTCAACAATCGCATACCAAGGCTATGGGCGAATGCTCGATTTGGCAATGGTTGAGCGTGTCATTGGCTATGCCATCGAGGAGGTTGTTCCAGATGTGACCTTCATCCTCGATCTGGACGTCAATACGGCACTTTCGCGGCGAGGGGATCGTGCTTCTGTCAGTGCTGACCGAATGGAAGATGCTCCGGTTGCATTTTTCGAGCGTGTCCGTGCTGGCTATCGGGCAATTGCAGAACGCCATCCTGAGCGCGTGGTGTTACTTGATGCAACACAACCTGTCGAGGTCCTTCAGCATCACATCCGGGGAATTCTTACCGCGCGCTTGCGTGTTTCTTCCTCTGCTGTTGTCCGCTAATTTTGTGCAAGAGTGTGGAAGTTGACCACATAGCGATGAGTCTTCTTGACACGATTATAGCTCGCTCGCTTCCGTTTGTGCCAAAACCAATTGTGCGTAGAGTTGCCTGGCGCTACATTGCAGGGACGACTCTCGACGATGCCGTTCGCACAGTACAGCAATTGCAGCAGCAAGGAGCAACAGCCACAATAGACGCTCTGGGAGAGTTTGTCACCACTTTCGAGCAAGCCGAACGCGAAACGCAACAGGCGCTTCGTACACTCGATGCCATCGCTACGTATGGCTTGCCTGCGTATCTATCGGTGAAGCTTACCTCGATTGGTCTTTCGTTTGATCGGCAGGTGGCAAAGGAGAATCTGCAGCGGATACTCGAGCATGCTCGCCAGTTGGGGCTATTTGTTCGGCTGGACATGGAGAATTCTCCGTACACTACTGCTACGCTCGATCTTTACCGCACTATGCGCGAAGAGGGATTTGATAACATTGGCGTTGTCATTCAAGCATATCTCTACCGGAGCGAGCAGGACATCCGTGATTTGGCGTTCTACCGTGCGGATATTCGGCTGTGCAAGGGCATTTACAACGAAGATGCGTCCATCGCAATCAAAGATCGAGAGGGCATTCGCCAGAACTATCGCAAGTTGCTGCGTTTGATTGTGGATTTAGGCATGCGTGTGCGGATTGCGACGCACGACGATGCTCTCATTACCGATGCGGAGCGTCTAATCGCCGAGCGAAAGCTTTCTCCGGATCAGTATGAGTTTCAAATGCTGCTTGGCGTTCGAGAGCAGAAACGACAGGAACTTATCAGCCGTGGCTATCCGGTTCGCGTGTACGTTCCGTATGGCGAGGACTGGTACGGCTACTCGCTGCGGCGGCTCAAAGAGAACCCACAGATTGCGGGGCATGTCTTCCGCGCCCTATTCCACTTGAACGGAGATCGCATCCAATGAAAACCGTGCTGGTGACGGGGGGCGCAGGGTTCATCGGTAGTAATCTTGTGCGATGGATACTGCACCATCGAGATTGGCGCGTGGTCAATCTCGATGCCCTCACGTATGCGGGAAATTTGGAGAACCTACGCGACGTCGAACAAGACCCCCGCTATGTGTTTGTACACGGCCGTATCGAGGATGCTCAGCTTGTAACTCGCTTGCTTGAGGAATATGCCGTCGAGGGTATCATTCACTGCGCGGCGGAAAGCCACGTTGATCGCTCAATATTGTCGGCGGCACCGTTCTACGAAACGAATGTTCGGGGAACGCTTGTCTTGCTGGAAGCAGCACGCGCCTACGGCATTAAGCGGTTCCTGCATGTTTCAACAGACGAAGTGTATGGTTCACTTGGGCCAGATGATCCTCCTTTTACCGAAGAATCGCCCCTGAAGCCGAATTCGCCGTATGCAGCCTCGAAAGCTGCTGCCGACTGCATGGTGCGCGCATTTGTGCATACCTATAACATGCCTGCGATTATTGCTCGATGCTCGAATAACTACGGTCCATACCAATTCCCCGAAAAGCTCATCCCGCTTATGATAACCAATGCCTTGGCGGATGAACCATTGCCTGTGTACGGCGATGGACACCAAGTGCGCGATTGGATTTATGTCGAAGACCATTGCCGTGGACTTGTAGCAGCGTATGAGCAGGGTGTGGTGGGCGAAGTATACAACTTCGGTGGGCGCTCAGAGCGACGGAATATAGATGTCGTCCGAGCAATACTTCAGCTCCTTGGCAAGCCGGAGTCTCTTATTCGACATGTTCCGGACCGGCCTGGCCATGATCGACGGTATGCAATTGATTGCACGAAAGCAGAGCGGGAACTGGGATGGACACCAACGGTGACCTTCGAAGAAGGGCTTGCGTGGACGGTTGAATGGTATCTCCACAATCGTGCATGGATCGAGTCTGTTCGTTCGGGAGAATACCGCAGGTACTACGAACAGCAATACAGTTGGCGCCTACAAGAAGGGGCACAAGTGTAGCTTTGGTCTGGGCTGTAGGACCAATCCTTGCGTGTTGATGCGCGAACGCTTCTGGCAAACCTGGCTTGACACTGCTGTTGTTGCAGGTGTAGCAGGAGTGATTTACCGGCTTACAGCAGTCCCAGACTTGTATTACACGGACTGTGGCGAATTAGCAGGGGTGTGTTCAACACTTGGGGTCGCCCATCCAACGGGCTACCCACTTCTGACGCTTATAGGGCATCTGTGGCTGCAATTGCCTCTTCCAATGTTACCAATTGAACGGCTGAATGTACTTATGGCTGTGCTAAGTGCACTAGCTGTAGCGGTGGTGCATCGTGGTGTGTTGCATTTGGTGTGGGCAGAAAAAGGCCGGCTTGGCCTTGCAGGGGTGCGGAGTGTTGCGGCCGTAGCAGCCATGCAGTTTGCAGTTGCCCGGACCGTGTGGGCACAAGCGTTGAGCATGGAAGTCCACGCATTGCAGCTCCTTCTTGTTGCTGCAGTCTTTTTTTGGCTTGTGCGATGGGGGCAGCAGCGCTTGCCACATCAGTTACATCTGGCAGCCCTTTTCCTTGGGTTGGGCTTTACAAATCACTTGACGACAATTGTGCTGGTGCCCGGTGTGCTTGCGTTTGTTCTTTTTCAGCTTCCCGGAACGTTATGGCAGCGCTTGCGGCAACTCCTTGTTCCCGCCAGCATTGTTATTGCCTGTGGCGCACTTTATGCATACTTGCCCATCCGGAGCATGGCAGAGCCGGTATTCAACTGGGGGGAAGTGCATCGTAGCGTGGAAAAGTTTTTCTACCACGTGCTTGGTAAGCAGTACTCTGTGTGGATGTTCCAAGGGTCTGCACGACAACAGTTAGAGGTGTTCGGCAAGCTTCTTTTGCCGAATGTGGCCGTGCCTATTGCGGTGTGGGGATTATGGAAGCTCTGGAAGCGCGCTCGAGCAATTGCCCTTCTTCTTGTGCTTGCAATGGTGGTGTGTGTGGGGTATGTAATCAACTACAGTATCCACGATATCGAGCCATACTTTCTTGTGGCATTTATTGCCGCAACATTTGCAACAGCAACAGGCATTGCCGCCCTTTGGAGATATCGGCTGTTCCGTGTAGCGATGATGCTTTTACCTTTAGTGTACCTGGCGTGGAATTGGAAGCCGAATGATCTGCACGCGCACCATCTTGTGCGCGCATATGTTCGTTTGGTTGTCGATCCTCTGCCCAATGGAAGCATTTTGCTCTCCCAGCAATGGGACCATTTCTGCTCTGCATTCTGGTATCTGCAGCAGGTCGAAGGATATCGGCGCGACATAGTGTTGGTGGAAAAAGAGCTACTGCGGCGGACATGGTATCTCAAGCAACTGGAGCGTTGGTACGGGGAGCCGATCCGGCGGTGTTCCACAGAGATTGCTGCTTACCTTCCGTTGCTGGAGGAATTTGAGTCTGGGAACATGCCCAAAGAGCGTTATGGCATCATTCAGCAGAGATTTGTATCGTTACTTCGCGCGTTTGTGGAGCGAAATCCAGAGCGCTTCTCCTTTGCAACGCCAGAGGTGCTTGAGACAGAGCCAGAATTTGCCGCACTTTATCCGACAGCACCATATGGCGCAACAGTGGCATTGCTATCCCCGGGGCGTCCAGTGCCGCCGCTACCTAAGGTGGTTGACCCTACTCTTCTGCGGCAAGGTGCACTGCACTATTCAACCGAGCGCCTTGACCGTGGGCTTCTTGCTCTTGCTGCATGGGCATACGTTCGCACTGGCGATGCACTTGCTGCAAGGCAGCCAACTGATGCAATCGAATGCTATCGCACCGCACTTGCTCTAGACCGTACAAATTTCGCTGCACAGGAGCGACTTGTCCGGCTATTGCACTCGCCCTGACATCCGAACGCAGCTCGGGAGAACTACTGCCGCACCAGGAGCATAAACGGCTCCGGTAAGCGGCGGAGCACTGCAGCGACAAGTGCCCACCACCAGGGAACGTACATGCGTCCTCCTTTCCTTCGGAGCATAGCGCGAGCAATGCGGCGACCTACCGAGTCAGGGGATGCAGGCAAAATCATGTGTTCTAGGTGAGCTGTCATCGGTGTACGGACGTATCCTGGCTTGATTGTAAGCACACGTAATGCAGGGGAAAGCGTTTTCCATCGTAAGCGGAGACCGTCCAGATAAACGTCCAGCGCAGCTTTTGATGCGGAGTACAGGTAGTTCTGCATACGTCCGCGGTCAGCCGCAACAGAGCTGATCACAGCCAGCAATCCAGAGCCGCGCTGCTCAAAGTGGCGACTGACGTCGGTGCAAAGAGCAAGCACGGAAACGGTATTGATCTGCAACACCGAGCGTGCCGCGTTGCTATCGTGCACGACTTCTTCGTGACGGGGGAGTACACCATGGGCAATCAACACTGCATCCGGAAGTGTGCCGATGCTGTCGGCTGCTTCTGCGAGAAGGTCGCGCTGGACGTGGCTTTCGGCATCGTAGTGGAGCGTGTGCACCGTTTTTGCACCACGATTGCGAAGGTCAGCAGCGACCACAGCTAAGTGCTCTGCATTGCGTGCTGCAAGAACAAAGTGTGAAGTCCGCCCGACAAGTGCGCGTGCTGTTTCATGGGCAATGGCGGAGGTAGCACCAACAATCAAAACCGAGTCTATAGGCATGGGATGTTAGGATGAAGTGACACGGCGCCAAAATTGCGAGCAACAGCGGGGATCGCGTAAGCGTTCTACTTGATGCCACTGGGGAAACATCTGCTGGAAGTGATGGGAAGCCATGTGTGCATCCTTTGCAGGGTAAATGCGCCCTCCGACAGAGGCCACCATGGTGATGATTTCATCAAGAGCTTGGACGGACCGAGAATGGTTTGGAAGATCCACCGCAATGCTTGTACCTTCAATGGGGAACGAAAGCAAGCCTGGTGATGGGCGGGCTCCAAAGCGCTTGAGGACACACAAAGGAAGAGGAACCTTTGCCCGCCAAAGTCGAGAGCAAATTGCATGGGTTGCTTCCCGTTCGAGTGCTCGAGGGACAACTGCATGCAATTGGAAAAAACCGCGACGTCCGAACAAGCGATTCCATGGAAGCCTGCCAAGGGGAAAAAAGACATCGGTGTAGTGCATGCGCTGTCGAACTCGCCGGCGCATAGTGCTGTAGTATAGTGCGGATGTTAGTTGCACTGTTGTGCGTGTAAACACAGATACTGGCATTGGAGGAAGTGAAAGCGGGACGTGACGCGGTGGCGTGGAAAAATCACCATCGTCGCAAAATCGTGCTACAGAGACAATTCCCCGATACTTGCCAGGAGTGGACACATCGCACCATCCAACAACGTAGTTACCGTGTTCTTCCACTTGCTCGCTTAGGCAGAAAAATTCATCCAGGGTAGCAAAGGGGAAGCGTTCGACGGTAAGCCATGCGGAGGAACACCGCACCAGCTGCAACTCTGCCCATGTGATGATGCCTGTCAATCCTAAACCGCCGATGGTAGCGCGAAATAGCTCCGGATGTTCCTCTGGGGTACACAGGTAGCGGCCATCAGAGCGGACAAGCTCGATGCGTTCAATCCAGCAGCCAAATGTCCCTGCCCAGTGATGGTTTTTGCCGTGAACGTCATTAGCAATTGCACCGCCAACAGTAACAGCACCACTTCCTGGAATCACAGGCAGAGTCCATCCAGCAGGGACAGTTACTGCCAACAGCTCGGATAACTTGATGCCTGATTCGACACGCACTCTGCCGCTGGTGCGATCGAACGCAAGGATGCGGTCAAGGGGGGTGCATACTACTGCTTGCTGACAGGGCAAGCATACATCGCCATAGCTCTGCCCATTGCCGCGAGCAAGAAGGGTGGAACCTGCGTTTCGAAAGGGGTCTTCGTCGGTCCAGTAGTAGTGCCGATAATCCTGCACCTGCGATCGAGGAAGAGACGTCCAGCTTTCAAGCCGCATAGATTAGCGAGCGACAGCAACGACCAGGATAAACAGCACTGCAGCGATTGTAAGGCTGATACGGTCGCGGAGAGCAAAAGAAAGGGGGTCGCTTGTTAGCTGACCATGGACAGATAGTCGCCACATACGCATCAGCCAAAACAATAGTAGCGGCAGCACAAGCCAAAGGCGTTCTGGGTGGCTGTAGAGCGTTCGCACGCGCTCACTGGTCAGGTACACTGTCAAAATCACGATTGCCATGGTAGAGGTTGCAATGCCAGTAGCAAGTAAGAATGGTTCATCGCGATCAGTGTAGGGTCGGTTATCCTCGATGCGATAGTTATTCATTCGTAGGTGCACCGTTTCAGAGTGGCGCTTAAGGAGTGCCAGTCCAGTAAAGAAAGTAAGAGCAAAGCCGATTAGCCAGGGCGAAACGGGTGTGCTACTTGCTGCTGCCCCAATGAGGATCCGTAGAGTGTAAAGCGCGCTAAGGACAAACGTATCCACAACTGCCAGATGCTTGAGACGTAGTGAATAGGCAAGTGCGGTTGTGCCATAGAGCGCAATCAACAATGCGGCTGCAGGCGGAAGGAGGACAGCACACCACCCTCCACCAATAACAACGCCCGCTCCAACGGCAATCCATGCATGGCGGAGAGGGATGATTCCGCGGGCGAGAGGTCGTGCAGACTTTGTCGGATGCAGTCGATCGCGGGGAAGGTCGAGCAAATCATTGAGAACGTATAGTGCAGAAGCTATAATGCTCAGCAGAAGTCCAGCGATTGCTGTGTTGATTAGCGCCGTTGCTTCTCCCAAGCGATGGGCTAAGACCAGCGGGACAAAGACGAGCAAATTTTTGCTCCACTGCTCAATGCGGAGCAAGCCGAGCCAATCACCGAACCGAGCACGCTCGACAGGGAACACACCAGCGAATGCTTTGCCGATGCGGTGTTGGTACAGGCGCGGGTTACCTGCAATGTAGGCATTTGTCGCTGCACGCCAAAGGGGGACGTCAGCACCGCTATTGCCGATGTAGTCAAAATGCTGGGCGGGAAATTCCTGCTTCAGGCGCTCAAGTTTAGCCCGCCCGCGGAGATTGATGTGCTCAGTTGCAAAGATGTGGTCAAAGTAGCCAAGCTCACGAGCCCATGGCTCAACCCAGCACCGATGTGCTGCCGTAGCAAGCACGACAGTACGCCCTTGTGCTTTTGCATGGGCAACAAACGCGCGTACGCTTTCGTTGAGCGGCATTTGATGGAGCTCTAACCTCACTTGGCGGCTAAGCCATTGTTTAAGTGCAGCTCTGCCGCGAAAGAGTACCAGCGGGACAAGGAGCAGAAGGTAGGGCTTACATCGCGCAAGTTCGGTGAGTGCTTCCCAGACAAGATCGGTGCGGAGTAGGGTCTCGTCGAGATCAACAACCAGAATCTGCTTGTCTGGCGAATTCATTCGGCGTAGCACCTCTGTTCAGCAACGGAAGCTACTGCCAGCACTGCAGATGCTGGATCGTCAGCCGAGGAAACGGAAATCCACTGTACCAAATGAGTGCGCTTGCGTAAACTGTGTCGGTAGGCTTTGTCGTAGTGCTCCAGGGCAATGCGAGCAACCTCGCGAATATCGCCTTGCTCGAGCGCTGCGCGTGCACGAGACCAGCGCTCTGTACCAAGCCGGCCGCGGATTTTGTCCAGGCATGCAGCAAGCTGTGCTGGTGGATACTTTCCGTATTCTGCACAGAGATGCTCGAGGCGTTGCTCCACAGGTACATCGAGCGCGATAATCGGAGCAGCTCGCATCTGGAGCCACATGCCCTGCGGAATGCACAGATTGCCAATCTGACGCGATTCATCCTCTATCCACACGCGCTCAGCAGTGCGGTGTTTCCACAGCTCTACTGCAAGCATGTTTTCAAATTGTTGTTGGGTTGGCTGGGGTGGCATGCCCAGGGCACCAAAGACGGAGCCACGGTGTGAAGCGAGGTGCTCTAAATCCACCACTGCTTCCCCTTTCGAAGCAATAGTGCGTAACAGGGAAGTTTTACCAGCGCCTGTCATGCCACTGAGGATGATATATGGCCGCGGCTGCTCGACTACTTCCAGGACAAAACGCCGAAATGCTTTGTAACCGCCGCGGAGAGTGATGACTTCGAATCCGTAGAACCCCAACAGCCATGCCAGCGCTGCACTACGCATTCCACCGCGCCAGCAGTAGAGTCCGACCTGCTGTCCTGGCTGGAGAATCTGTTCAACCTGCTCGACGTACCATCGCATTTTGGGACCGACAATTTCAAGCCCTCGCTTTATTGCTTCGTGTCGGCCTGCATTGTGGTAGGTAAGACCCACCTGATGGCGCTCTTCGTCGCTAAAGAGAGGAAGGGCATGGGCACCAGGAATGGCGCCACGCGCAAATTCCGCTGGACTGCGGACATCGAAAACAGCTAATTGGCCGCTTTGAGCGGCGCTCAAAAATTCCTCGACACTTACTCCACGCATAGCGTAGCTGCTGTGCGCAAACTATCGCAGCGTAAAATTACGCCGTTCAATACTGGTGTACCGGACAAATGTGACTGTGATAGTCCCCTTGAGAGGCTCGTTTTGCTTAGGCTTGACGCCATTAGATGTGGTAGGAGCAATATCGCCAGTAAATGCTTTCGGCAGAGGGGTAGCAGGGATATTTACGTGCATGATGATTCGGTCGGGCAAAAGGAGCGATCGATGCACGCCATACTGAAAGTCCAGCGCAATGCTCCCCGCATTCCGCATTGTGATTTCTGTGCGCACTGGAGTAGTGTCCCGAAGATCAATGGTCATTTTCGCAGCGATAATTTCACCTGTATCGCTACGAGGAAACAGGCGCAAAAGCACAGTGCTTGGTGTTGGGCGGCTATCCTCGATTGCAATGTAATGTTCGCGCTGGAGTAGCATAAGAGGATTGAGCTGCCATCCGTTTTTGGGAATGAATGTAAGCTGTTCGGAGCGAAAGCTTACCGAGTCTGGTGGATGTGCTGTGAGCGTGCCCCGCGCCTGCGGCACGCGAAAAGACGGAATAGCAACGTCAACGGTGACATCTGCCGTAAAGGACCGTACGCGGGCTGCTTTCTGCCGAAGCTGTTCAACAAGCCCACTGGCATCGCCAGCAGAGAGTGCATGCCTGCAGAGAAAAAGGAACAGGAAAGCAAGTGCCATCGGGTAAGTGTGCATGGTTTAAACAACCAACAAGAGCAGAAAGGAAGAACGTTCCTCTCGACTATTCCGTGTACATGGGTTGATTGAGGAGGAAGTTTCCTACTTGGGCACAGAGCCAGCGGTTGCGCGGCTGGGGCGGCACTTTATGGCAACGCAGCGAAAGCGGAATTAGAATGTGCTGGCGATGTTTAGTGAGAAGCCATTGGAGGCAGGGACAACGCGGCAGACACCTCCGACGCATAAGATTCCCGCTCGTTGTCTGGCATAGCCGGCAGTTATCCGTGTGCCGCCAAGCACATAAGTCACAGAGACGGCAGGATAATGGTAGCGCTTAGCAGGGTCTGGATTGCCATAGTTCCATTCGTCAAAGACAGTCAAGTACACGTTGCTTATAGGGGTGTATTCCAGCAGCGCAAATGCCCAGCTTCCCATATCTCCCCGCACGTGCATGTGGGAGAGCTCTGTGCGAAGTGCACTACGAGCAGAGAGCTTGTACTGTGCTTCGAGTACAAATGCTAAAGGATAGAGTGTGCCATATCCTGTTTTGACTTCGATGACATCCTTGTTGTACGCCAGCGCGACCATGGTGAAGGTGGTTTTGAACAGGCGTGACCAGCTTCGCTGGATTTCGACGTTGAAGTCTTGGTAAAAGAGCACTCTGCCTGGCTTCCAGGTTGAGCGGTAGGTGAATTGGTCAATACGGCTGGAGTCAATATCGTGGACACGTGCGTAGTTGAGGGTAACCGTTGTTCCATACGGACCACCTAACCACGTGCCTCGGGGGAGAGTGAATGTTAGTTCACCTTGGACGCCAAACTCCCCATAGGGCTGGGTGGCATAGGGGTACAGGGTGAAAAGACGATAGGTGTGCACTTTCGTCAACGGCGGCAGAAAGTTGATGTTCAGAACATTCCCGATTGCTCCTCGATCGGAGCGGAAATCCATGTTATCAATCCGCTTTGCGGCAAGAAGAAGACCAAATCCTTCGCCACTGTACGAAGTGGATAAATACAGCCCATTGCCAGGATTGAAGCTGTTGTTGTTGGTTTGCTGGGGGTCGTTGATTTTGTATGCCCATTCGACATAGAGATTCCAACGCTCAGTTGTCAGAGATAGCCGTGTTGCATATGCGAACACATTTTCTGGAAGACGCAAGATAGGGTCAGCAGCAGGCTGAAATTTGCTTACCACGCTACCTCCCACTTCAAGAGCAAAAGGAAGCTCAAAAAGGGGCTCTCCATCCCAGGCGAGCTGGTGGAGCTCGATGTTGAGATCAGCAGCACGGACGATGCCGGGACCAAGTCCGAAGAAAGCACGCTGCTTGCCAAAAAGGGCAGTCAACTGGACACCATCAATTGGTCGCACCTTCAGGCGGACCCCATCAATCGAGTTGTCGAAGCCAAGTGATCGCTCCTCGTAGGTGCGGAGGATCATGCCACTGCCGAATTGTTCGTACGAATTCCCAATCGTGACATCAAAACGGTCTCCTACGTACTGTACAAAGCGATAGGGAAAGCCATTGCCCTCATAGCGTGGGTCTATGCCGAGCAGAGGGTTGAAGTATGCTTCATACCGGAAGCCAAGCCGCAGACGCTCGCTCGAGTAGAGCACGTTGAAAAAACCTTGGGCTAAGACTTTTTCGCGGACTGCGGGGGCATTAATGGCAGAATCGGGAGTGTACGACTGTGCATCAACTTGCAGGTCTGCACGCCACCCCGAAGGCAACTGGGCAACCCCTCCGTAGTGAAGTGCTGCAAAAAGCATCAGGGCAGCAATAGCGGCAAATCTCATTCTGCTGCAGCTTTCTTGAGTGCTTCAAATAGCAGTTCTTCGTCGCCAGGAGCGTAGGACTTATGCTGGTACACGATTTCTCCGCGACGATTGAGGACAAAAGTATGCGGGATTTCGTTGACATTGAGAGCACGCTTGAGGTCCGCATTTTCATCCAAGTACACGTCGAATTCCCACCGACGCCCTCGGACAAAGGGTGCTACTTTTTTGCTGTTGCGTGCATCATCGATGGAGACCGCCACGATACGCACACCGGTCAGTTTTTTCCACTCCTCATATACCTCTGCTAACACGGATAGCTCCTGGATACAGGGCTTGCACCATGTTGCCCAGAAGTCCAAGATGATAGGTCCGGGTGAATTCGCTATGAGCTCCTGGGTCGTTACTGGTGTCCCATCGAGTTTCTTCAGGGTAACAATCGGCAACCGTTGCCCATTTGTTGTGTCCTGGGCTTGGATGTCGGCTGCTTGAACAATCAGTGCAATGATTGCGAACGTTCGGAGCGCTACCATTGTTTTTCGAAAAGTGGATGTTAGTTTTGTGCCGCTTTACCAACGAAGGCAAACTTATGAAACTACTTTGCGCTGTACTCCTTTTGACCGGAGCTAGTGGGATGCAGCTGGTTGCCAACCAAGCGCATTTGCCGCAGCCAAGCTCGAGCACTGCGGGAACAGCAGGAGCTACTGTTCGGATTTTGCCCAAGAAAAAATGTTGTCCATGTATGCAGCGCTGGGCATACTCTCAACAAGAAAATCCCTCATTTCGCCTTGTTGAAGGGCAGCGGCTCCACTTTCAGCTGTCCCCAGATTTGCCAATAGATGCTTACGTTAGTGTGCAGAATGTGTCCTCGAGCCCCGTCAAATTCGGCGTGCGTATTGACACGACGCGTAAAAATTTGTTGCATAAAGTCAATTTCTGCATTGGTCAAGCGTGTTATCCTTCGTTTGTTGTGGAGTCCATGGGAGAAGAGGGATATGTCACGCTACAACCAGGAGAGGCTGACCACACGTTCAAATTGCAGTTCGATCCCCAGGGCCATAGTGGGCAATCAGTCATTGGAGTAGTAATCTATAACGTTGCGAACCTGAGTGACTACATCACCTTCGATGTCACCTTTGATGCCACGACACTTTCGGTCGACCAGTCCCGGGTTGCAGTGACAATTGCTCCCAATCCTGCCAGTGATGTGGTGGTCATCCAGGGCAGTGTTGGGGCGCAAGTAGAGGTGGTGGATGTAGTAGGACGTGTTGTGCGCACAGTGCACCTGGGGGCAGAAAGAGGGATGCTTTCGGTGGCAGATTTGCCACCAGGTGCCTATCGTGTCGTAGTTCGGCAGCAGACCCAGGTGATGATTGTTCCTCTCCAGGTAGTGCGGTAGCGCTGTCTATGAAGTTTGCCATTCTAACTGGTGGCGGTGATAGCTCTGGGATGAATGCCTTCATCCGGAGTGTTGTTCGCTGTTCGCTGAATATTCGTCCAGAAACGTCGGTCTGGGGGGTCATTGATGGCTGGCGAGGGCTTATCACAAATGAATATCGGCGACTCGGTAAACTCGACGTTGCAGGAATTGCCTTCCAGGGTGGGACCATTCTTGGGACCGTTCGCGTTCCCGAATTAGCTACCGATCCCGAGTTGCAGAGACAGGTAGCATTCAACTTAGATGATAACCACTTCGACTACTTGTTCGTTTGCGGGGGGAATGGTAGTCTCAAAGCGTGTGCAACATTGGACCGGATTATCAAGCAGGAGGGCTTGCGCACGCGTATCATGGCATGCCCTGGCTCAATTGATAACGATGTTGCTAACAATTACGGTACATCGATTGGCTTCTACAGTGCGCTAGATCGGAGCTTAGAGATGTTAGAGTGGATTCGCAATACCGCGAGCTCCCACCGTCGGGTGTACCTGATTGGCTCGATGGGGCGCGATTCAGCGTATTTGGCATTTTATGCAGGAATTGCAACGGGAGCAGAGTACATCATCCGTCCGCGCGAGAATGTTGATTACGAGCAGCTTGCCACAATGATTGAGGAGCGGGATCGCGACACACGGATTGTCGTAGCCGAGGGCTACGGCAAATCGCTTGAGGAGATACGCCAGATTCTTGAAGATATCTTCCGGCGGCGGAACATTAAGCGGGAGATTCGCACCGTGGACATGGGATACTTCCAGCGCGGGGGGCAAGCAGCTGTTACTGATATTCTTCGCGCAAGCTGGCTTGGCTATCGGATGGTGACCGATGCCTTTGCTCGAAAAGAAAGTGGCTTCTACACTGCCTTTTACACCGGGCATTGGCAGGAACCGCTTCCACTCGATGTTGCTGCCGATGATAGCCGATCCAATCACTTGGACATCCCTGAGGAACTTATCAAAATGACATTAGCCTTGCGCTAATGAGCAGCACAGACTTTTTCGAGCGGGTGTGGGCACTAGTACGCATGATTCCTCCGGGGAAGGTAACTACCTACGGGCATATAGCAACAGCACTGGGCGCTAAATCAGCGGCACGAACAGTCGGATGGGCATTGCATGCCGCTGTAGGGCGAGATGATATTCCCGCTCACCGCGTTGTCAACCGCCGTGGAGAGCTAACAGGTCGCATGCACTTTGCAACTCCCACATTGATGCGAGAGTTACTACTGGCGGAGGGTGTGACCTTCGATGGCGAGCGTGTCTGCTTGGAGCGGCATCTGTGGATACCGCCCCTTAGTCCACAAACGGACCAATAAATTTTACCGACTCGTGTTGTCGTTTCCCGCAAAGGACAACCGCGCGTCCCGGCTGCGACGTTTGAAGAACTAAACTTCCTTCCTCTACTGCGCATAGCTCACCGGCACGGGTAAGTTGTCCGTTGATGGTAAACTCGCCCGCCAGCACATATGCCATTCCAACACTATCGTGGGGAATGGTCCATTGGTGGGTTCCAGAATCAGCAAAGGTGACATCGTCGTAGTGCACTTCAGTATGCAACTGTATCGGACCGTCGGGAGAGGCGATCCGACGTATCGTTCCACCAGCAATTGGTATCACTGGCAATTGCTCCGGTGAGAAAACGTGGAGCGAGGGAGGTATTTTTTTCAGTGCACGGGGAAGGTTGATCCACAGCTGGAGTCCGTGGGCGTAACCAAGAGGCATTTCTGAATGCACAACTCCACTGCCAGTTACAAAGTGCATTGCGGTGCCTTCCTTTGCCTGAATATCGTTGCCAAGAGAGTCGCGATGGTGAAATCCCCCATCAAGAAGGTATGTGATAATCTCAAAGCCGCGATGAGGATGGTCGGGGAATCCAGCATTTGGGTCAACAAAGAATTCGTCAAGGAACAAGAAGGGGTCGCTCAGCGGCCAATGAAAGTAGGGAGATGGAAAAGGACGTCGAACCTGGGCGCCATCGCCCTCATTCCGTAAGGGTGCAGTAAAACGAATCATGTTACTCTATCCGATGACTGTTTTTTCAACGATTGACCAGCTGTTTACGTGTATGGTACAATTTTCGTAACATTCGTGCGTAATTTTGCAGTCTTGGTACATTGTTCGTTGTATTATGAGCACGTTGACTCATACTGCTGAGCCAAAGGTTGGTATAGATATTGCGCGCTTGCGCAACATAGGAATTTCCGCTCATATTGATTCGGGTAAAACAACTTTGAGTGAGCGGATTCTTTATTACACGGGTCGTATTCACCGCATCGTGGAAGTCCGCTCCAAAGATGGAGCAGGTCCTACGATGGATTCTATGGACCTGGAACGCGAGAAGGGTATTACCATCCAATCAGCAGCGACCTATTGCCAATGGAAAGGATATCACATCAATTTGATTGATACACCAGGGCACGTAGATTTTACTATTGAGGTTGAACGCGCACTCCGTGTACTTGACGGTGCAATTTTGGTTCTGTGTGGGGTTGCAGGAGTGCAAAGCCAGTCAATAACCGTTGACCGCCAAATGCGGCGGTACAATGTTCCACGGATTGCGTTTATCAATAAGCTGGACCGTGCCGGAGCGAATGCGTATCGGGTTGTTCAACAGTTACGTGAAAAGCTCCACCACGATCCAGTGATGATTAACATTCCCATCGGTCAAGAGGATCAGTTTCAGGGCGTTGTCGATTTGCTCCATATGAAAGCACTGTATTTCGATGGGGACAATGGAGAGTTCGTGCGAGAGGAGGAAATCCCTTCCTTCATGCAGGAGATTGCGCATGAATATCGCACAAAGCTCATCGAAAAGGCTGCCGACTATGATGATGCCATCGCGGAAAAGTACTTGATGGAAGAAGAAATTACCACCGACGAGCTAATTGCAGCCATACGAAAAGCGACCATTGCCCTGAAAGTTACTCCGGTATTTGTTGGAACCGCAAAACAAAACAAAGGAGTTCAGCCGCTTCTTGATGGTGTATGCATGTTCCTTCCCAGTCCCTTCGAGGTAGAAAACTATGCTTTAGACCGGGATAAGCAGGAGGAACGAGTCCCAGTTATTCCCGATCCAGAGCGTCCATTGGTTGCCTATGCGTTCAAGCTTGAGGATGGGCGCTACGGACAGCTAACCTACATGCGGATATACCAAGGACGAGTTCGTAAAGGTGACGTTATCGTTAACAACGCAACAGGGAAAAAAGTCAAGGTGCCTCGCTTAGTCCGCATGCATGCAAGTGAGATGCACGACATTGAGGAAGCGGTGGCGGGAGACATTGTTGCTATGTTTGGAATTGAATGTGCTACAGGGGATACATTCACCGATGGCACTGTCAACTATACGATGACCTCAATGTTTGTTCCCGAACCTGTCATCGAACTTGCGGTATCACCCAAGGATAAAAATAGTCTTGCAAACTTTTCTAAGGCTCTCAACCGCTTTACAAAGGAAGACCCAACATTTCGTGTGTACCGGGACGAAGAGACGGGAGAGACGATTATTCGAGGAATGGGAGAACTGCACTTGGAGATTTACATTGAACGGATCAAGCGAGAATATAACTGCGAAGTTGTTGTCGGTCGCCCGAAAGTGGCATTCCGCGAGACGATCACCAAACGTGCAGAATTCAACTACACGCACAAAAAACAAACCGGTGGTGCAGGACAATTTGCCCGTGTTGCTGGATACATTGAGCCGCTGGAGCCAGACAATCCAAACAACTACGAATTTGTGGACGCTATCGTTGGTGGAGTAATAGCTCGTGAATTCATCCCTGCCTGCGATGAGGGCTTCCAAGAACAACTCAAAGAAGGTCTTCTCATTGGGCAACCAGTTCAACGAGTGCGTGTTGTGCTCAACGACGGTACTACGCACCCTGTTGACTCCTCCGAGATTGCCTTCAAGACTGCAGCAAAGGCTGCCATCCGCGAGTGCTATATGCGTGCAAATCCCGTAGTTCTTGAACCCATTATGAAGCTCGAGGTATCGGCACCGGAAGAATTCCAAGGCGTGGTGATCGGGCAAATCAACCAACGGCGAGGTGTCATTATCGGGACAGAAAGCGAAGCTGGCTATGTAGTAATCACTGCAGAGGTCCCGCTTCAGGAAATGTTTGGCTATTCAACCGATCTGCGGTCGGTGACCCAAGGAAAAGGGGAGTTTACGATGGAGTTCCTTAAGTACGCTCAGGTACCACGCGCCATTCAAGACGAGATGGTGCGTGAATACCAGAAAAAGCGTGCCGAAGGCAATAAGTAAGACTGCTATTTTTGACGTCGTCACAAGTTGACAACGTACCCCTGCAGGGCACTTTTTAGAAAAGGTGCAATGTAGGCGAATGTTGCACAAAAGTTTGTTTCATCTTTTGTAGCGTGGTACGACAATGAAGTACACCGGACCGAAAGTCAAGTTGTCGCGCAAGCTTGGCTTTTCACTGACTACCAAAGCGCGAAAGTACATGGACCGCAAGCCCTATCCACCGGGGCAACATGGACCATTGAAGCGGCGAGGAAAATTGAGTGACTACGGTCGCCAGCTTCTTGAAAAACAACGCCTTCGCCTTCAGTACAATGTCCATGAGCGTCAGATGCGGAACTACTTTGCAGAAGCATCCCGTATGGCGGGTAACACGGGAGATAACCTTATTCAGCTCCTTGAGTCCAGACTCGATGCATTAGTTTATCGTGCAGGTTTTGCACCGACGATCTATGCAGCACGGCAGTATGTCCGGCATGGACATATTGAGGTCAATGGTAAGCGAGTGGACATACCCTCGTACCGTGTCAAGCCGAACGATGTTATTCAGGTGCGCGAGAAAAGTCGCAAACTTGAATGCTTCCAAAATGCAATCCGCACTGCGCAGCCAGTGCCCTACTTGGAGGTATCAAAGGCGGATTTGTCAGCAAAATACCTCTATTTACCACCCCGCGAAGAGGTACCAGTAGTGTGTGAAGTCCCCTTGGTGGTGGAATATTATTCACGCTAAGCCGTTTCGTCGGCAGTGAGTAGCCAGTGTCAGCAAGTGCCCCTTCTTTTCTCTCAAAGAGAAGGGGCGTTTATTTTGCGGTTAGCAATAGAGCGCCAATGCACACTACAATGCAGACGAAGACAGCAGTAGGCTATCTGCTTGCCCTTTCGCTGGTGGGGCTCACCGTAATTGTGCTGTGGTTCAAAAGCACAATTCTTGATTCGCTTCCTGGTCTTGAGCAACTGGAAAATCCACCGCAAGAGTACGCAACACGTGTTCTGGATCGCAATGGGCGACTAATTGAAAGCTTTTATGTTAAGCGACGCCTTTATGTGCCCTACGATAGCATTCCGGCTGCTTTTTTCCAAGCACTCATCGCGACCGAGGACCGACAATTTTACAACCACTGGGGTATCCATCTGTGGCGTATTATCAAAGCGACTGTTAAGAACATTCTTGCCTTTCGTGCCAAGGAAGGCGCCTCTACAATCACGCAACAGTTAGCGCGCAATCTGTATTTCGACCAGGAACTCACTCTCACTCGGAAGCTACGCGAAGCGATTACAGCGATTCAAATCGAACACACCTACACGAAGAATGAGATTCTTGAGCTCTATGCGAACACCGTCAACTTTGGTAGGGGAGCATATGGCATTTATGTTGCAGCACAAGAGTATTTTGCCAAACAACCCAAACAGCTTACCCCTGCCGAATGTGCCTATCTGGTTGCTTTGCTTAAAGCTCCTGCGACATACGATGCACAAGTCAATTACGAACGTGCCTTACGACGGCGGAATTTGGTTCTTGCGATGATGGAAGACGCTGGCTTCCTAAGCGCGGAGCAACGTGCTTTGTATGCGCATCAGCCAATTAGCCTGGCCCCCGAAGGTACAGGTGTCTATCGTCGTGGTGGCATTGCACCGCATTTTGTCGAAATGTTACGAAAAAAACTCTCCCGGGAGCCGCGCCTACAGGGATATGATCTTTACCGCGACGGCTTGACGATAGAGACAACACTCGATGTACGGATTCAGCAATATGCCAACGAGGCTGTACGTGAACAATTAGCTATCGTGCAAAAGGAATTCGATCGTCTGTGGTCATGGAATGCACACAAAGACTTGCTGAAAGCAATTCTGCAGAAGGCAGCACAGTCGCATCCGCAATATCTGAGTGCTGAACCGGGAGAGCCACAGCAGCGCGTTCTTCGCAGACTTTTAGCATCCCAGTCCTTTGTTGACTCAGTCAAACGTGCAGTAACAACAATCCAGTGTGGCGTTGTCGTGCTAGACCCACGAACAGGAGCAATTCTGGCGATGGTTGGAGCTTCCCCTTTTGCTCCTGAACGAGGAGCTGGATCCCGATACTCATTGAACCACTGCACCGAGATTCGACGACAGCCAGGTTCTGCCTTCAAGCCATTTATTTACGCTGCTGCTCTTGCGGAAGGAACTATTGACCCAACAACTGTTATTGATGCGACACCGTTTACCTACGTGTTCCCTGATGGCAGGACATGGTCTCCACGCGGCGCTTCCCATGCCGGAGCGGTTGATGTGGCAACGGCACTGAAATTTTCTATCAACACTGTGGCAGCACGCGTCATCACGCAGTACACAACACCCCAGCACGTTGTAGCTCTTGCCCACAGAATGGGCATTACTACTCCGATGGATCCTTACCCGGCGCTTGCTCTTGGAGTGGAAGAGGTGTATCCAATCGAACTGACCGCTGCCTTTGGAACCTTTGTCAATGGTGGCATTGCTGTCCCTCCTGCCTCGATTCGTTCTGTACGGGATCGCATGGGACGGGAAATCCTCCGATGTAAACTTCCTTCCAATGTTACTGATGCCCTTAGCCCTACCGTCTGTCGCACTATGATTCGACTGCTGCAGCATGTGGTTGACGGCGGTACTGGATCTGCAGTTCGACAGTTCTATCGCTACGATGCAGCAGGTAAAACAGGCACAACCAATGACTATGCCGATGCATGGTTTGTGGGGATGACACCCGAGCTTGTTGCTGGAGTATGGCTGGGATTCGATGATCAGCGTATCCGCTTTACCGGTGCCTATGGAATGGGAGGAAAAGTGGCTGCTCCCATTTGGGGGCGTCTTATGGCAAAAATTTATGCAGATCCATCGTTGGGCTATACGCAGCGCACATTTCCCGATCGAGACTCGACTCTGTTGCCACTAAGTCCTGAACAAGCAAAGCAGCTAATCGAGGAAGATCGCTACGCTCCACCCCCGGTCTTTCTCCAGCGTGCTGAACCGATTCGACCGTAGTAAGGAGTTCAGCATAGCGGGCAGGGAGAAAAAGAAATGTCAGAATTCCTATTCCAACAGCAGCCGCAACTGTGGTGCGTACAACCTGGGGCATTATGTCTTTGAGCACTGACCACCCCCAAGCACTGGCAAGACTTACTGCACCTACTCCTATGAAAACCAAGAATGCACCTGGGTAAGACAGTTGATTATCCACCATCGTAGCAAGTCCCTTACCACCGACGGAACCATAGACAATCAGCAGGTGAAAAACGTAGATCCAGAGTGATTGCTGGCCAGCGATAAGAAGAATCTTACGCCAGCGAAAGCGTTGCATGACTGGTTCCGCAAGGATAAGCACTACCAGCGTGCATACTGTTCCACTCAATCGGAAAAGCACGTGGAGTGGAGAGGAGTACCACCATGATGCGGGAGATGCTAATCCAATTGTCATCGTCCCTCCAGCGGTTAGCAGACAGGCAATTCCTATGCTGCTCAACGCTGTTGTTGTCAGGTTGCGTAGCAGAGGAACAATCCATGCTCCCGCAAAAAAGTAGGCTGCAAAGGGGAAAAGAGGAAACTTACTCTGTGGTGGGGGAGCAATCAACGCACCCAAGAAAAGAGGTAATTGCTCATAGAGCTGCGTTTGCCAAATCCATGGTGTCAGTACTGCAAAGACTACAGACAATGCTGCATAGATCCCAAAGCGCCAACGCTCGGAGTGAATCAGCATACCAATGCCAAGAGCTGCAAGAGAGCTATACGCAATTGTTTGGAGAATGTCGCAATCGGCAAGGCGGCGGAGTTCCTCGGCACTTGCTTGGAGTGTCCGTTCTAAGGAAAATGCTGGTAAATGCAGCCAATAGCCAATGACAAGGAGCAAAGCAAGCTTTCCAAGATACTCCCATAGCGGTCGCGCAAGTTGGCGGTAGGCGGCGACCTTTCGCTCTAACGTTAGCGCAAACGCACCTCCCGCACAGAAGAGAAAAGCAACTGCAACAAAGCCATGCGATAGATTGAGCCACGGATACCACCAAGCAGAATGCCAGTTGGATGCAAGGGCAATATCTGTGACGTGCACTTCAATCATCCATATTGCAGCGATGCCCCGAAGGTAGTCAAGCCAGCTATAGCGGTTAGCAGTCATTGGTGTGGTCATTATTGGTTACCAACATGCCGGCAAATCGAGCACGGCTAATTTTGCAGTGCAAAAGTATTGACGGTGCGCAATGGCACGGTATATTCTTGTGGTGTTCGCAATTGCAACAGTGGTGGCGGGATTTTCCATGTACGTTGTTGGCTTTGTGCGGCGTATGGGCAAAAGGCGAGGGATACATTGATAGTCAAAGGCTCTACTTCTGGTGAAATTGGGCGAACTCCACGAGCATAATATGGCGATGGCAAAAACCGAGTTACCCCCAATTGCTGCAATTGATGTTGGGACGAATTCCTTTCACATGATCGTTGCGCAAGTTGGGAGAAATGGGACGTTACACGTCCTTAGCCGGGACCGAGAGATGGTGCGATTAGGGCAGTCTGCCGGGGACATCAAACGGCTTAGTCAGGATGCTATCGAGCGAGGCGTTGCCACTATGCACCGATTTGTGGCAATGGCACAGCAACATCAGGCATACATTCGCGCGGTTGGAACAAGTGCTGTCCGTGAAGCACTCAACCGTGAAGTCTTTCTCCACCGCGTCGAAGAGCAAACAGGGGTGCGTATTGAGCTCATCTCGGGGGAGGAAGAAGGACGGCTTATCTATCTTGGGGTTATACATGGATTGCCCCTGGTGCAAAAGCAGATTTGTGTGTGCGACATTGGAGGTGGCTCGACAGAGGTGATCGTTGGGAAGCAAGGGACTGTACCCTTCGTTCGCAGTGAGAAAATTGGAGCTATTCGCCTTACAGAGCAGTATTTCCGACATCGGCGCTCTGTTGCAGCAGTCGAAGAGTGTCGCCGCTATCTTGTTGGCGAATGGTCCCCAGTACTCGATGCAACACGGATGGTAGGGTTTGATGAGGTTGTTGTTACCTCTGGGACATGGCAGACTATAGCACGCGTTGCTCTTGGAGATGGGGGATTGGCAGCCACCGCTCTCCACGGAAAACGTATCGAGCGAGATGCACTATTGGATGCGATCGAGCGGATTGTTCGCGCACGTACTCTCAAGAAAATTGCAGACATTCCAGGGGTGGATACCGAGCGAGCAGATATTATCACAGCTGGTGCTCTCATTGCAGAGCGGTTTCTCCAGCATTTGCCAGTTCCGAGTGTAGTTGTCTCAGCATTTGCACTTCGTGAAGGAGTGGTGTTCGACACTGCGCAACATCTGCTCGATACAGCCCAGTACCACCATTTGATGCATCTTCGGGCGGCAACAATTGAAGAAATGATGGTGCGGTATGGGGTCGAACGTGCTCACGCCCGGCATGTTGCCACGGTGGCACTTGCACTTTACGATGCACTCCAACCTTTACACAAGTTAGGAGACTATGAGCGGGAATTACTCGAGGCGGCCGCCTTGCTCCACGATATCGGCTACCATATTTCTGCTGACCAGCATCATAAACACAGTTATTACATCATTCGGCACGCTGTTATGCCAGGATTTTCCAGCACAGAGGCGGAAGTCATTGCAAATGTTGCACGCTACCATCGCAAAAGTCATCCAAAACGGAAGCATGAGAATTTCATTGCGTTACCTGAACGGTGGCAAAATGCAGTACGCTGGATGGCAGCATGCCTCCGCATCGCGGAAGGTCTGGACCGTCGTCGGCAGCAGCGAGTGAAAGCGATACGAGTCGAGATTGGCACCACTGCTATTCGTATTTTTCTCCTGTCTGGAACAAATGATGTGACTATAGAGCAGTGGGGAGCAGAGCGTCGGGCGTTGTTGCTTGCGGAACTTAGTGGACGAGAAATCCACTTCTACAGAGAAGATTGTTTATAGCGTTTTTTTTCTTATTTTGGATAGGTGTAAATTGAAACCAAATTGCAAGCGCGCGCATTATTACACACGTGCAGTATCATGGATAAGCAAGTGACAACAAAACGCTGGTGATGTTTCATCTTTCCTGTAGGTGTGCAATGCGAACTCGAGCGAGTTTATTAGCATTGATGGTAATGGCAGTTGCCATGCAATTGTGGGGCGGACAAGGGCGCCCAGAAACGGAGGAAGAAATTCGGTCAAAACTGCTAACTCTTCTTGCAAATGATGGTGGTGCAGCGGGGACAGATTTTTGCTTTTCATTCCCGCCCTGCTTTGCTGATGAATCAGGCGGATGTGTCAACCGAATTATGCTTTACATCGCTTCAGCAGTCCGAGCACGAGTGATTGTTGAAGTCGAAGGGACTGGATACCAGCGTGTCCTTTTTACGGCCCCGTATGTGATCACACCATTAGAGATGAATCCGGGAAACGCACAGCCATATGAAAAGAGGGGGAATGAGCCGGCGCCACCGGAGCAGGTATATCCTGGAAAGGCAATCCGTATTCGCTCAACAGCTCCTATTGTCGTATACGGAGTGACGCGCTTTTGCTATACCTCAGACTCGTTTTTGGCTTATCCTCTTCGTGCTCTGGGGAAGGAATATATCATAGCCTCAATGGCAGATATGACATGGATGTACCCTGGCTACAATCTTCCAAGTTTGTCTGTGATAGCAGCACCATATGATAACACGCGCGTAACAGTGACGTTGGGTGGCAATGCCAATACGGAGACCTCGGGTGGGCTTCGTCCCGGTCAGACCCGAACATGGGTTCTCAATCGTAATGATGTTTTGGCTCTTGCTACAGGCAATACAGCCGGGAGAGAGGGTGATTTATCAGGAACGTTGATCCGGGCAACAAAGCCCGTTGCAGTGATCTCCGGTAATCAATGTGCTAACGTCCCCACAGACATTCGATGGTGTGATTTCATCGCTGATATGGAGATTCCGACAGACATGTGGGGAAAAGTGTTGCTGGTTCCCCGTGTGCCGACGCGACGATTTGCTCCAATGGTTAAAATCTTCGCAAAGGAACCGCAGACACGTATCTTCCGAAATGGCAGCTATTGGCGCAATATCCAAACGAAAGGTGGAACGGAGGGTGTTGGTTTCATCTATGACCGAGCGACAGCCAGCGGAAACAACGAAATTGTTGTCTTCAGCGGTGATAAGCCTATCGGCGCAACGTTTTTCAATACTGGGCAAGAGGATGATTGGGTTGTCTCTGATCCCTTCCAAATGACCATTTATCCTCTTGAGCAATTCCAACGGGAAGTTATCTTTTGTACCCCCGGTTCTCAAGGAACACCACGTTTTGATCAGAACTATGTAGCAATCGTCTTTCCTTTGACGGAAGCGGGTACTATGCCTCCCGATCTGGAGTGGGGGGTCATGAATGGAGGGCGAGTCCAATGGCAGCCATTGGCGGCTGCATTTGGGCCCAGCGTAGGGGACGTGTATCCAATTACGGTTAACGGAAAGCGGTATGCAGTTAAGGTAATTCGCATAGAGGATGGGGTGTATCGCATCCGATGTAGTCAACCGTTTGCTGCATATTCATTCGGATTTAGTAACTACGATTCCTACGGACACCCCACCAGTGCTGCATTCGCAGTACAACTGCCTGATACTATACCCCCCCGTCCTCGCTTCATTGTTAATTGTGATGGCACTGTCAGCGGCACAAGTGGAGGTGATGCAGATGTAACTGATTATCCTGACGATGATGCAATTCGTGCTAATCTTGCGGAAATTTATTTGGATCCCGCAAGTAGGAACTATACACTCGATTATGACCCGTTTGAAGTAGGCACTTCCCGCTCGACACGGTGGCGCTTGACAGTTGATGATCCTGACCAAGATGCCATCGCCTATATTGTCTTCCGTGATCGTGCCAATAACGATACGGTAATTGTGGTCGAGTACAAAGCGCGGCGGATAACGCTTCAGCCGAGTGATGTTGACTTTGGTATGCTCCGTAAAGGAGATGTTGCAACCCGTACAATTGATGTTGTCAATGAAGGCAGTTCACCTGTTCGCGTCACACGTCTTGAATTCAAGAACGGAGGGCAAGGTGTATTCGAGATCGTCAATAATCCAATCCCCTTCGATCTTCAGCCGGGCGAGCGACGAACAATTACGATTCGCTACACTGCCACAAACGACGGTACAGTACGCGATTCGATCGGTGTAGGCGATGAGTGCGTATTTCGTTACCGCCGTTTAGTTGTAGGACAAACAGGAGAACCAATAATCGATGTATCGCATCCTGTAGCGCGTCCGCTCGACTTTGGCGATGTAGGAGTGGGAACGACAGCGAACCGTACATTTACTGTCTTTAGCCGGGGAACAGTACGACTAACGATTACAGGAGCCCAAGGGCCGACAGATCCTGTCTTTGTTCCAGAACCAGCACTTAGGCAAATTTCCGCCGCAACTCCTCTCATTCTCTCGGAGCAAGGAGGAGGAAACGATTCTAAGACTTATACCATCTCCTTTACCCCAACGGCTGAGCAGGTTTATACAGCAACTATCACCTTTTCCAGTGATGCAAGGAGAATTGATTCAGTAGTGCACATCAGGGGTCGCGGCGTCAAACCAGGGTTGAGCGTTTCGCCTCTGGACTTCGGAGAGAAGCGAATTAATCCAACAAATCCATACAACTTATTGGCTGATTGGCAAACTGTTGCTGCTTTCGATCCACGAAACGATGGAACGCAGTCGGTTACCATTAGCGCCGCGCGTATCACACAGGACCGATATGGGAACGGTGCTGCTTTCACGTTCAATCCACCACTTGATCAATTACCAGTGGTGGATATCCCACCAGGGCGGAGGCTAAGTGACGTTCTTGGGCGACCGATTTATGTCTTCTTCAGCCCACAAGCAACCGGTCCCCACGAAGTGACCGTAACCTTCGAAAACAGCACCGGTGAGCCCCGATCTGCAACGGTAACGGGTGTTGGTATTGCGCCAAAAGTTACTATTACACCGACAGTAACATTCGGACCGGTTGAATCAGGGAGTGGAGTCAGAGACGTCAAGCAGGTAACAGTGACAAACCTTAGTCGGCAAGACTGGGAGTATGCTGACACGCTCCATCTATTTGACCTTGTAGCGGAAGTGGATGGCACGATTGGAATGGCTGCAGGTGTCTATGGAAGTGAAAACTTTAGTTTCGATAAGTCAGATCTGAATCTACCACGGGTATTGTTGCCGGGTCAAAGCATTACCTTTGATGCCGAGTACATGGTCAACACGCCGGGGGTGAATATTACTAATACGGCAACATTAGTTACAGTAAGTGATGCTCTCGAAGAAGCACGGTCAGTTTGGACAGGGAGAGCATATAGCGGGGTTGCAAAGATTACCGTCTCTCCTGCATCAGGACAAGTGTGCGTTGGTAGCACAACGAATCTTACCGTCCGGGTCACCAATACCGGTGATGTGCCGATCACAAGCTTGACATTTGTCCGCATGGTTGGTCAAAATGCAACTATGTTTGGTGCGCCAACCAATCTACCGCTGCCCAATCCAATTCCAAAGGGTGGAACATATGACCTCATCGTACCATTTACCCCGTCACAACCAGGTGGGCCATTCACTGCCCAAATTGTTCTCCAAATCAATGGTAAAACCGATGAGGAATACCGTGGCGATCTAAGTGGTACAGGATTGCAGCAAACCACACTGGTAGTTGGAGTATCTGAAACGTTTGATATTCCGCAAGGAGTTGCTACGGCTCCGAAGTTGGTGCGATTTCAAGCAAAAGCTCCTGTCACGATGGGTTCTGTTACCTCCTTCACGATGCGCGTAACGATCGATATCACGGTCTTCGATTTTGTCAAGCAGAATGGTCAGCCGGTGATACAAGTGCTTGGACCGTTAGCAACGGCAGGGTGGACAGTCACAAATGCATCTGTCACCTACGATCAAGCGAATTCGCGAGGTATTGCTGAATTCACTCTTGTCGGAACAACGCCACTCCGTGTGCAGACTGATGAGTACCTCTTTGGCATTGAGTTGACCGCGGCACTCCCAGGAATTCTCCCAACCGCGGGCGGTTATCCCGTGCAGTTGGAGACAGTCGCTGCTAATGACCAGTGCGTGGTGATTACGACGCAAGGAGCGACAATGCGAATCAATCCAGTCTGCGCGTTCAATCTACGTCTGGTACGACTCGAGGGCACCACTTTTAACATTCAGGTCAATCCCAATCCCGTCAACGGCGCCGGGGCAGACGTACACTTTGGAGTTGGGTACGACGCTCCCACGACAATTGATCTGGTCAACACCAGCGGAGTGACGGTAGCCACACTGGTCCACGATAACCTAAAGACTGGGTCGTACACTGTGCGCTTTGTGCCTAACGGGATAGCCAGTGGCTCCTATCTACTTCGGATGCGAAGTGGCGATTACACCCAAACAATCCCCGTAGTCATAGAGAAGTAGAAGGGAAAGACGTAGTCAATAACCGCTGCCCCTTCTCCCTGGGAGAAGGGGCAGTGCTTTATAGCTAAAACAAACCCAAAAAGGATTCGTTTATAACGCCGGTAATGTGCACTTATGAATGGTGGTAAGCATATGCCGCTTAACCCAAAGCAAGCATCGATGATAAAGGCCGCAGCTTTTCTCCTTATCGGTGTTATCACGGGTGTGCTCTTAGTAGCAGAGTTTCGGAGCATACCTGTTGCGCAGCTTTTCGGGCAAAACATCCGCGATATTGGGGCAAAACAACCTCCTGTCAAAGTGCCTGATAACGTTCGGGCTCTCAACGATGCGTTTGTGGCAGCGGCTACTGCTGTTTCTCCTACAGTGGTCTCTATTGAGGTTATCGGCGAAGACAAGGGAAGTGACGTGGAAGAATTTTTCCGCTTTTTCAGTCCATGGGATGACGAAGAATTCTTTTCCCCACCGCGGAATCGCGATCAGCAACGCGACAGTCGTCCACGTTCTCGTCCTTTGGGGCAGGGCTCGGGGGTGATTATTACCAGTGATGGCTACATAGTCACCAACAACCACGTCATCCGCGGTGCAAAACCTGATGGGGTCAAGGTTACCCTGAGTGACAAGCGAGAGTTTACGGCGAAAATCATTGGTCGCGATTCACTTACTGACCTGGCTGTTATCAAGATAGATGCCAAAGATCTTCCCACAGCATATCTGGGTACTAATGCGGATATCAGAGTAGGTGAATGGGTCATTGCAGTCGGGAACCCTCTTCAACTTCGTTCCACAGTTACCGCTGGCATTATCAGCGCGATTGGACGTGGAGGAATGGGACTCAATCGTGGTCAATTTGCCATTGAGAACTATATTCAAACCGATGCGGCAATCAACCCAGGGAACAGCGGAGGTGGACTTTTTACGCTCAATGGTACGCTTATCGGTATTAACACAGCGATTGCGTCGGGTACGGGGTTCTACGCAGGTTATGGATTTGCAATTCCGGTCGATATTGTTCGCAAGGTAGCACTTGACCTTATCAACACCGGGAAGGTGATTCGCCCGTACATTGGGGTTACAATCCATGCTGTTGACGAAACCGACGCTAAAGGTGCAGGCTTGTCAAAAGTACAAGGGGTAATGGTAGACGATGTGCTCAAGAACTCACCTGCAGAAAGGGCAGGGATTCTATCCCAGGATATCATCCTCGATGTTGACGGAGTACCGGTGAATTCGCCCAATGAACTTCAAACGTTGATTCTCCAACGCCGGCCTGGGGACAAAGTCAAACTGCGCATCTGGCGAGATCGGAAAGAGATAACCAAAGAAGTACAGTTGGAGGCAAAAGATGGAGTGGTTGCCTCGGCTGATAAAACAAGTGAGCCAGTACCGGGTGAACGGGCAACTGACAATGAGCCAGTAACTTTTGATGACCTTGGTTTTTCTGTTGCTCCCTTGAGTGCGGAAGCAAAGAATCGGCTGGAAGTAAACACAGGGGTAGAAGTAACACGTGTCGAACGCTATAGTGAGGCATACATGCGAGGACTATCGCCTCGCAGTGTCATTCTCCGTGCGGATCGCCAATCGATCGAGTCCACAGGGCAGCTCCGCTCGATCATCGCACGGAAAAAACCAGGCGAAGTTGTCGTCCTTGAAGTAAAGTTTGAGGGCGGAAAAAGGATTGTCTCCCTGAATATTCCGTCGAAAGCAAACTAACTTCTCTGTGTCTGTTCCAAGTAAATTCCCATATCTGCCGCGTAGTACCAAAAAGAAGGCACGCCAGTACTATCCTTTACGGGCGTGCCGATTTCTATTGGCCAATGTGGATAAATGCACCGGTTGCGCGGTGTTTATTCCATTGAACAGAGTAGATGTAAGCTCCGTTAGGCTGACGGGCAAACTCTGAGGGCGAAAGAACAAAAGAGAAGACCCCTGGGCGAAGCACTTCTTGGGTGCGGTGCAAAAGGAGCCGTCCTTGAAGGTCGTAAAGATGGAGAGTGATAGTTCCTCCCGAGCTGGGCACATGAGCATTAATGATTGCGTAGTCCTTCACGGGATGGGGAATGCACTGCTCAACGAAAAAGGTGCCTGAGGAATCTACAGTATCTGTTGCAGCAGCAGAAGGATTGAGGGTACAGGCAAATACTCCTCCGCCGTGGGTTCCAAGAATTACCAGTCCATCGGAGGACCGTAGATCAATTGCTTCAACGGGAAGAGCTCCAAGAGAAGTAAGCCCAAGAGGTTGCCATTGAGTTGTCGGAGAGAGGGAATCGGCGGTAAATGCCCCTACACTTGTTCCTGCGATATACAATCGTTTGCCGTTTCGGTGAAGAGAACGCACGACTCGCACCGACGGTCCCCAACCGTACATTTCTTCATCGAGTGTGCCGCCGACTGCTATCCAGTTTCTTCCGTTATCCCAGGTTGCAAAGATGCTTGGCAAGGTATAGTTGGAAATGGTGACGATGATACGATTGGTGTCCTCTTCATCCCAATCAATTGCAGCGATGAATCCGCCAGCAGGGAGAGGTGCTGAAATCCGTTCTACTATGCCTGTGCTAATATCTGCCCGATAGATGAGCCCATCTACTGTTCCTACCAATGCGCGAGAGCCTCGCAAAGCTATAGTGGAGATCAGGGAGGATGTCGGGAGGGATGCTGCATGCAGCCAGGATGAGTCCTGAGTTTGTGTATCAACCCGGAGACGATAAAGAGAATTGTCTACTGCTGCAACGAGAGTATTGGTAGCTCTGTCGTATGCAATTTCGGTAACAAACATCTTACTGCTCTTGGGAAGAGAAGGTAAGGGACGGAAGAGTGGCTCTTCTTCTGTTGCATCGACAGCATAGACATATCCAAACTGCGAGGTAGCAAAAAGCAGCCGGCGACCATCACCAACAAGAACTCGACAGCCATCGCCTCCGCCAGCAAATATCCAAGGGACACCGTACGTTGCGGCGGGTGTGTACCAATTGCTATTGTCTTGAAAGCCAGCAATGACAAGGCGGCTGTCGGAGGACAGTTTATCAAGAGCAACATGATACACTTGTGTGGTCGTCAGTCCATTGTTGAGGGCTGTCCAATAGGTCTCGCCCTGTTGAAGAGGGGAAGTAGTTAGATACACTCCTCCATCGGTTGCTACGTAGAGACGATTGTAGTCAGTTGGATCAAATACAAGAGCGTGAACATCTGGATGCAAAGCTCCTGCTTCGACAATGTAGGGATAACCGCCAAGGTGGAACGCAAGGCTTTGACAACCGTCGTGGGAGGAAAAAAGATCAGTGCCCCCAACGAACACAACGTTTGGTTGCCGGGGATGAACAGCCAAAGCCATGCAGTAACCGCCCAGTGTCTCCAGTGAGTATTCAGTTCTTCTCAGTAGTGCATCAATCCATTCTGTACAGTTTTCCCATCGGTTTGTTGCGGCTGAGTAGCGCCATAAAGTGTGAGTAGATGCAAAGCTCATGTAGCGTTGAGACCACGCCCGAGGTGCTTGAGTTAGCACGTAAAGGATGGAACCATCAGCCGCAGCAGCAAGGATCATGCGCCGCACTGTTGGGAATCCCGCAGGGGTGATATTTCGCCAACTGCCATTAGGAAGTCGCTCGAAGATTCCATAGTTTGTTGGACGTATTCCCTCGTCAGTTGCGCCGAGAGCCACATACACTTTCCCAGCGGCTGTAACAAGGTCCGTGCAGAATGGGGGAGATGTACTATCGCCGATTTCCATTTTCCATGTGCTTCCATTCCAAGAGTAGATGCCACTGTAGCATGCAGCGAAAAGTAGCTCCCCTTGAGGGGTGGGCAAAAGATCAAGTCGCCAGGTAATCTGCCACGATTGAGCAGGTGTAGAGTTTGGCTGTGCAGTAGGAAAGGGTGAGATCAATGACCAAGACAGCCCATTATCGGTAGAGCGATAAATTCCAGTACCGGTTCCAATAGTCCGCAGCAACGTCGAGGTCCTGCGTTCAGTCGTGGAAAGACCTTCTCCTGTTCCAGCATACCAGGTGTTTGGGTCCTGGATGCTCTGCACTATGCATGAAACATGCGGGACAAGAGTTGGAGGAGTCAGTCGCACCCACGATTGTCCGTAGTCAATGCTACGCCAAATTCCTCCGGTAACGCCTCCGCAGACCAGAACGTTTGGTGCTCTACGATCAATCACCAAAGCACGAGTGCGACCAGCAACATTTGTGGGACCTATTGGTTGCACCTGCGATGATGCAGTCGAGGCAGATTTCTCTTGCTGTAAAGAGGCTATGCGAGCTGCATATTCTGCGTCACGAAGAGCAGCCTGCGGAGGAATAGAACCAGTTTGTGGATTGCTATACCGCAGTCGTTCCCATTCGAACCGCATCCACGGATGTATTTCCCACCCTGCATCTTGCGCAGGGAGTAGAATTGTTAGGGCAGCAAGTATTACGAGGCACAGTTTCATGGCATGCGCTGGAATAAAGCAATAAACACAGAATCACACCGATGCAAATGTGGCAAGGACTGGACAGTTCCATTCGATTGCACTAATGAGGGAGCAACGCGCTCTGTGGAAATGGGAACAAGACGAAAGTCAGGACGCATACCTATAAGCCAATCGACAAGACCGGTTGTTTCTTCTGGTTCTGTGGAGGAGACGGTGATTAATAAGTAACCACCGGGGCGGACTGATGAGACAAGGTTTGCCAGCATATTTCGCGCAGCAATTCCAGCTCGACGAACGTCCAGCGAATCAGATCGCCACTTGAGTTCTGGTCTTCGCCGCCACAATCCAATTGCGCTGGAAGGGAGGTCAGCATACACAAGGTCGAATGAACCTTCCCAGTCATGGTTCAGAATTTCGGGTAGTGGCCAGCGGTAGCGCTGCCATTGGTGTTCGATCCACTCTGCAGTCGATGGGGTTGGACTCCATACGGCAAGATGAGCTTTAGACTGTGCTACTGCATCTCCCAAAGGCAAAAGCGCTTTTGTCGGAGCAGAACTGGCATAGAGTACATCGGTTGGTCTAATCGATTCAACTAATTCTGCGGCAACTGTCCACATTGGATCGGTAGGGTAACACCACCCTTGCTGCCAGGGGGGTAGTGCAGAGTAGTCTGTGAAGGGATTCAACCGATAGACACGAGCTGTGATTGGGGAGCGTTCGAACGGATGGGCGTTACTTTGCAGCCACTGCTGGAATTGGTCTTCAGTGGCGCACACGCGATTGACGGCAAGATAAAGTGGCGGCCGTTCGAGATTTGCTGCCAGCATTTGCTCTGCTACTTCTTCTCCCCATCGTGCAATCCAACGCTGGACAAGCCAGAGAGGGTGTGAATGCACAACGGAAAAATGGAGCGCAGCTTGCTCGCGGGGAGGATATCGAATCCCTGCAACATTTCGGGCAATACTTCGCAGCACCGTTGCTAACGTTGCTGCTGAGCTGCTTCCCTTCAGACGCTCGATGATTCGTACAGAAGAATCTATTGCAACCATCGGGGGTACTTTGGAAATCATCAAAATCTGATACAACGCCACGCGCAAAGCATGCTGAATTGCGGGCATACACTTTGGGAATTCGCCATGGTAGAAACCGGTCAGTATCCAATCGAGTTTTGCACGCCAGCGGAGTGTCCCATAGACAAGTTCTTGGTAGAGTGCTTGCTCGAATTGATCCCAGTGTGGGTGTGCAATCAACTCGCCGCGTACAACATGCTCTGCGTCAACCGCGGCAGTATCAATCCGCAAAAGACTTCGAATAGCAACGCTGCGCGGGCCCTCTTGTTCGAAAAGAGGCGCTCGTTCAATAATAACAGGAGTAATTTCTGTACTCAATGGATCAACGCTCATTACGTCTTAGCCTGTGTCTACAACAACACCAAAATACTTTGCAATACAGTATTCGCAGCCGCAGTTTTCGATCATGCCTCTGCGTCGAGGTGCCTAATGCAATGGTATAAGCTCCTTGCCCTTGCAGTAATAGCAAGTGCGACAGTTGATGCGCAACTCGTTCGTCGGGGAGAAGCCTCGCCGATCGCACCAGAAGTAACACTCTATGACTACAGAGGAGTTATTGTCGGAGTACCAATTCTCCTTCAGCAAGGGCAGTACCTTGATACGTGTTTATGTCCTCCGTTTGAGAAAGGAAGTGGCAGTGGCATTCTGGCAGGCATCTTCTATGAGCTTCCAGCTGAGAAATCCTCTGCTTTGCGGCTTGGCATCAGTGGTGGACTTGATTACCGTCGTCTGGTAGCGCAGTATCGAGAGCAAGAACCTCTGACCTTTTCCTCCCTTGATGGCATGCAGCGCTTTTCGGGGATTCCGGTCGAATTTCGCCAGCGGATGAGTTTTGACTTTTTTACCCTGTGGGCACAGCCATATGTGCGTCTTGTTCCAATGCAGACAGAGGCAATTACAGCTGGGGTCGGTGCTTATGTTGGTTACATGGCAATTGCTCGTGCGGTGCATACAAAGACGCTCCTCCAAAACACCGTCCGCCTTCCAAATGGGGAAGTAATCGGGGTTCAAATGGCTGATGGAGGGAACACTGCCACTGTTCGCGATGGAGATATGCTGGAGGTAAACCGTCTGTCTGCCTTTGCTGTTTTTCGGGTCGAATCACGAATTTCGGTGGGCGACGTGTGGTTTCTCCGTCCGGGCATTCATTATCACTTGCCGTTGACAACGCTATCTTCAAGTGGCGGGATGAAGCTTAGCGCTATCATGTTTACTCTGTCCCTTGCTCGTCAGGCTGAACAATAAGCGGTACCGTAATTTTGCCCCTGATTGGGTTTGACTTATTTCTGATATTGTTATGAGTGTCAATCACTTCAGCGTTGTTAATCCAGTCGAAGTCAAGATGAAAGCGTCGGAGCAGGGCTCACTCTATGAAGCGATCGTTGCCATGGGGTTGCGAGCCCGGCAGATCAATGACCAGCTTCGAAACAAGTATCTTGCACAAATCAGCGATATTGCTGAATTTGAGGACGAAAGTGTCACCAACTACACGAAGCTGGAGATCAGCCGCAAATTTGAATCAATTCCCAAGCCAACCTTTTTAGCGATGAAGGAAATGCTTGAGAATGCCCTGCAGTGGAGGTATCCGGCAAGCGATATTGTCAACGAGTAGAAGGTAGATTTGAGTATGCTATCCGCTGACTACCCAAAGGGGTAGCAGCGGATGTTTTTTCAACCGATGGATCCACTTAGCGGAAAACATATCCTTGTTGGCATAAGTGGCAGCATTGCCGCATACAAAGCTCCACTTATCGTGCGCCAGCTCCGACAGGCAGGTGCGACGGTGCGCGTTGCACTTACACCATCGGCGCATCATTTTGTCTCACCATTGGTGCTTGGAAATTTAGCGGGCGAGCCAGTCGCGCAAGATATGTTCGACGACACTGTGCAGGAGGGAGGCTCATGGCATATCCACTGGGCACATTGGGCCGATGCAATGCTGATTGCACCATGTAGTGCTCACTTGTTAGCATCGCTCGCACATGGACTATGTGATAGCGTTGTTGCATGCTTGGCGTGTGCTCTTCCCCGCTCAACACCTTTGCTCATCGCTCCGGCGATGGATACCACGATGTGGGAGCATCCTGCGACTCGACGCAATGTTGAGCAGCTTCGTGCAGATGGGGCAATCATCATTCCGCCCGAAGAAGGAGAACTTGCCAGTGGAATGTGGGGTATCGGCCGCCTGCCAGAACCCGATACTCTCGTTGCATGGGTGCGCCGCGTGCTAAGTGGAGAACATGTATCGTCGAGTTCTTCTGTTGCTCAGCGGAGCATAGAGGAAGTACTCCAGCGTTCCAGCAGACCGCTTCAAGAAACGATCGAGGCTGATCGGCTCACTGCAGAAATTGAACTCGCACGCCTAAAGGCGACAAATAACCTATCGCTGGAAAACGCTACTGTACTTGTGACCGCTGGTCCTACCCGCGAAGCGCTCGATGCAGTACGCTTTCTTTCAAACCGTTCATCAGGGAAAATGGGGTATGCACTTGCAGAGGCAGCTCGCGATCGAAAAGCTCGAGTCATTCTTATCAGTGGACCAGTGGCTATCCCTCCACCCCAGGGGGTGACGGTGATATATGTTGAAAGTGCTCAACAGATGCTCGAAGCAGTGCAGCGGTACGATGGGCAATGGGATATTGCGATTGCCGCTGCCGCTGTGGCAGATTTTATGCCAGCTGCAGCTTACCAAGGAAAGCTCAAGCGCAGCGAGCTTGGTCAGTCTATAACGCTCGAACTCATTCGCACACCTGATATACTGGCACATCTTGGAAAAGTCAAGTCTCCCCATGCGGTGGTAGTAGGTTTCGCATTGGAGCAGCATGATCAACTCGACGATGGCATAGAAAAACTGCGCCGTCGCGGCTGTGATATTGCTGTCCTCAATGCATTCGATGCGCCGAATAGTGGCTTTGAGTCCGATCACAACACAATCACAGTTGCGACATTCGATAACGGTACAGCTCAGCAGTACTCGTATGCACCGGCGCCTAAACGCATTTGTGCGGAGTATATACTCAACCATGCAGTGGCTATTTTGCACCAGCGGCGCAGTGGCTAACTCAACAGGTGATGCATTCTATCTTTGTGGCGTGTTGATACGTTCATTGGTTTTATGGATTACACATCTGCCGGAGTGAACATCGAAGCAGGCGATGAACTTGTCCGTCGTATCAAGCCGCTGGTTCGATCAACTTTTACAAAAGATGTCCTTGCCGACATTGGTCATTTCGGGGGATTTTTCGATGCACGGTTTGAGACGATGCGTCATCCGGTGTTGGTTAGTAGCACCGATGGAGTGGGAACAAAGCTCAAGATTGCATTTGCAATGAACATCCACTCAACCATTGGAAGAGATTTGGTCAATCATTGTGTCAATGATATTCTCGCCTGTGGGGCTAAGCCACTATTTTTCTTAGACTACTTTGCTACTGGTAAGTTGAACATTGCTGTCGCTGAGCAAGTAATCAGTGGGCTTGTTGCAGCATGTCGAGAAAATGGCTGTGCTCTCATCGGAGGGGAAACCGCTGAAATGCCATCCCTCTATGCTGAAGGCGAGTATGACCTGGCTGGTACAATAGTTGGCGTTGTCGAAAAAGACGCTATCATTGATGGGCGCGCAATTGCTAATGGCGATGTAGTTATCGGCTTGCGATCCAGCGGCTTGCATACAAATGGTTATTCGCTGGCGCGGGCTGTACTGCTGGAGCGCTATCGGCTCGATGAATACATCCCTGCATTAGGGGCGCCGTTAGGTTCTGCATTGCTGGAGATTCACCGGTCATATTTGAGCGCCATTACTCCGCTTCTTGAGCGGAAGTTAGTGACAGGACTGGCACACATCACAGGCGGCGGTATCGAGGGTAATACCCGACGTATTCTCCCGAAAGGGCTGCGATTAGTGATTGATTGGAGTGCGTGGGAAGTACCGCCCCTGTTCCGGCTCATCCAGCAAATAGGCAACGTTAGCGATGATGAAATGCGTCGTGTGTTCAATCTTGGGATTGGGATGGTTGTGATTTGCCGCCCTGAGCATGCTACCTCGGTTCTGGCATTGACTGCTGATGAACAGAGCAGCATCATTGGTCGTATCGAGGCAGCGTAATACGACGGTAACGCTCCGTTACACGTGCGTGACGATGCAGGCTGAGCATTAGGACGATCGAGAGGAGAAACGCACCAGCAAGAACCAGTGCTCCCTGCCGCAGAGAACCAGTCCATGCGACCACCAGGCTAAAGATTCCCATGCCAGCGCTGGTGCCAATTTTTTCTGCAATATCGTAAAGACTGAACAATGAAGCATGGTAAGGATGCTGAGCCACCATTTTGGCAAAAGTTGAGCGCATCTGAGATTGAATTCCTCCTAAGACAAGACCAACGAGAGCAGACAGAAAAACGAACTCAACAGCAGTGGTGATAACATACGCTCCGAGGCACGCGATTCCCCACAGCAGCATGATGAGGATCAGCCCTTTCGTGTTTCCTATCTGTTCCGATAGCCGGGCGCAAAGCCATGATCCAGCAGCAGCAACAAATTGCACGAGCAAAATAGTCCCCACCAGCAGCGATTCGGCAAGCTGGAGTTGTTGCTTCCCGAATAATGTTGCCAGCAGAATAACAGACTGTACTCCCATCGAGGCAGCAAGGTAGCTTACCAAGAATAAACCAATCGGAAACTCCTTTCCTGCAATGGAGAGTGTGCGGCGGATAGTTTGCCACCCAGTGTTGATTGCGTTCTTCACTGAAAGCGGTTCATTGGAGATGCGTTCGGGAACAACACTAAGCGTGATCTGTGCAAAGCCACGCCACCATAGACCAACTGCAACAAACGACCACGGTGCTACCGCCAGGAATGCAGCATTTGTGCTTGGCATTATGCCTGTGAGCTCAAACACGAGCAGGAGGGAAAAAATGGCGATTAACAGGAGAGAGGAACCAATGTAGCCAAAAATGTATCCCTTCGCACTAATGCGATCGTGGAGACGCCACGGTGCAATCTCTGGTAGAAAGGCATTGTAGAACACCAGGGAGCCATTGAATCCAACACTTGCCACAAAAAGAGCAAGCAGCCCAATTGGTAATCGAGAACGATCGAATGCTGCAAGTGCGATACAAGCGCTTGCGCCAATTGTAGAAAACAGATTGAGAAAGCGCTTTTTCCAACCGCTTCGATCGGCGATTCCCGAAAGGAGAGGAACAAGAACAGCATTGACAGCATACGACAGGGAAACTGTCAGCGAGTAGAGCGATGCCGATTCCCATCGTTGCCCTGCAAACCAGACGACTGGCTGTGTTGGATGATCTCGAGCCACAAGCGTAAAGTACACCGGTAGCAAGGCAGTGGAAATTACCAGCGGATAGGCAGAGTTTGCCCAGTCGTACATGCACCATGCCCAAATGACACGCCGTTTCATTTAGCGCAACATCCAAAGGGCACTGATGAGAGGCAGAACAAAAAGCCGCTCCGTGCTTGCGGTAGGAATTGCCACGACACAACCACCATCAATTGCAAAGCGATCGCCCAGAAAACGAGCCGACAGAGCAATAGGCAGCGATTCAACGCTGCCGAAGCGGAACATGTCTGCCGCTAATTTCCAGCGTTCAGCAATTTGCACATCGCCGCCAAGGGCAACAATCATCGCGTCAGCTCGAAATTGCTGCTGACTCGACTTGTGCTCTTTGAAAGCATATCCAAGCCCTGCATTGATTCGTGCTTTGCCTATTTTCCACGTAGCATGCACAAACGGTGTCAGCAGAGAGATGGTGGTGGAATCTTCCCGTGTCTGGCCAATACTTTGAGCAGCAGCAATGCCTGCACCAACGGCAAGCTCGCTGTTTACAGGAAGACAGCCGCGAGCACCGATACCATACGCGTATGAACGCTGTCCCCCAATGCGAACAGGGATAAGTCCACCGGCGTAAATCGCTATCGATTCAATCGGGGCATACATACCAAGCAATCCAACGCCGTCGAAGGTGCCAATCCCCATCGTTCCTGGAGCTAACGGTTCCGCAGTGGGCAGCAGCAGCGTGCGAAAACGAGTCGGATCTTGCGCATAAGCAGGCACTGCTGGAATTATTCCTCTGCCCTGTAGCTCGATTGTGGCTGTTGTAGCTGTGTCCTGGAGGAGCAACCGAGCTCGGTAAACTCGAACACTATCAGGGCGGAATACAACACGCAGAAGAGAAAGGTTGTCGCTGTGTTCAATCGTGAAGGCACTGCTGTCCCCACTCCAGAGGTAACGGCGCGGTGATAGACGCTCAATGTCTAGCTCTTCGTTCCGCTGGGTACCGATTGGTACTGCCCCAAAGTCCACGATAAAATGCAGTGGTGCAACGCCAATCCCATGTCCCCAAATGAGTTCACGGACATAACCGCTGGGGGATGTAAGCAATACTTCTGCACTCCGTTTTCCCCGGCCAGATGGACGAAAGTAAAGCTCTACATCCGCGGTTCCTCCAGGGGGAACAGTTAGTGGAAATACTCCCTGGGCAATTCCAAAGTCCTTTGAATGTTCCCCAATGAATTCCAACCGCTCGATGACAAGCGGCATTGTCGTGGAAGGATTGGTGATAAATGCGCGGAAAACTGAATCCTTCCGAACACCAATTGTTGCCTGCCCGAAGTCCGTTGGGCGAAGAATTCCGCTCGGTGGCTCAAGTGTGACCAGCTCGCTGGTGACACTTTCCCCTGTGCCTACGCGCTCCACTCGGAAACGTGCAGTGCGAGGACGATCCAACGGTGGAACTTTCCAGCGGTACCGGAGATTGTGCGCCTCGGTTGTTAGTAGTTGCCAACTGCTGCTTCCATCGAATGCAACGCTAATGCGACATGTATCATCGGGCGGAATACCAAACCATCGAATGAGCATATCAGAGCCGCTGAAGTATCGCGTGCCGCTGGCAGGAGAAGCAATGCGGAATGCCGAGGGAGTAAATCGCGCAAAGCGACGTCCAACACTGAACGTTACATGATGCTCCCCACAAGAGGTGCGAATGTGTAACTCTCCCCATGCAGCTGACGTGTCGCGAGCACGATATCGTACGGTAAGGGCTACTCCCTGATCGGGTAGAAGTATCGCTCGAACGGGGGTTGCAACAATGAAATTCGGTGAACCTTCAATCCAGGCTGTATCGAAGCGAACAGGCAGTCCTCGTGCGGTGACAGTGATAATCGCATCGCGCTCTGTACCTAACAGTGGTATGCCGAAGTAAACATGGGAGGTGGATATTTCCACTCGACCTGTGCGCGAGGTGCTATAGCGAATTCCGTAGGTTGCGCGTGGGAATTCCACTTGCACGTCGTGGAGCTGATCGCAAGTAGCCAGTGCCTCGTAGCGAAAATTGCATAGCGTTGCTTCTCCGCGGATGAGGCGACAGATGTTTTCTGCAGCAGCAGCGGCAGCCGCTGGAGCACTAATTAGTTCAAACCATCCTCCATCACTTTCGCGGGCAAGGTCGCGGAGGCTTTGCGGTACCTCATTACGAATTGCAAGGACGATTATCCGTGGTAAGGCGCCATTGAAGAAAGCACGAACTTGTTCGTGGTCAACAGTATCGAGTCCGTCCGTCACAAACACCAGCCAGCGCTCACCTTTGGTGGGAGGAGAAATGGGATGGGCAGATTTCATAAATGCAGCAGCGTAGTCTGTTCCTCCCTGGAGCAATGTGGTTTGAATCGTGCTGGGAAGGTCGGTTACTTCGACAGTAGTTGCTGTAGCAGTCGTATTGAACGTAACAAGATGGATACGCTCAACGATTCTTTGGAGCCGTGATGCAAGCACCGTAGCAATCGTGTCGAGGATGGCGCGGCCATTATGCCAGACTGCATTGCTCGAACTAACATCCAGACAGAGTGTAAGATCAGCTACGGGGCGGGCTGGGAATTGCATGCACTCATGCTGCAATGGAACGACAGAAATTCCGTTGTCGCGAAGTGCGATTGGTGGGGACATTTGGGCTGCTCCCTGCGGTATGTACCACACACGAACAGTTGGGAAATCCCGATCATCGAGGCGAAAAATCTGCGCACTTACACTGGCAGCAAGGACAATAAAGCTGACAAAAAAAGCAACGGTACTCATGCAGAACACAGCAGAGAAACATCAACGCGCACTTTGGACGCTAAGGTGGAATAGTAATTGTGACCGATGCATCTTGTGCATTTGCTGAGACACCCACACACCGGAGACGGTAGATGTAGGTCTTTCCTGGGATCGTTGTCGAATCATCAAATCTTCCTTTACTCGAATGCACGCGTGCTAAGACAAGCAATTCGTCGCTGCCTTCTTCGCTTCGCTCAATGAGTATGTCACCATGACTGCTCGCATGCCAGTAGAGCACTACGGTTCGGTTGCGGTACACGGCAGAGTCAATCAGGTGGACAGCGCATGGGAGGGCGCTTCTGATACCATGCCGCTGCGAGGGCAAACTATACAGTCCGTTTGAATCAATGGTGACAATTTCGTAATGGCACTGTGGAGAAATGCGACCTCGATCCACAAAAGAAGTCGCTGTGCCAGGTAGAATTGCGAGAGTGATAGGGGCTGCAGCTGTGTCGTCATAGCGGTTGACCAATACCTGAGCGGTAGCAGGCGGAACGCTCCATTCCAATCGAACACCCTCATTGATTGGCTCAACAGTGCGCAAAAGAGGACGATGGCTATGTGGTACAGACACCTGTATCCATGGAGTTGCCTGGCTTACATTTCCGTGCGTATCTATTGCGCGAATGCGATAGCGCATTCCCTCTGTGATTGCATCGGTGATGACAGTCATCGTATCGCTGACAAAGTGTACAGTAGTGTCTTGTGCAGTAGCACGTTCGAGGATATAGCCGGCATTATCTTCTGCAGGGATGTGTGTCCACCGTAGTATTACTTTTCGACCATCTCGATAAACCTCGCAGTACGTAGGGCGTGTTGGGGGGGTAGTATCGCAGACAGGGAGAAAATACGGGATGCTTTGCCAGCTCCTTTGGAATCCTGTGGCAACGGAAAGGGTGAGAGAAAATCCGTCCGCGGCAGTTTCAAATGGCTCTACAACAAGTGCTGTGTCACGGATCGTATATGCAGGCCTATGCCATTGGTCAGCGAGAGTGGTTCGGATATAGAGGGCAATATCGTGGCCAGTTGCTGGTATCCCATGGAATGGAAAGGCAAGAGTGCAAAGTCCGTCAGCTACCGACACAGGGGTTGGAAGAGGAAGCATCGCCAGCGACGGAGCTACGGTAGTTGTAGCAGGTTGTCCTTCAGTGCCGAAGACATCAACTGCAGCAACATAGTACGTTGCTGTCGCAGGAGCAGGCGGAAGACAATCGCGCACAAAACCGCTGACGTTAGTGTCGGCACTTAAGAGGTGTGCCCACAGGGGACGCTTTGTCAGTCGGAGAGGGCTTTGGGAGCCCGTGGCGCGATAAAGCGCATAGGCAACAATGCCCTGTTCGAATGCTGAGTCTAAGCTCCACCATAGCTCAATGCACTGAGCACGCTGACGCCATCTGATTGATGAAGGAACAGTCGGAAGCTTACGCTGATGAGATTCTACACCTACAACTGTTGCAACCAAAGTAGAACCACTCCAGATTTGGTAGTCGTATTGGGCTAAAGGGGTTGTCGTGGTATCGTGGAAATATGTGCCCAATGTTGCTGCAATTGCTCGTGGATTGAGAACAAATAAGCGATACAATTGTCGCAAGGCTGCACGGTTTGCGGCGGTGTCACTGCTCCTTGCGCGAAGGAATAGCTTCCGAAATACAGAATCCGGCGATGGTTGTGGAGTGGTAACCGCAATGTCTATCCATCGGCCGCTTTCGCTGAGAGCGCGGCGCAGAGTGTACCGAGTAGGCATGGGCATATCTTCCGGTGGAAGCCACAGAAGTTCAATACCGCGAGAGGACCCACTTGCCCAGGCAAATTGTGCATAGAGAGAGCCACCGGCGGCTATTGTCCACACCGCTACAAGACACAGCAGCATACATCCAAGTGTCACCACGTTTGAAGCGAAACTACACAGGGCACTATTTCATCCTGCCGTGCGTTTTACGTGCTCGAAATACCCAATCATTGTCTTGTGTAGCATGCTCGACGTAGCTATTGTTGGCGCCGGACCGACAGGACTTGCCTGTGCTATCGAGGCACGGAATGCTGGTCTGCAAACACTGGTATTCGAGAAAGGGAGTATCACAGATTCAATTCGCCGGTTTCCGGTCAACATGACTTTTTTCTCGACCGCTGACCAGCTCGAGCTGGGAGACATTCCCTTTACAACCCCTAATCCCCGCCCATCGCGGCGTGAGGCATTGCAGTACTACCGTTTAGTTGCTCAGCGGCGTAGCATCCCACTGCAGCTCTACACGCGCGTCGATCGTGTAGTGAAAACAGGTGATCACTTTATCCTCGAGACAACACGGGGGGTATGGCAGGCACGATTTGTGATTATTGCAACGGGATACTTTGACCAAACAAATCGACTCGATGTGGAAGGCGAGCAATTACCCCATGTGCGGCATTACTATACAGAGCCGTTTGAATATAGCGGTATGCGCGTGGTGGTTGTGGGCGGAAAAAACTCTGCAGTAGAAACAGCGCTTGACCTATGGCGACACGGTGCTCAGGTTACCTTGGTGCATCGCCGAGCAACGATAGGCGAGAGTGTCAAGTACTGGCTCAAGCCTGATATTGAGAACCGTATTCGCAATGGGGAAATCACTGCCTACTTTTCGACAGCTATTCGCCGAATTGAGCCCGATGCTGTTCTCCTTGAACAGCTCGACACCCGTCGCCAGTGGTGGCATGCCTGTGACTTTGTTCTCTTGCAGATAGGCTATCGCCCTGATGCAGATTTTCTGCGGCGTTGCGGTATAGCGGTTGATCCTCAAACGCTGATTCCCCAGTACAACCCCTCAACGTTTGAGACAAACGTGGAAGGATTGTACGTTGCTGGATCGGTGATGTGCGGCTGTGAGACGTGGAATATTTTCATTGAGAATGGTCGGACGCATGCACGTCCGATCGTTGCGGACATTCAGCGGAAAATAACAGCATCCGCGCATTCCGCTGCAAACCAGCCAATTTCGCTCGCTTGATGGGGCTGTGGCGAAAGCGCTGGCGAAACTCCTCCGGAGTCATCGAAAGCACGTGTTCCAATAGCAGTGATGTCTCGTCATTTCGGGGAGCGAACGCAGGAATTGTTGTTTCCTTTCGGAACCGGTTCCATGGACACACGTCTTGGCATACATCGCAGCCGAAAAGCCACCCGTCAAGATTTGCGCGGATGTCGTCAGGAAATTCTTGGTCTGGTTTGGTCTCTATTGTCCAGTAGGAGATGCACCGCGAGCTGTCGAGAATGTAGGGAGCAACCAACGCACCCGTGGGACAAGCGTCTAAGCATGCAGTGCAAGTGCCACAATAGTCACGGCTGGGCTCATCGGGGTCAAGTTCAGCACTGGTCAATACAACCCCCAAGAAGAAAAAGGAGCCCATTGTGCGCGAGATGATGTTGGTGTTCTTTCCTTGCCAGCCGATGCCTGCTCGCCGTGCCCATTGTTTTTCCATTACTGGACCGGTGTCTACGTATGCTTTGCTCTCGCAGGACGAAACATGGGTGCTAAGCCATTCGACGACGCGCTGGAGTTTGGGCAGCATTACGTCGTGATAGTCGTCTCCCCAACTATAGCGACTAAGCTTCCCGTAGCCAGGGCGTATTGTATGCCGAGCGGGAGTATCATAACTGAGTGCAACAACGATGATGCTACGGGCAGAGGGAAGAACAAGACGGGGGTCCAGTCTTTTATCTCGTGTGCGCTCCATGTACTGCATAGTGCCGTGGTAGCCAGCAGCAAGCCAGGCGTCAAGGTGTGCTTGCTCATCGGTAAGAGGCTCAGCACGAGCAATTCCAACCGCATCGAAACCAACAGACAGGCAGAATTCCTTAAGCTGGGAGGTAAGTGTTTGCGTGTGAGTATTCAATACTGCATCCATCGTGGTGTCTCGTCTGGCAGTTCAATGCAGAGCATACCATCAGCAATCAAGACAGAATAGAGCCGGATGCGTCCAGACCCTCGCAGAGCTTTGCCGCTTCGCAGAGAGAAAGTCCAACCATGGTTGGGACAAGTAATCGAATCCTGCTGACAAGTACCCTGTTCCAGCGATGGAACATGCCAATGAGGACAGGTTGGGTCAAGCGCAACAATGGTGTCCTCGAGGGCAAGGATAAGGATTCGTCGTTCGCCGATGGTAATAGCCATCCGACGGACGCGCCGTACGTCTTCGATCGGTGCAATTGGAATGACGTTGTGTTTACTGTTCTGCATGCACGGGAGTGTACTGTTCTATGGAGACCGGATTGCCAAGGGCGTAGCCTTTGTCAGTGCTGGCGATTGTGCCTGCAGCGACAAAAGCATCATGCTCGAACACCACAATCCATTGTTCGCGAGTAGCTCGCTCGAGCCAGTGTTTTTTTTCGCGGATTGTTGTCAGCGGGTAATTGTCGTAGCCCATCACGTAGGGAATGGGCACATGAGCGCTTGTAGGAAGGAGATCAGCCGGATAGAACAAGGTCCCATCGTCTGTCTGAAGAAGAAGCACTTGCATGGCTTGTGTGTGACCAAATAGAGGGTGTAGGCTTAACTCTGCCGTCAGATGGACGCTCCCTTCCAAAGTGTCAAGCACACCGGCATCCATCAGAGGTTCAAAGTTTTCGGGGAAAAATGATGCCCGATCTTTTTCTGTGGGATTCCGCGCCCAGGCAAGCTGATCTGCCTGGACGTAATAGCGAGCATTCGGGAAGGTCGGGACGATGTTCGTTCCGTCGAAGCGGGTTGCACCTCCTGCGTGATCGAAGTGAAGGTGAGTGAGAACAACGTCGGTTATGCTTTCTGGAAGGATGCCGGCATTCGTAAGAGCAACTTCCAAGGGTGGAAATGTGGCATCAATAGCGTAGATATCGCGCAGTTTGGGAGCAAGCTTTGTTCCATTCCCTGTATCAACGAGCAGTCGGCGATCGTCCCATTCGATCAGGAGCAGTCGCGTTGCCATTGGAATGCGGTTGACGGCATCGCCAGGGTGATATGCTTTGCTCCATAGCGGCTTGGGTACAACGCCAAACATAGCGCCACCATCAAGACCAAACCGCCCAACGTCAAGAAGGCGTACAGTGTATTGTCCAAGCTGCATGCTGCCTCGAACTATTGTCTGCTACGGACAAAACGACGCTGATCGAACAGCGAGATTGTGTGATAAAGCGGTCATCACGCTGGTAGTAAAGCGTGTAGCTATATCTCAAAGATTCAAATCTACCACTGCATGGACGCTGGTCCTGAGGGATGCATGCTACTGTATCGGAGCATGTGCGCAGTAATTTTGCCCCTTGTTTGACCACAATTTGGCGTGATAGTATCATGGGCTTGATGGAACGCATGCGGTCCCTATCGCCTGTCCTCATCGGCGGGGTGATCGTAACGTTTTTGATACTGATGGTCTTGGGGGATGTGGACCTTCCCCAAATTTTCAATTTCGGTGGCAGTATTCGACCGACAACTGTTGTTGGTGTTGTGGAGGGGGAAGAAATCCTCTACAAGGATTTTGAGGAACGGGTTCGTAAAACCGCAGAGCAACAGCGCAAGCAAATGCAACAGCAAGGGATTGAACAGGACATTGATGAAAACCTCATTCGCGAGCAAGTATGGAATCAAATTGTCAATGAAATTCTGATGCGGAAGGAAGCCGAACGGGCGGGTGTTACGGTGACCGCAGGCGAAATAGCCGATGTGCTCCTGGTCGATCCACCAGACTACCTCAAGCAGGCATTCACAGACTCTGCCGGCGTGTTTCGCCGTGATCGTTACATTCAGCTCATCACCGATCCAGAAAGCTACGCTGAATTGCTCCCCGATGATCCAAGCATTGATAAAGAAGCAGAGGTAGCCAAGTGGAAACGGAACATCATCGAGATTGAAAATTCCATACTTCTTCAGAAGATGCAGCAAAAGTTGCAAAATCTTGTGGGGACTGCCGCCAGCATTATCTCACCAACATATGCAGAGCGGCGATATGTGGCAGAGAATGCATACGTGGCTATAGACTACGTCTTTCTCGATGCGATGAAGGTTAGTTTGCCCCCGAATGCAGTGACCGATGAAGAAGTCCGCGCCTACTACGAATCCCACAAGCAGTACTACAAAACGCGAGCAATGCGGAAGATTAAGTACATCAATTTCCCGATTGTTCCCTCCAGTAACGACTCGGCGCGAACACGAAAACTTATTGAGCAAATTTCCGCTGATCTTGCGGCTCAGCCAGATTCAACACATCGCGACTCGGTCTTCTCTCATTACTTTGCTACCGTAGGCGGGCGAACCCAGAAGGTTTCAAAGATTACCGAGCTTGAGCCAGCAAAGCAAGCAGCTCTTGCAAGTCTTGGGCTACGACAGATTGTTGGTCCTGTTACCATCAACAATAAAACCTACTTTTTCCGCCTGGATTACCGCGGACCGGGGACAGATACAACTGTTCGGGCCAGCCATATTCTGATTGGCTTTGGCACAAACAAAGACAGCGCACGGAAAGTTGCCGAACAAGTGCTTGCTCGTGTTCGCGGTGGGGAAGACTTTGCTAAAGTTGCACGCGAGGTTTCGGAAGATAAAGGCTCTGCTTCGCGCGGCGGGGACCTGGACTACTTCGGACGTGGACGCATGGTCAAGCCCTTTGAAGATGCAGCATTCAGTGCTGCGGTCGGCAGCATAGTTGGCCCCGTGGAATCTCAATTTGGCTACCATATCATCAAAGTCACCGACAAGAAAACTGAATCAATCGAGTTCAGTGAAATTGAGATTGGCTACACTGTATCGCCGCAAACGAAGAAAGCACTCCTCCGCGAAGCTTATAGCGTTATGCAGCAGCTTGAAAATGGTGAAAACATTGACTCCCTGGCTAAGCGTCTGCGCAAGCAAGCGATTGAGTCGGTGTTCTTCGATAACACGCAGCCTTTCCTCGGTTCAATGGAGATAACACAATTTGCCTTTGGCCACAAGGTGGGAGCAGTCTCGCGACCATTTGAGCTCCGTTTCTACGGTTATACTGTGGTGCAAGTGTCCGATGCTCGGGAGAAGGGAATTAAGCCACTGGAGGACGTCAAAGACCAGATTCGTGATCGATTGCTGATGCGGAAGCGGATTGATGCGCTCAAAGCTCGTGCCGAGCAGCTTGCCACTGCATTACAGCGAGCTGGAACACTGGAAGCAGTAACGCAAATAGATTCAACGCTGCGCGTGATGAGCACTGCCCGACTCACAGAGCAGGGACAGTTGCCGACCGGAGTTGATGTAGCTCTTGCAGTGCAGGCGTTCAAACAGCCTATCGGAAAAATTTCGCCAGCGCTACGTGGCGAAATGGGGTATTACGTCATCGCGGTTCGAGAAAAGCATGACGCTGACCCGAAGCAACGTGATGCAGGGATACAGGCAATCATCCGACGTAAAGCACAGGACGCGATGCAGAATGCATTCTTTACGTGGTTGAGCAATCTGCGGCAGCATGCTGACATCGAGGACTACCGTGCAGAAATCTTCAGTCGGTAGTACATCGGATGGCGCTACCGCCCGCGCTCCGAGATGCATTGCTGGGTGAGGATTACTCAGCAATTGCTGTTCGCTCTGACGAAGATGCCTACCGCTTTTGCCGGCACATAGCATTTCACCACTACGAGAACTTCCCAGTTGCCTCGCTGGCGTTCGGTCGCATGCGCGATGATATAGCTGCTATCTATGCCTTCGCTCGACTTGCCGACGATGTTGCTGATGAGCTTCAGATTCCAAGCGAGCAGAAACTCGTGTTGTTGGATGAGATTGAGCGATGGCTCGATGCGCCACCAGATGGTCATCCCATAGCCCGCGCTATAGTGCGAACTGTCCAGCGGAATGCTCTTCCGGATGCTCCCTTGCGACGACTTCTTTGGGCGTTTCGGTATGATGCAGCATTTCGTCCCTTCGCAACTGAGCAGGAGCTCTTGCTGTACTGCCATCATTCTGCTGCACCGATCGGGGAGCTACTACTGCGATTGGCAAATCAATGGCAGCCTACGATCGCGCCAGCATCGGATGCATTCTGTGCAGGATTGCAGGTACTCAATTTTTGGCAGGATGTTGCACAGGATTGGCAACGGGGGCGAGTAACAGCACCACTGGCATGGCTTGGTGGAGAGGTGCCCCCTCGGTGGGAACAAGTGCGACAGGACACTCGCCTTTGCGAGGAACTTTCCTGTCGCTATGACGCGTTGACAACGCAGCTGCTTGCGCACGGAAGAACGGTTGTCCGCTTGCTTCGGCAACGCCGCTTGCGACTACAGACGTATGTGACCATCTGTACAGCAGAGGTCGTGTTGGACCGGTGCCGCAAGCGAGGAAAACATCTTGATAATCGCCCCCGCCTGCAATGGAGTGATCTTCTCAGCCTGCTGGTGCGACTGGTCTTCGGACCAAAGTTGTAGCTTTGCCGTCGCCGATGGATGCGCTCGTAACAAGCTCAATGACGAGTTTCTATTACTCGTTTTCTCTATTGCCCCGAGAAATACGGCGAGCAATTACGACACTCTATGCATTTTGTCGGACAGTGGATCAAATCGTTGATGCTGCCTCGTCAGCATATAGCCCTGATGTGGCTGTTCGGCGTGCGCAATTGCGGTGGTGGCGCGAGCAAATCGAAGCAATTTACACGGGACGTAGTGTCGAGCCTGCTGTTCGGCCGCTGGCGGCAGTCTTGGAGCGTTTTGCTATCCCCAAGCAATACCTGCTGACCCTCCTCGATGGAGTAGAGCGCGATCTTGTGCAGCGGCGATATGCAACGTTCGATGAGCTAAAGGAGTATTGCTACAGCGTCGCTGGTGTTGTCGGATTGATGAGCATCCACATTTTTGGTTATCGCTACGACGAAACAGAAGAATACGCCATCAACTTGGGATATGCCCTTCAGCTTACCAATATCATCCGCGATGTCAAGGAAGACAAAAACCGGGGATATATCTACCTGCCCCAGGAAGACTTAGAGCGGTTCCATTATAGCGAGCGTGATCTGATTGCGGAAGTGTACGACGAACGCTTCATCAAGTTGATGCGCTTTCAGGCACAGCGCGCGCGAATGTATTACAACCGTGCGCGGGCGGCATTACATCCCGATGAGCGTGCAACGCTCTATCCTGCGGAGATTATGGATGCCATCTATTACCGCTTACTTGAGAAAATTGAGCTGGGAAATTTTGACGTATATCGGCGACGCTTTCGCGTTCGCACTCCCCACAAGCTTTGGTTGGCTGTGAAAATTTGGCTCTATGCGAAACTTTTCAGCCGTCGCCGGTGATTTGTAGTTTTGCACGCGTTTGTTGTGAACCGATAAACAATGGAACAGACACTGCACTTTACCGACCAGGAACTTGCAGAAATCGAGCGGCTCAAAAAGCTCTATCCAGAACCCAAGGCAGCACTAATGCCCGTTCTCTGGATGGCACAGAAAAAATGGGGCTGGCTCTCCGAAGACGTCATGCGCCTTGTTGCGGAAGTAATGAACTTGCCCTATGCGCACGTGATGGGAGTTGCACGCTTTTACACGATGTATTTCAAAAAGCCCATGGGCAAGTATCACATCCAGGTGTGCACAAACATCTCCTGCATGCTGCGGGGAGGAGAGGAAATCTTCCGCCATGTATGCACGAAACTGGGGATAGGTAACAATGAGCGCACCAGCGATGGCCGCTTTTCCGTCGAAGAGGTGGAATGCATGGGGGCATGTGGTGGTGCACCGATGATTGCTATCAACGAAGACTACTACGAGAACGTCACAATCGAAGAAGTTGACCGCTTGCTTGCAACACTGCCCTAAATGCCATCGGCCCGATGGTGCAGTTGCTGGCTCTTGTTTGTAGCAGGGATTACCGGTTGCCTGTGGATGCTTTCACTGGTGGAACCGATTAGTACCAAGCGGTACTGAGAGGCAAAATGTGGCTGCTCTCACCGACGTCTTAGTGCTCGAATACACCGTATATCGTGAAAATGACAGCTTGTAGATTCTCGAGCACACTACCGCGATGAATACCTCTCTCGATACGTGGACGGTTCGTGCAGGGCGCATGCTGCGCGTTGCAGTACTTGCAACCATCGGACTTTTTGTTGTGCGGTTAGGTTACCTACAGGTAATTCGAGGGGCAGAATACCTGCAGCGGAGCGAAATGCAGGCTATCAAGCAACGAGCAAAGATTCCATCGCGTGGCTGTATGTATGACCGCAACGGGAAAATGATTGTCCGCAATGATCCGGCGTTTATCGTTACCATGACGCCCAATGATGTTGATACGATGACATTCCCTCTGTTGGCCCGATTGGTAGGTAAAGATGTGCCTACACTGCGGATGCTCTATGCTCAGGCGCTCCCATACCGATTTCAGCAAATTCCTATCCTTCGCGATGCACCGCTGGATGTTGTTGCTGCAATTGAAGAGCATGCAGCCGAACTGCCGGGCATTGAAATTCGCACAGATGTTAAGCGGCGGTATCTTCTTAGTGCCCATGCAAGCCATGTTTTCGGTTACCGTGCCATGGTGGATGAGCGAGATATCGCCAGCAAAGGAGACTACTACACTCTCAACGACTACATTGGGAAAACAGGCTTAGAAGCTGCATACGAACCCTTTCTCCGGGGCCGTAAGGGAGTACAATTTGTTGCGGTCAATGCGGCAGGGCAACCAATTGAGCGCTTCAACAATGGCCGTAGCGATATCGAAGCAATCGAGGGAGCAGATTTATACCTGAGCATTGATGCACTCCTGCAAGAAGTTGCCGAGCAGCAGATGGGCAATGATCATGGTGCTATCGTTGTCCTTGATCCACGGAATGGAGAGGTCCTCGCCTTAGTCAGCAAGCCAGACTATGACCTCCATCCAATGGAGACACCAAAGGCTGGAGAATACTTTGCTCAGCTTGCTCGTGATTCGACAAAGCCGCTATTCAATCGGGCAATGCAGACAATCTATCCACCCGGATCAACCTGGAAAATGCTTGTTGCCCTTGCGGCACTCCACGAAGGGATACTGGACGAACAGACTACGATTCACTGTCCGGGAAGCTTTACCTACGGCGGTCGCAGCTTCAAATGCCACGGCGCCCATGGTACAGTTGATGTGCGGCGGGCGATTCAGGTATCGTGTAACGTCTTCTTCTATCGCCTGGGGCAGCGCATAGGTATTGACAACCTGTACAAGTACGGCACTTTGTTTGGTTTTGGCCAACTTACGGGGATTGATATTGCGGGGGAGCGTCCCGGCTTGCTTCCCTCGCGAAAGTGGTTCGAGCGTCGTGGTGTCACTGGAAATCTTCTCGATGGCCGTATGATCAATCTCGGTATCGGTCAGGGTGAATTGGGAGTGACGCCTCTTCAGATGGCGGTCTATGTCTCTGCAATTGCCAACGGCGGAACGCTCTATCAGCCACATGTTGTGCGTGCCATCTACAACAAAGAAACAGGACGGCTAGAAAAGGTGGCATATGGAAGCATCAAACTCCCCCTCAATCCACGCTACATGCGCATTGTGCAGGAAGGTATGTATGCGGTGTGCAACGTGCCAGGGGGCACTGCTACGAATGTTCGCGTTGAGGGTGTTGCTGTTTGTGGAAAAACAGGAACTGCACAAAATCCGCACGGTAAAGACCACTCGTGGTTCATCTGCTATGCTCCGGCGGAAAATCCCACGATTGCGATGTGTGTGATGGTGGAAAATGCTGGCTTTGGCGCAACGCGTGCCGCCCCAATCGCTCGTGCAATTCTGGATGCATATTTTCATCCAGAGCGATACCGTCCTACGCCGAGCGGCTCGGCGACTGCCTCTGTGGGAGAAGGTGATTCACCCCAGCTCCAATAATGCAGCATCGGCACACCCTACTTACCTGGATAGCGGTATTTCTTGGGGCATGTACGGCCCAAGATCAACAAGTTCGTGTCCTGAAGGTGTGGCATTTTTGGAGCGAGCCAGCACAGGAGCGGGCGTTCCGTGCCGCTATTGAGGAGTTTGAACGTGCCCATCCCGCTATTCGTGTTGAGCTTACTCCATTGCAGTGGAGCGATGGTCAAGCAAAGCTCCAGATCGCATTCACCAGTGGTGCTGGACCGGATGTAGTGCATCTTGGAGCAGAATGGATCGCTCAATTTGCTCCGGTACTCACTCCGCTGGATACTACACTTTCAGCCGCCGTACGCCCAGAGTTTGTGCAAATTGGTATGGTCAATGCAACACGGTATGCTATACCGTGGACAGTAAATGCACGCGTTCTGTTTGTCCATCGGGCGACGGGAATAAGCGAGGGTGCTTCGTGGCAAGAAATGTACCAGCGGTTAGCCACCTTTCATCAGCCGCCTCAGCGCTATGGTATCGGACTTTGCACAAGCGATCCCCATAATGTGATCAAGCGGGACTTACCTTTCCTTTGGTCCGCAGGTGCAAGGCTATTGCATGTGCTTCCGTATAGCGCCGCCGCTGCCGATAGCAATGTGGTTGGTGCTCTACAGGCGTTACAACAGTTGACGCTGATTGCAGTCGTCGAGCCATCTCGCCAGCTTGATATACGACTTCGGCGAGGGGAGCTTGGGGCTGTACTCTCGGGATTGTGGATGCTTGCAGACTCAGCGGTGGTGCATCATTACACCGTGCTTCCTGCCATCCCGTCTATGAAAGGGGGCGATGGGGCAAGTATCCTCAGCGCTGATTGCTTTGCAATTTCGAAAAATTCGCCGAATCGGCGCGAGGCCTATGCGTTGCTTGCATATCTGGCACAGTGGGATGTGACAGCGCGCTTTTGTCGTAGTATTGCGGATGCAGGATTTCCAGCCCAGCATCCTCCAACACCTACGGCGCTTGATAGTTTGCTCCGGCAGTCTTGGTTGTGGCGCGCTGCATATGAGCAGACACTCCGCTCACGAATCCTTCCTGTCACTTCCACCTATCTTGAGGCAGAGCGCGCAGTCGAGGAGGTACTGTCCCAGCTTCTTTACCGGGCACTTACTCCAAGCCAAGCACAGCAGCAGCTCCTTACACGGCTCACAGCGCTCGACCAAGCAAAAACAGTTTACTCCAATTGAGTGTCTATCTGGGCGCGTTGGAGTCGTCCACTGAAGTCCACGTACACTGTTTTCCACTCGGTGAAAATATCGAACACTGTCCATCCGCCTTCGCGATGACCATTGCCGGTATTCTTGACTCCACCGAAGGGCATGTGTGCTTCGGCGCCGATAGTTGGTGCGTTGATGTAGGTGATGCCTGCTTCGATGTCGCGTATCGCAGCAAAAGCGTACTCTACCGAGCGCGTGTAAATTGATGACGACAGCCCATAGTCGGAATCATTTGCTAACGTGATTGCATGCTCGAATGACTCTGCCTTTGCGACCGAAAGCACCGGACCGAAAATCTCCTCGCGCCAAATACGCATAGTTGGCCGGACTTCTGTGAAAATAGTAGGTTCAATGAAGTAGCCGTTGGCAAATTCTCCACTTGCGAGGCGATGACCGCCGCACACTAAGCGTGCGCCCTCTTCTTGTCCAATCTGAATGTAGGAGAGAATCTTGTCACACTGTCGCTGGTTGATAATTGGTCCCATTTGGGTAGCTGGGTCGAGCCCCGAACCAATCCGCAGCATCCGTGCCCGTTTGATGAGCATCTCGAGAAAGCGGTCATGGATCGGTGCATGCAAGATCAGCCGTGACGTGGCAGTGCAGCGTTGACCGGTAGTGCCAAATGCACCCCACAGTACTCCTTCGAGTGCCAACTCAAGGTCGGCATCATCCATGATGATAACAGCATTTTTTCCCCCCATTTCGAGCGACACCTTCTTGTTGAGTGTGCCGCAGCGTGCAGCGATTGCAGTACCTGTTGCTGTTGATCCAGTGAAGGCTACAACACGCACAAGGGGATGTTCAACAAGGGCGGCTCCTGCTTCGGCATCGCCGTGCACAACGTTGAACACACCAGCTGGCACACCAGCTTCCTCGAGAATTTCGGCAAATATTATCGCGGAGTGAGGAGCATCCTCTGAGGGCTTCCAGACAACAGTATTGCCTGCTGCCAAAGCGGGAAAAATTTTCCACGAAGGTACAGCTATCGGGAAGTTCCAGGCAGTAATTACCGCGCAGACACCAATCGGCATGCGAAAGGAAAGATTCATCTTGTTCGGAAGTTCACTTGGCGTTGTGTAGCCGAACAGACGTCGAGTTTCGGTTGCGCTGTAATAGGCGGTGTCAATAGCTTCTTGAATGTCGCCTCTTGTTTCAAATAGAGGTTTCCCCATTTCTCGCGTCATGATGGCAGCAAGCTCCTCTTTCCGACGCCTGAAGATATCCCCAGCCCGCCGAATAATTTCTCCGCGCTGGGGAGCGGGAATCCGACTCCATGTGCGGAATGCTTCCTGTGCTGCTGTGACTGCATGATCTACATCGTGCGCAGAGGAACGCGGAAACTCCCCGATGATATCTCGAGTGTCGGCAGGATTGATGTTCGCAAACCAGCGATCTGATTGTGGGGGTGTCCATTCTCCAGCAATGTAATTGTAAAAACGCATACAAGTCCTGCACAACAGTGAAACGATGCGCGAAATTAGCAGGGCTGTTGCGCTGAGCTACTGAGGAAAATAGCAGCGCTGAGCCTGCGTCAACGACCATTATCATGGTGATGAATGCAGTATGATCGAGATTCCTTGGTGTCGTGTGCCGGGTGTTTCTTCGCTTGTGTGCGATTACACACGCGGCGACGATTGGCTTCTTGCCCAATGTTCGGGTGATAGTTCCCCTCGCGCTGTACAAGCAGCAGCTATCCCAGCGATAGAGCAGACGATGCACCCCTTTGTGACGAGCCAGCAGCAACGCACAAATCTTGAGCGTCTCCGCCAAGGTGCACCGGTTATCATTGGAGGACAGCAAGTTGGTTACTTGGGTGGTCCACTCTACACGTGGCTAAAAATTGCAACAATTGTCGCGGTTGCACGCCAGCAGAACGCTGTGCCGCTGTTTTGGGTGGAGGATAACGATCACGACCTTGCGGAAGCAAGCCAGGTGAGTGTCGTTAGCAACGACGATCGTGTAGTGCGCTACGTATGCCCCTCAGCGGAAGTATATCCACCTCAAACAACCGTTAGCTCATGCAGGCTTGGTCCAGCAGTGGAAGAGCACCTTGGGCAGTTAGCTGATCTACTGGCAGGTTTACCGTTTGTAGAAGAAACCCTGTCTCTTTTGCGCACATGCTATGCGGTTGGACGATCGTGGTCTGATGCGTTTATTGGAGTACACCACCACGTCTGGAAAGAGGAAGGGGTTCTTTTTGTCCGCTCGTCTATTCTGCGCACACATGGGGCAATGCAGACGGTGCTGGAGCGCGAAATAGCCGAGCCCGGTCAACTTCAGCAGGCAGTTGCCCAACAGACGCGGCTTCTTGTGGAACGTGGCTACATGCCTCAAGTGGACGCTGCGCGTATCAACCTGTTTTTGCATCACGGCAATAGGCGCTTTCGCATTTACCAAGAAGATGAGTGGCACTACCGCATAGCGCAGCAGCGTATCAAGGCAGAGGAGTTAGCAGCACGCATGCGGAGAGAGCCTCACCATTTTTCGCCAACCGCCGTGTTGCGGCCGTTGGTTCAGGATTGGCTTTTTGCGCCTATGGTGACAATTGTTGGACCAGCGGAACTGCAGTATCATCTGCAATTGCGTGGTGTTTATCGTCTCTGGCAAATTCCGATGCCCACGCTTGCTCTTCGACACTCGGTAACGCTTGTTCCGGCAGCAGTGCTCCGTCTAATCGAGCAGCACGGGAACGATATAGAGCACTTTTTCCAACCTCAATCGGCCTTTTTCGCATGGGTCGCACGACAGCTCGACAGTAGTGGGCTGTTCAGTCAGCTTGATGTGATTCGACGCTCCCAATTCGAATACATGACAGAGCTGGAGAGGCGAGCGGCGGAGTATGATCCCTCGCTTAAAAAAGCAGTCGGTGCTGTTGCCCACAACATAGGTGAGCAATTAGCCAAACTGGAACAGAAAATTCGGCGCGCTGTGCGTCTTCGACAGCAGCAAGCAATGATGCGGTACCAGCGAGCGCATACACATCTTTTTCCCAATAACAGGCTACAGGAACGGACAATTGCGCCGATACATATCCTTAGCAAAATTGGAGTTGAGCAATGGCGCACGGTGTTCGGAAATCTTACCACACAATCAAACTGTGCGCACTATATTGCAACGCCCGATGAATTGCTCCAGATGGCTGGCACACAAGTTGTGCTGTCGAAATTGATAGCATAGTTGTCGCATCACTGTGGAGTGTTCTATGGAAAAGCCATACGTTTTAGTCGTTGATGACAACCGCATCACTACAAAGCTGTTGCGGCGGTATCTTGAATCAAATGGATTTGAGGCAGCAGAAGCCTATGATGGTATAGAGTGCCTGGAGAAAGTCGGGCAGCGTCTGCCGGATGCTATTGTTCTCGATGTCATGATGCCGCGAATGGACGGGTACGAAACAGTGCGTCGCTTGCGGGAAAATCCTGTAACCGCAAAGGTCCCTGTGGTAATCGTGACAGCACTCAATGACGTTGCTAATCAGCTCAAAGCAATTGAGAATGGGGCAGATGATTTTCTTAGCAAACCTATTGAAGAAAAACTTTTGATTGCGAAAGTGCGACTGCTAACGACCCTTAACATTCAACGACGGAAGGCAGAGGAACTGGAACGCCAGCTTGCCGAGACGGTGAGCCACTCAGCATAAGGTGATAGATCGAGCGCCGGGCCTCTCTTTCAGAGCCTTTATGGCAAGGGAGCAGAACAGATAGGGGTAGAGTGTTGTAATTTGCCAATAGCTGCACAGGTGCTGCAGCGGCAAGAATGGTACTTTTTGCCTTTGCTGATATGGTTCACATGTGGCGTGTATGGAGTGTCGCTGGGCTATTGGCAATACTGCCATTGGGGTGCGCACAAATCAAGCAAATCTCCGATGCGCTAACAAATCTCCAGCGGCTGCAATTCAAGCTTGGTTCGGTGCGAGAATTTCGCTTAGTGGGTATTTCCCTGGCAGACAAATCGTCGCTGGGCGATTTCAATCCCGTGGGCGATGGTCTCAAACTGCTCGATGCATTTCGCACTGGCAAACTGCCAGCGGATTTCATAGTTGACTTAGAAATCCGTAATCCCAACGACGGGACGCAGGGGCGCAGTGCGGTTCCTGCGACTCTTGCTGGCTTGGACTTTCGGCTCCTTATCGATGATCAACCTACCGTGAGTGGACAGCTCGATCGCGAAGTAGAAATTCCTGCCGCAGGGGTAGTGACAACTGTCCCACTGCGAATTTCGCTCGACCTATATGAATTTTTTGGTAAGCAAGGGTACGAAAAACTAATCAACTTAGCACTGGCAATTGGCGGGAAAAATGGATCAGCAGCTCGCTTAAAGCTTGATGCACAGCCAACTGTCCGTACAAAGTTCGGGAAGATGACCTATCCCGGCCGCATTACGATCGTTGACCGAGAGTTTCGTAGTTAAGACCAGTCGGAACAATGAGCGAGGATGGATCGCACCAGCTGCTTGTAACACTGATCGCGTGGGGCAGTGGTATTCTGCTGAGTGTGATTTCATTTGTGCGTTCAGTGATAGCTTCGGCTAGTGCAACGCGGATAGAACATCTACACGAACGATTCCCCGAGTTGCTTGACTGCATCTATGATGCTCGCCGGCTTGGATCGGTAGAGCGAACTTTACTGATGGTGCTCGATGTAGCAACGGTTGCTGCTGTTTCAGCAAGTTTAGCAGCATTATATGCTCCCACAGGTGGGATGCTGATGATTGGGGGGCTGTTAGGAATTGTTGCAGGTGTTGTGCTCTGGAAGGCACTGGTGCATGTGCTCGGTGCATTCGTTGCTGATGGAGCAATTCTGGTTGTTGCACGGTGGTTTCGCGGCATTCTCCGTGTGAGTGTCCCGTTTGTACTTGCTATTGAAGCCGTGGATAAGCTCCTCCATGCTCGCCATCGGAGTCAAGAGGAAGCTCGCGAGCAAGTAGCCGAAGAACTCACTGCGATCATGGAAGAAGCGGTTGAAGAAGGTACGCTCGAAGCTGGGCAAGTACGCATTCTCCAAAACATCATGCGGGTACGCGACATTCATGTGGAAGATGTGATGACACCGCGCAGTGTCATGGCAGGGTTACCAGCAGATATGACCATCGCCGATGCTGCAAAGATGCCTGAATTACAGACCTATTCACGCTTGCCCGTGTGGGAGGGGATGAACGTGGATGCTATCATTGGGTATGTTCTCTCGCGAGACATTTTACTGCGTGCGCTCAGCGGCGGTGGTGATGAAAAAGTGCGATCGCTGGTTCGGCAGGTGGTGTTCATTCCAGAAAACATCGGACTCGACCGCGCGCTCGAAGAGTTCCTCACGCGGCGCCAACACATGTTTATCGTTGTCGATGAATACGGGAGCGTCGAGGGACTTATTACGCTGGAGGACGTCGTCGAGACCATCCTCGGTACAGAAATCGTGGATGAGGCAGACCGTATTGTTGACCTTCGCCAGCTTGCCCAACAGCAGCGCGATCGGCGTATTGCTCAACAAACACTTCATCACATAGTCGCACAATCGGAACGCCAGTAATGAACCAACTTTGGTCCCCATGGCGATCGCAGTACATTCAATCGCTTTCCCAAGAAAAGGCAGATGGAAGCTGCTTTCTTTGTGCTGCAGCACAGGCGCCGCCAGAGTGTGATAGTGAGAACCTCGTTGTCTACCGTGGTGAGTTGGGGTTTGTTATCATGAATCGCTTCCCCTACAACAGTGGTCATTTGCTGATAGCGCCATACCGACATGTGGGAGATTTGGTGGAGCTTGCAGATTACGAGGCTCATGCTCTCATCGAGCTGGTGCAGCTATCACTCCGCGTACTCCGTACCACTCATGCTCCGCATGGCTTCAACGTGGGTACTAACCTGGGACGTACCGCGGGAGCAGGACTTCCTGATCATGTCCATGTGCATGTGGTGCCCCGATGGAATGGAGACACCAATTTTATGCCTGTCCTTGCCGAGGTTAAAGTGATTTCTGAATTTCTCTCCAACGAACAACGAAAACTTTCCCGCGCCTTTGCCGATGCAACTGCACGCTCGCGCGATGATTAGCCCGCGCCGTCGCCTGAGCCAACACTTTCTACGGAATTCTGCGATTGCCCACCGCATTGCCCAAGCACTCAATGCAGGGCAGCAGGATACAGTGCTCGAGATAGGTGCAGGGACAGGCGCATTGACGCGCCATCTTGTTACTATGCCGGCACGCCAAGTAATCGCTGTTGAAATAGACCATCGCGCAGTTTCTGTTTTGCGCGATGAGCTTGGCTCTGTGACTCATCTTCGCATTGTCGAAGGAGATATTCGCTCTCTGGAACTTGATCAGCTGGACATTTCTGATGGAAGTAGACTGATTGCGGTGGGCAACATACCCTACCATTTGACGGGACCAATTTTGTTTTGGCTCTACGAACGTACTGACCGTATTTGCCGCATTGTGCTGATGGTGCAAAAAGAGGTAGCAGCAAGGATTGTGGCGCAACCAGGGTCGAAGACTTACGGCATTTTATCGGTTGCCACTGCGTTGGTTGCGCAGCGAGCGCAGGTTCTCTTTGACGTTTCCCCGTCGGCGTTCCATCCGCGCCCCGAGGTTACCTCGTCGGTTGTTGCGATCGACAGTAACGGTGTGTCTCTCCGTAGTGATGCAAACAGGCGTACCATGCAGCTTGTGAAGGCAGCCTTTCAGCAGCGACGTAAAAAGTTGCGCAATGCATTAGAGCGGTATGTTCAGTCTTTAGTGGGAGCCTTTCCACCTATGCTTGAACAGTTACCTTTGATGCACTGTCGAGCCGAGCAGGTGAGTCCTCAGCAGTTTCAGTGGCTTGCTTCATTTTTGGATACTCTTGCACAACGCCAATGAATCGGATTGCAACCCTGCGCCAGCGGTTAGGCCAGGAAGAATTGCGAATAGTGGGCGTGCTAACTGCGCTTGATTGGTACACGCTGGCGATTATGGCGATTTACTCTACGCTTGCCTTGCTTTTCTATCCGCGAGTGCCAAAGGCAACAATGATACTGGTAACGAATTTTCTCTTTGCGATTGCGATTGTTGCAATTGCATGGCTGAACATGGCAACAGAGCATCGGGGTGTGCGACTGCTGCGCTTTTTTTATGTGATCCCGATGGTCTATCCGATGTACCAGCAAAGTCAGCTCCTTGTCCCTGCCCTCCATCAGCGCGATTACGACTGGTTACTCATCAAGCTGGATCGTATGCTCTTTGGTGTCGATCCAACGGTTTGGTTTGCGCAGTTTGCCAATCCGTGGATAACGGAGTACTTGCAAGTGTGTTATGTGTCGTTTTACCTGCTTCCCATTGCTGTCGCTCTGAGCTTTTTTGCCCAGCGCCGCACTGTGACAATGCTCCGCTTTGGAAGGATGATTGTGTTTGGGTTTTATGTGTCGTACCTTGCCTACTTTGCACTACCCGCGATTGGACCGCGATTTACCCTGCATGACTTTCACCAATTGGACCGCGAGCTTCCAGGGGTATGGCTAACGCCGTATTTGCGTGCTTTAGTCAACGAGGGAGGCGGCATTGAGCCGGGCGAGCCATTCCCCGAACGTGTGGTCAATCGTGACTGCTTCCCAAGCGGTCACACTATGATGACACTGCTAACGATTATTCTCGCGTGGCGATGTCGAAGTCCATTGCGAATGCCCGTGACAGTGATTGGTGCCAGCTTGATTGTTGCAACGGTGTACTTGCGCTATCACTACGTGGTTGATTTAATTGCTGGCGCCATTTTTGCATTTGCGATGCTCTGGCTGGAGCCACGCGTGTACAAGTTCCTCGTCTTTCGCGGAATTGCAGCACCTGATCGGATGATTCAATGAAAAGCTATCGCAAGGAGTTGTGGTTCAATATCCCCAGTCGGCGTGCGTTTGTTAACATCACGCCTTTGGTAGAGGAATGCCTCCGGGAAAGTGGTATTCGAGAAGGATTGCTCCTGTGCAATGCAATGCACATTACGGCGAGCGTGTTCATCAACGATGATGAGCCAGGCCTGCACGAAGACTTTGAACGTTGGCTCGAACGCTTAGCACCAGAGAATCCCCATCATCAGTACCGCCATAACGACACCGGTGAGGACAATGCTGATGCCCACCTCAAACGAGAAATCATGGGGCGAGGAGTCGTCATCGCGGTCACTAATGGAAAGTTGGATTTTGGTCCATGGGAGCAAATCTTCTACGGGGAGTTTGATGGGCGTAGACCAAAGCGTGTCCTGGTAAAAATCATCGGCGAATGAGTGCTTCAGATGCTGTACTTTTGTGCGCTAAAGCATGCGTTTGCTAAATCACCAATGGTGTGCACGTTTAGTTCTGAGGACATTCGGCAGATTGCAGCGACGCTGCGTGGTGCTACTGTTGCAGAACACAACGGGTGGAGCATTGAGCAGCGTGCCAGTAGCGGTGCACTGGAGCAACTTGTGACAATCTATCCACGCATTGCTACGCCAGCAGGGGAGATAGCTCTTATCACTGTGCAATCACGACAGGGATATTACCAGCTGTTTGGTTGTACCGACTACATGGTCATTGAACCTGATGAAGTGTTGTTCATTGCCCGAAATGCAGACCGTGCCTCGTGCATGCTCATTAGTGCAGGGCGTACCTGCACCCTTTATGCAGACGTCCCGCTGGAGCTGCTGCGAGTACCCATTGACGCGCTCGATCCAGCGCTCCTGTTGTCAGTCATGCAACTTGCTCTGGCGGAACACCGCTTGCTCGTGGATGCCAATGACCGGTAACCGAGATTTTGTTCTTCCGTCAGAAGTGGTTTTGCCAGGACACCATATCACTGTCGAGGTTGTACATCCTGCTCGACGCTTGCCCCGACGTTTTCTCCAGCGAGCAATTACCGCTGTACTCGAGGGAGAAAGTGTTCCTACAGCGGAAATAAGCGTAGTTCTTTGCGACGATGCATTTATCCGCCATATCAATGCGGAGTATTTGCAGCATGATTGGGCAACCGATGTAATCAGCTTTCCTCTTTCCCATGCTCCGTTGATGGGAGAGCTCTATATTAGTGTGGACACGGCTCGGCGGCAGGCAGCAGAGTATGGTGTTTCCCTTCAAAACGAGCTGGTGCGGCTTGCTGTGCATGGAGTGCTCCACTTAGTCGGCTACGATGACCAAACTGATGCTGAGCAAGCTCTAATGCATAGTCTTCAAGAGTCATACGTGGCACGTCTTACGAAACGCTGTACAGATACGTCTGATAAGCGTCGTAGCAGTTATGCTCGATGAGGGCCCCGTAGTTCAGCTGGATAGAACACAGGTTTCCTAAACCTGGTGTCGGAGGTTCGAGTCCTCTCGGGGCCACAAACAAAAAGTGCGTGATTTCTCCCTCCTCTCAATGCTGGGTCGCCTGCTGTGGAGAGGGGAAAAGACGTACTCAGCTTCTCGCACGAGGGACCTATGCGGAAGAGGAACGCTCTGGTACTGCTTCGTAGCGGTAATGGGCGATTTTGATCTCGAATTCTGCACCAGGTGTGTACACTGAAGTGTGCTGAGGTGCTGATTCGATGACTTGCACTCGTGCCCAGCAGCCACCGCGAAATTCAACAACGCGTGCTGTGTACACGTAGTCTCCACCGAGATACCAGCGGTATGTGTGCCCAACACTCGGGCGCTGGTCTTTAGCTACAAACTCGTGGTAATGAGGAATCTCGCGCTGTGCCATAGAAATTATCTGGCCAATTTTACCACTACTGTCCGCGATTCATAACGATTGAAGCGCGGAATTCGTTAGCACTTGCTTTCCTCCAATCCATACTTCTGCAACGCGGTTTGTGCCAAAATGGTAGGCAAGATCTAAGTACGAGGGTGAGTCGAGAACGATGAAGTCTGCGTACTTTCCCACTTGCAGACTGCCGACCTCGGTTTCCCGTAGAAGAGCAGCGGCGCCATGCAGTGTTGCTGCGGTGATTGCTTCTTCAACTGTCATTCCACACAGTTGAGTTGCCAGCGAAATCACCATCTGCATGTTCTCGCAATAGCACGAACCTGGATTGCAGTCAGTAGCGATGGCAACAGTTGCTCCTGCCTCGATGAGTGTGCGAGCCGGTGGCATGGGGAGCCGAAGCGTATATGCAGTGCCCGGCAGCAGCGTAGCAACGGTGCGCCATCGAGCAAATTCTTCGACTGTCGCTGGATTGATATGCAGCAGGTGATCAGCACTGGCAGCTCCCACAGCGATTGCAAGCTGTGCAGCACCAACATCAACGAATTCATCTGCGTGGAGCTTGGGTACAAGACCCCACTCAAGAGCTGCTTCCAGAATCCGCTGTGCTTCTGTGGTGGTAAAGTAGCCGACATCGGCAAAAACATCGCAAAAAGTTGCCAATTTCTGCCGCGAAATATGCGGGATGAGCTCTTTGGTGAGTAACTCGATGTATTGGTCACGCTGATCGGCAAATTCTGGAGGTATAGCATGTGCACCGAGAAATGTAGCAACAATGCGCACCGGTAACGACCGCCGGAGCCGATCGATAACGTGGAGCATTTTCAGCTCGCTTTCTGCATCGAGGCCATAACCGGATTTGATCTCGAGTGTTGTAGTGCCATGGCGGAGGGCAGACAGAATTCGTTCTTGCGCGCTGTGGTAAAGCTCCTCTTCACTTGCTGCTCGTGTTGCGCGAACCGTCGCCATAATGCCACCACCTTGCGCTGCAATTTCCTGGTAGCTTTTTCCCCGGATACGCTCAGCATATTCGTTGGAGCGATCCCCTGCGAACACGATGTGTGTATGTGAGTCCACAAATCCAGGCAATACTGCCTGCCCACGGCAGTCATACTGAGGGATAGGGGTTGAGCCTATCACTTTTTCTGCCTCGTGCCGTGTGCCAATCCAGATCACGCGCTCTTCAATGAGCATAGCAGCATCGCGGATGATCCCCAGATCGTTCATCTGGCTGCCAGGCTTTCGTCCCGCGATTGGCGATCGAACAGTAACAAGCTCCGAAATGTTCGTCAGCAGTATCATAACCACTGCTCCATGCCATGACTGGCAAGATATTCGACAATGCGCCGTACTTGCTGCACGTTGTCTTCACGGCAAAGCAGGACTACATCGTCGGTGACAACGGCGACGATATTTTCAATGCCCAAAGCACAAAGAAGCACTGGCTTGGTAGCGTAGTTGGCGCATGTAGCATTCCGCGAATCCAGCAGCAGAGTACGTCCCAAGCAGACATTTCCCTCAGAGTCAGTCGTGACAAGACGCCGAAGTGCATCCCATGAACCAAGATCATCCCATGGAAATTCTGCTTTGAGCACGGCGATTGCCGATGTTCGCTCCATGAGCGCGTAGTCAATCGAGATGTTCGGCAGCTGACCAAAGACCGCTGATAGTTCTTCGACATCATTGCGGGCAAAGGCATTGCGTAGCGGAGCAATAGCGTTGCCATACGAAGGAGCATGGATGCATAGCTCTTGCTCAAATACATCGAGGCGATAGATGAACATGCCACTATTCCAGAGAAAATTTCCCCCTGCAACGTATTGCTCTGCTGCTACACGGTCAGGCTTTTCGCGAAAGGAGGCAACACGGTAGAAGCCGTCTGCCTCGGCAGTGCCTATTTCAATGTATCCGTAACCTGTCTCTGGGCGAGTAGGAGGGATGCCAAATGTCACGATGGCATCATGGGTTTCGGCATAAGCAAAGGCACGTTCCAACGCTGCCCCGAATGCCGCATTGTCACCAACGTAGTGGTCTGCTGGTACCGCCGCAATTGTCGCTGATGGGTCACGCATACCGATAACTGCAGCGCCAAGCGTCAGGCAACCGGCAGTATTTCTCTTGGCTGGTTCGGCGATGATGTTGGTTGGCGGGATGATGGTGCGAAGAAGCTCACAAATCGGCTCTTGAAGATGAGTGCTGGTGATGATCATCACGTTCGAGGCGGGAACGACCATGCAGCAGCGCTCGACGGCATGCTCAAGTAGAGTTTTTCCTTCACCGAGCAGTGGGAGAAGTTGCTTAGGACGATGGCGGCGGCTAAGAGGGAAAAAGCGTTCTCCACTGCCTCCTGCCATGATGATTGCATAGCGGCTCATGATGCTGTTCCTGCAAAAGTCGCACTCTGTGTTGGGGAGGCGCCAGCATGAAGAAGCTCAGCAATTTGCACTGCGTTGGTCGCTGCACCTTTCCGTATGTTGTCTGCCACCACCCACAGGGCTACTGCCCGAGGATTGCTCGGATCGCGTCGTACTCGACCAATCCAAACGGCATCACTACCAGCTACACGGCGGGGTGTAGGATAGTCTTCCTCCATCAGTACAACGCCTGGTGACTGTTTGTATGCAGCCAAAAGGAATTCCATATCAACACACTGGCGGCACTCAACCCACACTGCCTCAGCATGGGAGCGGAAAAATGGGAGTCGCACACACGTTGCAACCACTGCAATATCCGGGCGTTCCAGAATGCGGCACAATTCTGTCATGACTTTTCGTTCTTCTTCGCTCCAGCCATCGGCAGCGATAGCGTGGAAGACAGCATTATGGGCAATGGGATGTGGTGCAATGCGCACTGCCGGTTCCCTTCCTTCCAGTTCGGCGCGAAGCTGCTCAAGCCCTCGATTCCCTGCCCCGCTGACAGATTGATACGTTGCAACGACGACGCGTTCAATACCAAAGAGCCGCTCAATTGGTGCAAGGGCAACTGCCAACTGAATGGTTGAACAATTGGGATTGGCAATAATGCCCTTGTGTGTAAAGGCACGTGCTCCATTGACTTCGGGCACCACAAGCGGCACACTCGGATCAGCTCGCCAGGCGCTGGAGTTATCAATGACGATCGTGCCCTGTTCTGCAAAAAGTGGAGCGTAGTTTCTCCCGATTGCAGCTCCAGCAGAAAAGAATGCAATGTCATAGTGGCGATTAGCTGCACTCGGCGTCAATTCCTGCACAGGGAGTGCGTGGTCCTTCCATGCTAACGTTGTCCCTGCTGACCGAGCACTGGCGTAAAGGTCAAGTGCCGCAACGGGAAAGTGACGCTCGTGGAGAATTTCGAGCAATGTGCGGCCAACTAATCCTGTAGCTCCGACAATAGCGACGCGATAGGTCATTACTTTTGGTGTCGTTTGACTTTAGGTTGCAAGATAACATTCTGTTCCTTCCGAGGACGACGCAGCAGGAGGAAAGAAAAATGCGCACTGGTGCGGTATTTTTGCTGGCGCCCGCGCTCATAGCTCAGCTGGATAGAGCAACAGCCTTCTAAGCTGTGGGTCGCAGGTTCGAGTCCTGCTGGGCGCGCCATCGTTGGATGTTTCACCACGCTGGGTGGTTGCATGGATCAACCTGTTGTTGCAGAGACGGTCACCGAGCGCGGCTTGCAATACATGTCGGGGTTTGGCAATGAGTTCATCAGTGAAGCGCTGCCGGGAGCAATTCATCCCAAGATGAACTCGCCTCAGAAGGTCCCCTATGGACTCTACGTTGAACAAATCAGTGGCACCCCCTTTACTGCACCGCGCGTGGTCAATCGCCGCACCTGGATGCATCGGATACGTCCGTCAGTTGTGCATAAGCCGTTTCAACTTATTGACGATGGGCTTATTCGCTCAACACCTTTCGAGGAAGTTCCTGCCACGCCCAATCAACTGCGCTGGAGTCCTTTGCCAATTCCAGAGGAGCCTACTGACTTTGTGCAGGGGATCGTTACCATCGGCGGATGCGGGAATCTCTCGATGCACAGCGGTCTTGCAGTGCACATGTATGCCTGCAATGCAGACATGGTGGATCGCTTCTTTTACAACGCCGATGGTGAACTGCTCATTGTGCCGCAATTAGGGACTCTCCGTGTTCACACTGAGCTTGGAATCTTGGAAGTGCAGCCGGGGGAAATTGTGGTTATCCCACGGGGCATCAAGTTTCGCGTCGTTCTGCCCGATGGAAAAGCACGGGGTTACATCTGCGAAAACTATGGGCAATATTTCCGCTTGCCGGATTTAGGACCAATCGGTGCCAACGGCTTGGCATATCCCCGGCACTTCCTTGCTCCTGTTGCAGCGTATGAAGACCGCGAGGGCGAATTTGAGGTTATTGCGAAGTTCCAGGGACATCTGTGGGCATCGGTTATCGATCATTCTCCGCTCAATGTTGTTGCATGGCATGGAAATTATGTGCCCTACAAGTATGACCTCACCAAGTTCCAGTGCATCAACACGGTATCGTTCGACCATCCCGATCCAAGCATTTACTGCGTCCTTACGGCACCGAGTGAAATTCCCGGAACAGCAAACTGCGACTTTGTGATTTTCCCCGATCGATGGATGGTTGCTGAGGACACATTTCGTCCTCCCTGGTTCCACCGTAACTTCATGAGCGAGTGCATGGGCTTAATCTGGGGTGTCTATGATGCGAAAGAAGAGGGCTTTGTGCCCGGTGGCATGAGTCTGCACAACTGTATGAGCGGTCATGGTCCGGATGCCGCCACATACGAGAAAGCAATAGCAGCTGAGTTGAAGCCTGTCAAGCAGCAGAATACGCTTGCGTTCATGTTTGAATCGCGATTTGTCATTCGCCCAACCAAGTTTGCGATGGAGACTGCAACGTTGCAGCGAGACTACTACGAATGCTGGCAGGGACTCAAGCCGCGATTTACTGCTCGCCAGGTAAATGGTTCTTCGGCACGGTGAACGATACTCATACGCAGACGTGTGCGGGCGGGAAATCTTCCCGCCCGCTTTTTGTTAAGGACAGCATTACGCAGGATAGTAGCGCTAAAGTCAGCTTGTTTTGCCGTCGTCAACGACGCAGTAAATGTCGGGCAGGTTGCGCCCCAATTCATTGTAATCCAGGCCATAACCGACCACGAACACTGGCTCGATCTCGATCCCCACGTAGGTAAGCGGTATGCGGTTGTTGTGGACACTTGGTTTGGAGAGGAGCGTCGCAACTGCAATCGAGCGAGGATGCGAGCGTTCTAAGTGTGCGACAATTGCACCCAGTGTCGTACCACTGTCGGCGATGTCTTCGATAAGGAGTACATCGTGCCCTTCAAGTCCCTCGAGCCTGCCATCTACATGGACTGAGCCGCTGCTGGTCATGCCAGCGCCATAGCTGGAGGCGCGAACAAATTCAACTCGCACAGGGAAGGGAAGCAAACGGATAAGGTCTGCTGCGAACAAAAGGGCACCTTTGAGCACAACAACAGCAACGACGCTGCTGCTGGCGGAATAGTCGCGGGCAATTGCAGAGGCAAGACGTTCAACTGCTGCAGCAATCGTCCGCCGTTCAATAAACAGCCGAAAGCGTCGGTCATGGAGAACAAGCTCGCTGGCTTCAGGAACAGCGGAAGGTTGCGCGGACAATGCGTCGGGTGTCATTTGTGATCTTGAACGTTTCACTCATCCGATAGCCGCACAGCCAAATGATATCGTCAGCGGTTGCCAGCACAACAGCAGTGCGGCGGTCGTAATCGCTGGCTTTGACGTTTGTCAGATAGTCAGCAATCAGCACACGCTCCCCATGCATGCCAATAGGAGCAAACCGGTCACCTGCTTGCCAGGTGCGGAGAAACAAGCGGTAGGGTAACTTGTCGTAGTCGAAATACTCGATGAAAGGGTCCGCACCAAGCCGAACATCGTTTCGCGGGACTTCCTCCAATATGATTGCATATCGCCCGATGCTGTAGGAGCCAAGCTTGAAAATAGGAAGGTACACCGTCTGAAACAACTTCTCGTCGCTGAGAACAATTGCTTGGCGATCTGCAATAGCAACTATCCCACCAACGACGCTTTGGCGTGTACCTGTTTCTGCGGAAAGAAGCGATACCACACGCTCGACTGCTGCATGAGAAACAGGCTTGCCACTTAGCTCGGTCAGTGCGCGCTCGATTATTTCATTGCGCACAAAAGGATGGAGCGTGGCGAGCTGGGAGCGACCAAGCTCAATCCGCCCATCGCGGGCGGTCGCAATTTGCGTGTATGTGCTTTCGATGAGCGATTCAATGAATCCATCGGCTTGGCGCAGAAGCTGTGCAGTTCGTGCAAGCGTTTCGACAATTCGCGGGTTGAAATGCTCCTTCAGCGTTGGCATCAAGTCCAATCGCACACGGTTCCGCCGAAAGGAACGCTCTGCATTGGTGCTGTCGTCTCGCCATTCGAGTGCCCGTGCGCGGGCGTAGTGCACAATTTCTTCACGTGTAATACCAAGCAGCGGGCGAATCAAGTAAGCTTTTCTGGTCAGGGGACGTTTGGGCGGAATGCCGGAAAGTCCTGTCAATCCCGACCCACGGAAGAGATTGAGTAAAAGTGTCTCAGCAGTATCATCTGCAGTATGAGCAACGGCACAGTACTGGGCATGGACAGTGCTGCACATTTGGCGAAGGAAGCGGTAGCGGAGTTCACGAGCTGCTTCCTCGGTGCTTAGGCGATGTTTTCGGGCAAACGCGGCTGTGTCCACATGCGTGACATGGCATGGAATGTCGTAGCGCTTGGCAAGCGTTCGAACGAAGGCTTCATCAGCATCGGACTCTTCGCCGCGAAGTTGGTGATTGACATGAGCAATATGCAAAGCGTAGCCGTGCTCGTAAGAGAGGATGAACAAGACGTCCAGTAAGGTTACAGAATCAACTCCACCACTGACTGCTACCAGAATTGTTGCCCCTGGCTCGACTGCCAGCTCTGTGGTGAGCATGCGCTCGACGTGCTCGATGGTGGGCAGGCAGTCTTCGGGGATGTCAGGCATCGGCACAAGGTCGCGTACAACAAAGCTGCGTCGGGTGCGGGGGGATACCGACGATGGTCGCGACTGTGCGGGAGGAGAATGCAGTTCTTGGAGAGGTGCTGCAGTAGTCGGGCTTTGCTCCTGGGAAGCTGGAGGGGGTCCTGGAGGAGCTGCTGTACCGTTGTCGGCTGGTGTCCGAGGCGGTGGAGTCTGCTGTCGCGCATGCTTAGAGGTGCGGCGGCTCCGGGAGGAAGAACGCGAGGGGGATGAGGTATTCTCGGAAGGTAGCGATTGCGATATCGGCTTTTTTGTTGGCTCAGTCGAGTCTGCTACAGTATCGCCGCGCTCTTTGTTATGCTCGTGGCGCACTTGGTTGATTGCTTGGGCGGATGCAGTAATTTCCTCGTCGCTGGGAAGAGCAGGAGTTGCTCCTGTTTGTTGAGCTTGTTGCTCAAGCTGGTGAGAAGAAGATATCGCTGCGGTCTTTTTGCGACCACGTTTGGAAGGCGGCTTGGGACGGACAGGGGTATCTTGGGGAGGCGAGGGGCTGCTAACCGCTCGACTACGGGTTTGAGATGCTCGACGTGAAGACGGCTGTCGTGCCACAGGTCCAATACTGGGTTGTTCAGGTACTACATGCGGCGACTTCACTGGAGCACTCGAACGGTTCATCCATGGCTTGCTCCAGTTCATGTTCCGGAGGCAATTGGGCTAATTGAGCAGCATAGAGCAGAAGGCGCTCTTCGATTGGGGAATAAGATTCCATTGTCATGAGCTCGCGGCGGACTTGGGCAGAGTAGGGCAGCGATTTGAGGTAGCCGGCGTAAAACTTACGGAATTCAAGAACTGCCCGTCGCTCATCGCCTCGATACTCGATAAGGAGACGCAGGTGCTCCAGGCATACAGCGATACGCTCATCGGGAGTCGGGGGTGGCTCTTCTTGACCGGTACGAAGCAGTGTTTTTGCCTGGCGGAAGATAAATGGGTTGCCGATAGCAGCGCGTCCAATCATCACAGCATCGCAGCCTGTTTCGCGAAAGGCTCGCACGACATCGCGTGCACTGGTGACATCGCCATTCAAAATGACGGGGATAGAAACCACTTCCTTAACGCGCGGAATCCATGACCAATCTGCACTGCCACTGTGTCCCATATCGCGTGTTCGGCAATGAATTGCCAGAGCGGCAATCCCCGCATCTTCCAGCATGCGTGCAACATCGCAGATAACAATCGATGAGCGGTCCCATCCCAGGCGCGTTTTGACAGTCACCGGCAATGAAACGGTTTGGACTATCGCCCGAGCCATGGCTGCCATCCGCGGAGGATCTTTGAGGAGTGCAGCTCCTGCATTCCGCGCTACAACATTTTTGACCCAACAACCACAGTTAATGTCGAGAAAGTCGGGATTGCTGTCAGCAGCGATACGGGCTGCTTCAACCATTGTTGGGATGTCGCCACCGAATATTTGAATAGCGATGGGATGTTCGTCGGCGGTGATGTGAAGCTTTTGGAACGAGCGAGGAGCATTCCGCACCAGTCCATCGCTGGAGATGAATTCTGTGTACACGATATCAGCACCGTAGCGGCGGCAGATGCGCCTGAACGGGGAGTCGGTGACGTCTTCCATAGGGGCTAAAAGGACACCCTGCTCAATGTCGAGATGGCCGATTTTCATCAATCATTGGGGATGCAGGATACTCTGCCGCAAAACTACGGAGGCAAAGACCAGTAGCAACGATATTGTCACACACGAAAGCGAAGGTCTGTCCGTTTGTGCCTGCCGTAGTTCTGTGCACCTGTGTGGACTATGCAATTTTTCAATCCATGGATGCTTGTTGGGCTGGTGGCAGCAGCAATTCCAATTCTGCTCCACTTGCTCAATTTGCGGAAGCTTCGCCGTATCGAGTTTAGCACACTTCGCTTTCTCCACGAGTTACAGCGCTCGCATATTCGGCGACTGAAGCTGCAGCAGTGGTTACTGCTCATTCTGCGAACGGCATTAGTGATTTTTGCTGTCCTCGCATTTGCACGGCCTGTACTGCCAACTTCCCTCCCTGTGCTCGGCGGTCCCGTTCGAAGCAGTGTGGTGATTGTGCTGGATAATTCCGCAAGCATGGATACTCGTGATGAGCGGGGTAATCGTTTTCGATGGGCAATACGCCAGGCACAGAATATCCTCGAGGCACTCAAAAGTGGGGATGAAGTGGCACTCATCACCACTACTGCCATGTTGCAATCGCGAGGAGTAGAGTTTACTACCGCCCTTAGTGCACTCCGCGATGAACTTTCAGCATTGCCACTTGCGTATGGGACAGTCTCGCTCGATGATATGCTTAGCGTTGCGCGCGATGTATTAGCACGGGCGCAGAATGCCCATCGCGAGCTGTACGTGATTAGCGATTTCCAGACAAACGCATTCCGTTGGCAGGACTCGGTGGTTCATGCTCTGGCAGTTGAGCGTGTGATACTTCTGCCAGCAGCACTGAGCACTCGGCTCGAACAGCTTGACATTGGTGTGGACTCTGTTGCGGTTCTTTCTCAGCTTGTTGAGCCAGAAAAGCCGATCGAAGTGTTTGTGCGACTTCGGAATAATACGGGGCGTCCTGCGCAGGGTACAATTGTTCGAATGTACTTCAACGACCAGCAAGTAGCACAACGAAGTGTGGATATTCCACCGGGGCAGGTGTACACACTTACTTTGACTGCTCCTGTTCCAAGCAGTGGCTTTCTTGCTGGTCGAGTCACGGTGGAGCCCGATGCATGCGATGCGAACAATACTCGGTACTTTGCGCTGTTGATACCATCACTGCCGCGGGTACTAATTGTGGGCACTCCTTCGACAAGCCAGTACGTGGAAACTGCCCTTGCGGCAATGAGCGAGCGGCGTCAAATGCACATACGGCGTGTTGCCCCAGAGCAAGTCGGTAGTGTCAATCTTGAGGAATGGGATGTTGTCGTCGTGACAGAACCGCCGAGCAGAAGCGGGATTGAACGGCTCAAAGCTTACGTGAGCAAGGGACAGGGGAATGCATTCATCTTTGCCAGCTCGGCGCTATCTTTTGACGAGCAGCAACGCTTTGCTGCAGAAATGGCAATCGGGGATGTTGTGTTGCTACGACCACAAAAAGGAAGTTCTTACGACTTGCATGCAGATGAAAATCATCCCCTCTTTGCCGGTGTGTTCCGCAAAGAGTCTCATCGCTCAAGTCAATTAGAATCGCCCTCGATCGAGCAGGCGTTGGTCAGCAGAGGCGGAGTTGCGCTGATTGGAACGGAGGGAGGAGCTTTCTTAAGTGAACACATGCTCGGACAGGGGCGCATTCTTTACTGTGCGGTGCCGCCTACAATGCAATGGAGTTCATTCCCAGTAACGGGGCTTTTCCCTGTTGTTATCAACCGTGCACTGTTATACCTATCTGCGCGAAATGCTGTTTCGGTGATGTACAGCGTTGGGCAGCGTTGCCGTCTTGAGCTGCCGCAGAATGCCGCGATGGCAGCAGTGTACCGCGTGCGCGATCCCAACGGGGCGGAAGCAGTTGTGCCCGCCGTCGTAGTAGGGGGACGAACGATTCTTGACCTTGGCTATCCTTTACTGCCGGGTGCGTTTGTAGTGGAGGCGACAACAGGATCAGCTCCAGTAGCCACGGCGGCGGTCAACATTCCGTCGTCAGAGACGGTGTTAGAGTTTGTCGAGCGACAGCGGGCTGCGTCGTATATTAGCACCCGGGTAGGGAAGGAGCAAATCGAAATAGCTGAGCCACATGAAACGATTAGCACGCTTGTTGCCCGCCAGCGGCAGCGTGCGGAGTTGTGGCCATGGTTGATCGCGGGGGCACTCCTGTGCGCACTTGGTGAGATGATCGTTGCGTCACAGGTTGCACGTCGATCCACTATATGACAAATGGCGCAGCGATAGTTTTTCAGGAAATGGACGATAACACCAGTGGAAGGTATCACTATCGTGCGACGGTTGACGGTCGTGCGCTTGCTCGCGTGCCTTATCTGTGTCGCTCTCCCGTTGGCTGCCCAGGTGCGCCTGATTTCTCCCAGCCCAGGCCAGGTGATCTTTCCAGGGCGTATCGTCCGCATTGAATGGGAAAATAGCAGTGGGCTTCCCGCAGATGTGCGGTATTCGACTGATAACGGGAGCAGTTGGAGACTTGTTGCCAGTGCACTGCCAACGACGACGGTTGAGTGGAAAGTCCCTGTTTTAGACACGGTCAATGTCCTTTTCAGCGTTCAACTGATAACACTTTCTGCTCCCCGAAAGATTGGGCAGGTGCAGCTTCCCGACTCAGCACGGTCAGCCTGGTGGATTAGCGATTCCAAAGCTGTTGCATCCCTCTCTCAAAGGGGATTGCTCTGCGTAAGCCACAGTGACGATGCCCAAGGTGCCGGCTGTTACTCCCTTGGACTGGACGATGCCGTTCAACTTTGTCCCTATCCGGGGTCGCCTGATTCTGCTATCGCTGTTGTTGGGAGCCGGCTGTATGTGATCACGTTACGCGGAGGAGCCATCGGGGCCGTCATGGGAGACAATACCGGCGCTCCGATTACTTCCGTTGCTGCCCATCCTTTCTTGCCGCTTGTGGTTGCTGGTTATGCGGATGGTTTTATCCGACTTTGGGATATTGCCGAACGACGCCAAGTGGGGGCAGTTCTCTCGCAGGCACTTGGTGCGGTCCGGGCAGTAGCGTTTCATCCGGCAGGGAATTTGGTGGCACATGCCGGCGCTGACGGAGTAATTATCGTCGAACCGTGGCAACACCTTGGGACAAGTACAGAACGCATTTACTTGCGAAATGCCATTGGCATAGAGCGTGCTACTCCGGTTGTGGCTGTCGAGTTTTCCCCCGACGGAAAACATCTTGCGTCGGCAGGAGCTGATACTACAGTTCGGCTCTGGGACTTTGCCAATTGGCAAGCAGTACAGGTGTTTTCTCACCTCTCAGCACCACCTCGGGCACTTGCTTTTAGCGGGGATGGTAGTCGGCTTCTCTGCGGAGATGACCAGGGTATGCTCTACCAGTGGACAGTGGCCACAGGAGATGCTGTCCATGCTCCAGTGGCGGTATCGGAGGGAATCGTAGCAGTGGGATACCATCCCCTCAACGATACTCTCTTTGTGGTAACTCGGAGTGGCATACTTAGCTTTTGGGTATTAGAGCGTAGTCCTGTTGCGGAAGATGTCATTGCTACGGTAGTGCGCTATCCATTCGGCCTACGGCTGGGCAGCTGTCGTGGTATGGTAGGAGATACGGTTGTGCTGCCGGTGCTTTTGGACAGGCAATACCATGTCCCGTTATTTGAGCAATCTGAGTTTTATGCACGATGCCGAATTGTTCTCCCACCATCAGTGGCACTTGTTGGGGATCGCTCGCTCTATGCTTCCAGCCGACGATGGTCACTATGGGATACTATCACTGTGCCGCTGGCTTTTGGGCGAAGTGATACGGTGGGCACAGTTCCCTTGCGGCTCATCGCGGCGCAAAGCATGCGGGAAGAAATTCGTCTCCTTGCTCCGGAGGGAATTGCATGGGAACATGGAATAGGTGCATTTATTCTTGAGCGGGTGGAAAGTGGGGAAATTGTGGTGGATACGCTGTGTAAAGTGCAACTGCAGCGAACACCAACTTTTACCGACAGCATTGATCCGACGGTAGCACCAAATCCTGCAAGCGACGATATTACACTAACCTTTTCCGCAATAGAAAGTGGCTGGTATCGTGTCGAATTGCAGAGCATTGGGCGTAGTGATGCAGCTGTGCTATATGAGGGGTACTTAACGCGGGGAATTCAACAGCTCCCGCTCCGTGTTATAGCATTTGCATGTGGTGCCTATCGCCTTGCAATCCGCGGACCTTCGGTAGAGCAGGCGGTATCTTTGCTTATTGTTCGTTAGGCGCTCTCACCGAATAATGCCCCAGAAGCATGAGCTCGGGAATAGCACTTGTGCCCCATCCGGCGGTGCAGTTCTATCGCATAGCAATAGCACAGCTTCAGCGTGAGCTGCGAGATATACTGAGCAGTTGGTTCTCTCTTACGATGGAGATCCGTCCGCACTTATTGGAGCGGTATGCTTCGCTTTTCGGTGAGTTAGAATGGACTCTGCAAGTTGAAACGCTGCGTGCTGCACAAGTGCAGCGCGTCTGTGAGCTGGTAGAGGCTTACCGACGACGGGGTGAAGCCATCACTGAGAAACTTCTTGAGCGCATTTGCCAATGGGTTGCACACGAATTTCGGCGGTATCGTCCGGAAGAGCCTCACCAGGCTACACGCTCGCGACCGCAAGAGGGAAACAGGTCTGGCTCCTCGTCTTGGCCTACTGAAGAAACACAGCTGCGCTCTCGCCTCTGTGCCCAATTATACCGGGAACTTGTCAAGCGTTTACATCCCGATCGTGAAGGAGATACAGACCTGTTCAAGCGGTATTGGACTATTGTGCAGGAAGCTTACCAGCACGGACAGCTTGACCGTCTCCGCGCCGTACATGCAATCGTGTGCATGGAAAAGCAATATCGTCCGGATGATGGTGCACCGCCTGAAGTTTTAGCACGTGTCCATCGCCGATTGTTATTCCGTCTCGACTATGAGCGACGTCGTCTTGTGCGCCTGGGGCAGGAGGAGCCTTTTATCTTTGCGGAGGCTTTAGACGATCCAACATGGATTGCCCAGCGACGCACTCACCTTCTCGAGCAAATCGAGCGGCAGCGGCGAGGTGCTGCTCTTGCCCGGCAACAGCTTCAGCAGTGGGGTGTAGGACAGTGGGAAGACTATCTGCAGCAAGCGCGCGCCGAGCAAGCCGAGCAATATACCGATGAGCTGTTCCAGCAAGAATTCATGCGCCAAGCATACTTTTCTGCTCGTATGCAACGCTGACCGGTTCAAGATCAATATGCCTACATTCGGAGCAGATGCGTATTTTTGCACCCTTGAAAATTGCAAACCTTGTTGAGAAGTAAGCAGTGAAACCGACCGATACGATAACTCGATCTGTCCGCGCTGACCAAGTGGAACACCGCTGGTGGGTAGTGGATGCAGCTGGTCAAACGCTCGGGCGTCTGGCCTCCCAGATTGCACGGTTGATTCGTGGCAAGCACAAGCCGTTATTTACTCCCCATGTTGATTGTGGCGATTATGTGATTGTCATTAATGCTGAGAAAGTTGTGCTTAAAGGAAAGCGGGCAGAACAGAAGACCTACTTTCACTACACCGGCTATCCGGGCGGTGCACGCTTTGAGTCATTCAAGGAGCTTATTCGCCGAAATCCAGTAAAGGTGATCGAACATGCAGTGTATGGCATGCTACCGAAAAACCGGCTTGGTCGGCGATTACGGCTCAAGCTGAAAGTATATGCAGGTCCTGAGCATCCGCACCAGGCGCAGAAGCCGGAGCTCTACCACCTTCCCACGCGATAATGTTTACACCGATTCTGTAAAGAGACGATGAAGGATTTCTACGGAACTGGGCGACGAAAAGAGGCAACAGCGCGAGTGCGTATTCGCCCAGGAAACGGACAAATTATTGTCAATGGTCAACCGTTCGAAGAGTATTTCCCTGTTGTCACAACACGTCTGACTGCCCTCAAGCCACTCCATGTAACTCAAACCGAAGGAAAGTTTGATATTCACGTTCTTGTCAGTGGTGGGGGAAAAAGTGGTCAGGCGGGCGCATTGAGTCATGGATTGGCGCGGGCACTGCTCGAATATGATGCTTCTTTCCGAACAGTGCTTCGCCAGCATGGATTGTTGACGCGAGATCCTCGGATGGTTGAGCGCAAAAAGTACGGGCAAAAGAAAGCGCGCAAACGTTTCCAATTCTCGAAGCGCTAATTTCTCTTGGCATGTTTGTCAGGACATGCCCACTGCTACCATGCTCTGGGATCCCACGTGGTGTGTTCCTGCACTTGTTGTGCGGAATGGGCGTGGTTTATGAACAGAGCAGATGTTCAACACCATACAGAATTGTACAATGGTAACAATCGAACAGCTCCTTGAGGCAGGTGCCCATTTTGGGCATTTGCGCCGCCGCTGGAATCCGAAAATGCGGCCGTTTATTTACGGTGAGCGGGAGGGAATTCACATTATTGACCTCCGCAAAACCGTTGTGTTGCTCGATCTTGCTCGGCAAGCAGCTCTCGATATCGCAAGCGAGGGGAAAATCATCCTGTTTGTTGGTACCAAACCACAAGCAAAAGACATCATCAAAGCAGCGGCACAGCGATGTGGTATGCCTTATGTTGTCGAGCGCTGGCTGGGTGGCATGCTGACGAACTTTTCCACTATACGCCGCAGCATCAAGCGCCTTGCTACAATTGACAAAATGGAGGCCGACGGCACTTTTGAAAAACTTACCAAGAAGGAGCGTCTCCTCCTAAGTCGAGAGCGCGATCGCTTGCGTCTGGTCTTCGGGGGTATTGAAGAGATGGTGCGTTTGCCGGGGGCACTGTTTGTCGTGGATATCAAAAAAGAGGATATCGCCGTCAAAGAGGCGCGAATTCTCGACATTCCCGTCATTGGCATCGTTGATACCAATAGCGATCCCGAACAGGTCGAATACCCGATCCCTGCCAACGACGACTCGATTAAAACAATCGAGCTGATAGCCAATCTCATTGCAGATGCCGTCATCGAAGGGAAACAAATTGCCCGCACACGGGCAGCAGATCTTGCTGCGGTCGGTGAACGAGAAGCAAAAGAAACGCCAGCTTCCACGGGCGAGTACAAAGCACGTCCCCGTCTCCGCCAGCGACGTCGCCCATCTGCTTCCCGACCACAGGAAGCTGAGACAAGTGGCGATGGCGAAGAGACCTCCGAGGCTGAATAACAAGTAAACAGCAGTTTCACATTTTTCACGCAGTGCTATGGTTACACTGGATATGGTCAAACAGCTCCGAGAAAAAACCGGAGCTCCAATGGGCGACTGCAAGAAAGCCCTCGAGCAGTCCGGCGGCGATATGGAGAGCGCGATTGAGTTCCTTCGGAAAAAAGGGGCTGCCTCTGCAGCAAAGCGTGCTGATCGTGTCGCAAACGAGGGTATGGTGTATGCAGTCGTCAGCGCCGATGGCAAACAAGCTGCTATTGTTGAAGTCAACTGTGAAACAGATTTCGTCGGGCGTAACGAGCAATTTGGCGCATTTGTTCGGGCAATTGCCGATGCTATCTTAGCGACAGGTGCAGTCAGCGGTGAGACGTTGTGGAACTATTCGCTTGGTGACAAAACTCTGGGCAATCTGCGGGATGAAACACTCCTGAAGTTCAACGAGCGTATCGAACTACGCCGGGCAGAGTATCTCCAGACAACTGGCACGCTGACCGCATACAACCATGCAGGTAATCGGCTTGCCGTCGTGGTCGAGGTCAACGCAACAATTCCACCAGATACGCAGTTGCTGCGTGATCTTGCAATGCAAATTGCTGCGATGAATCCTCAATACATTTCTCGCGAGGATGTGCCTGCCGAGGTGGTCGCTAAAGAATTAGAAATTGGCACTGAACAAGCGCTGCAAGATGGCAAAAAGCCCGAAATAGCAGAGCGCATCGCTCGCGGCCGATTGGAAAAGTTCTACCAAGAGCAGTGCCTGCTGGAGCAAATGTTTGTCAAGGACTCCGCTAAGACTGTTGCGGATGTGGTCAAGCAATTAGGCGAAGGTGTCGCTATCGTGCGCTTTCTGCGCTACGCTCTCGGGGAAGCATCCTAACCCAGAAATTCTGCGCGATGAATACGACACCGAAGTATCGCCGGATATTGCTCAAGCTCAGTGGCGAATCCCTCATGGGGAGCCAAAGCTTCGGCATTGATCCGGCGATGCTTCGCCAATTTGCTACCGACATTGCAGAGGTTCATGCATTAGGTGTTCAAATCGGGATTGTTATCGGTGGTGGTAATATCTTTCGTGGCTCGCAAGCAGCAGCTGCAGGCATCGACAAAGTCTCCGCTGATTACATGGGCATGCTTGCAACGGTTATCAATGCGCTTGGATTGCAGCATGCACTGGAGTCCATTGGGCTGCAGACACGCTTGCAAACAGCCATCCATATGGCACAGATAGCCGAACCATTTATCCGCCGCCGCGCAATACGGCACCTGGAAAAAGGACGTATTGTCATCTTCGGTGCTGGGACAGGCAACCCCTACTTTACTACCGACACCGCCGCGGCATTGCGAGCAATTGAGATTGAAGCCGAGTGCATCATCAAGGGCACCCGCGTTGATGGTATCTACGATGCAGACCCAGAACGCAATCCCCATGCACGCCGCTTTGAACGGCTTACCTATCGCGAGGTGCTCGAACGTGATCTGAAGGTCATGGATCTCACTGCCATTACCTTGTGTCAAGAAAACAATCTGCCAATCTTGGTTTTCGATGTGCAAACGCCAGGGAACCTTCGTCGCTTAGTGCTCGGGGAACCGATTGCCACTATTGTAACGAATGGTTCACCGGCCTCGACATCGGCACCGCAGTAGTTTTGCAGCCCAAACAACAGTCCCACAACATGCATACACAGTTATGCCAATACCAGCAATCCTGAATGATACCCAACAACGCATGAGCAAAGCTGTTGAACATCTTCAGCAACAACTTGCGCGAATACGGACTGGACGCGCATCGGTAGCGATGCTCGACGGCATTAAGGTCAACTACTACGGTACCCCTACTCCCTTACAGCAGGTAGGGAGTATTTCCATCCCCGAACCCCGGATGATCGTTATCCAGCCATGGGAACGTTCGATGTTGAGTGAAATAGAAAAAGCAATCAAAGCCAGTGACCTCGGACTCAATCCCACGAACGATGGTGCAGTTATCCGCATTCCTATTCCGCCCCTGACTGAAGAGCGACGGAAAGAAATTGTCAAAAGCTGTGGGAAAATGGCAGAAGAGGCGCGTATTGCGGTCCGCCAAGTTCGCCGCGACGCGATGGAACAACTCAAAAAAGCAGAAAAAGAGGAGGGCTTTTCAGAAGACGATCGCCGTCGCGCTGAAGAGGACGTTCAACGCTTGACCGACCGCTTCATCAAGGAAATCGACGAAATCGCTAAGCGAAAAGAACAGGAAATCATGAACGAATAACGGCGCTTCGAACGTCTTGTTTTTTCATGTGTGGCCGTTTTGTCTTAGTCGCTTCTGCAGAGCAGATAGGAAAAACCTTTGGTGTCTCTGCAGAGCACAATGTTGCGCGCTATAACATTGCGCCGGCACAGCAGATTCTCACCATCATCGCCGCAGCAGGTGGTCGGCAAATAGAATGGGCATGGTGGGGACTGCACCGGCACGATGGTAGCCTGCTTATCAACATTCGAAGTGAAACAGCACTTACAAAGCCACACTTCCGCCGTTTTCTGGAGCAGAGCCGTTGCCTTGTCCCTATAAGTGGATTTTACGAATGGACAGGCACAAAACAGCGGCTCCCATACTACATCACTGCTGCGAGGCATCCTCTGCTTGGCTTAGCGGGAGTGAGAGTGCTCGATACCGATGATGAAACTGGACAGCCTATCTATCGCTGTGCTATCCTGACCTGCGCAGCAATCGAGCCAATTGCCCACTTACATCCTCGCATGCCACTTGTTGTGCCCTCCCAGCTATATGACGAATGGCTTAATCAAACCGGCGATATAGGTGAGCTTCTCGGGCGTATCCTCGATGCTCCTTCGCTCGAATGGCACTACTATCGCGTGTCACCGCGTGTCGGTAATGTCCGCAACGATGACCCGTCGCTGATTGCTCCTGCTGACGATCTCCAACAATCGCTGCTGTAGCAAATGAGTCTGCGAGTGTTCATCGTGGCTGGAGACCGAAGTGGGGACAACCACGCAGCGCGACTTATGCAAGCGATCAAGGATCGAGAGCCGACCGCTGTATTTACCGGCATTGGTGGGACGGCGATGATAGAGGCTGGTCTGGTGCCGCTCATGCCTTTTGAGCACATGAACGTGAGCGGATTTTGGGAGGTACTGCGCCGTTACAGGTTATTGCGTGCCGCTTTCGACACAACCTTGCATTATGCCCGCACCGAAAGCTTCGACCTTTTTATCCCTGTGGACTATCCAGGCTTCAATCTTCCTCTTGCCCGAGATTTTCGCCGACGTGGCATCCCCGTGTTTTGGTACATTGCGCCGCAATTATGGGCATGGGGACAATGGCGAGCGCGTCAGCTGGCTGAAGCAGTTGACCGCCTTTTTGTAGTGTTGCCTTTCGAGGTCGAGTTTTTCCGCCGCATGGGTATTCCAGCAGAGTTCTATGGCCATCCATTTATGGATGATCCCGCCTACGCACAACCTCCTGCAGAGGAGAAAGAACCATTTTCTATTGCATTGCTGCCGGGTAGCAGAGCACATGAGAGAGCATTGCATTACACAGTGATGCTGGAGATTGCACACAGACTGCATCAGAAAGATACACGATGGCAGTTTCTGGTTGCAACAGAGCCCTCTGCGGAACGGAACATACCTCCATACATCCACTTTCTCCCCGATGCGAAAGAGGTTCTACACCGCGCTCGCTATGGACTGATCAAGGCAGGGACCTCCACCCTGGAAGCAATGCTCGCTAATGTCGCGCAAGTGACGATGTATCGTGCCTCGCTTGGAACCTATGTAACAGCGCGCATGCTTGTCAAAATCCCTTTCGTAGCGCTGCCAAATATTGTGCTGGGAGAAAAAGTCGTTCCTGAAATAGTCCAGTGGACAGCTCGAACAGGGAAAATCCTCCGTGCTTTAGAAGAACTGATGGGCAATCCTCAACAGGTACTTCAGCAGCATCAAGCAGCACAGCGTATTCGCAGCATGCTTGGCGCAAGCGGTGTAAGTGCCCGCATAGCAGATCGCATTCTCACACTGCTTGGACGAGCATGAACGTTTCCACTGCAGCAAGCATCTTGCATGCACTGGCACGGACATGGAAGATTTGTCCTGCTCCCTCGCTTCCTCAACGCGGTGTTGTTGCCTTCTGGCATGGGGACATGCTGCCCGTGTGGATGGGTTTTGCCCGCCTAAAGCCAGTAGCACTTGTGAGCCAGAGTCGCGATGGAGCAGTGTTAGCAGCATTTCTGGAGCGATTAGGATACTGTTGCGTTCGCGGCTCTTCTTCGCGCGGTGGTCAGCAGGCACTTGCGGAGCTCATTGACTACGCACGACAGGGACGGCTTGTGCTGATTACACCGGATGGACCACGGGGTCCCCGCGGCGTTGCCAAACGCGGTGCGTTCATCTGTGCCCAACAAGCGGGAGTACCGCTTTACTGGTGTACTGTCGAGTGTCGCTGGGCAATTCGATCGAGGCGATCGTGGGATCATTTTCGGGTTCCCTTACCATTTGCTCGCGCGCAACTTTTTCTTTCAGAACCTATCGAGATTCCTCCGACGTTTTCCGAACTGGACATTGAGCACATACGTTGTACTCTTCAGGAGCGCTATGCGCCAGGGGATTAGCATGCTCTATGGGATTGCGGTCTTTCTGCGCAACCGCTGGTATGACTGGGGACTGAGTGTACGAACAGTGGGAATACCAGTCATCAGCGTAGGGAACATCACCGTTGGCGGTACAGGAAAAACACCAATGGTTATCGCAATCGCAGAGCTGCTCCAGCGAAGTGGGCAGCAATGCGCAATCGTAAGCCGAGGTTACGGACGCCGGTCGCAAGGCTTAGTAGTCGTCAGCGACGGAAAAGGAATGGTTGCCTCGCTTGACAATGCAGGGGATGAGCTGGCACTTATCGCAGAACGACTACCACAAGCAATTGTCATTGCAGCTGCCGATCGGCATGCAGGTGCTACAGCTGCATGGAAGCAATTCGGTGCAACCGTTGTTGTGCTCGATGATGGTTTCCAGCACCGTCGCTTGCACCGCAATCTGGACATTGTGATGGTGGATGCTGCAACGGTGGACACTGCCAATTCCCTTATTCCCTTAGGAACTTTGCGCGAGCCGCGCTCAAGTCTTCGCCGCGCACAGCTGCTATGTGCGGTGGATGTTGATCCCAACGCTCTTATGCCATTGGTTGGTGATGGGGCAATGGTTATTCGTGCTATACGGCAACTTCGGCGATGGCGCACACTCCATGGAGAACCAACAATACCGCCCACTGGAACTGTTACGATAGCCTGCGCAATTGCACGCCCAGAGCAGTTTATCAGGCTCGTTCAGCAAGTTTCAGGGGTGAAGATTGGTGAAGTAATGGTATGGCCCGATCATCACTGGTACACTACCGATGATGTTCAGATGCTCATTGCTCGTACACACGCAGTCGCTGCGTTGTCCGTCGTTACGACGGAAAAAGATGCGGTCAAACTGCGGCAGTATGCGCCAGAGCTGGAAGCTGCGGGTATTCGCGTTGCTGTTGCTCGCTTAAGCTTAGTTTTCCCCGAGCCTGATCGTAGCAGACTCATAGAGCAGTTGGCGAAGGTAACATCCCAATGAACGCCATGCGCATTGCACTATCGAAAGGTAGCGGAGGCCCAAAGTACCGCCTTTACACTGAGTGGCTTCAGCGGATTGATCCGCAGGTGGAAGTCATTGACCTTGCCGCTGAAGGATATAGCGTCGCCCGAGCGAAAGAGATTCTTCCCTCATGCAGTGGTATAGTGTTCACGGGAGGGTCCGATATCGATCCGGCGCTTTATGGTGCCGCCGACGAACGTCCATTGTGCGAACGAATCGAGCGCGATCGGGATGAATTCGAGCTTGAGCTCTTCGAGGCTGCCCGATCCTTGCACATGCCTATTCTGGGAATTTGCCGCGGAGCCCAGCTGATCAATGTTGCGCTTGGGGGGCGGCTAATCGTGGACATTCCAACGCAGGTTAAGGCACCGCTTCATCACGGTAAGCTTGGCGAGAGCGATAGCGAGCATCCGGTTACCATCGAAGCAGGAACAATGCTTGGGCGTATGCTTCGGCAGTGGGACGGAGTGGTCAACAGTGCACACCATCAGAGCATTCATGAACTGGGCACAGGTCTTACTATCTCTGCTCGCTCTCCAGATGGAATAGTGGAGGCAATTGAGTGGCAGGATTCGGGCTCTGGTGGTTTTCTTATCGCTGTGCAATGGCATCCGGAGCGAATGCAACATCAAGCATCGGCTTTTTCCCGAAAGCTTGGTGAGCATTTCTTATTCGAAGCCCAAAGCTACGCGCTGCTGTTAAGTGGCCGCCACTACGATCGCGCACAGTTTATGTCACCACCGCAGGACAGCGATGCCTCCTCGTAGTGCCTGGATTGGATGGATACGGTCTCTTCTTGGGGGACGATTCATTGCAGTGGAGGAACTTGACTATACAACTCGAGTTCAGCTTGTGTTTGTCGCAGCGCTTCTTGCTGCCGCGATTGATGTTGTGTCCGCATGGATAGTATGGTCCAATCCGCCACTTCGCTCCCAGTATGCAGCACTCAATGCATTAGTGGCAAAGCAGGTTGGATATACGGCACCGCCTATAGGGGAATTTTCTGCTCTGGGTGTCTTTGTTGCCTCGCTCATTCCGGGAAGTATCGGGGCATTGCTGCTGTGGACGCTGGCAGCATTCCTCAGCTTTCGACTTGTATGTCGACACATACCTGGTTTAGGGGTACTTGTGCCGACTGCAGTGTTTCCTCTTCCCTTGGTTAGTGCTGTCGGTTTGCTGACCACTCTTGTGCAGCTTGGCGTAGGGTCAATTAGTGCAATGCCATCCCTTGCAGCATTTATTGAGCCAACGGCCGTGGATGTGCGGCTTTATTCGATTGCTGCCAAGATTGATCTTGGGGCGCTTATGCATGCAGTTGTTATGACGCGATTGCTTTTCCCATCGTCTGGATGGAGAACAGTCCTGCTCCGTGGAAGCATGGTATTCGTAGTGCGAAGTGGAATTGTTGCAGCAGGGATACTGCTGGTAGCACAGATTGCAGGTTTATAATCGGCGCATTCGTGCAATGAAGAATCCGTCGGTTCCATGGAGGTGGGGAAAAAGCTGAATGAACCACTGATCCGGCTCTACGGCAAGAGGAATCCCATACTGTGCAAAAGCAGGAGCAAGTGGATCAGGGACGAACTCAGGATGCTGCTCAAGAAACCGCTCAAGTACGCACTGATTTTCTGCTGGAAGTATCGAACAAGTTGCATATACCAGAACTCCCCCAGAGCGAACATACGGCACGTAGGTGTCCAAAATCTTTTGCTGCTTTGCGACAATGCGCTTAAGCTGAGCAGGCTGAAGGCGCCATTTGATTTCTGGAGAGCGACGCACTGTGCCAAAACCACTGCATGGTACATCGAGCAGTACAGCGTCGAAGCGTTGCGCTGGTTGTACCTTGCGACGCTCCACCAGGCGAATTTCAATCGATCGGTAGCGGTATCTGCGTAGCCGTCGGCGAAGATTGACCAGTCGAGCAGTGTCGATATCCGAGGCAACGATACTGCCGCGGTCATTCTGGAGGGCTGCAAGATGGAGTGTTTTGCCTCCTGCCCCTGCACATGCGTCGAGGATACGCCAGTGTTCTTTTGGTGCCAAGGCGTAGGACACAAGCTGGCTTCCTTCATCTTGTACTTCGATGGCAGCAGTACGGTATAATGCGTGATCAATCAGCCGTACTCGCTCGTCGAGGATGATTCCTGCAGGAGAATATGGAGTAGGGCGGGCAGATATTCCTTCGGCTCCGAGCAGGGAGATAATCGAGTTGCGATCATTCGGAGGGGATACTACGCGAAGTGTAAAGGGTGCAGGCAGAATAAGGGAACGTCCAAGGCGGTGAATCGTCGGAGCATCGAAACCATGGTTGAGAAGGTGTTCGACAATCCACGCTGGTAAACAAGATGCCAGCGCAAGAGCGGAAATCTCAGGGGCGGGATTATCCAGTTCCTGAAGCATGTGCTCCAGTTGTAGCGCCCAATCCGATGGCAGTTGGCAGCCAAGCACAGCAGTGGATAGTAGCTCAAGCTCAGTGAAAAGGTCAATTGGAGTGGCTGCCGCGCTGCTGAGCAATGGCGCTGCATCGAAAGATGCCCATCGACGTGCCACACCAGCTATAGCGCCGATAAGTGCATGTGCTGCTGTTGGATGATGGTCGTGATTGCACAACAGTGCACTGCAGTGCTCTGCGGTATTTTTTGTTCGTAACGTTGCAAAGACAATCTCCGAGAGAGCACGCCGTTCTTTTGCTCCCAGGTACTTCCGTGCTCGGGTGTAAGCACTGACAAGCTCATCAGCTGGGGTAGAGCGAGAGCGTTCAATCTGTCCAAGGAGCTCGATACAATGGTTCAACAGTGATTGTGTCTTCATCCAAGCATCGAAATGAACGGTAATTTTGCTCTGCTATTCAAGGAGCGATAGTGGCTATCCTTTCTGCAGAGAACATTCACAAGGCGTACTCTCTCCGTTCTGCCAACGACGTCGTCGTCCTGCGAGGGGTATCGCTGGCAATTGAGAAAGGAGAGTACGTTGCCCTTGTTGGACCATCAGGAGCTGGCAAAAGTACACTGCTGCATATCCTTGGTGGCTTAGATAGCCCCGATGAAGGAGAAGTCTATTACCAGCTTGATGGAGAGACTCCATGCGCTCTTTCGTCGCTTGATGAACGTGGTCGCATTCGCCTTCGTTCCTACGGAATTGGGTTCGTGTTTCAGTTTCACCATCTACTGCCAGAGTTCAGTGCAGAAGAGAATGTGATGCTTCCTCTTTTGCTCCGTGGAGAGCGACGTAGCTCTGCGCAACAAGCCGCCCATGCAATGCTCGAAGCAGTGGGGCTTTCTCATCGCTGTCTGCATAAGCCAACAGAACTTTCGGGTGGCGAGCAACAGCGTGTAGCGCTGGCGCGAGCACTGGTAATACGACCGCAGCTCTTGATCGCTGATGAGCCGACCGGCAATCTTGATTCGGAAAACACTGAGCGACTCCTTTCCCTGCTTGCCGAGCTCCGGAAAGAATATGGGCTCACCATTGTCATGGCAACACATAGTTTCGAAATTGCTGGTGCGGCCGACCGAGTGGTTGTGATGCGGGACGGTCAAATTATCGAAGCACGGTTTCGATGACATCGCGGCTGCTGTTTCACCTGGTGGTGGGGTATGCCCTTCTATTGGCGGTTGTTGGAGTAGGGACATATGTATGGAGCGCTCGGCGCCCCCTTATCGCATTAGTGGGAGGAATTGGTGGAGGCTTGCTATTGACTATACTTGGCTGGCTGTATCATCGTCGCGTGCTGTGGAGCAGAGCTGCGCTTGTTACCGCAGTCACTATCTTTACCGCGTCGTTTGTGTGGCGCTCACTGGAGGCGCTGGTTCAGAGCGATAACACAAGTGCACTGATTCTTGGGCTATTGGCGATAGTGTCGCTGCCAATGTTTATTGTCCTCTATCGGATGACACGGCTATGAATGATCGGCTAAAAGTAATACACGGAACAACCGTCATTGCAGTCCTTCGTGATGGAAGCGCATGCATTGGAAGTGACGGGCAGGTTACCCTGAATGCAACCGTTGTCAAAAGCAGCGCACGTAAAGTACGGCGACTGTACAACGATACAGTGTTGGCAGGATTTGCAGGTGCGACTGCTGATGCATTTACTTTGCTGGAGCACTTTGAAGAACAGCTCAATGCTCATCGGGGGAACCTGGCGCGGAGTGCTGTCGAATTAGCAAAGGCATGGCGAACAGACCGCTACCTCCGACGGCTCGAAGCTATGCTTGTGGCTGTGAGCAAGACAGACATAGTGCTCATCAGTGGAACAGGAGACGTTATCGTGCCTGATGATAACATTGCAGCTATCGGCTCTGGTGGTCAGTACGCGTTAGCCGCAGCACGTGCTCTGATTCGTCATACACCCTTGAGTGCACGACAAATAGTCGAAGAATCGCTCCGTGTAGCGTCGGAAATCTGCATTTACACGAACGGTCACTTTACCATCGAGGAACTGCCATGACATTGCAATCAGCAACGATGTTGACACCCCGGCAAATTGTTGCGGAGTTGGACAAATACATCATCGGGCAGCAGGAGGCAAAGCGTGCCCTGGCAATTGCATTGCGTAATCGGTGGCGACGCCAGCAAGTCGAAAGTCCTCTACGCGAAGAAATTATGCCGAACAACATTATCCTCATTGGACCGACTGGCGTTGGTAAAACGGAGCTGGCGCGACGGCTGGCACGCTTAGCAGGAGCACCATTTGTCAAGGTCGAAGCAACAAAGTTCACCGAAGTTGGCTATGTCGGTCGTGATGTGGAAAGTATGATTCGCGATTTGGCGGAAACAGCTGTTGCGATGGTTCGCCAAGAAAAGACCGCGGAGAAACGTCGGGAGGCTGCTGCAGCTGCTGAGGAGCGCTTACTCAATATTCTGGTTCCTTCCCCCGCTACCGGTATTTCTTTTGAGATTGGCGGCAGTAGCATGGATAGCTACATGGAACGACGGGCTGATGTGCGCTACCGCCTCAGTAAAGGCGAGTTGGATAATCAAGTCATCGAAATCGAAGTCTCAACTCCCCAATTGCCTATGATGCAAGTGGTAGGACCTATTGGCATGGATGACCTAGGGATCAACTTACAAGAGATGCTCAGCCGATTTTTGCCGAAGACAAGTAAACGCCGGAAGGTAACAGTTGCTCAAGCACGCGCCATCTTCGAGCAAGAGGAAGCCGAAAAGCTCATTGACATGGATGCTGTCATTCGTGAAGCACTCGAGCGGGCAGAGACCATGGGTATCGTGTTTATTGACGAAATCGACAAAATCGCCTCTCGAGGACAGACAGCAGGTCCAGATGTTTCTCGCGAAGGGGTCCAGCGCGATTTATTACCGATTGTGGAAGGCTCGACGGTCAACACCAAATATGGTCCTCTCCGCACCGACCATGTGCTTTTTATTGCCTCCGGAGCATTCCACGTAAGTAAGCCCTCGGACTTGATACCAGAGTTGCAGGGACGTTTCCCCATCCGCGTCGAATTGCACTCGCTGACAGAACAGGACTTTGTGAAGATTCTGACGCTTCCTGAAAATGCGCTCATCAAGCAATATCGTGCTTTGGCTGCAACGGAAGGGATTGAATTAGAGTTTACTGCCGATGCTATCGAGGAAATCGCTGCTATTGCAGCACGAGTCAACGAAACAGTGTCGAATATCGGGGCTCGTCGGCTACACACAATTCTGACAACGCTCCTTGACGACATTCTATTCAACACACCCGATGCAATCGAAGAGCGCACTGTTACAATTGATGCTTCGTATGTTCGTAGAAAGCTTGAGCGCCTGGCGCAAGATGTCGATTTAAGCAAGTTCATGCTCTGATGTATTGGCTACGCTACACGCGCTGGCACGAGAGTGCAACCACCGCAGAGCAGGAGATTGAGCGTCTTTTCCGCCTCTTTCGCCTTGTCCTACTGAAGGTGGATATGGATGTCAACGAGGCACTCCGTCTCATGGAGCTTCTCGATGAGCGATACGGCGTGCTTGGGCAAATGACCATTGATGAATTCATTGAGCTTCTCCGCGCTCACGGTCTTATCGAGGAACACAAGGGGCAGCTTCGTCCGACAGCGAAAACTGAGCGTCTTGTGCGCACCGATGCACTTCAGGAGATATTCCGCACACTGAAAAGTGGCCAGCTTGGAAATCATGAGATTCCCCATGCGGGCCAAGGGACAGAATTATTACCGGAGCTTCGCCCTTATTTGTTTGGCGATTCCCCCTCGCTGATCAATTTAACGGCAACCTTCCAGAATGTCCTGCTCCGCGATAGCACATTGGAAGCTTTTCCTCTTCAGGAAGAGGACATTGCTGTGCATGAAACTGAGCACATGACCAGCTGTGCAACGGTCCTGGCGATAGACATTTCACATTCGATGGTTCTCTACGGGGAAGATCGCATCACGCCAGCTAAGCAGGTTGCTCTTGCGTTGGTTGAGCTTATCTCGACAAAGTATCCCAAAGACCTGCTTGAAGTAGTAGTGTTTGGAGATGAAGCACGGCGAATAGAGCGGCAGCTTATTCCATACATCACCGTAGGTCCATTTCACACCAATACGCGCGATGCACTTCGTCTCAGCCGCCAGATTTTACGCCGCAGTCGTGCGGCGAACAAACAAGTTTTCATGATCACCGACGGCAAACCCTCGGCAATTTTCGAGGATAACGGCCGCCTGTACAAGAACCCTTTCGGACTTGATCCCCGCATTGTCAACAAAACGCTCGATGAAGCTGTTGCCTGCCGACGCGAGGGGATTACGATTAGCACGTTCATGATAGCCCAGGATGCATATCTGCGCAGCTTCGTCGAAGAACTTACCCGGGCAAACCGTGGGCGAGCGATGTACTGCGACTTAGACCAACTGGGGAAGGTGCTTGTGGTTGATTACATCCGCAATCGCCGCAGCTACCGGTGATGGTGGCGTAATTTGGCGTACAGGGCAATCATCGTAGAAGTATATGACTCCTCTGATTCGCGTCGAGCACCTAACGACCGAATTCCGCACCGATGATCAATGCATTCGTGCGGTTGATGATGTTTCGTTCGAAATTCCGCGTGGCAAGACTGTTGGCATTGTAGGCGAGTCAGGATCAGGCAAATCGGTGACGGCACTCTCGATTATGCGACTGATACCGACACCGCCGGGGAAAATTGTAGGCGGTTCTGTGTGGTTTAGTGAGCGCAATGGACACGAGGTTGACCTCCTTGCTCTGCCAGAGTCCCAGATGCGTCACTATCGTGGCAACCGCATTGGGATGATTTTCCAGGAGCCGATGACCTCGCTCAATCCCGTCTTTCGCTGTGGGGAGCAGGTGATGGAGGCACTCCAACTTCATCTGGGAATGGATCGCCAGCAAGCCCGTGAACGGACGATCGCACTCTTTCAGGAAGTGCAGCTGCCACGTCCAGAGGTGATTGTAGATCAGTATCCACATCAACTTTCTGGTGGGCAGAAGCAGCGCGTGATGATTGCTATGGCAATGGCATGCAATCCCGACCTGCTTATTGCAGATGAGCCAACTACTGCGCTGGATGTCACGGTGCAGGCAGCAATTCTCGAACTATTGCGCCATCTCCAGCGTACTCACCAAATGAGCATACTGTTTATAACCCACGATCTGGGGGTGGTTGCAGAAATTGCCGATGAAGTAGTGGTGATGTACCGTGGGCGCATTGTTGAAAAGGGGAGTGTTCTTGAAGTGTTCGAAAATCCTCAGCATCCGTACACGAAAGGGCTTCTTGCCTGCCGTCCACGGATGGATGTGCGATTGCGAGTCCTCCCGACTATTCGGGACTTCATGGAAGAAACTCCCGATGGAACCATCATTGAACGCCAGGGCGCCAATATCGCTACCATCATTGAGCAGCGAGCAATTTCCGCAGATGAGCGTGCTTTGCGCAAGCAACAGTTGGCACAAGCCCCAGTGCTGTTGCAAGTGGAAAACCTGAAAGTGCATTTTCCCATTCGCACCGGTGTATTTAGTCGGGTCTCTGGATGGGTAAAAGCTGTAGATGGTGTTAGTTTCCAAGTGCGCCAAGGGGAGACGCTTGGCTTGGTAGGTGAATCTGGTTGTGGTAAGACTACAACAGGCCGTGCCATCCTTCGCTTGATTGAGCCAACCGAAGGTCGCGTGTATTTCAATGGACAGGAGGTAACATCCTTGCCCCGTGCTCAGTTGAAGCAGCTACGGCGGCAGATGCAAATCATTTTTCAGGATCCGTATTCTTCACTCAATCCTCGGCTTACGGTTGGAAGTGCACTTATGGAAGTACTCAAGGTGCATGGTCGTTTTTCTACTGATGCAGAGCGACGCGCGTATATCGAAGAACTTCTGGTCAAGGTAGGCTTAGAACCTCAACATTATCACCGCTATCCCCATGAGTTTAGTGGTGGGCAGCGGCAGCGTATTTGTATTGCTCGAGCTCTTGCGGTAGATCCGAAGCTGCTAATCTGCGATGAATCCGTCTCTGCGCTTGATGTTAGCATTCAAGCACAAGTCTTAAACTTGCTTGTGCAACTTCGTGAGGAGATGGGATTGACATACATCTTCATTTCCCACGATCTAAGCGTGGTCAAGTTCATAAGCGATCGCATTGCGGTTATGCATGCGGGCCGCATCGTCGAACTACAAGATGCTGACGAATTGTACCGTTCACCGCAGCAGGACTACACACGCCAGCTTATTGCTGCAATTCCAACACCCTCGGTGGAAACAATTCGCCATCGTCTCCAGGCTGCATAGATGATTGTGATCGAAAATGTTCACAAAGCATTCGGTCCTAAGCAGGTCTTATGCGGGGTAAGCCTGACTATTCCCAATGGGGAGACGATGTGCATAGTGGGAAAGTCCGGCTGTGGCAAAAGTGTGTTGCTTAAAGTCATCGTCGGTTTGCTCAGTCCCGACAAGGGAACCGTCTCAATTGATGGTACACCAATACACCAGCTATCTCGGGAAGAGCTATACTCTGTGCGGCGCAAGATTGGATTCGTTTTCCAGGGGGCAGCATTGTTCGATTCCCTGACAGTGTGGGAGAATGTGGCAATAAGCCTCTATGAACATGGAGAGCGTCGGTTTGAGGTTCTCGATCGGGAAGTACGGCGTGTACTTGAGGCGGTACGGCTTGTGCCATCGCCGGAAGAAGTTGGACACGCTACATACGAGCGAGAATACGCATTGTTGTGCGCAAAAAAACCCTCAGATTTGTCCGGAGGTATGCGAAAGCGGGTAGGTGTTGCTCGTGCGCTGGTGGGTAGCCCAGCGTACGTTCTCTACGATGAACCTTCTACCGGGCTTGACCCTATTACATCCGAGCAAATTGATCATCTTATCAAGGACCTTCAGAACCGACTCGGGGTTACTAGTGTCGTCATCACCCACGACATGTTTTCTGTATTCAACGTTGCTGACCGTGTTGCTATGCTCGATGGAGGAGTTGTACGCTTCGAAGGTAGTGTTGAAGAATTCCGCTCCTCGCCCGATCCTATTGTGCAAGAATTTATTGATCGTTTTGTAGCACCGTATCAGCGAGTATAGAATGGCGCTTCGGATTTACACAAAAACAGGTGATCAAGGCACGACAGGATTGTTCGGTGGACAGCGCGTGCCAAAGTATGACCTCCGTATTGAAACCTATGGCACGGTCGATGAACTCAACAGTGTACTTGGTATTGTGATCGCACACGAACAGACGGCGGAGGATGTACGGGCAGTCCTTCTGGAGTTGAGTTCTCTGTTGTTTACGTTGGGAAGCGATTTAGCAACACCGCTGGAGCCACCACCACGCTATGAAATTCCTCGCATAACAGCATTGGATGTGGCATGGCTTGAGCAGTGGATTGACCGCTGGGAGGAGGAATTGCCTGCTCTCAAGAATTTCATTTTGCCAACGGGCACTATGCCTTGTGCCCTCTTACACCATGCTCGCACTGTTTGCCGTCGAGCAGAGCGTCGTGCGGTCGAACTGGCAGAGCGCGAGCAAATTGGGGAAGCGGTGGTACCGTTTTTGAATCGCTGTTCGGATTTCCTGTTTGTCGCAGCACGGATCGCAAATGCCCGCGCTGGGAGAGACGATGTGGTATGGACCCGTGCTACCTCTTCTTAATCAGAACGGTAATCTGATGGCTTGATAGCAAACTTTTTCATCCGGTTATAAAGGGTTTCTCTGCTGACGCCCAGTTGTGCAGCTGCTTTAGAAACGTTGCCTTTAGCAGCCTTGAGTGCTTCAATAATCGCTTGCTTTTCTGCAGTGGCAGTGATGGCATCAAGGGTGCTATAATTGCTGCCGCCATTAGTGGGAGCAGGATGGATGCTCAAGCCATTCTGCTCAGCGCGGGGATTTTCTTCCCTCAATGCCCTACGAATGTGCTCATCGGTGATTTGATCGGTATCGGTAGCCTCGAGGTAAGCAACATTGATGACATTGAGCAGCTCTCGGACATTTCCTCTCCATGCTGGTTTCTCAGTGAGATATGCCAGAGCAGTTGGTGTGAGAAACTTTTGTTTCTCATACCTTTGATTGAGCTCGCTGACTTTATGCTGGGCAATTACAGCGATATCCTCTCGTCGCTCTCGGAGAGGAGGTATGTAGATTTCCACCTCCCGCAGTCGATAGTAAAGCTGCTGGCGGAATGTCCCCTCTTCAACAGCCCGCGCAAGATCACGATCAGTTGCAGAAATTATTCGAATATCAACTGTTTCTACCTCTGTGGCTCCTACGCGGGTAAATTGTTTAGTTTCAAGAGGGATCAAAAGACTGATTTGGCAGGAGAGAGGAAGGTCGGCAATTTCATCGAGAAAGAGAGTACCTTGGTGTGCAGCGTGGAAAAATCCCTTTTGATTTTGCAACGCACCAGTAAACGCTCCCCGAACATGACCAAACATTTGGCTTTGGAATAAGTCCGGGGGAATGCCTGGAAGATTTACCCAGACAAAAGGTCCGTTTTTTCGTTTACTGGTGCGATGTATCGCTTCGGCGACCAGTCGCTTTCCAGTTCCACTTTCTCCCGTGATAAGAACATTGAAATCACTCTGGGCGTAACGGTAAATTTTCTCCGCCACAGCCGCCATTGCATTGCTTTTGGCAATTATGCCATTCTGTTTTAAAAGCTGAAAAAGTTCATTGTTCGACTTTGTTGCCGGTTGGATCAATTCTGTAACCATCTTGACAAGATGGTCGCTTGTGAGCGATGCTTTGTCTACGAAATTTTCCGCACCGATTTTTGTGGCTTTAACCGCCATTTCTAATGTTCCCTTCCCCGAGATCATGATCACCGGCAGAAGGGGATATCTACTCCGAATGTGTTCTAACACGTCCATTCCTGTGCGCTTTTCACCCCGAAACTCTATGTCCAGCAGGACTAAGCTCAGCTCACCATGTAGGCGATCGACATAGTCGAGCGCTTCCTCAACAGATGTGGCAATCTCTGTTTTGCAATGCGAGGAAAGTGCTTCCTTGACTGTCTGGCAGAATGCCTTCTCGTCATCAGCGATGAGGACTTTCATGATGACCGACCAGACTGTTCAACCACCGAAAGATGCCACGAAAGTGGCGGCTACCATATGTTTCGAATCGTGCATCCCACACTGCACGCAGCGTTGCAGTGGGGGTGTTGTATTCAACGTAGTGTGACAGAGGACCAATGACCACGTATGTCTGCTCACGGAGGAATGCATTCCGCAGCGATAGGGCGATGTCACAATGTGTTTGTCGCGGTATTTGAATGCTAAGCGTGTCAAATATATACACTGCCGGAGAGTCTCTGTGCTGACTGTATCGTACCAATTGCCCATCCCAGCGGAGCTGATAACCACTCAACATACCGGTAGTGTCATTCCACACGCCCCATCGAATAACATGTCCCACTGGCACCATGCACGGGGGCGGTGAAGTAGAACGGCATGAAAGAAGGCCAACCGCTACCACCGCTACCGAAAGTAGTACATCCCACCACTTGAACATCTGCCGTCGAGGTCGCACCTCTATTCGTGTTGTGGCAATTGTTGCGGGTTATGCTCCTTAATGTGCTGGTGTGGAAGCGTGCGTGTCCATTCGAGAAAATTCCGTATGCGGTCCAGAACAACATCCTTGCCTAAAAGCGCCATGGTGTCCATCATACCGGGGCCGACCGATTTGCCTGTGATAGCAAGGCGAAGCAGACTTCCTATCCGCCGAAACGGAATATTCCGTTCTTTAGCAAATGCATTCAACCGTTCCTGGAGTGCATGGGCAGTAAAGGGTTCTATAGCTGCAAGCAGTGTGGATAGTTCCACAAGAAGTTCTTCACTGGTATCGTCCCATGTGGTGCGGAATAATGCTTCGTCGTAGTGGGGTGCAGTGAACATGTAGTCTGCAAACTCGACAAGCTCAGGCAAACGGTGAATGCGTTCATGGACCAATACTATGACGCGTCCGATGTATTCATCCGATGCAGACCACCCGCGCTCTTCCAGTAGAGGACGCACTGAGGCAACTAAGCCCTGCAGATCTCTTTGCACTCGCTGTTTGAGGTATTGCGCATTCATCCAGTCGAGCTTGGCAAGGTCGAAGACGGCTCCCGCCTTGTTGACGCGCTCTAATGAAAAGGCGCTGATAAGTTCATCGAGGGTGTATAACTCACGGTCACTACTGGGATTCCAGCCTAAGAGTGCGATGAAATTCACTATTGCCTCGGGGAAGTAGCCTTTGGCGATGTAATCGCGAACGGCAACATCGCCGTGGCGTTTGCTCAGCTTAGATCGATCGGGGTTGAGGAGCAACGGAAGATGTGCGAACTGGGGTGTTTCCCAGCCGAATGCCTCATACAAAAGCACATGCTTAGCCGTCGACGGAAGCCATTCTTCTCCCCGAATTACGTGGGTGATTTGCATCAAGTGGTCATCAACGACATTTGCCAGGTGATAGGTAGGGAAGCCATCACTTTTGAGCAGAACCTGGTCGTCAATGTCCTTGCATGGCACTACGATGGTGCCTCGGATCAGGTCATGAAATTTGACCTCTCCGTGAAGTGGCACTTTGAGACGTATAGTTGCGGCTTCCCCTGCCTCGAGCAGGCGTTTGGTTTCTTCTGGTCCGAGGGTGAATTGGTTGCGCATGCTGCTCCGATCGTAGTGCGGTGCAATCCCTGCTGCTTGCTGTCGCTGGCGCATTCGTTCCAACTCTTCGGGGGTGTCGAAGGCATAGTAGGCTGTTCCTCGCTCAAGGAGGAGTTGTGCATGCTGACGATATATCTCTGTCCGTTGGCTTTGGACGTAGGGACCAAAATCACCCCCGTGCACCGGAGACTCATCGGGTTCGATTCCTGCCCATCGGAGAGACTCAAGAATATCCTCGACGGAGCCAGGGACATAGCGTGTGCGATCAGTGTCCTCAATCCGCAGAATGAATCTTCCTCCATGGTGACGCGCAAAAAGGTAGTTGTACAGTGCGGTGCGAAGACCACCAATGTGGAGGAAGCCAGTAGGCGAAGGGGCAAAGCGAACACGAACACTCATGCTGCACCGGAGGGTGTTTGAGCAAAATGGTAGGTGCATTCCGCATATGCAGTGGCTGTTTCATACAGCCGAACCGTCAGACGATGAATGGTGGGCGTTTGACGTAACCGTTCAGCCAGATGGTCAGCAATCCAGCGGCAAAGGTTTTCGACTGTTGTCGTAAACGGTACGTATACGACTTTGAACGCGGGATAGTCGCGGAAGAAACGTTGCATGATCTCATCACTGCTATCGCAAATAAAGGCGTGGTCAAGCATATCAACTATTGGCTCGACCACAGCAGAAAGGTCGTAAAAGTCCATAACCATTCCGTTAGGGTCGGGTGTGCCTTCGACCGCAACACGGAGACGGTAGGAATGCCCATGAATGTTTTGGCAGTGGCCCTCGTGGAAGGGCAAGCGATGGCCCATTTCCCAGCGAAACTCCTTTGCAATTTGCACGGTGTTCATTCGGTATTCGGGCGTTTGTACGTTGCTTCAATAATTGAGTGGATTCCACCGCGCGTGCGCCATTCGGTGATAACGGTCATTTCTTCAGGATCACATGCCGCGACAAGATCATCGAGAATCTTGTTAGTGACCGCCTCATAGAAGATGCCTTGATTGCGGTACTGCAGGTAGTAGTACTTTAGCGATTTGAGTTCGATACATCGCTGTCGAGGAACATACCGAACAGTGACTGTCCCAAAGTCAGGCAAACCAGTTTTCGGGCAGACGGAGGTAAACTCAGGGTTGACATGAGTAATGATGTATCGGCGATTCGGCTCAGGATTAGGGAATGTTTCGATGGACGTTTCGTTCATCGCAACTGCAGGTAAGTGAGTGCTCTGAATGCAAAACTACAGCACGTGCTGCCGACACCCGGCACAAGAGAAGCTTCTACCGTATTTTTGCAATCCATCCTATCAGCGCACCCTTGGATGCGTTGATTAGTGACAGTCTGTTCACTATCCGTAGGAGTTTAGTTGGTCATGAGTAACCGTCGTTTATACGAAACCACGTATATTCTCAACGCCGCGCTCGAGGATCCAGAAATCGAGGAGGCCATCACTCGAATCAGCGAGTACATTGAACACCACGGGGGAACTATCCGTGAGATCAATCGCTGGGGACGGCGACGCATGGCATATGCAATCAAGAAAAAGTACAATGGCTACTATGTTCATTGCATTTTTGAGGCGCCACCGAATGCGGTTCCAATTATTGAGCGCTACTTGCTGCTCGACGATAGCGTCCTCCGCCATTTGACACTTCAGCTTTCTCAACGGCTCATTGAGTACCGGAAAAACCGAGCAAGCATAGCAGAGCAGCAATCGGCGCCTGCAGCAGCGACGGGAACATCAGCACCAACGTCGGCTGCGGTATCTGAGACGACAACAGGCAATTAGTACCATCACATCCCAGTACAATTACCATGAAAGTCATCCTTCGAGAGAATGTCCCTCAACTTGGCTCGATCGGTGATGTTGTTGAAGTGCGCGATGGCTATGCACGGAACTATCTGATCCCGCGACAGCTTGCTTACTATGCTTCGGAATCGGCGCTCAAGCGTATTGAAATAGAGCGGAAGCACTACGAACGCAAACAACAGCGCTTGCGAGAGCAGGCAGAACTTACTGCAGCCCAACTGGCGGAACTGCAGATTTCTATTCCGATGCGCGTCGGCGAAGAGGGCAAACTCTTTGGCTCTGTGACGCCTCAAATGATTGCCGACGAGCTTGCGCTGCGTGGCTTCCAAATAGACCGCCGCTCGATTATCATCGAAGAGCCGATCAAAACGCTTGGTATTTACGAGGTTAAAGTACGCCTCTTCCAAGACATTGTCGGCACACTCAAAATCTGGGTTATTAGCCAAGAATGATGCTGCAAGCGAGCACTATCCAACAGCACGCAGCATCAGTGCTGTGCCGGTGCATTGCTTGCGCTGCACTACTGCTTTCTGCAGAGACACGCGCAACTGCATCCTCCCTGGATTCAACTGACACGGTTGTCCGAGCACTTCATACAGAACTACAGCGCTGGCAGACTGCATTTGGAGCGGTCAACCCAACGCCCTATTTTGTTGCTTATTGGGTGTACGATGTGCAAAACATCATGCTTTCTGCTGAGGGGGGAGCTATCGAGACCGCCGCTACCGAACGTCGCCGCTTGCTTGATGTTAGTGTTCGCGTTGGGAGCTACCAGTTAGACAATACTCACATTCTTCGCGGGTCAAGTGGTATTCAGTTCGGACGAGGGCAAGTGTCATTTGAAATGCCTTTCGATGGAGATGAAGATGCCCTCCGACAAGTGATATGGCAGGCAACCGATCGTGCATACAAAGCCGCAGTCGAACGGTATGAGAAGGTACTTACCAATCGAGCCGTCAAAGTCCGAGAAGAAGACACATCGGCAGACTTTACTCCCTATCCCCCACAGCGGTACTATGAGCCGCCACAGCAATTGCAATGTGATACAGCACACTGGTCAGCGCAATTACGCGCTCTTTCTAGTGAACTGGCAGCATCGAGTGCAGTCTTGCATAGCCAAATAAGCCTTGCTGTGCAACTACTGCGCAAGTACCTTGTCACCAGCGAAGGAACCACCATCGTAACAAACGAACCTCTGTGGAGGCTGGCTATTGTGGTGCGTGCCAAAGCGGAGGATGGAATGACTCTGCCCCTCTATCGGACGTATCTTGCACGCGCTGAACAAGGGCTTCCATCCTATGACTCGTTGTTGCGTGATGTGCGTGCAGTGGTGGAGCTCCTTGCGCAATTGCGGAATGCACCAGTTCTTGATTCTTATGCTGGCCCTGCTATCCTCTCCGGGCGTGCAGCAGGAGTATTCTTTCACGAGATTTTCGGACACCGAGTCGAGGGACATCGCATCAAGGATCCTACCTCGAGCCAAACACTCAAGCCATTTGTAGGGAAGCAGCTTTTCCCCCCGTTCTTGGATGTCGTGTTCGATCCGACACTTCACCACTACGCAGGAGTTGAGCTTGCCGGAAGCTATCGCTTTGACGACGAAGGTGTCCCTGCCCAGCGTGTTGTTAGCGTTCAGCAAGGAGTATTTCGAAACTTTTTGATGTCGCGGTCTCCTATCGAAGGATTCCCCCAGTCAAATGGACACGGACGAAAGCAGGCCGGTGCGATGCCTGTCGCCCGTCAATCGAATCTGATAGTGGTGGCTCACCAAACTGTGCCATTGGATTCGCTTAAAGCATATCTCCGTGCTGAGTGCCGTCGGACAGGGAAGCCTTACGGGCTCTACTTTGACGACATTGCCGGTGGGTTTACATTCACCAGCCGCACAATTCCAAACGCCTTCACAGTCCAACCACTGGTGGTGTATAAAGTGTTTGCCGATGGCTCGCCGGATGAATTAGTGCGTGGGGTAGATTTTATTGGAACGCCCCTGGCAACATTTTCGAATATCGTTGCGGCATCGAAGGAAATCGGTGTATTCAATGGCATATGTGGGGCTGAGTCGGGGAATGTGCCTGTTTCAGCATGCTCACCAGCGCTGCTGGTTTCAACCCTTGAGGTACAAAAGAAAGCAAAATCCCAGTCAAAACCGCCTTTGTTGCCGCCACCACCTTCTACGGTGGAGGAGGTGTCCCCGTGAAGTGGATCGTAGGTGGATGGACTTTCGTAGCTGTGCTGATGTCCGGATGGGCACAGCTTCCTCCGTGGGTAGAGCCTGTTCGCCGTGCAATGCACGATGAACTTGCTCGCTCGATGGATAGCCTTTCGATAGAATCGCTCCGCAAGCCGTACTACATCGAATACACATTCCGCTATCGGTGGTCTGCTCGAGCAAAAGTTGCTTTGGGGGGCGTTCTCGACAGTGGGCAAACACGAAGTGCTCGACTAAGTGTTGGTATCCGTGTCGGCTCTCCAGAGCGTGATAACACGAATTTTTTCGACGCAGCAGCATTGTTTTTCGGTAGTGGCGACGACGACGAAAGCTTCCGCAACCGTACTATTCCTCGTGAACTCAGTTATGGCGTTTTGCGTCGAGAGCTGTGGCTTGCAACTGATGCTGCCTATAAGGCAGCTGTTGAGCAACTTGCCAAGAAAGAGGCAGTTCTTAAGAACCTTGTGCAACGCGATACCACGCCAGACTTTGTTCCCCTATCCGCAGCAGCACTGTATGATACTGCTGCTCCGATTCCCCGCGTGGATTTGAGACAAGTCGTCGAGCAGCTACGCCAGATCTCCGCGATCGCGCGACATTATCCGGCAGTTCACACTGCAACAGTGACGTTTGAACATTTACCTGAGCTGGTCATCTACGTCAACAGCGAAGGGCGGAGTTATATCAAGGTGCACCGGCAGGTGGGACTCGAAATTGTTGCAACCTCCCAAGCGTCCGATGGTATGCCTCTTGCCCAGACGTATGCAGTATACGGTCAGACAGTAGCAGACTTGCCGTCCTGGGATTCTCTCAAGCGTGCAATGCAGCATGTAGTTGAATCGCTCACGATGCAGCGCTCTGCTCCTGCACTCACTGAGCCATATTCAGGTCCTATCCTGTTTCGTGGACAGGCAGCAGCGGAGCTTTTTGCCCAGGTCTTTGCTCCACTCCTTGTTGCTCAGCGTTCTCCGCTCACCGAGCAGGGAGTGCGGGAGCAAGATCGCTTCACCGCGCTGCAGAACAAAATCGGTGCGCGAGTGATGGCGGAATTCTTGAGTGTTGAAAGCGTGCCCAACCGCACACAGATCGGACCAACCCCTGTAGCTGCGGCATATCGGATTGACGATGAAGGAATAGAGCCAAAACCTTTGGTGTTGGTGCGGCAGGGGTATTTGGAGCATCTTCTCAGCTCCCGCACGCCAACACGGCGGATACGCTTGTCCAATGGACGCTCCCGTGGTGGAGGAGCGATGTACGATGTTCTGCTTCTTCGCACCGATGACCGGCGAAAGCAGCTCCGTGAGCAGCAGTTAGTTGAACGGATGCTGCAAATTTTGCGACGTCGCGATCTGCCGTACGGTTACATCGTTTCAGAGATACTCAACCAAAACTTGCTCTATACGGCTGTGTACCAGCAAACCGGTGGAACATTCCCTACAGGTGGTGAAGGGCAACTTCCAGCTCTTGTCATAGAGCGGATATGGCGGGATGGTCGCCGTGAGCGTGTACGCGGAGGCATGGTGGTTCCCGGGGGGTATCAGATTTTCCGCGATGTCATAGCAGTGGGGCAAGGGCTCTACGTGCATAATTTGCTTGCACCTTCGGTGATTTCCCCGTATCGCAGCGGTGGTGCACCATATGTGATTGCAACTGTTGCAACGCCAGACCTATTGGTCGAGGATGCTGAACTTCGCCCCTTGGAGGATAGTTTCCCAAAGCCTCCCTTGCTGCCCAGTCCACTCGACCATGCAGGCAAGCGCTGACAGAAGAACAATTGTTCCATAGTTGTGTCCCGCATATGGCTCTTTCGGTCGCGGTTATCGGCACTGGCTATGTTGGATTAGTCTCGGGGGTATGCTTTGCAGAGCAGGGAAATACCGTTTGGTGCATGGATGTCGATCGAGCAAAATTGGATCGGCTTCAGCGGGGTGAAAGCCCTATTTACGAACCAGGGTTAGAACCACTGCTCCAGCGCAACTTGGCAGAAGGACGACTACACTTTACCGATGAACTGCAAGTTGCAGTCCGCAATGCAGAAGTGATATTTCTGTGCCTTCCTACTCCTCCCGATGAGGATGGCTCTGCTGATCTACGCTATGTACTTGAGACAGCTAAGCAGATTGCGACAATCGTCCGGGATGAGCACATTCAGGAGCGCCGCATTATCGTCAATCGGAGCACAGTGCCCGTAGGGACCGCTGACAAAGTGCGGCAGATTGCCAACGAGGTTGCACCAACCAGTGACATTCGCGTTGCAAGCAATCCTGAATTTCTAAGCGAAGGTAACGCTGTTCAGCAAACGCTCATGCCCGATCGTGTGGTTATTGGAAGTCGCGATCCGGAGGTTATTGCTGTGCTCAGCGAGCTCTACCGTCCGTTCGTGGATGAATACAGTCGTCCGTTGCTGGTGATGGATGAGCGCAGCGCAGAGGTCACAAAGTATGCGTCAAATGCCTTTCTGGCATTGCGTATCTCGTTTATGAATGAGATGAGCATGTACTGTGAGGCAGTCGGCGCCGATGTGGAGCTGGTGCGGCTTGGAATGAGTTTCGATCCGCGGATAGGACAGCGATACTTGTATCCAGGTCTTGGTTTCGGTGGCAGCTGCCTGCCAAAGGATATTCGAGCGCTTTATGCTTCGGCTCAGCAGGTGGGACTGCAGCTTCAGCTTGTCGAGGCAGCAGCAGTTGTGAACCGCAAGCAACTGGAGCGATTTGTTCGAAAAATTGTTGAGCGCTTTGGTGGAAGCATTACTGGTCGCACCTTTGGCGTATGGGGATTAGCGTTCAAACCGAACACCGATGATGTGCGTGAGGCCCCTGCCCATGCGCTTATTAGGGCGCTTATTGCTCAAGGCGCACACGTGTGTGCCTATGATCCTGCTGCGCTCGAAACAAGCCGCCAAGTTTTGGGAGACATCATAAAGTATGCCTCCAGTATGTACGATGCTGTCCAGGGAGCTGATGCTCTCATCCTTGCGACCGAATGGGGAGAGTTCCATTCGCCTGACTGGAACAAAGTAAAGGCAAGTATGCGGGGGAACATTATTTTTGACGGGCGGAACGTGTGGCGATCAGGTGATCTCATCCGATACGGATTTGAGTATCACTCCATCGGGCGCACGACGTATCTGCCAGGTGGTGGATGATAATTCTGCACACGGGCAATGGAGTGCCATGCGTATCCTTATTGCGGAGGATAATCCCGTAACCGCTACCTACATCCGTACTGTATTCGAGCGGAAGGGGTGGTTGGTTGACGTTGTGCTTGATGGGGCGCGGGCAATCGAGCAAGTTGAAAAAGAGCGCTATGATGCTGTGCTTGTCGATTGGATATTGCCTCGCTACGATGGCATTGACGTTCTCCGAACCATCCGCCAACAACAGTATGAAATTCCTCCCTATGTTGCTATCGTCACGGTGGTGGATTCGCTTCCGGCGAAACAGTACTGCTTAGCATGCGGGGCTAATGGCTACTTTACTAAACCAATCGATCCAGAGGCTGTCATTGCCAGCATAGAGGAGTACTACCGCAACGTTCGCAATGTAGCTCAGCAATGAAAGCGCTTATTCTTCGTGCCCCGCATGAGCTAGCGATCCAGGAACAATCCCTTGGTCCGTTACCAGAAGGATGGGCGCGGGTACGTATGCTTGCTGCAGCACTCAACCATCGGGATGAATGGATTATCCAGGGACAGTATGCGAAAATTCGGTATCCATCCATACTTGGCTCGGACGGCTGTGGGATTGTCGTGGATGTCACAGGAGAAGATCGATCGCTAATAGGGAAACGAGTTATCATCAATCCGAATCAGGAGTGGGGAAGTGATGAACGCGCACAAAGTTCAGCATATACGATACTAGGGATGCCATCGGCGGGAACATTTGCCGAGTACGTGGATGTGCCTGTGCACCGTCTCCACCGTACTCCTGAGCATTTGAGCGATGAAGAAGCCGCTGCTCTACCTTTAGCAGGGCTAACTGCGTATCGTGCAGTCTTTGTGCAAGGGGGATTCACGCCAGATGATACGCTGCTTATAACTGGTATTGGCGGAGGTGTTGCACTGTTTGCCTTACAGTTTGCTTTTGCCGCAGGTGCAGCGTCGGTTGCCGTGACTAGCGGCGCATCCTGGAAACTTGACCGAGCAAAAGAACTCGGAGCGCATTGCGGTGTGCTCTATACCACCGATGGTTGGTGGGAAGAAATTCGGCGGGCATTTGGTGGCTTTGACCTTGCAGTAGATGGCACTTGCGGTGAACAGTTCAATCGCCTCGTAGCGATAGCCAAACCTGCAGGCCGGATTGTCATTTATGGTGCAACAGCAGGTCCAGTGCCAATGCTGGATGTCCACCGCATCTTTTGGAAACAGCTCCGCATTATTGGAAGCACCATGGGCAGCGATGACAATTTCAGCCAGATGGTCGACTTTGTTGCACGTCATCGCATCAAACCTATTGTTGATTCGGTGTATGCACTGGAGGAGTATGAACATGCTTTTGCGCGTCTTCGCCAAAGGCAGCAGTTTGGAAAAGTCATACTTCGTATTGCAGAACGCTGAAGTATTCACCACCAACAGCACTCCCCCACGGTAATCGAAAGGTGGCGTGAACTAATTACCCCAACATGTGTTGCCCGCGACTGCAGTTTTTCATGCCATGGACGATAACTCTCTAGGAAAGCAGCTTTAAACGTGCTGGTTATGGAGCACCGGCAGTGATGTACTGCCGCGGCTGTGTACGAAAGGAAATGTTGCGTGTGTATGTTTGCAGAAGAGCGAATGAAGCATTTCCTTCGGGGGCCTGGCACAGTTTATGCTGCTTTTGTTGGACAAGATACCATATCCCGGTCACGCTATGCGGACAATCGTAGCCGCTTTCTGCGTGAGTGCATGGCTGCAGATTCTGCACGCGCAGATTGTTGTCGATGCCGGGAAGGATACCCTCCAGTTATGTCAGGGAATGACGGTACGTCTTGGTGGTTCGCCGACCGCTTTGGGTGGTAGAGCTCCTTATCAGTACCACTGGGAGCCTAGTGTAGGCTTGAGCGACCCGACGGCGCCTAATCCACTCCTAACTGCGCTTCGAAGCCATCAGCGGTACATCCTCACCGTTACCGATGCAGATGGGGCGGTGGGGCGTGATACTGTCTTTCTTATCATGTTGCTGCCTCCGCGGATAAGTGCAGGAGGAATAATCCAAGTCTGTGTTGGTCAAGATGTCACGCTGGGGGGGACCCCGACAGCGTATGGGGGAGAAAGTCCATACCACTTTGAATGGTTTGGATTACCAGGAACTGCCCGGAATATCAACAGCTCAAATCCCGTATTTCGAGCCGATCGTGTGCAGGATTTCCAGGTGGTGCTCCGTGTGACCGATGCTCGTGGCTGCAGTGCAGTTGATACTGCACACATTTCCATCACTCAACCAATCACATTGGCGTTCCGCCAACGTGTGCTGGAGATTTGTGCTGGTGAACCAGTCCAAATCGGTGCAAACCCACTGGCAAATGGGGGGACTGCTCCCTATCGTATCGAGTGGTCACCAGCTGGGAGCATGAGTTCGCCGACAGTTCCCAATCCTACTGTCTTCCCGACTGTGACCACCCAGTACTTTTGCACCGTTACTGATGCAAAGGGGTGTGTGCGAACTGATAGTATTCTGGTACGTGTCAAACCAGCAATGACGCTACGGTTGCGTGATACTTCGATTTGCTATGGGAAAGAAATCCAACTGGGCGATTCAACAATGGTTAGTGGCGGAGTACCGCCATATGAATACTGGTGGGAGGTCTTCGATAACCAAGGGCGTCCTGTTTCCGATTCTATTGATCGTCGGGCACTGGTCCAACGCCTTGTGCCACCGGCAACGCGGATGTATCGCCTGATTGTGCGCGATCAACAAGGCTGTACTCAACGTGCCACAATGACCGTTGTAGTTACCGAACCACCTGTTGCAGAGTTTGCGTTGCCGCCGGAAATCTGTCAAGGTAAGACTATCATTTTTGGCACTGTGTACAACCGGCTCTTCACCTACCTGTGGCAAGTAGAGGGAGCAGGTGGAGTTATAGTTAGTGATCCGATGTCGAATATTGTGCGGATTCGATGGGATAGTAGTGGACTGTCGCGAGTTAGTCTCAGCGTGTATGATCAAGGCAAAGGCTGCGATTATTTTGCAGAGGCCACAGTGAGAGTGCACCCGCTACCGACACCAGAGATTCGTGTGGAAGGGCGTGCCCACCTCTGCCCTGGAGAAATGACAACACTTGATGCTGGGGAAGGCTATGTTGACTATGTGTGGTCGAACGGAGCGCGGTCGCGACGAATAACCCTCAACGATCAGCAAGCGGGAATATACACGGTAACGGTGACCGATAGTCAGGGATGCACAAATACCTCGCCGCCTGCACATATCCGAGCCAATACTACCCCTCGACCAACGATAAGTGGTCCACGAAAGTTCTGTGCAGGAACTACTATCGAGCTTCGGGCAACACCAGGCTTTTCGACATACCGCTGGAGTTCTGGACAAACAACACCGACAATTGCTATCTCCGAGCCAGGGACGTTTATGGTTACCGTTACTGATAGCATCGGTTGTGAAGGAAGCTCTGAGCCATTTTCCACCGAGTTCAATCCAGTTTCAATGAATGTGGGAGGCAACACGCAGTTTACCAACCGGGAAACATTGTTGGACTACCCAGCGCAAACGATCTACTTCATCAACACCGACGATGAGCCGCTAACCCTCCGCGCCCTTCGCCTAACACCATATCATCCCGACCTGCGCATTGTTAAGCTTGATATCGAAGGGCGGCAGATTGCCAATGTCAACGGTCAGGTCCTTCGCGTTGGCGAGCGGCTCAATGTCCATCTGCAGTATTTGCCCCAAGTGCCAGATACGACTATCGTTCGAGTAGAGCTTGAGGTCGTGCTTCCATGTCCCTGGACTTACATTCAGGTATTGAATCTGTCATCCTATGACAAACGTATTCCGGCAATTGCAACGGTCATCAGTACCCGCGGCACAATAGGGGAAACAATCGACATCCCCCTCCATCTCCAGCTGGTCAATGCCCAGGATTCGATTATTGACGCAACGGTTGAATACACTGTGCGCATCAACGCGAAGATGTTCGATTTTCGCCAGGTCCACCTGGGAACAGTCCTCAGTGCAGTGATTGATGCGAATGGTTGGTATAGCATTCGCATAGTGCGGCAAGATATTTCGCTGCGGAACACAGAGCCTGTGCTACTGGGGATCATTAGTGGTATCGGGCTTGCCTCGACCCAATTCCACGATTCTGTTCTCATCGCAACAATTACCGTCCGCGATGTTCTTAAGCAGCCGGTTGTGCAGGTCCGCAACGGAGTGCTCACGTTAAACACGTACTGTTTTCCGCGGGATATTATTGTTCGTGATCGCACAGCAATCACAGTATTACCCAACCCTGCAACAGACCAACTGCAAATCGAGGTGCGCGATGCTTCAGAGGGCATTTATGCAGTGGAAATAGTGACTATTGATGGAAAAGTGCTTGAACGAAAGCAAGCTATCCTTGGAAATGGAGTAAACAGCTCGCTGGCTATTCCTCTGGGCAATATTCCGAGTGGAGTAATGTTGGTGAGGATTATTACGCCGACAGGCGTATTTCACTCCAGAGTTGCTGTTGTTCGGTAAAAAGAACATCGAGGATAGGAGAAGGTAGCTGCACATGACTACGCCATCCCACTAAACAAGGCTGGTATATTTGCCATTGTTCCAGCTGACGTTGAAGTACAAACACAGACGATGAAATTCCTTTTCGTGCTTGCTGCTGGTGCATACCTGCTCCATGCGCAGGCGGTACAGCGGCAGCCATGGCTCTACGCAGGAGCATGGGTTGCATATCAGAACAATATCCAGACGGCTAATTTCCAGTCTCTTCCAAATGCATTCCGGTGTGGACCAAACTACACAACCGGCACCGGTGGGGTGGGGAGTCTTGGTGCTCTGGTTACCTATCCGCTCAATGAGATTCTTGTTACAGAATTACGACTGGGATATGCGCCGCTTTCGGGACGGTTGTTCCGCCCAGAGGTGATCGGTAACACGGCAGTTATTGGAGGGCTCAACCAGACGACCACCGTTGAAGCAAAGCATGAGCTTTTCACAGATTTCCCTGCAGTAATAGCTGAGCCTGTGATTGGTGGCATATTGTTCCACCGTGTACGGCTTGGGATTGGTGTGCGACTGTCGTATCTGCTTAACAATGCATTTCGTCAGCTGGAAACGCTCACACAACCGGATTATGTGTTCTATTTGCCAGATTCTTCGCGTATTCGCAATCGTATCGAGGGGAAGGTCGAAAACATTCGCCGCATGCAGATGCATCTCAGTGTATCGGCAGGAGTAGATTTTCCGCTGAACGAGGATATTACTGTCACTCCTGAATTGCGTTATTACCAACCCCTAGTGCCGATTACAGGGGATGTTCAATGGCAAGTTGCACCTTTAGCAGTTGGCGTAAGTGTGCGGCATGCATTCTACCCCCCACCGCCTCCACGCTATTTCTACGACACCGTTTATGTCCGCGATACCAGCACTATTGCAGTAGTAGGCATCGAACGGGAAGAAATCGAGCGTCTCTCTGTTGAGTACACGACCCAGCAACGTCAAGAGCAACAAGGCGAGCAAAAGTTGACTTTCACGACCACGACAGTTACTGAGCGGTATCAGCGGCGAGTGCCACGTGCAGCACACTTGCTGCTTGATGTGCAGGCGCGTGCACTGCGCAATGATGGAATGCCTCTTGATAGCCTTGCCAATGTTGTGATTGAGGAAACTGAAGTTGAAGAGAGCTTTCCCTTATTGCCCTATGTGTTTTTTCCGGAAGGTAGCGCTGCGTTGGAATTAAGTCGCTTGCGATTGATAGAACCATCCGATACAGCCAGCTTCAATGAAAAGCGCCTATCACCAGCAACTCTGGACATCTACCGCGATGTGCTGAACATCATTGGTTCTCGGCTGCGGCGCAATCCAGCAGCGAAGTTGGTGCTCATCGGTACAAATGCCAACACTGGAATCGAAGCAGGTAATCTTGCTCTTTCTCAGGCGCGAGCGACCGCAGTTCGCGACTACCTGGTCCGCGTATGGGGCATTGATCCGAGCCGCATCACGGTGCGCGCACGAAACTTGCCCGCATCCCCTTCGAACGTGGCTACAGCGGAAGGGCAAGAGGAAAATCGTCGTGTTGAAATTAGTGCAACCGACCCTGAGATCCTGCGTCCCGTGACAATTTCAAACATAAGCGTTAGTGCTAATCCACCACTGGTAGAGTTTGTGCCCTATGTAGAGTCCGAAGCAGGGCTTGCCAGCTGGCAGGCATCAATTGAGCAAGAGGGAAAAACCATTCGCTCATTGAGTGGAGTATCGCAGCTGGTGCCGTATCGCTGGAATGTCACTGAACAGCCATATCCAAAGCTTGACAAGCCAGTAACAGTTACCTATACTGTGCGCGATCGGACAGGGCAGACGATAGATAAAACGCTCCAGCTGAACGTCCAGCAGCTTACGGTTCGACAAAAGCGGTTCGAGCAACGTGACGACAAGCGCATTGACCGCTTCTCGCTGATAGTGTTCGATTTCAACAAGGCAGAGCTAACCGCTGCACATCGGGCTCTCCTTAGCGAGGTGCGATCGCGTATTCAGCCGCAATCAAAGGTGTTGATTGCAGGGTATGCCGATCGCAGTGGTGATCCAGAGTACAACCGCGAACTGGCGCGCCGCCGTTGTGTCGAAGTGCAGCGAGCACTGGGTCTTTCGGATACTGCAGTGACTCTTGTTCCGAAGGGGAGCGACGAATTACTCTACGACAACGCGACACCGGAAGGGCGTTCGTACTGCCGCACTGTGCAGATCACTATCGAAACGCCGATTGTCAATGGCACGCGGCAATAGGATAGCAGCATCTGTTTCGCTGAGTATCCTTGTGGTTATGGGTACGATTGAAGCAATGCTACTGAGTGGCTGCTCGACACTTGAACCAACTGTGCGGGCACGAATCGAGAAGGTCCGTGCTATCCTCGCCGGTGCTGATGAGCGCTTTGCGCCAACGGTTTATCGCCTACTGGAACGGGGAATAGATTCAGCATGGTTGTGGGTGGCCTTCCACCATCCAGAGACCAAGTTTTTGCCTGACATGCTCAAAATCAACGTGACGGGTTTTCTACGCAAAGTGGATTATTCCCACAATTGGAGCGATGCCTCGATTCGCGCCTGCCGTGCGTTTATGGACTCAAACCGAGCCGTGCTGGCACAGTACGCGGAGCTTTACCGCGTACCACCAGAAATCATCACAGCGGTGCTGTGGGTCGAAACAAAGTTTGGCCGTTATACCGGCATTCACCACGTGTGGAGTGTGTATGCCTCGCTTGCGACTGCAGATGAGCCAGAGAATATTCGGACTAATCAGCAAGTTTATCGCGACACGATTGCCGATCCTGTTCGGCTTGCAATGCTGGATTCTCTTGTCGAAGTGCGTTCTCGGCGTAAAGCAGCATGGGCAATTGAGCAGCTTGTTGCTCTGAGCACGCTTGCGCGTGATTCCGTGCTCGATGTGCTCTCGTTGCGGGGCTCATGGGCAGGTGCTTTTGGACTGCCGCAGTTTATCCCCACCAGCTACAAGCAGTGGGCACAGGATGGCGACGGCGACGGGCGGAAAGACCTCTTTAGCATTGCTGATGCTATTGCCAGCGTAGCGTATTATCTCCACGCAAATGGTTGGCGCGATAGTCCTGCTGCTCAGCAAGCAGCACTGTTTCATTACAACAACAGTCGCGATTATGTCGAGTGTATCCTCACGATTGCCCAGCGACTTCGCCAGCAGCAGTAGCCGCCGCTGGCACCATGTTGTTCAATGACCTTTCAGAAGAATGCCCATGTTTCAGGTGATAAGTGCATGGTTCATTGCGCTGTCGGTAGTGACAGCTACAGCGCAGAATACAGCCGATAGCATTGCCCGCCAGTATCAGCGAGCACTTGGGAATGCAGAGCGTCTTGCGCAGCTCAAACGATGGAGCTTGGTCGGAAAAATGGTGAGTCCCGACGGAAGTTGGAAGCGAAGTTTCCGCGCATGGTTTGAGGGTACAAAAGCCAGAACAGAGCTTGTTGTGCAGCCAGGTATTATCGCGCGATCCTGGACCGATGGCATGCGTGGTTGGAGTATTCAACCATGGACGCAATCACTGACCCCTCAACCAATGAACCAGATGTCCGTGCGGCGCATGAGTGTCCTTGCTTCCCTGTGGCGTAATGATTTGCTCGCTCCGCAAGCAGGGGTAAAGCTTGAATATCTTGGTCTCGAAGAGCTCGATGGCTCCGACTGCCATAAACTTCGTGCTCGTCACTCTGATGGCTCGGTGTGGACGTACTGGATTGATCCCGATGCCAGTTTGCTTGTCAAGCTTCGCGTTGAAGCTCGAGTCAGCGGCGAGCAATTTGAGTGGGAAGCTACCTTTGGCAACTACCGGAACGTCGAGGGAGTCCTCATGCCGATGATGCTGGATACTACCAGCGGACTGATGATTATCGAGCAGTATGAATTCAATCCCTCCCTTTCGCCGACATTGTTTTCACCACCAGCCCAATGAAGTGATGAGCGTCGGAACTCGATTGGTAGGCTTTGGTCTTTGTGCTGCGCTTGTGTGCGGTGTGCCTGTTTTTCTGAGTGCACAGACGATTTCTTCCGCGATTCTCGGCAACTTGACCCCGCGTGCTGTTGGACCGGCGACATGTTCAGGGCGTGTGACTGCTATCGAGGCAGTCTATGTTCCAGTGGACTCTCTTCATCCCAAGGATCGCCGCTTGGTCATTTATGTGGGTTCTGCTGCAGGGGGCGTCTTCAAGTCGAAAGATGGAGGTGTGACGTTTGAGCCAATTTTCGACAAGCAGGAATGTCTTTCGATTGGTGCGCTTGCACTGGATCCACGCTACCGCGATTCAGTGCTGTGGGTCGGCACGGGAGAATCGAACGTCCGCAATAGCGTTTCGATCGGCTGTGGTTTGTATTGCACACGAGATGGTGGGCAGACGTGGAAAAAGGTTGGTCTCGATAGCGTCGAGCGCATTGCTCGCATTGCATTAGACCGGAAAAATCCCGACCGTATCTACGTGGCAGCACTTGGTGCTTTGTGGAGTGATTCTCCTCATCGCGGGCTGTACCGTTCCACCAATGGGGGAAAGACATTCGAGCGGATTTTGTACGTTGATGAAAAAACCGGCTGCGCCGATGTAGCCGTTGATCCAGCAAACCCACAAATCATCTACGCAGCGATGTGGCAATTCCGGCGGAAAGCCTACACGTTTTCTTCCGGTGGTCCGGGCAGTGGTCTGTATAAATCCACCGACGGGGGAAAGACATGGCGAAAACTGACCAAAGGGCTGCCCAGCGGCGAGTTGGGTCGCATCGTGCTGGCAATAGCTCCGTCGAAGCCTTCGGTAGTCTATGCGATGGTCGAAGCAAAGGAAAGTGCGCTCTATCGCTCAACTGACCGCGGCGAAACGTGGGAGCGACGCTCTTCGGCAGTCAATGTTACGGCACGTCCGTTTTACTTTGCTGAAATGGTCGTTGATCCCTACGATCCCAACAGAGTGTACCGGCTGACGTTCCAGCTTGCTATTAGTGACGATGGGGGAGCAACATTCAACTCATTTTCGTACGGTGGTGCGCTTCATCCGGATCATCATGCCCTTTGGATTGATCCCACCAATCCCCAGCACCTTTTGATTGGGACCGACGGAGGCGTCTATGAAAGTTTCGACCGGGGGCAAAGTTGGCGTATGTTCCGCAATTTGCCCCTGGCGCAGTTCTACCGCATCAGCTATGATTTTGACGATCCGTACAACATCATGGGTGGGCTACAGGACAATGGGTCTTGGATGGCGCCCCATCGCGTTCGCGGTGGTGCAATCACTAACTGCGACTGGCAATCTACAGGCTGGGGAGATGGATTCGCTGTTGTCCGCGACCGCATTCGCCCTGAGTTCATCTACTTTGAGTCCCAAGGAGGAGAAGCAGTCCGACGGAACATTCGTACCAATGAAACGCGCTCTATCCAACCTCGGGCTGGCGTAAATGAACCGAAACTGCGATTCAACTGGAATACGCCGATCATCATTAGCGCAGCAAATCCGCGCTACCTTTACATTGGCTCGCAATACTTGCACCGCTCCACTGACCATGGCACCACATGGCAGCGCATCTCGCCAGACCTGACCACGAATGATTCAACCAAGTACGATCCGCAGGAAAGTGGCGGAATCACTCGCGATAACACCAGTGCGGAAAATCATTGCACGATTTACACCATTGCGGACTCTCCCTTGGATGAGCAAGTCATTTGGGTGGGTACCGACGACGGCAATCTACAGCGCACTACTGATGGAGGTCTCACGTGGACAAATCTTCGCGAGCGGCTTCCTGCCTCGCTTCCAGAAGGGACCTGGGTAAGCTGTGTAGAGCCGAGTCCCCATGACCGAAACACCTGCTTTGTCGCATTCGACAACCACACCCGGGGCGACATGAGGCCCTATGTGTATCGAACAACAGATTTGGGAAACACCTGGCAGCGACTTTCGACGGATAGCGTTCGTGGCTTTGTTCATGTAGTTCGGCAAGACCCCGTCAATCCTGATTTGCTGTTTGTGGGAACAGAGTTGGGACTGTACTTCTCGCTCGATGGAGGACAGCACTTTGTGCGTTTCAAAGGGATTCCAGCAACACCAGTGCGGGATATTCAGATTCATCCGCGGACGCACGATTTGATTGTTGCCACCCATGGGCGGGGAGCATACATCCTCGACGATCTGACTCCTCTGCGGGGATTGAAGCCTTCGATGCTCGACAGTCCTTTGATTGTTCTGCCGGTACGTCCAACGGTCCAGCGATTCGAGAGCGGATTTCAGGAGTTTAGCGGTTCTGATGAGTACGTTGCCCCCTCTCCCAGCAATGATGCGATGATTGCGTATTATCTTCCCCGGCGGCATTTGATTGGGGAAATAGCGGTGGAGGTGCTCGATTCCACCGGCAAAAGCATAGCGACCCTACCTCCTGGTAGGCGCAAGGGTATCAATCGTCTCGGATGGGGAATGCGCATGAATCCGCCCCGTGTTGCGCGATCACTCAATCCAGGTGGGGGCAGCTTTGGACCACTTGTTCCGCCGGGTACATACATGGTTCGCGTCAAAAGTGGTAACCATGTTGCAACCACAACGCTTGTCATTCTGCCCGATAGCAGCTCAGGCATAAGTCTGGCAGAGCGGCAGGCAAACTTTGCAGCACTAATGCGGCTGTACACGCTCATCGAGGAAACTGCATTTGCTGTCGAACAGATACTCTCGTTGCGCGAGGCAATTGATACGTGCCTGCAGCAGGTGTCCTCTTCATTGGCATCCTCCCTACGAGCTCGGGCAGCGACGCTGGATTCTGTCTATCATTCGTTGGTGGCGGCAAAAGCATCTCTTTTTGCAGATACCGAGCCGAAGCTTCGAGAAAAGCTTGCCGATCTCTACGGTGCAATTGCGTCGTATCCTGGCTTGCCAACCGAGGAGCAGCTCCAGCTCATTGACCAGTATGCAAGCCACATCGCTGGCGTGCAACAGTGGATAGCACGCTTTATGGTAGAGAGCATTGAACCGCTCAATTCTGCGCTCCAGCAGCATGGATTGCAGCCATTACGCTTGCTTAGCCGTACCGAGTTCGACGCCCAAACAGCCTATTAGAGCGCAAAGCCGAAGGTATTTTTGCGATTGCTCCCGATAGCGGGGTAGCAATAAACGTTTTCCCAACATGACCCAATGGAATCTCTACAGATTGCACGCACCGATATAGGGCTGCGGTCAGAAATTCCCGTCAGCGAAGCCTTGGCGATTGAATTAGGACTGACAGCCGACGAATATGCCCGTATCATTGAGCTTCTCGGTCGCACTCCAACTTACACCGAACTGGGGATGTTCAGCGTAATGTGGAGCGAGCACTGCTCGTACAAAAATTCCCTGCTTATGCTCAAGACCCTTCCGCGGAGCGGTGGACGCTTACTTGTTGAGGCAGGGAAAGAAAACGCCGGCTTGGTAGATGTCGGGAGTGGCTATGCCGTTGCGTTCAAAATAGAGTCGCACAATCATCCTTCCGCGGTCGAGCCATACCAAGGTGCTGCAACGGGGGTAGGAGGGATATTGCGCGATATTTTCACCATGGGGGCTCGTCCTATTGCAGCGCTAAACTCACTTCGATTTGGTGATCCCACGCATCGGCGCACAGTGTACCTTGTCCGCGGAGTGGTGCGAGGTATTGGCGATTACGGTAATTCCTTTGGTGTGCCGACTATTGGTGGGGAAGTGTACTTTGACGCCTGCTACAACGACAATCCGCTTGTCAACGCAATGGCGGTGGGGATTGTGCGTACCGATCGGATTGTTTCCTCAGTAGCTCGTGGTGTGGGCAATCCTGTCATGATCATGGGGTCCAGCACTGGGCGGGATGGCATCCATGGCGCATCGTTGCTTGCGTCGCGCGAATTCGACGAGCAATCGGCGGACATGCGCCCGACGGTGCAAGTGGGAGATCCGTTTGCAGAAAAACTTCTGCTCGAAGCTGCGCTGGAGCTTATCGAAGCAGGCTGTGTCGTTGGCATGCAGGACATGGGCGCTGCGGGCATAACGTGCTCTACCAGTGAAATGAGTGCAAAGGGCAATGTTGGCATGGATATTGACCTGGATGCAGTGCCGCTTCGAGAAGCGGATATGAGTGCCTATGAAATCCTGCTCAGTGAGTCCCAGGAACGGATGCTCGTGGTTATTAAACAGGGGAAAGAAGAACTTGCTCGAGCTATTTGCCGCAAGTGGGATGTTCCGCTTACGCAAATTGGGGTCGTCACGGATACGGGCCTGCTTCGCATCTGGCATCGAGGAGAGTGTGTAGCCTGTATTCCTGCCAGTGCTCTTGTTGTCGGTGGCGGAGCGCCTGTCTATGAGCGTGCATGGAAAGAAGCGGAGTATCTTGCCGCAACACGGGCATTTGACCAACAAGCTTTCGAACAAGCGCATCAGCACCACTCGCTGGCAGCGTTATTGGAAGCGCTTCTTGCTCGGCCGACGATTGCCTCTAAGCGGTGGGTATATGAGCAGTACGATCGCCACGTCGGCACAAACACGATCGAGCGCTCGGCTGATGCAGCAATTGTGCGACTAAAAGAGCTGCCCGGTAAAGCACTTGCTCTCACAACTGATTGCAACAGTCGCTACGTGTATCTCAATCCACGTCGTGGGGCGATGATCGCTGTCGCCGAAGCGGCTCGCAACTGCGTATGTGCAGGTGCTGAACCTGTGGCAATCACTAACTGTTTGAACTTTGGCAATCCATATGATCCCGAGGTGTATTGGCAGTTTCGCGAGGCAGTGCTGGGCATGGGAGAGATGTGCCGCCTGCTGGGAACACCCGTTACTGGTGGCAATGTGAGCTTTTACAACGAATCTCAGAACCATGCGATCTATCCAACGCCTACCATCGGCATGCTGGGGATCATTGAAGCGCTTGAGCATATCACTCCCTCCGGATTTCAGCGCGAGGGAGATGTGGTGTATCTGCTTGGCTGGCAGAGCGATCGGCTCGATGGCAGTGAGTTGGTGCTGATGCTCAGTGGTCACCTACAGGGCGATGCTCCACCTTTTGACCCTGAGTGCGAGGTTCGCCTGCAGCGGACACTTCTTACCGCAATTCGAAAAGGCATGATCAGCTCAGCCCACGACACTGCTGAAGGCGGACTTGCCATTGCGCTGGCAGAGGCAGCAATCGTGGGCGAAGTAGGAGCAACGATTCACTTGCCCTGGATGCCGACAATAGGGCATCTTTTCGGTGAAGCGCAATCGCGCGTGGTGGTTAGTGTTCCACCTTCTCGGGCACAGGAGTTTGAGCATCTCTGCCAGACAGAAGATGTCCCCTGCATACAAATCGGCATCACCGGTGGCGATCGGCTAAACATTGACAATGTAGGCTCCTGGCAACGGGAGGAGCTTCGCGCTACGTGGGAAAGTGCACTTCCTCGTCTTTTTGACCTGCCGGCAGTAGTTTCACGCTAACATAGGCACCATGCGTTCACAGGAAATTCGTTCGTCGTTTTTGGAGTTTTTCGCAGCACGAGGGCATCGGATTGTTCCCTCCAGCCCCGTTATTCCCTACGGGGACCCAACCCTACTGTTTACCAATGCAGGCATGAATCAATTCAAGGACGTATTCCTCGGTACGGGCACACGGGAGTACACGCGGGCTGCTAACACACAAAAGTGCATTCGCGTTAGCGGTAAGCATAACGATCTTGAGCAAGTGGGCTACGATACCTATCACCACACGTTCTTCGAGATGCTTGGCAATTGGTCTTTCGGGGACTACTACAAAGCCGAGGCAATTGCATGGGCATGGGAGCTGCTTACGCAGGTGTGGCGCTTGCCGCCGGAGCGTCTCTATGCAACGGTGCACTACACCGACGAGGAAGCCTATACTCTCTGGCAGCGCCATTTACCTGATTCCCACATTCTCCGCTTCGGCGACAAAGACAATTTTTGGGAGATGGGGGAAACAGGTCCCTGTGGACCGTGCACCGAAATCCACTACGACCGCACACCGGACTTGCGGGGAGGGGCACTGGTGAATGCAGGAACCCAGGATGTCATCGAGATATGGAACAACGTGTTCATCCAGTACAATCGCACTGCCGAGGGCACGCTCGAAGAACTGCCGCGCAAGCATGTTGACACGGGCATGGGATTGGAACGAATTACGGCGGTGTTACAAGGGAAAGATTCAAACTATGACACCGATCTTTTTGTCCCTCTCATTGCTGCGCTCGAGGAGCTTTCGGGGAAGCGATATGTCGGTGATCTGCATGTACCGGAAGGGGTCGCTATGCGCGTGATGGCAGATCACATCCGCGCCTTAGCATTTGCTATCGCTGATGGGGCATTGCCAGGGAATGAAGGTCGCGGCTACGTTCTGCGGCGTATTCTCCGACGAGCGGTTCGCTATGGACGGAATCTTGGATTTGACCAGCCTGTGCTTTATCGCCTGGTGCCGGTGCTGGTGGACATCATGGGCGATCCTTTCCCTGAATTGCGTCAGCACCAGACAACTATCGAGCGTGTTATCCGTGCAGAAGAGGAGATGTTTCTGGAAACGCTTGACCGTGGAATTGAGCGCTTTGCTGCGATTGCTGCACAGACCAAAGCACGGGGCGAAAGTATCCTGCGGGGAGAGGATGCCTTCTTGCTCTACGACTCGTTCGGGTTCCCGCTGGACCTAACTGAACTGATGGCACGTGAGGAAGGATTGACCGTCGACCGCGAGGGCTTTGAGCGCTGCATGGCACAGCAACGCGAGCGCTCACGACAAGCGCAGAAACGCTACCATGCTGAAGTCATCACCCATGCGCTCGATGTGGCAAGCGAATTTGTTGGCTACGACACCCTCGAGACAGAAAGCCGCATTCTGGCAGTAGAGGATAACACCATTGTCCTTGCAGCAACGCCGTTCTACGTCGAAGCAGGCGGTCAGGTGAGCGACACGGGCACCATCGAAGTTGATGGACTTGTGCTACAGGTGACCGATGTGCAGCGCAACGGCAATGCCATCGTGCATGTGTGCGAGAGTGCTGTGCCAGCCAATATTGTCGGGCAGAAAGCAGTTGCTCGTGTGGATGCGGAGCGCCGCTGGAGCATTCAGCGCAACCATACCGCAACACACTTGGTCCACGAAGCGTTGCGCCGGGTGCTGGGCGAGCATGTCAAACAAAGTGGCTCGCTGGTTGCGCCAGACCGACTGCGCTTTGACTTTTCGCACTTTGCAAAGCTGAGCCCGAGCGAACTTGCTGCGGTCGAGCAGATGGTCAACGAGAAAATTCTCGAGCGCATTCCAGTGGAAACGCGCGTCCTGCCTATCGAGGAAGCACGGCGCATTCCCGGCGTAAAAATGTTCTTCGGCGATAAGTATGGTGACATCGTCCGTGTGGTGATTGTCGATGAAACATTCTCCGCTGAGTTTTGCGGAGGAACCCACGTGCGCAACACCAGTGAAATTGGACTTTTTGCGCTGACGGATGAATCTGCCATCGCAGCAGGGGTGCGGCGGATCGAGGCAGTGACAGGGCGTGGGCTTGCCACATACATTGAGCACCTTCGCCAGCGCATTGAGCAAGGAACAGACCGTGAAGCTGCGCTGAACGACCGAGTGCGCTCGCTCGAGCGAGAGCTGGAGAAGCTACGGATGGAGCAAACAATGGCAACGCTGTTGCCTGCTCTTCTGAGCGGTGCTCGAATGGTCGGCGCAATTCGAGTGGTAACAGGGACAGTCGAGGTTCCTTCTCTTGAGCATCTACGCATGATTGCCGAGAGTCTGCGGCAGCGGATGAAATCAGGAGGTATTGGCTTGCTGGCAGCGGTGCTCGATGGTAAAGCTCAGCTGGTGTGCGTAGTAACCGATGATTTGGCTTCCGACTATCCAGCAGGAAAACTTGTTGCGAAAGTTGCCGATCAACTGGGGGGCAAGGGAGGTGGACGTCCGACATTGGCAACCGCAGGTGCTCGCGACGTCGAAAAGCTCGACGCTGCTCTTGCCGAATTTCCCCTTCTGCTCGAACAATGGGTTCCACAAGATTAGGCCGCATGCTATGCCGTACGAAATAGTTGGCACTCTTTACAAGGTGTTCCCCGAGCAACAGGTTACTGAACGCTTCCGCAAGCGGGAGTTTGTTCTTTCCGTGCAAGACGGCATGTACGTCCAGATGGTCAAGTTTACTCTCAAGCAGGACCGTTGCTCCCTCATTGATGGCTATCCGATTGGGACGGAGCTAAAGCTCACCTTCACGATCAGCGGGCGGGAAGTCCAGGGACGGGATGGGGAGCCTCTGTACTTTACCAGCCTGGATGTGTGGCGCATCGAGCCCTTGTCTGGGCGCTCGACCCCGACTGCCTCGCTCGATGAAACCACTTTTGATGCCCATGATGATGTTCCATTTTAGGCTTTCGCTATGCGAATTGTTGTCCTCGGCTCCGGCGGACGTGAGCATGCATTAGTGCGTGCACTGGCAGAATCGGAGTCGAAGCCTACCGTGTGGGCATTACCGGGGAATCCCGGCATCTTCCACTATGCCAAGCCGACGGGAATCAGCGACATGCAGGATGTGGAATCACTTACCACCTTCTGCCAAGAGCAGGAAATAGACTTGGTCGTCATTGGTCCGGAAGCGCCGTTGGCAGCGGGAGTTGCCGATGCCCTTCGCTTGGAAGGCATCACGGTGTTCGGTCCCTCGCAAGCTGCTGCCCGGCTGGAATCGTCAAAGTGGTATGCTAAGCGCTTTATGCAACGCTATGGGATTCCCACCGCACAGTGGACAAGCTTTACCGAGGATGAAGCCGATGAAGCCTGCGAGTATGTTGCCTCGTGCTCGCTCCCTATCGTCATCAAGGCAGATGGATTAGCAGCGGGCAAGGGAGTCATCATTGCCAGCACTGTCGAGGAAGCAACCGCTGCGATAGACCGCATGTTTAGTGGTGCTTTCGGCTCAGCAGGCAAGCGGGTAATCATCGAAGAATTTCTCTGTGGCGAGGAAGCGTCGGTCTTTGCGATTTGCGATGGCACCGACTATGTGCTCTTGGCACCCGCCCAGGACCACAAGCGGCTCTACGATGGCGATCGCGGACCGAATACAGGAGGCATGGGCGCTTATGCACCTGCACCACTGATTAACGACCAGCTGCGCCAGCAGATTGAGTCAGCGATCATCAAGCCAACGCTCCAGGGAATGATAAGCGAGAATGCACCGTTTGTAGGCTGTCTCTACGTAGGGCTCATGATTGTTGACAATGCGCCGTATGTAGTCGAGTACAATGCGCGCTTTGGTGATCCCGAAACGCAATCAGTGCTGGAAGTATTTCGCGGAGATTTTGCGCGGCTGCTCTACAGTGCTGCACGTGGGCGTTTGGATCGGTCAGCGCTCCGTACAGCAGCAGAAGGATGGAGTTGTACGGTCGTGCTCGCCAGCAAAGGGTATCCAGGTAGCTACCAAACGGGTTTTCTCATCACCGGTATCGAAGAAGCACAGCGTTTTGCCCGCGTATACCACGCTGGAACTGCGCTCGACAGCCAGGGGAGACTCATCACGGCAGGAGGACGCGTGCTCAATGTGACCTCGCATGCCGATTCCCTGGCGGCTGCGATTGACCACTGCTACCGTGCCATTGAATGCATCCACTTTGAGAACATGTACTACCGCAGCGACATTGGTGCCCGTGCACTCCGCAAACACCATCTTTTGGAGGGCGGCTCGTGAAAGTCCTCGTTACGGGAGGAGCTGGTTTTATCGGCTCACACATTGCCGAGCTGTACCATGCATGTGGGCATGAGGTTGTGGTACTGGACAATTTCGTCACGGGCAGGAAGGAGAACCTTCCTCCCACAATACGCGTTGTGGAGATGGACATTCGCGATAGGTCGGTGGAAGCCTTTATCCGCCGCGAACAATTCGACGCTATAAATCACCACGCCGCTTTGCTTAGTGTGCCAGAGTCATTCCGCTTTCCGGTAGAGTATGCGGACGTCAACGTCACCGGCACGGTGAACCTCCTTGAAGCGGCAGTGCGTGCGGGAGTGCGGGTGTTCATCTTTGCGTCCACGTGTGCGGTGTATGCAGAAGATGCCGTGCAGCCCTACACGGAAGACTCTCCGACAGCGCCTGTCAATCCTTACGGAGCATCGAAGCTCTCCGCCGAGCATTTCATCAACGCCTATGCGGCGCAACATCCTGCTCTGCGGGTTGTAGTGCTGCGCTATGGAAATGTTTTTGGTCCGCGGCAGCGGGTCTATGGGGAAGGGAATCTGGTGGCAGTGTGCGCTGCCAAGCTCCTTGCGCAAGATGTGCCAACGATCTTCGGTGATGGCTCCCACACGCGCGATTTTGTGTACGTTCAGGACGTTGCAGAGCTCAATTGCCACGTGCTGGAACGTCCCGTCCACGGGACATTCAACGTCGGGACTGGGATTGCACGCAGCGTGCTGGAGGTGTACACTTCGGTTGCCCGTGCGGTTGGCACTGAGCGCGCGCCGCGCTACGGACCGCCGCGGGTAGAGCCTGCGCACATTGTGCTTTCGCCCACTGCGCTAATGGCAGCCATTGGCTGGCAGCCGCAAGTGGACTTTGACCAAGGCATACGGCAGACTGTCGCTTGGTTTGCTGTTCACTCAACGCCGGTGCAGTAGTCTTCGGTGGTAGGTCCCATGCGCCAGGTTCCCAATCTGCTCTCGATCGGACGCCTGCTTGCAACAGTTCCCATGGTGTGGGCACTTAGTGTAGGGGCACGCGAACTTGCGCTTGGGTTGGGGCTGTTAGCAATGGCAAGTGACGCACTCGATGGCATTCTTGCGCGGCACTACCATGCAGAATCGGAATGGGGGCGTATCCTCGATCCGCTGGCGGATAAAGTGCTTGCGGGGGCGGTTGCAGTGACGCTCTTTCTCCACGGTGCTTTGCCCCTGTGGTATGTGCTTGCGGTTGTCGGGCGTGATGGTGCAATAGTGCTCGGCAGTTTGGCAATGCGGAGGGTGCTCCGCAGTGTACCGCCGTCACTTCCTGTTGGTAAGCTTGCTGCAGCCAGTGTTGGGCTGGCGCTTCTTGCCACCATTGCAGGCACAAGGGGCATCGCACAGAATGTGCTCCTTGCTCTTAGCGCGATTCTGCTTGCAGTGTCGCTGGGCTGGTATGCTGCACGGCTGTGGCGAACTGTTCGTCTCCATAGCACCAAGTTGAACCAATCGTAGAACGTCACGGTGGGTTTTTTCGATAGTCTCAAGCAAAAAGTTCGCGCAGCTGCGCAGAAGGTTGGTGATGCTCTCGCAGTTGAGCGACTCAAAGAAGGACTTGCAAAAACACGTGATGCGGTCTTCGGGCGGCTTGCGGCATTGGTGCGAGGACGCTCGCTCGATGAGGGACTCCTTGCTGAGCTTGAAGAAGCATTGCTCCGCGCCGATGTCGGTGTTTCAATGACCGAGCGCATTCTCGATGGTCTGCGCCGGCGAGCCCGAACGATAGACACCAGCGATCCCGACGCTGTCCTCGATGCTATCAAAGCGGAAATTGCCGAACGTCTCCTTGCGGTGCAACAGCCATTCCAGCAAGGGGCTTCCTTGCCGACTGTAATCATGATCGTCGGGGTCAACGGCGTTGGCAAGACGACGACGGTAGGCAAGCTTGCCTACAATTTCCAGCGCGACGGCAAGCGCGTCATTATCGGTGCTGCCGATACATTCCGCGCTGCAGCCAATGAGCAATTGGCAACATGGGCGCAGCGAGCGGGGGTGGAGATTGTGCAGCAACAACGGGGCGCCGATCCAGCAGCGGTGGCATTTGATACACTGCGGGCAGCTGTCGCCCGCGAGATGGACATCTGCTTAATTGACACTGCTGGGCGTTTGCACACTAAAGGTGGCTTGATGCAAGAGCTCGAGAAAATCACACGCGTTCTCAAAAAGATTATCCCCGATGCGCCGCATGAAGTCTGGCTGGTGCTCGATGCAACCACAGGGCAAAATGCCATCGTCCAAGCGCGAGAGTTTGCAAAAGTTACTCCGCTGTCCGGGTTGATTGTCACCAAGCTCGATGGCACCGCAAAGGGAGGTGTTGTGCTTGCTATTGCCGAGGAGTTCAAGCTCCCGGTGCGGTACATTGGTGTCGGTGAGCGTATCGAGGACTTGCAACCATTTGACGCAATCGCATTCGTCGAAGCGCTCTTTGCCGAGTCTTCCGTTGCGCAGCCACTGTCGGCACGGTGAGACTATGCGACGGTGGGGGCTCGGAAAAGGGTATTTTCGGAATGCGGTGGCGGTTGCATTGTTTTTGCTGCTGAGTGTGACGTTTGTTCTGTTGCTCGGTCTGCGTCATCGCCTTGCCCCCCTGGCGATTGCTCCTCGGAACGAGCCTGTTGCCTTCGAGGAACGCCTCCTTGTCCGCACCGATGAACAACCGAGCACCCCAACACTGGGGGATTGGATGGTCGTTGCTGCAATTGCAGATAGCTGTCTGGCAGTGCTCTATCGCTACCGAAGCGAAAAGATGCATGACTCCTGCGCTGCTGCCGAGGAAATCGTCCATCGGATGGAGCAGCGATTGGCAGAAGAACTCAATCGCCTTGGCTGGAATGCAGGGCGCTTTTGGTACTACTGCCGGCTTGCGTTGGCGTATCGTCGGGACGATGCACCGCTGCAGGCAGCATGGCTGCTTCGGTGCGTGGCAGCGGGTAAGGCAGAAGCTGTGCAGCATTCAATCGTCGCTGGACCTCCTGATCCATTGGTGCAGCAGCTATTGCAGGGGAAGACATGGTGGTTTGCCCTTGTTGCTCGCAGCGCTGGCGAGGGTCGCTCACCTCTCTCTCCGTAGGAATGGTAGCAGGGCTTTTTGTGCTGGTAGCCGTCGCAACTGCGCTTGCAGGAGGGCGCACTGTCTCCGATACGTCCGCCCTGCAGAGGGATACGTCCCTTTGGCAGCCGCTCCCTATCCATGGGGCACTTAGTGCCGTGGGCACTGTGGAGCCATACCGCAGTTTTACGCGCCCCGCTATTCTGACACTTCCGTACCGCACGCTCGAGGATGTGCTCGAATGGCGCACGCCTGCCTACGTGCTCTCGACGGGCTTAGCAGGCGACTGGAATATTCCGCTCCTGTTTGGCGAGCGGCCACGCGACGCCCAGGTGTACTTCGATGGAGTGTCCGCCATCAGCGGAGCGGTAGGGCTTTTTCCGCCCTCCATGCTCATGCCGGAGTTTATGGAGCAGGTGAGCATCCTCATCGGCGCCGATGCAGCAGTGCTGGCAGGAGCAAATGGCGGCACTGCCTATTGGGTGCAGCAGCCATGGTACAACACGCGCACGCCCTACACGCGCGTGTGGTATTGCCAGTCGGCGTATGACTTTATCGCCACCGATGGAGTGTTCTCGCAGAACATTGCCCCGAATCTCAACGCAACGGCTGGTTTCCGTCGCCTGACCTCACCGGGACGTTACGTCAACCAATGGCTCGATGGCTGGAACACTCGCGCCCTGCTGCGGTGGAACATATCACCTCGGCTGAACCTCTCGCTGGTGCATCGCTTTGCCAACTGGGGATTGGGAACAAACGGTGGCGTCAACACTGCACTCTCGGACGATCCGACCAACGAGCGCACGGCGATTGTCGAGTACCCGCGGCTTGACCAGCGTCTGTTTCGCCACGACCTGCAGCTTGTGGCAACAGAGGCGCACGATGGTGGCGTCCGCTCGGCAAGTCTTGCCGTTCGGGCGGAGGAGTGGAACGTTTACCGTCCTCCGCAGTGGACCGATGGCAGCACTGTGCCTGTCGCCGTCCGGTGGCACACCACGGCACTGCTAGCCGCTGCGCGATGGGAGGAGCGCTTCGATTCGTCGCTGGCTGCAATTGGGGGAGCAGAAGGGCTGCTCGAACGTGGCACAGAGAGCATGCTGAGCAATGGGCTATCGCTTTGGCAAGTAGCGCCGTATGCATTTGCACGGTGGCGTTCAGGGCACGGCATGGAAATTCGCGGCGGCGCACGCGTGGTGCTGCGAAATGGCACCGTGTATCCCATCGTGGGCGTTGCAGCGCAAGCGGCGATTGGTCCTGTCACCGCGTCGCTCGACGGCGTGCTCTCGGTGCGATTTCCAAGTCAGGTCGAATGCGCCTGCCGTCCTGAGCGTGTGCAGCTTGTTCTGCTGGGGCTTGCCTGGGGCGGTTCGAGCGACTCCATTGCATTGCGTGCCTTTGTGCGACGGCGGGCTAATAGGCTCGAAAGCATACCTCTGTTGCGCGGTGATACGATTGTGAGTGTTCACACACAGAATGCCGCGCAGAGCGCGCTTGAATCTGGCATTACCATTGAAACAGCCTGGTCGCTTTTCGGTGTTGAGTTTCGTCCATCCCTGGTAGCAAGTTTCGAAGGGGGCAATCGCCTGCCGCTGTTCTATAGTGCCGCATCGGCGCGGTACGTATATCCGGTGGGACGCAACCGACTCAGCGCTGAGCTTTTTGTACGCGCTCGCACAGCAGTTCGCGCCACGCGGTTTATTCCGCACGTGTGGGGCTACGTGGATGGGACGGAGTGGAGCACATTGGCATTCGATGGCTTTACCCTGGCACTGAGTGCAGAGCTGGGGAATGCTGTCGTCAAACTTGCAGTGGGGAATCTTTTGTCTGCGTACTACGCGACGCTCTCAACTTTTCCGCAGTATGACCGACATATTACCTTGAGCGTTGCCTGGACGTTTTTCGATTGACCGCACCACATGGAGTAGTGGAGCACGGCAGCGCCCTCCTGAGGATGCAGGCTGCGACGCTAAAGGGAATTACCTCGGCAGAGTACGGATGCTCCGCAAAACCCACTTCGTGGATGTTAAACGCAAGCATAGTTGTAACAATGGAGCATCGTTCCCTATTCCCCGATGCAGCGCAAATGCAAGCACTCGAAGTCTGTCACGCGGCGTACCGTCTCCACCGTGAAGGGCGAGTGACGGAGGCAATCGAACTCTACCGGCAAAGTATTGCCCTGCACCCGACGCCTGAGGCATACACCTTTCTGGGCTGGGCATATTCGCATCTGGGCAAGTACGAAGAAGCAATTGCCGAGTGTCTGCGGGCAATCGCATTAGACCCAGACTATGGCAATCCGTACAACGATATTGGCGTGTACCTGATGGAGCTTCGCCAACTGGACGAGGCAGAGGCATGGTTTGAGAAAGCAATTGCTGCACCCCGCTACGCAACGAGGCACTATGCACACTACAACTTGGGGCGGTTGTATGAGCGGCGAGGCAAATGGATTCGTGCGCTGCACGAATACTACACCGCTCTCATGCTGGAGCCAAGTTACCACCCGGCAGCCTTAGCCCTGCTCCACTTGCAGGCAAAGCTGAACTGAAGAAAACGAAAGCAGGCAGCAACTCCTCCTTTCACGGCTCTCCCTTCAGATAGGGGAGTGCCAGCGCGCGACCGCCGCTGTGCACGTGCACCTGGTACGCCCCCGCTGCCAGCGATGCCACCGGCAGCGATAGCTCCGCTGACGGCGCAACGCCCTCGAACAGCAGCTGGCTCCGCCCGAGCTCATCGGCAATCTTCACCCGCGCCGGCGTGCCAGCAGCCAAGCCAGCAACCCGCAGCGTTTCCTGCCCCGGCACCGGGTACACCCGCACTCCTTGCTCCTGCTCTCCCTCTACCCCCGTCGGCACCATCGCACGATAGACAACAACTGACCTGTCTCCAAACACCATGATGTACTGTCCCGAGGGAGAAAAGTCGGAAACATCAGCCCTGGCGTAGGTGTACTGACAGACCTTCTGCCACGTTTGAATGTCCCAGAGTGCCATGTAGATCCCCGAGCCTTTTCCGACCAGGTAGCGCTCGTCCGGAGAGATGTCGAAAAGACCAGCTTTGTATGCCGCCGTCCCCACCAGCCGAAACGCCGTGTCCACCACTACCACATCACCATGCTCATTGAGCATCAAGTACCGCTGCTGCCCCCGCAACCAACGAATCCATCCCCCCAGATGGGCAAAGCTGGGCGCCATTCCTACCAGCCGACGCGCGGGAATGTCCACCGGCCACGTCTCGTAGGCTGCCCGCGGCTGTGGAGAACCACCCCGCCCGTACTCGTTCCACCGGCGCCGAAGCACCAGCAGCAGATAGCGTCCGTCGGTACTGGGGCGCATGGAGAAGTTAGCAGTAGATCTGCAGCGACAAGTCGTAGCCGTCTTGTGGCTCAAGTCATGGGCTTACTAGTTCGAATCGCTTTTTGCCCACAGCACTTCACTGGTGTCCTGGGCAGGAGCAGCTATGGTCAGCAGGGCAACGGCAAGAAGGGAAGGGCAAGGTCTTAGTGTGCTACGCAGGGAAGATGTGCCCATGGATGCCTCCCTTGCGGGGTATCAACAACCGTCATCCCAAAGTATAGCGCCGTGTTGCAATAACCTTGCCTTTTGCAACCGGCCTGCAAGAGACGAAAAGGGACTCAGCTCAAGGAGGAAAAGCTGCTTAGTTCCAGCGCGGATTGAATGCCAGTCTGACAAACGTCTGCCGGGGAATAGGCGGTATTTCGCTGAGAGTGTACACCACCGGCACCACCGGCCGCAGCAGCATGCGTTCATCGAGCTGGGTCATGGCAACTGCCAGCGCCAGCGCTATGCTGTACGCCAAGCGTCGCAGTTGGCTAATCGAGCGTTGCAAGAAGCTCCTGGATAAGCTGCGGCGCAGTGACATTTTCGGCTTCCGCCTGGAAGTTCAGTACGATGCGATGGCTCAAAACGGCGGGGGCAATTGCATGGATATCGGCAATCTCTGGGGTGAAACGACCCTCGAGCGCGGCGCGAGTCTTGGCGCCGAGAATCAAGTACTGCGATGCGCGTGGACCGGCACCGTAGCTCACATAGCGGCGGACCAGCTCATGGCGCGAGGTTTGGGGACGAGTAGCCTGCACCAGGCGGACGGCATACTCGATGAGGTTATCGGCAACTGGCACGCGACGAACGAATCGTTGGTACCGCACAATGTCGGCAGCGTGGAGCACCTTTTCCACCGTTGGCATAGACTCCAGCGTCGTGGTGCGGACGATCTGCACTTCCTCCTCGAACGAGGGATAATCCAGCACCAGCATGAACATGAAGCGGTCGAGCTGGGCTTCGGGCAAGGGATAGGTGCCCTCCTGCTCGATGGGGTTTTGCGTGGCTAACACGAAAAACGGCTCTTCGAGGGGATAGGTAACTCCTGCCGCGGTGACGCGGTGCTCTTGCATTGCTTCCAGCAGAGCTGCCTGGGTTTTGGGGGGCGTGCGGTTGATTTCATCGGCAAGGACGATGTTCGCGAACACCGGTCCCCGGATGAAGCGAAACTGCTTTGTGCCGGTGGAAATGTTTTCCTCGATAACCTCGGTGCCCGTGATGTCGCTGGGCATAAGGTCTGGGGTGAATTGAATGCGGGAAAATTTCAGGTCCAGCGTATCTGCCAGCGTGCGGACCAGCAATGTTTTCGCCAAGCCGGGAACACCAACCAACAAGCAATGCCCCTGCGCAAAGAGGCTAATCAGGAGCTGCTCGATGATACGCTCTTGCCCGACGATGACGCGAGCGATTTGTGTGCGAACTTTTGCGATTGCGTTACCAAGCTCTTTGAGCTGTTCGATGTCAGACTGCATGGAAATCAGCGAGGGAATGAAACAACGGCTTCGATTGACACATGGCGGCAAAATTTATTGTTGCTCCTCTTCGAGCAAGACCGGCACCGGCGTGCCATAGGCTGCCAGGGTGTGCGCCAGCATATCTTGATCGCCAACAGCAGCTACCAATAGCTGCGCTGGATCGAACACGCGCTGCTGGACCGGTAGCAGGTCGTCGGGGGTGAGGGTCGCCATCGTGCGGAATAGGTGCGTGTAGAAGTCCGGCGGAAGGTCATTGAGTGCCAGCTCGATGGCAATCGAAGCAACAGCGTCGGGTGTTTCGACACTCCGCCAGAAGTTGCCAAAAAGGTACTGGCGAGCGTGATGGAGTTCCTCCTCGGAAAATGGCTCTATGGCAAGGCGGCGCCACTGCTCGAGCAAAAGGTCCATCGCACGAGACACGTTCGGCGGTGTTGTGCTGGTTGCGACCGAGAACGTTCCGCTCGATTTGCTTGCCATCAACATCCCGTAGGCGCCGTAGGTGAGCCCTTCTTGCTCGCGGAGGAGCAGATTGACGCGCGAGCGGAAGTGGCCGGCAAATGCAGTGGCAATCAGCAGGGTGGCAGCGTAATCTGGACTGGTGTAGGGCACCGTTCCATGCCCCAGCCGAAGCTCTACTTGCTCGGTTAGCACGCTTTGCCCGATACCGATCGCGGGAGATGGCTCTGAGGGCGGGGGGAGCGTCGTCCGCGGTGCATCGCAAAGTGCGCCGAACTGCTGTTCCAGCTGCGCGGTGATTTTGTCAGGGGTAAAAGCGCCGATAACGATTATGCGCCAGCCACAGCGGGTGCGAAGATGATCGTACCACTGGCGAATAGCAGTGGCGCTGATACGGGCTACCGTTGCCGGTGTGCCCTGCGGAGGGCGTCCGTAAGGGTGGCCAGGGTAGCGGAGTTTCTGAAAGATGCGGCGTGCGCGGTAGCTGGCATCAGCCAGAAGCACCGGGAAAGACGCCAGTGTGAACGTGCGGACCTTTTCCAGCTCTGCTTCGTCGAACGCTGGCTCCAGGATGGACTCAGCCAGTAGCTCGACAAGCTGCGGCAGGTGCTCCGGTAGCCCCACGATGCATGCGCTAATACTCCGTCGCGTTGCAGTGGCATTGTACGATGCGCCGAGCCGATCGATAGCTGCAACAAACTCTGCTTCACTGCGGCGGCGCGTGCCACGCGAAAGAAGTGCTGCGACGACATGTGCCATGCCAAGCTCTGGCTCGGTCGCCGAGCCTTCGGTGACCATAGCACCAATGGTGACCGTTGTCGCTGTTGGCATAGGCAAAAGCAGGATACGGGCGCCGCGGGACGTTGTGGTCACCGTTGGCTCGGGAAAACGATAGGAAGGTGCGTCCAACCGTGGTACTGCCTGCATCGCTTGTCAGAAAAGACACTTGCCCGCAAAGATAGGACAAATAGCGCAGCAGTAGCTGTAGTTTTGCTTTCCTTCTGCATTGTTTGTGGCATTGCGATGAAACCGTTGGAAGGTCGTATTTCGCTGGTAACTGGTGCCTCGAGTGGCATAGGGCATGCCTGTGCGGAGATATTTGCCGAGGCGGGCTCGCGCGTTATCCTCCTTGCACGCCGGGAGGAAAAACTTCGCCAGATTGCTCGCCACATCGAAGAGCACACGGGACGCTCGACGCTGCCCGTTGTGTGCGACGTCCGCGATCGGCAAGCGGTGGAAACAGCCCTGCATGCACTGCCCTCAGAGTGGCAAGCAGTGGACATCCTCATCAACAATGCCGGGCTGGCGCGAGGGCTGACACCAATCCAAAACGGTAGTTTCGACGATTGGGACGAGATGATCGACACCAACATTCGGGGACTTCTGACGGTCACGCGGCTGATTCTTCCCGGCATGATTGAACGGGGGGAGGGGATGATTATCAACATCGGCTCGATAGCAGGACGGCAAGTCTATCCGATGGGCAACGTCTATTGTGCCACCAAGCACGCTGTCCGCGCACTCAGCGAAGCAATGCAAATGGACTTGCTCGGCACAGGCGTGCGCGTGACGAACATCGATCCGGGCATGGTGGAAACGGAATTTTCCATCGTGCGATTCCGAGGAAATACAGAGCGGGCAGCATCCGTCTATGCAGGCATGAAGCCGCTGACGGCGCGCGATGTAGCAGAAGTTGCCCTGTTTTGTGCAACGCGACCGCCGCACGTGAGCATCCATGACGTCTTAATCATGCCACGTGACCAAGCAAGTAGCACCATGGTACACCGCCGAACGTAAATGGGTATTCTCGAGCGCATCCTTCGCATTCTTCGGGCAGAGCTCTCGGCCGGGCGGAGTGCATCCTCAACCTCGTATGCTACGATCGAGGATGAAGAACTTCGTCGCATTATCGAGGAGCTCCATCAACCGCGGACACAACCACCTCCGCCCCGAACAAGCGGCATTGTCGAATGGGCATATCGCACACTTGGCGTGCCGCCATCGGCGACGAATGCTGAGATCAAAGCAGCCTATCGCCGTGCGATTGCCCGTGTGCATCCTGATCGCTATGCTTCTGCTCCTGACCAGCAACGTCGCTGGGCGGAGCAACGAGCACAGGAGATAAACCGCGCTTATGCAATTTTGAAGGCAGTTCGCAATCTCTGAGCTACCTCCGATGCTGAAAACAACGCTCCGCGATGCAGCAATCATCATTGGCACTGCCGTAGTGCTGGCAGTGGTGTACAATGCTGCCTTTTCCGTCAAGCCACTGCCGTGGATTCGGCAGCCACGCGTGATGGACACCCTCAGCACCGAGGCACTTGTGTCGCTATTGCCGCTGCAACTGACCGACACCACTGCGGCTGCTGCGAAGCGGGACACTTTACCAGGAGCACAGCGCATACGACCAGCAGATACATCCCTCCAGCAGCGCACCGAGCCACGACTTCCACCCAAGAATGATGCAATATCGCCTTCCGAACAAGGCGGCATTCGCGCGGTGACCTACAAGCAGGTGCTTATGATGCTGCGCAACGAAGACGTCCTTTTCTTCGATGCACGACGCCGTGACGAGTTCGACCAAGGACACATTCCGCGCGCACAGAATGTGGACATCCAGCTTTTCGAGCTGGACCCGACATATCGCAGCTCGATGATGCAAATGCTCTACAGCCTCGATAAGCGCCGACCGGTGGTGACCTACTGTGGTGGAGGCAACTGTGAGCTGAGCCATAAGTTGTCAGAAGTGCTCAAAAGTATCGGCTTTGAGCACGTGTTCATCTACACCGGTGGATGGAACGAGTATTCAAGCAAACCAGATGCTCCACGGGAACCATGACGGCACAGCAAACAACATCCGCAGCACTGCAGCTGTTGCAACTGCGCTATGGGATTGTTGGGAATTCGCCGCTTCTTCTCGAAGCAATCGAAAAGCTGCTCCAAATAGCTCCGACAGATCTGACCGTGCTTATCACCGGCGAAACCGGAACAGGAAAAGATGTGTTCGCGCGGGCAATGCACGGCTTGAGTCCCCGCCGCAAGGCACCTTTCATCAGCGTCAACTGTGGAGCAATTCCTGAAACGTTGCTCGAGTCGGAGCTCTTTGGGCACGAAAAGGGAGCATTCACCGGCGCAGTCGAGCAGCGGAAGGGATTTTTCGAGGTTGCCAACGGTGGCACAATGTTCCTTGATGAGATCGGCGAGATGCCACTGGGGACCCAGGTCAAACTTCTGCGAGTGCTGGAAAACGGGGAATTTACGCGCCTCGGCTCGACGCAGGTTATCAAGGTGGATGTCCGCGTCATTGCAGCCACCAACCGTGATCTTGCGTATGAGGTTCGCCAAGGACGGTTCCGCGAGGACCTGTTCTATCGCCTCAATGCCGTGCACATTCATCTGCCGCCTCTACGTAAGCGGCTGGAGGATATCCCACTGCTGGTAGAATACTACGGCACTAAAGTAGCTGAGCGCTTAGGAATTTCCTACGAAGGCATTGAACCAGAGGCAATAGCAGTTCTCCAGCAGCACAACTGGCGAGGGAATGTACGCGAACTGCGAAATCTGGTAGAAACGCTTGTTACTATCGGACAGGGACGGCGTATAACAGCAGAAGATGTCCGCCGTTATCTTAAGCGTGAAGAGATACCAGAGCCAAGCCGTGCGCTTGTGCTGCATAGTGCACCGCCTGCAGAACAGCCTCCACTGGACCTGGGGTTGGTCTACCAAACCTTGCTGCAGCTCCACGCAGAGATGGCTGCTGTGCGCCAGGCTCTTGCCACACTGGCGGAGCGCTTTGCCCAGTGGCAGAGTGTCCTATCTTCGCTTCGTTCTGAAGGGGAGGAAGACATCAGCAGACGTGATCCCGATGATTTCCGGCTGGATGAAATGGAACGTCGCCTCATTATCGCTGCACTCAAACGCTTCAACGGGAGCAGACGGAGTGCAGCGCGCGCTTTAGGAATCAGCGAGCGCACTCTTTATCGCAAGTTGCACGAATACAATCTCACGGAGATGTTCTAAGGGCTGCTGCGCGTGTTCCTGACTCTTGTCGGAGCGTTTGCACTGCGCTCCAGAGTCGCTCCAGTGCAGCCACTGCCTCTGCAGGCGAAGCAATAGGGACATCAAGGACGGCAAGACTATTGACTTGGCGGAAGCGGGCGCCACTGATTTCTGCAGCGGCAGCAACAAGCACAGGAAACGTCTCTTGGTAGTACCACGCGGGCGCAGAGCGGGGAAGCTCAATGCTCATCAATGAGCCTTCGATGCGCACCCGTTCTGCCCCTAAGCGAGAGCCAAGAATGCGCAAATGCACGCCAAAGAGAAGCTGCTCTGCTTCGGGAGGAAGATTTCCATACCGATCGTGCAACTCCTCACGAATTTGTGCCAGCTCTTCTGCCGAGCTGCAACGATACAAACGCTTATACCACTCGAATCGCTCAGTGTCAAGTGGGATGTACGACGATGGAAGCAGAGCGTCGGTCGGCAGCTCGATCGCTACAGCATCGTTGACATAGGCGCGTTCTTGCTGAGGGAAAAGTTCGGCGAATTCTTCTGCGCGGAGTTCGGCAATTGCCTCGTCGAGAATGCGGTGGTAGGTCTCAAAACCGACTTCGTTGATGTAGCCGCTCTGCTCAGCACCGAAGATGTTGCCAGCACCGCGCAGCTCCAAGTCGCGAAGAGCAAGCTGAAAACCACTGCCCAATTCAGTGAATTCCTCGATTGCCCGCAGACGCTCCAGTGCGTGTCGGTTAAGACCACGCAGCGACTGAACCACAAGGTAGCAATACGCTTGCCGATTCGATCGCCCAACACGTCCACGAAGCTGATATAGCTCCGCAAGACCAAACCGCTCGGCATTGACGATGATAATCGTGTTGACATTCGGCATGTCCAAGCCATTTTCGATGATCTTGGTTGCCAAAAGGACATCATACTTTCGCTCCAAGAATCGCTCGACGACCGTTTCCAGGGTACTGGGAGACAGCTGCCCATGGGCAATTCCAATGCGCAAGGTGGGGACAAGGTTCAACAGGCGCTGCTGGATTGCAGGGATTCCCTCGATTGAATCGCTGACGACAAAGATTTGTCCGCCGCGTTCCAGCTCTCGGGTAATCGCGTGGCGCAACGTTGCCTCGTCCCACTCAAGAACTTCGGTTTCTATCGGCAAGCGGTTTCGAGGAGGTGTCTCGATGATGCTTAAGTCACGGGCGCCCATAAGGGAAAAGTTCAACGTCCGCGGTATCGGTGTGGCGGTCAAGGTCAAGGTGTCGATGTTGACGCGCATTTGGCGAAGTTTTTCCTTAGCGGCCACACCAAAGCGTTGCTCTTCGTCGATGATAAGTAGCCCCAAGTCACGGAAGCGCACGTCGTTGGAAAGGATGCGATGGGTGCCGATGAGGATGTCCACTTTCCCCTCGGCAAGGTCTCGTAGGATTGCCGACTGCTCGGCGGTGGTGCGCATGCGGCTTAGAAGCTCGATCCGCACGGGGTAACGCGACAGACGCTCTCGAAAGGTATCGTAATGCTGGCGGGCTAAGATGGTTGTGGGAACGAGCACTGCAACTTGCTTGCCTGCCTGCACAGCCTTGAATGCAGCGCGGATGGCAATTTCTGTCTTTCCAAAACCGACGTCCCCGCAGATAAGACGATCCATTGGCGTGGGCGATTCCATATCCCGCTTGACTTCCTGCGTTGCACGCGCTTGGTCAGGAGTGTCCTCATACATGAACGAGGCTTCCATCTCGGTTTGCCACACCGTGTCGGGCGGAAATGCAAAGCCTGGGGTTGCTTTACGTTTGGCGTAGAGAGCGATCAAATCGCGAGCAAGGTCCTTGAGCTTTTGCTTGATGCGGGATTTTTTCCGCTCCCATTCACGCGTGCCAAGTTTGCTGAGCGCAGGAGGTTGTCCTTCGACTGCTGAGTAACGTTCCAGCTTCGTGATGTAGTTCAGGTGCAGATACACCACATCGCCATCGGCGAAGAGCAGCCGTACACACTCTTGCTTATGACCACCGATGTCGATGGTCTCTAAGCCGTCGAATTGGCAAATGCCTTTGTCAATGTGCACCAGGTAATCGCCGCGGCGAAGCTGCTGGAGCTGGCGGAGAGTGAGCTTTGTGCGCGACTGTTGTTCTGTTACTGCACGGCGACGCTCGAAGATTTCATGCTCGGTAATGACAGCAATTCCATCGCGCACAAGCAGAAATCCCGCATCCGGCGTTCGTGGGCTAAGGAGAATACGGTCAAGGTGAAGCTGTTCCTCGGCTGGGCGCTGTTCTGCCATTGTGCGCAAGAGGGCCGACAGACGCTCCAGGTGGATGCTACTATCAGCACACAGGAGCACCAGCGAACCTGCTTGCTCTAACTCGAGCAAAGTGTCGTATAGCATTGCGACCGCCGAGCGGCATGCTGGTTGCGGAGATGATTGAACGGTGATATCTGCATGCCCCAGGGGATTGATAGCAAGCCGCGTAAAGCGATCAAGATGCGCAACGGTTCCTTGCTCGTTAAACTGCCGCTGGACTTCTTCCGGATGCTCGATGACAACTAAGGCAGAAGGTTCGATGAAGTCCTCTACCGTAGTGGTGAAGTGATGCTCATCGCGAGGATACGCAGAAAACAGAAAGGCAGACTCCACCGGGCGAATGCTTCGTTGCGAAAGCGGATCGAATTCGCGGATGGATTCAATCGTGTCGCCGAGGAACTCAAACCGTAGTGGCAATTGCCAGCCTAACGGGAAAACATCCACGATGCCCCCACGTATGGAAATTTCCCCTGCTTCGGTTACATAATCGCTCCGATGGTATCCACCAAGAATCAAGTATTGGCAAAAGTCCTCAAACGGCAGGGTATCGCCGCGGCGAATGGCGATGGCATGAGCAGAAAACCAATCTGGTGGTGGCAAGCGCAATTGCCACGACTGAGGACTGAGCACAAGCACTGTGGAGCGCTCCTGCCAATACGCCGAAAGGGCGTCGAGAGCAGGCTGAAGCTCGCGGTGCTCAGGATCTGTTCTGCGGCGACGCCCTGGAATGCACTGTTGAGCGGGAATGTCGAACTGGCGAAGATCGTGTACCCAGCGCTCCACCTCTGCTGTATCGGTAACGACGACAAGTTGCCGATTGAGCACTGGTTGCAGTGCTGCTATGACAAAGCCGCCAAGTGAACCGTGGAGCGTTTTGACCGAGGTGGTTTGGTCTGCGCGGAGACGAGTAGAAAGAGTGCGGTACCAATCAGTTGCGCGGATGCGCTCGAGAACCTGCTCTAAAGGGGCAATTCGGTGCTGCATATAAAGACATGCAGTGAACAAAGCACGCAAAAATACCAGCACTCTCCAATGACAAATGAGCAAATCGAGGCGAGAGTGCGATATTGCAGTTACTGCTGGCAGTCAATACAATGGTAGCCAGCTCTTCAAAATGCCAGAGAAACTGCCTGCGCCTTGTGTTCTGTTAGACAACCATTCGAAGCAACTTTCGATGACCGCAGCCGTGCAGAGTAAAATTGTCCACACCACGCTGGAGGAGCGCTCACTTGTCGAGCTGGAATTCGACAAAGTACTTGAGCTTGTAACCCCATTTGCATTGACCGAACGCGCAGCTGCATTGATTCGAGAGTTACGACCGATGCGGGATGGTGAGCGATGCAATGCTCTCCATGCAGCAATTGCGGAGATTCTCTCTTTGCGACAGCAGGGGAAGGATTTACCCCTCGATCGCACGGATGATCCGACCAGGCTTCTCCATCGCGCAACAATTGCAGGAGCATATTTGAGCGCCTCCGAGCTACTTACGATAGCAGAGCTCCTTGGCGTGAGCAGACGCATGCTCCATTTTCTGCGGGAGCGAAGCCAGGACCTTCCTGAACTTGCTGCTATTGCTACATCGCTGGTTGACCTCCGCGTGCTTGAGCGTCATATCCATGATGCGATCGATCCAACCGCGAGCGTCCGTGATGATGCCTCGCAGGAGTTGCGGCGTATTCGGACGGAGATCGCAAGTGTCAGTTACACACTTCGCAATAAGCTGCGGCGTATTGTTCAGCGACTGGGAGATGAAGAGCTGCTACAGGATGAGTTTTATACCATTCGCGATGGTCGCATGGTGGTGCCGCTTAAGGTTGAATACAAACGGGCACTACCAGGTATTATTCACGGCATTTCCCAAAGCGGGGCAACGGTCTTTTTTGAACCCAGCGAGGTGTTCGAACTCAACAACCAACTTGCTGAGCTTCGCAGTGCCGAAGAGCGCGAAATCATCCGCATTTTACAGGCATTGACAGCCGAGGTTGGGGCGTATGCATCGCAAATCGCTGCAGCGGACCAAGCACTGACATTGCTCGATTCTCTGCGAGCGCGTGCCCTCTTTGCTGAACAATATCAGTGCATGCGTCCGGAGATTGTCAGCGATGGCACTATTGAGCTGTACAAGGTCTACCACCCTCTCCTTGTTGCTACTAAAGGGCACAACAAGGTTGTTCCGTTGAGTGTCAGCTTTGACCGTGAGCATCGCGGATACCTCATCAGCGGTCCGAATGCGGGTGGGAAATCGATTGCAATTAAGACAATCGGTGTAAGTGTCGCGATGGCACTGGCGGGTATATTCCCATTGGGACAAATGAAGGTGTCGCCAGTGACTCTTCTTGCGGCAATTGGGGATCACCAGAGCATCGAGAGTAATCTTTCGACGTTCTCCTCGCAGCTTGTTCGATTGCGTGATATTATTGCGCGGTGTGACGAGACTACGCTTGCAATTGTTGATGAAATCTGTGCGGGGACAGATCCAAGCGAGGGAAGCGCATTAGCCGCTGCAATCATTGATGAAGTTCTCGACCGTGGTGGATACATAGTTGCTACGACACACCAGTTTACTCTCAAAACATACGCGTTGACTCGGCCCCATTTGCTCAATGCCTCCATGGAATTCGACACTGAGCGCTTAGAGCCAACATATCGCTTTTTGCCGGGTGTACCCGGCAATTCATACGCTATAGAGCTGGCACATGCATTAGCGCTGCCTGAACCAGTGATCGAGCGGGCACGCCAGTATCTTGGCTCTGCTCATGCGCGCATTGAGGAGAGCATTCAACAGCTGCATGAGCTCCGCAAAACGATGGAAGAACGTTCGGCGATGGCTGCACAACATGAGCTTCAAGCAAAGCAATACAAGGAGCAATACGAAGCCAAATTCCAACAATTCAAGAGCAAGTACACTGCGCTCATGAATGCTGCCCGCCAGGAGGCTGCTGATCTTATCGCACAGCTCAAGGAGGAATTGCGGCAAATCCGCGCACAGGCGCAGCAAGGATCGCTTGAAGCAGCGCGGGTAGCCTTGCAAAAGCTGCAAGAAGAAGTTGCCCGTACAATGCCAGGGACCTCAGAAAGCGCAACGACAGCTGAACCTGTTTCGGTGGGGGATACCGCAGAAATAATTGGCACACGTCAACAGGGGACCGTTGTCGAGGTAACACCGAAAAAGGTTGTCCTTGAAGTAGGTGCAGTGCGGATTAGTGTATCCCCTGATGCAGTACGTCGAGTTCACGCTCCAGCAGCATTGCCAAAGCAGAGCACAGCAACCCGTCCACTTAAACTCGACGCTCCCACGCAACTTGATATTCGGGGATTGCGTGTCAATGAGGCACTGCCAATAATAGAACGCGCGCTCAACGATGCCGTTGTCGGCGGCGTTTTGCGCTTAGCAGTAGTGCATGGCACTGGCAGTGGTCAGCTCCGTAACGCTGTTCATGAGTACTTGCGCGAGCACCCCCTGGTGGCTTCCTTTCAAACTGGTACACCAGGTCAGGGCGATGCAGGTGTGACGTACATTACGCTCCGCTAACATGCTGTGCCAGCGGTTTTGTAAGTTGCACATGTTGGCATTGAGTCCATCAATTACTCACCCAGCGGGGGTATGTTTGAAGCTGAAATTGAAAGCACAAAGCTGCGTTTAGTCGAACTGCTTCTCCCACGAGCAAGTGCATCCGGACTACACTTGAGCACGGTGATAGATCATCCTCACGTGGACCGTGCCTACAAGGAATTCTTCCGTGCAGAAGTAGAGTGGCTCCTCTACCACGACCGCATGCAGCGCAAAGCCAATTTGCCTATTGATCCTGCTGATCCTCTCTTTCGACACATTTGGGATCAGTTCGAGCAATACGTGCGAACCCATGCTTATTTCGAGCGCATGCACGCTCTGGGCGTGATAGATACTGCGGTCAAGAGCGTTCTCAACTACCGCATACGTCCCCGTGTAACGCTCAAGTGGTTTGTCTATCGGGGCGAACCAACAAAACCTGTCTGTGAAATTGCTCTCCGGATGAAGTACTTTGCTGACTATCCTTACTTCCGCTCGGGATTTGAGCAGTGGATGCATGAGCGTTCGCTTGATAGCGACAGCGCGCACATTATGCCTGTGTTCGAATTTGAGCGTCTGGTCAAACAGCTCGATGACGACTACATCCTTGATTTGTCCACGACAGAGTTTATAGACTTGCTTGATCCTCTGTTTGCATTCTTCAACGACCTCACAACACCGAAAGCGGCACAAGCACTGCCAATAGAAGCGCTCATAGTATTTCTCGACGACAAAGGAATCCAAATCATCGCACAAAAGTTTGAGCGAATGCTTTACCACGATGGAGTGCGTGCGGTGACCCGCGAGATGGTACTCCGGGTTGTTGACCAGGTACTCCAAGAACTCGAACAAGCCGAGCAGCACGCACAGCCGGAACACTCTCTTCCGCCAAGCGATGAGTCTTCAGCTCGCCCCCAGGAAGCTGCCCCATCTGCATCAGTAGCAGGTACTGTGCAAGTTGAGTACGCACTTGAAGACACCGCAGTAGCACAATCGCCGGATGAAACCTCGAGCGTTGAAGCTGACTTGAGAGAGCAAACAGCCTCTGGCATAATGCCAGAGTTTGCCAGCTTATCACCAGAAGAACAGATCGCGCCACCTTTGGAGCAGGAAAAAGTGACGGCGCCAGGGAGTAGCATTCCTGGGCATCAAGCAATGGTTAGTTCGGAGGAGTCCCAGCAAGCAAACACAACCATACCTTCCCAATCCCCTGCTCATATTGAGGAGCCAGTCTCATTCGATGTCTCATCCTTGGGGAAGGAATCACAATCTGCCTCCCTAACTTCACAGACAGAGGAGATCACGAGCACCGTCGAGGACTACGGAAGGGCAGGGCTGACAGGCGAGGATACTGCTGGTGAGAACAGGGACCTTCCACCGCAGACTGCAGAAACACCTGTGCAAGCATCTAGGGAGAAAGATACCCAAGGCGATGTTGGCAATGGGGTAGACTCAGAGGAGGCCGATGCAGAGACTATAGCACTGCTCCGTGCAATGCTGGAAGAGCAGCATAATGTTAGCGGGCATTTCCATACGTCATCGGCAGATATACAATCCGCATTGGAACGCGAGTTTGCGTTAGCTCCCGTAGCAAGTCCTAACAATTCCCAAGAACCAGCAGGAGGTGGAGTACTTGCGCCACCAGAGAGTGCACCTCTCCAAGAGCAAGAGGCTCATACGATCAAAAGTGAGGTGGCTGCTTCTCCTGAAAAAGAACTCTCTCTCCCGACAGGCTACGATACGTTGCTGGAAAGCGGACTGCATCGGGTGCGGGTCAAAGCAGAAGTACAATCTCGTTCGCTTTGTTCCCTATCATTGGTACTCGATGAGAATACAAAGGAAGTCATGTTGAAAAAACTCTGCGATCGAGATCGTTTTCGCTTTGAGGGGCTATTGGCACGATTAGATGCTGCACCAACAATGCGTGCCGCACTCAATGAGCTGGATCGGTACTGCGCAGAGTATGGAATAGACCCTTCCAACAAGGCAGTACAAGAACTTCGTTTGGTGCTCGTCAAACGCTACACCTTGGCGTAAGTGAGTGCTAAAGCCTTCCGTTATCACTCTGCAATGATGCAAACATGAACTTTGTTGACCAAGTGCGTATCTATGCCAAGGCTGGCGATGGTGGCAATGGCATGGTAAGTTTTCATCGTGAAAAGTATGTGCCAAAGGGAGGTCCCGATGGGGGAGATGGTGGTCGGGGTGGGAATGTTGTTGCTGTTGCTGATTCGCATTTGAACACCCTTCTCCATTTCCGCTATAAACGGCATTACATTGCGGGCAATGGAGCACCTGGTGGTACAAATCGTCGCAGCGGCAGAAAGGGAAAAGATGTCATTCTCCGTGTCCCACCAGGGACGGTAATTTTTGATGATGCGACAGGGAAAGTTTTAGCAGAACTGACAAAGCCGGGAGAGCGAGTAGTCATTTTTCAGGGAGGGCAAGGAGGTCGTGGCAATGCTGCATTTGCTACCCCAACGAATCGCACTCCTCGCACAGCAGAGAAAGGGATGCCCGGTCAACAGGGATGGCTTATGCTGGAACTTAAGCTGCTTGCTGATGTCGGATTGGTGGGATTTCCCAATGCAGGGAAATCAACCCTAATTTCTACAATCTCTGCAGCTAAACCGAAGATAGCCGATTACCCCTTTACTACCTTAGTCCCAGTGCTGGGAATGGTGCGGCTTGACGACGAGCGAAGCTTTGTAGTTGCTGATATCCCTGGCATCATCGAGGGTGCTAGTAAAGGCAAGGGACTGGGAACAGATTTTCTCCGTCATATCGAACGGACACAGGTGCTGGTTTTTTTGCTCGATCCGCATGAGCTTCCACCAATACGAGCCTATGCAATCCTTGAGCAAGAGCTTTACCAGCACAATCCCGCCTTGGCCCGCAAGCGCCGCATTATTTGCATTAGCAAGGCAGATACCCTTACACCTGAAGAACGCTCCCAGTACGAGGAGTTGACCTTTCCTGGTTTTGGAAAGCCGCTGCTTATTTCGTCGGTTAGTGGGGAGAACATTGGTGTTTTGTGCTCGATGATGTGGTCTGCGCTTGAGGACAGCCGGAAAGAAAACTATGCGGGCGACACCTCCACTGTGTCGCCCGCTACACCTATGCTGACAGGGCAGTAGTGCTCTCTCACTTGAGCAGCACGCCTCCGTACTTGACAAAAAATGGCACGAAAACCAGGCTGATAATCGCCATGAGCTTGATGAGTATGTTAAGCGATGGACCGGCTGTGTCCTTGAACGGATCCCCCACCGTATCGCCTACAACTGCTGCTTTGTGGGCATCAGAACCTTTCCCGCCGTAGTTTCCTTTCTCGATGTACTTTTTCGCATTGTCCCACGCTGCACCAGCATTTGCCATCGAGGTTGCCAGCATCACACCACAAACGAGCGCACCAATTAACACGCCCGCTAATGTGTGAACACCGAACAAGAAGCCGACAACAAGCGGGGTGAGAATAACAAGCAAACCGGGCGCAACCATTTGGCGCAGTGACGCCTGTGTTGATATATCCACGCAACGGCGATAATCTGCTCGGGCTTTTCCTTCGAGCAGTCCTTGAATTTCTCGAAACTGCCGTCGCACTTCGGCGATCATGTCGAACGCAGCTTTTCCTACCGCGCGCATTGTCAGTGCTGAGAAGGCAAATGGTAATGCTCCCCCAATGAGCAGTCCCGCTAAGACCGGTGGCGTTGTAAGACCTATTTGCTCAGGTGAAATCTTTGCTCGGGTCAAAAACGCTGACGTTAGGGCCAGTGACGTTAATGCAGCAGAACCAATGGCAAATCCCTTGCCAATAGCGGCAGTGGTGTTACCAGCGGCGTCGAGTGCATCGGTGCGACTACGAATTTCTTTACCCATATGCGACATTTCTGCAATACCCCCTGCATTGTCGGATACTGGACCGTAAGCATCAATAGTCAAACCAATAGCAATTGTCGAAAGCATGCCTAACGCTCCGATAGCAATGCCATACATTCCCGCAAATGAAATTCCCACCACTACAGTCAGTGCCAGCAGGAGCATAGGCACCACCGCAGAATTATAGCCAAGAGCCAGACCGTAGATGATGTTTGTTGCAGCTCCAGTTTGGGAGGACTCTGCTACTGCCCGTACAGTTCGATACCGGTGGGCAGTGTAGTACTCGGTGACAATGCCAACCAGCATTCCTGAGAGCAAACCGACAAGGAGCGACCAATACACACCAGTGTTAGTGTAAAGTCTTGTGCTCCCTTCGAGAGTAAATGTGGGCGGCAGGAGTGCAACAGTGATTGGATACAAAACGATGGCCATGATGATGGTCGCAACAATCAGAACGGTCTTGAGAGCATTTTCGATGTGTTCTTCAGATTTGGGACGTGCAAAAAAGAGAGCAACAAAGCTCCCCAGTACCCCTAGCGCATTGACCAGAATTGGGAATAACAGTGCTCCTTCTTGCATGTGGGAAGGCACAACACGGAATGCCGAGGCACCTATGACTAGTGCCGCACACGTTGATTCCGCAACAGACCCAAATAGGTCTGCACCCATCCCCGCAATGTCCCCAACGTTATCCCCGACGTTATCGGCAATAACCGCTGGATTTCGGGGATCATCTTCTGGGATGCCTGCCTCGACTTTTCCTACCAGGTCCGCACCGACGTCTGCGGCTTTGGTGTAAATACCTCCACCGACGCGACCAAAAAGAGCAACCGAAGACCCACCCAATGCAAAGCCGGAGAGTATCTCCATCAGGACATGGCGTTCAATAGTGGGCAGGAGCGCGTCTAATCCTATGTAGACGCCGATCAGACCCAGGATAGCAATTCCCGTAAGACCAAATCCCATCACTGCCCCTGAGCGGAAGGCAATGCTAAAGGCGCGTTGAAGGGAAATTCGTGCTCCCGCTGCTGCTCTGCCGTTGCCAATTGTGGCAATGCGCATTCCAATATATCCTGCCAGCATTGAACAGCCAGCCCCGATGAAGAAGCTTAGCATTGTGAAGAAGCCATTATCTACTGCCATCCAGATGAGGAAGCCAAAGACGAGCATAAACAAACCCAGTGTTCGATACTCACGAGCAATGAATGCCATTGCTCCCTCTGCTATTGCAGCTGTCACTTCTTCGACCCGCTGTGCTTCCTCGGGCGAGGCAGCACCTTCGGCGATCGGAATAGCACGAATTGAACGGGTGAAAAATACCGCAATAAGGACTGCAAAAACTCCGCACGCGATGATTGCAGCAATGACCATACTTACTGTTGAGAGTAGTTAGACATACGGAAAAGTGACATAAAACTATAAGCCTCCCTCGTCCAGCACAATGCAGGACGATAGTGTTGAAAAGTTACTGATTTTGCAATATACTATGCATGCTGAGTTGCGGAGTTGTTGGCGTGCATGTATTTTTGCAATCGGTCATTCTGCGGTCTTAGCTCAGCTGGTTAGAGCGTCACGTTGACATCGTGAAGGCCAGTGGTTCGAGTCCACTAGACCGCACAACAGAAAGCCCCCCATCAAGTGATGGGGGGCTTGGCGTATTGTGGGCAACAAGAACTTACATGGGAACAGTTGTTGCACGCTGAGCTAATTGTTCAAGCTCGTCGAGCGTAACAGATTTTGGACGAACAATCGGGGAACCTACCATCCGATGGAAGAGAATTTGTGCACAAATCCCCAATGCACGCGACACTCCGAACATGACCGTGTAGAAAGTGAACTCTGTCATGCCGAGATCGTAAAGCAATGACCCGCTGATGGCATCAACATTGGGATACGGATTTTTCGCTTTTCCGTGCTCACGGAGAACGTCAGGAACAACGTTGTATAGGTGCTTTGCGATAGCAATACAATCGTCATGCAATTGATATTTCTCTGCGAAGTTGTAGAATGCAATAAAACGGGGATCGGTAACCCGCAGCACTGCATGACCGTAGCCTGGGATGACTTGACCATTCCGCAGGCGCTCCCAACATAGTTCCCGAAGTTGATCCTCAGTTGGAACACCGCCGAAACGATCGCGAATATCCAAAATAAAAGCTAAGCATTCTTGATTAGCTAAGCCATGGAGAGGACCAGCTAACCCGTTGAGGGCCGCACTCACTGCGTAAAACACGTCGGAAAGAGCGGAAGCGACTGTAATCCCCGTAAGAGCGCTGACATTTCCCCCTTCGTGATCGGCGTGAAGAACTAAATACAAACGCACCAAATCAGCCCACGCTGGATCGTTGCTTACACCCAACATTCGAGCGAAGTTAGTGCTCCAATCGAGCGCAGGGTCTGGCTCTATCAAGGTACCATCGCGGAATTTGAGTCGGTAAATTGCCGCAGCAATACTGGTGATGCTTGACAAAAGGAGTATACAATCCGCTAAGGTGTACTCCCATAGCCGGTCTTTTGGCGCTCCCTCTTCGTATGCTTTCCGAAATGCGGACCGATGCTCGATCGCCAACAATCCTGCTGACAGCATAGCCATAGGATGGGCAGTCTGATGCATTGTTTGCAGGACTGCAAGAGCTTCTGGGGGCACGGAGGCTCCTGTGCTGAGGAGCCTCGATAATTGCTGGCGCTCATCTGCGGTTGGACGTTCACCAGTGACAAGCAGAAAGAAAATCTCTTCCGGTGTTGCCTCGGTCAGCTCGAGAATAGGAATGCCGCGGATTCGCAAACCCTCTGAGGGAGAAACCGAGGATGTATCGCATAAAACCGAAGGTACCCCGCGCATTCCTCCAATCACTTGCTCAACTGTTACATTTGCGATAGCAGTATCGCCGTACTCTTCTAATAGCCGTGCACGCTTACTCCGGAAGCGTGGCAATACCTGCTCAAGCTTCGTCTTTAGAACATCCATAGGTCGTTGCTGAAGGTGATACGAAATGAGATGCTTTAGTCTGTAGCGTTGCGGTGCGCTACGTATTCAAGTATGCAAATAAAACTATCACGTGAACATTCTGCATGCTGTTGCAAAACTACGGCACGGTTTGCTACCAAATTGAAAATTCTTGCTTTCTACTGTGGCGATAGGTAAGCTAAAGACAATACATCTGGTGCTTTTGGGTGCATTGCTTGTTGTAACAGGAGCAATTGGGGGAATAGCGCTTTTGCTTCGCATGCCTCTTAGTGTACCAAGCCGACAAGTGCTTTTTATTCCAGAAGGGGCAACAATGGATGATGTTCTCAATCGGTTGGAACAGCGATCAGTGCTTGTTGCTCCGTGGGCATGGAAGGTGGCGGTACGCGTAATAGGGCGATTTGTACCACTGTCAATCAAGATAGGATCCTATGAATTGTCCCCTATGGTAACACACGGGGAACTGTTTGAAAACATTCTTCGTGGACGCAATCGCCTTGTGCGACATTTGACGATTTACGAAGGGGAAACTTTTCCCCACTTGGCGGGGGCACTTGCTCGGACGCTCAATGAGGATTCATCGCGGGTTATTCAGCTCATCTGCGGAGACAGCTTAGTGCGCATGTGGGGAATTGAAGGAGCGCGTTCGCTGGAAGGATATCTATTGCCTGCGACTTATACCCTGTACGAAGAAGAACCAGTCGAGCATGCTTTACGACGAATCGTTCGTGTTTTTGAGCGGACTTGGCAGGAGCGGTTTGCAGCAAAAGCCGCAAAGGCTGGATTATCCCGACATCAGGTGGTAACACTTGCAAGTATCGTTGAAGGAGAGGTGATCCATCCAAGCGAGTATCGTCGCATTGCAGGAGTATATTGGAATCGTCTGCGATCTGGCATGAAGCTGCAGGCTGATCCAACTGTACAGTATGCATTGGGCTTCCCACCTCGGCGTTTGGTATTCCGTGATTACTTGATAGAACATCCGTATAACACCTATCGCATCACAGGGCTACCCCCCGGTCCCATCAAAGCTCCCAGTATCCAGGCGATTGAAGCTGTGCTTGATCCAGAGAAACATTCTTTCTTTTACTTTTGCAATCGAGGTGATAGTACAGGGATGCACCGCTTTGCAACCACTTACGCCGAGCACCAACGAAATGTCCGGTATTACCATCGCTTATTACAGGAGCGCCAACGAGCGCTACTATCGACTCGATAGCTCTCGAGCAGCAGAACGCTGTTGATATCCATTCACTGCGCGAATAACAGGGGACACGCTGCTACTAAGAGTAACGCGGAATTGTTGCAGTCGTGCATGGATGTCGTCATCGTAGGAAGTATCGCCATAGAGTTCCTGGACTTTCCCTGTAGCAGGCGGCTCTAATTCCAGTCGCAAACGGGCACGAGGGTCGGAACGAAGACCATAACCCCGACACTGAACAATGTAGGTTCGCTCGCTTTCTCGTCGAATACTGAGGATCTCTGGTGGAGGAAACATTGCACAGGGGATGGGAATCGTTTGCCCGATACGATCGGTGCCAACGAATCGTTCGAAGTAAAAGGTATGGCCAGTATCACTAAGTGTGGGTACAAATGTGAAGGGCTCGCCATTGCTCACTGTGCGGACAACATCTCCGTCACGTAGCACAGCACGTGTTGATGTACCACTAACGACAGGCAGATTAGGAACAAAATGGTACACCACTCCAGGATGCATCATGGCAGGAACGTTGGGCATTTCTAACGCTTGGGTGATAACCACAAATGTTGCGGTTGCTTCGAAACCGTCGCGGCGTGTGAGGAGAACGCGCACATTTGCAGAGGAAGCTTGAGTGCTTGTGCTTCGAATGATGAGAGTATTGCGTTCGATAATGACCTGGGGCGACGGAATCCCAATAACTTGAGGGGGACGCTGAAGGTCCTGTTCGAGTGATGCTCCATAAATCATGATGCGATTTTCCCACTGTAAGTAGGGGATAGTGTAAACGGTAGTGTATTCGGGCACAAGAGTAAAAGCATCCGGTGCTTTAACTGCTTCCTGACGTTGTGTGAGCAAAGTACGTAAGCGCCGTTCGAGCGTAGTATCTATTGTCGAAGGGGAGCCAAGTGGGGGAGGTACAAATTCTGGAAGATAGCCCACCAGAAATGTTGTTTCGCTCTCAAGTATTGGCTCTTGAGTGGCAAGGAGGGACTCAAGCTGACGGCGCTGCTCTCCTTCCAGTGCAGGGGGTAGGCGTGGCACAGCAGTTGCCTGAACACGCACACGAAACAGTCGAGGTTGCAGTTCAGTTGCACGCATCTGCCACCGAATGCGGAGAGCTTGTTGGACTGTTTCGGTAGTAAACTCAAATGCACCGATGCGGGTACTGCCATCTATCGGGAGGGGAAAAGTATTCCCATTAGACTGGTCTTCAGCTACAAGTGAGTATCGAAGGCTATCAATAAGTCCAGTCGGGATAATTGTGTTGACGCTATCGAACAGTACAATGCGAAAGGAGTCAGCGATAAAGTGCACGCGGCATAAGAGCGTTTGTTTCTCCGACAAAAGGGAAAATGTTGAGCGAAGAAGATTCCGTAGCGCTGTACTTGCGATGTCAGTTTCTCTACGGGGTGAATCAGACACCAGCAGCATCAATGCTGCCAAGTAAAGAACAAAGTAGATTTCAATTCCCCGTCGTTGTGTCATTGCGTGGTGGATTTGTAATACTTTCTACTCGGAGAGAAAGTAGTTTCTCAAGTTCTGTGCGAACCGCTGCCGAGATATTCTCACGCTCAAGAGCGCGAGCGGCAGCGGTCAAATGCTCGATGCTCTGTCGCAGGTTATCGAGTGCCTGGCTAACTTGGGATATGCGTTGAATTGTTTCTGGTGCAGGGGAAACTGCTTGGGTTGCTACTGCAACAGCTTGAGCGGTAGAATCGGACAATTTGTTGATTTCTTGGGTGAGCACTCTTAACTGCCGTACTGCTTCTTCGAGAGCCGTTGTGCTGGCTGCATGCTCGCGGCTGATTTCCCCAATTTCGCGGACAATTTCTTCGAGTTTTTCTGTAACAGGGGCAGAGGGATCCTCGCCGGGTGTAACGAATAATACTATGAAGAGAACCAAAAGCAAAAGTGCTTCCAGCCCAATGCTCAATAGCACGATCGTATCGCTTATGCCGGCCGAGAATCGACGCATTCCCACAACGACCAACAATATTGCTGCCCCTCCGTACACAAATGATAGCACCGTCGAATAGTAATAACGGCTAACGATTTCCTCGAGCCATAGGCGTGTTCCTGCCGTAATGCCTAAACGGTGACGTATTGTAACATCAAGCCCATAAGACTGAAGTGAACGCTCGCGCGTGGCAATCAGCCAGAGCAGACGCAAGGTTTCCCACGCTCCGCGTTGTTGTTCGTAGCGCAGGATCATGTACAGACTGCGGAAATATTCGCGACCTTCCGCCGTAGCAAGAGAAGCAATTTCTGCCATTGGCCGGACATTATGTTGGTGTTCGAGCAAGGATGATAATCCCGACGATGAGGAACACGATGTTTGCACTCCATCCTACCAAGGCTGGAGCTAAAGGTGCTCCGCTTCCAACTGCCTGGCTCACTTTTGTCAAGACAAGATAAAGAAAAGTTATAGACATTGCCGCGGCAATGTTTGCAGCCAAACCACTACGCTTTTTTACCCACGCAAACGGTACAGCAATCAGTATGACAATAATGTTTGCAAATGGAAATGCATAGTCCCCTGCTTGGGCAATATCGAGTTGTCGCGTATTGCGACCACCATTTTGAAGAAAAGTAATATAGGTACTTCGTTCGGGGAAGGTCATTTCCTCGAGCGAGCGCTGCAGGGTGGCAAGCTGCTGATGGCTCGTTGAAAGTGCTAACGGTAGTTGGGGATGGTAGCTTGATACTACCTTTTCAGCGGTAATGGTGCGGACGATGCAGTCCCTACCCATCCAGCATTGTTGCACCGAGTCCCATCCAAAGTGTTGCGCCTGCACATAGCGATATGTTCGGGGGAGCAGTGGATCGGTGTACTCCTCTATGGTAATGTCTGTACCTGATTGTGCTCGTACATCATAAAAGCCGATTGTCACTACACGAGTAGGAGTGTCGCGTAAATACAGTCCGTATAGTTGTTCTTGGATACCTCCAACATTCCTACCAAAGTATTGGCGCTCAATTGCAAATTTTTTGCTGAGCGCCCGTGGGACAATCCAGCCATTAAAGTACAAGTGGGCAGTGGCAATACAACCACTTAAGATTACCAGAGGCAATAGTGAACGATACAGACTTACCCCTGCACTTTTCATTGCAGTTGTTTCGTAGTTATCAGTCATTTTCCCGACAACAAAAAGTGCAGAAACCAAAACAGTAATCGGTACTAAGAGCTTAAAAATTTCGGGTAGGTAGTAAAAGTAATACAAAATCACCGTAGCTGCATCTGCTTGCCGATCAATAAACTTATCTAAGCTCTCAATCAAGTTAACAACAATAAATACCAGAGAAAATGCAAGCAAAGCAAACGCCATGCTAACCACAAAACCGCGGAGAATATAACGATCTAAGATGCGCATCCTGTACTCTGGGAGTAGCTTGTACATAAAAATACAGTGCAATCGTATTTTTGCACGCTTGCAACCGCACAAGGTATTGTTTCACCTATTTTAGGTGCACGTTGTACAGTTGGTGCGGTGCTGTATAAGTGCACCAAAGGAGATGTGCATGACTGAAACTACCGATATTGCTATGGCTGGACAAGATATTGCACCACCGATGGAAAATACTGCTGCAACAACAGGTGAGGAGCTGAAGGGGATTGCTCCGGGGCGTCGTATTTCAAAGTCTGTCATTGCAGCAGTATTAGAGGGTGATGTGCCGTTGCCACCGATAGATGATGCCCAATTTGGGCAGCTAATCGAGCAACGAACTCGCCAGATTAAGCAAGATGAAATGGTTCATGGCAAGATAACCGCGATTACCAAGGATGAAATCTGGGTGGATGTTGGATTTAAGTCCTTAGGGGTTATACCGCGAGCCGAGTTTAGCGAAGCCGCTGAAACACTTAAGGTTGGAGATGAAATAGATGTATTTGTCGATCGCTTAGAAGACAGTCAAGGGCGACTGGTGCTGTCCCGCCGCCGTGCAGATTTCATGAAGACCTGGCAACAGATAGTGGAGCTTTATGAAAAACAAGAGGTTGTCAACGTCCGTATCCTCCGGCGTATCAAGGGGGGATTCGTCGTTGACCTTCTAGGCATCGAGGCATTTTTGCCGGGCTCACAGGTTGACATGCGTCCAGTGCGGGATTTCGATGCTTGGATAGGAAAGACGCTTGATGTTCGGGTTGTAAAGGTCAACGACCCAAGTGAAAATGTTGTCGTAAGTCATAAAGTGTTGCTGGAGGAACAGATTCAGGAGCAGCGCCAACGTATTCTTGACATGTTGGAACGGGGACTGGTACTTGAAGGACACGTGAAAGCCATTGCAGACTTTGGTGTCTTTATTGATCTTGGAGGTGTTGACGGTCTTGTGCACATTACCGATTTGTCATGGGGACGAGTCAATCATCCTTCTGAGGTAGTGAGTCTTGATGAGAAGGTGAAAGTTGTCGTGCTTGATTTCGATGAGGCGAAAAAGCGTATTTCCCTCGGTATGAAACAACTTACTCCGCATCCATGGGAGCGTATCGGCGATAAATACCAGCCTGGCACAAAGGTTCGCGGACGTGTGGTGAGCATCACGGAGTATGGCGCATTTGTCGAAATCGAAAGAGGTATTGAGGGGCTTATTCACATAAGCGAGATGTCCTGGACACAGCATATTAAGCACCCATCGCAGCTGGTGTCTCTCGGACAAGAAATTGAGGCGGTTGTACTGAGTATTGACAGAGAAAATCGTAGGCTCGCACTCGGTATAAAACAGCTACAGCCGGATCCATGGAATGAGATTATCAAGAAGTATTCTGTTGGCTCTATTCACAGGGGCATTGTCCGTAACATTACTAACTATGGTGTCTTTGTTGAGCTGGAACCAGGAGTGGAAGGGTTGGTGCATATCAGCGATCTGTCGTGGACTAAGAAGATTCGTCACCCTGGCGAATTAGTCAAGCGCGGCGATCCACTCGATGTGGTCGTTCTTGGGATAGATTCCGAACAGCGGCGTATATCTCTGGGGCACAAGCAGGTTACAGAAAACCCGTGGGAGGTCTATGCTGACCGTTTCAAGCCAGGCGTATTAACAGAAGGGAAAATCATCCGCATTGTTGACAAGGGCGTTATCGTTGAATTGCCGGAGGGGGTCGAGGGATTTGTGCCAGCTTCGCATCTGTCGTTTGCCCCAGTTAAAACAATCGCTGATTACTTTGCGATTGGCGATGTATTGCCATTGAAAATCATCGAGTTCCATGACGAGGATAAACGCATTGTTCTCTCTGCAGTAGATGCATTACGGGAGAAAGGAGAGGATGCAATTCGTCAATATAACGAAGCACACCCTGTTCCAGGGGCAGATCAATACGCATTTGTTTCCCCCGATACGCTAAGTAGTTTGCCTAATGCTGGCTCGCCAACTATACCATCGGTCGAAGCGGCTATACCAACTGTCGATGTTAATGTCCCCGTCGTTGAGGCTGCTTCGTCTGACCAAGTAAGTAGTCCCGCAGAACAGCAGATTGGTCAAGACTCGCCCAGTGCCACTTCGGTACAAAATAGTGTCGAACCAGCACTCCAAGAAACTTCACAACCAGGCGTTGAGCTGTCTTCCCCTCCAGCAGATGAAACAACTGCGGAGGAAGGTCGAGACGGATTGACTTCCTAACCCTAACTAATCGCAAACACAAACTTCGCAACACCCGACGCACCTAATTTCGCGTCGGGTTTTTTTGTTTCTCTGATGCATATGCATAGCTACCGTGTTGCAATTGTCTCGATAGGCGATGAAGTTCTCAACGGTGATACGCTCAATACGAATGCACAGTGGATTGCTACCCAGTGTACACGTCTTGGTGCCCATGTAGTTGAGCAGCGCACAATACCTGATAGCGTGTCAGCTATTACTGCAACTCTTACCTCTCTCAATCCATCAGTCGAGCTAATTATCACAACCGGGGGATTAGGACCAACTCACGACGACTTGACCGTGGCAGCACTGGCGGAATTTTTCGGAGATGAACTTGTCGAAGATATTTCAACGCTGGAATATCTTCATCAATATGCAGCTGCCCGGGGGCGAAACATGACCGAACGCTTACGGAAGCAGGCACTTGTTCCTTCAAGTGCACGGGTATTACCGAACCGAGTTGGAACTGCACCTGGACTGCTGTTTGCTCGGAGAGAGGGGGCATCGGTGGTTGTGTTGCCCGGGGTTCCGCGCGAAATGGAAGCGATCATGACAGAAAGCGTTATTCCATGGCTTACGGAGCAGATTGGAACAGGTGGCTACTCCGTGGTGCGTGAGCGTGTGCTTCTTACCGCAGGTGTGCCAGAGTCGGAATTAGCTGATCGTATAGAACCAATTCGTTCCCAGCTTCCTGCAGAGGTGGATATTGCATTTTTACCCGGTGCAATGACGGTCCGGCTTCGGCTTCGCGCGCGCGGTAATGTTGATTCGGTAGAGAAAACCCTCGATCATGCAACTGCCCTACTAACGCCACTTCTTGGCACCTCTTTGCTCAGCGACCGAAACGAACGCTTAGTTGAAGTCCTCCAACGACGCTGTATTGAGCAGCAAAAAACTCTTGCCGTTGCAGAATCATGCACTGGTGGAATGCTGGGGGCTGAAATTACATCAGTACCTGGTAGTTCGGCGTATTTCTTGGGTGGTCTTATCTGCTATTCCGATGCTGTAAAGATTCACTTTGGGGGTGTTCGTCCCGAAACACTCAGTACATATGGTGCAGTGAGTCAACAAACAGTGGAGGAGCTATCGCGGTACATCCGCGCTGCGTATGGTAGTGATATTGCAGTTGCAATCTCAGGGGTTGCAGGTCCAGGCGGAGGCACAGTGGAAAAGCCTGTTGGGACAGTGTGGATTGCTGTTGCTGATAGGCACGGTGTCCAAGCTCGCAAGTTTCTCTTTACCACTGACCGGCAGACCAATCGTACACGGGCATGTGCAGCTGCCATTCTCATGGTATTGGAGCGGTTGCAAAGTGATTGATGGAAGGGGAATCATACCAGCATGTAGTGAGTAGTCTGGACTAAACACCTGTACCCATCATCGAAGGAAATTTACCAGTGGAAGGAAGCCTGCTATCCGCACCTCACATCAGAGTGAAGTCTGTCACCTATGGGCAAGGAAAGGATTTATGACAATTGTTGAATGGCTCGCGACAGCGCTTGGAATTGCGTACGTATTGCTCATGATACGCCGAAATATCCTTTCATGGATAGCGGGTAATATAGGGGTTACACTTCAGGCGGTGTCATTTTACACGGCTCGACTATATGCAGATATGGTGTTGCAAGGCATATACTTTGTGTTGGGATGCTATGGATTTTGGCGATGGTGGAAACATCCCCAAGAAACAAAAGTATCCCCCGCAAAGAGAATTCAGAAGTGGTCCTTATGGGGTAAGTTATGCGGTATATGGCTTTTCGGGAGTGTCGTGTGGGCAACTGTGCTTATTTATTGGACCGATGCTGCACTTCCTGAAATTGATGCGACGCTGGCAACGGCAAGTCTTATTGCTACCTGGATGCAAGCGCAACGATATGCAGAAAATTGGCTCTTGTGGATAGGCATTGATACTGCTTATGCGCTGGTGTACTGGTCACGTGCGCTTTATCTCTACACCTTTCTGTACGCTCTTTTCGTCCTAATGGCATGGCGTGGATGGCTCCTGTGGAACGAAACGACGAATGAACACAGTGCTACTACTTGTTGACATTGACGGCACACTTCTACGTGTGGATCGTAAAGTTACTCGACAGGTTTGGTCGAATGCATGGGAGGAAGTAGTTGGCGGTTCTGTACCATGGGAGCGACTTGATACAGCGGCAGGAAAAACGGATTTCCAAATCCTGTCCCAACTTCTTGGCAGTTCAAAAGTAGCGTGGGAGATACGTCAACAATTTTTTGATGCGCTTGCCAAACACGGAGAGTACCTTATCGAGCCATCGGCTATCACTCTGTACACAGAAGCGCTTGAATTTCTTCGCTTTGCTCGAGATTATGGAATGCATTTGGCGGTCCTTTCTGGTAACGAAAGGCGATGCGGCTGGCATAAACTACGTGCAGTAGAGCTTGAAGGTTACTTTACAACGGGTTTCTTCGGTTGCGATGCGGTTGAGCGGTTGCTTATACCTGCTCGAGCGCTGCAATGGGCTCAGCAGTATCTCGGGCGTAGCCGTGATCACATCACTGCTGTTGTTGTAGGAGATACCCCGAATGATGTGATCGCTGCACGAGTGCATGGGCTTCGTTCAATAGCAGTAGCTACTGGTCCGTATTCATACGAAAAGCTACTCGAGTTTCGCCCAACAGAGTGTGTGCGCCATCTGGGTGAAGGAGCTGTAAGTTTGCGCCGTATTGTTACGACCTCTGTGATGGAACGGCGCTTGATTATTGCAATTGATGGACCAGCTGGATCGGGCAAAACCACAACTGCCCGCCTCCTTGCCGAACGTCTCGGCTATACCTACATTGACACAGGAGCGATGTACCGTGCCTTGACCCTTGCTGCCCTGGAACAGCAAATTCCTCTTACCAACGACGCTCTGGCTGCACTGGCGGAACGTGTCCGTATTGAGTTGCGGAATGAGGGAGGCAGCCAGCGTACATACCTTGATGGAAGAGATGTTACTGAGCGGATTCGCCAGCCAGATGTAACAGCCCTCGTCAGTCAGGTGAGCTCATATCCGTCAGTGCGCGATGCGATGGTACGGATTCAGCAACAGCTTGGGCAGCACGGTGGTATTGTCATGGATGGACGCGACATTGGGACGGCTGTTTTCCCTGACGCAGACGTGAAAGTATTCATGACAGCAGATTTGGACGTTCGAGCGCAGCGGCGACTGGCGGAACTTCACCAAAGCAATCCGACGTTAACTTTCGAGCAAGTGAAGCAACAGCTCCAACAGCGCGACATGCTCGATTCGACACGACAGTATAATCCTCTCCGCAAAGCGGAGGATGCACTTGTTGTTGATACAACCGCTCTTACCATCGACGAGCAGGTTGAATCAATTCTTCGCTTTATCCGTCATCGGCTTATGATGTCAAACTCTCCCACGCTCAGTGATGCACGTCACAATTGATCCACGCGCTGGCTTCTGTTGGGGCGTTGTGCGAACAGTCCAGATTGCCGAAGAGACGCTTGAGGCAAATCCAAAGGGAACCGTATACGTGCTCGGACACATCATTCACAATCCCCGAGAGATCGAGCGACTTGAAGCACAGGGATTACGGACAATTCAACGAGAAGACATTTCGACTCTTCCACCAGGATCTAAGGTCATTGTGCGCGCTCATGGAGAGCCACCCGAGACATACCGATTAGCCCGCCAGCACGGGGTCGAAATCATTGACGCAACGTGTCCTGTTGTAACAAAACTTCAGGAGCGAGTTCGAAAGTTCTATGACCTTGGCTATCAAATCGTAATCTTTGGCAAACCAACTCATGCAGAAGTTATGGGGGTGCGGGGAGTCTGCAATGATGAGTGCATTGTCGTCCAAGGCGTCGAGGAAGCACTGGAGCGAGTAGATCTGCGGCGGAAGACTGTGCTCTTTTCCCAGACTACTATGGATCGCCCAGCTTTCTTACGGCTCCGTGATGCGCTCAAGGAGCGAATTGCGGAGCTGGTTGTTGAAGAAATGGGAGCAATTGCCACTGAATTCCACGCAAAAGACACCATCTGCGGACAAGTTGCGGGTCGCGAGAATGACTTACGTCAGTTTGCCCGAGAACAGGACATTGTGATTTTTGTTGCCGGTAGGCAATCTTCGAATGGTAAAGTGCTCTTTGAAGTTGCTCGCTCAGAAAATCCGCGTACCTACTTTATCGAGGACGTCAGCGAACTGCAAGCCGAGTGGTTTGATGGTGTCGAACGAGTAGGAATTACCGGAGCGACCAGCACCCCCCAGTGGTACATGCAGTATGTTCGGTCCGTTATCCTCGAGCGGTTTGTTCCTGCTTCAGTATCTCAGTAGCCTTTTCAGCAGCACGGGCTCCCGCAGCCACCGCATTCTCAAATGCAGGGGCGCTGTCGTTGTCTGTATTGGCGAACAAGACGCGTCCAAATCGCTGTCGGGCTGTTTGGGCAATGCCGCTGTGTGATCCTACAGTGGGCACAACTACTGCATGACCCCACCCGAAAACGTGTACTTCATCAATTGGTGCGCCGCGAAGCGAAGGGACACTTTGGTATGCAAGATCTGCGATGCGTCGAGCATAAGCGGCAAGCACATCATCGCTTTGGAGTATCCATCGTTCCTCAGGAGAGCGTGGAGCATAGATGCTGACAACGTTCGCACTTGAGCGAGGCTGTGCTGTTTGTGCTGCTGAGATGATATCGGTAAACAATTTTCCTCCGGCAGGAACCCAGGTGTCAAATGCCATTAGTGGTATGTGCTCTCGACTGCATAAGTGAACGGTCAAGAACGGCGCATACTGCAATGAGTGCATAGCAGCTTTTTGTGCCTCCGGTAGCTCTGGGATCATCCATGGTAGCATGAATTTTTGTACTGTTACAATTGCTACCCGGCTTTGATAGCGATGGAGTCTCCCGCGCTGGTCGATAGCCCAGACTGTCGGGCTGTTTACTGCTGATTCTACGCGGATACATGTTTGTCCTCGATAAACGCGGTCTCCCAGTTTTTCGAGAATCGGTTGAGCAAGCCCTGCCATACCACCACGGAATGTAAAGCGTGGAGCTAAGATTTCGCTACCGTAAAAGTTCAGCAGTGCGTACGCATTGATTTGTTCAAGAGTACCGCCCATCGAGGAACGAGCGTACATGTCAAGCAGGGAGGTAAGGAAAGGAGAACGATAGCGCTGGAGGTATGTCGCAGCACTAATGCCGTCCAATTCAGCGCTATCTGGCGGTAGCGTCTCGGGTAAAGGGTACGATGGCAATGCATCACGTTCTCGCAGTGCTAAAAGATCGTCTCGGAATCGCCTAAGAGCGTCCTTTTCCGGGGGAGAAAGTGGTAACAAGGCATCGTCTCCATTACTCCATAAGGGTGAAAATGAAGTGCCATCTACGATGATTGCATCTTCGCCGACTTGGTGTGGCACAACACCAGCAAAATTGCACAACTGCTTGATCGTTTCAGTCTGTTCAACAAAGTAGATTGCCGCAAGAGGATAGTGGATGTCATGGTACGTCGCTGCTCGAGCAGCCCCTCCTCCAATCGGCTCATTTTCGATCAGAAAAACCTCATATCCTTCCAGCGTGAGCATAGTTGCAGCGGTCAGGCCTGCTGGTCCGCTGCCAACAATGACGACATCGGCTTGGTGATGCTCTGCGTTTCTGCTATCGAGATTGATAGGGCGGTGATCGCGCAGGTAGCGGTGAGCTGCCGAATAGCGTTGGTGCATAATGCCGGGCGCATTTTCCTGGTCTTCATCGCGTTGCAACCGGGTATGGTGACAGCTCCCCAGCGGTGCACTCCAATAGAGTGTTCCTGAGCCCAGCAGCAATATTCGGAGTACATCGCGGCGTGATGGCATTAGAATTTTCGCATCGGTGACACTATATGAGCTACCACGACGCTATTCAATCCACTTTGGTTATGACGAAGTAGGTCCCGCCGTAGTAAAAGCGTCCCTTTGGTCGGAGTTTGCGCGGTGGTGGGTTATAGGGGTCAGTGGTGTTTATCTCAGCAGTTGTAATCCGTTGCTCGGTAATACCAGCATCTGTGAAAAACTTTTTGATCGCAGTGGCGCGCTCTTGTGCGATGCGAAGCATGAGATCTTTCCTTTCCGCACGGTCGGGGTAGCATTCAATCGATAGGTGGACGTCGGGATTATCGCGAAGAAGTTGAACATAGCGAGAAAGCTCTTCATCGGCACCGACTCGAAATGTAGAGCTGTTGAGTTCAAAAAGTGGTACGCTAACAATCAGCCGCTGTCCGACTGCTTTAGGCTGTAGCACAAAATCGCGAGACAGTTCAGTGTATCCTTTGACCGGCGGGAGCTCAACTATTTCGCGACGACGCATGTATCGCTCAGCGCGAAGTTCGACAGTATAGCGATTCCCTGGTTTGAGTATGCATTGGTAAGCGCCTCCTTCGCTTTGATTGGACCGCGTTTCGGTGACCTTTGTCCCTGTCTGGTCGAAAAATACCAATGTCGCTCCGATTGGTTTCCGTGTTTGCGCATCAAGAACAACACCTTGAAGGAGAATTGTCGGGGCAACTTGTGCCCATGCACCAACTCCTATAACGAGCAATCCAACTGCGCAGCAAAAGCCACCGTTCATTTTTTCCGCTTGCCTTTCTTTGATGGGGACACTTTCTTTGATGAACTTGTCGTCGTAGCCGGCATTAGTGTTTGGGAAGAGGAGGGTGGGTTGAGAGTGAAGTCCTGGGCGAGTTCCACATACGTGCGAGAAGGTGGCGTGGTGTATGCAAAGGTGTACCGTTCCAAGTTTTCCCTAACGACTGTGACGGCGTATTTACGTCCTGGCGCAAGAACGGCTTGATAGGAACCATCTGCAGCACTGCGAACACGAACACTTTTCCCTGTCTCATCGCGGAAAAGTATTTCTACTTGCTCTGGTTGACCGCTGTTACGCACAACGCCACGAACTAAGACGACCGGTTCCAGCTGCACTGAGCTACCGGCTACTACCAGCCACATGAGAAAACCCATGATCATCGCTTGCGCTGTCCAGATGGTTTTTGTAGTCGTTGCTGATCAATGTCGGTTTGTTTGTCACGTCTCCAAATCCGAATGGAGCCATCACTGCCGCCCGCAACGATATAGCCACCGTCGCTGGTGACATCAACACTCCAAATCGGTGTCCCGGTCATAACGCTATCGGTACAAGTGCCTGTCTGGATATTCCATACACGGATCATTCCGTCGTGGCCTGCGCTAATCAATGTTGCGTTATCCCCGGCAAAGGTAATGTCGCTGATATAGCCGTCGTGCGCGTCAATTGTTCGAACAAGGTATCCCTGCGGAATGCTCCATATTTTGATGAAGCCTTCACGGTCTGCCGATGCCAGGTACCGACTATCGAAAGAGAAAAGAACTGCTGTGCATGGTGCCGTGTGAGGCTGTCCAATTAAAGGGATTATGGGAGTGGTGTGCGCTGGAGACCATACCAGAACTTGCATATCATCGCCACACGAGGCAATGAGGCTATCGTTGTAGCTATAAGCGACGCCGGTGACTGCCCCCGTATGACCTCGAAGGGTTTTCAATTCTGCTCCTGTTTGCCATTCCCAAATTTTGATAGTACGGTCGGCGCTGCCAGTGATGATATACCGGCCAGTGTCGCTTTGACTGTAGTACACGCAAAGAATGTCGTCGAGATGTCCAGTGAGCTGACGTAACTGCGAGCAGTGGCGGGACGACCACACCCGCAGGGTGCGGTCACTACTGACACTGGCTACCAACGTATCACTTCCAGCGAAGGAAATGTTATTGATCATGCTCCGATGTCCCGTAAGGGTACAACGGAGAGCCATCGCCGGTAATTGCCAGAGCTTAATTGTACCGTCAATGCCACAGGTGGCAACGGTGGTGTCAGATTTATCAATGAACACTCCTAAAACGTCCCCTGCATGCGCGTTGGGGATTATTCGGACTGGTTGTGCGATAGCAGGGATGGACAGAAGACAAACAATCCACCCTCGCAAGGGATGAAAAAGTTGTGTCATTGGCTGTTGTCTCCCAACAATTCTTCAAGGCGGCGGAGGGTCGCCAGAAGAGCTTCGGCATCTTTCCGAGAAAGAACAATGGCGTCTTCACTGCTATGGAGTGGGGTATTGCGAATAGCATTGCGCCGCTTTTCTGCATATCGCTGTTCTATACTTGTGTCGGAGGCAATAGGCTCTAAGCTCTCGGGAATGCCGTTTGCCAGAATTTGGCGCACCTCTGCGGTAGTTTTGTGTTGTTCGCGGAGAAGCACTTTCAACACGCGAAGAACACGTAGGTCTCGCTCTGTATAGACTCGATTCCCGGCTCGGTTTTTGTTTGGGCGAAGCAGGTCGAACTCACGCTCCCAGTGGCGAAGGACGTGCTGCTGCTCGTCAAACATCTCGCAGACCTCGCGGATTGAGTAGTACAGCTTTGGTACCGCCGAGTTCTTCGCCATTGTTGACTATACCTGTAGCGTGCACTTACCGTATGCCGCAAATATACACGTCTTTTGCATGGTAGGCTGTAAGTACTCAGTATCGTCACCACAGTGATGAATCGTTACGAATTTGTTGCGCACAGCGATCGATCGATCATTGAACGGATCGAACCTTTTCTCCGAAGTATTCCTGCGGTCGAGGAGCTCAAGCCAGAAAAGCGTTTCAATCTCGTCGTCGCTACAATGGAGGCCGTAACCAATGCAATAGTCCACGGTAATCAATCGGACGTTAGCAAGGATGTCCAGCTGTGGGTAGAGGTGACCGACGATGCAATCTGCGTCCATATCCGCGATCATGGGGGAGGCTTTGATCCAGATGCACTTCCTGATCCACGACTTCAAGAGAATATCCTTCGCGATGGAGGGCGTGGCGTGTTTCTGATGCGCGCTCTTGCAGATGCAGTTGAGTTTATTCCCCGAGACCCAGGTATGGAGGTAGTTATCACCATCTACCGTTGAATCCTACCAAAAGGCATTCTTCCAATGCCGAATAGAAGGTGCTGCACCATGCAGCTCGATTGCAATAACATCGAATCGGTATGCAGTAGCTTCTACCATTGTGCAGTGAAGAAAGCCTTCTGCAATTCGGCGCAGTTGGTAACGTTTTGCATGCGTTACTGCGTCTTCGGGAGAGCCAAACTTCGGGGTACGGCGGATTTTGACCTCGACAAAAACTAATGTTTCTCCATCAAGAGCAACAAGATCTATTTCTCCATGCCGCCCGAGGCGAAAGTTTCGGGCAATAATTTGATAGCCTTGTTGCTGCAAGTACTCTTCAGCAAGACGTTCGCCGTACCTGCCCAGATTTGTTCTGTTCATCATTCAAACCGAAGAGAGTCTGCAATCGAGGTCCGCATAGCACGCCGCGCCGGCGGCAAGGATGCAAGAAACGATGCGCCAATGCTGACAATGGCTACGGCAATTGCGGCAGTCCAATCAAGCTCAACGGGAAGTTCCTGCATGATATACTGATCGGTATTCAACAAAATCCAGTGAAATTGCTGTTGCCCCAAGCAAAGCCCAATGCCGAGTATCGCACCGAGTAATGTTCCAATAGCCCCCACTATCAGTCCTTGGTAACGAAACACAGTGCCGATAAATGTTGCTGTTGCTCCAAGAGTGAGCAAGACAGCAATGTCCCGCTGTTTGGATACTACTGTCATTGTCAGCATTGCGACAATATTGAACACCGCCAGCAGGACAATCAGGGAAAGCACCAGAAACGATGTCACTCGTTCCCATTCCATAACCGCATACATCGCACGGTGTAAATCGCGCCATGTGAGAATGCGGTATTGCTGGTCAAGGTCTGCGCGCAACAACGCAGCAAGACGCTCGCCGTTGGTAGTGGTGGTACAAAACACATCCAGCTGCGTTGCTGCATGGGGCATGGCTGCAAATAACATGTGCGCAACATGCTGCGAGGTGAGAACCAGCGTGTTATCGTAGGTACGGTCATTTGTGATAGCAATGCCTGCAATCCGGACCGGTAGTGATGAGGGCAAACCAATGCCCAAAGCAGCAACGCGTAAGTATTCTGGTGAAATCAACGTAATTGTGTCTCCCGGCAAAACACCGAGCCGCTCTGCTGCTCCTGCCCCAATTACCACGTCGGTAGGATTGCGTGGCATAGTGCCTACGATAATCGTCTGGGCAAGTTTATGGATGCGCCCAAGAGTGGACGCGTCGTATCCGCGAACGTGCACTACGTGGAGGGAGCGTCGGAAGAGTGCTATTGCCTTTCCATCGGTGACCAAGGCAACAATAGCAGATGGATCGCTTTTCATAACGCGCTGGCGCAGGCTATCAGGTGAGGGCAGATATTTCCCACTTTTGCTAACAATGCGTACGTGTGGATCGACGCGGAGCATCAAGTCCTCGAACAATACGCGGAAGCCTAAAAAGATGGATGCAACACAGATTACCGCCGCTACCCCAATAGTAATGCCAACAAGGCCAAGCCCTGCAATAAGTCCACTAAATTGGACCGACCGGCGATTGCGGATATACCGCAGAGCAAACCAGGCAGCAAGTCTTCGCACTGTGCACTTCACAAGGTGACCATAGCCAAACTACGAATGCCGTCCTTGCCTGTCACTCACCAGAATGAAAAAGTCTTGGCTCAACACGTACCCGGCAGGCAGGGCTCTGATGTTGCTTTGTCATTTTCACCTGCAGAGTTGCGATGTTACGGCAACGCAACTTGTCTTGGTGCAATAATTGTGAAGATGGCTGCTACCTATTTGGCAACACTGTTTGCGGTTGTTGGGAAGCGGTGAGACTGCTCGCAAAAGGAGCGGAGAAGAGCAATACTGGCAGCAACATCGTCCTGATGAACTGTTTCTACTACTGAGTGCGCGTAGCGGCAGGGAATAGAGAGCGTGCACACAGGAATCCCGCTCCGTGCAAGCTGCATACCACCAGCATCGGTGCCGCCACGAGGGAGAATCTCCATTTGGTACTTGATGCCCTGTTCTTCTGCGAGTGTTCGCAGAAATTCTACCAGCCGTGGGTCTGAAATGGAATACGTGTCCATGATTTTAATCGCTGTGCCACTGCCGAGACGGACGCACCAGTTGCGTTCTTCAATGCCGGGGATGTCAGCTGCGATGGTAATATCCACAGCGATACCGATATCGGGCTCTAACCCAAACGCAGCAGCTTTTGCTCCGCGTACCCCAACTTCCTCCTGAACCGTTGCAACTGCGACAATAGTATCTTGGCTGGCTTCGAATTGCTTGAAGGCTTCGATCATCACATAAACACCGACTCGGTCGTCGAGGGTTTTGCCCGTGTAGCAATTGCCCATGGTGATAAGGTCGCGATCCAAAGTAACAGGATCGCCGATGCGCACAAGTTCTGTTACTGTTTCCGCAGGCAAACCAAGATCGATGAACATATCTTCCAGTGGTACTGCCTTTGTTCGCTCCTCTGGGGTAGTAAAGTGCGCTGGTTTTGTACCAAATACTCCAGGCAAACGCTGGCGACCATGAACCCAAACTCGTTGCGCATCAAGGACGCGCGGATCAAATCCTCCCAGTGGTTGCACGTAAAGAAATCCTTCTTTGGTGATGTGCCGCACCAGAAATGCGATTTCATCCATATGAGCAGCGAGCATGATAGTTCGCGGTGCTGTGCCCTTACCCTTTCGAATGAAGAAAACATTTCCCATTGGATCGGTGCGTACCTGGTCTGCATAGGGCGATAGATGCTCAATCAAAAATGTGCGGAATTCATCCTCACGTCCTGGGGGAGCGGGAAGAGCGCAGAGTGTGCGAAGAAGATCGGCAGACATAGAGGCGAGTTCGGAATAAGTCCAACAAACGGAATGCAATGGACGGAGAACATATCCGTACAATTGCGTATTGCATAGGTGCCTGCTGCAGGAGAGCTTTGCAGTAAGGTGCCGGCATGTGTAGTAGTATGCATCATTGGTGGAAGTCACTATGCCACATCCTGTACCGACACCGGAGAATCCTGCGGCAGTCGAGGATCAATTTCTCGCGCTGGTTGAAATTGTACGTCTATTACGGCGAGAGTGTCCGTGGGATCGAGAACAAACCCACGAGAGTATTTCTCACCTTCTTATCGAGGAGTCCTATGAGACCCTCGATGCTATAGCGCAGGGAGACGATGTCGAATTCAAAAAAGAGTTGGGCGACTTGCTTCTCCATGTCCTGATGCATTCAGTCATTGCCGAACAACGGGGGGCATTCACCCTGCGTGAGGTTATTGAGCAAGTTGCTGCAAAGCTGGTGCGTCGGCATCCCCATGTGTTTGGTACGGTTGAAGCAACGCAGCCAGAGCAAGTAATGCAGAACTGGGAACGGCTCAAAATGGAGGAGGGACGCGAATCAATCCTTTCGGGTGTACCAAAACACTTGCCTGCATTACTTCGGGCACAACGCATGCAAGAAAAAGCTGCCCATGTTGGTTTCGATTGGCAGACGGCGAACGACGTCTGGCAAAAAGTCGAAGAAGAGCTCGCAGAATTCAAGCATGCTCTTGATACTGGTAGTCCCAGTGCACACGCAGAGTTCGGTGATCTCCTATTTGCATTGGTCAATGCAGCACGCCATGTTGGAATTATTGCTGAGACAGCACTCCAACAGGCAAACGACAAATTCCAGCGCCGCTTTACCTATATCGAGCAACAAGCACGGCTGCGGGGACAATCACTGGAGTCATTCACACTCGAGCAGATGGACGCGTGGTGGAACGAAGCAAAACACAACGATTAATTCCGCAGCACGTGTTCATGCCGGCGCTATGCGTGTGGTTCGCTGTAGTCCATTGCATGCAACTGTGGGGCAAGTCCCTATTGGAGGAATCTTCTCCATACTATGACAGGTACGAACTTGTAGGAAAGGGAACGATAACGATTGCGATTGTGGGAGTTGACTCTCGTTTGGGTGTGCAACAGGCACGTGCAGATGCCAATCATGTACTCCGAATCTCGCTTGATCGTGGAACTATCAAGATTCTGAGTGTACCACGCGGCACTTATGCCGATGCTGGTTTTTCCTCGAAAGCACTCAATATTCTTGCCAATTATCGTGCCCGCAAGGGGCGTAGTGCCTACTTGGCGAAGCTGGCAGAAATAACAGGGGTAGGGAAAATTGACTATTACGTGGAAGTAGGATTCTCCCAGGCTATCGGAATCTTTGAGCTGCTAGGCTTCAAAGGATCAGCGGTCACAACATTGCACCTATTACGAACACGAAAGGCATTTGGGACAGGAGACCACCAGCGTTGTTACAATCAGGCACAGTTTATCCGCCAAATGCTCCTGAAGCATTTTCCCCGCCGGGAGGGCATGCTCGATGCCCTTAGCCTTCGTGCTGCCCTTGCAATTGCTGAGACGAATCTTCGCTATGATGTTGTGCAGATGATTATAGCAGCACTGCGAGCGAAAGGATTTCCCCGAGGTCCGCAGGATGTTACTGTTGAGCTGTGTCCGCGGCGTGTGCGGGTACAAGAGTTTGATCTGTCATCGCCGGAGAAGGTGACAGCACTTGCAAAAGTGCTAGACCGCCGAATGCAAAAAGCTAAGGTAATGCCCTCGGTGCCGACATTTCGCCCCCATAGATACCAGCAGCGTCTCCACCGCATGCTTATTACTGCCGCTCATGCATTGGATCGTGGCAATGCTCGTTATGCAATTGCTGTGTTGGAGCGTCCCTATGCACAACGCGCTTGGCTTCAGTTGCCCGATGAATACATGCGCGAGCAGTACATGAAACTGATGTGCTCTACGCTGATTGAAGCATACCAAGCCACAGGGAATATCCTGAAGGCAGAGGATGTTCGATACTTTCTAGTGCAACTTGGTGTGCAATCCGATGTTGTTGAGGGTACCACAGGCTCAGGACACCATGAGCGATTGCAGCACTAACACTGCTAAGAGGGGAGAGTAACTGCTGATATTTTTGCTGCATGTTTCAGAGTATTACCATGAGTGTGACTCCTTTTGAATTTGCTCGTGCTCATAATGAGCGTTTCATCACTGAACTTGAGCAGTTTCTCCGTATCCCCAGCATCAGTACGCTGAGCGAGTATGCCGAAGATGTTAGCCGCGCAGCTAAGTGGCTGGAGAATCATCTTCAGGCAATCGGACTACAAAATGTTGCAGTTTATTCCACAGATGGACATCCTATAGTCTATGGGGAATGGTGCGGTGTGCCGGAAGCCCCGACACTGCTCTTTTATGGTCATTACGATGTACAGCCAGTCGATCCTCTCGACCAATGGCATAGTCCACCTTTTGAGCCGGTGGTGCAAGAAGGAAAAATTTTCGCTCGTGGTGCAACCGATGATAAAGGGCAAGTCTTTCTGGTGCTCAAAGCGATCGAAGCATGGTTAGCAACCAAAGGGGCACTTCCTTGCAATGTAAAGCTGCTCTTGGAGGGCGAGGAAGAAATCGGATCGCCGAATCTACCGGATTTTCTACGTGCGAATACTGAACGCTTATCCTGCGACGCGGTGCTCATCTGCGATACTGCAATGGCAGCAGAGGATGTGCCCTCGTTGGTATATGGTTTGCGGGGATTAGCTTACCTTGAGCTAAGCGTGTACGGTCCGCGTCGGGATTTGCATAGCGGCTCGTATGGTGGAGCAGTGGTCAATCCAGCAAATGCCTTGGCGGGGATCATTGCAGCATTGCATGATGAGCAAGGCCGAGTGGCTGTTCCTGGATTTTATGATGACGTTGTTCCTTTGAGCGAGGAAGAACGTGCACTGCTTAGAATGTTGCCCTTCGACGAAGAAGCATTCCGCACAGAACTTGGTGTTGATGCACTCGGTGGGGAAAAAGGGTACACCGTTGTTGAACGCATCGGTGCACGACCAACGCTGGACGTCAATGGCATGTGGAGTGGATTTATTGGAGAAGGTGCTAAGACCGTGCTCCCTGCTGTGGCTCATGCAAAAATTTCCATGCGACTTGTTCCGAATCAGCGGGCAGACCACATTGCTCACCTTGTAGCTCAACGCATTGAGCAGCTTGCACCCACGGGTGTTCGGGTTCAGGTGCGTTTGCTCCATGGGGCAGATCCGGTTATCATTGACCGCCGCTCATTTGCCATGGAGGCAGCAGCGCAGGCGCTGGAAGCGACATTTGGGCGTCCGGCAGTTTGGCAGCGAGAAGGTGGTTCTATCCCCGTCGTGACGGAATTTCAACGAATATTCGGCGTGCCAGTAGTGCTTATGGGGTTTGGCTTGCACACCGATGGAGCACATTCTCCCAACGAGCATTTTCACCTGAAGAATTTCTCCCGCGGCATCGAGGCTGTGGTGCGCTTTTTTGCCGAGCTATCGCAAAGGGCGGCATTATATGCTCCGTGAGCTGCTTTTGGCGATTGTTGCACTGCTCTGGGCAGGGACGTTTCTCCTTGTCAAGCGTGCCCTCCCGTATGCCGATCCAATTGCCTTTGTAACATGCCGGTTTGCTCTCGCATCGGGCGCTGCACTTGTTGTCTGGTCCCGGTCGCTACGTCATCTACGCCAGCCCAGTGTGTGGCAATATGGACTTGTACTGGGAACCGCCTACGGGATAGGATTCTACTTGCAAACATGGGGACTGCAGCACACTACTATTACACGAAGCGCTTTTTTTACGGGGACGTTTGTTGTTTTTGTCCCTCTGCTTCAGCGACTAATATGGCGCCGTTCTCCCTCGCCGCGGGAGTGGTGGGGTGTTTTTCTCGGCAGTATCGGCATTGGGCTTATGTCCTCTCCGGATGCAGGAAGTCTCAACGCTGGAGATGTCGCAACCTTGTTGAGTGCAGTGGTGTGGTCCTACTACATGGGTTACCTTAGCTACACAGGCATTGAACGTCTTGGAGCGATTGGCACAGGTCCGCTGGTAGTGCTCCAGTGCGTTGTAACCACTGTCATCGGTATCCTGTACTTCAGCGGAATGCAGCTGGCATATTCTTCAAGTTTTGCCTGGAAAAGGCTGAGCATTGAGTGGAATCCCACTGTTGTCGCAGCACTTGTCTATACCAGCATTGTGGCAACTGTTGTGACAACATACATTCAAACTCGTGTGCAGCCTGGTGTTTCGGCCGTTCGGGCTGCACTGATATTTGCTCTGGAGCCTGTTTTTGCAGCATTGCTGGGAGCAGTCGTCGAAGGTGAACAGTTGCGCCCTATGGAAGCACTTGGTGCAGGATGTATTGTTGCTGCTGCCGTTGTTCCAACAATTACCTACCAGCGGGCAAAACGCAATGACTAAGGCAGAGATACGAGCAGCGAAACTCTCGGAACGCGCAGCCCTGACAGAACAGCAGCGGCATGATTACTCAGTTGCGATCGCAGAACACCTGTGGGCAATGCCGGAGTACATCATGAGTGGCGCTATTCACGTGTACCTGGCTATCCGTGAGGAAGTGGAAACGGAGCATATCATCGAGCGTGCTTGGGAGGAAGGGAAAACAGTGATTGTTCCGCTTGTAGAGCCCCATCAATCTGAGCTGCGTCATGCGGTGTTTACCAAAGGGACAGTTTTGGCATCTGGTCCTTACGGCATTCCGCAGCCAGTCAATGCAGCGCTGCTTTCAGCGGAGGAAATTGCCATCCTTGCACCGCTTATCCTGGTGCCAGTCGTCGCATTCAACAGTGCTCTCTACCGCATAGGCTATGGAAAAGGATACTACGACCGCTTTCTTTCAACGGTCCCCTATCGGCGCATTGGGCTTGCTTATGCGATGCAGCATGCCGAATTCCAGCCAGATGCTCACGATGTTCCACTGGACGCTGTTGTAACAGAGCACGGAGTCCTGCGGCGATGGTGAAAGTTGTTGTGCTGATGGTCAGTGTTGTCTTAGCAGGCGCACGGGCGCAATATTGCACCGACGAACTTTTGCTCGATGGTAGCGAGCCCGTTGAGCGTGCTGCAATTGATACAACCGGCGTATGGTGGGCAATAACGGTACCATTTGCAGGACAGCAACGGCTTATTGTTGGTGGAATGCGGACTGCGTCGTATGACCAAATTCTGCCTCCTGTGATTTCTCCCGATGGCAGGCATTGGACAGCCTGGGCGAAACGATCGGGAGCATGGTATTTGCTTGTGGATACAATGATGGTGCCCATCGTGTGCACTGCTCCTGGGGTCCTGGCATTTGCTCCAGTGGCGCCAATTCTTGTGCTCTCATGTTACGATGCCGGAGCTGAGCTGATCGCTATTGGCTCTGCACAGTACAGTGCTATTCGCAGAGTAGGACCGCTGGCGATTTCGCCGGACGGTACGCAGGTTGCATGGGTTGAGCAGGTAGAGCGCATCCATCGGCTTGTCGTCAACGGTAAAGAGCTTGCAACAGCAGAGGAGATCCGTCTGGCAGGGTTTTGGCATGATGGGCAGCCCCTCTATGCTGCTCGCTCTGGAGGACAGTGGCGCATTCGTCGCGGTACAGAAGACCTCGGTGGTCCTTATTTCGCTCTTGGTTCGCTGCTGGTCAATCGCTTTGGGACGTGTGCCGTTGCCCATGTTATTCAAGAGCCATGGCATTCGGTTTTGCTCATAAGCGATGACTACAGCCAACCGCTGGCAAGCCAGTTATACGAGAACATCTGGTCACTTGTCCTGCATCCCTACTTACCGCAGTATGGTGCATTGGCAATGCGGCAGAACACCTACTACGTGTTGCACACAGGCACAGAATACGGGATTGGCCGCTTTCCGCTGGAGGCAATTTCTTTCACTGCCGATGGCAGCGAACTGTATGGCATCGGTTGCGATGTGGATTGTTTTTTGGTGCTCAACGGGCAGCGCTTTCCACTTGGGCAGGACCTCAGCACGAAACTGGTTATTGCCCGACGCCCCTCCTCGCAAACGTTTGCCTACAGCACACCAACAAACCTTTTCGTCCGCCGCGTTGACAAAGCAACATTCACCTACAGCCGTATGTGCGACGCTGTACTGCCTGCGTTCTACAATCGCCAACGCAACCGCTACGAAGCGTTAGGAATTGTGCAGGGACGCTTGTACTTACTTACGTGCCCGTAGAGGTCAGCGCACGTGTCTGTGCAATAACTTCGTCGTATGGTGGCTCGACTGCGGGTGTCGGCGTGGCAGTCCACATGTACCGAATGACACCATCTGCATCGAGAATGAACACGGCACGGTTGCTGGTGTTGTATCCTTCCAGCCCTGCCAAATTCTCAAACAAAACGCCGTACTGTTGCGAAACCTCGCGGGTGTAATCCGACAGCAACACAAACGGCAAAGAGTACTTTGCAGCAAATTCTTTGAGCACAAAGGGTGGATCCACGCTGATGCCAATGACGCGGGCATTGGCTTCACTAAAGCGATGCATTGAGTCACGCAGTGTGCACATTTCTGTGTCGCACACACCCGTGAAAGCACCTGGAAAGAATGCAAGCACCACCGGCTGTCCGAGGAATTCCTCGAGTGTGCGCTTGGTGCGATCTTGGTCGTAGAGCGCAAAGCGTGGTGCACGGTCGCCTACTGTAAGTGCCATTGGTTCGTTTCCCGTGGATTGATTGAACAATGATGCGCAAAACTACAGCAACTGGCTTTCTTCTTTGGCTTGCTTTGTGTCCCCTGCTGCTCGTTGCGCAGCTTGGGCAGTCCACTGAGCCGGAACGCATTGTGACACGCTTTGAACTGCCTTCGACAGAACGCGAGCGCCTGGTGGACTTTGAGCATATTCGGATTGCTGTCCGCTTCGATCCCCCTGCAAAGCGTGTGATAGGGCAAGTGACACACGTGTTCACTCCGTTGCGCGATAGAGTGGACTCGATTGTGCTCGATGGCATCGGAATGATGGTGCAGCGTGTGTACCGCGGGGATACCATGTATCGTTTCCGCACCACGGATTCCACAGTGGTCATCTACGGAACATGGCGATATCCAAGCCGTGACTCATTTACCATTGACTATGAATGCTCGCCGAAGCGGGGAATGTACTTCCCCGGCTGGGACGATCCAACAGGACGTAAACGCAAGCAAATATGGACACAAGGGCAGCCATTTGATACGCGCCACTGGGTGCCGATCTACGACTATCCCAATGACAAAGCAATCACCGAAACGATTATAACCTTTGATTCTGCCTATACTGTGCTCTCAAATGGAACACTCCGAGAAAAACGGCAAAATCCTGATGGAACAGTCACATGGCACTACTCGATGACAAAACCACATGCTACGTACCTTATCATGATTGCAATTGGTAAGTATGGAGTTCTCGAGCGTCGCAGCCGAAGTGGAGTGCCTCTGCGTCTTTACTACTATGCTGATAAGCCAGAGTGGGCAGAACCAACCTATCGCTACTCAGCAGAAATGGTGGATTTTCTCGAGCAGAGGCTTGGCGTGCCATTCCCGTGGGAATCGTATGCACAGGTGCCAGTACAGGACTACATTGCTGGTGCCATGGAGAATACAACAGCTACAGTTTTTGGGGATTTCTTCCACGGCGATGAACGGGCAGCACTTGATCGATCGTATGTAGGCGTCAACATGCATGAACTGACCCACCAATGGTTTGGAGATTTTGTCACTCAGCGGGATGAACGCAGCATCTGGCTTCACGAGAGCTTTGCAACATTTTACCCGAAACTTTTTTACCGACACCTATTTGGGGAGGACTACCACCACTGGATGCGACGAAGTGAGCAGCGAGCAGCACTTACTGCGGCACAGAACAACCAGCTTCCTATTCTCCACCGCAACGCTGGAACTGCGCGCATTTATTCGAAAGGCTCAGCAGTGCTCGATATGCTTGTCGATGTTGTGGGGGAAGAGCAATTTCACCGAGCTGTCCGGCACTACCTTCGCACCCATGCATACGGTCGAGTAGAAACGCGAGATTTCGAACGAGCTTTTGCTGACACCCTTGGGATGAATTTGCATTGGTTTTTTGACCAGTGGCTTTACCGTGGGGGAGAGCCTACCTATCGCGTTCGGACGACACCTGTTGCCGATCCGCGTACTGGTGAACAGTGGATAGAGTTTACCGTTGAACAAACGCAGACCAGCGATGCGCTGCAGCCACTTTTTCGTATGCCGATCAACTTTGAGGTGTACTATCAAGATGGCTCGCGGCAAAGGGTTCGGCAGTGGATTAGCGACCGCTTCCACATCGTGCGCGTACCCAATCCGAAAAAGCAGCCCATGCTCTTTGCTCTGTTTGATCCCGGTTCGGTGATACTCAAGCGTGTTGAATTTGAGAAGTCCACTCCTGAGCTTATGGCACAGGCGCGGCTCGCGCAGTTTGCCATTGACCGCTACGATGCTATAGAAGCGCTCATTCAGGATAGCACACTTAGCGATTCGGTGAAAGCGCATTTCCTCGGTGAGCGTTTTGCTGCAGAGCGTTTTTTTGCTGTCCGTGCTCTCATTGTGCGAACGCTTGCAGGCGACGAACGCCTACATCGCTTTGCGATTGCTCGCCGTACTCTTTCGCAGGCACTTCATGATAACGATGTCGAAGTTCGCCGTGCGGTAGTTACAGCACTGCGCACTGTTCCTGGTTGGCTGCGAACAGATGTTGAGCGCTGCTTACAGGATTCATCCTACCAGATCGTTGGGCGGGCAGTAGAGTTGCTTGCGGAGTCATTTCCTTCGGCTGCACTCGAGTACGTCGAAAGAGTGCGTGACTGCGAGGGAGCACACTATCGAGTCCGGATTGCATGCGAGCGAATCCGTGCAGAACGAGGGGATACTGCCGCACTTGCCCGGCTGGTGGATTATGCATCGCCAAGCTATGAATTCATCACGCGCGAAAATGCCATTGCTGCGCTCCGGGCGCTCAACTGGTGTGATACACTCTTGGTGCGGTATTTGCTCGATGCGCGCTTCCATTTCAACAGCCGGCTTGTAAATGCTGCCCGAGAGGCAATTGCACAGTTTACACAAAATAGCCGCTATCGCGAGCTTTTTCGCCGTTCTATGGCTACCCTTCCAGAGCAATGGCAACGGGAGCAACTGCTCCAGCATCTGCGGTGAAACTTTCGCGCGTGCCGTTTGCGTTGCATGTCCGATCAATCAACCACTCTGGGCAGGAATCACAGTGCAGGATGTAGTAGTTGAGGTTTGCGGACTGACGAAGTTCTACCGTAATCAAGCAGTGGTTTCCGACGTAACATTCCGCATTGGACGTGGCGAAATCGTTGGATTGCTGGGAGCAAATGGGGCAGGCAAAAGCACAACATTGCGAGCAATGGTTGGACTGGTCAAGCCATCGAGGGGCCAGGTGCGGCTGTTTGGAAAGCTACTTGAGCCATCGCTTCTTCGCTTCGTTGGTGCACTGATCGAGCGGGCGGACCTTTATCCGTACTTAACTGCTGCTGAGCATATAGGCCTCGTATCCCAGCTCAAAGGACTAAAGCCAACAAAAGCAGCTATGGAGCAGCTTCTTGAGCGTGTGGGTCTTGCGTCGGTCGCACACCAGCATGTTCGAACATACTCATACGGGATGAAGCAGCGCTTGGGGCTTGCGTTGACCTTAGTAGGAGAGCCCGAGCTTATCATTCTCGACGAGCCACTCAACGGTCTTGATCCGGAAGGAATCGCTGATACACGACGCCTCATCACAGAGCTGCAGCAGGAGGGAAGGACAGTTATTGTTTCATCGCACTTGCTTGCAGAAGTCGAACAGGTAGCAACGCACCTGCTGGTCCTTCATAAGGGCAAGTTGATCGCTGAAGGAAAAATTGAACAGGTTCTTGCATCGTATGGGACAACGACAATTATCGAAGCAGAACATTCGGCCGCTGAGCTTTGTGCACTCCTTGAGCCGGTATGTTCAGCAGTGCAAGTGCGAAGCAATGCGATCCGAGTTGCAAGTGCAGATGTTCCGCTCGTTGTTATGCGACTTGCAAATGCAGGAGTAAGAGTAACTGCTGTCATCCCCGAGCGCTCCCTGGAACAGTTTTACTTTGCAGCGACATGCCAGCAATGATACCGACAATCGTTCGACTGGAGCTTTGGCGCATCTATCGCAAGCCGCGGTCATGGATCGTGTTCATCGCTATAGCAGTGCTGGTGGGCATAGTGCATAGTGTCATGGCGCTGCAGGGTGAGCAGTTAGCAGAAATGGTGTTGCAGAACATTAAACAGCAGCTAAGCATCGAGGGAGACTATTTGCATGGCTACCTTGTAGCATTCATTATCCAGGGCTTGCTACTTGTTCATTTGCCATTTCTGGTAACGCTTGTTGCAGGGGACCTTATCGCCGGTGAAGCTGCATACGGGACACTCCGTCTTCTCTTTCTTCAGCCAGTAGCACGGTGGAAATTCGTCCTGGCAAAGTTTTTTGCGCTCGTCGGATATGTCGGAAGTGTGATGCTTTTCCTTGCAGTGGTATCGTTAGGAGTAGGTGTCGCATTGTTCGATGTTGGAGACTTAGTTGTGCTCAAAACAAACGGTGTTGTTGTACTCGGGCGGGATGACATTCTCTGGCGGTTTGCTGGAGCATACGCGTTCAATTGGTTAGGATTGCTTGTACCAGCCTCCCTTGCGCTTTTGTTAGGATGCTTTGCTGACAATGCCCTTGCCCCTGTTGTGGGGACGATGGCTATCGTGATTGTGATGACAGCTGTTTCACTATTGGATGTGCCGCTTATTGAGAGCCTTGCGGATGGCTTTTTTACAACGCATGCGGCAGCATGGCGTCTGTTTTTCGATGATCCGGTACCATTCGACACAATTCGCAATTCAGCAGTGGTTTTAGTGATGCACTGCGTTGTCTTCTGTTTCGTCACCGCTCTGGTGTTGCAACGGAAAGACATACGGTCATAGCACCGTGGAGTTAGGAATTAGTAGAACCATCGCGGAGACGACAATGAAAGCTACAGTGCTCCAAGCAGTACAAGCCCAAATTCAGGCTGAGTTAGAGTCAGCATACTTGTACTTTGCTCTTGGACTTGTGTGCAGGGACCGTGGGCTACCTGGAATTGCACACTGGCTAACAGTTCAACATGATGAAGAGCGAGAGCATGCAATGAAGTTTATAGAACATGCCCACGCGCGGGGACAATCTGTACGATTGGAGGATATCCGCATCAAGCGCGTTGAATGGAATACCGTTGGTGAATTGTTCCGAGCAGTTCTCGAGCATGAGCAGTACATCAGCGGGCGTATTCATGCGCTGTATGAGTTGGCGCATCAAGAAAAGGACTATCCTATTCTTCCCCTGCTCGAATGGTTTATCATGGAGCAGGTTGAAGAGGAGGAGACGGTGCGAACGATCCTGGATAAAATTGCAATGGTAGGAGAAAGCGGCTCAAGTCTCTACTTGCTCGACCAAGAGCTCGGCAAACGATCAGCGTGAGAGGTTACTCGTCGTGCCGAATACATCAGGATAGTCGTACTCAAGGTATTTCCCACTGGTAAAGTAGCGCTCGAGACTGTCAAGAAACCAGAGCCATCCAGCTTGGAGCTCGCGGTAATCTTTTTCAGTGGTGATTTGCCAGTGGCGAATGGCGATTCGCGTCGTAATGCGGCTTGCACGAATGAATTCCACTGATACCTTGCTCTGGGAATGATTCAGTGGGCTAATCCAGCGAAGCATCCAACGCTGACCGCGGATATATTCGATAAACTCCGCAATGGGAGTTCCTTCTGCGGTATAAATATGCCCACCTTCCCGAAATTCAAACATGAGCGGTGGATCGAGCCACAGTACACGCTCTGCCTCGCTTTCTACAGCTCGGATAACACGATCGAGGGGAATTTTAAGAGTGCGCCTAAGTAAAACGCAGTACGTGTTATTGTATGCGATATATGCCATGGTTCCTCCATCCCGAACTTACTGGTTGAATAACACGAAAGTTACGCAGTTTGTTTCACCATAAGTCCAGTGCGGCGTATTTTTGCGATTGCATCGGGGTGTAGCGCAGCCTGGTAGCGCACCTGCTTTGGGAGCAGGGGGTCGTGTGTTCGAATCACACCACCCCGACACGATGGGCGACTGTTGTGCAGTCGCCCATCGCTGTTACAGGGCTGGGACTATTGGACGGCGATACCGCCATGCCTGAGCAATCGAATCGGGTATTGCCGTAAAAAAACGATAGCCTGTAGCTTTTTCTATGTCGGCAACGCTACAGACAAACTGCTCCCATGTACCACTCACATTTGCACGATTAGGCATACGGACCGCAATAACTTCTGTGGTGGAGGTTACCGATTCTTTTCCTCGCCCTTTCGGTAGTAGAACGACAATCTTGAAACATTCTGATGGAACGCGGATTCCACTCCCTATCGTCGTTCGGGCTGTATCATGATAAATTGGTCCTGCGATGATGTATAGCTCACGCTCACTGCGCTTGCAAAGCTGTTCAATGTATTCTTCGAAACGAAGCCATGGTCCTGCATTGAGTGCTCGGTGTTGAGGTATGATGTTGGTAGTATAGAATGTTGTGATGTTGTCTTCTATAGAACGAGTTCTCTCCTCCGAGCGCACCAAGTGCCCACGGTCATAACCCGAGTTGGTATAGTCCCGATGATAGACAGGAACAATAGAAGGTGGTAAGAGAGGATCGGGCAAAAAGGGTCCTCGGTGCCGAGGGGCAGAGCCATACCACCATGCACTAAGATTCCAGCATACCCAGTTCGCACATCGTGTCGAGGGATTGTAGGAAAGAACGTACTGAGGCCGTTGTATAAGGATATCGTCGTCGGAGTTAGCGTCGCGTGGTACCCCGAACATGACATGGATTGCAGGGCTCCCTGGAAACCGTTCCGCAATGTACGCGCTTGTATCGATCGCAGAGGAGGGGGAAAGCAATTCGGGGTGATGCAAAGAGCTCTGCTGCTGCCACCACAGGATTCCAAGTCCGATTGCCAGTACCAGTAGGCTCCAGAGAAACTGCCTCCGATTGCGATGCCGTGTGCGTCGAAGACCACGAGTGTATGGCGTTGGCATTATCATTGGGGCGGGTGGTAATATGAAAACACTCGTGCGTGCGGTTGTACAAGCCACTCTGCCAATGTCATTCCCTGGGCATCTTTGGGACTGGTAAGAGGAGTACCATTTGTCATCCAGGGAATACCTAAGGCAGGGTCATCCCAACGAATTACTCCCTCTCCCGCAGGGTTGTAGAAAGCTGTGCACTTATACATGACGATTGCAACATCACTGAGTACTAAGAATCCATTGGCAAAACCGGGAGGAATCCACACTGCGCGGTGTTCCTCAGCTGTAAGCTCGATGCTCCAATGCTTCCCACAAAAGGGTGAGTCGGGTCGAATGTCCAGCTCGACAAGCTGAATACGCCCCACACACACACGAAGGAATTTCCCCATGGGCTCGTTCCACTGGAAGTGCAAGCCACGGAGGACTCCACGTTTCGACAGCGACACGTTGTCCTGGACAAAATGAGTTGGGAGACCAAGAGTAGCGAAATCGCGCGCGTTGAAACTTTCAAAGAAATAACCACGATCGTCGTAATGTACTGTCGAGCGGATGACAACAATACCATCAAGTGCAGTAGTTTCTATCTCACATTGGGGCTTAGTCGCTGTCATAGTGTGTTCGATATGTTTCGAAACGGGGAGGATAGGTAACGCGAAAATGCTCAATCGCTGGGATTCGTTTATGAACTGGCAGCCGGGAAAAGCGTCGGAGCGCGGCACTATCACGGTCGAATTGTCGAGAACGCAAGAGTACTTTTCGCACTTGGTCCAGCGGTAGCGATTGCTCAAAAAGAATGCGTGGAGGGAGATTTAGCAGTGGCAGAGTAAAGGGATGCTTACAGAAAGCGTAATACTGACGCGCTACTTGCACCGATGCGGCAAGCTTAGCATTGATGGAATGTCCAGCAATATGACAAGTCGCAAAAATTGCTCGTCGGGCTACAGTAGGAGAAATGTTGGGTTCATTTTCCCAAACATCAATCGAGACTGCTACGCCACGGCGTGTTGCATCCAGGAGAACGCGGTTTGGAATTACCTGTCCCCGCGAGGTATTGATAAGGAGCTTCACCGGTGTTCCGGCGAGCATGCTGGTTGTTAACAAGCGCGTGGTTCGATAAGGACCGCTAAGGATAAGCGGTACGTGGGCAGTGATGATGGTGCTTGCGTCGAGAAGTTGTGCAAGAGTCCCCGTGGTGACATAAGACGGGAAAAGAAATCCTTGGTCTTGAAGAGGTGGATCGCTTACGATAACCTGCATGCCAAGCTGGTGGCAATACTCTGCAACACGGCGACCAATGTTGCCGAATCCAATGATGCCGATTGATATTCCTGCGGGAGAAATGTTCATACGGTAGCTCCATTCAAGGATACTTGCAAGAACATATTCTGCTACTGCATTAGCATTTGCTCCCTGTGCCAGGGCAATAGTGTAACGGTCAGAGCGAAAGAGACTCTCTGCAATGTGATCACTTCCGCTGGTTACAGAACCGAGAAATTCTACAGTTGTACCCTCCAGCAGAGCAGGAGTAACACGAAGTGAAGAACGAAAAAAAAGTGCATGGCAATTCATCTGGATTAATAACGCGCGATCAAGAGCTTGAGGGCGAAAACGATACACTTCTCCTAACGGTGCCAGAAGCTCTGCAAGGAGAGGAATGGATTCATCTACGAATATCATTGCTGGAGCATGAGGATAACACCATCAACCTCCCACCGCGCTTTGACAGAGACACGGACGGGAGCATGTGTGACACGCTCTCCGTAGCGCATAGGTTGAAGACTACCGCCGTCGTAGCGACCGTTGTTATTGGTATCGCAGAAAGCATCCAACAAGTAATCACCCTCTGGAAGGTAAGGTATGAAAAAGCGTCGCTCTGCGTCTGCTGGGACTAATTGAATTGGTGTTCCATTTGTGCGGCGTACAACAACAATAGCCTGCATGCACTGGCAACACGAATCTTGGATTATTCCACGGACCGAACCACCATTCCGAGTGTCAAGTGTCACAATTGTCCGCATTAGGCGGTTTGTGTCAATACTTGTGTTGCCATTCCATGAACGTGTGGCGCCCAGAATGACAGACCATGTGTACATTTTTCCTGGCATCAGGGAATCCGAAGGGATTGCGCGTAGTCGTGCAGCGTCGAGCCGGTTTATTATGAGAGGAACCGGCTTTGCACTTGTACTTTCGTACAAGGTAATGGGAGGAAGTTCCCCAAGTGCATCGCTCCACTGAAGTTCTATGAAGGGGCGAAGCGGCGCCTGGAAAATGGTATCCCGAGAGGGAATAACCGATACAAGGCCTAACGGAACAGCATCTGGTGTGCTTGTTCCCTCAAAGACCAACGGAGATGCAACAGATAACCGATTACCGAGAGAATCAGTTATCGTGGCATCAGGCGATGGAAGAAGAACATATCGCTCACTTGCAAGAAGAGAATCTTCCGTAATGAGAATGAGCCGTTCTGGATCAGCTGCAAATGCTGCAAAAATTGGTATCGTTCGTTGTGTCGAGATAGTCTGTATGAGCCAGTCTTGGGGAGTAATCCGCACCAGTGGTCGTGTTATTCGCACCTCGACTCGCCTGTTGCTTAGTGCACGAGCGGTGACTACTTCCACAGGTGTTTGAGGAAGTGCAGGTGCAATCCACAGGCGAACTGGTGCCTGGAGCATTCCGTGTTGGGTAACAACCGGCAGAGCTGCGACCGCTCCGTCTTCCGTTGCATCCCAAATAGTATTCCCGTTTGCATCCGCAAAAGCAGCAACAATGAATGTGTCACATGGAAGAGCATCTACAGTGAATGCTCCGTTCGAGGAGGCAGGGAGAACATACTCGGTCTTACGCTCCAGCGAATCTTTCGGCTTAAGGAGCACAAAGAGAGGAGCTTGGACGCTGGCAGTAGCACTCGATACAATTGTGCCAGTGACCTGACAACTGTCAATTTGGTTACCTGTGGAAAAAACCAGGGAAAATGATGCCGTTGCACGATTGCCTCGCAGATCACGGTACGATGGAGCAACACTCAGTCTATATGTCGTCGCAGGGCCGAGACTGTCAAGAAGAATGGTCACGCGTTGTCCGCTCCAGTCGAGCTGAAAAGGGGCACGAGGAGTGACGACAATGCTCCGAGTAAATTCACTTCGCTCAACGTATTCGCTTAAGGTAAGCACAACAGCAACACGACGGCTCATTCCAACAGCGCCATTAGGAACGTTGCAACTAAGCACTGTAGGGGGTATGCGGTCCTCCGGTCCGCCCGAGGGGGGAAGTACAACTGCACATCCGCTCAGGAAGAGAACAAGTGTCGGTGTACACCAAACCACCAAAAGAGTATGCAGAGCAGCCATTCGCTGCCAGCAAGTACGAATGAATACCACACTGCTGAGGCAGGAACAATCCATGTCGCGAAAATGGTGAGGAAAGCAACGATGCTCACTATCCAGGCTACGACGCTGTCGTGCATACGCCCTATAAGAATTGCTTCAAGTGTGGTTTTCAGGGATAATCCACCAAAAGCCAGCGCCATTATTCGTAACGGAAAGATCGAAGCATCAAATTGAAATGTTGCAGTAATGACCCACGGGGCACTAATCCACATCATGCCAGCAAGGACAAATGACAATCCAGCACCTACCACCAGAATTTTTCTTGCAATCTTGGGTCGAGCGGATAGGGTTGCCATTTCGGGAACACTTACTGTGAACAATGCCCCTGGCACGATTCGAGCAGCACTGTAAATACGAAATGCAGCAGAGAAGTATCCAACTTCAGTGCTACTACTGCGAAGCCCAAGTATTACCAGCGGAAGCCGATGAATTGCCATGCTGGCAATGTTGATGACCCACAAGCGCCAGTGTGCCCCAAGCTCGTGTGCTATAGCACGAAGGGAAATATGGCGAGCTACAGTAGCAAGAGGGATTGAACGCCCAGTCTGTTTGCGAAAAAGTTGGTGAAGGTGCACAGCACGGAGGAAACCGATTGCTACCATAGCACCAAGAACCAGAGGCAGAGTGCTTGTGTACACCAATAAAGCTCCCATAGCAACTGTAGCAAGTATCTGATAGGCGCTACTGAGAAGTTGTGGCATGACAAAATTGCCAATACCTCGCAATGCACCAAGGATAGAAAAGGTCACGCAGCTTGCACCAACATCGCACAGTACAATAGCTGTCAATAGAGATGTAGGAACACTCTGCAGAAGCGCTGTGGTGATAGCTCCAGGCAATGCTATAAGCCACAAGGTGATTTTCGTCCCGATCGCTGCACTAACGATGGAGATAATAGCTTCTGGCATTGCAGCCACTTTCCGAGCCAAGCCGATGGAGTATCCTGCATCAGCAATCATTTGCACAATCGTTCCCAACGTGATGGCAATTGAATACTCTCCCAATGCATCAGCGCCTAAATACCGAGCTATCAGAATGGACACTACAGCAGATGCAATAAGAACGATACCATCGCTCAGCGACAGCCATAGAGTGCTTCGTAAAATTGCCACGTAGTTAACAGAACAAATGGTAAGCTTCCCACATGCAAGTTAGGGTAGAGTTAGGCAACGATAGATTGCAGCAGTGGATTGCCAATTGTTCGAAGGCCGACTTGGACCGCATGGCGTTACCATGCAAATGGTTTGCTCGTGAAACGGCTACAGTAGCAAAGGAGCTTATTGGGACTATCTTAGTGCACCAGCTGCCCTCGGGGGAGCGATTGGCAGCTCGTATTGTTGAAACAGAAGCATATACACCCGATGATCCTGCGAGTCATTCGTGGCGAGGTATGACTCAGCGGAATAAGGCAATGTTTGCACACGGCGGATGTCTCTACGTGTATCGCATTTACGGGGTACACGAGTGCATTAATATCGTCACAGAGACTGAAGGGATTGGTGCTGCAGTGTTACTCCGAGCTGCAGAGGTTGTTGCAGGGAAGGACACAATTGCTGCATTCCGAGGACGCCCTGTTCCTCCCACACGCTTGCTTTCGGGTCCTGCTAATTTGGCTCGTGGGCTTGGTTTTTCGGTTGCGGATAATTTTCGTTCTTGCTGTGGCAATGGCGTATGGATTCTTCCTGCCTTCGCGCAACCTCGGAGTATTGGCGTGTCCGGTCGAATTGGTATCTCTGCAGCAGTGGAACTGCTCCTTCGGTTTTTCGATCCAGATTCGCCTGCAGTCTCGGCACACCGACGGTATGTCACTCTGTACGAGAAGGAATGCAACGAATCCCTTACTCTGTATGCCGAATAATGGGGTGTTTGTCAATAGGAACTAAGCTACAGTAAATTTGAAGTGCCGAACGTGCTCATGCTCACCCGATGGATATAACCGATAGTCACGATCACGATGCTTTCCTCCGCTGGACGACATTGCAGCAAAGACCTGGTGGGCATTTTCGCATTTTCGATCTCGAGTGGGTAGAGCGTGTACATCCGCGGAAGAATGTCCGTGGAGAATTTGTTGTCCTTCATACGCCAGTGTGGGTCAACGTTTTGCCTTTGACGGCTGATGGGAAGGTCGTCATGGTTCGGCAATATCGGCATGGATCGGATTTGGTAACATTAGAATTTCCTGGTGGAGTAGTTGCCCACGGCGAAGAGCCTGCAGCTGCTGCAATGCGTGAGTGCACTGAAGAGACTGGTTATGCGAGTACACCGGACAAGTTAGTACTGGTCGGTGAGCAACTACCCAATCCGGCATTCATGGCTACGCGATGTTACACCTATGCCTGGTATGATTGTGTGGCATCACAGCAACCTCGGTGGGACACCCATGAGATTCTCGAAGTAGTGGAGGTTCCCCTCAGCCGTATCGAGCCGATGATTGCCGGAGGTGACATTCAGCATTCGATTATCATTGCAGCATGGACGCTGTTTCGTTTGCGTGCCCTTGCTGTCGAACCAAGCATAGGAGGTCCTAATGGGCAAAGTTGTCACGATCGCTAATCAGAAAGGCGGAGTCGGTAAGACGACCACCGCTGTCAATTTAGCCGCATCGTTGGCTGCCGCAGAACAGCCAACACTGCTTATTGACATTGATCCGCAAGCGAATGCTTCCACGGGCTTAGGAATAGATACCCGGCAGCTTGAACGAACCGTGTATGACCTCCTAGTTGGGAATGCGACCGTGGAAGATGTCATTATTCCGACAGAGATGCCATTTTTAGAGTTAGTACCTTCACACATCAACTTAGTTGGTGCTGAAATTGAGCTGGTGGATTTTCCTCGGCGTGAAAATATCCTTCGCCAAGCTCTTGAACATGTACGGCGGAAGTACACATACATTCTCATTGATTGTCCTCCATCCCTTGGGCTGTTGACGTTGAATGCCCTTACCGCAGCTGATTCTGTGCTCATTCCCGTTCAGTGTGAGTACTACGCGTTGGAAGGGCTGGGACAGCTGCTCCATACGATCTCGATAGTTCGGCGTCATTTGAACCCGCAATTAGAAATCGAGGGTGTCCTTTTGACAATGTATGATAGCCGATTGCGCCTGTCCAATCAAGTGGTCGAGGAGGTTCGCAAGCACTTTCAGGAGAAAGCATGCACGACGATTATCAGCCGCAACGTTCGGCTTTCTGAAGCGCCGAGTCATGGCAAGCCGGTGCTCCTCTACGATGCACTAAGTTTGGGTGCGCGGAACTATTTAGATCTTGCGCGTGAAATCATGGAGCGGAATTCACAGCTTCACCAGTCGTCTCACCGACCAGTGCACGTTCAACAATGATGGAGCAGTCGTCTGCCATGAAAAAGAGTAAACCGATAGGCTTAGGAAAAGGGCTGGGAGCACTGATTCCTCGTGAACTACCTACTGCTGAAAGTATAGGCACGCTCCGCGTGGACGATGGTACTATTACCGGCGCAACCGCATTGATTGAAATCACAAAAGTTCGCCCAAATCGCTATCAGCCGCGACAAGACTTTGATGCAAGCGCTCTTGAGGAGCTTACGCGGAGCATCAAAGAAAAAGGGGTTATTCAGCCTATCACAGTGCGTCGAGTTGACGATGGTTACGAACTGATTGCCGGGGAGCGTCGAGTGCGCGCATCTATCGAGGCTGGATTGACGATGATCCCAGCCTACATCCTCGATGTCGAGCGCGATACTGATATGCTCGAGCTTGCACTCATTGAGAACGTTCAACGCGAAAATCTCAACCCAATCGAAGTTGCTCTTGGATACCAGCGGCTGATCGAGGAATGTCATCTCACTCAAGAAGAAGTTGCAGCAAAAGTGGGGAAGGATCGGACGACGATTACTAATTTCCTTCGTCTGCTCAAACTTAGTGAGCCGGTGCAAGAAGCGCTCCGCACAAAGAAAATTACCATGGGACATGCACGGGCACTGTTGGCAATCCAGGATCACAACCTCCAAGCACGCGTGCTGGAGGACATCATCACCAAAGATCTATCCGTGCGAGCAACGGAAGCACTTGTGCGTGATGTTGAGCTGGGGAAAGTGCGCTACGATAACGGGAAACAGGTCCTCAAGAAAGCACCATCTGCTGTGGAAAATCCTGATATCCAGCGAACACTTGCAGAAATAGAACGCCAATTGCGTGCAATTTTTGCAACGAACGTGCGAGTGAAGACAAAATCCAGCTCTGGAGCAGGCACGATAGAAATTGATTTTTACTCCATTGAAGACCTCGAACGCCTCCTCGACTTATTCATCCTCATTGAACGTTCTCTCTAACTTGACTGCTTGCCATGAAGGATTTTCCCGCTTCCATACCGATGATTCGGAGTGAATTTCCGTATCGTGTTCGGTATGCAGACACTGACCGCATGGAGTACATGTACAATGGTCACTATCTACGACTGTTCGAGATAGGACGAACGGAGCTATTACGGCAAGCTGGCTTGCCATACGTTGAGATTGAAGCAAAGGGCTACTTTCTGCCGGTGTTGGAAGCACATGTGATCTACCATGCTCCTGCCTTCTACGATGACTTACTAACGATTGAAACATGCTGCGAACTCCGCTATGCGCCGACTCTTCGGCTCGAGTATCGTATTTTACGAGACAAAGCCTTGATTGCCGAAGGCTATACGATTCACAGCTTTGTTTCTCGCGACACTCGGCGGGCGACACGCCCGCCCCGATGGTTTTTTGAACGTCTTGAGCATGCTGCATGTGCATAAAAGGTGTTGGAAAAGTACTTGTATGCGTTGCGACCCTAAGCAGGCTGTGCTGGGGGCAGACACTTTCTCCATTTGATTTTCTCCGAACAGCGGAGAGCGCACGTGCAGCAGGTTTAGCTGGTGCATTTGTTGCAATCGCTGGTGATGCATCGGCTCAACTATACAATCCTGCAACGATTCCAACTGTTCCTCCTGATGCGTTGTCGCTAACCTTTATCAAGCATGTGCTCGACATTAACTCTGGAGTAGCTGCATACTGCGGACAGATGGGAGCAGGATGGTGGGGAGCAACAGCTGCATATACCAGCTATGGGCAGTTTACTCGTACCGATGCGCTGGGGAATGCAATAGGAACATTTGGTGCTGCTCATTTTGCGTTGCAAGTATCATATGCAAATCAGCTTGACACGAATGTTTTTTACGGAGTGTCCCTTGGGTATGTTCATACGGCTATCGATCGCGGTGCTGCAAGTGCGCTCATTGCCACTGTTGGGTTGTTTTACCAATTTCCTTTGATTCGCACTTCGATAGGTGGCTCAATTCGATATTTTGGAGTGCAACTTGCGAGGATGAATGGCGAAAGTGCTGCACTCCCGACAGATATTCGCCTGGGCGTTAGTCATCGTCTGCGAGGGCTACCGTTGATGGTTAACTTTAGTTTGACGCGGTTGGTCGAGGATCGGATGTCACTTACTGAGCGTCTTCGCAATTTTGCTATAGCTGGAGAGCTTTACCTGGGCAAAAGCGTGCAGCTTCGCCTAGGCTACGATAATGGAGTTCGTTCAGGACAGTCATCGGTGAGTGCTTCACCATTAAGTGGCTTCGGCGTTGGGGCAGGACTTGTATTCCCTTCCCTAACGCTGGATTATACCCTGACCACGCTCAGTGCACCTGCGTTGGTGCATCGCCTAAGCTGTGGTTTAGCGCTTGATACGGTATTGAAAGAACGATAGATAAATCCCGCAATTGCGGGCATATCGAGTTTGTTTCACTATCCTGGAGTTATGTCCATGCACCTTATCCGCACATTTGTCGTGATTGCCGCTATGGGCATTAGTTTACATTCATTCGCTACGGCTCAACAACAGGGCTCTGGTAGCGACCAGTCGTCACCGCAGAATACCATTTTGAAGCCCACCATGACGCTGGGGGATGTACTGTTTGCAATCAACGTGCTCAATACTGTGGAGATCAAGGGCAACGAGGTCGAGGCTTTTCTCGATGTTAAGAACGTGCTTGTCAAAGCCGCACAGCAAGCACAAAAAGACAAGAAAGGAGAGTCCGATCCTGTTACCATTGAAATGAATTTGCTCACTGCCAATAATTTCCTTACGCTCTTTCAGCGGGCAAGCATCCCTGGCTCTGCAGCAGAGCGTTTCCAAGCTGTCAAACAGGCACTCTATGCCTCTGCATCGCCGCAGCAAGCACAACAGGATAAAAAGCGCTAAATAAGGATGGGCGCTCCGCTGCTCGCTTCTTGATGTGCTAAGTTAGGAGGGCTCTATAAGCAAACTTGCGGTGCAGCTTACAACAACGACAGCACCTGAGGAAAAAAGGACTGTCTGAACCATAGTAGAGCTACCCATACCAAGCGGTAAGTGGAGCGCCCAAGCCGTACTTACGACAGCAGCTGCGATGCACACCCCTATAGCAAGACTTAGTAGGGTGTAAAGAGTGCGCACACGGCGGGGACCAAATGGTGTTGCCCCAAGCAGCTGGACTGTACGGCTCTCCCGTCGGTCGAGAGGCAGAGTAGCTCGCAGATGGAGCCAAAGGATAACGCCACTTATCAGCAGCCAACCTATTCCTGCTCCTAAGGTGAGCACTCGTAGCTGCTGCTCGTGCTCAAACACCTCGGTGACCCTGCTTATCGGGTAGTGAATGCTCACTACTTCCGGTAGCATTTGGCATTGCTCAATGAATGCCGTAAAGCTGTGTCGGTTAACCTGGGCAGGAACCAACTGCACCCTCAAAAGACGAGGAAGAAGGCTATCTTGGGCAATGTCGCTGAGCATAATACCGTATCGCGATTGCAAACGTGCTGCCAGTGCTGAGTCACTCATGACGTCTATTCTGCGGATAAGCTCCGGGGCAATTGCCTGCAAATCCTTTGCGAGCACATGAGCTTGGGTTGTGGAGACAGAAGGATCTATCACCAGTGATACTGCTATTTGCTCTTTCTCCGTGGATAGTTCATGATAACGAGAGCTAAGCCAGGCGCTTATTGCAACGGCAGCAACAATAAGCACTGCGCTCAGTATTGCATGCTGGAAGGATAGCCATATACGCTGTTTCCACAGGAGCCATGCCAGGCGCGCATTAACCATGCATCACAAATCCGAACGTGTTACAAGATGTTGCTTCCATTGCTTGAGGGAAACACCAAGCCGAGTGCGAATATCGTTGAATGCAGGAGGAATGTCCCTGATGTGAAAAAGCCCTTCTTGAGAAAGTGTCCATCCCATTAACACAGCACTGACTGCTGCAAATACAACGACTCCGCTTCCCATCAGCCAAAAGATATCAAGTATGCCAACCGTTACATATACAGCGCAGGCAGCAAAAACACTTGTGCTAATGATAAGCAACAGACGATCGACACGATGAAGTGCAAGGATTACCGATTGCAGCATTGCCAAGGGAAGGAATAACGCTCCGATCGCCATAATGTTGAAAATAACGGCTGTTTCGCTGTACCTGTTGCCAAAGAAGCGGACAATGAGTGCTGTTCCCCCAAATTCTAAAGCGCAAACAGCAGTTGCTGCAATAATAAGCTGGACAACAAATGCCTTTGCAATCAATTGACGGAGAGAATCACGGCGTTCTTGGGCAAGTAAACGGACCGCAGCAGGGTACATTAGCCACACCGTCGCATCTGCTCCTGTTTCGAATACACGGTAGAGCATCTTTGCGGCGGTATAAACCCCTGCCGCACGAGTAGAAAAAAATAGTTGCACGAGGAATACATCCAGCTGACGGATACTTGTTGCCAGGGCCATCATGATGGTTTGAGGCATAGTGAAGCGGAGCACGGCTCGGTAAGAGAGCGTACCGTGGGGCGACCATCGAAGAAGGTCACGTCCTAACGCCAGAGCAACTATTGATCCTGCTGTCATGCCACTGCATGCAATCAGCACCATGTCTTCGAATGTGCGAAGTGTCCCACGAGCAAGAAAGATGATCGTCAGAAGTGCGCTCGTTCCAAGCCACGCAGCGTTCGTTGTAAAAACATGGCGAACACGAAGTTCACGTTGCAAAAGCTTTAGAGCATACGACCGTGGTATGCCCAGAGCACAGTAAAGGGGCAGAAGTAGAGCAACATCGTGAAAACGTGCTTCATTGAAGAGGGCTGCAAGAGGTAAACCAAATCCTGCAATTATCAAAGCAACTCCCAGCGTGAATGCAGTGTGCAATATCGCTGCCAGGAAGTTTGCGTGTTCTCGGTGGCGATGGTCATGTCCGTATTGGATAATTCCCTGGAGGAATGATCCTTCTGCAACGATTGCAATCCAGGCTTGAAGCGTCAGAAGTTGCGCGGCAAGAGCATACTCTTCGGGCGGTAGTGCGCGAATTTGTATCCATGTGATAACTCCGTAACCCAAGAAAAGGAGCTTATCGCCCACCGTCCAGATAAGGAGAGAAACATGGTTACGGAGCTGCATTCGAACTGAAGCTTATCCGACGTTGAACTATCAAAACCAAGACAATGTCGCAAACTTACAAGCATCTTACCAGTGGAATTCTGTTCGAATGCATGATTGAGAGGGGTGCACGGCAAGAGCGGTTGTTCGGGTGCACACACCGTAGGAGTGGCTATAGTAGGAGTCCTTGATGGTGATGTTTCCTGTCTGAGTTGTACACGTGATTTTTATGTTCTGAGCATGCAAGACAATAGCTGCGCCGTGACATTCTGCATTGACAAGGGGGTGGAGATGGAAATAAAGTATTGCCTTGCTTGGGGCGGGAAAGTAGTCAGTGATCAGCAAAGCATCAGGCAGGAGCTCGACGATACGACGGTGTGGTATCCCGTATGCATAATGTTCTGCAACAATGTTATCCTGCGACGCTGCAACTATCCGAGCATATGCGCGGTCGGTGGTCAACCAAAAGAGTGCTTCACTGCCCCCTGATGCCCATTTATTCTGTTCCACGTCCTCATAGCAGAGCGTGTTGTGCATACGGGTGGAGCGAAAATGATTTCGCCATTTGGCAGATGGCAGGTACACATATGTTCCTGGATCACAGAGAATTTCTTGACCATCGAAAGTGAACGTGAGTGATAGTTGGTCGTTATGGGCGTGACCTCCTTTACCGCGCTGTCCTATTGAACCTGCACGCACAAATACTTCAGCCCGCTCGGAGCGTGCTACTGCCAATCCAAAATGGGGGGCACAGTAGTACTCTCGGTGCTCTCGGCTGTTGTCCGTATAAATCCTGGCAAGGTCTGGTACTTGAGAAGATATTACGCCAGCAAGCAAGCGGCAGCACTCAAGATGGCTTCGCTGAGAGCAGTACGGATCGGGTTCATGTACCCATGCATGAGGGAGAGCATTGTTCTCGACCAGGGGGAGAAGCCAAAGAAATCTTCCGCTATCATTGTCGCCGATTTGTGGAGCATCGCCGCTGCGGTAGATTGTTTGCTGTGTGAACTCTGCGATCACACGGAAGTGTTGGGCGAATGCCTTATTGTGCACCAATGCCGCTCCCTCCTCTGTTTGTCCGAGGAACCAAGTACTCCAGCCAAGAATTTCTGCACTTAAGCGGTGGTAAGCAAGTGAGGCTTCAAAATTGCCCCCGTCAGGCAAAAACTGGTAGGCTGCTTCCTGGATCAGCTGGGCAGTACACCAGCGACGTAGAGAGGAAGTCCATCGAGAAAGGGGAAAGTATGCTGCCGCTATCGCTAAGCCGCCAATGCATGCCAGGTAGTGATTCGCCCGCATTCCTTCTGACCACTCAAGATTCGAAGCAACGAATTTGAAGTGGTCAAATGCGTACAGAAGCATTGCATCAAGGACGCTGCGACGCAATCCAAGCTGCTGGCAAAGGTCAAGAGTGACTAATATCGTAGCGAGTCGAATTGCTACATCCATTGGTGATGCCCATTGGATGCCATAGCCTGGCGGGTTCTGAGCAGCAAAATCCAACAGATGATTTTCGATAGTGCACATTATGGTGCGGCGATAGGGGTCACTACTGCTACGCCATGCCTCCAATGCAAGTAAGGGCAACAGTTGAAGCCGTCCCAGCTCCCAGGGAACTTTTGGATCAGCTCCTTCTGCAGCATCAAGGCGTATATCGCCAAACCATTGATGCGTGTTCCATCGGTAGCCACTACGAAAGTCCCGTTGCCAGTCAATTGGCATATGAGGCTGTTCAATCATGTTCCAGAGCCATTGTGCCCGTGGTAGGGCAGCAGGGGGAAGCTCCGTGGCAAGCCATTGTCCCCCCTGCAAGCTTGAAGATGGAATGGGCTCGCTACTGTAACGATATTGCTCAAATCCAGGCACGTCAATTCCATAATGGGGCGCTATCCATCCGCATCCAAGGACATTCCATCGACCCTCGATACAATGCTGGGCAAGCTGAGAAAGTTGTTGTGCATACTCGTCAAGCAATGTGCTTGACGGTGGCTGGAGAATCGAGGGGAGCTTCCACGTACCTGACCATGGTAGTTGCTGTGCAGTTGAATAAGGACAAGTACGTTGACTACGTTGCCTGTGATATGCCTTGGTCAATGGCCGAGCTAAGCGGCGAAATATCTTGCGTACAGAGACAGACAAAGGAAGAGTACGAAGTTGATACAATCGAAGCTCATTCATGCACTTTGACTGATGGTTGGCACACCAGCACGGCTATCTTTGCGTTCTTGGTCCAGTACAAAAGTGCAAACGTCTCAGCGGTACGGTGAAGGTTAGCATTGTGTTTGGTACACGGCCTGAAGCAATAAAACTTGCACCAGTTATTATGCGCCTACTTGAAGTCCAGTGGTGTGCGGTGCGAGTTGTTGTTACTGGACAGCACGACACGATGCTCAAGCAAGTGCTCGAGGTGTTCGGCATCGTCCCCCACCGGAATTTGGACATCATGCGCCCTGACCAAAGCCTGTGCGATGTGACTACACGTGCGCTCGAAGGTCTGGACGCAGAGTTTCGCCAGCACAAGTCAGATTTAGTCATTGTCCAGGGAGACACGACCACAACCTTCGTGACAGCATTAGCTGCGTTTTATCATCAAATTCCAGTTGCACATGTGGAAGCAGGATTACGCACTCACACCAAGTATGCTCCATTCCCGGAGGAGATCAACCGTGTTCTTACAACGCACATTGCTGATTGGCACTATGCACCAACAGAGCGTGCACGCCAGAACCTGCTTAGAGAGGGGATCCCAGCCGACCATGTGCTGGTAACAGGAAATACAGCAATTGATGCCCTGCGTTGGGTTGTCGAGCAGCTCGATGTGCGTTCAGCTGACGAGCTTAAAAAGCTGCTCTCCGCTCTTCCGGAAGACCTAATCGAGCTGTGCCAGCAAGGTCGGATGATTCTCGTCACAGGTCATCGGAGGGAAAACTTTGGAGCAGGATTCGAACGGATTTGTACTGCGCTTGCTCGTCTTGCAGAACAAGAACCACATGTCACATTTGTGTATCCGGTGCATCTAAATCCTCGGGTCCGCCAGACTGTCTTTCACATGCTTGGCCAATATCCAAACATTCGTTTACTTGATCCACTCCCGTATCGGGAATTTGCATACTTGATGCGATGCGCATACCTTATCCTGACCGATTCTGGAGGCATTCAAGAGGAAGCACCGGCATTGGGCAAGCCTGTTCTCGTTCTTCGCGAGGTTACTGAGCGTCCGGAAGCAATCGAGGCTGGCACTGCGCGTCTTGTGGGCACGGATGTTGAACGTATCATTTCTGCGGTGCGCACACTCCTTTACGATGAATCCAGCTATCAAGCGATGGCCGTGGCACGAAATCCATACGGGGATGGTCATGCTGCTGAACGGATTGTAAGCCACCTTGAACGTGTTCTCCGATGAAACGGGCTGGTTTTGTTGCCATCCTTGGCAAACCGAACGCAGGAAAGTCCACGCTTCTGAACGCACTGATTGGTGAGCCACTGGCAATAGTCTCGCCGAAGCCTGAAACCACACGTCGTCCAGTGGTAGGGATTCTTACGACTGACCACGCCCAGATGGTGTTTCTTGATACACCAGGGATTGTCGAGCATCCCAAGTTTGAGCTTCACCATCAAATGCTCACGGAAATCCGCCAGGCTATCGAAGATGCTGATGTTCTTCTTGTGCTGCTTGATGCAACCGGAGGTATACCAGAGGCAGAGCGTCTTTTGGCAGAGCCTATTCTGGAAGATGTTCGCTCCAGTGGCAAGCCAGCGATTCTTGTTCTCACCAAAATGGATGCTCTCGAAGAAAAAGCAGCAGCACTTCCCCTAATCGAGTATGCGATGGCATCAGGACTTTTTGTCACCAGTGTGGCTATCTCGGCGCTCAAGGGCAAATTCCTCGATGAACTTGTCAAGGTTATCACAGAGCACTTGCCCGAAAGCGAGTTTCTTTATGATCCAGAGCAACTTTCTACTCAACAAGAGCGCTTTTTTGTCGCAGAATACGTCCGTGAACAAGTATATCGCTTCTGCCACCATGAAATCCCCTATGCAGTCGAAGTAATTGTTACCGATTTCGATGAGCGTGAGGATGCGCCATGGTACATTGCAGCTGAGCTAATCGTTGAGCGGCATTCACAGAAGAAAATTCTTATCGGCCATGGCGGTTCGATGATAAAGCGCATCGGAGAAGCAGCACGGAAGCGAATTGAGGCGCACCTGGGTGTGCCTGTGTACCTTGATCTCTATGTCAAGGTGCGCGAGCGATGGCGAAACAATCCGACATACCTCCGTGCCTTTGGCTATCCAGTTCCACAGAAGTCGCAGAAACGATGACTACCTACGATCTCAATGCGCCAGTACCTCCCCTCCATGTGTCATCCCACTTGAGCGATGCTGATCGGCTGGAACTTGTGCGCTTTATGATCATGGCACGCGAGTTTGACCATGCAATGATCCGGCTCTACCGCCAGGGTCGCGCATTCGGGGGAGTCTATGCGCAAATAGGGAACGAAGCGACATCCGTCGGTGCCAGTTATGCTCTGGACCGCACAACCGATGTTATTTTCCCCATGCACCGCGATATCGGGATGCATTTTGTGTTCGGTGCTCAATTGAAGCAGCTTATGCTGAATTTCCTGGCGCGTCAAGGGAGCCAAATGCGCGGCACTGACGGCACAGGGCACTATGCGGACCCTGCCCTCCATATCTATGGCAACATTTCTCACTTAGCAGCAATGATGCCCGTTGCTGCAGGCTATGCCTTAGCAGCTAAGATGAAAAATGAACCTACCGTGGTGCTCACCACCATCGGTGATGGTGGTACAAATGTCGGGGAATTCCACGAAGCAATGAATTTTGCAGCAGTCCAGCGCGTTCCGCTGATTGTGATTATCGAAAACAATCAGTACGCATACTCAACTCCTCGAGAGCTTGAGTATGCGTGCCGCCAATTGAGCGACCGAGCAATTGGCTACGGTTGCCCTGGCGTTACCATTGATGGAACCGATGTCGAACTAGTCTACGATACGGTTCGGAGCTTTGTTGAACGCGCACGCCGCGGCGAGGGACCAGCACTTATCGAGACGGTTACGATGCGCATGCGTGGACATGCAGAACACGATGACTTCCGCTACGTTCCACGAGAACTGCTTCAGTATTGGGAAAAACGCGATCCACTGTTGCGGTATGAAGCGTTTCTTATCGAACGGGGGATCGCCACCAAAGACACGCTCGAGCAATGGCATCGCGATATTGCAGCCCAAATCACTGCAGCGATTGACTATGCGCTCGAGCAGCCGTATCCTCCTGCGGAAGAGGCATTCCGCAATGTATTTGTGTAGCAGCCTTTGCTCCGGCGGTCAGGGAATTACCTGCAGTGGGATGGTGATGTCAGCATCCGTTTCTGGCGAGGGCGAGATGCCATCCTTCTTGTTCGGTTCGTAGTGGTAGAGTATCATGCGGACGTTTCCTGGCGTGGCTGCTGGTACTGTCTGCACCTGCCACGAGGTTTCTAAGCCGAGCGGCATACCACGACTGTCTCGATCGGAAACGCTAATCTGTACCACACCTTGCGCAGCGCCGGTAACCGACCAGAACAATTGATGCTCGGTCCCTTGTGCTTGGATAACCGAAGTGAGCGTGTCGCCATCAGTTGCAAGGATTTCAAGTCTGCCCGTGTACGTAAGACCCCCTTTGAGACGAAGTTCAGTAACGGTGGGTTGGTTGCCGCCAGGTCCATCGGGGTCATTCCACTGAGCTGTGATGGTATCTGTTCCTCTTGCTGGAATCAAACGGAGAATAAACGTACCAGGTACCTTGTGCTCATCGTGATCGTGGCTATGCTTTTCGCATCCACTTACGCTGAGCAGAATGGCAAGACCTATGCCAACTATCCAGTTCTTCATGATGGGTACTCCTGTTGGTGAAACAAATCAAAGGGGACTGAGAATCGAAGGATGATGTTGCGCCCTTGTTCAAGAGCAAAGTATCGGTAGCGACTTAAGTAGTCGCGGTACGACGTATTGAGAACATTTTGAATTTCCAACTCGACGTGAATAGGAGTGGGAGCAAGCGAAAGTGCAGTGCCTGTGCGAATGTTTATCAGGATGTATCCCGCTGGAGGTGAAGCGTAATCAAATAGCCCTGAAGGAACGAATGTCTGCCGCCGTACAGCCTGAAGAGTGAAATCTGCGTACAAACCGGCAAGGGGAAGAACTCTATCCAGATGCCAGTGGAGGTTTACTTGTCCCCGGTCTGCAGGGAGAAAAGGCAGTGGTGTTCCCTGGAGAGCATCGTATCCCCGCACCATCGAAAGCTGGAAATCCCATCGGACAATAGAGCCCATCGGTATAGCTATCATGACCTCCGCTCCTACCATTGCAGCAGAGCGCTGTCTGTAACGCATTGTTGGAAAAACGCCGCGGTAGGTCACTGTCGGTTGGGGATCGGGAAGCAGAAGCGTAAATGCAGGAAAGTACATCGCTGAAGTGCTGAGATCAACGGTTACGCTTCCAAGCTGGGTGCGAAGGTGACCGTCAAATGCGAAAACACGTTCGCTTCGTAACCGGCGATCTCCTATTTCGTACTGTGCAGTGCCGTGATGGAGATCATCGGCAAATAGCTCTACGGGGGTTGGCGGCCGCCAGTGTGTTGCCAGATTAAGCTGTAGCCGAGTGGAGTTACTAAGGGTGCCTTCGATGCCAACGTGGATAGCAGGACCAAAGAACACCATCGCAGTGTCGGGCAAGCGACGGCCCGTTGCTTTGTTGTACGGGCGGACGGTAAGCCACTGGAAGTCTGCTCGAATACCCGCGCTGGCAATCCAATTATCGAGTGCAAGGGTATGCGTTGCAATGATTCCGCCCTCGTAGAGCGTGTAGTCAGGGACAAGAAACACACGTCCGCTGCGTGCATTAGCCTGGCGTAGTAAATGCAAGCCAAAAACTTGGCTTGATTCTCCACTGCTGCGACGGTAGCGTGCCTCAAGTTGATAGCTTGCCAGTGCGAGTTCTATTGCAGGACGGCTTAGCGCCTGCAGCAGTAATGCGCTATCAGCATATCGGGCGTTATGGGCATCGTATTCCTTTCGATCATTCAGTTGCCAGCCATACCGTAGCTCGAACGTACCGATATCTGCTGAGTACGTGCTCTGATAGTGAAGGGCTGTATGAAGTATTTCTTGACGAGGATTGCTAATGCGATACGTCCATGGTCGAATAATGAGGGGAGAGCCGGTCGCAATAGCACGCAAAAGGTCATCATAGTTGCCTAAGTGTGATGCAGCCAGGATACCAAGCTCTGTGGCAAAACCGCTAATGCGCAATTCGTGTCGCCATGGGGCGGCATCGTACCCTACAGCGAGCATACCACTGAGCTGCCGGGCACCAGTGTTGGAAAGCACATACGAAGGTGTTCGGCTATCGCCTGCAATCATACCACTCAGCTGCGCTGAGTATGCTGTATTGGGCAGTAGGAGATCGCTGCCACTGAGTCGGCACGTCGCTCCCCCCATCCCATTGTTCGATGCTCCAAGTGCGGAGAAATGGCCCTGAAAAGGTGTGTGATAGCGAAGGGGTAAGCTTTCGATGCGAATAACTCCACCAATGGCTGCATATGAATCCTCGATGCTTGCGGCGCCCCGCACAACTGCTATGCTCGAGGGCAGGAATGGATCAATGGCGGGAGCATGATCAAGTCCCCATTCTTGCGCTTGGTGCTGGATGCCATCGGTGGCAATAACAATACGCTGACTGTGGAGTCCACGGACAACTGGCTTGGCAATCGTGGGTCCGGTGCGCAGAAGAGTAACACCGGGTAGTTCCTCAATGAGCTCCCCAAATGTTAGACCTCTGTGCTGGTCAAGCGTTCGATCGTCCAATACCAGAGAGTGTTCAGTTGGGCTGCCTGAAATGCGATGAGTTTCAACAACCACTGCATGTGTAGTGTAACCTATCGGGCGGAGAGATATCTCGATTGTTGTATCACTGTGAATATAAAGTTCTACGATGCGGTCGTAATAGCCCAGGCAACGTATGCCCAAGCGGTATATGCCGGGATGCAGACCGCTGATGTCGAACCGTCCATCACTTGCTGTGCGGCGGATAATGCCAGTTTTCAGGATCATCACAGTTGCGTTGGGGATAGGTACCTTCGTCACACTATCCCGAACAATACCATGGATGTGCGAATGGTCGCTTAGTGCCAATGTGATGTTGGCAACTACAACGAGAATGGAGCATACTCGTAACATTTGCTGGGAGAAAAGGTATCACTGCGCAACGAGCCTTGGGGTATCAACCTATTCGGTGCGCAGTCGGTGGGCCGCGATCAGTTAGGCGGAGTACAGAAGGCAGTAAAGGGAGAAGTAATACTGGTTCTATTTGGCGTAGGTCGCTTCGCGGTAGAGGCAACAAGACAAATGAGCAATCTGGCGCCTCAGTGGAAGTTGGTGCATGGCAAAGCATGCAGTGTGTAGGCTCACTGCTGCTAATCCATCGTTCATTGCCGGTACAAACACCATGGCTGTGCCACACGATAGCAAGCTGCAGTGCAATAGTGCATAAACTTACTGCAGCAGTCATGCACAGATGCAGCTGTTTATGCTTCCTCATGCCATGATGTGTGTTAATCGAGGCGCACAAAGGGACGTACAACGATACTGGTTGGAGTTTTCAGCCGAAGCAAATACACACCGTTGGCTACCGACGAGAGATTGAGCGAATACGTGTATTGCTGACCCGCAGTAAGCACACCGAGTTCTCTGCGATCAATGACAGTGCCTTCAAGGGAAATGACTTCCAAGGAGTAAGAACCTCGTTCTGCGGCTGCTATCGTTACTGTGGTAGATTCCTGGGCTGGATTGGGTTGAATGGTCAGCAGAGGCAGCTCCAGAGTTGAACCGAGCAGCCGAGGTCCACCTGCACCGCAGAGCGTTACACACAGTTGACCATTTCCTGTCCCACGATTGATCCAGGTTGTCGGCTTCAGTCCAGCATTTGTCCAGCGTGCATTGACGATGAACATGCTATCACACTGCCGATCACCCAGCATTGCATCCCCGATAAGCTGAAGGATAACAGCTGGTTGCGGGGAAATCATTGTCAGAAGAGTATCCACTGTGATCGTAATGATGTGACGGTCATGGGTACGGCTATTGAATGACTGAATTCTCCCTGCTCGTGACCGCACACCAGTTGGCATAAACAACTGATTAGGAATATCGAGCACCAACAGCAATTGAGCAGCGGGCAGAGAGATATTTGTATCGAGTTGTCCCCAGATGTTGAGAGCCACTTGTCGGTCTCGT
>JANWWF010000001.1:28914-413667 GCA_025055755.1 Candidatus Kapaibacterium sp. | reverse complement strand
GTGAACTCCAGAATCAACGCTTGTTGGAAAAGCTGCAAGGGAATTTCAAGCGTTCGTACCGAATCATCCCGTACAGTGCATTGAAGCTTTGCAGTCTTTATTCCATCCGCATTTTGCGGAATAATGCGCGCTTCGATGATAATTCGGACAGAATCCCCCGCACGAAGCTCGACATCCCCTTGTGGCTGTTCGACAAGACGAAAATAAGCGGCATCGCTGCCAGCAATTACTGCAGGGAATGTAACCGTTGCCTCGGTGTTGCCCGTATTCTTCAGCCAGATAGTATCTCGGCGAAAGCCGCAAGCAATAGTACCAAAATCTACCAGAGTCTTAGAGGGAACAATTGCCGATAGAGTACCCTGTCCTACCAGGATAAATCGCACGGTATCGGGGCAGGTAGCACCATGCTGCTGAGAAATGACAACGAGAGAATCACGGAATATTCCAAGTGCTGTGGGGGTGAACTCCACATCTATGTGAAGAGTATCCCTCATTGGGATAGGAGCAGGATAGGGAGTTGTTGCGGGAAAAAGACGCCAGGAGAACGGCAGAGCAGGTTGATGAGAAAACAGTACAATTGATGTGTCCAGGGTACTGGTGTTGAAGACACCAATTCGGCGAGTAGAACGCCTTCCGACACGGATACTACCAAAGTCTACCACACCGTTCCGATTGTCACCTACTCCTATAAGCTCACTACTTATTCCTTGCACCCGAAGAGGTATATGGAGTACCTGATTGCATAGCACACTCTCGATGGTAAGAGTATCGAAGTAATTGCCAGTATCTGGTGGTAGAGCACGCAGTCGAATAAACACCGTGTCGCCGGGGGCTAATGCTGTTTTGCTCGGTTGTTCGACCGTGAAATCAGATGTCCCTGTTGCAATGCGAATAAGTTGTGTAGGAGCTGTGCCAACAAGCCGAATGATGAATGTGCGCTCTTTTGCAATCCCACGGCAGGTCTGAGCAAAATCAATCGCACTAATCGATTTGGCTGAGTCAGGGGCAAGGATGATGATTCCAGCACTATCAACAACGATGCGTACAGGGACACGCACCAGTACCGTGTCCGAGATACCTCGCACTACTATTGTGTCATGCTGGACACCGTAGCGATTCGGTTGAAGACGATACTCGACAACGACCGTCAAGGCTTGACCTGCTCCCAGGATTGCCTGGACTGGCTGAGGACGAACGATGCGAAAGCCAGTTGCGGGATTCTGAATGCTTGCGCTTGTAATGGATACCTGCAGCGTTCCTGGGTTACGGATGGTAAAAGAATCCAGGCGTACTTGTCCATCGGCGCAGGAGATGCGTCCCATGTCAAGCGTTGCGGGGTTGACCTGAAGAGGAGAAGAAAGAATACGAACACGCCGACCGGAGGAATGAGAGAATACCGCGGCCGGTCGTGCCGTATAGCGTGTGGTCGGAATAGGTTGTTCGCGTTGAGCAGCAGCAAGATACAGATATTCCGCATTCGCAGGAGGTCTTACCCGATACTGCCACCGTGCATTAGCAGCAACAGTGGTCGAATCCACCAGCTGCCAGACACCATTCGATGGCTTTGCAAACAGGAGTATCGTTTTGCCTGGTGCGCCACTTCCCTGGAGTGTGAACTCTCCAGTAGCGACACTGATTGTATCAACTGTTGGACCTTGATAAGCAGAAGGTTGTGAGTTCAGTGCATTGAAGGCAGGTGCATCGCATCGGATGCGACCATCTCCTCCTTTGCCCGTCGGGGCGTTTTGGCCGCCGCCGATAGCCTGGGCTTGTACGTTCGACAGCACTGCTGGAGCAGCAAGGCATATGCCGCCGCCGCTTCCACTACCGCCGCGGCGTGAGTTTTGCGTTCCGCTGCCAGAGCCATCAGCGCCGTTTGCTGTAATTCGTAAGTTTTCAATGCTCAGTCCAATGAGAGCAAGTGCCCCACCACCGCCGCCCCCTCTACCGCCACAGGCAATGAAGGGGAAAGTGGTATTTCGAGGATTACCACTGGCACCACCTGAACCACCCGCCAAGGGAACAAGGGTTACATCCCCATGTATTTTGCCATTATTATTTGCACCAGTGCTGGTTGCATCTCCTTCGGTGGCATAGCCACCACCGGCGCCGTCACGGTTATCGGAGACTCCGCTTGCTCCGCCGCGTGCTCCATCAGGAGAGCATGTCGGTCCGCTTGCGCAGCCACTGCCACTGCCACCAAAGGGATGGCCTGTTCCTCCCCCAGAAGATTCGTATGCACCACCATCGGTGCCTCCCGCGGTTTCATTGAGAGAGCTGCCATTAGGACCACTGCCTACGCCTGCGGCACGGTAGCTATTAGGCGAGTTGTTTCCTCCACGTCCTCCTCCAGTGTAACCGTTGCCTCCATTGCTACCCCCTCCACTGATGTCACAGAATTCTCCACCGCCTCCACCGCCGCCTGGTCCACCATCGCTTCCATTTGCGTTGACACTCAGTAGTGTTTGAGTAGGCGAAACTCCTCGTATTGGACCAAGTGCCATGAGCACAACAGGCAGGTACGCCTGATTACCGTTGGCACTATTTCCATCAGGATCGTCAATGGCAAAGGTGTACGTATTGGCTCCCAAGAGCAAACTATCGAACAAAAGAGCACCACGGCGGGAACGGACACCTAAAGGTGGACGTCCGAGCACTGTTTCGGTTCGCGACCGAATATCCCCAGCAGGCGTCGGCTGAACGATGTAAAACGTGTCAATACCCGATACTCCATTCGGCGTGCGAATGCGAATAGGGATTCGCCACTCCGGGGTCAGCTGTCGCCAGTCCCATGAGTTTGGCGTCGCTGATGGAGCTATGTATGCGATAGTGCTGATAAGCCTTCCGTACCACGACACTATGCAGGGACCAAAGACGATTTTTTGCGTATCGGCCGGACGTACAAGTTCAATGCGAAATGGATCGCTTGGATTGTTCAGGTAAATGCCATCAGTTGCACTGAAATTCGAACCGTTGATGTCTGCGCTGTTTGGTGCGATGAACTCCACATATACTGCCATCCCCGGTGCACCAATGTCGGGTAGCAAGTAGGAAAGAACTGGCTGTGCCCATGCTTGTGCACCAAGCACAACGGTCAAAAAGACCAACTTCCACTCCAAGAAAGCGCAGTTACCGCGAGCCGACATATGCAATCACTTTGAGTTCAACAGCAATTGGGGTTGGTAGCGCGCCTACTTCGATTGTGGTGCGGCATGCATTGACACCGTGGAAGTGCTCAGCCCACAATTTGTTGAAGGTGGCAAAGTCGCGCCGCATGTTCGTCAGAAATACCGTTACGTCCACAATGTCTTCCCATCGTGCTCCTGCTTCCTCGAGTATAGTGCGGACGTTGTTGAATACAGATAGCGTTTGTGCGACAATGTCATACTCGATAACATTTCCGTGGTCGTCGTACCGATTGCCAGGTATTTCGTTCGTCCCTGGCACGCGCGGACCAACGCCAGACAAAAACAGAAAATCGCCTACACGCCGTGCATGTGGATATGCACCGACCGGACGAGGAGCACGATCACTGGTGACGGCGGAGTTCATCGGCTATGTTACCGGACAATAACAACGGGTTTAGTGAAAGTACCGTGCATTGTACGCACGCGTACAAAGTACCAACCACTTGGTACTGATTCGACATTCAGTACAACGACCGGGCTACCAAGCATAGGTACTACTGATGCTATGGTTTCACCCCATGGGCCAACGAGCGAACATTCGAATATAGTGTCAACCGAGTTGCTACTAACCACTAATGCGTTGCGCACAGGATTAGGAGCTATCGTGACCCCGTTGAGATCCCCACTTTCGACAGAGAGAATTGAATCTGCCGCCATGCGATATACAGCTCCATATGCAGTAGCTGCAAGCAGGTCGCCTGACCGCTGCCGTCGCAAAAAGAGAACGGGCTCAGGGATGGTTGTGTCGTGTATGGCAGTGATCCCTTGCCTGCTGATGCTATAGCAGCCATTCAATTCTTTCCCTGCAATCCATGCATGACCACCGCGGGTCAGTGCAAAGCCTTGCAATACCATTCGGGGAAGTGGTACGATGGTACGTGAGCTACCATCGCGGCTTAGCCGTGCGTACACAATCGTACCGCTGGAATCATACATCACACCGATTGTACCGTCATCAGCGATGTCGCAGCGGAGAATCGTACCACCAAGTGTACCAAATGTCCGAAGGGAAAGTGGGACAAGTCTTTCAACTCCATGGATTGAGCGTGTTGTTGCAATGACCGCAATCGAATCATTAGCTCGAACTGCGACGATTGTTTCATTGATTGGAAGCGGAACAGAAACAGCGGTCCATGTTCTGTTATCAAGCGTCATGTAAGCGCCACCAGAAGTAGCAGCTACCAATGCTCCTTTGAATGCAGCGACGCTTACAATTGGTTCTGTAATTGGTCCACTGGTGGTAGAGCAGCGTTGAAACTGAGCCCCTCCATCAATAGACCACCACAGACCGTTGCTGGTGCCAACAACAATCGTTCCCAGTGGAGCAATCAAAATATCAGTTACAGTCGTGTTGCCGGGAAAAGAGGCGACAGTTGTCCAGCTCAATCCATGATTGACGGAGCGGTAAAGCTCTCCCGTAGTTCCAACAGCAATCAGCAACCCGCTTGGCTCATACGCGGCACACACAAGACCGATGCCCTGAATGCCGCTTGAGGAATTTGACCAAAACACACCGCTTTCTTCCGAGCTAAATACCCCCCGTTGGGTAGCAACAAGGAGTGTACCATTAGGCAGAGCGATCGCATCTTTTGCACGAAAGGCCCCGCGCGCAACCAATGACCATGCTGCTCCACCAGCAAAGCGACGGTAAACGTAGGTACTGTCGCCGGAAGAATTCTGTGTAAGGCAGAAAAGTGTTCCACTATGCGTGGAAATCAACAATGGTGTTGCCAGTGGCGTTAGAATGCCAGTCATGGCGTTGACCCAGGTGTTTCCCCTATCGGTTGAGCGAACCAGAGCAGCATTTTGCGCAGCCCATAGTTCGACTGCTCCGCCGCTATACTCTTGTGCAGAGCAGAGGGCTTCAAACTGTGCCGATGAGCGCCGCTGTATGCTGAGACGATGCCAATCAATGTGGTAGAGACCGTTTCCATAGCAATACAGCGATGAGTCATGAGCTTGGTACACATGCCACGTTCCTGCTGGAAGCTCGCCGACACGAGAAGCGGTATTTCCCTGATCTCGTGAGATAGCAACCGCAACTCCCGTTGCTGTTTGCACAAGAATCACCAGTTTCCCGAATCGTGTTCCGATTAAGTCTACGATGTTTTCTTCAGGAGAGAGCAGCAATGGAGGAGCAATTTCCTGCCATGATCGTCCATAGTCTGTGGAACGATAGAACGTGTTCTTGGTGACAAAGACGAGCGCTTCCAATCCCAAAGTATCGGCACAGGGAGCAAAGTATCCTATCCCGCCACTGACAGGGAGAGACAATTCAACCCATGAGATCCCTCCATCGTAGGAACGGAATATCTTCATGCCGCTGGCAAGTTGAACATACACTGCACCGGAAGGGCTGCTGTAAATCTTGTGAACGTCTGCCCCTTCTTTGCGTGAAAGTAGTTGCCACTGTGCTTCTCCTGTTGGGGGGAGTATGCATGCCAAGAGTAGAACAAGGAATCGAATGACTATCATCGGGTATCACTCCGTGATGTTACAACTTGATGCACACATTTTTTGCCTCTGTAAAGAAGCGGTATGCTTCCCACCCTCCTTCACGCCCAATCCCGCTGGCTTTGATGCCACCAAATGGGGTGCGGAGGTCACGGAGCATCCAGCAATTGACCCACACTACACCACACTCAATCTGGGCAGCGACTGCATGCGCACGGCGGAGATTTTGTGTCCAAATGCTTGCAGCAAGACCATAGCGGACGCTGTTTGCGATACGAATAGCTTCTTCCTCGTCGTCGAAGGGGAGTATTGTGACCACGGGACCAAAAATTTCCTCCTGATTGGCAGCGCACGATGGCTTCAGTCCAACAATGACCGTTGGCTCGACAAACCAGCCATTCTTGCAGCGGCCATCTACATATGCAGGCTTGCCACCGACCAAAATTTGTCCTCCGTCACGCTCTGCATTAGCAATAGCATTGAGAACTTTGTGGTAGTGTGCTTCGGAGACCAATGCACCAATCTCGGTATGTTCATCAAGTGGATCTCCAACGCGCAGAGACCGTACCTTTTCGCAAAAACGCTCTACGAAAGTGTCATAAATACTGCGTTCGACGAGCACCCGCGATCCACACAAGCAAATTTCCCCTTGGTTGAGAAATCCTGCTCGTACAATTGTCGGGAGGGCAGTTTCCAGGTCTGCATCAGCGAAGATAATTGTCGGATTTTTTCCTCCAAGTTCTAACGAGAGCTTTTTGAAGTGTGGTCCTGCAGTTCGAGCGATGTACTCACCCGTTGTTGTGCTACCGGTAAAAGAGATAGCACGGATTCGTGGATGCTCTACAATGGCAGCACCTACTTCGCTTCCATAGCCGTGTACGACGTTGAGAACGCCTGCGGGCAACGCACACTCCTTGCACAAAGCAGCAAACATCGTGGCAGTACGAGGGGTAAGTTCAGAAGGCTTTGCCACCACAGTATTGCCAAACGCTATAGCAGGTGCAATTTTCCAGGTGAATAGGTACAGTGGCAAGTTCCACGGCGAGATGCAGCCTACCACACCTACTGGTTGCCGAAGAGTGTAATTGAGCATTCCTGGCGCAGGATGCGCCTCTGTTGATACGTGCAGCGCAGCTGCAGCAAAAAAACGTAGGTTGGCTATGGAGCGTGGTATGTCCAACGAGCGAGCAAGAGCAATAGGCTTACCTTGATCTTGCGATTCTGCGCGAGCGAACTCCTCCAATCGTTTTTCGAGTTCATCAGCGATGCGGTACAGGTAAGCTGCTCGTTCTGCGGCGGGCAGCTCAGCCCACAAGGGAAATGCAGCCTCTGCAGCCTGGACTGCACGGTTTACATCATCGGCTGTGCCGCGTGCGACGTGAGCATATACTGCGCCGGTTGCAGGTTCGGTAACATCTATCCAAGAAGTGGAGGGATGAAATCTGCCGTCTATAAAGTGGCAGAATTGTTCCATTAGGACATGTGGCGGTGTTTCTGCTGCACGAAGATACTCAACTCGTCACTAACCAGGCGTATGCTCCGTGATGTAATTTGCAATCGCTTCTTTCGTACGATTCGTAATCCATGAATGCGACGACAGCGTTCGAGCAATTTGCACAATGGCTTGCCGCAGCAGGGTACCGCGCACATACACAACGACGATATTGCGATGCAGTCACAGAATTTTTCAGTTACCTTCAGCAGCAAGAAAAGCTACCGCCATCGGTAGATGCACTAACGTCGAACCATGTGCGGGGATTCATGGCATATCTCTACGAGCACCGTAACGCTAAGCGCACCATTGCAACGAAAGTGAGTGCATTGCGGACATTCTTTCAGTTTTGCCGCCGTCAGGGGTGGTGCGAGCATAATCCCGCTTCAATGGTTGCTATGCCAAAGCTCGAGAAACCGCTTCCATCGGTTCTTCGGGTATCTGAAGTAGAAATTGCGCTGGAACGCATTGACCGTTCGACACCATGGGGATTATGTCTTGCTGCGTTGATTGAACTGCTCTATGGAAGTGGCATGCGCATCAGCGAGGCATTAAGCTTGAAGATTGATTCTATCGAGCGGTCATCACTATCAGTTCGGGTTATTGGAAAGGGAGGAAAAGAGCGAGTTGTATTACTTACTCGTCGTGCATTAGAAGCCATTGACGCTTATCTGGCTCGGCGGGCAGAATTGGTGGCTAATAAGTTCGAGCAAGCGTTATTCATTGCACCACGGGGAAAGCCATTACGACCTGCACAAGCATGGCGAGCGATACGGAAGTTGCTCACAGGACTTACCGATGTGCCTCGCCGGTCGCCTCATGTATTTCGTCACAGCTTTGCAACTCACTTGCTTGATCGCGGCGCAGATTTACATGCGGTGTCGCAACTGCTCGGTCATGCCTCTCTTCGCACAACGCAGATCTACACACATGTCTCCATCGAACGGCTTGTGGCTGCGTACAAGCAAGCTCATCCCCGGGCAGGCGCAGAAAATCGAAAGGATGCTCAGTGATGAAAGCCCTCCGCATTAGTGTAATTGGGTGCGGCTATCTTGGGAGTATTCACGCGCGGCTATGGCGCCAGTGCGAGAAAGCAAGCCTTGTTGGGGTGTACGATATTGTCGCTTCTTGTGCTGCATCACTTGCACAGGAGCTCAATGTCCGAGCTTTTTCCTCGCTGGAGGAGGCACTCGATTTGAGCGATGCGGTTACAATTGCGGTCCCAACACGCTTCCACGCCGAGGTTAGCTGCCAGGCTCTGGCTTTCGGCAAGCATGTCTTGCTCGAAAAGCCTGTTGCTGCAACCGTTGCAGAAGCGAAAGCTATTGCAGAGGCTGCCCGTCGTGCTGGCACAGTTGTGCACGTAGGGCATGTCGAGCGATTCAATGCTGCCTTTGTCGAGGCACAACGCTTTATCGAACAGCCACTCTTTATCGAGGCACACCGGCTTAGTCCATTTCGTGTGCGGGGCACCGACGTGTCCGTGATCAACGATCTTATGATTCACGACCTGGACTTAGTGTTGGCGATTGTGCGCCGTCCTGTTGTTCGGGTTGAAGCACACGGTGTTTCGGTGATCAGCGATTCGATTGATATTGCCAATGCACGCATTGAATTTGCTGAAGGATGTATTGCTAACTTGACTGCATCGAGGCTTACACCGAAGCCATTGCGAAAACTTCGCATTTTCCAGCCCAATGCATATCTCTCCCTGGATTTTGTGACACCAGACTTGGAAGTCTACCGCTTGATTCAAGAGGAGCATCCTGCCAATATTTCTACTCTATCACCAGGCATGCCAACAAAGACAATTGTGTGCGAGCATCCGCATCTCAACCCCACTAATGCTATTGCTGAAGAGCATCGGGCATTCATTGCAGCTATTTGTGAGGGAACCAGTGGAGGGGTTTCCTTAGAGCAAGGCATAGCAGCTGTTGAATTGGCAACCGCGATAGAACAGCAAATCCTTCAGCGTGTGCCCACACTTCTGCGGAAGTGATGCAGAAAGGTGTACTGGGTGTTCTTCTTGTAACAACGGCTTTTGCGCAGCTTGAGCTCAGTGATGCGCCTCGGACGGGGGCAATTCTTCTTGGTCCCACTGTTGCGACAGATTATCAGGCATTATGGGTAAATCCAGCAAACTTGGGATTTGTGCCACAAACAGTAACCTTCTCCCTTGGTTCTCCGATGGAATATGGCAAATACCGCCTTGCTCGCCAGTGGAGTTTCGGACTACTGGAAGCAGGGGCAAGTTTTTCCTCCGATGCTCTCCGATTTGCGCAAGTTGCTGCAATGGTTTTGCGGTTTGAGCAACAACGTTTGAGCATGGAAGACAAATACCGCTATGCACGTGATTTTGCTGGCAGGGGAGTTGCGTTTAACTTTGATGTTCAACTGTTTGCAGGAGCATTTCAAAGTGCCGCTGGTTGGGGAGGCATTGGAATAGGGATTCGGGATCGAATCAACGCGATGCTGCGCTTCAATTCAATGCTTTCCCGTATTGTGTTCTTAGGGAGGTTGGATTCGTACTTTGATTCTCTTGGGGTGAATTGGCGCGGAGATACCGTGGGGTATGCCCGGCGTCCCCAGTACTATTCGACACTTTTTGATTCAAGCCGTCTTGGAGTGAACTGGCTCCGTGATTATGCTCTGGGATATGGACTGCAGCTCTACGATGATCGAAGTATTCGGTGCTATGCTGGCTTGGCAGTACGCTACATCGAAGGCTATATTATGCTTGATGGGCGGATTGACAATCGCGTTATGACTGCGCGTTCGGCGATTTCTCCATTTTTTGATGTTAACTATGGCAAAGCAACAACCCCATCTCTGCGGCAAGGAAGTGGGCTAATCCCCGTCGGCAGGGGGTATGGTGTCGATGGAGGAGTCACCGTAGTATTTCAGCAGCGGTGGAGAGCAGCAATTGCAGTGCTCGACATGGGCTCTGTTCTTTGGGATGGCAATGTTTTTGCAGCATTAGACACAGTGCTCAATGGGATGATAACAACAGGTTTTTCCAGCTTCGACCTTTTTGCTGAGGCGCAAAACATTACTGGTGAAGGAGGATATTTCAAGTGGACCGGGCTACCCTCGGTACGGACCCTGCTACCAATGCGATTACGTCTGGGACTAAGCCACTCGATTGGGGTCGAGCGTGATATAGGCGTCGAAGCAACAATTCCTCTTCGCCCTTCTGCCCCGGCAGCACCTCCATTGACCCTTAGTATTGGTACCCGCTACTCCATTAGCGACATTGTGCTTATCAGTGGTGGCATTCGCTTTGGTACGTTGACGATCTGGTCTGTACCGATTTCTGTACAGATCACCCTATGGAATGGGCGATGGGAAATAGGGTTGTCATTCCAAGATATCGCATCGCTGCTTATTCCGAAGCATCCGACATTGTCATTGTCGCTTGCTCTGCTGAGATTTCATTTCTAAGGCTCGCTGTAATGCATGAGCACGAGCAGAGTCTATTAGTGCTCGGAGCTTATATGGTTGGTTAGCGCGTTCGAAAAATTCCTTTCGGAAATCTTGTTCTGTGTAGCCATGACGGCGAAGAGCTTCCATAACCTTCCGCTGAGCAGCAGCAGAGTCTTCTTCTGTCATGCGCACAAGCAGAACATCCGTGTATGCATTCTGGAAGCGTTCATCGCCTTCAGTGCAAGAGGATAGCACTGCAAGGCATGCAGCGAGGGTAATGTACCTACACATTCGCATGCGTAGCGGGGGAGTGACTACTTGGAGGATTTGAACCATTGACAGCAGCAGCGCCCAGCGGTGTGCGAAAGACCAGCGGTAGAGCATCGCTGATCGAGCTTACATACCAGATAGTCATATCTGCGGTCAGGTGCGCTGGTAGCTCTTCGATGTCTCGGCGGTTGTCTGCAGGGACAATCACCGTTGTAATGCCGTGACGTTTTGCCGCAAGGAGTTTTTCATTCAACCCTCCGACTGGAAGCACAAGCCCCCGAAGGGTAATCTCCCCAGTCATGGCAACATCGCCCCGAACTGGAACGCCACGAGCAGCGGAAATCAGTGCAATAGCCATAGTGATGCCGGCACTTGGACCATCTTTGGGGATTGCTCCTTCGGGAACGTGGATGTGAATATCCTTGCCTGATGCAAAGTTCTCCGCAATTCCAAATGCGGAGGCATTTGAACGAACAAACGATAGAGCGGCCTGAGCTGATTCCTTCATGACCTCGCCCAGTTTTCCTGTCAAAAGCAGTTTCTCTGAGCCGGGCATGATTGTTACCTCGACAGGCAACAGATCGCCGCCCGTGCTTGTCCATGCAAGCCCCGTTGCAACGCCAATTCGGTCGCTTTTATCGGTTGCAGTATTTCGGAAGCGAGGAGCTTTGAGCAGGGACTGAACCATTGCCCGATCGATGGTAAAGCGATGCGTCCGAACATAGCGGCGAAACTTGGGTAGAGATCGCACCGAGACAGTAGCATCGGTGCTCTGCGCGCCTACTTCGCTAACAACGCGCTGGGCAATACGGCGGAGAACGCGACTAATCTCGCGTTCCAAGTTCCGTACTCCTGCCTCTTGGGTGTACTCGCGTATAATGGTAAGAATTGCTTCGTCAGTGAATTCGATAGCAATTTCTTGTAATCCCAGTTGCTCTCGGAGCTTCGGAATGATGTGGCGCTTGGCAATTTCGAGCTTGTCCCCATCCAAGTAAGAGTTGAGCTCGATGACCTCCATCCGGTCGAGAAGAGGAGCAGGAATGTCGTAAAGCACGTTCGCAGTAGCGATGAAAAGCACTTGTGACAGGTCGTAGTCAATCTCGAGAAAATGGTCGTTGAAGGCACGATTCTGCTCGGGATCGAGCACCTCCAGCAGTGCAGCAGCTGGGTCACCACGGAAGTCCACCCCAAGCTTATCAACTTCGTCGAGCAAGATAACGGGGTTGATAGTACCTGCTCGTTTCATAGCCTGAATGATTTTACCTGGCATCGAACCAATGTAGGTACGGCGATGCCCACGAATTTCCGCTTCATCGCGGACGCCTCCAAGCGAGATGCGGACGAACTTTCGTCCCAATGCTCGAGCAATCGATGCAGCCAGCGAAGTTTTTCCGACTCCAGGCGGTCCGACAAAGCACAAAATTTGGCCGCGCATTGATCCCGTCAAATTGAGCACCGAGATATACTCGAGAATTCGCTCTTTGGGCTTTTCCAGGTCATAGTGGTCAGCATCAAGGACAGCCCGAGCATTTTCGAGATTGAGATTATCTGTTGATCGTACTGACCACGGCAAAGCCACCAGCCACTCCAAATATGAACGTATGACACCATATTCAGGCGAAAGAGGGAAGGTTTTCCGGAGACGTTCCAGCTCCTCGAGTGCACGCTGACGAGCATGCTCGGGCATACCAGCATTGGCGATTGCTTGCTGGAAGCGCTCGATTTCACTGGCTTGCAAGGATTCCTCATCTTCGCCCAGTTCTTTTTGTAGGGCGCGTATCTGCTCCCGGATGAAATGTTGACGTTGTGTTTGGTGAATCGTCGTAGCAACCTTTTCGATGACCTCTTCTTCTACATTAGCGCGTGCAATCATCCCCTCGATAAGCTCAATAGTTAGGGAGAGTTGTTGCTGGGCAGTTTGTGCTTCGAGCACCTGTTGTACTTTCTCCGGAACTTGCGAAGCAAATTCGTGCAAGATTGGATAGACTGATCCTGCGCTACGTCCCAGAGCGACCACTGAGCTTAGTCGCTGAGTTTCAGTGCTGTCTGCCCCGATTTGTTCTGCAAATGCTCTGACCTGAGTTTCCAGATGATGAAAATCTTCCCCTGAGAGTTTGCCTTTGAGGCGGTAAGGCTGCACCGATGCCATGAGGAATGATGCTGGACCAGAATGCGGCTTTAAACGAATGCGGATGTCTCCTGCAAGTCTTACACGAAAGACATTGTTGGGAGCACGAGAGACTGCGCGCACTTGGGCAAGTGTACCGATAGAATGCAAATCCTCAAAGGTAGGAGTTTCCGCATCGGTTCGCTGCATTGTAACAGCCAGCCATTGTCCATGGCCGAGTGCGTATTCCACGGCTGCGATTGAGCTGGGACGCCCAACCAGTACCCAAGTTTGCTGGCCCGGTACGAGAACCATTTCCCGGAGGGGAAGAACAGGTACAATACGTGGACGGCTTGTTGGCATATGAATATGCAATCGTGTAACAAAAACGATGCGCAATAGACTTGCGACGGATGGACCGCCGAGATATTACTTCCCGTATGGTGTTTTCAAGTACTGTGTTGCTTCGACGTGAGAGTTCTGCACATCGTTCCACGAGAGAACCTTCTTGTATTGCATAATTGCCAAGTCCCGCTTGCCTTGGAGATCGTAAATTTTGCCGATGTACAAGTTCAGCTTGACCATAAAGCCCGATGGGTCTTCATCGAGGACACGTGAGGCTTCATCGCATTTGTAGAAGTAGGGAAGTGCTTCCTCGTACTTGCCTGCATTGAATAAATACCAGCCAATGTAGTACAGCGCTTCCCGTGCTGCGTAGGCGTCGTAGTATGGTTGTTTGGTGCGATATGCCTCGAGAATACGATGCCATTGGGCAACACTACTGTCGTAGTTTCCAACCTGGAGTAATGCGACGGCATAGCGGCGATGGAACAGCGGGTTAGTCGGATAGCGCTCGTAAAGCTCACGGCTGACGCGCAGATAATCCTGTGGCTGATTTTCAAACTGGGAACTGTACACCTGCTGCAGCAGAACTTTGGCTTCGATGTCAGCATACGTAGCATGTCGAGCCGCCGCTTCCAATTGAAGAATTCCGATGCGCTTGTCCCCGCTGGGAAGAAAGACCATGATGGGCTTTAGCACAGGGTATTTTTCGGGGAGTGCAGCAGCGTAATAGTTGTAAATGCCTGTTCCCAGCATGATGTCGTGATTAGTTGGAGCAAGTTGGTTGCATTTGATGAGAATGTCGAGTGCAAGGCGTCCATCGTTGGCGGCTTTGAGCCAGCTTTGCGTGGTTGCATAGAATCGTCCGCGGTAACCCAGTGCTCCACCTTTGAAGAACAGTCCTGCTATGTCGTAGGGATTATGCTCCAGGATAGAGTCACAGATGGTAAGGACTCGCTCAATCTTGCGAAGGAAGGCGTCCTCGTAACGCTTGCTGTTACGTCGATCGAGCTGCATTTGCCACCACTCGATCATAGCGTCGAGGAAGTACCCGGCAGGGTGACTCGGGTAGCGAGTGATAATTTCTGCAAAAGCACGCCGTGCTTCGTCGAAGCGCGCAGCGTAGATATAATCACGTCCTACTCGAATGAGGCTATCTGCATCTGTTCGGAGCAGCGCCCACTGCGCTACCAGGGGCGTAGCTGTCATTGCCCCTGCCATTAATATCAACAGCAGTCGGTACATTCCTTGCTGGTTCTACTTTGTTCAACGCACTGTACAAACGCACGCCCAGCCTCTGCTATTGTGGTGGGCGGAAGAAGCTTTCTATGCGCAAATCACCGGAGAACCACTACCTGGGTAGCGATTTGTGCCGAAGAGCTCACCATACGTAAGATGTATGTCCCCGAGACTATGGGGGGAAAGGGGATCACGTGCATCGTTCCTGCATTGCCTCCGAGTGTCATGGACCAAACTCTGCGACCGTCGAGTGCATAGAGGACAAGTGTTGTGCTGCCGCTTTCCATGGGTGTGGCGTAGATCAACGCCTCACCTTCTACAGGGGCAGGTACAACGACCAGAGGAGCTCCCCAGCGCTGCCCTATAAGTCGGCTGCCGCCTGCGCGACACAAATCTCGGTAGCGCATTGTGCCTGCCTCGGCTGTGAAGGTAAGCAGCGCTGAAGGAATGGTAGCAGCGCTTCGTATCTCGATGCGATCTTCTTCGCGATCTCCCAACAGAACAGCCGCATAGAGCCGACCGAATGGAAAAGGCTGGGGCTCTTTAGGAATGCTGTCTATCCGAACATGTGCATTGAGATATGCGCGATCGTTGCGGAATGAAATGCCAACTATTCGTCCTGGCTCAACACGGTCTGGCAAAAGCATAGTAGGGTTAAATGCGATCTCAAGACTAAGAGAATCGACTACATGCTCAGCGTCGTTGCCCCAGACGGAAAGTGGTATTTCCACGTACTGGTCGAGGGGAGAAACTGTAATGCTTCCAACCGTGAAATGCAGCTGCATTGGGCGATAAGTTTTGCGTCCCGTGCCAGCGACGATGATAACGAGTGTGTCTGTGCATGGCTGCTGCTGGATTACAAAAAGAGTGTCGGAAAAGGTACCGCTTGCAGCTGGTGTAAATTCAATGACGAGGGTGAGTGTGTCGTTTGCCCCAATGGTTATTTCTTGCTGCGGCGGCTGGAGGGTTGTAAAAGGCATCCGCAGAGGACGTTGCTGAGCAAGTGCCAGCGTGTCGCTACGGTTGATGAGGGTGATGCGCTGTTGAGCAGATTCACCAACCTCAACAACTCCAAAGTCAAGTGTTGTTGCCGTGGCAACAAGGGGCTTACGAGCTGCAATGAAAATTGAGTCTATCGCCGTACATCCAAAGCGGTTGATGCCGACAAAGTGGTACCAGCCTGTATCGCTAACGACAAGAACTGAATCCCCAGCTCTGCCATTCCATAGATACGAGCTGAATACAGAAGGTACGCTAAGCACGGCGGATTGATTAGGGCACAGTGCTTGCCGCGATGCAGAAATTCGAATGCGAGGAGGAGCAACCACCGTCACCTCTTGCTCGGTGGTGTCCGTACACGGGCTGTTGTACCATGCACGGATGCGATACGTACCACTGTCGAAAGCTGTCGCAATCCACTGTGTGCTATCGGAGGTCAGCTGTGCCAAAGAAAGCGACGGCGGAAATTGCCATCGAATTGGTGCTATACCGGCCGAGGCAGAGATAACGATGGTATCCCCTATGCACACTGTATCACGAGTGGAAATGCGAGGCTTAGTCCGTGCCACAAATTCAAATGCCAATGGGCGAAGCTGCCAGCTACACCCAATCGAATCAATCACCAACGCAGTGAGCAGCAGATTAGTGCTTATGGTGCGTTGACACTGCGAGCTTCCGTCTGACCACTGGCAAAGTGCTCCAGGGGGGCGGTCAATTTCAACGGTGATTGTTTGTCCTACGCATGCACGGAGCGTGTCGGCAGTGATACGTAGCCATGTCCTATCAGGCTGCAGGTAGCGGTACTCGATCGAAGGGCGTTGCTGCAGGGTGACCACGTGGAGGGAGGATTCAACAATGCAACCATTGGTGTCCTCCGCAATAGCGCGGATAGTTTGGGCGGTTGTTATCCAAAGGGTATCTGCCGAGCTGAGAAAACGACCACTTCCGTCGTACCACATACGGCTGCGATATCTGCCCCGCATGACAAAGCCAACGCGTTCGCCAGGACACAGTCGAAGAGTTGGGCGCGGAGCAATCGTATCCAACAGCACCAGTTGAGTGGCTGCTGCACGAATCTGCACTGTGTCACTTACAGCAGTGCAGCCACTGCGAGTAGTTGCCGTGAACCAATAGCTTCCAGGCGAACTTACCACAATTCGGTGGGCAGAGCTCCCTGTGCTCCATAGAATGGAACTAATGTCGCTTGAGTCGCTTGCCCATAGTTCGATTGTTTGTCCACTACAAAGCACATTGGTTGTGGATGAGGACTTTACAAGCGGGGTAAAAGGGCACAAGCGAAACAGAAAACAATCACTACGATTCGACGGTGCAGAGCTTGGCGAATACTGAGGATTGACCAGTGGTATAAAGTCTGGGCTTCGCGTTTCTCCTGTCCCGATTATGTCTCCAGATGGGAGGAGTGCTGTGGCATACAGAATATCATCGCCCGTGCCCCCGAAGGTTGCTGACCAAAGATTGATACCATCTCGAAAGAGAGCAACAAAGACGTCATCTCCGCCGCGCAAGGACCAAAGGATGCTTCGCCGGCGTGGAAAATCTGCTGACGAGGTACTGCCCGCAAGTATGACGCGACCATCAGGCAGAACGTTCACGCTAAAGCCCGACTCTGCCGAACGTCCCCCCCAAAAGGTAGACCATATTGGTTCGCCAATGTCACTAAGACAAATTAGGAAGGCATCGTTATAGCCGCTTTTCGTCCGCTGTGCAACGCTATCTCCGATGACTGGAAAATCCTCACTCGATGTAGTTCCCGCGATATAGAGTTTTCCGTTCCAGTAGCTAATGCGATTGCCCAGGTCGTAGTCGTTGCCTCCAAGGTAGCTTGCCCAGAGGCGTCGTCCTGCACTGTTGATGGCAATGACAAAGGCATTATCGAGTCCAGGGGGACGAGGTTGAAATGCATTTGCTACCGGGAAATCAGTACTCACAGTTACGCCTGTAACATACACGCTGCCAGTAGGACTAACAGTTACGCCATACGCTTCATCGAACGCGCTTCCTCCGTAGTATGTGGACCAGACAACGCTGAGCGTGGGAAGAGCAAGAGCGGTAATAAACACATCGTTCTCGCCTGCAAGAGTTGGCTGTAGGGCTTGAGCTATAGGGAAATTGTTGCTGTTTGTTCGTCCAACTGCAATGAGTGTCCCATCACGTCGCAACGCGAGGGCGTTGATAAGCTCCTCTCGGCTTCCTCCGAGAAATGTGCCTCTTACGAATGCTCCATCGGTTGTGAACGCAAGCACGATTGCATCGAATGCTCCGCCACTTCGATTAGGGAAGGGTTGGTCCAGGATAACCGAAGGACTACTCGACCAGCCCCCAACGAGAACGGTTGCACCGTCGCATACTATTGCTTTTGCGACTTCGTCTCGCTCCCCCCCGAAATACGTCGACCACAGATGCTGGCCGCTTGCGCTAAATTTTGCGACAACGATGTTCTGACGTCCGCGATTGGCAGTTGTGCCGCGAAGAGGAAAATCAAGACTGAGAGAATTACCAGCAACGTAAATGTTTCCGCTGGCGTCGGTGGTTAGGTCATTTGCTGCATCCTCTTGGGAGCCGCCTACGTAGGTGGACCAAACTATTGCGGGATCAATTATCAGCGGCAAACTCGCATCGTAGTCACCCTGAACGGAATAGCCGAAGGTGTAGGGATTATCCACTTTGAATTTGACGCTAACTGGTCTGGTAGTACCATTGGTGCATTGTTGGTATGCAATCGGAGCTTGGTCGAGTAATTCTTCTGCACCGTTGGTGAAGACTAATGCGCCCGAGTTGTCCTGCGAAGCGATCCAGCCGTGGCGAAGGTGAAAACGTACCCTTTCCGGAGAGCTTCCTGGATGGACAATAACATCGTATTTGAGTTGCTCTCCGGTTGCATCGAGGACAACATCTACTCCAGGGGCAACGTCCACGTAACGAAGCTCGTCGAACGAGCGTTGAGTGAACGTATGGCTTCCGTCGGTGAAACGGTAGTGCTCTGGTCGCTGGCGATTAGGAATTATCGCTCGAGGTGAGGAAGGGAAATCAAGGTCAAAACGATGCATCAACAGCGTATCCCCTCGGTAAGAGGGAGTAACAATGCTCACACCTGCTGGGCGACAATATACACGGAATGCCCCAATTTTAGCCGCATAGAGGTAACCATGCGAGTTACTGACTGCTTCAATAAAGCCGCGTTGAAAACGCAGCATCCCAGATGGGAATGATGCTGCGATAGTATTTCCAAGCACCACGAGAAGAAGGATCAGATACCTCATTCCGCTGTCGTACGACGGTACCTACATGAAAAATTACGCATGGAGTAGGCGTCGGTAGAGCTGCTCGTACTGTGGTACGACATGCTCGACGGAGAAGCGCTCCACTGCTGCTGCACGGGCAGCGGAGCTGAATCGTTGCCACTTTTTCGGATTGGTTGCCAGCTCGATACAGTAGCGAGCCATGCGTTTGATGTCGCCTGGTTCAGCAAGATAACCATTGTGGCCATGGGTCACGACCTCTGGGATACCGCCGACATTTGAGGCTACTACAGGTACACCGCAGCTCATTGCTTCGAGTGCAGCCAAACCGAAGCTTTCATTCTGACTTGGCAGCAGGAATATATCTGCTGCGGACAGGAGCTCGGCTGTTGCAACAACCTTGCCGACAAAACGAACAGCATCGCAGAGATTCAACGTGCGGCATAAATGCTCTGCTTCTGCGCGGTCTGGGCCATCGCCCACTAACACAAGGTATGCATCGATACCGTGCTCCCGAACAGCAGCAAGAATGCGAATTGTGTCTGTCACACGCTTGACAGGACGAAAGTTAGAAATGTGCATCAGTACAAGGGCAGCATCCCCCACAAGCTGCTTGCGAATCGAAGCGGAAGGATATGCCGTACGATCATAGACCGTTGTATCTACAAAGTTAGGAATTACCTCGATGGGAGAGCGATCGGTGAAAAGCTGTGTCGTCCGATCTCGCAAATAGTTGGAAACGCAGGTTACAGCGTCGGATGCCTCAATGGAAAACTTTACCAAAGGGTGAAAACCGGGGTCAAGACCAACGAGCGTAATGTCTGTCCCATGAAGTGTTGTAATAACGCGCAGGGATATTCCTTCGGTGTGAAGGACTTGCTTTGCTAAGTAGCCGCTGATAGCGTGGGGAATTGCGTAGTGGACATGAAGCACATCGAGCTGTTCGAAGCGGGTAGTGTCAATAATTTTGCTTGCAAGCGCGAGCGTATAGAGCTGATGCTCCATGAGTGGATAGCTCGGTATCTCGACCTCGTGGAAATTAACGTTCTGTTGAAAACGGTCTAGTCGTGACGGCAGCGCATAAGTGATGAAATGAACTTTCCAACCGCGGCGCGCAAGCGCCATGCCTAATTCCGTTGCGATTACGCCACTGCCACCGTAGGTCGGATAGCAAACAATGCCAATATTCATCTGTACACCGAGCAATGAATGATTCGACAATACTCTATTACACGCTTTCGGGTGAATCTCGATCTGAGCATGTGATTAAGGGGTCGCGTTTTGTGGCAACGGCAATTCCTGTTGCCAGCAAGGAAGATGTTCTTGTGCATATTGAGCGTATTCGACGGAACTATCCAACGGCAGCACACTACTGCTACGCATACCGCATCGGCATTGGTGGCATGGAGTACCGTACATGGGATGATGGCGAACCAGCGGGGAGCGCTGGTAAGCCAATTCTTTTTGTCATTCAAAAGTACCGACTCAGTGACGTGCTTGTCGTTGTCGTACGCTACGTCGGGAATGCGAAATTGGGACTAGGTATGTTAGCTCGAGCATACGCCAGTGTTACCGAAAAAGTCTTAGCTACCGCTGAACGTGTGCCTGTTGTGCGGTACGTCAGCGTTCGGATTTTCTGTGCATACGAGGATGTTGATGCAGTGATTGGAATTCTCCATCACTATGCACTTGATTTCGAAGCGGAGTATCGCGACGCTGTTGAGTTCACTGCACGCATACGAGAGAGTGCTCTGGAGGAGTTTTCTGCAGAGCTTAGTACTGCTACGGGGACCCGCGCTGGATTTATTGTTCTTGAGCAATCGTAATGCGGTGGAAATCGTCTTTCTACGTGTGTCACATTACTTTTTGCTGATATGCAAAAGTCCTCCAGCACAAACCCGCTCGATTATGAAATCTTAATTCGTCGGTATGACATGGGCAATCGGTATGCTTCCTATTGTCCTCAGTTAGGGGAAATGATCAAAGGAACAAGCCATCAAGAGGTTGAGGAAGCAATGCGGCAGCGTATTCTCCAGCATATCGAAGAGCTCAAACGCCAACAACAGCACACTGAGCAAACAAACGGCTAAAAAGTGTTTGGTTAGAAACATATTTTTTCTGATTTTCGCGCCGCCTGTTCAACTAAACTACAAGTCAACACCAATGCATATTCCCGAACATCTACGCTACACACAAGAACACGAATGGATTCGCGTTGAGGGCACTATCGGATGGATTGGCATCACCGATCATGCCCAAACCGAGTTGGGCGACATTGTCTATGTGGACATTCCGGCAAATCTTGAGCGTCTTGTGCAAGGAAAGGTGTTCGGCACTATTGAAGCAGTGAAAACGGTTGCCGATCTCTATGCACCCTGCAGTGGAACAGTGCTCGAGATAAATCCAAAAATTGCCTCTACGCCCGAGATCATCAATCGTGACTGTTACGGAGAAGGATGGATTATCAAAATTGAAGTTGAAAATCCCGCGGAGCTTGATGCACTCATGAGTGCTGCGGCATATCGTGAATTCATTGGCGCTCCAGCATCGTAAGTTTTTTCGCACAGAAGTGATGGAAACCATTTTACTCATTCATGGAAGTCTACGATGGATTGTTGCGGTGCTATTGATTGCAACGCTGATTGGGGGTATTATCGTGTTTCTACGAAAATCTACCATCCCCATTCTGCGGTGGATTGTGCTGAGCGGAGTAATTGTCACCAGTTTGCAACTGGTACTGGGGGGTATTCTCTTGATTTATGACAGCATCCAGGCCAACTGGGATATGAAAGCGCTGCGGTATCAGTACGAGCATGCATTCGGGATGGTAATTGCTCTGGGGGTTGTGCATCTATTACCGCGTGCATTCCGTGCTCCAACAGTGCAGCAGCAGAGCATCCGGTTGATTGGGCTTGCAATTGTTGCTATCGCGCTGGTAGGATGGAGTGTTATTCGGCTTCGGGGATTATCATATTGGTTGCCCTTCATCGCCGGCTGAATGATGCCAAGCGCATGCAAATAAGGTCTTGGAGATTTCGCGCAATAGACTCAGGAGCAAGGAGGTGGTTGACCATCACTACCACGCAGAGCACTTCTCCATCCCGAGTAGTGACATAACCAGCCAGATTAGAGACATTATTGAGGGTGCCTGTTTTTGCAACGACGCTTTTCTCTGCCAACGTTCCCACCAGCCGCGTTCGTAGCGTGCCATAGTCGCCGGGGCGAGCAAGAGAGGCAACAAAGTCATTTCGCCAGCGGCTACGCCAGAGATACCACAATAGGCGAGCGAAAAATACTGGCGTGCATAAGTTCAGGCGAGAAAGTCCACTTCCATCACTTAACTGGATATCATCACTGGGCAAACCATTGCGCTGTATCATGCTTCGGATATACTCGATCCCGCTCTCAAAGCTTCCACTGCCACTGCTTTCTTTACCGATCGTTTTCAAAAGCATTTCTGCACACAAATTGTGGCTTGTATGGTTCATCACGGTGACAAGGGCGCGCAAAGGTGGGGAAGTGTATCCACCCAGTACAGGAAGACGGTTATATGGAATTGGTTCGCCCCACTCGCTTGCTGTCAGGACGCTACCGCGGACCCGAATTCCCCGACGATTCAAAAACTCACGAAAGAGAGCACCAACGTATGCTGCAGGATTATCTACGGGTACCTCTATGTCAACAGCACCGGTAGCGGTATCATTTGCAAGGGGTACGCTACCGATCAGTTCTATTGTTCCTGTGCCATATTCCCGAACCGGAACCACATCAACTAAGGCATCGCTTGGGGCAGTGATCAGTTCGCTGTTTATGCGAGCATGACTACTGCCTCGAAGGACGCGAACCGAGACAGGTGCCCCCGGAACGGTACCAGGCTGCAGCTGAAGTCGCATGCAATTATCATGTGCTGCTAAGGCTGAAATTGGTGGAGAATAGGGCATGCCGAAATCATCCCACATCCAGCCGGGCCCATAACGGACAGCGTCGAAATAAGAGTCATCAGCTATGATATTCCCTCGCACTGTCGTAATTCCGAGAGAGTCCAAGCCTGCACACCACTGGGCAAATACCGAATCGGGCCACGTTCCAAATGCTTCGCTCCAACTTGGATCGCCACTACCTCGAATGATAATGTTTCCCTCGAAGTCCCCGCCTGGACGCAGACGGCCATCGAGATACACACGGGTTGTAAAGCGGAAATCTGGTCCGAGCAACTCGAACGCAGCGGCGGTCGTAATAAGCTTGACTAAGGAAGCTGGGACGAATGCCTTTGTGTCATTGAATCGATAGAGAAACTCTCCTGTTTCAGTCGAAAGAATACACACCCCGATGAATGCCGATGCAAGGTCACGGTTTTTCAGCAGGGCATCCAGGTCTGCGTGAAGCTCGCGAATTGGAGAGCGCACCGGTGCTATTTCCCGGTGGCGAACTGTATCGAAGCGGCGATGCGGCACTGGATGCTGCGCCCAGAGGGATGCAACCATCGCTATGGTTGTAACGAAACAGGTCAGTTTCATCATCACAATCTTGCGATGTACTCGTATGCAGGTTGCATGTGCTCTTTGGGGACTACTGTCTCGGCGCAAAGAAGAACCTCAGAAAGAGTAGCACTACTTGCGCCTAATGCAGCTGCCGCATGGAGATGGGAACGTAGTTGCACATGCCATGTGCCCACCGCAAGCGCGACAATCGCTCCGAATTCACGCTCAAGAGGGCTTACAGCGAATGGTCGTGCTAATATCTTGCCATAGCCTTCCAAAAGTATCCACTGCTCAAGCTCGGGAGATAATTCGTGCAACAAGCGTTGCACTTGGTCCGCTTGCGCCCCATAAACAAGATGGAAGTGGCGGGTGCCTCGATAGATAAAAAGGTCGGGGTTGTACGATTCCCGGATGTTGCTGCTAACGTGGATTTCTCGTGCATGCGCAACGCGATGAGCTACTTTGAGTCCCTCAATCACAGCAGGGAAGCCTGCAAATAGATAGGTTTGTATTAGAAGCTCGTATAGGCGATCGTAGCGGTTGTCAAAAGTGAGGTATGTCTCGACCGCTGCCTGGAGTAAATCACGATCGCCCGCTGTTTCAGCAGCTACCGCAATTAAAAGTGCTGCTGTGCTTGTATCGAGTGAGCGGACCGATGTAAGCACGCGGCTAACCGCTGGGTGGGTGATTACTCCCATAAACGTCGCAGTTGTTCGACCAGGCTATCAAGGGCGCGTCGGCGGTGCGAGCGCAGATGTTTCTCCTGCGGGGACATTTCTGCGAACGTGCGATGATCCCCTTCGGGAATGAAAATGGGGTCGTAGCCAAATCCTTCTGTTCCTCGTGGTTGATCGGCAATAGAGCCACGGCAAACACCTTCAGCAAAAAGGGTGCGAAAACGATCTCGGTAGCAAATGACTGTACGAAACTGCGCCTCTCGCGTAGAAATCCCCGAGAGCTTTTCCAGCAGGAGAGCAATGTTTTGCGATGCGGTCGCATTTTCCCCTGCGAATCGAGCTGTCTGTACCCCTGGCAAACCGCCAAGTGCTTCAACCTCGAGCCCGGTGTCGTCAGCTATCGTGGGGAGCAAAGTTTTTTCGAATACCGCGGTTGCCTTGAGATAGGCATTTTCCTCCAATGTGGCGCCTGTTTCCTCTACCTGCCAGTCAGAGCCAAGGAGAGTTTGGGCAGCGATGACCTGCATATCTTTTTCGGGCAACAGGGCACAGAGAATTTCCTCCAGTTCATGAGCTTTTGCTGGATTTGCTGTTGCAAGGACCAGTTTCATCGTTGTCGGCAAAGGTGGTACATCACAATTCCAGCGGCCACTGCCGCATTAAGGGAGTCAAAGCTACCTTGTCCCTCGATTGTAACGAAATCGTGGACAAGGGGAATAACCGATTGGGATAAACCACGTGCTTCATTGCCAATGACCAAAAGATGGGGAGATGACGGTGTAGAGTACTGCGCAAGCGGAATGCCACCTTCTGCGCATGTTCCAATGATACGATGGGTATCACGGTAACGCTCAAGGGCATGTGATGCGGGTATTTCAAGAACGGGGATATGAAATAGCGCCCCCATCGTTGCCCGAACAAATTTGGGATTGAATCGCTCCACGCTATCATCGCTTAGGATGACACCGGTGTACCCAAACCAGTAGGCAGTCCGTACGATCGTTCCAGCATTTCCTGGATCAGCAATACCATCGAGCAACACCACTGATCCAGAGAGAGTCTTTTTTGTATCGGTATCGGGAAAGGCGACAACGGCTAAAATCCCCTGCGGCGATGTCGTGTCCGCCAGACGCTTGAATTCCTCCGGAGTGGCTGTATAACAGGCAACTCCCTGCTGGAGAAACTGTCCCACCACTTCTGGATGCTCTTTGCGAGCCTGTTCAGTGCAGACAACAAGCACTGTGCGATAGGAAGAGATTGCTAATTCCGCAACCGTACGAATACCTTCCGCTAAAAAGCAACGCTCCCGATGGCGATATCGCTTGGAGTGTAAATGAGCAATCCACCGTTGGCGTGTTTTCGATAAAGGCGGCAGTTGTTCCATATTTGCAATTACGTAAAGCAAAATTACAACCAGTTCTCTAATGATCGTTGCCGAACTTCTTCGGAAAAAACGCGATGGTCTCACCTTAAGCCCGACAGAGATAGAGGAGCTTATTACAGGAATTGTCCATGGATCTGTTACCACCGCTCAAGCAGCAGCATTCCTGATGGCGGCATGTATTCGAGGGTTGACCGAAGCAGAAACAGTTGCCCTCACGCGAGCAATGGCGCATAGTGGTACATGTTACGACTGGCGTTCTATTGGCTATGCGGTTGACAAGCATTCCACCGGTGGTGTGGGTGACAAAATATCTCTCCTTGTAGCGCCAATAGCAGCGGCCGCTGGAGCGATAGTGCCTATGATGAGCGGGCGAGGGCTGGGACATACTGGCGGCACTATCGATAAGCTCGAGTCAATAGTTGGTTTTACCGTTCATCCATCCGATGAGCAAATTGAACGCCAGCTACGCCGTCTGGGGGTGGCAATGTTTGCCCAAAGTGCAAAGGTTGCACCAGCAGACCGAATTCTCTACGCACTTCGAGATGAAACGGGGACGGTAGAGTCAGTAGGCTTGATTACCGCATCTATCCTCAGCAAGAAAATTGCTGAGGGAGCACAGGGGTTAGTGTTGGACGTCAAAATCGGGCGAGGGGCATTTATGCAGCACATAAACGATGCGCGAGCCTTGGCGCAAATGCTTGTAGCCGTCGGACAGGGGGCAGGGCTGACTGTACGCGGAGTGCTTACCGACATGGATGATCCACTTGGCTGTGCTGTAGGCAATTGGGTTGAGGTGCAGGAAGCAGAGGGCGCTCTGCAAAATCCGTCGGAGTGTCCAGCGGACATTCGGGAATTAAGCTTGTACCTTGCAGGTGCAATGCTCCATCTGGCTGGCATTGCTTCTTCTCAGCAAGACGGAATGTCGCGCGCTGCTCAGGTGTGGGAAAATGGACAGGCATACGAGCGTTTCCATGAAATGGTCGCTGCCCAAGGGGGGAGGTGGCAAGAGTCGGTTGCACGATATGTCAGCACTCCCTCCCTAACGGTGGAAAGCCCTCGCAGTGGATACATTACCGGATTTTCCACTCGCCAGATTGGTCTTGCATTAGTTGAGTTAGGGGCTGGACGCAAACGAGCACAGGACACTATTGATCCTGCTGCAGGAGTGGTACTTCATGTGCAGCGGGGCAACTACATTGAATGCGGCGCACCACTTTTCACAGTGTATGCAACTGACAAAGAACGCATTCCACCCTGTGCACAGCTTCTGCTTCAAAGCATCGAAATTGAGGAATCTCCTCCCTTGCCCCGTACTTCTCTTATTTATGAAGCTGTGCCATAAAAAAGCACCACCGCTGAGCTGGTGGTGCAGGTAACAGTAGTGAAGGCAAATCTGTTTCTACATTGCCTTTTTGACAGCGTCCGCGAAGTAACTTTTGGTGTTTGCGCCGATGATAGTCTGCTTGTGATTGCCGTTGCGATCGAAGATGAAAGTGGTTGGAATTGCATTGATGGGAGCAATGACCGAGTATGCCTCTGCAATCGCCTTTGTGCTGAAGGTTGCGCTGGGAACTATGTTGATGTAGGTAATACCTTTATCCATAGCAAACTTTATCACTTTCGCTTTTGCGTCACTGCCATCGTCGAGTGAAATGCCGATGACGACAAGATCATTCGACATTTCGCGTGACAGCTCAACAATGTCCGGAATTTCACGACGGCAGGGAGGACACCACGTTGCCCAGAAGTTGAGAAATACAACCTTACCCTTTGCATATTCGGACAAACGTACAGTCTTACCGCTTTGATCTTTCCACGTAATGTCAATCAAGCGTCCGGCGGTGGGGGTACCAACTGAAACTGCATCTACAATATAGTCTGCAGGTCCAGCAGGTGCTGGGGGTGCTACCTGAGAGGAAAACGACTGCTGCACGCTTGCCAGTGCTGCCCGCTCACTTGGTCCATTATTGCAACTGGTTAAAAGGGCAATTGTTACCGCTACTGTTGCAACTGTATATTTCATGATGTACCTTCAACAAAGTATGTTGCTAATTGTTCTTTCGGTACACTTGCGACGACGGAGCAGTACACAGATTGTACGCGCCAGAACATCCAAGACCATTTCGAAACATTTTCTGCATACCACTTTCCTGATTCGGCGTAGGGTTCTACCGCTGAGGGCAGCGTTAAAATACCGCGCTCGAACAGTTCTTCGGGTGCTTGGTACATGTAAATGAGAGTGTTGTTGCGGCGATAAACCATGTGAGCGAGCTTGACACCATTGTGCTCAGAAATAACTCCTCCCACCAGTTCTGCCTTCAAGGGCACTGCTACTAAATGATAGGACACGCCATGGGAACGGAAGAATGAGACCAGCGTATCGAAGTTGTTTGTCGCGACCATAACGGAGAGCTTACCGTCGAGGATGCGTTGGAAATTTTCCAGCGATTCAGCGCGGAAGTCCACTCCTTTTTGCTGTTGCCATGGTGCAGCAATGATAAGCGCAACTGCTGCAGCTACTGCTGCCGCTGCCCACCACCAGCGCTGCAGAATGCCAAGCACTGGTGGTTGAGAGCGAGTGGCTGCTATTTCTCTCCGAATGCGGCTGAGCAGTTCCGGCGGTAGTTCCTCTACAGTGTGTTCGGCAGCCTTACGCAACCGTGCCCGCGTTGCTCGGAGTATCTCGACGTATGTTTCTATCCGCGGATCAGCTTCCCGTAGCGCATCGAACTGTTTCTGTTCTTGTTCGGTGGCGTGCCCGTCAGCGATAGCAATCAAGAAGTCTTTATCGCTGAGAGTCATTGTTCATCTCCCTCGGTTGTGGATGAAATATCAAAACGGTCAACGGCATTTGCCACAGAGAATCCTTGCCGACGTGCGTAGGAAAGAAGTTGCTTGGCCAGCGCTGCCCGTGCTCGATGCAGACGAGAACGAACGGTACCCACCGGGCAACCAATGAACTCTGCTGCCTCTTCATAACTGAAGTCTTCGATATCGCAGAGAATGACAACAGTACGAAACTCATCTGATAGTGCATTGAGTGCTGCCATTACTTCATCGTCGAGAATCTGGTCGAGTTGTTGAGTTATTGCGTCATTCGATGGTATCTCGTCGGGGCGCAGGCTTTCGTAGAAGTCCTCGATTTCTTCATATGAGACTGCTTCACCTGTCCGCTGTTCTGCTCGATACTTATTGATGAATGTGTTTTTGAGAATTGTTGTCAGCCATGCTTTTGCATTAGTGCCAGGAGAGAAGCTGTCGAGAAATCGAAATGCTTTCAGATATGTTTCTTGCACTAAATCATCGGCGTCGTCGGGATTGCGACACAACCGGAGAGCAAGTGCCCGAATAGCTTTCATGTGTGGCACCAGCTCTCGCTCGAAAAGCTCGGTGCGCTGTTGTTCCGTCATTGGCGTTCGAGCAAGAGGTGAAGTTTGCTGGAACGAAAATACGTTTGCGTGTTCCAAACGAGCGGCTTCCAGCATACCGTGCATGGTAAAAGAGTTTGTCGCTGACGCAACAACATTGAGCATTGCAGTAGAGTTCCAGGGGCTCTTTCCTAATTTTTGTCGCCAATTATACTGTGTGGAGACACTGATGAATCCCCAGCATATCACGCCGGTTCCTGTCGAGCAACTCCGCTGGCGCTGCGATGAGCGAATTTTTTCCTTCCGTACAACGAAGGAACTGGTTCCATTGCGTGGCATTGTAGGGCAACATCGGGCAATCGAAGCAATAAAGCTCGGCGCAGCGATAGAGTCTCGGGGCTTCAACATTTTCGTCATGAGCCTGCTGGGGACAGGCAGGCTTACCACCATTAAGCAGGTACTCGAGCCAATTGCTCAACAGCGGCGCGACCTGGTGGACATTGCCTATGTGCATAACTTTTCTAATCCCACCATGCCGCGCCTGCTCATATTCCGCGCAGGAAGAGCACGCCTGTTTGCTAAAGCATTGGCAGAGACAATTACTTTTCTGCGAGGACGCATAGCAGCCCTCTTTCGGGAGGAATCCTTCCAGCGCAGTCGCAGTGCGATAACGCAACGGTTCCGCTCCAGGGAAACTGCCTTAGTTGAGCAGTTCAACAGGCGTATCGCACCCCAAGGCTTTACCCTTGGTCAAGTGACCGATCCGGATGGAACGTCGCGCTATGAATTGTTTGCGCTCGTCCGGGGTAAGCCAGCCTCGCTTGATGAAGTAGCGCAACTGGTTAGCGAAGGAAAGCTTAGCGAACGCCGTGCTCAGCGGATAGTTCGTACATACTTGAAGCTCCGCGAGGAACTCATCAACATGAGCTATGAAGGATTGGAAATGCAACGAGCACTCGAACAGGCTCTCCTCGAACATGCGCGGAAAGCAGCAGGGATTATCATCGCAGCTGCTTTCGATGATCTGCGAGCGCGGTTTCGCGATGAACCGGTGCAGCAATACTTGGCTGAATGCGAGCAAGATTTGATTGAAAATGTCGAAATATTTTCTCCTCAGTACGCCACAGCTTCGGAGGCGGAACTTCCCGACGGGCGTACGGTTGCGGACAAGCTCAAGGAGTACACTGTCAACATCATTGTGGACAATTCTCAAGCATTATCAGCTCCAATCATCATTGAGACTTACCCCACGTACACAAACCTTTTCGGAACCATCGAACGGCGCTATGACCGCAATGGCGTTGTTCAGAGTGATTTTACAATGATTCGAGCCGGTGCTATTCTCCGGGCTAATGGAGGGTATTTGATCGTCAATGCCAGTGATATTCTCAGCGATGCGCACGTATGGCAAACCCTCAAGCGCGTATTGCTGTATGGGAAGTTGGAGATCCAGCCCTCTGATAGCACCAGCGGTGGTCTTGCTCTCAAACCGGAAATCATTGATGTCAACGTCAAAGTCATCATGCTGGGCGATTACCAAACCTATGCCACACTAGCGGCATACGAGGAGGACTTTACCAAAATGTTCAAGATTGCCGCTGAATTCGACTATGAGACCGACCGCTCGGAAAAAATGCTTCACAACTATGCACGCTTTGTCGCCCGTTTGTGCGAGGAAGAAAATGTCCTTCATGCTCGCCCTTCGGGTGTTGCAGCGCTTATCGAATGGGCAGTAGAACGAGCAGAGGACAAAAACAAAATCACAATCAACTTCAGCGATGTGTCAGACGTTATCCGAGAAGCATCTTTTGTTGCGCGGCAGCGGCGGATGAAATACTTCGATCGCTCTTGTGTCGAGGAGGCTCTGCGCCTTCGTCGGCGCCGGACAGAACTCCAAGATGTCAAGATTAAAAGCCAGATTTTTCAGGGGACCTTAATGATTGACACCCGTGGTGCCCGCATTGGGCAGATTAACGGCTTGACTGTTTACTCGACCGGCTTAGTTTCATTTGGGAAACCAGCACGGATTACAGCTTCCACAGGGGCAGGTAATGCAGGGATTATTGACATTGAATATGAAGCATCGCTAAGCGGAAGAATCCACCGAAAGGGGATGCTGACGATTCCGGGCTTGCTCCGGGAATACTTTGGCCAACGGCGGCCTTTAGCAATGTCCGCAAGTGTTTGCTTCGAGCAGAATTATGGCGAGATTGATGGTGATAGTGCATCGCTTGCTGAATTGTACGCGATTTTATCGTCCCTTGCCCGAATACCAATTGTGCAATCAATTGCTGTTACTGGCAGCATTAATCAGAAAGGAGACGTCCAGCCCGTCGGTGGAGTCAATGAAAAAATAATCGGCTTTTTCGAAATCTGCCAGCAACAGGGACTTGACGGATCTCATGGTGTGATTATTCCACAACAAAATGTTGCGGACCTTATGTTGCCTGAAAGTCTTATCGCTGCTGCTGAGGAGGGGAAATTCCATGTTTGGGCTATTCGGCATTTCACCGAGGGTATTCCTCTGCTGACCGGAATGGATGCAGGCACGATGCTACCAGATTTTACATATCCGCCTGGCACCTTCATGCATGCAGTGGACAAAAGACTGGAGGAATTAGCCATCATCGCTCGGGACTACGCTCGGACTCTTTAAGCCCGCCGCACCCGGTGTGGATTTTCTTCGATAAACTGGCGCCATGTGGTTGCCGGTGAGCGCTTTCTTTGAGCTACGGGCATGTCAGTGCGAAGAGCATGGGTCAAAGCGACTGCCAAGGCATCGGTAGCATCGAAAAACTCTGGTGTCTCCTCAATACAGAGGAGGGATTTGACCATGTATGATACCTGTTCTTTTGTTGCATTCCCCTTGCCTGTGATGCTTCGTTTGATAAGGCGTGCTGCATACTCGGTGATGGGAAGATGATGTTGAGCAAGAACGAGCATCGCCACTCCCCGTGCATGGGAAAGCTTGAGCAACGATTGAACGTTTCGCGCATAGAACAGCGCTTCCAGTGCTGCAGCATTTGGCTTGGTGCGTTCGACAACTGCGGTCAAACGACGGTAGATATGGTCTAAGCGCTCGGGAAGCTCGGGTGCAACACGCTGTGCTTCCACTACTCCATACTCGACAAGGCGGAGACTGTTACCATTCACGTCGATAACGCCATATCCACAGATGAGAGAACCCGGGTCAATTCCGATGATGCGCATGGTGGTTGCTCCGTGCCGAGAAGATAGCGTGAAGTTCGAGCTGCATACGAGCATCTTCCGCAGAAATGACGATGCCATTGCGACTGATTTCTTCAATCAATGCAGCATAGCTATGACGGCGCTCTAATATCGCGCGGTTACCGATAACGATGAGCTGATGCCGTGCGCGCGTAAGGGCAACGTTGAGTTTACGATCAACTGTCCGCCCATCGAGCACAACTTGCGATTCAATCAGGGGAATTTCATGCCATGCGTTGACTGAGCAAGAAAGGATGATGTGATCGCGTTCAGATCCCTGGAATCGTTCGACTGTGTCAATGGTAAGGAATGGAGCTAACGTTTCCGGCAGGTACTCCAGAATTGTTCGGATTTGCTTGCGAAAGGGGGTGATGATGCCGATAGCACGGTCAAGAGGTTGAGTAGCAACTGCTGCAAGAGCAGTAGCGCATGCTGCAGCAAGGTGGGCTTCTGTGTGGTTGTAACCGGTGTGTGCTTCGCTTGGGGTATCGATGAAAACGAGACGATGCTGAAGAAATCGGGGGAGATCAGCATAGGGAACAGTTGGCGATGGGTCTTCCTGCCAGGGATGGATCGTGCGAAAAGTGGTGCCATAAAACACACGGGCAGGGAATGCTGCAATCAAACGGTGCATGCGGCCTTGCTCGACAAGGCGTCCCCAGGCATAATCCCAGCGATTTCGTTTTGCCAGACGCAGCAGCCGCTCAAAGAGCGAGGTGTCTAATCGGTGCAGCTCAATTGCTTCGAGCTGGTCATGGGAAACTGAGCAAAAACGATCATCCTGCTGGACAACCGCAGGTAGCTGGCAGGCGTCCCCAATCATGATGAAGCGACGGACGCGCGAGACAATACTCAATACTGCTGGCTCCAACAATTGGGATGCTTCGTCTATGATAGCAGTGGTAAAGTGTTTTAGCTCAAACAAGGCAGTGTTCGCATTGAGGTAGGGAACGGTTGCGACAACCACACGCGCTCGGTCGAGTACTGATGCCAGCTGATCAAAGTCCATGTGTTGTGCCATTGTGCCAAGAGTGATGTCAGGATGATCTGTAGTATCGGTAGAGCCAAGACGGAGGAGAGTCCCACCAGATGTGATGTGTTGCAGAGCAGTGCATATCTCGTCTACTGCACGATTGGTTAAAGCTGTGCAGAGGATTGTTTCGTCAGTTGTTGTCAATAAGTGCTCGACGATGGCACGAAGCATCGTGCTGGTCTTGCCAGTTCCGGGAGGACCTTCGAGCAAGAAATAATCGCAGCTGCAAAGTGCTTTGCAGAGCAGGTCGTATTGCGTATCGGTCAAGCGCTCTGGACGTGGTATCTCAAGATTTGTAGTCTGGGGTGGAATGGTGCCAAGAATACGCTGTCGTTGCGAGGAAGGAAGGCGGACAAAATCGCCGCATCCGCGTACCAAGCTCTCGATACCAAGGGAAAGCATGTCCATGTCGAGAGCCCAGTAGTTATACTGTTCAAATTGGCGACGGTCAAAAAGTTTGTTACGAAGGCTAACAGTGACCCTATCGGCTGTCAACGCGCGGATAGCGCACTTGAAAACTTGACCAAGGACCGCACCGTGCTGGTCAAGTGCTGCATGGGGATATACAATGCCAATGTCGCCGCGACGGAATGGATGTACTTGCGGGGTGCGGTCGGTAAAGCGAAAGCAAATGTAGCCGCGCTCAAGATCGCTTGCTGCTGGATCATAGCACAAGTGGGTAAGTGCACTGAGCTGTTCGGTCTTCTCGGCAATGCTCATGCGCCACAGCGATGCAAATCCGCTTTGGCGACGAGCGTTCCCAATGTGTCCTGTGATGAGTTCATGGAAAGCAAATGCAAGCCATGCTTGTACGTAGAGCTTCTCCTGTAAGGTCAATTGTTGCCATTGCTGTTTCCACGCCAACAGCTCATCTTGGTGGAGGGGAATAGAAAAGTTTTCGCAGAACGTGATAAGCTGTTCAAGTGCGCGGAAGCGTCGGTGTGCAAGTGCCCAGTAGAGCTCTATTATGCGGTTGCGCATGCCAAGGAAGTCTGCCTTCAGCTCGTGGTCGTTAGGTGCATTCCGGAGAGGTTGGTCTGCTGATTGGGAGTATAAGATGCTGCTTGTGCCATGACGATGTGGAAATGCTGCGTCGAGGAGAAGGTTATATCCTGCAATTTGCATTGCGTGACTCGGCCGCATTGCAAGAGCTATGTGTTTGCCCGTTGATGTTGCAAGGAATTGATTGGCTGGGGGTGTCCCGGTTTTGAGTTCAATAATGCTCTTGCAGCTTGCATCCTCAGGGTGTTCAATGAGGACATCCAGTCGCCCTTGAATCCCATACCATGGTGCAAGGAAGGTTGGTTCGGTTGTTGTACGCCCTGCAAGGGATGCTACAACTGTCTTGATGGTGGCAAGCTGTGCTCGCACGCTTTGCTCCAAGCTCTCCAGCGTTAGTGCCTTCGATTTGAGTGCCGCCAGTACATCCAGATAGCAGGCACGAAGAGCACGGTTTATAGCTGCTGCCGTATCGAGCTCTGGTTGCACTAATAGCTCATCAAAGCATGCATTGATAACAGTGCCTACAATAGCAGTTGCATTTATTTGCTGAGGTTTGAGCAGCCGCCAGAGAGCAAAAAGAGGAGAATTGACACTTCCACTAAAGCATTCCGCAACAGTGGTAACATCAAGTAGGAAGTCCGGCTCAATTGTCACGAGGGTGTTATCGCTACAAGCAAGAATGCCAGGAGAGACGCTTGATGCGCCGACAATAGCAAGTATTGTTCCCGTGCGCACGTGCTGTGCAAGAGCACGCCACCGTCCGTGGAGCTGAAGAGAGAGCCGATTTTCAGTTGTGGCATCAATTCCACCAAGTACTGGAATTTCTTCGCCGGTGCTTCCTCGAATGCTTTGTCGCTCCGTGATGATGAAACGGATGCACCCTTCGACCAGATTTTCCAAGGAGCTATGCCGCTTGTGTGGAAATGAAACGAGCCCTTCATCAAAGCGGGCAGGATTTTCATGCCAATCGAGCCAGTAGGATAGTGCTCTGATAGCCGGAAGCAATTGCTCGCGGGGATATTCAATACGTTCGCGGAGAATGGCGTGGAGCCATCCTCGCAAGCTCTCCATTGCCTCAGCCAGTAAAGGGGGTACGCGAAGCGCCTGATGGACATACAGCTGGCGCGCAATGAAACTGGCAAATGTTTGGAGTTCGTCTTCGGTTGCGAGAATGTAGGATGTTCGAAGGATGTCATCCAAGCTGCGGCATAGCTCCAGCGGTGGGGTGTCTATGTCGCGCTCAATACGGTCAAGCTCTTTCCGCAGGTCGTCTATTGCCTCTGCTGATAATCGCTGTGCCATTGCCGTAGTATGTGCTCATGGTGCCAAATAGTCCTGTGCGACTCTGTCGTGTCCCTTGGTGCGCAGTTGAACGCAATCAGGAGATCAGTTCCAATCCGATTGTGCTTGTGACGCATTAGAATCAGAGGGGCGAACATCTCGAACGCGGAGGAGCGGAATTCCTTTGGTCTCCTCCTCGATACTGAATATCATGGCAAACGAAGCAGATCGCTGCAGGATAGCAGTTTTGTCGGCACTGAAAGTAGCGACAGCATCAATGACAAAGTTTGATTGCAACGTGCGAAAACGCACTTGATTTCGTCCCATTTGCCGTATTCCCCCAACAAGTCGAACATTATCAGCGATGAACAAGGGCTTAGTGTTATTGAACCCATACGGCGCAAAGCGAGGGAGGACTTCTAATACGCTGGGCGTAAGTTCAGGCAATTCCAGTGGAGCATCTATTGTGAGCTCAGGTACGAGCATCGCATCGCTAATAGACTCTTGAGCTATGCTATCAAACATGTCACGGAGAAGAGGGATATTTTCCAGTCGCAGTGCCAAACCTGCTGCATGTTTATGTCCTCCGTACTCAAGGAGGATTGGTTCGCATCGGCGGAGAGCAGCATGAATATCAAAATCGCGGATACTCCGTGCAGAACCCTTTGCAATCCCATCGTCACCAGAGGTGAGAAGAATAGTCGGAAGATGGAACTTTTCGACCAAGCGCGATGCCACAATACCGATAACCCCAGGATGCCATGATGATGAGTGCAACACCAACGATCGTCGCGACTGGGTTGCTAATACTTCTTCAGCTTGTTTGCGGGCTTGTTCGTAAGTGATTTCGTCGAGGGTGCGTCGTTTGCGATTGTCATGGTCAAGTGATTGGGCAATGCGGAAGGCTAAGATTGGATCTGATTGCATCATCATTTCAACAGCACGGCGTGCATCGCCCAACCGCCCTGCTGCATTTATGCGGGGAGCGATCCCGTACACGATACTGGATGTGGTGATGCTTCCGTATTCCCCCCCGGTGCAATCGATTAACCCACGAAAGCCTGGCCGAGGATTGGTGTTGAGCTTACGAAGACCGTGAGCAACCAAAATGCGGTTTTCCCCTATAAGTGGGACGATGTCAGCAGCGGAAGCAACAGCAACGTAATCAAGATAGTCGAAGGCAACCTCTTCTATGTTGCGGCGGATACAAAGTGCTTGGATAAGCTTGAATGTGACTCCACACGCCGCCAGATGCTTGAAGGGGTAAGGGCAGTCAGGAACTAAAGGATCGAGGATGGCATAAGCGGGGGGGAGCACCTCAGCTGGTTCATGATGATCGCAGACGATAACATCTAAGCCTTGAGCACGGGCATACTCGATCATCTCGACGCTGGTTATTCCGCAATCAACAGTGATGAGAACTCGTGCACCAGCGGTTATCGCAGCATGAATGCTTTGACGAGAGATGCCATATCCTTCGGTGAGACGCTCTGGAATATAGTAACACACTTTCCCTCCGATAGAGCGGAGGAACTCCACCAGCATTGCTGTCGAGGCGGTGCCGTCCACATCGTAGTCCCCGTGAACCCAAATCGTCTCTTTTGCTGCAATAGCTTGTTCTATGCGCTCGACAGCCCGCTCCATATCCGGGAGTAAAAACGGATCGTGAAGATCGTCCAATCGCGGGGTAAAGTATTGCTGCGCTTCCGTCGGAGTTTGCATCCCACGTGAGGCGAGCACCCGCGCGATTGGGCGAGGGATGGCTAATTGGCTGCTGAGCGTAGAGACGATGGATTCATCAGGCTGTACACGGAGTACCCAACGATAACTTGACAACGTAATTTCACACATTGGTAAACTACCGCAAACTTAGCAATTTGCGCGCCAAGATTGCTTTTTGACCAGGAATCCACTACGTAGGAAACGGCTTCAATGCCCACATTCCGCCGCAAGCCTACTCAAAAATCAATCATTCGTACCGACGCTGCCTGGGATGAGGGCGAAGCAGTTGCAGAACGGACTTTCGCCCGCTCTCATGAGCTCAAAAAAGACCCTCGAAAACATCGCAGCCGAGCGAACCAGGTCGGCTGTATTGTTGGCGTCGCTGGTACACACTGGTTGGTTGAGCAGGAAGATACCTATACTGCCCGCCATCAGGACGTATTTACTCCAACCCACCGGTGCATCGTGGGGGGAGTTGTGACCTCAGACAACCCAGATAATGAATCCCTGTTAGCGGTAGGGGACTGGGTCGAATATGCGACGAATAATGACCAAAATCAACCAGGTGTTATTGTGCACGTTCGCCAACGTTCGACACGATTATTTCGGCAAGCGCCAGCGGAGCGCTCAATGGATGTCTTGGCAGCAAATGTCGAGCGTGCTTTTTTTGTGCATGCGGTTACTAAGCCGTACTTTAGCAGACGGCTGCTCGATCGACACTTGATTGCTGCTGAGCAGGGAGGAGTAGACCCTGTTGTTGTGCTCAACAAAATTGATCTTGGCATACCGCCAGAGGTAGAGCAAGCAATTGCTTACTATCGCAGTAGGTTAGGATTACAGGTGTGTCTGACAAGCGCCGTCAGTGGGGAGGGCATTGACCAGCTCCGTGCGTTGATGATGGGGAATGTTTCGGTGCTAATTGGAGCTTCAGGGGTTGGAAAGTCTGCTCTTCTCAACGCTTGCTTTGGGATGGACTTACAGCGGGTACGCGAGATATCTCGTAAGTACCAGCGAGGACGACACACTACAACAAGCCCTCGATTGTTCCATCTCCCCACGGGAGGTGCGCTCATCGACACCCCCGGTGTTCGCGAATTTGCACTTGGGATGATAGCGCCAGAAGAACTGGCGTTTTACTTTCATGATTTCATGCCATACTCCGAACGCTGCAGATACGTACCATGTACCCACACCCACGAGCCGGAGTGCTCGGTTCGAACAGCTGTTGCACAAGGGCACATTGATTCTGAACGCTACGAAAGCTACCTTTTGATCTTTGAGTCATTACAACATCAGGAGTAACCGATGAGTATTCGTATAGGATTGCTTGTTCTTGTTTGGAGTGTTGCTGCATTTGCGCAAAGGTCAACCGGATTTGGGCTTATCCTTGGCGATCCAACAGGATTGACTCTCAAGCATTGGGTCAGTCGTGATCAGGCAATTGCTGCGAGTCTGGGAGGTTCGTATTTCGGCGCTCCCCGCATTGGGGTAGATTACTTGTGGCATTTCAATGCCTTTCGTAGTTCAGTCGTGTTGCTTTACGGTGATGCTGGAGCTGCGATTGGCTTTGGACGCGGTGTGCGGTGGTGGGGAGATCGTGGCTACAAGTACTACGAACGCGATGAACTCCGCTTAGGTGTACGGGGCATGGTTGGGGTAAACGTGCTACCCCGCAATGTCCCCTTAGAATTTTTCCTGGAACTTGGACCAATGATTACTATTGCCCCCGGATTTGGCTCCTCGATCGATGTAGCACTCGGGATGCGATTCTATCCGTAGGGAAAAGGCCTCTCTACTATTTTCGCAGTGACTCCGATGGGAATGATTATTCACTCGAGAGTGTTTACAATTTGTACTGCACTTCCACCGGATAACTGATATGCCTACGATTACAATTGACGGTCGCAAGATCGAGACACAGCCAGGCAAAACAATTATCGAGGCTGCACTCGACAATGGGATTGTTATCCCTCACTTTTGCTGGCATCCAGCACTAAGCGTCGCGGGGAACTGCCGTATGTGTCTGGTGCGAGTAGGTAGCTACAAGAAAGCAGCAGATGGCTCTCTTGAGCGTGACAGTGAGGGCAATCCAGTGGTGCAGTGGCTGCCGAAGTTGCAGATTGCGTGTGCTACGCCTGTTTCGGACGGCATGGTCGTCGACACGAAAGGGGAAAAGACTGTAGCAGCACAAAATGCGGTGATGGAATTCTTGCTCATCAATCACCCCTTGGATTGCCCTATTTGCGACGAGGCGGGCCAATGCAAGCTGCAAGAATATGCCTTCAAGCATTCGCGAGGTGAAAGCCGCTTTACCGAAGAAAAAGTCCATAAGCCTAAGCGTATTCGGTGGAGTGATCGAATTGTGTTCGATGGAGAGCGTTGCATTCTTTGCTCCCGTTGCATTCGCTTTGCCAACGAGATAGCAAAACAGCCGGTGCTTACGTTTGTCGAACGCAACGATCACGTGACTATTGAGCTTTTCGAGGGGACGCAGTTTGACTCTCCTTATTCGATGAATGTCATCGAGCTGTGTCCTGTTGGGGCATTGACGAGTGCTGACTTTCGTTTCAAAGCACGGGTCTGGGATATGAGCTTTACGCCCAGCGTGTGCCCAGGCTGCGCGCGCGGTTGCAACATCCATATCGGTGTGCGTGACAATCAGATTCTTCGCCTGGAGCCGCGTCCTAATCCTCACGTTAACCAGTATTGGATGTGCGATGCAGGACGCCTGGAGCAATACCAGTGGGTTAACACTGGCAGAATCAGTGGTGCATGGCTCCGGCAAAATGGTCGCCATGTCTCTGTGCCTATTGATGAAGCGCTTGACAGTGCTGCAGAACTGCTCAAGCGCCATGGCAAACAGAGCATGATGATTCTGTCAGGCTCGATTACAAACGAAGATGCATTTGTCGCTCGCCAGTTTGCGGAGGCTTTTGGTGTAAGGGAGATGGCTTACGTTACAGTTGAAGATCCATCGTTCGGCGATGATTTCCTTCGGTGCAGTGATCGCAATGCGAATAGCACAGGGCTGCGCACCATAGGTATTGAAGGAAACGCATGGCAGCAGCTTCTTGAGCGAGTGCAACAGTACTCACCGGAACTGATTTATTTTGTCGGTGCAGATCCTCTCACTGCTGGGCACAACGAATGGACAGCCGTCCTTGAAAAAGTCCCGACAATTATTGCCCAGCTGAGCAACCACTCTTCGTTGGAGGCATACGCGGAGATAGTTCTGCCGGCTGCTACGTATGCGGAAATCGAAGGAACATTCACAAACATTGATGGATGGGTGCAGTATTTGCAGCCGGCGCTTGAGACTAAGGAGACTCTCCGCATCAATGGCATGAAACAAAGTCGGCTCGATAAGTTTGGTGCTCCAAATGATCGATGGACTCATGGCGAGCGCCGTCTGTGTCGTCCTCATTGGAAGCTTATGACCGAAATTGCCAGTCGGGCGGGTCACCAGTGGAGCTATCGAACAGCTCGAGATGTTTTTGCTGCTCTCAGTGATACTGTTACGCAATTCCAAGGCATGACTTACGAAGCATTGATCGAATACCGTGGTATTCGACTTAGCAGCCCACCGGAGCCGGTTGGCGTCGTCTATGAATCGCATTACATGAGGCCTCAAGCTGAGTAACATTGGTGTACGTGTGATATGTCGTCCCTGACTCTTACTCTTATCAAAGGCGCAATAGCTCTCAACTTTGCATTAGTGGTGGCAGCTGCTCTGGTATATCTGGAGCGGCGCATATCGGCGTGGATACAGTATCGAATTGGACCAAATCGCGTTGGTCCTTTTGGATTGCTCCAGCCATTAGCGGACGTTCTCAAGCTGTACACAAAAGAAGACATAGTCCCCTACAATGCCAATAAGGCGTTCCATCGCCTTGCACCGATTATCTCGATTGCGGTAGCACTGGCGGTGCTCTGTGTGATTACACCGGCAAGCTATATCCTTTTGGAGGACGGCACAAAACTTTTCATCGCAGTTGCTCCCAATGTCAACGTTGGGTTTCTGCTCATTCTGGCGCTGACCTCGATTGGGGTGTATGGAATAACGCTTGCAGGGTGGTCTTCAAATAATAAGTATTCGTTACTGGGTGGTTTACGCTCCTCTGCCCAAATGATTTCCTACGAGCTGGCAATGGGACTTGCTGCGGTGGCTGTGCTGATGCTGAGTGAATCGTTGGATATGTACCAGATTATCGCTTCCCAAGCGAACGGACGGTGGAATATTTTCTTCCAGCCGATAGGATTTCTCATCTTCCTTGTTGCATCGTTTGCTGAAACAAATCGTGCTCCATTTGACCTTCCCGAGGCAGAACCAGAACTTGTTGGTGGTTACCACACCGAGTATTCTGGGATGAAGTTTGGTCTGTTTTACTTGGCAGAGTACGCAAACATGTTCACCGCCTCTGCAGTAATGACCACCTTGTATCTTGGGGGCTACGATGTACCATTTCTCCCAAGTCTGCTGGGTTTGCAGGAAGGAACATTAGCGCGAGTTCTTTTTGAATTAGCTATCTTTTTCGGGAAGGTAAGCGTGCTACTTTTCCTATTTATCTGGGTGCGGTGGACACTGCCGCGCTTCCGCTATGACCAATTGATGAATTTAGGCTGGCGCGTGCTTCTTCCGCTCGGCTTAGCAAACATTATCATCACTGGTGCCATTGTCTTTTTTGTTCGTTAACTATTACGCTCTGTAGAACCATGAATGTCACCACAAATACACGTGCACAGCGAATGAGCTTCTGGGAGAAGCTCTACCTCCCCGAGATTGCCAAAGGGTTAGCATTGACGTTTAAGACAATGTTCAAGCCCAAATTGACGCGACAATATCCCGAGGAACGGTGGGAACCATTAGGGAGCTATCGAGGGCGGCCCGTGCTTGTGCTTGAAGAAGAGGGAGAACGATGTGTAGCGTGCGGATTGTGTTCGCGTGTCTGCCCTGCATTAGCCATCGAAGTACAAGCGGGAGAAACAGAACGCGAAAAAGAGCGCTATCCGGTCAAGTTTGAAATCAACATGCTCCGCTGCATTTACTGTGGTCTATGTGAAGAGGTGTGCCCAGAGGAAGCAATTGTTATGAGCAAAGACTATGACATTGTTTTCCACTCACAGGAGGAAGCGATTTTCGGAAAGGACAAATTGCTGGTTCCTATTGCTCGTTTACAGGAGCGGCTGGAATTTCTCCGTCAGTACAAGTAGCCGATGGGAGGATTGCGCCGCCTTGCTCGATGGCTGCTGACAGGAATGGTGGGGGGAGCTGTTGTAGTGCTGTGTATTTCGCTGGTTTGGCGAATGTTTATCCGCCCCCCAGTAGAGCCTACGGTAGAGCAAGGAAGCGAAAAAGTTATCCAAGTACAAGTTTGGAATGCAACCGACGTTCCCGGATTAGCGCGCCAAGTGCAACAGTACCTACGACGACGCGGGTTTGATGTAGTAGAAGCGGGGACTGCTCCGACGCGCTATAACCGAAGCGTTGTTATTGATCGCGTAGGCGACCACAGAGCAGCTTCGCAATTGCAATACGTGCTCGATCTTCCGCCTGATGCGCTACGTACCGACATTGACTCTGACCTTGTTGTGCACTGTAGTGTTATCATCGGTGATGATTGGCAACAAATGCGTCCATTTCGCAAGAGAGGTGATGTTTCACTTTTACCCTGGTAGCCGGTGGCACACGTAACAGAAAGTACTGCACCGGTGTATCGCATTCGGACATCGCGTGATCTGGCTCGGCTTGCTGCACGGCTTGCTGATGAAAAAAAAGGAGGGGAGATTGTTGCCATAGATATTAGCCAAATCGAGGGCGCACCAGCGGAATGGTTTGTTGTTGTCACGTGCACCTCTGACCAACATATCCGTGCGGTTGCAGATCACATCGAGCGTGAAACTAAACGGTGTGGCTTGGAGCCGCCGCGCACAGAAGGATGGGAAGGACAGCAATGGGTGATTCTCGACTACTTCGATGTGGTTATTCACCTTATGCGTCCCGATGCACGGAAATTTTACAAATTGGAAAATCTTTGGGCAGATGGCCAAGCATACCATCTCAGTAGCGATGGTCGCTTGATCCGTCTGCGTACTACCTCGTGAATATTCGGCAACAGAGCCTATGTTTTTCGACTATGCACAAGAGATACTGCACCACGCTATCAGCAAGTTAGGACTCCAGGTGCAACCAGAGATAGAGTTACCGCGGCACCCACAGCATGGTGATGCCGCGACTAATGTAGCGCTGCAGCTTGCTCGAGCACTTGGCAAGCCGCCGCGAACAATTGCCGAGGATATTGTCGCAGCGATGGAGTATGATCGTGAAAGGATTGCTGCGATTGAAATCGCTGGACCCGGCTTTATTAACATGCGCTTTCGACCGCGCTACTATGCAGATGTCCTTTTGCGTATGCTCGAGCAGGGCGAACGGTTTGGCTATTCTGCACGCTACGCAGGGAAACGGGCAAATGTAGAATATGTTAGTGCAAATCCTACCGGCCCACTCCATCCCGGGCATGGAAGAAATATCGCTCTGGGGGATAGCATCGCACGCCTGCTCGAAGCAGTGGGCTATACAGTTACGCGAGAGTACTACTTCAACAATGCTGGGCGGCAGATGTACAACCTTGCCCGCTCAATTTATGCTCGCTACCGCCAACTGCTGGGGGATGACTATCCCTTCGACGAGGAAAATGGCTATCGGGGTAGCTACATCTATGACATTGCTCGAGAGCTTATCGCAGAGTACGGAGAACGTTTACGAGAAGAGACGGAGGAAAACCTCGCTATCTGTCGAGCAAAAGGTGAGCAGTGGTGCTTTGCTTCAATTCGACGAACGCTGGAGCGCCTTGGCGTACATCATGATGTGTATTTCAACGAGCACTCTCTGTACACCGATGGACACATTGAACGTACTGTCGAACAACTCCGCCAGCGAGGATTGGTTTACGAAAAAGACGGTGCAACATGGATTGCAACGACAAAGCTGGGCCTAGACCAGGATCGCGTCATCATCAAGTCCACTGGTGAGCCAACGTATCGCCTTCCTGACATGGCATACCATTGCATCAAATTGTCTCGCGGCGATGACCTTGTGGTGGATGTATTCGGCGCAGATCATATTGCAACCATTCAGGAAGTGCTGGCAGCAGTCAAAGCGCTGGGGTATGATACCTCGCGGGTGAAAGTAGTGCTTCATCAAATGGTTACTTTCATGAAAGATGGGGCGCCATATAAGCTTTCTAAGCGAAGTGGCGAGCAGTATACGCTTGACGACCTTATCGAGGAGCTGGGGGCGGATGTTGTTCGGTATTTCTTTGCAATGCGAGCGGCGGAAACGCAGTTGGTCTTCGACCTAAACCTTGCGCGAGAGCAAAGTGAGAATAATCCCGTATTCTATTTGCAATACGCACATGCGCGGATATGTTCCGTGTTTGCCAATGCTCAGCAGTTGGGGGTTTGCTTTGACGGCATTCCTGATCTTCGTGTGTTAGGGCATCACCCAGCAGAGTGTGCCCTCATCAAGGCTCTCGCACAATTTCCCGCAATTGTTGAACGAGCTGCAGAGCAGCTTGCTCCCTACATTGTGGCAGACTACTTACACACTGTTGCCGAGGCATTCCATACGTTCTACCATGAATGCCGCATCCTCGGTGCAGAAACCAATCAACTTGTTCATGCGCGAATGGCACTGGCAGGAGTTACGCGCGTTGTTCTGCGCAATGGCTTGCACCTACTTGGAGTCCACGCCCCAGAACGAATGTAGCTATTTCCGCCACTTGATGCTGCAGCCAATCGCAGGTTTCTGCTCAGGGGGAACAGGTGTACCGTTCAATAACGCATCCAATGCACGGCGTAGGTCATCTCCGGTCGGAGGTATCTGATTACTTGGTCGCGAGCTATCAAACTGCCCACGATAGACTAAACGGCGCTCCCCATCGAAAACAAAAATGTCTGGTGTGCACATGGCATTGTAGCTGCGTGCAACCTCTTGTGTTTCGTCGAAAAGGTAAGGGAACGGGAAATTCAGTGCCTCTGCAAGGCGAGCCATTTCCTCGGGGCTGTCCTCTGGATATGCGACGGGGTCGTTGGGATTGATCCCGACAAATGCAATGCCGCGCCCAATGTACTCACGTGCGACGTCAAGCAAGGCGGGTAGAATATGCTTGACATACGGACAGTGATTGCACATGAAGATGATGACAGTTCCCTTTGGAGAAGCAAGTTCATCGAGCGTTCGCCATTGATTTGTGCGGGGTTCAAGCAGGCGAAACGAGGGTGCAACTGTGCCAAGCGGGATCATTGCAGATTCAACAGCAGCCATAGGTATAGAGGAGAAAAGTTTCGGTAGGAGTTGTGGTCAGGGAGGGAATCGAACCCCCGACACACGGATTTTCAGTCCGTTGCTCTACCAACTGAGCTACCTGACCAAATTTCAGGCTGCGAAAATACGGTAAAAACAACTAATCGGTTCGTCGGACGACGCCAATTTTTCGCAGAAACCATTGGTGTTCTTCTCCTGCGGGACGGTAATCTTTCAATCGTGCGCGCTGCACAATGGAGGGAATCGTTTCGCTCTGGGAGAGAGAAGTACCTGCCTCCCCGAAGTACCACCACTTGTCTGAGGGACCTACTTTATGGGTGAATTGCTCGACAAGCTGAGATAGTATGCCGGCAGGAGATGTCTGCCGTGGTGCATACTCTATGCGGAGTGCTTCGACTAATTGGACACTATCACCTGCATAGCCACACTCGACGCTCAGTACACCATCTAAGCGTGAAGCCAATTCTTGGCACTGATGGAAATCAGGAACACCAATGATGAGTGTCTGCTTGTCGGCAGGATGGAAGATAATTGAGCTGCTATTGACGCAGTAACGCGTATTTGTCGGAGTGAAGCCTTCACCTTCGAACACGTGTCCCAAGTGCCCACCACAGCGTGCACAGAGGATCTCCGTGCGAATCATTCCATACGAGTAATCCGGTACACGCTTGATAGCCCCAGGAATAGCCTGGTCGAACGCTGGCCAACCGCATCCGGAATGAAATTTTGTATTGCTCTCAAAAAGCAAAGCCCCACATGCGCGACAGTGATATGTTCCAGGTTCAAAGTGATTTGTATATCCTCCATCGCCAGGAGGATCGGTTGCCTTTTCGACCAGGACCTTGTATTCCCAGGGGGTTAGGTGAACAGTGTACTCTGGTTTCATGGTATTGCGTGGATGGTCATGACATGCAACTGTACAAAACGCTTGTGTTGCAGCTATCGTCGGTACAAAAATGATGCGTATCCAGCGTTGGAAAACAAAAAGCATAATCCTGCCCGTGATAGGGCTCATACTTTAGAGAGCTCTTTTCAGCCACTTAAACTGGCAGTTAGTGACGTACAATCAACCCTTTCCAGTGCGCGTCGTACTAACCAGTGTGCAATTCACTGATACGGCTAAGATGGAAACAAAGCGATGGTTGTGGTTTATCCTCACTTCATCGCTAGTGCTGTTTGGCGTTGATGCTATTGTTATTGCGGCATGGCAACGCTTTGTTCGCAAGCGACAATGGAACCACTGGCTGTATCGTGTGCCATGGATCCTTGCAGGGGTGTTTCTGGTGCTGTCGCCGTATGTTTCTTACCAACGCACAAATGTGAATCGTCTTGAAGAAAGCATGTTTTTCCTCTTTGCTGCAACAACGATGTGGTATCTACCTAAAATCCCGATTGCTATCGTGGTGATGCTGGCAACAGTCCTTGGAGCAGCTAAAAAGGCGGTAGGCTATCTTCGGCGTTGGTTGACCAGACGCCAACGGAAAGAAGAAAAGGAAATTACCGATAGTGGACGCCGCCAGTTACTCGGTACAATAGCGTGGAGTAGCGCAGTTATTCCCTTTGGTGTAGTCGGCAAGGGATTCCTCGATACGGATGACATCTCGATATACGAGGAAGAAATTACCCTGGATAATCTTCCCCGTGCGTTTGATGGATTGCGAATTGTACAAATTAGTGACATTCATGCGGGCTCGTGGCGAAGCCCTTTGCCATTCCGAAGAGCGCGAGCAATGATTGAGCAGCTTAAGCCAGATGTGTTAGTCCTCACAGGGGACTTTGTGAATTTCGATCCTAAAGAGTTGGAATTGATTCGGGCAGATTTAGAGCGGCTACGGGCAGAGCTTGGCGTATTTGGTTCGCTGGGTAACCATGATCACTACAATTCACCCCAAAACCATGCATTGCTTCGCTCGATGCTTGTCAACTCGGGAATTAGGCTACTGGTTAACACAAATGCTGCTTTGACTATTGATGGGGAAACCCTCTACATTTGTGGTACAGACAACACCGGATTAGGGCAGAATTTCGCTGACCTTCCTGCAGCACTGGTCGGAGTAGAACCTGGTGCCCCGACAATTCTTTTGGCACATGATCCAACGTTCTGGGACAAAGCAGTTCGCCGCAAAGCGCCGATTGATCTCATGCTCAGTGGACACACCCATGGAGGACAGGTAGGCATTCATATTCTGGGAGTGGAGCTGAGTGTGGCCCAAGTGGTGTACAAGCAATGGGCAGGGCTATACCGCGATGGGAAGCAGTATCTGTACGTCAATCGAGGATTGGGAACAGTAGGTCCACCTGTTCGAATTGGCATTCCTCCTGAGATTACTGTTCTTACTTTGCGTTCTCCAAAGCCCCAGTTAGGCTAAGAGGAGAGCCATGCCATTGCTGCTGCCGCCAGCAAAGCGCTTCCTAAGGGAAGAGCCGCCTCGTCAGGCGTAAAGTGCGGGGAATGCAGACCTGGCATGTGCTCCCGTTCGGGAGGACGGCAACCGAGCATCCAAAACGCGGCAGGTATCTGCTGGGCATAGAAAGCAAAGTCCTCTGCCCAGAGCTTAGGTTCGAAAGGGTATATGTTTTGACTTCCAATCACACGTTTGGCAACCTCTTCGACGTGACTAGTGGCGCCAGAATCGCAGATGAGAGGCGGATAGCCTTCGACAATGTCCACATTGCATTCAACATCGTAGAGAGCGCATAAAACCTTGCTTTGGGCAATGATTCGATTCCACATGCTACGACGCCACTGGTCATTGAAACTGCGAAGTGTTCCCTTGAGCTGGACAACATGAGGGATGATGTTCGTTGCCGTTCCGCCTTGGATAGCAGTAATCGTAAGCAAGGCAGGGTGCAGAGGATTCCGACTCTGCTGCACTACACCATCCAAGTGAATGATAAGTTCTGCTGCAGCTCGGATAGGGTTAGCTCCTCGATGAGGTTGAGCAGCATGGGTGCCTTTCCCTCGCAAGGTCCAGTATAACTCGTCGGCGCTTGCCATGATTGGTCCTGCAGCTATTTGGACGGTTCCTGTTGGTGCTTCAGGATACACGTGCTGCCCGAATATTGCTTCAGGGCGAAACTCTTGCAAAATGCCCTCAGCTATCACCAGCGATGCACCACCTGGAGATTTTTCCTCTCCTGGCTGAAAAATGAGTAGCACGCGGCCGTTGAGCTGATCTGCAGCTTCACACAATAGCGCAGCCGCACCGAGTAACATCGCTGTATGGAAATCGTGTCCACAAGCATGCATGACGCCCTTGTTCGTGGATGCAAAGGGCAGACCTGTTTGTTCTTCAATCGGAAGAGCATCAATGTCAGCACGGAGAGCAACGCAGCGAGTTCCACTACCAATAGTTGCAGTCACACCAGTGCGGGCAACAACACGCGGCTGCAGACCCAGTTTTTCCAACACAGACATAATGTAGTCGCGCGTGTTGTATTCGTTGAATGAAAGCTCGGGGTGCGCATGTAACCATCGGCGATGAGAGCGAATCCACTCAAATCGTTGCTGCGCTTCAGTGTAGAAGTCAGATAGATTCATCTACGCACGTCGGGCAGTTCAACAGTTTGTTCAGCAAGAATCTGTGCTGGGCCGGCAAGAACTAACGATGAAATCACATTCCCGGCATGGCGGATATGGACGGTTAACGGTTCTCTACTGGGGGGAATGATTGTCATCGAATCAGCGGGAAGGATCCTTGTGCGCCATAGGACAACAGCCGTTGCTAAAGCACCTGTCCCACAGGCTCCGGTGATTGCTTCCACTCCTCGCTCGTAAGTTGCCAAGTAGACACAGCTGCCTTCGACCGAGTAGAAGTTGACGTTTGTTCCTCTCGAGAAAACCGGGTGGTACCGGATATACCGTGCAAGTTCGGTCAAAGCATTGGGAGGGAGGTGTGTCTGATACACTCTCTGCACTACACTCTGTGGAAGAACGACATGGTCAGAGCCAACGTCCACATACGCACACTCGAGTGTACATCCGTTGATGGAGAGGATAAGGTTTCGGACGTCTTCCCGTGGAGGAGGGAATTCAATCGCTATCGTACTACCATCAAACGCAGCCGGATAGCTGGTGCCAGCTATCGAAAGTCTAATCCTACCGCCACGGTTGACTATCCCCTTTTCTACAGCATACAGGACTGCACAGCGGGCTCCATTCCCACACATCATGCCACTGGAGCCGTCAGGATTGAAATACCACACATCAAGCTGATCGTCGTGCCTGTCCCCTACGACGAGAATTCCTTCGGTCATTCGACCGAGTGTTGCGTGAGCATCGCATAGGTGTGGTGCAATGGAACCAATCTGTTCCGGCGCAATATCCCTCGGTGTGACAACGGTGAACAAATTCCCTGCACCTGACATGTAGGTGACATTACACTTCATTGGGCGTGCTATTCAAAAAAGCAATGAACTCGTCATGAATTGCCCCATTGGTTGCAACGATCGTGCGTGTTGTGAGGGTGTGGGGGCCGCCGTCGTAGCTGGTGATGCGTCCTCCAGCTTCTGCTACTAAAAGGACCCCTGCGGCAATATCCCAGGGTTGTAATCCTACTTCCCAGAAGCCATCGAAGCGGCCTGCAGCAACGTATGCCAGGTCAAGCGCCGCTGAGCCAAGTCGGCGAATGGGAATGCCGCGTCGTACTAACGCAGGAAAGTGCCATTCTCGGTACTCCGGGAATGAGGCAATGTTGTACGGAAAGCCAGTTACCAAGAACGCATCGGCAAGCTGTGCACAGGTGGAAACGCGAAGAGGGCGACCGTTAAGATATGCCCCACCCCCTTTTCGGGCGATAAAAAGCTCATCGAGCAAGGGATGATACACAACACCTACGACGACTGTTCCATGCCATTCCACTGCAATGCTAATCGAAAAGATTGGTATCCCGTGGGCAAAGTTGACCGTACCATCGAGGGGATCAACAATCCACCGGTAGGCGGAAGCTTGCTGTTGTGCTCCACTCTCTTCAGCTAAGATTGCATGGTCGGGGAAGACGTCATGAATAATGTCAACAATACGCTGCTCAGCTGCAAGATCCGAATCGGTAACAATGTTGTGGATGCCTTCTTTGAAACGAAGCTGTTTTGCTTGGTCGAAGTTGGTTCGTAAAATAGCGCCAGCTGCACGAGCAGCCTCCGTTGCGACCTGTTCCAATGCGTCAAGAGATACTGCTGGTAGTGTCATAGAAGGCTGAATACGAACTGCTGGCTGCAAAAATATCCTCTGCTTTAGCCCAAGAATTTGTTTTGTTCCTTTCGAAGTTCTGCTACCAGTTTATGCAAGTGGGGATTGTCGCGTTCTTCGGCAAGAGGTACGTAATGCTCCATTGTCTCTGCGATGTAGCAGAGAGGATTGCGTTTCAAGTCGAACTGCAAACAGCGGAAGTTGTCCAGCCGTGCGGCTAAGCGAATGATCAAACAATCGTCGCTTGCATGCCGCAAGCGCTCCAGATGCTCATGCTCGACAGCTTCCCGGTCGTATTCTTGTCGCTCCAAGTCTTTCGTGAGCGTTTCGACGATGTACGCGCAGTATTCCCCGAAGTTGTATGCAATGATGTCGCGAGTGATTTCTTCTGAATCTTCGAGCACATCGTGCAACAACGCGGCGCAGAGTACATCGGTGTCGGTGATACCGAGCTCCTCAATCAAAATCTTGCACACCCGGGAGCAGTGGAAAAAGTAGGGCGAGCCATCGCGGCGAACTTGCCCCTCATGAACGCTTTCTGCCATCTCGTATGCGCTTACGACTTTGTTGAGCTCAACTGGATCGATTTTGTCCCGCAATTTTTGTTCGAGTTCTGAAATGCTCAAGTGGGTCAAATGGTACATCCCATGCTCCGAATACTGACACTATCGTCGGTGGAGGAGAGCGCGAAGATCCCCACCGAAATTACGAATAAGCTCCCGTAGTCGGTCATAGTCTCGATCTGAGGCGGGTGCGAATCCCTCGATGCTATAGGCATCGTAAAGAATGCGCCTACCGGTTGGAGTTTTTTGGAATTCAAGTAACGCACGAACGATTATGTCTCGGAGTGCAGGGGGAAAGTCGCGGCGGAAAACAATAGGGTCGTTTGGTATTTCCTCGGTCAATGCAATGATGCGCACTTTGTCGAATACATCAGGGAAATGTGTCTTGACACGAGCGCGTGCATCGAGTATCTCTCCCGTTGCAGGATCAGGGGGAGAATAGTACGTTGCACCGGCATCGACTTGACGCTGGTACACCATTGTGACAACGTTATCATGTCGTCCTGCAAAGAGCGTCTGTCCAAGCCGAATACCATGGCGGTCAAGCAAAGCTTTGGGCAGAATATATCCTGATGTTGAGGCCGCATCAACAAAGGCAAAGCGTTTACCACCGAGATCCTCTATACGCCTGATGCCGCTTTCTTTGTGCGCAATGATTTGACCGCGGTAGTGTGTTTCCCCTCCACGCCGGACTACCATAAGCGCCGCATTCGCACCGTACTTTTCATGAGCAAGCACATAGCTGAAAGTGTTCGTGATAGCAATGTCTGCAGCGCCACTACCAAAGGACTCGACAACGACAATGTAGGAGGATGGCACTGCAGCGGTAAAGTGTAGTCCCGTTGCTCGATGGAGATATGCAACTAAAGAATCCGCGCTTGTTGTTACCTTTTGGTTTTCTACTGAAGGGGTAAGCATAAGCTGGATAGGGCGCGAAGCACTTCCTACCGGTGCTTGGCTGCTTCCAAGGAGGGCGCGAATTGTGATCCATGCAATTGCAACAAGGGTAAAGGTTCCATAAACAAGGACATATCGCATAAGGATAACTCCGTTACCGCACTGTAACACCAAGGACGTGTGCTGTTGCCGTAGTTTTGCAGCCGTTTGCTATGGGACAACTGCAAAGTTCGGTATATGCCCGGCAAACATCATTAATGCTGTCTCACTGATCGAGTCGTGATGCAATGAATATCCATGAATATCAGGCTAAGCAACTATTGCGCCAGTTCAATGTTCCTTTGCTTGAGGGTAAACCAGTTTTCAACGCTGTGGATGCGGGGATTGTAGCATACCATCACTTCGAAACTCGAGGGATTAGCACAATAGTCGTGAAGGCACAAATCCACGCGGGCGGACGGGGTAAGGGAATCATCTACGATCCAGAGACAAATCAGCCTCGCACGCTTTTTGGAGCGCCACTTCGGGGTGTTGTTGTCATACGTCCTGATGAGTACGGTAACGTTGCCCACAAGGCATACTTAGCTGCTCGGGAGATGTTGGGAGGCAAGCTGGTCACCCATCAAACTGGTCCAGAGGGAAAAATTGTGCGTCGTTTACTCATCGAAGAGGGAGCAGACATCAAGAAGGAGTACTATTGCTCGATTCTGCTGGATCGAAGCCGCTCGGTCAATCTGATCATGGTCAGTGCAGAGGGAGGAGTAGATATTGAGCACGTCGCTGCGACCGCACCAGAGAAAATCGTACAGGTCCATGTTGATCCTGTCGCTGGTTGCCAGCCATACATCCGACGCCGTTTGGCATTTGGATTAGGCTTGGAAGGCACAGCATTTCGGAATTTTCTCGATTTCATCGAGAAACTTTACCATGCCTATGAAGAACTCGATTGTTCGCTGGTAGAAGTCAATCCCCTCATTTTGACAAATGACGACCGATTTATCGCACTCGATGCAAAAGTGACTTTCGACGATAATGCATTGTATCGCCATCCCGAATACTTGGATTTGATTGACACAGACGAAGAAGATCCCCTCGAGCGAGAGGCGGCCAAGTACAATCTCAGCTATATCAAACTGGATGGAAATGTCGGATGCATGGTTAACGGAGCAGGGCTTGCAATGGCAACGATGGACTTGATCCAGCTTGCAGGGGGCAAACCCGCGAACTTTCTCGATGTTGGAGGAGCTGCTAATGTCGAACGTATTGCCAATGGATTCCGCATCATGCTGAGTGATCCGAATGTCCAGGCAGTGCTCATCAACATCTTTGGGGGCATTGTTCGTTGTGACCGGGTAGCACATGGCATTGTGCAGGCACTTGAGCAGGTTGATGTTCGAGTACCGGTTATCGTGCGGCTGGAGGGGACGAACGCAAAAGAAGCGCTCGAGATACTCCGCTCGAGTGGTTTGAACTTTTTGCTTGCAGAAACGTTTGAGGATGCTGCGCGGCAAGTAACAGCAGCTCTTCACCAAAGTCATGCTGCGTAGCATAGTGCTCCGACTTGTTTCACTCCATTCCCAATTGCGATGAATACACACACAGTCGATGTTGTTGTTCTCGGGGCAGGGCCCGGTGGTTATGTAGCAGCTATCCGTGCTGCTCAACTTGGTATGAAAACCATTTGTATCGAGCGCGATCGCTTAGGTGGAGTATGCCTCAACTGGGGGTGTATCCCATCGAAGGCGCTTCTCAAAAGTGCTGAATACAGGCAGTTTCTCGACCATGCAGCAGACTATGGGTTTTCGGTTGGCAACGTAGAGGTTGATTTCCCTAAGGTGATTGCTCGAAGCCGTGCTGTTGCAGACCGTATGAACAACGGGGTGGCATTCCTATTCAAAAAATACAAAGTGCAGCACATCAAAGGAACAGGTAAGCTACTCGATGCGCGAACCGTAGAAGTACGGGATGATCAAGGGAATGTAACCGATCGCATTACCGCAAAGCATGTGATAATCGCCACAGGTGCCCGAACACGAATGATCCCAGGCATCGAGGTAGACCGTAAACGGATTTGGACCAGCACGGAGGCAATGCTCGCAGATGCTATTCCCAGCTCTATGATTGTGATTGGTTCGGGGGCTATTGGAGTGGAATTTGCGTATTTCTACAATGCTTTTGGCACAAAAGTGACCATCGTTGAAATGATGCCAACATTGGTGCCAAATGAAGATGAAGAGATTGCCAAAGAATTAGAGCGCAGCTTCAAAAAGCAAGGCATGACGATCATGACCAACACAAAAGTTGTGAGTGCCAAAAATCTTGGCGACCAGGTCGAGGTCGTTGTGGAGGGGAAAGATGGCAATCGCCAAACGTTGACAGCCGAAGTTGCCCTCAATGCTATCGGTGTGCAGGGAAATATCGAGAACATCGGGTTAGAGGAAGTGGGCGTTACCGTTGAGCGAGGGTGGATTAAAGTGGACCCATACATGCGAACAACAGTCGAAGGCGTATACGCAATTGGCGACGTTGCGGGACCGCCCTGGCTTGCTCACAAGGCATCGGCTGAAGGCATACTTTGCGTTGAACACATTGCTGGACTGGAGGTACATCCAATCAACTATCAGAACATCCCTGGTTGTACTTATTGTCAGCCTCAGATTGCCAGTATTGGCATGACTGAAAAGAAGGCACGAGAAGCTGGATACGATGTCAAGATCGGCAAATTTCCCTTCACTGCCAGTGGAAAAGCCTGGGGTATTGGCAAAACAGAGGGATTCGTCAAGTTGGTTATTGACGCCAAGTATGGAGAGATTTTGGGCGCCCATATGATTGGTCCAGACGTCACCGAGTTGATCGCCGAAATAGGTGTGGCTCGCGAACTTGATGCAACGGCGCATTCTCTCATCAAAACCATTCACGCGCATCCGACACTGAGCGAAGCAGTCATGGAGTCGGCTGCAACTGCATACGGAGAGTCGGTAAACTTTTGATTTTGCCCTACCAGGCAGATCGGATAGAGTTTAAACCCGCCGTGCTATGCAGGCAAGGGAGTTCCACGCGTCTCTCTTGCCCACAAGGATGCCACGACAGCCAGTAGGTAAGCGCCTGCGAATAGCATCGCGCTGGGAGCAAAGCCACCAAGTGCTTGTACAATGACGCCAACAAACAATACGGCAATAGCGGTACTCAGCCGTCCTGCGTTGAGGCAGAAGCCAACCGCTGTTGCACGGATGCGCGTAGGGAAAAGCTCCGGTAGGTACACGTACATGATTGCTTGGGCAATTCCAATGAACAATCCCAACAGGGCAACCTCAGCATAGATGAGAGGGCTGAACTGTTGATTAGTCAGAAACAACAATGCAGATGCCAGAAAACATCCAGTGTAGCTAATAGCGATTGTAGGGACACGTCCAATGCGGTCGGCAATCCAACCAGCGCTGGAGCATCCAATGACAGCTGCAAAGCCTTGCCACATGGTTGCAAGTGCTCGCTGCTCGCTTCCGTTAGGTGGAGTGAAGAAGGTCTGTATCCACGCGGGTATCCATGATAGGGAGGCCCAGTAGCCGATGAGTAATCCGCCGAATGCAAAAGCGCCAATTGCGACATCCCGGCGATGGGCACGATGAAAGAGCTCGCCCAAAAGACGATAATCTTCCGCATTATGTGCTCGACTTTCTATCCATCGCTCACTTTCCCGTAATGCTAAGCGAAGGAATATCGTCAGGAGTGCAGGAAGGGCACCAATAAAGAAGACCGTTCGCCAAAAGGGGATGAATTTGACGATTGTACCCGCTACTAACACCCCTGCTTGGTATGAGGTTATCAGTACCCCAATTGCAACAGCACGAGAGCGTTCTGGCCAGACCTCTGCCAGAAACGTGGTGATGCTTACCAATTCACCGCCAATACCGACGCCAGTTAGAAATCGGCATAATGCCAAGTGACCCCAATGTTGGGACAGGCCTGCCAGCCCCGTAAAGAGGGCGTACATGGAAATCGAGATGATCATTGCGCGCACTCTTCCGAGACGATCTCCAATCATCCCCATCACAATGCCCCCTAAGGTCCATCCAAGCAGGAAGGTGGTGCTAATCAATGAGCCGTAGTGCCCTACAGTCGCAGGAGCCATTGAACCAGTTAAATCACCGATCGCCGAAGGAAGAACAACGCTCATAAGCGTTGAGTCCATCCCATCAAACATGCCGCCAAGCCAGCACCCAATGAAAACCAGCATATGATAGCGGCTAATTCTTTGCTGTGCCTGTGGATGGTGCATGGTATTTGCGCCGTTGTGACAGTGGCGCAAACATACGTGCTGTTAAGGGGAAGATGCAGTGCGCGGGCGAGAGGGGACAGTAATGAATACTTGGTCCTTCCACTCAATAGAGCGAGACAGAGCCAGGAGAGGAAGAGTAAGTTCCAACATGCTGAAAAGCACGGTTGTTGGGATAATCCAGGCTATCAGGTGCTTCCTGTTGAGAAGCATCAATGCTGGTGCATTAAGCAGTACATCAGCCCCCATACGAGCTCCCAGAATACCAGCTACCCATACCCACTCAGCGCGAACAAGTGCTGTAAGCAATCCAAGCCAGTAAATCACCGTGGTGGCCACAAATAGGTAAGCGCGCCATCGGAGAGCTCGGGCGCCATGTACCCAGCGCTGGTGCTGCTGGAGGTATTCTGCTATTGTCCGGCATGGTTCGGTGACCACCGTGGATTGCTGCGAACACAAATAGCGGATGGTTTTTCCTGTATTTCCAACAGCTTGAAGTAAAGCTAAGTCCTCGGTGACAGAAAAGGGAATTGCCGCATATCCACCAAGCTGCTGATACACTCTTCGGCGTATGGACATGTTGTTTCCGTAGCAGCCGAGATACTGCCTGTAGTGTACTCCCGCACTTGCCATAGTATGCGTAGCATTCCATTCGACTGCCTGATAGCGGTCGAACAGCCGCTGGCCATCTATCAGTGTGTATCCGCAGACCATTACAACATCAGGGTCGCTGTATAGCGAGACATGGGAGCGCACCCATTGGGGATGAACGGCACAATCAGCATCGGTAAGCAGAATAATCTCGCCCTGTGCATGGGCAATTCCTGCATCGAGTGCACCTGCTTTGCCCTGCAAGTTTCCTGTTCGAGGATGATGGAGTGTAAGTACTCGCAACGACGGAATCCGATCCGCATATGCTGCTATAACTTCCCCCGTTCTATCTGTTGAGCGGTCATTGACCACGATTATCTCTAGCTTCGATGGTGGATAATCCACCGAAATCAAGGACTCTAAACACCGTTTGATACGATGCTCTTCGTTACGAGCGGGGATAATAATGCTAACAAACGGAAGTTCGCTACTCGGAAGAACACGTGCAGTAGTGCGCCGTTCCCTCCATGCACCAAATGCTATAACACTGGTGCGAATCCAGTATGTGACTATTGATGCGCTAATGAGCGCTGCAGGAAGCTCGATATCCACACGCTATCAGGACGATGTATCGAACATTTCAGTCAATACTTGTCGGACGGTTGTCGAACTGTAGCCCAATCGTAGTAAGGCATCACGTACACGCCGATATTGTTTCTCGCGGGGGCATGATTGCACTCGGCGAAGAGTTTTCTGTGCAGCAATTTTAGCACGTTCCATGTCATCATCAGGGTATTCAGCCGCGATGGCACGCTCGGCTATGTCTTTAGGGATACCACGAGCAAGGAGCTTATAGCGAATTGCTTTTGCCGACAGCATGCGAAGACGAACGCAATCTCGTACAAACGATCGGGCATACTGTTCGTCGCTAAGGTAGTGTGACTGTGTTAAGTACTCAACAACATTGCGAATATCCTGCTCGCTGCATCCTAAGCGATGTAATTTTTTCACAACTTCCCCTGACGACCGAGGCCGGTAAGACAAAAAGCGCTTAATGCGCTCGATAAGCTGGAGAAGACGGTGGTTGCTTTCCAATACGTGCATATCATCAGTGGAAAGCTCATTGCTCGAAGAACGGAGTACGCGCTCGGCTGTTAACAAGTCTACCTTAAGGATTGAGCAGCTTCCATCTTCTCGTTCTATCTCAATGTTGACCGCAGGGATGCTTTTTTTGCTTGCGTACCACCAACGGCGGATACGAGCAGGAGACATGTGGCTATCAAGCTTGTTCGAGGGGTAAGCCAAGTTTTGTCCGAACGTCTCGTTCCAGTTCAGCAAGGAGGGTAGGATTTTCCTGCAGGAGCTTGCGTAAAGAGTCCCTGCCTTGGACGCGTTCATTGCGATAGGTGAGCCATGAGCCACTGCGTGTGATGATGCCGTGCTCGAGTGCGACGTCAATCATGTCCCCAATTTTCGAGATTCCTTCGTTATAAAGGATGTCAAACTCGCACTCTCGGAAGGGCGGAGCAACTTTGTTTTTTACAATTTTGGCACGGACTCGATTACCTATAATTTCATTGCCTTCTTTGATAACATCTTTCCGGCGGATATCGATGCGTACTGAGGCGTAATACTTAAGGGCATTTCCACCGGTTGTTGTTTCCGGATTGCCATAGACGACACCTATTTTTTGGCGCAGTTGGTTGGTAAAGATTACCACTGCATTTGAGCGTCCGATAGCTGCTTGAAGCTTGCGCATCGCTTGACTCATTAGCCGGGCTTGAGATCCCATTTGTGCGTCTCCCATTTCCCCCTCAATTTCTACTCGCGGGGTCAAAGCAGCAACCGAGTCAATCACAATTACATCAATTGCCCCACTACGCACAAGAGTTTCAACGATTTCCAGTGCCTGTTCGCCAAATTCAGGTTGGGAAACCAACAATGTATCCAGGTTAACTCCCAAACGTTGGGCATAGGCAATATCAAGAGCGTGTTCAGTGTCAACAATTGCAGCAATTCCTCCGCGCTTTTGCGCTTCAGCGATGACCTGTAAGCATACCGTTGTTTTGCCGGATGATTCTGGGCCGAAAATCTCGATGATCCGTCCGCGGGGGAAACCGCCCACTCCTACTGCTGCATCGAGCGAGAGGCAACCGGTGGAAATGGCTTCCACCTGCATGGGGGTAGTGTCGGTAAAGCGAAGAATGGCGCCTTTACCATGCTGGCGCTCAATTTGTTCTATTGCTTGGAGGGCAAGTTTGAGTTTTTCCGGTGGTGGCTTTACGGGAGCAGTCTGCGCTGTCCCACCATTTTTCGTGTCAGGCATCGGTGTAGTTCAATGTTATTGCTACAAAAATAGTACAGCATTTTGTAGAAAAAACGAAAGCTGGAAGGAATCTCCTTCCAGCGTGGATGCTGGCATGTATCTTGGCAAGAAATTTATTCTTGGTGAAGTTTTTTGCGAATCTTACGTTCAGACATCCCCCGCAGATAAAAGAGTTTTGCGCGGCGCACGTGGCCTTTTCGCTCAACAGTGATTTTTTGAATAAAAGGCGAGTAAAGAGGGAAGATACGTTCGACACCGACACCGTTTGAAATTTTACGAACGCGGAATGTTTGATTAATACCTGCTCCTCGCCGAGCGATGACAACCCCAGTAAAATTTTGGATACGCTCTTTGTCGCCTTCGATAACGCGGTATGAGACCGTGATTGTGTCACCAGGTCCGAAATCGGGAATAGCCTCTCCGCCGCGACGCTCAATAGCCTCCTGCACAAGCTGCTGTTCTACTTTCTGGAGCTTATTCATAGGAACACACCTATGTATGATGCTGATAAAAATCCGGACAAGCATGCAAAAATACGGGTTCGTGTGTTTGCTTGGTGGCAAGACTGTAATTTTGTTTCCTTGATTTAGAAAGTGATAGAGATAGAATTCTCGATGGAGTTCATACGGAACTTTTGCATTATTGCACACATTGACCACGGTAAATCCACGCTGGCAGACCGGCTGCTGGAAAGGACCGGTCGAGTGAGTCCGCGGGAGATGGTAACTGAACAAATACTCGATGACAATCCTCTCGAGCAGGAGCGCGGAATTACGATTAAGCTCCATGCCGTGCAAATGGAGTACACTGCTCAGAATGGACATACGTACACGCTGAACCTGATAGATACACCGGGTCACGTTGATTTTTCCTATGAGGTGTCGCGATCGCTGGCAGCGTGTGAGGGCGCGCTGTTGGTGGTTGACGCTACGCAAGGGGTTGAAGCGCAAACAATTTCAAATCTTTACCTTGCTGTTGATGCTGGGCTGGAGATTATTCCCATCATTAATAAGATTGATCTTCCCAGTGCAGCAACGATGCTTGACACTGTCAAGCAGCAGATCATTGACCTTATCGGGTGTAAGGAAGAGGAAATACTCTTAGCTTCTGCTAAGACAGGTATTGGCATTGATGCGATCCTGGAAGCTATCGTTCATCGCATCCCTCCTCCGAAGGGTGATCCCGAAGCACCCCTGCGAGCATTGATATACGACTCGATGTATGATCCCTATCGAGGGGTTGTAGTGAACGTGCGGATTTTCGATGGGCAGCTCCGTGAGAAAGATAAAGTGCTCTTCATGGCAACAGGGCAAGTGTACGAGGTTGATGAGGTCGGTGTGCTCTATATGGAGCAACACCGTACGGGGGTGTTGAGCGCTGGAAATGTAGGGTACTTTACTGCCTCAATACGCCGAGTGCGTGATACAAAAGTCGGTGACACCGTCACCCATGCCCATCGCCCTTGTGATGCACCGATTGCGGGGTTCCGGGAAGTCAAGCCAATGGTATTCAGTGGAATATATCCTGCCGATAGCGACGATTTCGAGGACCTTCGGGATGCACTTGAAAAATTAGCTCTCAACGATGCAGCAATTCACTATGAGCCGGAGACTTCTGCTGCCTTAGGGTTTGGCTTCCGGTGTGGTTTTTTGGGACTGCTGCATATGGAAATTGTGCAAGAACGGCTCGAGCGGGAGTTCAACCAAACGATCGTTACCACAGTCCCGAATGTGCGCTATCTGGTCCGCCGAACAGATGGAACGGAGCAATGGGTAGAAAATCCAGCACAGATGCCAGAGCCAGTAAAAATTGCGGAAATCTTAGAGCCGTATATCCGCGCCCAGATTATTACGCCGACTGAGTACATCGGTCCGATTATGCAGTTGTGTATTGAGCGCCGCGGCACGCTACTGGGGCAGCAGTACCTTTCTCCCACGCGAGTGGACCTAAGTGTTGAACTTCCCTTAGCAGAAGTGGTTTTTGATTTTTATGACAAGCTCAAAAGTATCTCTCGAGGCTATGCATCGCTGGACTACGAGTATAGCGACTATAAGCCTGGTGACTTAGTCAAGCTGGATATCCTGCTCAACGGTGATCCAGTTGATGCGCTATCTACTATCGTACACCGTCAGAAAGCCTATGAATGGGGCAGGCGATTATGTTCTAAGCTCAAAAAGCTTATTCCTCGGCACTTGTTTGAGGTTGTAATACAGGCAGCAATAGGTTCGAAAATCATTGCGCGGGATAGCATAGCGCCGCTGCGGAAAAATGTCCTTGCTAAGTGCTATGGGGGCGACGTTACACGCAAGCGAAAACTGCTCGAAAAGCAAAAAGAGGGGAAAAAGCGAATGAAGCAGATTGGGCGTGTCGAGGTGCCCCAAGAGGCATTCCTTGCGGTCTTGAGTTTAGATGATGAACAATAAACGAGGCTCAGCGTGATTGGCACAATACGGCAGTCATTCATTCGCTTTTGGCAATGGCGTAAGCGTCGCAAGGCAGAACGAAAGCGACGTTACCAGCAAATGACCTTTCCCCAGAAGGTCGTGGCGTGGGTGCGGTCATTAGCGGGCGCTTTTGTAGTCGTCGTGATTCTCAATGGCTTAGCAATCGCTGCTTTCGAAGTTCCGACTGGTTCAATGGAAAACACGGTATTAGCGGGAGAGAATCTCTTTGTTAACAAGTTCATTTTTGGTCCTTCGACACCGCAGATTATTCCACTATTCAATATTCCGCTTCCGTATTATAAGTTACCACCTTTTCGAGATCCCCGGCGGGGTGAAGTGATCGTGTTCATCTATCCTGGTGATCGGGACGAGGTAAAGCCAAAAGAGTTCATGTACTACCTCAAACGATGCATCGCAGTCGCAGGCGATACATTGCTTATTCGCCATGACAGTGTGTTTGTCAATGGGGAATTGATGCCTTTTCCCAAGCATGCGAAGTTTCTTCCTACTGTTGATGACCCGACGCGAATTTTTCCTCCCGGTAAAGGCTGGACACGCAGCGATTACGGACCCATCCGAATACCGAAAAAGGGCGATATCATTCATTTAGACGCATCGAATTTTCTTGAGTGGGAAATTTTTATCAAACGGGAGGGACATGAAGCACAGCTGCGAATGGGGACGGTATACATTGATGGAAAACCAGCAACTTCTTATACCGTGGAACGGGATTATGTCTTTGGCATGGGAGACAATCGAAACAATTCATTAGATAGTCGCTACTGGGGCTTTATCCCTAAGGATAATGTGGTAGGCACACCGATGTTTGTGTATTGGTCATGGGAAAAGACGGATTTGAACGGTAATCCACTTCCCTTGCTCAAGCGTCTTGCGCGAATTCGATGGTCCCGGATAGGCACGATTGTTTATTAGGCGCATACGCTTGAGCACCACCCCGATAGAGTATGGAGTCACCTTGCGACGATCCCTTGCATTCCAGATTATTGGTGTTTTCATAGCAGCAGTTGTGATTGCCACAACGTTGCGTGCTGTGGTAGTTGGCGTTTACGTTATTCCCAGTCGCTCAATGGAACCAACGCTTTTGGCGGGCGATGTAGTGCTGGTTAGCAAGGTAAGTTATTGGCTTGGAGTCCCCCCAACTATACCCCTGACAGATATAGTGCTTTCTCGACGATTTCGTCTCCAATGGAGCAAGCCTCAACGAGGAGATGTAGTAGTATTCCGCTTTGCATACCAAGCGCTATTCCCTCATGAGCCGGAGTACTTTGTCAAACGCATTGTTGCGGTCGCCGGTGACACAGTGTGGGTTATTAGTGACAGTGTACTTTCTCGGAAACCGCCGAAAGCTCGCATACCTCCCGAGCAGCACTACGGGGGGATGGTAATCGTTCCCCATCGTGGAATGCGCGTTCGAGTATTGCCTACGACGATTGACTACTGGCGGCCATTTATTGAGCGTGAGGGCAATCGTGTACGTATTGAACGCAGTAGCGTGCTCATCAACGACAGTGTATGCTCGCATTACGTGTTTCAGCAGGATTACTACTACGTCTTAGGCGATAACCGCTCCAGTAGCTTTGACTCGCGCTACTGGGGATTTGTCAGCGAATCAGACATTATTGGAAAGCCTGTTGTGATACTATGGTCGAAAAGTCCAATACTCGGTACAATCCGATGGGAGCGTATCGGTGCAATTCCTCGATAACATCCTCCTCAAGGATTGGGCTCTATGTGCACATTCCATTTTGCGTGCATAAATGTTCGTACTGTGACTTTTATTCAGTTGTTACACTTGACACGATGGAGGATTTTGTCACAGCTCTGTGTCATGAAATCGAACTTCGCCGACGTGACTTGCAGCGTGATGTCACGATAGAGACAATCTTTTGGGGAGGTGGGACACCCTCTATTCTCCCGCTCCCCTTTGCTGAAAAGATCGCCCAGACAATTCAGCAGCACTTCTCCGTCGCCCCTGATGTAGAATGGACCATTGAGGCAAATCCAGGTACAGTCACTGTAGAGAAGCTTTCCTTTTACCGACAGCTTGGCATCAATCGCGTCAGTTTTGGAGTGCAATCATTTGACCCAGATGAACTTCGATTTCTTGAGCGTATACACACCGCCGACGATGCAATTGCTTCCGTGGAGTGGGCACGCACTGCTGGATTCGACTCAATCAACGTGGACCTAATGTACGCTCTCCCTGGACAGTCAATAGAAAGCCACCGGCGTAATCTTGAGCAAGCATGCTTGTTACAGCCAGACCACATTTCCGCCTATAGTCTAGTGTACGAGCCAGGTACACCCCTTTACCATCGAATGCAGCGGGGCGAGGTCATTCCACAGACTGAGGACAAAGAGGCACAGTTCTACTTGGTTACCAGTGAACTGCTTGCCCAACGGGGATATGAACAGTATGAGGTTTCAAACTTTGCTCGACCAGGCAAGCGTTGCCGCCACAACTTGCTTTACTGGCGACGAGGAGAGTATCTTGGTTTTGGACCATCTGCACACAGTCACTGCGCTAATGTGCGATGGAGTAACGTGCGAAGCGTCAAACGCTATATTGAAACTCTTTGTGCTGGACAATACCCAATAGCACACCTTGAGCACCTTACACTGCAGCAGCAACTGGAAGAGGAGATATTTCTTCGCCTACGTGCCGAAGGGATTGATGTGCATTGGTTTGAACAGCAGTATGGGGTTTCGTTCCGGGTCGGCCCCCTTGCCCGCCAATGGGCCCACTTGCAAGAAGAGGGCATTGCAGTAAAGAGTGCTTCTGTCTTCCGATTGACTAAAAAAGGGTATGCACTTTGTGATACAGTAACGGTTGAGTTACTTCATCTTGTGGAGCATGCATTGCCGCAGGCAGCAGAAACAATTTTGTAGATTGCGATGCTCTATATAGTGAAACGTTCAACTATCCGAGCGTATTCTCGATGCAAAATGATGTGCGGTGGATTCATCGCCTATTTGGTGCTATTGCATTTGTAGTCTCGCTACTTACTTACTCGCTTACTGTACAGCCCACTGTTCCCTTCTGGGATTGTGGAGAGTTTTCAGCGGCCGCAGCATGGCAACAAGTACCGCATCCTCCTGGTGCACCTTTTTTTCTTACTATTGCCCGCATATTTCACCTGTTATTGCCTCTGGAGGGGCAGCCAGCATGGGATACGGGAATTCGAATAAACTTCGTTTCCGTAGTAGCATCAGCATTCACTGTTTGGCTGCTCTATCTGACAATTGTGAAGGTTATCATCCATTTCCGTCAGCGGATTATTGAAGGGTGGAGCGATGCTCTGGCAGTGTGTGGTGCAGCTCTTGTTGGTTCGCTTGCTCTCAATTTTTCTGATACATTCTGGTTCAATGGAGTGGAATCAGAAGTTTATGCGATGTCATCACTTCTGGTACAAATCATAGTGTACCTGATGATGCTCTGGAATGAGCAAGCAGATCGGGAGGGCAATGAACGATATCTTTTGGCGATTGCGTACCTAATCGGCCTTTCCACAGGGGTGCACTTGCTTTCGATTCTGGCAATTTTCTCGATTGTGTATTTGGTGTACTTCCGCCGTTATCCGCATACCCCAAAGAACTTTATCGTAGCTACGGTGGTCGCTCTGATAGCATTTTATGCAGTGTATAAGGTCATTCTCATGTGGGTTCCAACACTTCTTGCGGGGAACTTGCCGTTTAAAAATGAGCTACGCGAGTACTATGTAGAAAATCAGCCGTTGGTGCGGATCGCTGCCTTGCTTCTTATTGGGCTTATAGGCTACGGAGCCTATTACGGCGCAAAAAGAGCGAAGCCTGTTCTTCAGCTTTCATGCACTGCGTTTTTGCTCATGCTTTTGGGATACACTACCTATACCCATGTCCTCTTGCGAGCAAACGCAGACCCCCCAATGAATGAAAACAGTCCGAAGACATTTCGTGCTTTGATTGCATACTTAGGGCGGGAACAGTACGGGGAAGCACCGCTTCTTTTTCCTCGCCGGTATGAAATGCAAGATCCCCAGAAAATCAGTAACTATCGCAAATACGGGAAGTGGTATGAGCCTACGATGAAGCAAGTAACTCGTAAAGATGGTCGCGTTGTTAGCATCCCTGAGCTGAAACGGCTTAACTATGCCGGTGAGCTGAACTACCTGTGGCAATATCAAATCAATCACATGTACATCCGCTACTTTCTCTGGAACTTTGTTGGACGCAGTAGCGACCTCCAGGATTCTGGCTGGACCTTTATTTCGACAAAAGAAGCCGACATGCGGAACTTTAACAGTGGCTACCGTGACCGCTTCCCGGTGCGATTTTTCGCATTGCCTCTTGTCGTGGGGCTGGTAGGATTTTTCTACCACATGCGCCAGAGCCGATCGATGTGGTTTGTGTATCTGGTCATGTTTCTCATGATGGGGGTGTTGGCTGCTATCGCACAAAATCAGCAAGAACCCCAGCCACGCGAGCGGGATTACTTCTACGCAGGTTCATTTATGGTGTGGTGCTTATGGATAGGGGTTGGCACATATGCTATTATCGAAATGCTGGCACAGCGACTGTCTCATACTCTTGCGGCGGTTGCGGGGACAATAGTAACACTGATTGCTGTTCCAGTGAATATGGCGGTGGGAGGATGGCCCATTCACTCGCGAGCAGGAAATTACGTGCCTTTCGATTACTCGTATAACATTCTCCAGAGCTGTGAGAAGGATGCAATCCTGTTTACCAATGGCGACAATGACACATTCCCCTTGTGGTACTTACAGGATGTCGCCGGTATTCGGCGTGATGTGCGTGTTGTGAACCTCAGTTTAGGAAACACCCTGTGGTATATCGATCAGTTGAAAAATCTTGAGCCTTGGGGTGCCAAGAAAGTGCCTATTTCATTCCCCGATAGCATGCTGCGAGTAAATGAAGAAAGCGACCAGGCACTGACGTACTCCCTGGGTCCTGCGGAAACCGTGCGGGTTGCCGTTGATCGAGAGATTTTACGGCGGTTCACAACAGATACGGCGTATATCAACCGAGGGCTAATGGAATGGACATTCACAGGGCAGCGCTATGGGACTGAGGGAGGACAACCATTGTATCTGATTCGTGTGCAAGACAAACTCATTCGGAACATTATCGAGACGTCACGGTTTACACGCCCAATATATTTCTCCGTAACAGTTGGCTACCCAGGAAGTGATGTATTCGTTGGACTAGGGGACTTTCTCCGCTTAGAAGGGATGGCGTACCGTGTTTGTCCTGCTCCTCAGCAGCCAAATGCCAGTGGGATCGCTATTAACGCGGAAGTTATGCGCAAATGCCTGATGACAGATATTCCCGCAGATGTTGCATACAAAGAACCCCATTACGGATTCAAATTCCGTAATCTCAACAACAGTGGGGTGTACTACGATGAGCCGACACGAAACTACTTAGAGACATATCGTAGATTGTTCTTGCAGTACACAGCGTACTTGCTTCAGGAAAAGCGGGACCGCCAAGCGGCAATTTCCGCCCTTGAGCGGATGAATAGTGTGATATCTCCGGATCAATTCCCCATCAGCTACATTGATATGCAGAACATTGCGGAGTTCTATTGGGCATGCGGGCGGATAGATCGTGCCCATGATTTTGCAAATCGTATCGTGGAACGCACCTGGCAAATTATCAACAATCCTGGGTATGCAGATTTTGAAAGCGGTGCCCGAAGTCCATATTATGCTCCCCATTTGTACTTAGCTGATGCCTATGCGCTCCTTGGCAGAATCAAAGATGCAGAGAATGTACTCAAATCTTACCAGGCGACTGCACCTGAAGATCCCCGTATTCCTGTTCGGCAAGACTTGCTTCCTATTTGGCAACTATTGGCAGAGCAAAAGTATGCCGAAGCATTAGCTGCGCTGCAACAAAAGCAGGCAGAGTATATGCTCCAACCCGACAAACAGGCCTTCAGCCCAGATATACGGCGGTTGATATTCGACGTTCAACTCCTGCTCGACAGCAAGAAGAACTCGTAGCGATGACATACCTCAATGCGAGCAGGGAGGATATCTGGCTTTCCCTGATTATACCTGCATACAACGAAGAAGAGCGCATCGGCACAACGCTGGACAAAGTGCTTGCATACCTTCATGCAAAGCCATACTCCTGGGAGGTAATGGTGGTTGACGATGGATCAAGCGATCATACTGCTGCTGTTGCAGCGGCGTATGCACCGCAGGTAAAGGTGCATTCTCTTGTGAGAAACTATGGGAAAGGGGCTGCAGTGCGAACGGGTATGCTTGCCACTCATGGTCGCTACCGTGTGTTTACTGATGCTGATCTTTCAACACCTATCGAGGAGCTGGAGAAGATGATGGCGGCATTCCAGCGTGGGGCAGATGTTGTTATCGGTAGCCGACGACTTGATCGAAGCCTGGTCAAAAAGCATCAGCCGTGGTATCGGGAGATGATTGGAGTAATGGGGAACAAGCTCGTTCAAGCACTCCTGCTCCCAGGTTATGAAGACACGCAATGTGGCTTCAAGGGTTGCACCGACCGAGCTGCAGTAGAGATTTTCTCGCGTGCAGTAGTGGATGGTTTTGCATTTGACATCGAAATGCTGTACATAGCTCGGCAGTTAGGCCTGGTGATTGAGCAAATCGCCGTTGAATGGTACAACGACGAGCGCACACGGGTCCGAGCATTGAGGGATGCTTTTCGCACCCTTAGGGAGGTGTTTGTTATTCGACATCATCATCGAAGGCATACTATTCAATTGTGACGACGGTGTGGTACTTTCGTGCTATTGATGCTGCGGCCAAGCGTGCCTGTTGCTCTGTTGCAAATCCCCATAGCTTGACGCGAAATGCAGGACGCCCAGCAATGACAACATTTTCTACGTAGGCGTGGTAGCCTCGTTGTTGCCATTGCTCCACAGTTTCAAGAGCATCATCTTCTCGGTAGGTATATGCGACAACCAATTCGTAAGGAAAAAGCGATGGGTGAAGCCACCGAAGCTCTACACGGCGGTTAAGGGCAAACTCTTCGGCAGATAGTGCTGTCGGGTAGATAGGTTTTAGTGCTCCCACTGCACGAAGCCGAATCTGGTCAGCTGATACGCCGAGGGACCTTAGCTTTTCCCAAATTGCTCGCACACGTTCTGCGGAGAGATTTCGCATCCCATGCTCACTACCTTCTTCATAGGCATGTCCTATCAGCTCGATTCGCTCTGATGGATTAGCACGAAGCAGCAAGGCGAGAGCCTGAATAAAAGGGATATAGAGCGAGTCCACTGTTGCCGAACTGTTCTCAAATAGCGCCACAATCTGGCGCAGAGGATTTGCCGCTTGCCGAGGTGGTATCAATACAGAATCGCGCACCAATTGTCCACTAACTGGTATTGCTAATTCTACTGAGCAGCCATCAGACAGAAGTGAGACAAACGATGCTGGCAAAACCGCTTCTGCGCGGCTTGCTATCTGCTCGGTACGAACAATCTCAATGAGTGCATCACATAGGTATTGGATGTCATCGGCAGAATGAATACGATAGAATCGTCCTCCGCTGTAGGCGCTAAGTATCTCCCAAGGCGTAGAGTCAACATTTTCCCCGATAGCGATACAGTAAAGAGGAATGTTCAATCTGTGTGCGAGCAGAAGAACATCGTCAGGCAGAATATCGTATGAAGCATAGTCATCACAGCCGGTGATAATAATTGCAGCTGATGGATGTAGCATTCGAAGTGTATGCAAAACTGTGTAGTAAAGACGGCTTAAACCAGAGTGTGAGGTACTTTCAAGGAATCTGCCCAGGGAAGGTATTGACCGTTGCAATGTCATGGGAAACAAATACACGGGATAATGAGATGCAAGAATGAGTGACAGGGAATCGAATGGACCAAGTGCCCAATGAAGCGAGTCTAAAGCTAATCGAATAATCGGATAAAATCGCCTGCTACAGGCAGAGGCATCGATGCATATTGCTATGCGGAGTTGTGTTGTTATCCACGCGCTATCGAAGGGGAAGAAAGTAGGCGAGGTTTGGTAGAGCGGTCCATCTTCGTTGCGAAAGACAATATGTCCGATTGTGGAAAGAAACTTTACTCCTGCGATTGCGTTGCCATTTGTATCTACAATGGCATAGCGGATGGTACTTGTAGTGTCGGATTCAAGTGGAAGTTTGATGCCTAAAATCCGAAGGTGCACTGGCGTGCTGGGGATCCCGAACGAAAGCGAGCGAAGAGTTCTTGTTGGACGAAATGATGGGATCAGGTGGTAACCATGGGTAGGAATATTCCCACTTACAACCTCGGAATGCTCAGCCTGTGCAAAGCATGTGGATGTAATCAATAGTGTGGTGACAACTACGGAAATACGCCAGTTTGGATGCCACATGTACTGTTGGGTCGCCATAATCAATAGAAATTTTAACAAATTTACTCTCAACAATTATCGGTGCTTGCCCCACAACAGTTTGGATAAATTGTGACGATATCTTTTGGTGGCCTATTGGCACATTTTTTCCATCATTTATCTGGTGGTTTCTCAGTGAGGCTTACTTATGGCTGAGTTCGAGCAAGAGCAACCGGTCGTCGAGGAAGCTCCGAAGAAAGGAATACGGCTTCCAATTCTGATCGGCATCATTTTGGGTATCATTATTGTGCAGGCTGGCATTGTACTGGCTGCCCTCAAAATATTCGCACCATCTGCAGACACTGCTTCACCACCATCAGAGCATACAGCGGAAGCAATTCAAGATTCGAGTCATCACGAGGAAGAAGAGACGGGACCTATTCTTGTTCAAAAAGTTGAAGGTATTGTTACACCGAAAAGTGACCTATACATCAATCCCCGTGGCTCTGCCAATCACATTGTTGTGGTGTCTGTAGGAATTGAAGTATCGCCAGCTGAAAAAGCAAAGGAAGTGGAAGAAAAACTTATGATACCTATCCAGGACCGTATCATCGCCCGAGTGTCAAGCTATACGCTAGAGCAATTGCAGGATCTCCAATTGCGCGATTCTCTCCGAACAATTATTCGAAATGACTTGAAACCATATTTCAACGCCCTTGAGGGCGTTAAAATTCGCAATGTGTATTTTCCAAAGTTTGTTATCCAATAATGTGCGATGGCTGAGTTCCTTACGCAGGAAGAAATAGACAGTCTTCTCCAGGCTGCAAAGCAAGAAGCCCTTGGCTTTGAGCAACGATTCCAGCGAGATGTGGTCAGTTATGATTTCCGCCGACCCAATCGCATATCGAAAAATCAGCTACGAACAATCCAGAACATTCACGAGACCTTTGCAGAATCTATCAGTTACTACTTTGTTTCCAAGCTCCAGACTGTTGCGACAGTTAATGTCACCTCTGTAGATCAGCTCTTCTACTCAGAGTACATTCTCTCGGTTACAAACCCGAATTGCTTGTATGTGTTCGATATAGAAGGCGCCGATGGCTCTGGAGTGTTAGAAATTAGTCCTCCGTTAGCCCTTACCCTCATTGAGCGATTGTTGGGTGGAGCAGCTGACCAACCTCGTAAGCCTCGATCGATTACGCCGATTGAACAAGCAGTGCTTAGGGGTGTTGTTGAACATATACTGTCGGAACTATCAGCAGCGTGGCGATCAGTAACGGAATGCACCTTTCGCTACAATCGCTTTGAAAGTGAACCTGATTTTGTGCAGATCGCACCGGCATCAGAAATCGTGCTGGTTGTGTCATTTGATGTAAGCATCGGATTACATGCATTCGTGATGAACTTGTGTTTCCCTACCTTTGCCTTAGAAGAGGTTATTGCTCGTCTCAACACAGAAGGATTAACTACTCGTCACGTAGGACGGCGTAAGGAACGAGAACAGGAAAGTCTGCGCATTCTCCAACAGTTGCTTAGTGTTGTGGATTTGCCTATTGTTGCTGAGTTAGGAAGGGCAACGCTGACAGTACGCGAATTACTCGAATTGAATGTTGGGGATGTCATAAAGCTCGATACAAGTATCACTGGTGAGTTGGTTGTCTCAGTAGACGCAAAACCCCGCTTTGCTGCTCGTCCCGGCAAAGTGGGGGACAAAAGAGCAATACGCATCACGCGCGTGTTAGGTGTTGAGGATATTCTCCTGCATAGTTCGTCACATTAGGCTTGATCGCTTATGGCTATGTCGCAAGAAGATATCGATGCATTGCTAAAAAACATGCCACAGCAGGAACCGCCGGCTGAAGAAGAGAAAGTTCCTGTGGCAGAGCCGGTATTCAGCGAAATTGATGCTTCCTCCGGGACAACTACCGAAGGAATAGCACAGGGACTCAATCCGAAGCTTGACCTCCTCTACGATTTACAGCTGGTATTGTCTATCGAACTGGGGAGGACAACGATGATGATCCGTGATATTCTCCGGCTCGGGCGTGGTTCTGTTGTCGAATTCGATAAGCTCGTCAGTGAACCAGTCGATGTGCTTGTCAATGGACGTAAGATTGCAGAAGGGGAGGTAGTGGTCATAGATAAACATTTTGGTATTCGTATCACCTCGCTTGTTGACCCCAGCGACCGTTTGCGATCACTCCGTCGCTGAACACAAGCAATAGTACCGTGGTTAAATCCGTTTACAACATGTAACTTTGTTGTTGTGCGGAGTTAACACGGTAGCTTCTATGCGACGGATCATGTTTAAATCGAAAGTGCATCGGGCAACAATTACTGAGGCAAACTTGCATTATGAAGGCAGCTTGACGCTCGACCAAGCACTAATGGAAGCTGCTGACATCCTTCCGTATGAGCAAGTGAGTGTCCTCAATATAAACAATGGTGAGCGGTTTGAAACTTATGTCATTCCAGGCGAGCGGGGAAGCGGTGTTGTATGTCTCAATGGTGCCGCAGCCCGAAAAGGAGTGGTGGGAGACAAAGTGATCATCCTTACCTATGCAGAGATGACCGACGAAGAAGCACATCGCCACACCCCCACAGTCGTACTTGTTGACGACCAAAATCGAGTGGTCGAAATTAGCGCTGAGGTATACGCAAACCGAGTTATTCAGTAGGCAATTGCATGAGCAGGATTGTTGGAGTCATTCTTGCTGCGGGGAAGGGGAAACGCATGCATAATCCAGAAGTGCCTAAAGTGTTAGTGCAGCTTAAGGGAAAACCTCTACTGCAGTGGGTTATTGAGGCACTCCTTCCACTTAACTTGGATCAAATTATTACCGTTGTTGGCTATCGGCGAGAGCTCGTTATTGACTTCCTTACAGAGCATTTCCCCCAGGTGTTCATTGCTATTCAGGAAGAGCAAAAGGGTACGGGACACGCAGTGCTTCAAATAGCACCCTATGTATCCGCAGGTACAACACTTCTTATTGTCAATGGGGATGTTCCACTAGTTCAACCCGATACACTCGATGCTTTCCTCCAGTCCCATGCAACCAGTGGGGCAGCGTTAAGTGTTCTTTCTACCATAGTGCCGTCTCCGAACGGTTATGGACGCATAATCCGATCTCACGATGGGTCGCTGACCGCTATTGTCGAAGAAGCAGATCTTCAGCCTGCACAACGATCGATAACAGAAGTCAATGCGGGTATCTATGCAGCAGAGTCTGAAACACTGCTGGAAGCACTTAGATCGGTCAAGAACACCAATGCACAGCAAGAATACTACCTTACAGACGCAGTGGCTCAGCTTGTTGGGCAAGGTAAGTTAGTCCATGTGTGGTGCTGCCCTGAATGGCACCAATTTGCTGGTGTCAATACTCCAGAGCAGCTGACTGCATTAGCTACTCTGGTGAGCATGCAGGACAGGTCTCAGCAATAAGCATTGTGATACCTTTTTCCTCTGGGATGGAACGGCGTAGTTTTTTCCATCTTGCATTGCATGCAATATGGATTGGTATCCTGGGCTGGCTAAGTGTGCGCCTTCTGCGGGGAATGGGAATAACTATTCGCCGGCAGCTTCGGAAGATAGCTATTGGGCGTGTTGAAGCACTTCGAGCTCTGCAGGAGGGGACGATCATAACAATTGGACGCCAACTATACTTTATTGCTTGGGAAACGGAAGAGCCCTATGCACTTCTTTTGCGCTGCACGCACGGAAATTGTAGTGTTCAGCGCAACAACTTAACAGGGGAATTTGTATGCCCCTGCCATGGTGGGGTGTTCAATAGCCGGGGCGAGGTAGTACAAGGGCCTCCAACACAGCCACTGCCTCGCATTCCTCTCCGCATAGAAAAGGGGGTTGTGTATTTGATTGACCAAGTTTAAGGTACCTCGACAAGAGAATTGTCAATTAATCTTGCAGTGCCGAGACGCACAGCCAAGAGTAATACTACTCGACTACCTGAAGCAAAGAACTCAGGTTCTTCCAACGTCTCTGCGGTCGCAGCAGCAGCGTATTCAATTTTGATCTCAGGGCAGCCGGCTTCAATAGTGTGGCGAAGGAGGGTGTTAATTGTTTCCCGGCGCCGTTCACCTTGTCGAATTGCATATTCTGCCTCTTGGAGGGCACGGTAGAGAATTGTCGCCTGTTGGCGTTCTTGAGGCGATAAGTACACGTTGCGTGAGCTTAGTGCAAGTCCGTCGTCTTGCCGTACTGTTGGAAGCACACGCATGCGGATGTCGAAATTTAAATCCCGAATTAGCTGAGAAATGACCAGAGTCTGCTGGTAGTCTTTCTGCCCAAAGTATGCGACGTGAGGCTTTGTGATGTTGAATAGCTTTGCCACGACTGTCGCAACACCACGGAAGTGTCCAGGACGAAATATGCCCTCAAACTTTTCTGCAATAGGTCCAGGATCAATCATTGCCGCATAGCCGGCAGGATACATGTGCTCGACGGTAGGTGCAAAGACTACGGTTGCTCCTGCCTGGGTTGCAAGTTGTATATCTCGCTCCAAATCACGGGGATAGCGGGCAAAATCTTCGGATGGACCAAACTGCAAGGGATTAACAAACACGGTTGTTATCACAACCGAGCATTCCTGTGCAGCAGTTTTGATCAGAGCGCAATGTCCTTCGTGGAGAAAGCCCATCGTTGGTACTAAGCCGATAATGTTGCCTTGGGTACGCATGGCCTCACTCCACTGCTGCATCTGAGCAATCGCTTCAATGAGCATGTGTTCTCATGTTCAGTTGACCTGCCACAAAATTATTTGCTGTGGATTTGCATCATATTATCGCTGTAGTTTTGCAGAGAAGACAACAATTATGGAAGTAGCCATGCGGTACGATCCTTTATTTGTTGCACCAATGCGCGAAGAACTGGTGCGGCTTGGGTTCGAAGAGCTACATACACCAGAGGATGTTGATCGAGCGTTGGAGCGTCCAGGGACAACGCTGCTTGTCATTAATTCTGTGTGTGGCTGTGCAGCTGGCAGTGCTCGACCTGCAGTTGCGCTTTCACTTCGCCACACTATCAAGCCTGATTACCTTGTGACGGTCTTTGCGGGGATGGATATTGAGGCAACGCAACACGTACGTGAACGTTACCTTATCGGTCAGCCCCCTTCTTCTCCCTCGATAGCACTATTTGTTAATGGAAAATTAGCGACGATGATCCATCGGTACCAAATCGAAGGGCATTACCCGGAAACGATTGCGCAGATGCTCGTCGAGGCATACGATCGCTATTGCCAAAAAAACGATACTACTATTCTTGCATGATTGCAGGCGCACCATGACAAGTGGAGAAAGTGATCATCACATTCCATGGATGGGATGGGGGATAGCTCTGGGGCTGACACTCATAGGAGCATTTGTTGCAATATCGGGGGTACTCAATGGGGTGCTTGCGCCAATTGTCCTTTATGGGAGTGCAATGATGTTTTTAGTGCCTCTTCGGAAACGCTCTCCTCTGGCACGACAATTAGGTAATTGGGCAACATTCCTCTTTGCGTTGTGGATACTGACGGATTTAGGCACGCTTCTTTTGCCTTTTGTACTTGGTTTCTTTATCGCTTATGTTTTTGATCCATTGCTCAATCGTTTGGAGCGTCGGCGAATCCCCCGTTGGCTGTCTGCGCTAGGAATCAATGCAGCCTTAATTGGGACGTTGACTGTGGTGGCACTCTTTGTAGCCCCTGTTTTATGGAATCAGCTCCAAGCAATTATGACAAGCATATCAACCTTTGTTACCACTGCGCAGCAATTTCTCGATGGCCGGCAGGTATACAATTGGCTCCGTGCCCTTGGTTTACCAAGCGAACAAGTGCGGGCACTGGTGCAGGATTATCTCATCCCACGATTAGAAGGCGTGTCGCAGTATGTGTTCAACTTGGTCGTGTCCTTTCTGGAAGGAGCTGCAGGTATCGTTGCGCATTTAGTGAATATCATCTTAGTGCCCCTGTTAGCGTTTTATTTCCTGGTTGATATGCCACGACTTAAGCAGCTATTGCGCACGGTACTTGAATCCCGTTCCCCTCGCATCTTTTCGGATGTTGTAGCGATCAATCGCATTGTCCGTGCATACATTACTGGTCAGCTTATCACAGCAAGTTTTGTTGGTGCCTTTGCTGTATTGCTTTTTTCAATTGCTGCGATCCCTTACGGAGTGTTTTTGGGAGTGCTGTGTGGAATCCTCAATCCTATTCCCTATGTTGGATTGCTCGCAAGCATCCTTATTGCAATTGTTGCTATCGTTATGGCACAGCCACCCAATCCACTGCTTGATATTGTGCTCGTGGTGGTGATTGTGAATGTACTGCACTTTGTAGCAACCTACATTATTGATCCTCGGGTCACAGGGAAACGAGTTGGCCTTCATCCGGTGCTGCTCATTGCAGCATTGTTTGTTTTTGGGCACTTTTTTGGATTGCTTGGGTTAATTGTCGCAGTGCCGGTAACAGCAGTGCTAATGATGTACTTCAATCGCTGGACCCACGCGCTGGCGCAGACGTACGACCACGGTGAACACTCTGCTGCATCCAGTCATGCCGGCTAAGCGTACGCTGCTCATTCCTGGTGCAGAAGATGTATTTGAGCCCGTTGTGCTCACTCCTCATCAGATTGCTGAGTACATTGCGCGATATATCTACACAATTCGGAACTATAGTCCGCAATCAATCGGCACATACAAGCGATGTTTACGGGAGTTTGTGTATTATGTTGCTTCTGTTGACCGAGCATTCCGTTTTACTCCTGCATGTGTGGAACGATATCGGGATTACCTACTCCGACGCAAACGTCGCCAGCGTGGAAAAGGGGTCGGGCTAACCGAAGTTGCAATGTCTCAGTATCTAACAGCTCTACGACGCTTTTGTGAATTTTTGGTCGTCGAGGGAGTGCTTACGAAGAATCCCGCCCGCAGTGTTAGTGGTGGGAAGCGTCCCTCGCGCTATCACCGACGAGCACTGACGCTTGCCGAACTCGATGCATTGCTCAGTGTGCTCGATGGTAACACCGAGGAAATCATTCGCGATCGCGCAATGATTCTTCTCATGCTTGGTGCTGGGTTGTCGGAAATTGAGATACATAACTTGGACATTGGGGATTTTGAGTGTGTCGGTAAAGTATGGTATGCACGAGTGCGTGGGAAAGGCAAACATCTCAAAGTGGAAAAGGTTGCAATTCCTCAGCCTGCAATGGAGGCAATAGAGCAATACCGCTCATTGTTTGGAGAGCAGGAGCCTACAGCGCCCCTGTTTCGCAGTATGAGTAAGCGTTCTCGTGGTAAACGGCTGAGCATCCGCTCGATTCATGTTGCAATCGAGGAACAATACCAACGAGCTGGTATTCGCGATGAGCACGACAAACTTCGCCTAACACCATTTTCGCTTCGCCACACCGGTGGCATTATTCTTGCAGAAAGCGGAGTACCGATCGAATACTTGATGGAACGGTGGCGTATTTATTGGCGCCCTACAGCAGAACGGTATTACAAATTGGCTGGGACGCTGGGCAGCAACCAGCGCCCGGACATTCAGCAGCTTGTCTTGATACCACGGCACCGTCGCACCCAGCCCGCATCCTCATGAATTGTATTGCCTGTACCGTGTTGCTTTGTGGAGCAGCTGTTTTTGCAGCGACAATACAAGGGCGTCCTCTCACTGTGCTAAAAGGAAAGAGCACTCGAACGGTGCCTATTCAGGTAATCGGCGAAATGCCGTATATAGCCTGGGATGCATTGGGAAGTGCGGTAGGGGGGTACTATAGACCGGATCAGATAGTTTTTCCCACCGCAGCAGTACGATGGAGTGCGCCTGGTTTTTTTGTCTTGATTACTCAAGACAATAGCACACGAGTTGTCCAGAGCTTGCGCCCTGCGATAGTGCAGAAAGGCAGAATTTTCGTTCCCTTGCAGGAATGTATGCAAATTCTTGCGTCTGCAGGTTGTGTAAAGTGGAATCCTCATCTGCTCCACATCCGTGTGGTAACAACAGAACTGATACCTCCCACGCGGAGAGAAGAACCACCCCCTCTCCGCTACCGCTTACCGCCAATGCTGCGGAGACCATCTCTCGACAACTCCAGGGCAGATGGCTTTCCCCAACCGTTTCTTCCTGTTGTGCGTGCATCGGCATTTCTTGCGTCCTTGGATGCTATGCCGATGCGGACGGAAAACATCGGGATGGTTCGCCAGATTAGGGTCAATGTTTCCGGCGACACAACCAGAGTTCACATCTTTTTGAGTGAGGCGATTGCAGTGGAAACTATCATGCTTCGTCAAAAAGAGCGGGAGATTCGGCTTTTCTTACCAGGAGTGCGATGGACGCACCAGGTCCTGGCACCCTTGCGGCGTGTTCGCTTGGCGGGGTATCGTGTAGACTCTTCTGCTGGAAAGTCTGAATTGATACTTATGCTCCGCAGCTCTGAGCGAAGTGCACGGCTGCATTATCCAAGTGCGCGACACCTGGTCCTGGAGATTACACCACGAACAGTTTCATCATCGCGCTGGTCTTTCGATTGTATCGTTCTTGATGCGGGACATGGTGGGCATGATCCGGGTACAATTGGTCCTTTGGGGACAAAGGAAAAGGATGTCACTTTGGCTGTTGCGAAGCGTCTTTCCCAGCAGCTTCGGACGTTGTTGCCGGGGATTCGCATCGTGATGACCCGCCAACGTGATGAATTCGTCGAGTTACACCGGCGGGGAGAGATAGCCAATAAGTCCGGTGGCAAGTTATTTGTCTCGCTGCACTGTAATGCAGCTCCACAGCGGATACATTCTGCCCGTGGAGCGGAAGTGTACGTGCTCAGCCCTGCACGCACTAATGAGGCTGCTGCTATAGCAGCACGGGAGAATGCTTCAATTGCGCTCGAGAATGATAGTGCTCGCTATCGTAGTGTGGATGTTGAGCAGTACATTCTCGGGTCAGTTGCCCAGCGAGGTTTTTTAGAATTGAGCCATCACCTTGCAGCGATATTCGATAGTGTCCTTGCCAAAAGGTTAGGTACTCCAACACGTGGAGTGCAGAGTGCAGGATTTTTAGTGCTCGTTGGTGCATCAATGCCAAGTGTGCTTGTCGAGATGGGATTTTTGTCCAATCCAGACGAAGAGCGCCTTCTTCGTGCAAAGAAATATCAAGCACGCATCGCCGATGCTCTTGCCTTGGCGATTGTGCAGTATGTTCATCACTATAACCAATTAGTTGCACGCTCCCGGAATTAGCCATGAGACAGACACAGAGTCGCTCTCCACGACTGAGCTCTCGAAATGGGAGAGCGCGGAAAACAGTGAATTTGTATGATCCTTCTCTGTACTTCAATCGCGAGTTGAGTGCGCTGGATTTCCAGGAAGAAGTGCTTGAAGAAGCACTTGATTGTTCGCATCCGCTGTTGGAGCGGCTCAAATTCCTGTGCATTGTCGCATCGAACTTGGACGAATTCTTTATGATTCGCGTTGCGGCACTCAAAGAGCAAATTGCAGCGGGGATTGTCGAGCCGACTCCGGATAATATCTCGCCCCAAGAGCAACTGCGCCGAATACGAGAGCGTCTGCTTGATCTTTATGCACGCCACGAGCGAGTTCTTCTGGAAGATGTTCTCCCGGCACTTGCCCGTGAGGGGATACGAATCATTCCGTATGCAGACCTTAACGAACAGCAACAAGCACACTTTCGCCGCTATTTTGCTCGAGATGTGTTTCCCATCCTCACGCCGCTTATTCTCGATCCGGGGCATCCATTCCCGCGCCTACTGAATCGGAGTATCAACATCGCATTTCATCTTGCTCCTGCCGATGGTCGCGGAGAGCATGCGGTTGGCGTATTGCAACTTCCGCCCTTATTGCCCAGGTTGCTACCAATACCGCAGGAAGAGTCGTTTTCGTTTGTGCTGCTCGAGGAGGTTGTCCAATCGAATGCAGAAGAGCTCTACAAGGGATGGCAAATACTTAACAGCTATTGTTTTCGGGTGACGCGAGATGCAGAATTAGAAATCGCGGAAGATGAAGCAGAAGACCTGTTACGTGAAATAGCCGAACAAACACGAGTGCGCAATTGGGGTGCTGATGCTGTACGGCTTGAGGTTGATGCTGCCATGCCCCCAGCGATGCGCAATCTCATCATGCAGTCGCTTGGCTTGGAGCCCAGCGACGTGTACGAACATCGAAGACCGATGAACCTTTCGGACTTTCTGGTACTCCTAAAGCTCGATCTTCGCCATCTAAAGGATCAGCCGTTTACGACTCGAATTCCACCGGAGTTCGTCGGGGAGGGGGAGCATCTTTTTGAGATGATCCGCCAGCGAGATGTCTTTGTGCACCACCCGTTCGATTCCTTCTCAAATACCGTAGTCAAACTTGTGCGCTTTGCAGCTACTGACCCTACCGTTGTCGCAATAAAAATCATCCTCTACCGGGCTGGAGGAGATTCGCCCGTAATTGAAGCGCTGAAGGCTGCTGCTATGAATGGTAAAAGTGTCACTGCTGTTGTTGAGCTCAAAGCACGGTTTGATGAGGAAAACAACATCATCTGGGCGCGTGAACTTGAACGCGCCGGTGTGCATGTCGTTTACGGAGTGCTAGGGCTAAAAGTCCATGCAAAAGCGCTGATGATAGTGCGGCGGGAGGTAGAAGGGATGCGAACCTACGTTCATCTGGCAACGGGCAATTATAACCATGCAACAGCGCGCGTGTACACGGACTTTGGCTACTTCACTGCACGGGAGGACATTGGACGCGATGTAGCAAACCTGTTCAATTTGCTGACTGCAAATGCACGGCACGTCGAGACAGAACGACTAATCCTTGCTCCACAGCATTTGGTCCATGCAGTTGTCGCGCTTATCGAAGAGACTACGCAGGCTGCAGTAGAAGGACAGCAGTGCCGTATTTCTGCCAAACTTAATGCCCTTGTCGATCCGGATGTGATTCGCGCACTCTACCGGGCATCAATGGCTGGGGTACAGGTTCGGTTACTTGTGCGAGGAATATGCTGTCTCCGTCCCGGGGTAACAGGTGTTAGCTCGAATATCGAAGTGCGCAGCATTGTTGGGCGATTTCTTGAACACTCTCGCCTGTTGATTGTCGAACAGGGGGAGCAGCGGCGCGTGTTTATCAGCAGTGCGGACTGGATGCCGCGGAATTTCTATCGCCGTGTTGAGACTCTTCTGGAAGTTCCCGATGAACACATCGCTGATCAGCTGCAGGAAATTTTTGAAACCTATTGGCGCGACAACGTTAAAGCACGAGTATTACAGCCAGACGGTCGACGACTTAAGCGGCAGCCTACACTGGGAGAAGCACCCTTCAACGCACAGAACTACTTCCTTGAGCGAATACGGCGCACAGGCGGATAGAGTATTGCATCCTTCTGTGTAGGGACCGAAAGAGGTATTCAAGGCAGTAGCATGAGGAAAATCCGGGAAAGAGTTTACCACTTGAGCACATTTACTTCATCCACGTACACTGTACGCTTGTTGCGGAAGAGAGCAAGCACAATCGCAAGTCCAATTGCAGCTTCGCCGGCAGCAATTGCCATGACAAAGAGCACGAAAACTTGCCCTGCTATATCACCCATAAACTGCGCAAGGCTGACAAATACCAAGTTCACTGAGTTAAGCATCATTTCAATCGCCATGAAAATGATGATGGCGTTGCGTCGAGTAACAACGCCCACAACACCAATAGTGAATAGCGCTGCCGCAAGCAACAAGTACCAGTCAAGAGGAATGCTCTGGAGATTCATAGCATGGTGGAGTGTTATTCAACTTTTCGCTTTGCCAGAATTACAGCGCCAACCAGTGCCGTTAGGAGCAATAGAGAAATTGCTTCGAAGGGGAAAAGGTACTGTGTAAAAAGTGCTTGACCAACACTCTCAGCCGTTCCCAATGCTGCTGCACGAGGCAATAGTGTCTGCGCTCCTGTTGGACGGGCATTGAACAGTACTCCTAATTGGAGCAAAAGAATTGCCGCGATAACAACACCGAGTACCTTCCGTACTGTAAACTGCTCCCGAAGCCTTTCTTCATCGCCTAAGTTGAGAAGCATGATGACAAATACCACTAGTACCATAATCGCCCCTGCATAGACGAGTATCTGGAGCACTGCCAAGAACTGCGCCTCGAGAGTCAGATACAAGCCTGCAAGCATGAAGAAGTGGGCAATCAAATTGACAGCTGCTGCCACAGGGTTCCGGCGAGTGATTGTCCCTATTGCCGTTGCGATTGCACCAATACCAAAAAGCAGAAATAATGCTACCTGAAGAGACATTCTACGTCCGCGGTATGTACGTTAGGTGCAAAAATAGAGTGGCAAGGATGCAACGATGGAGACGGCTGCCTTTATTACCTACTGGCGAGTACTCCCTCATCCCGGAGTTGACGGATGCGACAGACGCTGCTAAAATCGCACCGTTCACATACCGTGGGGTGACGCGGAGCAACGGTAAATAGTCCATGGTGAATACGCTCAATAACTGCTTCGGCATGCTCAAGTGCATGATTGAGTAGCTCCCGCTGCTGTTGGTAATCGTTCACTACCTGTGAAGTGTTGCGTTGACGCTTTTGTGCATATGCATTCGCATTTGCAGGCATTGCAACAAAGCTCATGTCTTCCCCTTCAGGACGGAAAATGTAGTACACTCCTCCGTCGAGCACGGGGGTGATCCCGTAGCGTCGCTGGAATATTTTTTCTGTTGCAAGCATGTAAAGGGGCATCTGGAATGCTTCCCCTCGTCGTATCGCTGTATTGGTTGAGCCTCGAGAGCTGAGTTTGTAGTCTGCGACAACCACATGCCACTGGGTGCCACGCTTGGTGATTTCTAGGCGATCAATTCTGCCGTGCAACGACAATCGAGATGACAGCTCGACGGGTTCTTCGACACCGTGTCCTTGAGTGCTGGGCATACCGAAACTGAGCTCAAATAGTGCCGGCTCATACTCCCACCCTTCAGCGAACCGTTCCAGCTCGCGGTCGAGCCACTGGGAAAGAATTCCTGCCTGCTGCGGTGTCCCGAGAAGCTGCTCCCATTCGAGCGCGAAGAGAGGATGGCTGTAGCGCAGACGTTCAAGTTCGCTTGTGGCGATTTGAGAAAGAATATCGGCATAATGCTCACGCCTCCCAGGATCGAGCCGGACAGAACGCAAGCCAGTAGAAAAGTTGTCACTGCCCTCACTATCAAGGATGGTGCGGTAAAAGCGGTGCACTATGCGGTGCAGGAGAGCACCGTTTTCCAATGCACTTAGCGCTAAGTCATATTCAACGGGTGTGCGCAGCCGGAGAATGTGACGAGCAAAGTACTGGTATGGGCAATTCACATACGTCTCCAGCTCGGTTGCTGAATACGAGCGGCAAGTCAGAGGCTCGATAGCTTTTTGGGCAGTGGTGTCAAGAGTCACCTGGGCAGTTGGTGCCCAGTCTGCAGTAGTGTCACCATTAGGCTGCTCGAAGCGCCAGAGCTCCTCCGGTGCAGTCAGGGTAGCAATCCACTCGAAACCTTGGGGCAGAGTGCCGCTGCTTTCGTACTGGGCTACAAGCTCGTGTGCAAGGTAGCAGCGCTCAGCCAGCGTTGTGACTTTGAGCAGTTTGTCAATGAAGGAAGAACGCACCAGTTGCTCGCCGTTTGTGGTCAGACGCGGATAGGTGATAAGCATTCGCCACGTGCCTTGTTCGAGTGCGATGGGGTTGTTGGTGAGTGCTTCGTAAAACTGGATACGCTCAGCACGGATGTGGCGCTGTTCGCTTGCGGGTAGTTCCTTGCCGAGAAAGTATTCGGTCGAGTATGCTTGAGGAAACTCACCGTCAACTAATCCGCAGAGGATGTACACATCGTAGGGAATGCCACGTGTTTGCTCAATGGACGTAACGGTAACGCCATAGGAAGCTTTTTCGGCGATTTGATACCGCGAGCTTCGGAGCATAGTCGCCAGCAGCTCGACGTATTCCTCCAGCGGACGTTTCCGCGTGGTGTTGTCAATGCTCCATGCGTGCTCGATTTCTGCAAGAACATCCAGGAAAGCAGCGTATGCACGGGTGTCTTTTTCAAGCAGCTCTATACGGGCGATGTCCTCAGGAGTTTGCTTAGGTGAATTCCACATTTGCTCAAATGTTTCCTCCATGCTTGCAGAGATACCCAAGCGATCGAGGATCGTCTCCCGCACGTAAGCACAGAACTCTGTGGCAGTCAGCTGCCGGGAAGGAGGAGAAAGGACCGCTGTCAGCACCTCAAGGTCTTGAATGGCTTGTTCGATTTGCTGTACGTCTAACTCTGCATCGCGTAGTTCGATGGGGTCAGCGTATGATTGAGCACGGAGCATCTCCAAGTACGCTCGGGCATGATTGAGGCTTGAATGAAGCCGATCGTGCCATCCTTGGAGTCCTCCTTGAGCATGACCTCCGGTGATACGCTGACGTTCCGCAACAGCGTTAAGAACTGATGCATCCAGTGCTGAGCCATCGGGACGAGTGCAGCGGATGAATGGATTTGCCAGCATGCGATGCACATCTTGCCGCCGCCAGCCGCGCACGAACACTTCAAGCACAGACATTACTGCAATCGCGACAGGCGAGCGATCCAGCCGAAAGCGGTCGGTGATATTGGCAGGGATTCCATGAAGAGCAAAAAGTTCACGAAAGAGATTTGCATACAGCTCTGGGTCCCGCATTGCCACGCAAATGCGATGGGGCGGAATCTTATCTCTGCTGATGCAGTGCTTGACGTATTTAGCGATGAGGGTGACTTCCTCGACTCGATTGGTGCAACCTAAAATCGAGATTGCTGCATTGAAGCCAGGATTACGAATTTCCTTCTCGGTGTTGAAGAGCCATCGGCGTAGGTATGCCGTGTGAGGGCGGAGCCAGAGGGGCTGCTCCGTGTCCTGCGGATCGAATAACCACGGCTGATAGCCAAGGGAAACAAGCGATTGGTACGTTTCTTCGAGATTGCCAAAGAGGGGTCCATTGAAGGGAGAATAAGCCAGCAATATGCACGTTGGGATACCGGCAACAGCAAGCGCCCCTACCATGCGACGCTCAGGCAGGCGGAATTCCGAAAAGCCCTCGATAACAATCGGGGGATGGTCAAGTGGCTCAGAACGGTAAAGTAGAGCTTCACTGCAGCGATCAAAGATCGCTGTCTCGTCGCGATACTGGTCGCCGAGGAGATGCAGATAGCGTACAAACACGCGGTGGATGTCAGCCAGGCGATTACGGTCAATAGCGAATGGCTCAGTATTTGCCTCAAGGTCCCGTGCCAAGTCATCAGGGGTGATACCATCTTTGCGTAGGCCGTAAACGACCTCAGCAAGACGCTCTACCAGCGACCACGAGGGCTTTCCCGTGGGGGCATAAAATGGCAGATGCCCTTCTGCTGCAAGTTCTTCAATGGCGCGTTCGAAAAGTGCAAGGCGCAATGCGTCGCTGAGCACGATAGCATCATCCTCGGGGAATAGACGGTTATGCAGAGAATGAGCGAGCTGTGCCAGATTCATTACCGAAAAGCCAAGAAGCGGTCGGTGTGTGCGAGCATAGAGGCGCCGAGTAATTTCGCGCATTGTCCAGCGCACGCGACGTCCTGTCGGTACGACGTAGCACAGCGGCTTTGGAGGATATACGCTGTACCACTGCTCCAAAAACTCCAGGCTTTTGAATCCTTCGGCGGTAGTGAAGGAACGGACTTGGTCGGCAAGCTGTTCTGCAGCTCTGTTGGCAAGAAGGTACATCGTGCAGTAGCGAGCAAAGTCAAGAGCAGTCTGTAGGTGTCCAAATTACGCGGGCGATATGTTTACTGGGCTTGTAGAGGAAATTGGGCATGTGCGAGAGATTCGCCAATCCAATGGCGGGCGTGAACTGACTATCGAAGCACGCACTGTGATGGAGGACCTAAAACTTGGCGACTCCATTGCCGTGCAAGGAGTGTGCTTGACTGTTGTTGCTCGGGGGGAAGATTGGTTTCGTGTTATTGCAGTGGAAGAAACGCTTCAAAAGACGACGCTTGGTGATTGCGTAATAGGAACACCGGTAAACCTGGAACGTGCACTTTTGCCGACCACACGAATGGGGGGGCACATTGTGCAGGGGCATGTAGATACAGTTGGTACGATAGTCGATCTCCACGAGCTTGAGTCGAGCTGGCAACTGTGGATAGAATGCCCTCTACAGATGATGCGATATGTTGTGCCTGTTGGTTCAATCGCAATCGATGGCATAAGTCTTACGGTTGCCCGCGTTGAAGAGAAGCGCTTCATGATCGCGATCATTCCCCATACGTGGACGCACACAACCATTCAATATCGCCGTCCTGGTGATCGCGTCAATCTTGAGTTTGATATTCTTGCTAAGTATGTTGAGCGCCTTCTCCAGTGGCGCTAAAAGGAACTATTTGCCAATGACTACAACGGTACGCTCGTGCACGGTCTCGCTCGAGAGAGCATCGGTTGCTTCCAGGAGAACCACATACACTCCTGCGCCAACGGCAAAGCCTTCACTGTTGCGGCCATCCCACAGCAGTACTCCTTCTGCCCCCGAGTACATACCATTTGCAAGCTCGCGAATGGGTATGCCATTTGCGTTGAAAATGCGCACAGTTACACGGGCACTTTGCCAGGGAAGGCGATAGCGGATCATTGTTTGGTGAAGCCGTGGATCAGCGCTGGTGGGAGAAAAGGGATTGGGTGATGCCATAAGTAGTGCGCGGAGGCTATCACGCGGGATGATGCTGTTGGGGGAACAAGGGGTACCGCCGCGGTCGGCTGTTGCGCTGGACCAAGAGCGATTGTCGCTCGAAGGAAGGTCTGGGCGCAGCTTTTCAAGCGAGCGCCCTTTGGAAAGTTTTAGTCCCCAAAAGTGCCATGAAGGATCATAGGGGACACTATCAACTACACTTCCATCTGGGTTTGCAATGAGAAGCGTTTCGCCAGAATTGCTAAGCGTCCACGACGAGCGAATAGGCACAAGGCAGGGACTGCCACGAAGCTCCGGGAAAGCTGTCCAAATCGCTGTGTCCAGAGCAAAAGTGACCAGTTCTCCCGGAGGTAACACAATCCCTGGAATTGCACTTTGAGGTGGATTTGCATCGCCCAGAAGGAGCCCACCAAGGTAGAGGGTGTCAGGTGTAGGATTGACTAACTCAATGTACTCACTACGGCCATCGCTGGGGTCGTACATAATCTCGTTGAACACAACGGTACCAGGCGGAAAAGGCACAAACAAGAGTGCTGCTGCGGTATCGTTCCACGAACGAAGGTCGCTTGCTTGTGCAATTGCCTGCAGTAGAAACTGCCCATAGCCCAGTTGTACTAATGCAGGGAACTTTGTGAGGTCAATACGCTGCTGAGATGTTGAAGCAGGAGGGATGTAGTCGAACGTGATGGTTCCAAGTTCAATCCACCACTGCCAGCTCGGACGCCGCAAGCGCAATAGCACAGCAAGTTGGGAAAACGCGCTTCGTCCACGATTAGCAAGCTCAATCCACGCCACTGAGCCGTCTTCAACAACAATTGAGCGCACAGCGATGTCGCGCTCGATGATGCTGACAGAGTTGTCATACCCGCATGTTGCCGAATCTGGCGCAATGCATGCAGCGATGTTATCGCGCAAGTAACCTGGGCGCTTCGCATCAACGCGTTCCAGAGTCCGCCCACGCACGCCCCAGCGCATGTCGTAGTACACCGAATCCAACACAGTAGTATCACGTGTAGCAATGAAAATGCTCTCGGTGGTGTTATTGAGAGTAGGCAGGGAGAGCTGATATAGTCGTGCAATTGGCGGAATGCGGCGGCTAAGTTTTAGGTCATCTGTATCGCGCGTAAGGATTGCAAAACCACGTGCAGGAACGGTCACTCCACTAAGCAGAACGCGTGCAGTGCGGTCGTAGAGGTAGAGGTTAGTGAGCGTGACATCCGTATCTGCAGGATTGAAAAGCTCTACCCACTCCGGCTCGCCGGTTGGCGGAACAGGCTGCACTTCATTGATGACCACTTGGCTCCACGCTATGTACAAAGTGGGAAAAACAGCCCACAGCAGCACATGCATGGCTCTTACATCGTGCGTTCGACAAGAAGGTGTGCAATCTGTTCGATGAGATCTGCATCATAGCGGTCGAAACGACCTGGCCGCGGGGAATCAAGGTCGAGCACTGCAACGACTGCGTCATTGTAGATGACTGGTACAACGATCTCAGAACGAGACTCTGGATCGCATGCAATGTGTCCTGGAAAGGCAGTGACATCCTCGACGATGATTGTCTTGCGTTCGGCGGCTGCACGTCCGCATACGCCGCTACCGAAGGGAATTTCCTGGCATGCTGGTTTGCCTTGGAAAGGGCCAACAACAAGCCTTTTGCCAATGGCTCGGTAAAAACCACACCAGTTGAGGTCTGGCAGGCTATAGAAAAGGAGACTTGCAAGATTTGCCATCGCAGCGATTGTATCGCTTCCGCGAGGAACCAATGCCTCTGCTGCTTGTATAATAGCAGCCATGTGTGCATGGCGTGTTCTGCCCTCTGCAGGGACGACAAGGGTTGCTTCATGCATGGCAATACTCGACGCTTACTGTGCGCAAAAGTACGCCGCCAAAAAGTGGCAACGGCGTAAATTCGAAAAGTGCATACTTTTCTGTAGCCATGCAAGAGCAGTTATTCTCACTGGAACACGAACCGATTGACAAGCGACGCGCCCGGGAGCGAATAGAAGAGCTGCGGGCGCTGATTCGGAAATACGACTATGCGTATTACGTCGAGGCGCAGCCACTCATTAGCGACCGCGATTATGACCGACTCTACGCGGAGCTGGTGGCACTGGAGCAGCAATATCCTGACCTTGTGACACCGGATTCTCCCACGCAGCGAGTTGGGGGACAGCCACTCGATGAATTCGCCCATGTGCAACACCGCCGCCCGATGCTATCGCTGGCAAATACCTACACGCGCCAAGAAGTGCTCGATTTCGACCGACGTGTTCGCCAGTCTCTTGGCGATGAGCCGTATGAGTACTGCGCTGAGCTCAAATTCGATGGTGTTGCCATTTCCTTGCACTACAGCGACGGGCGCTTTGTATTAGGCGCCACACGTGGCGATGGGCTTGTTGGTGATGACATCACGCAGAATCTTCGTACGATTCGTTCTTTGCCCCTTGTGGTCAATCCGGTGCGAGTAGGAGACACGCTTTTGATGGATTTTGAGGTACGGGGGGAAGCATACATGCTGCGGCAGGATTTTGAACGACTCAACAAGGAACGCCTTGCTGCTGGAGAAAAGCCCTTTGCAAATCCGCGAAATCTCACGGCAGGAACACTCAAATTGCTCGATCCACGCGAGGTAGCTCGCCGTCCCTTACAGCTGGTGTGCTACTATCTCGACACTGACCAAGTGTCACTGGATCGGCAGAGCACGAACTTGAAATTGCTCCGCCAACTCGGCTTCCCGACAAGTCCCTATTGGCAACGCTGTGCAACGATTGAGGACGTATTCGCTTACATTGATCACTGGGAGCAGAAGCGTCATTCATTACCATTTGACATTGATGGAATTGTCGTCAAAGTTGATCGGCTTGATCAGCAAGAGCGGCTTGGCACGGTTGCCCGTTCGCCTCGATGGGCGATAGCATACAAGTACGAAGCAGAGCAAGCGCGGACACGGCTTGTTGGAATCACTCTTCAGGTAGGGCGCACCGGTGTTGTCACTCCAGTAGCAGAGTTGGAACCAGTGTTTTTAGCAGGTTCTACGATTTCTCGTGCAACCCTCCATAATGCAGCCTTTGTTGAGCAGCTCGATCTTCGGATTGGGGACATGGTGTATGTTGAAAAAGGGGGAGAGGTCATTCCCAAAGTTGTGGGTGTAGACCTTAGCGCTCGCTCCCCTGATGCAGAGCCATGGCGCATGCCCGCGCATTGTCCGTGTCCGCAGCAGAGCCGATTACATCATCCTCCCGGCGAAGTCAACTACTACTGCGAGTCTCCCCTTTGCCCCTGGCAGCGCCGGCGGCGCATCGAGCACTTTGCGTCTCGGCGTGCAATGGACATTGCAGGGCTGGGTGAAAAAGTCGTTGCTGAACTGGTCGAGGCTGGTTTTCTCGAAAGCGTAGCCGATATTTACGATCTTCACACGCGAGCTGATGAGCTTCGCCGCCGCCCAGGATGGGGCGACAAACGCGTACAAAATCTGCTCGATGCAATTGAAGCAAGCAAAAAGCAACCGTTTCATCGCGTACTGTTTGCGCTTGGCATTCGCCATGTTGGCGAAGAGACAGCAAAAATTCTTGCAGCGCACTTTGGCACCTATGATGCTCTCTGTCGAGCTTCAGAAGAAAAGCTGCAAACCATACCGGAAATTGGACCGCGCATAGCAGAGTCTATCCGTAACTTCTGCGAGGATAGGCAGCAACAGGCAGTGGTGCGACGTCTGCAAAAGGCAGGATTGCAGTTTGCACAACAGACTGCCAAGCAGCATGCACCACTTGCAGGGAAGACCTTTGTCTTTACTGGTGAGCTGGACTCCATGCCTCGCTCCCGTGCCCAAGAACTAGTCGAATCGCTCGGCGCGCGAGCAAGTTCTTCGGTGAGCAAAGCAACAACGTACGTTGTTGTTGGTCGCGATCCAGGATCGAAGTACGCAAAAGCTCAGCAGTTAGGCATTCCTATTCTCGATGAAGCAGCGTTTGTTGAACTTCTCCGTCAACACGGAATTCGCCTATGATGCACGTAATCGTGTTTTTTCTGCTCGTATGGGGCGCACTTGCCCAACAGACGACACGACCAGTTGAAGGTATCCGATCGAAGCCCATTCGATATCTTGCATTGACAAACCTTACTGTCGTCCAAGAGCCTGGGCGACAGATCAGTAACGCCACGGTGATTTTGCGCGATGGCGAGATAGAAGCAGTTGGTCGCGGCATTCCAATTCCAAAGGGAGCTACCGTTCGAGATTGCAAGGGTCTGTGGTGCTATGCAGGATTTATCGAGCCATATGCAGTGCAACGGGATACACTTTACCGATTCGAAGACGACGAGGGACCACAAACACCGCCTGTTCTTCAGGCAAAACACTGGAATCAGGCAGTGCATCCGGAGCTTCGAGCAATAGAGCGGCTTACACTTTCTGACCATGAAGCGGAACGCTATCGGCAGCTCGGCTTCTGCGCCCTCCATATCGGGGTAGGCGATGGAATTTTCCGTGGGGGATCTGCATTGGTGGTAGCAAAGGCCGGTACACTGGCGGAAACTGCTCTCCAGGCGGATGTCGCCCAGCTGGTGTCCTTCCGTAAAGGTAGCTCTCGAACGCCCTATCCTACTTCGCTCATGGGATGCATTGCACTGATTCGCCAGACGCTTTTCGACGCTGCCTGGTACCGTCAAGCGCATGCAGCGTATGCCGAAGGCAAACTTGCCGAACGCCCAGAGATCAACGCTGCACTCGATGCGCTTGCTCGTGCGCTTAGTAGCCGCACGCTGTTCGTATTCGAAGCAGAAGATGAACATGACATCCTGCGCGCTGATACAATTGCGCGTGAACATGGCCTCAATGCTGTGTACGTGGGCACCGGGACAGAATACCGGCGGTTGCCATGGCTTGAGCGCCGACGTGTGCGACTGTTGCTACCGCTCAATTTCCCCGATGTGCCGGATGTTTCCAGCTATGAGCGTGCGCTTGATGTATCGCTGGAGGAACTCCTCCATTGGGATACTGCGCCGGAAAATCCATTCCGCTGCGACTCCGCAGGACTATGGTTCTGCTTGACAACGTATCGCCTTGACGACCGCAGTAGCTTTTGGCAGCGGGTGCGACGCGCAGTGCAATATGGTCTTGCGCCAGAGCGAGCACTGGCTGCCTTGACAACACGACCAGCAGAGTTGCTCGGTATGGCAACCAAGTTGGGGAAAGTCTTGCCAGGGTATCGAGCAAACCTCGTGCTGACAAGCGGTGATCTGTTTACCACCGAGGCAGAGATTCGTTCAGTGTTCATCGAGGGAGAGGAGTATCCCATCAGCGACGCACCGCTCGATATTCGGGGACGCTGGCGCTTGGCACTTGCTGGCGACACAATGACACTCTCGATCGGGGGAACAGCGCGAGCACCATCGGTGAGGTTTGAGCGTGGCGGCAAGCAAGTGGCTGCTTCGGTGTCGTATGAACAGCCTACCTTAGTCCTGAATGTCTCAGCCGATTCGCTGGGAATAGGCACGATGATGCTTCGCCTTAGTGCACGGGTAGATTCTGCAGTTTCGCCTTTGCGGGGTATTGCTGCCTTTGCAGATGGGAAAGTAATCCCCTGGATTGCGGTGCGAGTTGCTGAGCATCGCGACAGTAGTTCGCCTGGTTCATTCCAGCGGCGCCGCTCTATCGGTGTGCGGATGTATCCCTATGGACCATTTGGCTTATCCGGCGTGCCGCCACAGCGGTCTGTGCTTTTCAAGGGTGCAACGGTGTGGACCTGTTCTTCTGCTGGCGTGCTCGATAGCACCGATGTTCTCATCGGTGGCGGGAAAATTCTTGCCATAGGTCGTGGCTTGCGGGGAGGGGATACCGTTATTGAGGCAAACGGCAAGCATCTGACGCCTGGCATCATTGATGAGCACTCGCACATCGCAATTTCACGGGGGGTTAACGAAGGAACCCATGCAATCACTGCGGAGGTAGAAATCGGACGAGTAATCAATCCCGACGACATCAACATCTATCGCCAACTGGCTGGGGGGGTAACAATGTCACACTTGTTGCATGGCTCGGCAAATCCGATTGGAGGGCAATTGCAACTTATTAAGCTGCGATGGGGAGAGGACGCCGAGGGATTGAAGGTCGCAGGGGCTGTTCCAACAATCAAGTTTGCGCTAGGTGAAAACGTCAAGCAATCAAATTGGGGAGACCGCTACACGATACGCTATCCCCAAACCCGCATGGGAGTTGAGGAAATCATCCGGGATGCTTTCCGCGCAGCAGTGGAATACGAGCAAGCACAGGCAGAGGCGCGCCGCCGTGGGATTCCCTTCCGCCGTGATTTGCAGCTTGAGACTTTGGTGGAAGTAGTGCGAGCAAAGCGCTTGATTCACTGCCATAGCTACGTGCAGAGTGAAATCTTGATGCTGATGCGATTGGCAGAAGAGTTCGGCTTCCGCGTGCAGACATTTACCCACGTTCTCGAAGGCTACAAGGTTGCTAAAGAGCTCCGTGAGCACGGTGCGACAGCTTCAAGCTTTTCCGATTGGTGGGCATACAAGTTCGAGGTGTACGATGCAATACCACACAATCCAGCGATTATGGCTGAGCAAGGAGTGGTGACCTCGGTCAACAGTGACGATGCGGAAATGGCACGACGACTCAATCAAGAGGCGGCAAAGAGCATCAAGTATGGTGCGCTCTCGGCAGAGGATGCACTCAAGCTGTGCACCATCAATCCTGCCATCCAGCTCAAAGTTGCTGACCGTGTTGGCTCAATCGAGGTCGGCAAGGATGCCGATCTTGTCCTGTGGAGCGGTAATCCCCTGTCAAACTACTCTCGCGTTGAGCAAACGTATGTGGACGGCCGCTGTTACTTTGACCGTACAAAGGATGCTCAGCTCCGTCAGCGTGATCGTATGCTCCGTGCCCAGCTTGAACAGCGTGCTCTTGAGGCACTCCAGCAGGGCGAGAAAGCTGCCGATCGGCCATCCCGCCGGCCTAACCGTGAGTATGACTGCGACGATGTTGAAGATGAAGTTGCAGGCTGGTAGTTGGGGAACTTAGGTCCGGTGCCCGAATGTTTGCTTGCCAATAACTTTTCGGCGGTAGTCACCGGATGCAGCGAACGAGTCGTGACTGGAGTTACGAACAGTGGCAGAATTTCGAGCAAAGTATTCGTGCACAATTAGCAACAGCGCACTCAAACTCGCATGCACACAAGATCATCGCCGATGCAGCATGGCGCGTCTTGCGTCACTATAGCACAAGCTTTTTCATCGTAACACGGTTTCTCCCTCGCCAGAAACGGCGAGATGTCGAGCTTATCTATGCTGCCGTCCGGTATCCAGACGAGATCGTTGATACCTTTCCCCTGGACAGTAGCACCAAGCGTACACTTCTTGCATTATGGCGCACGCAGTATGAGCGTGCACTTAGCTATTCCTCCCTTTTGGAGAGTGTTCGTGCAGAAGTTCCCCCTTTTGTTGCAGGATTTGCTGATGTTGTCCGGCGTTATGGCATACCACCGGAGCATTACCATGCATTTCTCGATGCAATGGAGTTTGACATAGCGCCTCAGCCTTTTGCTACCTTCGACGACCTCATTGAGCGGTATGTGTATGGCAGCGCCATTGTCGTTGGATACTTTTTGACATACGTGTATGGCACCGCCCCGGGTCAATCTATGGAAGAAGCACTCCATGCCGCCCGTTCGCTGGGAATCGCATTACAGCTGACCAATTTCTTGCGGGACGTTCGGGAGGACCATGAGCGCCGTCGGTGTTACGTACCTCAGCAGTTGCTTGCCAGCGTGGGAATAAGTTATGAGGAGTTTTTAGCAGGAACACATCCTGCAGCGACTGAGAAGATTATCGAGCACTATGCAGAAGTTGCATGGTCGTATTACCGTGAAGCAGAGAAACGCCTTGGCACATTTGATGCAAGCTGCATTCCTGCCATTGGGGCATGTATAGCAGTGTACGGCGAGCTTACCACAATGCTGGAGCAAGCAAAGGAGCCGAATCGCCGCTTGAGTGTCCCACTGCATCGAAAGTTTGCGTGCCTGCCGGCATCGAAGTATTGGATTGTTCCTGTGAGCTTGATTACTCCGGAGTATGGGCGATGAGCAAGGCCGTTGTGATCGTTGGCGCTGGACTTGGGGGATTGAGCGCTGCCATGCATCTCCGCATGAAAGGCTTCGAGGTTACTGTGTACGAAAAAAATGCTCTTGTGGGCGGCAGAGCAAATCGTATCGAGGACAGAGGCTTTCGATTTGACACTGGTCCCTCGCTGGTCAACTATCCATGGGTGTTTGAGGAGCTGTTTAGCGCCACGGGAGCACAGATGAGGGACTACGTAGAGCTATTGCCGCTTGATCCTTCGGTGGTGTTCTACTGGCGTGATGGCGCCCACTTGACTCTCAGCGCTGATTTCGACCGTATGGCACGCGACCTTTCGAAGTTCGAGCATGCAGCTCACGTGCAGCTTGCCCGGTGGCTTGCTACAACGCAGGAGCGATTCCGCTTTACGTTTGCGCACTTGGTGACATCGAATGCTGAAACGGTGTTTCAGTGGATACGTCCAGTGCCAAAGCGAGGGCTTGTCCGTTTAGGGATCACGCGCTCCCTTGATAGCGAGCTTGGACGTTACTTCCGTTCGCCATACGTCCGAGCTGCATTGGGCTCGTATGCGATGTATTTAGGTGGCTCTCCGTATGAGTTACCGGGGACTTTTTCGATCCTTCCCTTTGGAGAGCTTTACTACGGCTTGTGGTATCCTCGTGGCGGTATTTATGCGCTGGTGGAAGCTATCTACCGTCGTGCCCAAGAGCTTGGAGTGCGTGTCATCACTAATACTCCTGTTCGCTCCATTCAAGTGCGCGATGGGCGCGTTACAGGAATCGAGCTTAGCAACGAAACCTTTGTGCCGTGTGAGATCGTTGTGTCGAATGTGGATGTACCTACTACCCATCGCATGCTCGAAGGAGCCTCTATTCCTCGCTACCGATGGACGATGACACCTGGGGTGATAACGTTCTACTGGGGACTTAAGCATAAGCCGGGTGAATTGCACCACCACGCAATTTTTCTCCCTGCCGATATGCGACGGGCATTTGACCAGCTTCGGACCAACATTCCAGAGGATCTACCATTCTACACTTGCCTTGCTACTGCAACTGATCCCTCTCTTGCCCCTACGGGGCACCATACGATGTTTGTGCTTGTGCCCACTCCGACTCTTAGCAATGCTCGCATGATCTCTGATTGGTCTGCTGTTGTGGATAGCGTCCGAACTCGTGTTTTTGAGCGACTTGCTCACCACGGTTTTTCCATTGCACAATCGGACATTGTAGTGGAGCATGTCTGGACACCGATCGAATGGAAAGAGCGCTTTGGATTATACGACGGCTCCGCGTTCGGACTTAGCCACGCGCTTCGCCACATTGGACCATTGCGGGCGCCAAACCGCGATCCCAACATTCAAGGGCTGTATTACGTCGGTGCAAGCACAACACCTGGCACCGGCATGCCTATGGTTGTGCTTAGTGGTCGTATGACAGCAGAGCGCATCAGCAATGATGTACGTGGCTGAATTCGGAAGTGGCAAGAACATTGCCTTCGGTATTCATGGCTGGGGAGGAGACCATCGGACTTTTGTACCTCTGCTTCCATATATGCCTCCGCAGTGGCGACTTGTTGCAGTTGATCTTCCTGGCTACGGTAAATCCCCACCTGCGCGGCTTGATTCGATTGAAATCGTCGCAGATGCTCTTGCGGAGCACATTCGGCGGTGCGAAACGCCCGTTGTGCTTGTTGGCTCCTGCAGCGGTGCCGTGCTTGCGTTAGAAACAGCGCTACGCGTGCCGAATCATATTGAGCGTATTGTCGCATTGGACCTTTTTGCAACGATGCCCTGGTACTTCCGTCTTTTCACGCTCGGAACCGTAGGGAGTATTGCATACCATTTGACCTTTGGCACAGAAATCGGGAGAAAGCTTGTTAATGCTTTCCTTTGGTTTCGACGCACGCGCTCTTCAGACCTAACGTCGTCATTTTCAGATAAAGATGCAGGTACGACACAGCAGTATCTGCACCTCCTTGGCACGCTGCCAGGACCAGAGCGCTACCATGCCCTGAAGGTCCCTGTGACCCTCGTATGGGGAGAACGAACATTTCGTGGTGTAAAAGAAGCGATACCACAGTGGCAACGTGTCCTTGCTATCGAGGGATTGCATTGTATTCCCCAAGCAGGGCATTTGCTCATTGATGAAGCACCTGCCCGTGTTGCATCGTTGGTGTTTGCCCGATGAGTCTTGAGTGGTTACTTGCTGGTGCTGCAGCGTGGTTTGGCATTGTTGCGATTGTAAATGCCCTCACATTTCCGCGCATGAGAGGTTCGAAAAAACCATTGCCAACTAATAGCGTAAGTGTGCTTATTCCGGCACGGGATGAGGAGGAGACACTCCCCGGATGTATCGAAAGCGTCCTTGCTCAAGGAAACACCGTCGCAGAAGTGCTGATTTATGATGATGAATCCTCTGATCGCACACGAGAGATAGCAATTGAGTGGAGTGTAAAGGATTCACGTGTACGCTTAGTACCGACGAATACCTTGCCTGCTGGATGGTATGGGAAGCCCCACGCATGTATGCAGCTTGCACAACATGCGACGGGGGAGTGGCTGCTTTTTCTTGATGCAGACACTCGCTTAGCGCCAGGCGCTGTCGAACAGCTCCTTGCAACAGCGCAGCGCTATTGTGTTCCATTCCTATCTGCTTGGCCGCGATTAGAAATGATTTCCCTTAGCGAGAAACTTTTGATGCCTATGCTAAACTTCTACGTGTTCACTCTACTGCCAACTCCCTTGCAACAATGGTCACTTGCACCTCGGTATGCCTTGGCGCATGGTGCTTGTATTCTCTGTGAGCGCTCCGTTTACACTATGCTCTATGGACATGGTTCGGTCCGTAGCGAGCTTTTCGAGGATACAGCGCTGGCGCGCTATTGGCGCTCGCGTGGAATACGTACTCTCTGCTGTGATGGAAGCGGGGTACGTGTGCGAATGTATCGCACGTTCGGACAAATCTGGCAAGGGTTCACGAAAAACTTCTACCCCGGTTTTCGCCATGCAAGTCTCTTTGTGCTGGTCTTAGCAATCCATGCGCTTGTATTTACGTTGCCGTTTGGATTGCTCCTTGGTGCGTTCTCGCTGCCAGCGATAATTGCTGCTGGTTCGGTTGTTGTTGCGCGTCTTGCACTGGCTTTTCGTTTCGGTCAGCCGGTTTGGCCAATTCTGTTTCATCCGTTTGCAGAGCTTGTTTTGCTTGCACTGGGGGTGTATTCATGGTGGCGGTGGAATTTCACAAGTGGGGTAGAGTGGAAAGGTCGTTCATATCGCCATGTTCAACCAGTCAGCACTGCGCAATGAAGCGTCGCTTGGTAGTCATCGGTGCTGGGTTAGGAGGTTTATCGCTGGCATTGCGAGCATCTAGCCAGGGCTGGAATGTTACCGTTGTCGAGCGGCATCATTCTCCTGGCGGGAAAATGAACCGCTATTGCGACAGTGGATTTGTATTCGACACTGGTCCATCGCTCATCACACTGCCGCAGATTTTTTTCGAGCTTTTCGATAGCTGTCAGGTTAAGCGAGATCATCTTCACTTCCGTCGCCTGCAGCCCTTAACGCTCTATGTGTATCCCGACGGTACGCGAATTCCCTATCCTGGCACTTTACCGGATGTGGCAACAGTGCTTGAAAGATTTGAACCCGACGGGGGACGTGGCTTTTGGCACCTTATGAGCACAGGAGCCCGACTATTTGAGCTTTCCTGGCGTACGTTTTTCCGCACAGTGCCAACTGAGCTTCCATCGAGAACAGAACTGCGCGACTTGCTTGGTAGCCTTCGCTGGTTTCCTTTCCGGAATGCATGGGGGAATTATGCACGAACAGTGGAGCGGTATGTGCACAGCGAATATCTACGCCGAATTTTTCTGCGCTATCCTACATATGTTGGCTCATCGCCGTACCGATCACCAGCTACGCTTCTCGTCATACCCTACCTTGAATTTGCCCATGGGGGTTGGTATCCCGACGGTGGCTTGTATCGGATTGTTGAGACCATTGTCGCTGCATTGCGTGAACGCAATGTCTCGCTGTTGACAGGCGTTTCTGTTGAGCAAATACTTCACCACAATGGGCAAGTAACAGGGGTGCGTCTGGCCAATGGAGAGATGATCCCTGCAGATGTAGTAGCGTATAACGGAGATGCAAGTACCGCTGATGCGCTCCTTGGTCGCCCTTTGCGGTGGAGACGTTTACCCGAGCGCTCGATGTCCGGGGTAGTGTTCTTGGTTGGTCTGAAACGCCGGCTTCCAGAGGACATACACCACCACACAATCGTGTTTTCCTCAGACTACCAGCGTGAGTTTAGAGAGCTTGTAGAGGATGCTGTCTTTCCAACTGAGCCTACGGTGTACTTGAACGTCACAAGCAAGACCGATACTACTGTTGCGCCGCCCGGTGGGGAAACGCTCTTTATCATGGCAAACGCGCCTGCACGAACGGACATTCCCTGGGCTGAAATGACACAACAGCTATGGGAGCGGGTTGCAGGTGTTCTCCGTCGCGCAGGAGTAGAGCTGGATGAAAGGGACATTGCGACACTGTCTGCGTGGACACCCCAGCGTTTCGAGCAAGAATACGGCATGCCCGGTGGCTCTATCTATGGCTTTGCCTCACATTCGTACAGGACTACGTTTCTCCGCCCTGCGATGCGTGATCGGTTCGTGAAGGGGGTGTATTACGTCGGGGGCAGCACTCATCCGGGCGGGGGAACGCCAATGGTGATCCTTTCCTCTAAGCTTGCGTTCAACCTGATTCAACGCTATGAGATGGCTTCGTAAAGGTGTTGTTCTGTTGTTTATTGTGCTGGTTATTGGTGGTGCATCGACAAGCCCTGCCACCAGCGACATACTATTGTTGCGACGCTACGGCGAAATGTTCTTTCTATGGGTAGCTGCTGCAACGATTGCACTCCATCCGCATCCGGTGCATCGGCAGATCCTTGTGGGGTCATTGATTGGTTTTGCAAGTGAAATCGTTGGTGTAGCAACAGGGATTCCATATGGTGTGTACCGTTACACCGATACGCTTGGTACCGCTATTGCCCATGTGCCAGTAGTAATGGTAGCAGCGTGGTTTGTGCTTCTTTCCTATGCATGGACAAGCGCGACGAAGGTGGTGAGCACGCTATGGGGAGCACGTCTTTTTGCTGCAGCGCTAATGACCGCCTATGACTTACTAATTGATCCTGTTGCGATTGGACCGATGCGGCTATGGACATGGCATCAAGATGGAGTGTACTATGGCGTTCCAACGGTGAATTTCTTTGGGTGGTTTGTGGTAAGCCTACTGGCCTTGTTACCAGTGAAGCAACATGCTGCAGAGCATAAGCCATCGCATTGGGTAGGCTGTGCTGTTGTTGCGTTCTTCACCATAGTTGCGCTTCGGTCCGGACTTGTGGGTGCAGCTGCTGTTGGGATACTTCTTCTGGTCGTGGATGGAGCGATCTTTCGCACGCAGTGGGTGCAGTATTTTGCACTGCGCAAACTGCCGCAGGCACAAGCATGATGGTTGCAATAGCTCTTCTTGGGTGCACAACTCTTTTGTGGGCAGCTGATATTTCTTCGCCGGTGCGCTACATTGAACAATCATTCGATGTGCTTCACTACGACGCTTTCCTTGCGCTTGACTCTCTTCCTCGCCCAATTCTTGGGCAGAGCACATGTACCTGGACTGTTCGATGGCGACGTGCTCCCGACACGTTGCGTTTCCACCTGCGCTCGCTCCGCGTAGAGCGGGTGGAATACCTTGCGCAAGGTTCTACTCTTCCGGTCCAGTGGTTCGAACGCGGCCAGCCAAGTGATGCCACGTACCATTATGCCGTTGGAGCCTTGCCGCAGCATCGAGCAGGAGACACCGTACAGCTTCGCATTACCTACAGCGGCACGATGACGGGTGAGCCTGTGCGAAATGGGCTTTCGTGGGGCGGTGTCCAGCAAGAGGGCAGTATTGTCTATGCTCTGGGGGTGGGGTTCTATAACAACTACGTCTCGGCAACGCAGCATTGGCTTGCGTGCTATGACCATCCGTCGGACAAAGCCACATTCTCGCTTGCCTTTCGTGTGCCCTCTAGCTACGTGGTGGCTTCCAATGGGGAAGAACTTCCTGTTCGTGATAGCAGCCAATGGCGTATCTACCGTTTTCGCTCGCGCTATCCTGCGGCGACGTACCTGTTGACTTTTGCTGCTATTCCTGCTTCAGTACTGAGCGTCATTCGCGATACTACCTCGCTACCGGTGCCAATTCTACTCTACGCGCGACGAGCTGATTCAGCCGCCACTGCACGAAGCTTTCGCCTGTTACCGGCGATGGTGCAAACATTTGAGCGGCTTTACGGTGCCTATCCCTTCGAAAAAGTGGGATACGTGATGACGCAAAAAGGTGCTATGGAGCACCAGACGATGATCTCATATCCGACATCCCTTGCGCGAACAGGAGATACGGTAAATCTGATTGCTGCGCACGAGCTTGCCCATCAATGGTTTGGCAATTGCGTTACACCGTATGACTTCCGGGATGCATGGTTCAACGAAAGCTTTGCGACACTGAGCGAGTCACTTTGGCAAGAAGCACGTGCTGGCTACCGCGCTTACCTTGAACTTCAGCAGCGCAAAATCGCTGCATATCTCAACCAATACGCAAAAGCGGGCAGTCCCCTCTACGAGGGTGTGCTAACGATGTATGATTTTAGTCGCACGCCTCCGTCGTCGAACTATCCGCATGTGATCTATGAAAAAGGCGCTGCTGTGCTTGGTATGTTGCGCTACATAGTAGGTGATAGCGTGTTCTTTGGTTGGTGTCGTACCTTGATGGAGCGGTATCGTTATGGCAACGTCTCGATCGACACCTTACAGCAGACGCTTGCGGCACAGAGTGGTAAGCCGGAGCTCATTGAGCGTTTCTTTAGCGAATGGATTCGGGGTAAAGGATGGGCTGTGCTCGATATCGAGGCGCTCCGTATACCAACGTCGCAAGGGTGGAAGGCAGTGGTGCGTATCGTTCAGCGACAGCCAGACTCACTGGGCCGGTACACTACACTACCGCTTGAACTAAGCTTTATCGGCACAGATACAGTGCATCGCGAAGTGCTGATGACATCTGCGGAACAGACCGTCGAGTTTGATTCCCTCAATGCATTCACCACAATTGCAATCAACGTGGGGAAAGCGGTGCGCTCACTGGTGCTACTTGCCGCTCGCCCCCAAGTGAGCAATGTGGAAGCAGCAGAAAGGGGAGTGCTGCTGCACGTTTATCCCAATCCGGCAACTGAGGTCATCTGGGTTATCCCGACAGTGCCGCTTCAAGCAGTTGAGCTACATGATAGCCTTGGCAAGCTGGTGCGCCGTCTTAGTGCCCGCGGACCGGTCGCGCTTCCAGCAGGAGACCTTCCCAGTGGTGCATATACTGCTGTTGGCATAAGCGAGGCTGGTGAGCGCACAGTTGTCCCCTTTGTAGTTACACGATGAGCGCCTCTCCGCTTCGCGTCGCAATTCTCTGGCATTTCCATCAGCCTGATTATCGCATAGGTGAGGGCGTATCATCATTGCCATGGGTGCGGCTCCATGCAACAAAGGACTACGCAGAGCTTCCAGCGATTCATCGTCGTTTCCCTCGGCTACGGCTAACATATAACTTCACTCCAATTTTACTGGAGCAGCTGGATGAATACCGTCGCGGGGTGCTCAGTGATGACCATGCACTTTTGTCACTGTCAGATCCGATGCAGATGACTGATGCAGAACGTCAGTCGTTACTTCAATGGGGTTTTGTCGGCAATGCTACTCGGCTTATAGAACCATTCGAGCGCTATCGCCAGCTTCGCAATAGTGCTGCAAAAGGGGAATACACCAAGTGGCAGCCACAGGATTGGCTGGACCTGCAAGTATGGATGCGTCTTGCATGGCTGGGAGAGACAGTTCGCCGTGTGCCGCCTGTCGCCCCAATGATTGAGAAAGGGCGCTTCTTTTCTGCAGAGGATCGAGCACGACTATGTGCACTCGAGCAAGGCTTGCTGCTCTCGGTTTTCGAAAGAATGCGAGCGCTGGTGCAGCATGGAATAGCGGAGATAAGCTGTTCGCCGTATTACCACCCGATACTTCCCCTTTTATGTTCAACCGATGTAGTCGCGCAGTCTGATCCCGATATTGAGCTATTACAGCCATCTTTTGCATGGTCCGAGGATGCACGTGAGCAGGTAACGCGTGCTATCGGTAGTGTCCAGCGCTATTTCGAGACCTCGATTGTGGGAATGTGGCCCAGCGAAGGTGCAATCAGCGATGAGGCTCTCGCTATCATAGCGGATAGTGGCATAATATGGGCAGCAAGCGACCAGATGGTTCTTCGCCGATCTGCTCCCGAGCTGCCGTCATCGGCGTGGTATCAACCATTTCGGTGGGAACAGGAGGGAAGAAAAATTGTGCTCTTATTCCGAGATCCGGTCTTGAGCGATGCAATTGGCTTTGTTTACAGTAGCTGGGAGGCGAACGCAGCAGCACGTGATTTTCTTGAGCGGTTGCACGCCCTCCGCGAAGCCATAATTGAGCACGAGGGAGAGCAGTTCCTTTCTCATGCTGTGGTGCCGGTTATTCTCGACGGGGAAAATTGTTGGGAATACTACGAACGCAATGGTCTCCCTTTTCTCGAAGCACTCTATGAAGCTCTCACAAGCGATGATACAATCGAAACGGTGACATTTAGTGAAGTTGCACAACAGGCTATCGCGGCTGCAGAAACTCCGGTGCTTCACCATGTTGTGCCAGGGTCATGGATAGGGGGCAGTCTCCGCATCTGGAGTGGGCATGCAGAAGACCGCATGGCGTGGGCGCTTCTTCGCGATGCACGCCATGCATTCGCTGAGCGTGCTCAACTCTTGGACGAACAGGCGCGTGCCGGTGCATATCGTCACCTGCTTACTGCGGAAGGGAGTGATTGGTTTTGGTGGTTTGGCGACGAGCACCGAGCAGCTTTTCGCTTTGTGTTTGACAGGTTATTTCGATTACACCTTGAAGCGGCTTATCGTATTATGGGGATTCCTGTACCCACTGCGGTACAGCAGCCAATTATGCAGTCAGACGAAGATGGTACTTTTTCCCCATTTGGCGCTATGCATCCGGCTACTTTTCCCACTCAATCTCGACGCGACGGTTAAGTGCGCGTCCTGATTCAGTTTGATTCGACGCAATAGGTTGGGTGCTTCCGTGCCCACGAGTACGGATGCGCTGGATGGATACACCCTGCTGTATAAGGTAATTGCGAACAGCAAGTGCACGTTGGTAAGAAAGGTGCCGGTTGTATTCTGCGCTACCAATTGAATCACAGTGTCCGTCGAGCTGAATAATCCGTGCATCTTTCAAAAGTTGGAGGATGGTGTCGGGGATAGCATCAGTCTGTAGTTTTGCACTGTTGTACTCGAAGTGTACTATCCAGGAACGCTGGGGTAGAGGTTGAAACTGCTTTTCCAAGGTAACCAAGCATATTCCCATACGCTGGGAACCATCGTCGGTCGAGATGTAAATCGCTGTATCACCCGTAGGGAAGAGCCACCAGCATAAGTCCATCTCGTCTGTATTGATGGGAGCCGGCAAGCGGACAGGTGCAGACCATTGTTGCCATGTATCATCAAGACGCCGAGAAATGTAGATGTCGTATTTGCCGTTTGACTCAAATCCACTTGAGGCAAAGTAGAGCGTTCGTCCATCTGCTGCAAGGAAAGGGGATGACTCCATGCCCTCGGAATTGACCGTGCTTCCTAAGTGCTGCGGTGTTGACCATTGAAGCGTATTTCCAATGCGGTGAGAAACGTATAGATCAAGCCCGCCGCGCGAATCAGGTCCCTCGATCGAAAGCAGAATGGTGCGCATATCGGGGGTCATGTAGGCGTAGTAGTAGCGCGAGCGGTTCACGTAGTTTTCGATGGTGATTGGCTCGAAGGTCCATTGTGTTCCGTTTTGTCGTGCCAGAACAAACTGTTCAGTTTGTCCATTTCCGCTTCCGCGCTGGACGAGAGCAGTTTTCCCGTCGGAGGCAAATCCAAAGAGGACGTCACTATTGGGAGTGTTCAGGGCGTCAAGCCGTTGCGGAGTGCCCCAGGTAGAGTCACTCGTCCGTCGGACAAACCAGATATCGTCTGGATCGCTTGAGCCGCCTACATTGCCGGGGTAATACTTCCGCGAAAAGTAGAGGATGCTTCCATCTGGCGAGAGCACAGGAGCAACAACCGGCTGATGGGCATTGACCTCGCCCGGTAGCCGCCACTTGCGGGTTACTTTCGGTGTCACAACATCCTGTGCCGGCAGGATGGGAACTATGCACACAAGAAGGCAGATTATTCGAGACCACATCGCCGATACAGGTAGGATATGTTCGACAGTGACCGCTCGCCGCGAAAAATGGCATCTAGCTCATCGGCAGAGATATAGGTGGAGACGGTGGAGTCCTCGCTGAGCGTTTCTCGCAGATGGCGATTTTCGTCCCACGAACGCATTGCCGCAGCTTGGACAAGGCTGTATGCCTGTTCGCGTGTCATGCCCCGCCGAACCAGTTCTAACAACACTGCCTGCGAAAAAACAAGCCCGTGGGATTGTTCAATAGTCTGACGCATACGCTCAGGATAAACGACAAGGGTCTCAACGAGCTCCGTAGTTTGCGCAATCATGTAATCAAGCGCGATGGTTGCATCGGGAAAGATCACACGTTCGACGCTGCTATGAGAAATATCGCGCTCATGCCAAAGGGCATTGTTCTCAAAGGCAGCCTGCGCGTAGCTCCGAAGCAATCGTGCCAGGCCACATATCCGCTCACTGTGAATGGGATTGCGTTTGTGCGGCATCGCAGAGGAGCCTTTTTGCCCTGCACTGAAGTATTCTTCCGCCTCGCGGACCTCAGTGCGTTGCAGGTGACGCACTTCGAGCGCAATTTTTTCTAGCGAGCTGGCGATGATTGCAAGGGTTGCCATGTACTCCGCATGGCGATCGCGCTGGATTACCTGCGTGGTAATTGGGTCAGGACGCAAACCAAGTTTAGCACAGACGTATTCCTCCACGCGTGGGTCCAAATGTTCGAACGTCCCTATCGCGCCGCTGATCTTCCCAACGGCGATAGTTTCGATTGCTCGGCGCATGCGTTCAATGTTGCGTTTGCATTCTTCGTGGTAGAGCAAAAACTTCAAGCCAAAAACCATCGGCTCAGCATGCACACCGTGGGTGCGTCCAACGCAGAGCGTGGTGCGATGCTCGCGTGCGCGACGAGCAAGAACTTCGCGTAGCCGCTCCAGTCCCTCGATGATTAGTTCCCCGGCTTGCTTGAGTTGGACTGCCAAACACGTGTCGAGAACATCGCTACTGGTCATGCCCATGTGCAACCATCGAGAGACAGGGGAAGCAACCTGCTCTGCCACGCAAGTCAGGAAAGCAATCACGTCGTGTTTTGTTGTGCGCTCAATTTCGGCGATGCGCTCGATAGAAAATCCCGCTTTTGCGCGGAGCTCCTCGTAGTCTTCCCTTGGGACAATGCCGAGCTGAACGTGTGCTTCGACGGCAAGCAGTTCAATTTCAAGCCAAATGCGGAACTTGTTCTGGTCACTCCAAATCGCCCCCATTTGTGGGCGTGTATAGCGTTCGATCATGCGTCAGGACGGGAGTTGTCAGTGCAAATCGAGATGCGAAGATAGGAGCTCAGGTAGTGTCCGATAGTGCTATGCGCTGCCGTGGGGTAAACTCTTCGATGTAGAGCGGAGCTGCAGTAGTGGGGTCGGTAGTAACGCCTTGCGCAAGCATATTCGCCGCAGCACGAGCGATAAAACGTGCTGCCAGTCGCTGCAGCCCTGGAATATGGATGCCACGTCGAAATGCAGTTGCTCCAGGTCCGCACACAATTGTTTGGGTAGTTAGTCGCTTTTCGATGGCAGCCTCGGGGAGAAGCTCAACATCGGTCAATGGCTCTCCATGCGCAGAGTAATGACGAAGGAAGTGCAGATTGTCGTGCGCGGGTGTGATGGCGGCAATATCGCAATTGGGCAGGTGCATTGCAACAGGGACCGTAGCATAGGCACAAGCATCCAGGGTCGGGACGGTAATGAAAGCGCTGCCGGTTGCAAAACATAGACCTTTGGCAAAGGCAAATCCGATCCGTAAACCTGTAAACGAACCTGGACCGGCAGAAACGGCTACTGCTCTGATGGTGGTAATATCGGTGGCTGTGTCTCGCAGAAGGCGCTGGGCAAGCACACCAAGCATGCGGTCATGGACGTTCGGCTCGTCGAGCCAGTACTCCGCAATAATCTGCTCTCCTTCAGCAAGGGCAACGCTACAACTTTGCCCACTTGTTTCGATGGCAAGGATGTACGATGGCTTATTCGCCACAGCAGTCGAGTGCATGGCGGACGTCTTCGATAAGGTCTTCGGTGTCCTCAATACCAATGCTCAGGCGAACAAGTCCTTCGGTTATTCCGCGGGCACGGCGAATAGGTTCTGGAATGCTGGCATGAGTCATTGTGTCGGGGTGGCAGGCAAGAGATTCCACGCCGCCGAGTGATTCAGCCAGCGTAATCACTTGAAGGGAGGTGAGAAAGCGCTCTGCTCGAGCTCGACTGCCAAGCTCAATTGAAACCATTCCAGAAAATCCCCGCATTTGCCGTTGGGCAATCTCGTGCTGAGGATGAGATGGCAAACCAGGATAGTACACCTGCTTGACAGCTGGATGCGACTGACAGAGTTGTGCGACTGCAAGGGCATTTCGCTGGTGTTGCTCCATCCGTAATGCAAGAGTCTTGACCGACCGAAGAAGAAGCCAGCAGTCAAAAGGACTCGGGATTGCCCCGACGGTGTTCTGTATAAAGTGCAAGCGCTCTGCCAAATCTTGCGATCGCACGACGACAACACCATGGACAACGTCTGAATGCCCGCCCAGGTATTTAGTTGCCGAGTGGACAACAATGTCTGCACCGAGAGTGAGGGGCTGCTGGAAATAAGGCGATGCAAAGGTGTTGTCAACAGCCAGCAGTGCACCATGGGCATGGGCAACCTGTGCTAGTGTTGCTATGTCGCTGATGGTCATCAGCGGATTAGTGGGAGTTTCTGTAAACAGAAGCTTTGTGGTAGGGCGGATCATCCGCTCAACAGCGCGAAGATCGCGCATATCCACAGTGTCGAACGCTATTCCATGTCGCGAAAGAACGGTATCAAACAGGCGAAACGTGCCGCCGTACATATCCTCAGCAAGCAGGATATGGTCGCCTGCATTGAATAGGCGGGCTATCGCGTCAATAGCGGCCATTCCGCTGCTGAAAGCGATAGCATCGGTGCCTTCTTCGAGTGCAGCGATATTGCGCTCCCACGCAGCGCGGGTTGGATTATTGGTCCTTGCGTATTCGAAACCTTTGTGTTTGCCGATTGCCTCTTGAGCGAATGTTGACGTTTGGTATAAGGGAACAGTCATGCTACCAGTGAGGGCATCGGGCTCTTGTCCAATGTGAATTGCTTTTGTCGAAAATCCGCGTGGCATGAGTTTTCGGAATAAGGAACATACCTTTCGCGAAGATAGGGCAAGTGCGTGGCATAAATGTGGGGCTAATGCTTGAGGGGACGCTTCTTGACCCAGCCGCCGCGAAGGTCTTTTGCTGGCATCATCACAATAAATGCCTCAGGATCAATACTTCGGACTGTGCTAAGGAAACGTGTAACCTCTAACCGTGTAATGACGCTGTAGAGGATCTCCGTTTTCCGTAATTGCCCCTGCTCAAGAGCAAATCCTCGCTTGCCTTCCAAGACTGTGCAGCCGCTGCCAAGCTGCACGATGATTGCCTGGCGAATTTGATCGCTGTGGTCAGAGACAATTATTACTGCAATGTACTCTTCGATACCGTCGACAATGAAATCAACGGTTTTCGATGCAACAGCATAGGTGATGATTGCATATAGTGCTACTTCGACAGAAAGAAGCACGGCAGCTATGCTAAACAATGCGATGTTAAAAAGCAAAATCACATCTCCGATGCTAAGGATAGAGCGGCGACTGACTAATACAGCAAGAATTTCTGTACCGTCAAGGACTCCACCTCCACGGATTGCAAGACCGATACCGGCACCTAAGAAGATACCGCCAAAGATCGCATCGAGAAACTTGTCCTTCGTCACGACATCAAGAGGAAACACAGCAACAGATACTGCCAGTAGGGCTATTGCAACTAATGTTCGAAGGGCAAATTGCTTGCCTTGATGGCGATAGGCTAACATGATGAAGGGTGCATTGATAACGATGAGCCAGAGCGGCAGAGGAATGCCCGTGATGATAGCTAATAGCAGTGATGTACCTGTCACACCACCGTCGAGGAAACCAACGGGCAGTAAAAATCCACGGAGACCAATTGTTGCAGAGATAACACCTCCACAAAGGAGAACAGCTTCATACAGATGCACCTGTGTGACTCTGAAATTCATAAGACTAGTGCATGAGTTACAGTTGCTGTGTGCGTTGTGAAGATTTCATGACGGCTTACCAGAAGTCGCAGAATGAGCATCTGCAATGTCACAAGTGAGTGATTGTCTATAACTGGTCTAACAATGCGAGCAGAGTAGTTGTCGAGTGCAAAGACAACACTGGAGCGACAAGCCACGTTAGGTAGCAACAAGAATAGGGGCACTTCCAAAAAGTCAAGATTTCAACTTTCTTGATTCATCAAGAGATCGAGTTGGATAAAAAAATCCCATATCACCGGGAAAGTGTCCATCGATACTAAAGTACATTGCGGGAACGTATTAAGGGACAATAGCTCGTTGTGCTGTGGTAACGGTATTTTTGCAATGCGCTAATGCAATCGTTTGACAAGACTTGTCACTTGGTTCATGGATATTTCACGTTCAGGGCATATTGTCCCCGTGCTCTTTGAAGACGAGATGCGCTCTGCGTATCTCGACTATGCGATGTCAGTAATAGTTTCCCGCGCATTACCTGACGTACGGGATGGACTAAAACCTGTCCAGCGACGAATTCTTTATGCGATGAACGAATTGGGACTGCTTCCCAATCGCCCTTATCGAAAATCCGCCCGCATTGTTGGGGAAGTGCTCGGAAAGTACCATCCGCATGGGGATGCGTCGGTGTACGACGCAATGGTGCGGATGGCACAAGAGTGGACACTTCGCTATCCTCTTATCGATGGGCAAGGGAATTTTGGCTCGATTGATGATGATGCGCCCGCAGCGATGCGCTACACCGAAGCTCGCCTTGCACCAATTGCACTGGAGGTGCTGCGGGATATTGAGAAAAACACTGTTGATTTCCGTCCCAATTTTGATGAGTCACTTCAAGAACCAAAAGTGTTACCAACAGCAGTTCCACTCCTGCTTGTCAACGGGGCAGAGGGGATTGCTGTTGGCATGAGCACGAAGATACCCCCACACAACCTTCGAGAAATTGTCGCTGCTCTCCAGGCATTGATCACAAATCCATCGATCAGCGATGAGGAGCTTCTCCAGTATGTAAAAGCTCCGGATTTTCCCACTGGTGGTATCATCTATGGCTACGAAGGCGTTCGGGAGGCATACTTAACCGGTCGCGGTTCCATACAAGTGCGAGCGCGGGCTACGATTGAGGTAGCAAAATCAGGCAAAGAATCTATCATTATCACAGAGATTCCTTTTGGAGTTACCAAAGCGAGCTTAATCGAGAAAATTGCGGAGCTGGTTCGGAATAAAGCACTCGACGGAATCACTGACATTCGTGATGAATCGGACCGTGATGGGATTCGCATTGTGCTTGAATTGCGACGCGATGCAATCCCTCGAGTAATCTTGAATAATTTGTACAAGAAAACGCAGCTCCAGACAACCTTTGCTGCCAATATGATTGCGTTGGTGGGAGGGCGACCGAAACTCTTGACTCTTCGGGAGCTCTTAGAACAATTTCTGCTTTTCCGTAACGAAGTAGTAGTACGCCGCACGCAATATGAACTTGAGCAAGCAGAGCGGCGAGCACACATTCTCGAGGGCTTCATCATCGCACTCGACAACATCGACGCGGTGATTGAGACCATCAAGCGCTCTGAAACTCCCGACATTGCATCGGTTCGCTTGCAGGAGCGGTTTGGGTTGACAGAAATCCAAGCAAAAGCTATCCTCGACATGCGTCTGCAGCGCTTGACTGGACTGGAGCGAGAGAAAATTCAGCAGGAATACCGGGAGCTGATAAAGACAATTGAGCGGTTGCGCGCTATCCTTGCCAGTAAAGAGCTGCAGCTCCAGGTCATCAGCGAAGAGCTTCGCCATATCGCGGAAAAGTTTGGTGATGAGCGCCGCACTGATGTTGTCTTCGATGCGCGCGAGTTCACAATTGAGGACATGATCGCCAATGAAGATGTTATCGTTACCATCTCGCGCAGAGGGATGATTAAGCGGACGCCCTTGTCGAGCTTCCGCCGTCAAAGTCGAGGAGGAAAAGGTCTAAGTGGTGCAAGTACATACGACGATGATTTTGTCCAACACTTGCTTCGGGCATCTACGCACGACTACTTATTGTTTTTCACCGACCGGGGCAGAGTCTTCCGCATCAAGGTGTACGATATTCCGGAAGGCGGGCGCACAGCAAAAGGGCGATCGATTGCAAACATCGTTAACGTAGAAGCAGGCGAGCGCATTACTGCACATCTTTTGGTGCAAGGAGACTTTTCCCCTGACAAGTACATTTTCATGTGCACCCGCCATGGGGTGGTTAAGAAAACCGTTCTTTCGGAGTTCGAGAGTGTTCGCTCCAGTGGAAAGATTGCCATTACTCTTGAGCCTGGGGATGTCTTGCTTGATGCCCGGTTGACCGATGGAACATGTGACATTATCATTGGCACTCATCGCGGAATGGCATGCCGTTTCCGCGAAAGTGATGTTCGACCAATGGGACGAACGGCAGCAGGAGTACGCGGAATCAAACTGGAAGACGATGATTTCGTTGTCTCGATGACTGCCATCAAGCATTCTGACACGCAAGTGGTTGTCGTCAGTGAACGAGGGTACGGCAAACGAACCCGATACCAGGACTTTCGCCTCACTCGCCGTGGGGCAAAGGGAGTGATCTCAATGAACATTACGGAAAAAACAGGAAATGTGGTAGCCTTGCTCGAAATCACCGATGACGATGATCTTGTAGTAATAACAAAATCAGGTCGTCTTATTCGACAGCCTGCACGGGACATTCGGCTCATTGGGCGAAATACCCAAGGCGTTCGTCTTATTCGGCTTGAGGAAGGAGAAGAAATAGCAGACATAGCGGTAGCTCCTCCCGACAATGGTCCCGATAATGGGGGAGATAGTGAAGCGGGTGATCGGCTGTCTCCCTCGGATGGTGCAAGCTCAGAGGGTTTGCCCTCGTACCAATTGAATTGAACCGATGCATCGCAGATGAGCATCGTATCTCTCTGCATCGTACCACCACAATAGTGCAAGGCATTATGACCGATACTCGTCACACAGATATTGCGATTATTGGCTCCGGTCCAGCAGGGTTGACAGCAGCGCTTTACGCTGCCCGTGCACAACAGACGGTGTTAGTGTTTGAAGGGAATCAACCAGGTGGGCAGTTAACCATTACCACGGAGGTAGAAAACTATCCTGGATTTGAACACGGAATCATGGGACCAGAGCTCATGGATATCATGCGCAAACAAGCCCACCGCTTTGGAGCCCAATCGGTGTATGAGCAGGTAGTAGCGGTTGATTTCGACAAACGTCCATTTACTCTCGTAACCGACCGCGATCGCAATTATACTGCTGATGCGGTGATTATTGCCACGGGTGCAAGCGCGAAAATGCTCGGTGTCCCAGGCGAAGCAGCATACATGGGCTACGGTGTCTCGGCATGTGCGACATGCGATGGGTTCTTCTTCCGTAACCAACGAGTAGCAGTCATTGGGGGCGGTGATACCGCCATGGAAGAAGCTCTGTACTTGACACGCTTTGCTTCGGAAGTTGTAGTTATCCACCGGCGTGAAGAGTTCCGAGCATCGAAGATTATGCTTTTACGTGCAAAGCAGAATGAAAAAATTCGTTGGATTACCTCAACAGTAGTCGAGGAGTTTATTGGGGAAACATTGCCTTCCGGGATTAGGCGTCTTGTTGCACTTCGATTACGGAATGTCCGCGATGGGAAAATATGGGATGAGCCATTTGATGGGGCATTCGTAGCAATAGGGCACAAGCCCAACACTGATATCTTCCGAGGTAAACTTGCAATGGATGATAACGGCTACATTATCACCGAATGCAAGTCAACTCGCACATCAGTTGAAGGGGTGTTTGCCTGTGGGGATGTGCAGGACCATATCTATCGCCAAGCAATTACAGCTGCTGGCAGTGGTTGCATGGCTGCTATTGATGCAACGCGTTGGCTTGAAACAATACGTCACACTGCGGAGGTCAGCGTATAGCTCTCATGGAGCTATGGCGCAGAAATCTCTGGGTTCTCTGGCTGGCGCAGGTTCTGGCAATGGTTGGAATGAGTGCTGTTGTACCATTTCTTCCCCTCTTTGTCCGCCAACTTGGAATAAACGATCCAGTTGCAGTACACCACTGGAGTGGCTACGTATTTTCTGCACCATTTCTGACTGCAATTATCGCGCAGCCAATATGGGGTGCCTTAGCAGATCGGTACAGCCGAAAAACGATGGTTGTGCGCGCTGTCATAGGACTTGCTGTTGCATTTGCTTTGATGGGGTTTTCCCGAAATGTCCAAGAGCTTTTTCTATGGCGGTTGGTGCAGGGGGGCATTAGTGGCTTTATTGCAGCAACCTTAGGGTTTGTCGTTGCAGAAACACCCCATGCCTTTCGGGGCTATGCTATTGGTGTTCTGCAGACGTCCCAATCAATAGGAGCAGTCATAGGCCCCTTTCTTGGCGGCATAATTTCCCATTACGCGGGAATGCGTATTGTGTTCTGGATAATGAGTAGTGTTTGTGTTATTAGTAGTGCTTTAGTAATTGCACTTGTGCGAGAGAAGTCCACTTCCCGTGCACAGAGGACCGATTCCGCTACTGTTTGGAACAACCTCCAAACCGCATGGCAAATTCCAGGCTTTATGGTTGCACTTGCCTGCATCACACTGTCTCAGATGGGAACAATTATGCCAAATCCACAGATGCCATTTTACCTTGAGTCATTGGGGATACCAATGTCACAATTGCAGATTGTCACCGGGACATTAGTGGGTATCACAGGTCTTGCAACCCTGGTTGCTGCACCTCAAATCGGAAAAGTTGTGGACAAGCACGGACCGCGCGTTGTGGTAATGAGTAGTGCTACCGCAGCGGCACTCTTGTTGATAGTTCAAGGGGTTGCTTGCTCGGTAGAAACGGTCTTTTTCTCCCGAGGATTTCTGGGAATCGCGTTGGCTGGATTAGTACCTGCTCTCAATACCTTTGTCAGTACGCGCGTGCCGGAAGGACGTCAAAGCGGTATGATGTCTCTTGCTTCAAGCGCCATGCTTCTTGGGAATCTTATCTCACCTCCTGTTGGAGGGTGGATTGCAGCTCATGGTGGCTTACGCCTGATGTTCTTCATTGCCGCAAGTTGTGTAGGGAGTGTTCCTGTCTTGCTTTGGTGGTTGCGTCGTCGCCATGTGCGTCGAGCAAATGCACAGGGATAAGTATTTTTGCAGCGATCGGAGTGTAGCGCAGCCCGGTAGCGCACACCTTTGGGGTGGGTGTGGTCGCGGGTTCAAATCCCGCCACTCCGACAAGTGGTGCCCGCGGGGCACCATTTTGTTTTGGGGTTGGTAACTTTGTTTGTTGCGAATGTAGAGTAGCGCATACTGTGAATCTTACTCGTCTTGGCTATCTTCGGGTTGCTGCTATCAGTTCATCTGTCCGTGTAGCCGACGTTGATCACAACGTCGCAAGTATTGTTGAAGCTTACCGTCAACTACGCGCTCAAGGGGTTCAGCTTGCAGTATTTCCTGAGCTTGCTACCGTCGGGTACACATGCGGAGATTTGCTGCTCCAGCAGCCACTGCTTGATGCATCTGATCAAGCCCTTATACAGCTTGCTGAGTTGGTTGCTGTTGAGCAAGGCGTGCTTATTGTGGGAGCACCAGTACGCGGCTGGGGTCGGCTGTTCAATTGTGCTGTTGTCATAAGCAGCAAGGGAATTGCAGGAATTGTGCCTAAACAATTTGTGCCCAACTACAGTGAGTATTACGAACACCGTTGGTTCAGTCGAGGGGTTGGTGATCTTCCTCCGACAATTACCATCAACAACCAAAGTATTCCTTTCGGGACGGATATACTGTTTGAGTTGCAATGTGAGGGCACTGTCCAGGGCGTAGTAGGGATTGAATTATGTGAAGACCTTTGGGCTGTGGAGCCGCCAAGTGGGCGATTGGCTGTTGGAGGGGCAGACGTCTTAGTCAATCTTTCTGCAAGCAATGAGCTGCTGATGAAGGCGGAATATAGGCGCGACCTGGTTCGCATGCAGTCGGCACGGTGTATTGCAGCATATGTTTATGCGTCAGCAGGGGCAGGAGAATCGACCACAGATACAGTTTTTAGTGGTCATTGTATAGTGGCAGAAAATGGCACTATATTGAATGAAGATCGCTCTTTCTCATTCGAGTCGCGGTGGAGTGTGGCAGATATTGATACCGAGCGTTTAGCATTCGATCGGCGGCGAATAGCGACATTTGGTCAGCATTTGATTCCACGGCTGCGTCGGGTTGAAGTTGAAGTTCCGGTATTAGTTGATGTCCGCCCCTTGCGCACAATTGAAGCCTATCCGTTTGTTCCCACGCAGGTACAAGAGAGAAGTGCTCGATGCCAAGAGATTTTAACGATACAACGCACAGCACTAGCAAAGAGGTTGTCTCATACTGGTATTCGTTCAGTAGTACTAGGGGTCTCAGGCGGACTCGATTCGGCATTGGCGCTTTTGGTCTGCGTTGAAGCATTCGATATTTTGGGATACGATAGAAATGGCATTTATGCTGTCATTCTTCCTGGACCTGGAACGTCGGAGCGAACACCTCGGCAAGCTGAGGAACTTGCGCGAGCGTTGGGCGTAACGGTCCTCACTATACCCATCACGTCCGCTGTTGAGCAGCATCTACGGGACTTGGAGCATACCAGGCGAGACGACGTTCTCTATGAGAATGCCCAAGCTCGGGAACGCACTCAAATCCTCATGGATTTATGTCATCGCTATAATGCATTGATGGTTGGTACAAGCGATTTGTCCGAGCTTGCGCTTGGGTGGACTACCTATGGTGGTGATCATATGAGTATGTATGGCGTCAATGCTGGGATCCCAAAGACGTTGGTACGCTACATCATCGAATGGTGGGGGCAGACAACACCAAATCCTGCTGCAAAGGCGGCGATTGAGGCAATCCTGTCAACACCTATTAGCCCAGAGTTACTTCCTCCCAATCCTGATGGCTCGATACGGCAGCGGACTGAGGAGGTGCTCGGACCGTATGCAGTGCACGATTTTTATCTTTATCACACTATACGGTGGGGAGCGAAGCCGCCGAAGCTTCTCCAGCTTGCAATATGGGCATTCGAGGGAATTTACCGTCCCGAGGAACTAAAAATGTGGCTTGAGCTGTATATACAACGGTTTTTCTCTAATCAATTCAAACGTTCTTGTTTGCCTGATGGTCCTAAAGTTGGTTCGATCGCCCTGTCACCCCGGGCCGATTGGCGTATGCCAAGCGATGCAAGCAATGCAGTGTGGTTACAAGTGCTGTAATAGCTTTTACGGTGCAAGTTAACCTTTTTCAAAAAAATCCGACAATTTGACTAAGTCACGATCTGATTTCCCACATGAGCCGCCAACAGAGCACAACCAGTGAAAGCATCCGAGTAGCAATAGTGGATGATCATGAGTTGGTACGGCTTGGATTGAGTCGAATGTTAGCCACAGATCCCACCATAGAGGTCGTAGGAGAGGCAGCAAGTGGAGATGCAGTAGTTGAACTTGTTCAGAATCGGAATCCCGATGTGGTATTACTGGATATCCTTCTGCCGCGACAGAATGGGCTTGATGCTGCACGGCAATTACGCAGTCATACACCGGTTGGAAAGCCATACATAATTATGCTGACAACATTTGAAGATCGACATTATCTTGAACAAGCGCTTGCAGTTGGGGCAGATGGATACTTATCCAAAGATGTCTCTCGCCAGGAGTTGATCGATGCTATCCATTCAGTCTTACAGGGAGCACGAGTCTTCTCGCGCTCAATCATTGCACTCATTCAGGGTGGCCGCCAAAAACAAGAAGCATTTGCGCCCCCTCCAACAGTGACGCTTACTAAACGAGAGCAAGAAATACTTGAGTTAGTGGCACAAGGGCTAACCAGCAATGAAATTGCTGATCGCCTGTTTATCAGTCCACGAACGGTAGAAACACACAGAGCCCACCTTATGGAAAAATTGGGTGCAAAGAATGCAGCTTCATTGGTCCGTTACGCCCTTCTCCATACAATGTATTTCAGCTCTAATCGAGACACAAGCGCAGCGAAATCTTACTAACGTACTTCTTGCGCTCCCTCTCCAAATCGCTGTTACAATCCCTCTAATCTGTCTTTACAATTTATCTACCCCCTTGGCATTATTGTGAAATACGTAGTAGTACGTATTGGCCAGGGACTATTGCAACCCCAAATTTGCATCTGTATTGCGGCAAAAAGACTTCTCGAATTATTGGCCGTAATACAAATTAGGGTCTCACTACCTTGACAGAGCACATGATACGGCAGCATTCCTCCGCTCAACGACTGATTTTGTACCTAGGTGTCATACTTGCTGTGCTGTCGTCTTCTTTATGGGCGGATGGGAACGTTGGAATTGGAACTTCTACGCCGGATACATCTGCGCTACTTGAACTCCGTTCAACACGCCAAGGGTTGCTGATCCCTCGTATGACAACTGCTCAACGGGATGCAATCATTCTTCCCGCAAAAAGCCTAATAATCTTCAATACAACAACTAACCGATTTGAATACAATGACGGTACGCCGACAGCACCTAATTGGGTACCTTTAGGAATTGGCACTGCTACTTTCTGGTCCTTGCAAGGGAATAGCGGGATCAATCCTACATTGAATTTCTTAGGTACAACCGATGCGCAGCCACTAATTTTCAAGACTAACAACCAAGAGCGCATCACAATTCTTCCCACAGGGAACGTCGGAATAGGAACTACCAACCCACTTGCTTTATTGTCGGTAGGGGCTGCCTCACAGTTTCAAGTAAATGGGAATGGACAAATCACCGCTCAAGGACTCAATTTGCAGGGGTCCACTGCTCTTTTACAAATGAGTGGTAATCCAGGACAACCTGGAGATCTGTTGGTAAGCAATGGCTCTTCATCTCAGCCTCAGTGGACAAAATCCCTTGATTCCCTCTCAATTCGCCGATTGCTGCTACGACAGCTTACAGTCGATACGCTATTTGCACGTGCAGGAAGGATTGATACGTTATTCACTCGGTTAGGAAGAGCGGATAGTCTCTATTCCCGAGATGGAAGAGTGGACACGCTCTGGAGCCATCTTGCACGGATCGATAGCCTAATTGGACGGTTTGGGCGTTTTGATACCCTCTTTGTCCGCGATGGGCGGATTGATACGCTCTGGAGCCATATAGCTCGCCTCGATAGCGTGATTTCTCGCTATGGACGTTTCGATACCCTATTTGTCCGCGATACCCTCTTTGCCCGCGATGGTCGAATTGATACGCTCCGAAGTCTGGTTGCTCGTATAGACAGTCTTGTTGGGCACTTTAGCCGCTATGACACATTGTATGTGCGGGATGGTCGGATTGATACGCTTTACTCCCATCTCGGTCGAATTGATAGTCTCCTGAGTCGCTTTGCACGTTTTGACACACTCTATGTACGCGATGGTCGGATTGATACGCTTACGACAACGGTACTTCGCGCAGATTCCATAATCGTCTCTCGTCCAATTCCTATTGCTGTTCCCTTCGACTCTGTGAAGACAGGGACGAATACAGGGCAAACGCTGATAGTGGGGAATAGTTCTGTGCTGATTCCAAGTGGCACAGGCGTTATCCGGGCAAATCAATTTGTTGGCACTGGATCCTTGACGACAGCGGTAGATCTTGGTACAGGAGAAGTAGCAGGGGTGTTGCCTGTAGATAAAGGGGGGACGGGAGTTTCTACAATTGGAGGGCCAGGCTCTGTTGCTTACTCAACAGGCACAGCACTTGGATTCACAGCAGCGGGACTGCCAGGACAGGTGTTAGTGTCTAATGGTGCTGGTGCACCAACATGGCAAACGCTCAGTGCAGGCACCCTTGGGGCATGGTCAACACTGGGGAATACGGGAACCAATCCTGATGCACCTCAATTCAATTTTCTCGGTACGACGGATAATCGTGCACTTGCGATACGCACCAATAACACAGAGCGAATACGCATAAAACCGGATGGGAAAGTAGCAATTGGCATTGGAACCAACACCGCTGTCAGCAATGCGTTTGGTACAGTCCAAATAACTGACAACAGCACACAGGTTAACTACAGTGCCCTTGCTGTGTATTCAACTGGCAGTGTTCCAGGATCCGATGCCTCCAGTACTGTGACGATGGCATTCCAAGCATCGAAACAGTCTCTGTCATACTTGAATGTTGGTGGATATTTTGTAGCAGCGGGTGGGACGAATAACTATGCACTGGTAGCTGGTGCTATAGGGAATGTCTATTTAGGGCATGTTGACTCTCTTACGCCGACCCCATTGCGGAATACTCTGTTGCCGAATGGTAATCCTAATCGCACATATGTTCACCATTTAAATGTATCCGGAGAGTTGGTTGCATCGCTCCAAGGTGGTGGGTTCGGGCCTGGGGCCCCCGGGCAGGTGCTTATTTCGCAAGGATTTTCAGCAGCGCCGCAGTGGGCTTCACCGATTAGCTTGTTTGGAAGCTCCACCTGGCTACTTGGGGGAAATTCCCTCGGCACCGAACAAGTGTTAGGGACAAAAGACAACGTCCCTCTTCCAATTATTACAAACAATCAGGAACGACTCCGCATCACTGCAGATGGTCGGATTGGGATAGGGACAAACGGACCAAGTAGCTCCGCTCTTGTTGAGCTCAATAGTAATAGCCGTGGTTTCCTTGTTCCGCGTATGACTGCCAGCGAGCGCGACGCAATAGCTACACCAGCAGAAGGTCTTTTGGTGTATGTGACAACCGCCGCGCAAGAGGGATTCTGGTATTATGACGGTGTGCGATGGATGCCACTTATCAGTACGATTTCAGCTAATTCAACGATTGTTACGCGATATAAAACAAGCGATGAAAGTGTCTCCAATTCAAATGTCTTACAAGATGATGATCACTTGTTTACCTTAGCCGGAGCCAATGAGATTTGGGAATTTGAGGGGATGATTGACTTTGGTTCTACCTCGTCAACACCAGGGGTGACTTTTGGATTAAGTGTGCCAACAGGGGCTACCTATAAGCTCAGTTACCACAGCAATGATGGTAGCCCCACCGCATTCCGTGCAGGGGTGCTTAGCAGTGGGAGCGCGTCTCTTGGAATACCTGCTGGAGGAGCAGCAGTAGTGTTCGTCCGTGGTATCGTGATTATGGGCAATACCAGCGGGACTATACGCCTCCAATGGGCACAAAGTACTGCTGATGCAACACCAACAGTAGCACGTGCCAGCTCGTATATCAAGTTCACTCGCATTCAGTAATTCTACTGAGTAAAGCACCATGTGCATTGTGCCGATACTTTCCACAAAAAGTACACGGAGAACAAACAGGATGCAGTGGCGGTTAGGTGCCGTTCTTGCTCTATGTACGGTGGTAACTACTGTCGTGTCAGCGCAAACAATGACCAATAATGGTGGAACTATTTACCTTAGTCCCCGTGCGGTCATGCTAATCAATGGCAGTTACAGTAGTGTTGCAAATGGTCAACTAACTGCTGAGGATAGTGCAAGTCTGCGGATAACAGGCGCAATGCACATCCACTCAGGACGTGCAACACTCAACGGACGCGCAGTTGCAACCGTGGATAGCAATCTCACAACGGGAGGTATCCCGTGTACAACCGCCTATGGTTTCTTGATACGAAATGGGACGGGATTGCTGACTGTAAAAGGCTCAATCGTGAACCAGGGGGAAATACAAAACCGTTCCACAATTGTAGTATGGCGCGATTTTATTAATCGCGGCTCATGTTCAAATAGTGGTCTTATTGAGGTGGGTCTGCCATGATGCTGCGGCTCCTCATACTTACGATGGTGGTAGCGGTCAATAGCTTGGTGGGACAAAATATTGTCAATGAAGCCTGTGGCCGTATATCGAATAGCGGGACAATACGCATTCGGACTGTTAATGCACACTTTCAGAATGAGGCACCTGTTGCTCAAGTCGTCAATAGTGGCACTATTGAGATGGCAGCTATCGGTAATCGCTTTACCGGAAGTAATTCTCTCGGTGCATCTGCCACAAGTCGTATAGGGGGTACTGTCTTGTGGTCCGCGATTTCTGACAGCCAACGTGTTCAGGCACGCTGGTACACTAATCTTGCTTTGTCCGGTGGAGCAAAACTTGTGAGTGACTCGGTATTTGTTGGGGCGCAATACTCTATTGCGACGGGCACGGGACGTCGAGTATACGAGGGAACATTCTATTACGACGGAACACAGCAACAGCAGGTTGTTCCGGAAAAGGGTGCCAACGCATATCGTAGCTTAACTCTCCTCAATGGAGCACAAGGGCAGAACAAATTCTTAGCTACAGATACTGCAGTAGTCCGTGAACAATTCGTCAATCATGCATCGAATGTGGGTGGATTTAGTGTCAATAGCGGTGGGGTACTCGACCTGCGGGGACAATCCCTTACAGAAGCTCCAATGGCAGTGGCAGGGAATGGAAGTGCAATCCTCGTTACTCATCCCACCTCTTCACTTCGGGTTTCAAATAATTCCCTTTTGCGAGCAGATAACAACGGCCATCTGATCGTTTCCAGTACGCAGCAGCCGGCCGCGTTTGTTATTGATTCAGGCTCGACATTCCGTGTGGATGCATCGGCAACAGCAGGTCGCTACTCTCTGCTTGGCACCGCTGCAATGGATGTGTACGGAACATATCTAAACACCGCTCCATCGCTCCTAAACGCATTGTATGAGTGCGGAACCACCGTGCGGTATCTAGGCACGTATCCGAACCAAATTCTCCAAGCAACTGCCGCTCCCCCCAACCATCGTTATGGCAAACTCGAAACGCAAGGGGGAGATAAACGCGCAAATGGGGATGTCCATGTTGGCTGCGGACTGCATATCAATACGGGATCTAAGCCTCATGCGATACGTATGGGTGACTATACACTAACTGTGCACCATACTGATTCTACCTTGACACCGGTGACATACGATCGTACACTGTCTGATTGCCAGGCAGGTTCTGAGGTTGTCGGTCTTTTCCGGCATGAAGGATTACGAAGTTCAGTTGTGATGCAGCAACCTCTCACTTTCAACAATCGCTTTACAACCTTTCGCTTTAGTGATACCACGGGGTTGCCATCAAGTATCTCACTTGGCGTATTTCCTTCGGCAGCACCGAACAGCTACAACCCCTCAAGTGATGTTTACCGTAAGATCACTGTTGGTTATGGACCAAGCACTCGTACCCCGCCCCAATGGCGTGCGACAGTACGAGCTGGCTTTCGTGTTGATGAAACACGTTCACTCGGTGGCTTAGCCTCCGTGCGTGGATTGCGGACATACAACGCCCCCCGCAATGCAGAGCCTAACCGTATCGGCAATGCTTATCAACGCTCAATAGATACAAGCTGTGCATTCCTTTGGGTAGAAGCTGCAGATATTGCCCCGCGCGGCGAAAACGGCTTACTCGATGGGAGCGACCTTCTCCTTCGTGCGGCTCCATCGCGTGTTATAACCGCACGAGATGGACGGTGGTCAAATCCTGCAACATGGATCGACCAGGCTGAGCCGTTGCCTTATGATACTGCAGTTATTCGCCACAATGTCTGGGCGGGATTTGTTCGACCTGTAGCAAATGGATGGGATGGTTATGCAATACCAGAAGCTTACCCATTAGCAATGGCTGCTTATGTGATCGTTGATCACTCCAATGCGAATGCGGCGTTAGTGTTTGGTGTGGATTCTACTGCACCACAGACTAATGGTCTATTTGTCATTGGCAGTGCAAGTGAATACTTAGCAACAACGGTTGGACGTAACGGTATTCTGGAATTGCGAGGGTGCGATACACTTGGTACGCCACGAGAAGACCTTTCTGCAGTGGATTTCGAGCGTTATGCACGACGGACGACGGCAGCAGAGCCGAAGGAGAAAGGTCTGGTCATCTTTGCGACAACACCGCGTCCGACGCTCCGCGTCAATTTGTTACGCAACACTGGGTGGATCCAAAATGCTGGGCGATTGCAAATTGGCGATGAATAAATTGTTTGGTTTCCTTCTTATTGGAGTTGGGGCTGTTGCATCGCACAGCTGGAGCCAGCAGCTTGACAATAACACCTGCGGGCGCATTGTCAATAGAGGACTTATCGAAGTCCGGGGGCAACTGCACAGCTATAGTGGTGGTTTCATCCGTAACGAGAGTGGACGAATTACAATTACTGGTGATGCGCGGATCGAGCAAGACATTCTCCGCGGACGAACAGAATTTATCGGTGATAGTAGTGGTAAGGCGCAACAAGTGCCGCAGATTACCTATGAGGTGCTCTACTTCCGAGGGCAAAGTACCAAGCATTTAGATCCAACAGCAAGACGTTCGCTTGTAAGTTCCGATACTTTAGTGGTGGAAAAGCCCAGTGAGCTACGCATACAGCGGGATCTTCCATTAGTTGCTCTTGGTCGGGTTCATCATGATGGAGCAGTCAATCGAGAAGGCGCAGTAGGAGCAATTGTTCTTCGCGGTACACGAGAGCAACTGCTCACAGGGAACGGGCAGATGAGTGTACTTGAAGTGGATAATCCGGCGGGGGTACGTATGGGAGATTCTGCGCTTATCGCGATGCGCCATACGTTGTATCTCCATCGCGGGGTGCTCAAGAATACAGAAGGGAGCAATATCTCAATGGAAGCGCGGTCACTGGTAATACGGACAGACTCAGGAGCGGTGGAAGACTTTCTCAAGTATCAGGGAGGATACTCTATCCGTTACCAAGGTAGCGGGCGCATTGTCACCGGAAACGAAATTCCCGCAGATGAACGAATCCTCCAATCCCTTACCGTACTAAATAGTGGTGGGCTGCAGTTAGATCGACATGTTACGGTAAACGATTCGTTGGTTGTGGGCACCGAATCTCAACCAACGTTTGTGTTTACAGAGCGTGATACAGTAGAGCGATACGTACTCACCTACACACATGCTGAGTTAGATCCCCTGTATAGGCATCCTCGAGCAGAAGTCATTGGCTCGTTCCGTCGGACAGGGATTCGAGGGGATAGCATTCCCCAATTCTACAATAACCGATTTACATGGATAGCTCCTCGGGTTCCGAATGCGCAAGTACCAGGAGCAATTACTCTCCGGAGCTTACCGCAGACATTCCCACCTTTTCCAGAAGGGACCACCAAAGTGCGGAGAGCGTTGTTTGTAGATGCAACAGATAAGGAAGGAAGGCTACTTGGAGCGTTACCATATACAATAGGCTACGCGTGGCTTGATACCCCTCAGGAACCTCAGACTGATGAATCAAACGGACTCGATCGCTCGAAGGTTATTCTCTTGCATTGGAATGGTGCACGCTGGCGAAATATTCGCTCATCGCGCACTCCTGCGTCGTATGATAATAGTGGGTGGGCATATTCCCTGGCAGATACATTGTCCCAGTTGGGACCATTTGCAATTGGATATCCAGTTCCGACACAAGTATGTCTTGATGCAAAAGTGGTACTTGAAGGTCCGTACCGGAATGGGGCTATGGCAACGGACTTAGCTCGCCGTCGCCTAATTCCACCGACTCCACCAAACATTTACCCCTATAACCGAGATCCTAATCGAAATGCCATCAATGCCCGAGTCATTGACACGGGAATTGTGGACTGGGTTCTTGTCGAACTTCGGCCGACAATGACAAGTCAACATCGCATTTATCGTACCGCCCTTCTTCGAGCCGACGGGTCTCTTGTTGATGTAGATGGTGCGTCGCGACTGTGTTTCGATCCTACAGTGGATACTACTGCATATTATGTCGCGATTCATCATCGCACGCATTTGGCGATTATCACAGCATCCCCATATCGTTTGGCAGGGGACGAAACACTACCCCAGCCGCTATCGCTCAGCTCATCAACAGCAGTGCTTGGTGGAGCTGCAGCACTCAAACCAATTGATTATACTCCCACCGATGGTGTCATCTTTGGCATGGTGGCCGGTGACGTTAATGGTGATGGTAGTGTCGATATCAATGATCGAACAGACTACGACGCGATTTGGAATGGATGCGTTACCGAAGGATACCTCAATCGTGATACAGACATGAGCGGCATCGTGACGACCCGCGATGCAAACAAAACATGGAACAATCGCGGTAGAACAACAAACGTACCCCGATGAGACGATTGGTCATCATAGCAGTAGGATTTATCACTGTCGCATTCTTTGCACACCCAGTTCCTGGCTGTGCGCAATCCATTCAGCGAGAGATCCTCTCGATCGTCTCCATCGAGGATATTGCAGTGGTTGATCCGCAGACAATTGAATTTTCCTTGACACTTCGCCGAACATCAAGTGTGTGGGAACGATGGGCGAATGGGACGTTTCAATTCCAAGTAGTTGGCGTTTCTCCAGCTCGGTACTCACCTAATTCCATGCGTGTTGAGCTCCTACCGAATAGCTCGGATTTACCAATTGCACCATACTCGAATGCACAGCTGACAAGCTATAGCTACTGCATAACTCAACATGAGGGATGGATTTCGGTGTTCATCTACGGTCCAGATGAGTTCCGTGACGCGAAGTTCTTTCCGTTTGACTCCACTCTACGATTAGGGCGTTTCCGTATCACGATGACTGATGGAGGACGTATTGGAAATTCAGTGAGCTGGATGGAACCGATCGATTACTATCAAGCAAATGCATACAAGATGGAAGTGGACAGTATTGCCTATGGCGTGCGGTGGTATCGTGCCGACGACAATGTCGAAATGCGGAATTATCCTCGCATCAAAGATATGCAGCAGGTGATAGTGCGAACCGATTCTTTTCGTGTTGCACCGGCGCCAGAATTGTGTCTAACGCTGAAAGTGGGGAGCTTTCGGGCTGAATACTTGGGTGATCGCTTAGTGCAACTGTATTGGTCAACACTCTGTGAGCAAGGGGTGCGTGGCTTTATTATCCGACGCCGCTGCTTGTGTTCAAGTCTTCCGCCCAGCGAGACGGAATTCCGTGAGATACGACGCTTTGGCATTCCATTCGACACAGCATTATTCTCAAAGGGAACAACGACAGTGGGATTTGACTATTCAATGTCAACTCCTGATACAGTCGAGTTACGCGATGTCGTATATGAATACGAGCTTTCAGCAATCATGTTCGATGGAAGCAGGCGGTTCCTCGATACGACTTCTATTCGAGTGCCAAATAGCGTGATTTCAAGTGCAACGGTGTATCCCAATCCGACAACAACACAGGCCACTATCCGGTACACGGTTGAAGATCGCGTTCGGATGACAGCAAAGGTTTATGATGTCACCGGCAAGGAGCTTGCACTGCTGCTTGATAATGTTGTTGTGTCTCGCACTGCTCCTGGTACATTCAACACAATCGTATGGAACGCTCCTGATCAAGCATCGCAAGGCCTTTACAATGTCGTGCTTATTGCTAAGCCTGTTGATGACCCAACAGTCGAGCTATCGCGCGCGATTTTGAAAATTCAACTTCTGCGCTGATTGCCATGGTTCTGCGAGCTATTGTCTTGATTGTCCTGATACTTGTGCCAGCATGGGCACAAGTAGCCGGTATTGACACGCTCAGCTTACGGTATCTGCGCTCTGATGGGGATACTGTGGTGATGCTGCGCTCACCTGGTGATTGGCGCGTGGGTCCTATGCTCTCTGGTACCTATCATATGCATTTTGGGAAACTCATTATCCCTGCAAACCTGGTATGCCCTACTGATGGGTACTTGTTGCTAAACAGTGGTGGGGTAGGAGGGGGAGGGATTGGCATCGGGGGGCAATACGTATATCATCCCCAAGGATCGCTTTGGGGAGTCTCGTTCATGGTCAGCATTGTAGATATCCGTCAAACAACGTCGGTTACACGAGTACCCGGACTGCCTCTAAATCCTTCGTTCGAGTTGGATAATACTATCGTCGCACGTAATGTATTGACCTACATAACTTTTATGCCTCAGGCGCGATACTATTACACTGATTATCCAGGCTTACACTTTTTAGTCGGCGCTGATATTGATGTTCTTACAACCAAAGCTCTCGAACGGACAGATGTTCGGTATAATGATGAACAAATCGAAGTACGCCGTCGGATTGGCTTTCAGCCTAATTATTTACGTGTCGGAGGGCACATTGGTGCAGGATGGGATTTATTTGCCGGGCTTATTGGGACGTGGAGAATGACGCTCACGCCATTCCTGACACTTCATATAGGAACAACTAGCTATTCCAGAAATGGTTCAAACTGGAATAGTGCATATCTTCGTGGAGGAGCGGCACTGACATTTGGCGAAGATGTTGTTACGGAAACTATTCTCCCTCGTAATCCTAATGCTCAACAGGCAGCTCCACCAGCATTACCGGTGTTAACGACGCAACAGATAAATGTACCTATTCCCCCAACAGATGGTCTTTATATAGCAACGTTATTGCCGACATCGGAAGCGGTGGACATTGTTCCACAGCCTACAGCACCTACTCCAGCACGACCGTTGCCTCCAGTACGCATTGTGCCGAATCAGCTTCAAATTTTCACTGGATATTCGAGTCCTACCGATACAGCATTAACAGATGAACTACGGCGGTATTTAGATGCTTTAGCAGATTATCTCAAGCAGAATCCTCGTGCAGAGGTACGTATTGTCGGGCACTCGGACAACTTTGGGGGCTCGCCAGTGGAAACACAACGTGTGTCGGATGAGCGAGCATTGCAGGTGGTCCGCTATCTAATGAGTAAAGGTATTCCCCGGGGACGCTTGCTGGCATCGGGGATGGGGGCACGCAACCCAATCCAGAGCAATCGCACCCCCCAAGGAAGAATGGCAAACCGCCGAGTAGAGATCACTGTTGTTCAATAGATTCAGGGCGAACATCTTCTTTCTTGTAATCTCGTTAACTACACTTTTTTTCAAGGTGGCCGATACACTAACCGGATACTAAGACCGGTTAGAAACAATGTACACAGCCCAAATCGTAGCAGAAGAAAACATTAGGACACGATTACCTCTTTCGAAATACCTCGTCGTTGTTTCCATTCTGTTGGGAGGAATTGCACTTAGTGTTGCGATAATGTACATCCTCGACAATTCGCTACGAACACGGCGCCAAATGGAATTTGAAAGGGCAGTCAGTTCTGTCATTACTCGGATCGAGCAAGGGGTGGTCACGTATGAGAACGTCCTGCGCAACCTTGATGGACTCTATCGAAACAGTGTCCAGGTTGTGCGCGATGTTTTTGAATTATACTCTACGGTGCCTGCAGAATCAAATCCTGCCATACGGAGCATTGGATATGCGAACCTCGTATCTGCACGAGAATTGCCTGAATTCATTTTCTATGCGCGTTCTGAACGATACTATGATTATTCGCTAATTCCACCAGGAAAGCGACCAGAATATGTGCCGATTCTTTATGCAGTACCCTATCCAAAGCGACGCGACCTTATCGGGTTTGATATGCTTAGTAAACCTGAGCTTGCAGAGACAATCACTCGGGCGCAGGGGAAGCGTAGCATAGTTGGCTCGCAAGTATTTCGCTTTCGGGGCGATACGATGAGTATCTTTTTGATGGTTGCTACCCAGCAGAAAAAAACAGCAAACGTTCTCTTACCAACCACACACTCCCGCTTTGATGGTGTCCTGTTTGTTGAGCTGGATTTTGCAGCATTTTTGAAGTACTCTCTCAGTGATAGTGTCGCCTCTGATCGTAAGCTCATATTTGCCGTAAGTGACAATTCAGCAGGTATGATCCAGACACAACTGGCCAGTTTTGGATCCTTAGACAGTATTCACGAAGGAGCTTTCCATGCGGAGCGATTTGTGGCGTTCGCAGACCGTGCATTCAAATTTGAGTTCTGGAGTTCACCAGCATTGACAGCAGGGATTGAAAGCTACTTCGGCCTTTTTGCATTGATCGCAGGAATAGCAATAACGCTTACCCTTAGTGGATTTATGCTTTCGGTCATGAGTAGCCAGCAGCGTGCAGTCACTCTTGCCGATCGCATCACAGAGGGAAATCGCCGAATACTTGAAGCTTCACGCGACATCATTGGTGCTATCAACCTTGACGGCAAATGGCTGACAGTCAACCCCGCTGTTCAAACAATACTTGGGTATAGCCCTGAGGAAATACGGGGGACACTGATTGTAAACTACATATCCACTGATACTGAACGCATACGACTGATGAGTGCCCTTGCAAACCAGCAAGTAGACGAGCATCAAATAGACGTTCGCATGCGCACCAGAGAGGGAGCGGAACGCTGGATAAGCTGGAACATTTCGATTGCCCGAGCGGAAAACATAGCGTACATTATCGGTCGCGATGTAACGCTAGAGCGGCAGGCACAGCAAGAGCTGACATTACGTGCGCGCCAAGTCCAGCTTGCTGAGCAATTAGCGCAGGAAGCAAGCGCATCAAAATCCGCATTCATTCGCAGGTTGACACGCTACTTACGTAGCTCTTTGATAACTACCCTCGATGGGATGCACAAAATGGTGATGAATATGGACCCCACCAACGATCGTCATGTACAATTTGTCAAGCTTGCAAATGAAAGCTCAGATCGGCTCTTTGGGATTGTCAGTGATCTTCTCGACGTTGCTCATGACACCGAATATGCGAAAGAGCTTAATACGCCTCTGACGACTATTCTTCGTCATGCAGAGCAGCTGTATACTAAAGCGGGTGGACGCATATCATTTATTGAGCGTAGTATTCATCGGGATGTATGCCTTAGCGTAGAGGAACATACCGTAGCAAGTGGCCTGGCAAATCTCTTTCTATCATTGAGTACGGGAGCATCGCATGGGGCAATAGAAATTACTACTCTCGTTAATACCCAGGAATACGTCCTGGAGTTGCAGGTTTTAGCTCCGTACATCCAAAATGTTGCTTTGATGATTGCTCAGTTCAATCGGTCTCAATCAGCACTGGTTGATGCCTTAGCAAGCGATCGGGATGAAATAATGTTTCGATTAGGTCTTGCTGCCTCCCAAATTCGAAGAGTAGGTGGCACCTTCAGCGTTGAGACGCTGGGAGAGGAGGGGAATGTAGCTCTCATAACACTACCGCTCGTTGAAAATAACTAAGGCACTGCATGATCAGTGCAGTGCCTTAGAACGATGCGCTCAATTACCCTCCACAGGCATCATCCTCCGCACTTCCTATTTGACAATCAGAACACGGCGCGTGGCAGAGACGCCTCCACTTTCATAGCGAATGAAATACAATCCACTACTCATATCGCTAATCGGAACTTCAAGTTGGTAGTTTCCTGCAGGCAGGCTACCATCGAGGACCGTACGGACAAGAATACCTCTCTCGTCGTAGAAACGAATCGCCGTTGGAGCTTCGAATCCGACACTAAACCGGATTGCAATAAATTCTCCACTGGCGGGATGTGGACTAATCTCCATAATCGAAAATGGCGTTTCGCTGATGATCACGAATCGTCCATCCATGAAGCATGTTGTTGGAAGAACACTGTCCGCAAAGAGAGTAGGCAGTAAGCATCGTCGCTCATTGCTATCACGACCATACCCAATAAACTCTACCCCTTGAATGGGTGCGAAACGCTGTGTCGGCATATCACTAAGCAAGACAGTAAAGCGGAGATGTGCAAGAACACCATCTCGCAGAAGAGGAGTATCGCCATTACCGCGGATGGTCAGTTCGATAGTGTTAGATGCCGGATCGAGAACCTTCTCTTGTGCCTGAATCTGCCAATTTCCACCGAGTGCTTGTCCGCGTGCTATGCTATTGTCGACATATAGTAACTGCTTGCCGTTATAGCGGAGCTTAATATCAAATCCCGTAACTTGAGCGCTATTCCAATCCCTCGATGCTGCATAAAGCTCAGCACGGACATCTGTTCCCTGAAGAAAGTTTACTAATCGATTTTCAAAGCGAGGGACAATCTCGATTGGAACAACGAAACCAACACCTTGCAGCAGTGCGCTGTCTTGCTGTCCTCCACGGTAAGTAACATGGATGTATGCTTGATAACCTCTTGGTTGGTCGGGAGTAAAGCGTACTTGAATTGGTCGGGACTCTCCAGGTGGTATGACCAGTGGTTGGGTTGTTGTGGGTTGTGTCAAGAGCGTGAAGTATCCTGCGTCGGGACCACGTATGGTGGCGTCAATAACCTCGATATCTGAATTGGGAGTACCTGCTGGTGCTGTGTTGCGGACAATTGCTGTTCCGACGGGCTCATCGCACGTAGTCACCGCACCAAAATCATGACCGACCAGTTCTGGGACGTTCACTGTGTAACCATAACCAATAAGAACGACGGTAGTGTCTGCTCGCCCTGTTGGATTGGGAATTGGTGGCTCGGCATTATGGTATATACGTACCAATGCTCGTCGCTCACCAGCACCAGATGGGGTGAATCGAACACGAATGAGTTCTGGAGACGCACCTATACTAAGTGTTAAATCCTGAGGATTGTCCAAAAGGGTAAAGTCTTCAGGGTAAATATTCTGAGCTGGGTCGCGTATTGGCAAGATTTCCAAGCGATAAATCTGTAGGTCGGCAGATTGACTTGTATTGGTAATTGTCACAAATTCCTCAAGTGTGCCTGCGCGGCTTTCGACACTTGTCCCCACTAAAATGGGGGTACGGAAAATCGCACCCGTTGCTTGGATTTTCTCGAGGTAACCAAATGCAGTGAGGGCATCATCACGGGTACCTACACCCGTAAAATCGCCATAAAGGCGGCTGTTGAGATCAAATTCAATAGTCGGTGTGCATGCAATTTGAACGCGAACAATATCTTGCCCATTCGGGAAAAGCGTAAACGGAGGATTCCGATCTTGCCCGACAATACGGAAGTTAGGTTCATTTTGTGATAAATACACTGCTGTGCACTCAACAGCATCTTGTCCATCATTACGAATGCGGCCATCGAGGATTTTTGTCGTTCCAACACGAACACGTCCCCAATTGTTGCCAATGACCACCGGACCTGGAGATATTGAGCGCCCCTTCCAACGAGACCAACTTTTATCTCCACTTGTATTTCCTGCATCACTTTCGAACTGGACGACGATCGAGAATGTATCTGCTGTCGTGGGACTGAAGCAGAGTTCCTTGAGATAGACTTCGCCACCTGGTGGGATTGTAATCGGAAAGGGAGGATCAGTCGGATTACTCAATGAGAAGGGCAGTTGGATTGTTGAGCGATCAACTCCTGTGATGGTGAGGGTATCTGTGCCTGGGTTGCGAATGCGGAGCCCTCGGCTTAATTGCTGGGAATGACACCGTGTTGTACCAGTAGAAATTGTGCCTGCATCCCAATCGTCAACAACGATGTGAGGTAGGATGCCACGTCCTATAACTTGTACTGTAACAGGGGCACACTGCTCGACGATAAGGAGCGAGTCTTCATCACGTTCGTTATCGCGAACATGTTCGGTTGTTGGGGTATAGCGCAATTTGACTTGCAGGGCTTGACGAGGAAGTAATGCTATTCCACCTTGAGGAACTGTCGGTTCCACGATTGTAAAGGCAGTGCCTCGCTGCAGACGTATTTCCTTGATGAGGAACGTTGAATCAGTAATGTTTTCAACCCTTGCACTTACCTCTTTGCTCCGGCCGACTCGCACTTTCCCGGCATCAAGAGGAGTGGGTGTAATTCGTATTTGAGGTGGATTCCAGAATACACTATCATAACTGAAGTTGAGAGCACGGTCTGCAACATAGAAGTATGCTTGAGCTGGCTTGCTTTTGTCAATCACACGCAGGCGAAAACGCACCACCATGTTCTTACGGTCGGTTGGAAGTAAATTGTTCTCAACCGGCTGTCCATCCGCGTCGAGTAATTCGATAACATAATTGAATGATTGCTTCCCTTCGACAAAGTCGATGGCATTGACACCTGTGCCAACGTGATTTAGGGTGTCATTGATGCGGAAATCTTGTCCTGTCTCTCTGGCTGTATAAAGGTAGTCACCGCATTCTTGCTGGCGTGATAAGGGAGGTGGAATGGTGTCGAATTCATCCAGTTTACGGTAGGCGGTCGCTGCTGGCCAACCGTATGAATCGAAGCTACCCCATCCATAAATATAGCCGCCAAAAGGTGCATTACCCTCGATGACATGTGGTCCATTATTGATAAACAGTCGAGCGTAGTGAATATTCGTTCCAGGAATACGATTGCCCAGAATGCTCGGTGCTAAAGTGGTTACAGGGACACCGTCAATTTTTATTGAACGGAGGTCTCGCTGTGCTGGGTCAGTTGTGTCTGCTGCAACAAGGAGATTGAAGCGGTGACGTGAATATGCTGGGTTCGACGGTGACTGAAATATTGTCGCCTTTGTGTATTGCTCAACAGGAACGATGTAAATCATGAATGGGTCAAAAAAGTTGTTATTGTCCCATTCAGCAGACGGAGAATATTGGACAAGGAGAAATGGTTTATTTGCTCGCCACACTGACATTCCCCGTACTCCTGTTGCCTGTCCTGGTCCACTGGTCGAAAGGTCTGCAGTGGGAACACCCCTTACCTCACCTCGTTTGAGTCCTAACAGGAGATTTTCTTCCAACTTTTGCCGTGTACCGAAGTCATAGGAAGTACACACAATGTTTGTCCCGTCTTCCAATGCTACGACGCGGAAGAAATCGCCATATCCGCCCCGTTCGTATTCAACGCTAACGTATGTTCTACCCCATGTTGATGTCGGTGGAAGCATTTCAATCATGTGATCTCTTCCATTCCATATACAGCAGCTTGGGACCATTGTCCGTTGGTGGAAACTCAAAAAGCCGATTGGCTTATTAGCCCGAACGATACTACCAGAAAGGTCAAATTCACCCCGTGTGGTACCATCCCCTTGTACAATGTAGCACTGCCCAGGTTGGAGGGTAACGGTCCAGCTTTCTCCATAGCGACGCCCCTTATCGGTCCGTGCTGATGTTATCCCAAATTCCCCTACATTAGGTCTTCGAAGTTGAATGCTTACCCGAGTGTCCCGATGGGCAGCGATAATGCAGAAGCCGCTTTTCCAGGGTCGAAATTCATTGAAGTCCGGCCAGCTTAAGTGCATATATTCTGTTCCCCATGATTGGACTGGGATAGCTAAGTATCCATCGGAGCTTACTACTTTCCCGTTGTAAACGTACACCGAGATTGGATCTGGAGAGGTCAGTCGGATTACAGCATTCAGAGGTGTTTCACTGTCAGTTACTTCGGGCAGGGCAACGTCAGGCTCTTTGAGGACGAGCACCTTCATTGCTTGGATTGTGAATACCTTTACTGCTCCCTGACACTCATACCGCACTCGTGTATTGCGGGATGAAGCTATGTAAATCTCTCGTGCGGTCACTGGCTGCTGATAGCTATCATTCAATGGGAAACAAACGTAAAACTCTTTCCCTTGAGAACCGTTAGTGAGTAGCTCGGCTGCAGTGGGAATTCGCCCCGCAAAATGGGGAGAACGGATAACTTGAGCTTGAAGTAATGTTGCAAGTGTAATCGAAGTAATCACACACAGAAGGAGGGGCTTGCTCATTGTTCATCCTTCGGCAATAAAACTTATACTAAGGAAAAATTACCAAAAAAAATTTTTCTAAACAAGTAATGATGCTTTCATACTTGGAGAACGCAGGTTAGTCTTGCCGTAAAGGCAGTGCTGATGGACTATCTATTTTTGTGTTTATAAGCATTATGTATTCATTTTTCTATGGCTGGAGAATTTCCAATTGTCTTCGACCCTGTAACGTATGAGAATCGTCGCCGTCAACCGGAGGAGTTCGCCGAAATTGCAAGAATGATTCGGCGGGATATCATCAAGTCCTTGGTTTTGGCGGGTTCCGGCCACAGTGGGGGCCCTCTTGGGACAGCAGATATCTTTGCCGTCCTCTACTTTGGTGGATACATGCGCTATAATCCTTCAGATTGGTGGACCCCTCGTGATCGCTTTGTGCTCAGTGCTGGACACATATGCCCAGTGCTGTATGCAACCCTGGCAAATGCAGGGGCATTCCCTAAGGAAGAGCTTCGTACGCTCCGCAAGTACAACTCTCGCCTGCAAGGACACCCGGGGCGAGATATGGGGTTGCCAGGGGTTGAAACCTCAACTGGCTCGCTGGGACAGGGAATCTCTATTGCTGTGGGCATGGCCATGGCAGATAAGCTTCTCGATAAAAATGGTTATCGAGTATTTACCCTTACCGGCGACGGAGAATTGCAAGAAGGGAGTGTCTGGGAAGCCGCAATGGCTGCGGCAAACTTCAAATTGGACAACTTTTGCTGGATAATTGATAACAACGATTGCCAAATAGATGGTCGTGTTCACGAGGTAATGAGCATTTACCCTCTGGAGGACAAATGTCGTGCTTTCGGCTTTGACGTCATTACCGTCAATGGGCACGATTACGCAGAACTATGCTACGCATTTGACCGTTTTATTTCGAACAGCGAGCAACAAATCGGCAAACCTACTGCAATCATCGCAAAAACTCTCATGGGCAAAGGAGTGTCGTTTATGGAGGATCGGTACGAATGGCATGGTAAGCCTCCGAATTGGGAACAGGCACGCATTGCTCTCCAAGAACTGGGAGAAAATATCCCCGACCCCGTGAGCATTACCTAATACCATTCACCACTTCAGGAATGATAACTATGTCGGAGACCTTTCAACTTCGCGGTTCAAAGCCAACACGCCAAGGCTTCGGTGAAGGGCTTGTTGTGTTAGGTGAGCGATACGATAACGTTGTTGTCCTGGGAGGCGATATCACCTCCTCGGTAATGACATCGCTTTTCAAGGAGCGCTTCCCGGACAGATTCTTTTCGATAGGGGTTGCCGAGCAAAATGCTACAACGATTGCTGTTGGTCTCGCTCTTAGTGGGAAGATTCCGTTTTTTGCATCATATGGAGCTTTCTGTGCTCTTCGTAATGCTGATCAGTTGCGCATCAGTGTCTGCTACAATGAAGTAAATGTCAAGATTGGCGGAGGCCATGCCGGTATCAGCGTTGGGCCTGATGGAGCAACTCATCAAGTGCTCGAAGAAATTGCATATCTCCGCACTCTTCCGCACATGACGCTGATAGTCCCATGCGATTACCTGGAAACAAAAAAGGCGACAATTGCCATGGGGGAAATGGTCGGCCCTGCATATATCCGTTTTGGACGTGCTGCAATTCCCTTCTTTACACGGGATGACACGCCATTTGAGATTGGGAAAGCCCAAGTATTTCGAGAAGGAAATGACGTTGCGCTGATTGCCTGCGGGGCTATGGTATGGGAAGCACTTCAAGCAGCAGAACGCTTGGCAAAACGGGGGATTCAAGCCCGGGTTATTAATGTTTCAACGATCAAACCATTCGATGTACAAACTGTTGTAGATGCAGCACGCGAATGCGGTGCTATTGTCACAGCAGAAGAGCATCAAGTACACGCCGGACTTGGCGGTGCAGTAGCAGAAGTAGTCGCAAAGAACTATCCCGTCCCCATCGAGTTTGTGGGCGTCAAAGACAGTTTCGGCGGTAGTGGGGAGCCAGAGGAACTGATGGAAAAATTTGGACTAACATGGAAAGAAATCTACGCTGCTGCCCTAGTTGCAATGGAGCGCCGCGATCGAGGATTCATTGGCTACCGTACCGTAAAGGAAGTTCCCCGCTATGAGGAAAGCCATATTGATGCAAATGCACATCCTGTCTTGTAGTGTCACTATAGCAGCTCTTGTGTCTGTTAGCAGCGCAGCCCAATCGCTCTTGCGGCTATCGGCTGATTCAGCATCCCTCACTGCAATGACGGCATATAGTAATGGTGCGATTGTCCGACACTTATTTGAGCTGCGATTGCCTGCGGGGGAAACAACGCTAACAATTGCTCAACTGCCAGAGACTATTGAGCCAAACTCAGTTTTTCTTCGCACTAATACGCAGTCTCTTTTTACCAAGTATCTTGTGGTCCAACCAGCCACTATCTCCGATACCGACGTCCTTAGAGCATACATTGGGCAAACCATTACATTACGCCAGCGTGGTAATATAGTTGAAGGAGTTCTCCTTACTCCTCCTTCAGGGGTAGTAGGGGGAGCAGATCCGTGCTACAGCGGAGCAATCATCCGTCTTCGGAGTGGAGAGCTTCTTGTTTCTCCGTGTGGAGAATTGCTTCTTCCACCGCTGCTACCAGCATTCCACCAGTTGCCAGCTATCCGTGCTACGCTTGTGTCGAAAGGAAATGTGCGCGTGCCCATTGAACTTGCCTATCAATGCGGAGGATTGCAGTGGAATGCAACGTATAACGCAGTGATACTCGATGATCGCTTTCTCCAGCTAAGCGGTTATTGCCATGTGCAGAATTCGACGCAGTACAGCTTCCGTTGCCATCGTCTTCAGTTGGTTGCTGGCTCGATCAGAATGGAAAGTGATGGAAACAGTAGGCTAAAGGTTGGCCAACCAATGACTCTTGCAGCACGCCAAGAACTTTCTGATATGCTCCCGACCCGGGAGCAGGTCGATGAGTACCATCTTTATACGGTGCCGTTCGAAGTAACTCTTGCACCAAACACGACGAGTACCATTCCGTTCCGATCTGAAGTCAGTGTGCCCTATACGCGACGGTATGTAGTCACTGGTCGGTACTTTCCGCAATACCCTATGCGTGAGGAAGGGAAAGTGAAACTTTCAGTCACTCCCGTCATTGAGTTTAGTAACGTCGTCGCTGATTCTCAGCCTCTGCCTGCAGGAAAAGTTCGTCTCTGGCACGCCGACAACAAAGGCTCTCTCCAGTTTATCGGGGAGGACCAGATTCCCCATACTCCAGGTGGAGGGAAAGTTTCCCTTTCGCTCGGTGCTGCATTTGACTTAGGGGCTGAGCGCCGGGAAGTGGAATTCGTCGGGGTGACAGAGCGTGTTGCGGAGTACACCGTTGAATACACACTTACGAATGCAAAATCTACCCCTGTGCAAATAGGGGTCATCGAAACATTTGCTGGCAGATGGGAGATTACTACCAGCACCCTTCCATACACGAAACGCTCTGCGCAGCAAGCTGAATTTGTTGCTACGATTCCCGCAAAGGGAGCAACCACGTTCCGCTATACGGTGCGTCACTCGTGGTAGGTAGCGATGGGCTTTCGCATCCTTGCGATAGAAACCTCGTGCGATGAGACGGCAGCTGCAGTCGTTGTCAATCGTCGTGTACTGAGCAATGTTATCGCCTCACAGGAAATTCACCACCGATGGGGGGGAATTGTTCCCGAATTTGCCTCGCGCGCTCATATCGAGCGTATTTGGTCTATTGTCGCGCGTGCTTGTGAGCAGGCAGAAATGTCGATTGCAGAATTTGACGCCGTTGCGTGTACGGTACAACCAGGACTCGTGGGTTCACTTCTTGTTGGGAGCAATTTCGCTAAGGGTATTGCTGTCGCTCGGAGTATTCCATGCGTCCCTGTGCATCACTTAGAGGGGCATTTGCTATCGGGTTACTTAGCTGAGCCGTCTTTGCAATTGCCAGCAGTGGTGCTGGTCGTCAGTGGGGGGCATACACTCCTGTTTTTACTTGAAACGCCGACAAATTACCGATTACTTGGCTCCACCAGGGATGATGCTGCAGGAGAAACGTTTGACAAAATCGCGACCCTTTTAGGACTCCCGTATCCAGGGGGACCAGCAATTGAAGAGCTTGCTCGCCACGGTGCGCCCACCATTCCGCTACCTCGTCCCTTGCTACACAACAGAAGTTATGAGTTTAGCTTCAGCGGCTTAAAGACAGCGGTTCGCCGGTATTTGTCCGAACACCCGCTCCAGAGTCATGCAGAGCGGGCAACCCTTGCTGCTTCTGTTCAGGAAGCTATCGTAGACGTGCTTGTCACTAAAACTATACGGGCGGCGGAAGAATTTCATGCAGCGACTATCGTTGTTGCTGGTGGAGTTGCTGCAAATCGTCGCTTGCAAGAACAAATGCGAGCTCATGCTCATGTGCGCAACATTGCTGTTGTCATTCCCGATCGCCAATATGTTCTTGATAATGCCGCCATGATCGGGCTTGTTGCGCACATGAAGCTGGAACTACGGGGATTGGAAGCGTATTATGCCATGGACTTTACTGTTGACCCGACACCTCTACGCTTCTATCGCCACGGTGCAGCAAAACATGCACGCTATGGGACGGAGACGTTCTCTTTGTAAAACGCTGGAAGTCCTCGCTCGTCCAACCGTGCCACAATGCGATCGCCGGCGACAAAATCGCCAGCCAAGATGCGGAGGGAGAGAGGATCGCTCAAGTGCCGCTGAATTGCCCGTTTGAGTGGCCGTGCTCCGAATTGTGGATCAAATCCAATCGTTCCCAACCAATCTGCTACTTCGTCGCTCATTTCAAAGTGGATGCCTATCTCTTCGAGTCGCTTCTGTAGCCTACGTACTTGTAGTCGCACAATTTGACGGATTTCACTGCGAGTCAGCGGCTTGAAGATGATAATCTCGTCAATTCGGTTGAGAAACTCTGGCCGGAAGCGCTGGCGCAGTATTTCTGCAATTCGCACGCGCGCATCGCGCATAATTTCTTCCCGGTTGTCTTCGGTTACTTCACCGAGGCGTTCCTGGAGAACCTCGGTGCCCAGATTCGATGTCATGATAATGATAGTGTTACGGAAGTTAACTGTTCGCCCTTTGTTATCCGTCAGCCGGCCATCGTCGAGTACTTGCAAGAGAACGTTGAATACGTCGTTGTGTGCTTTTTCAATCTCATCGAAGAGCACCACTGAATAGGGACGACGTCGTACCGCTTCGGTCAGTTGTCCTCCTTCCTCATACCCCACATAGCCGGGAGGTGCGCCAATAAGCCGCGAGACGGAATGCTTTTCCATGTACTCGCTCATGTCTATGCGCACGATTGCGTTCTCATCGTCAAATAGGAACTCGGCAAGTGCTTTCGCCATCTCAGTCTTGCCAACACCAGTGGTTCCAAGGAAAATAAATGAACCTATTGGCCGATTAGGATCGGAAAGCCCTGCGCGTGCTCGCCGTATTGCATTGGCAATTGTGGCGATTGCTTCTTCTTGGTCCACGATGCGTTCGTGGAGTCGTTCTTCCATTTTCAGAAGCTTTGTTCGCTCAGATTCTAACATGCGCTGAACGGGGATCCCGGTCCATTTTGCAACGATTTCGGCGATGTCCTCTGCATCTACTTCCTCTTTGAGCATGGAGCCTTCTGCTTGAAGCTGTGTTAATTGGTCATTGAGCTGATCAAGTTCCTTTTGGAGTTGCATAAGTACTCCGTATCGCAGTTCGGCTACGCGGCCGTAATCGCCGATCCGTTCTGCCTCGGCTGCTTCCAGTTTTGTTTGCTCAATCTGCCCTTTGATTGCCCGAATGCGACCGATGAGTGCTTTTTCTTGCTCCCAGCGAGCCTTCAGCCGTGCATATTCCTCACGAAGAGATGCAAGTTCTCGCTCGATTTCCTCTAATCGGCGTCGGGTGGCATGAAGTGTTTCACTCATGATAGTTGTTGAGTGTGAATTCTACACAGAAAAACAAGACGTCCATTACACTCATTTATGGCAAGTCCCGTCGCTACACGGGCTATTTTTGCAATTGTTGTTGAACGCCTGAGTTCTTGTCTCATGGTAGTAGATGCACCACTGCGATTAGTTGCAGTAGCAATAGTGAGTTACTTGCTTGGCTCATTTCCCACAGCAGTGGTTGTAAGCAAGCTTTTTTTTGGATTCGATATTCGTAGCCGTGGTAGTGGAAACATGGGAAGCACGAACGCCTTTCGTGTGCTGGGATGGAAGTGGGGATTGCTTGTACAAGTGGTTGATGTGCTCAAGGGCGTTCTTGCTGTGACCTTGGTGGCTGACATGATGGTGGGACACAGCTTGCCGTTTACGAACTACACGCCATTTGAAGACATCACCGTTGTGCGGCTGATTGCGGGGACGTGCGCAGTTATTGGGCATATTTTCAGCGTATTTGTTGGGTTCCGTGGCGGCAAGGGGGTGAATACAGCAGCGGGGATGCTCATAGGAATTGCACCAGTGGACATTACGATTGCCTTTGTCGCCTTTGTTATTGCGGTCGCGCTGAGTGGGTATGTTTCGCTGGGATCTCTGTCGGCGGCGGTGGTATTCCCCAGTGCGATGGTCATACGGCATAACGTCTGCGGAGCAGAGATTGCAGGCTATAATGTTCTCATCTGGTTTTCCATTGCAGTATCGGCACTTGTCATTTACGCCCATCGAAGCAACATACAGCGCCTTCTTCGGGGACAGGAGCATCGCTTTGACAAGCTCTGGCTTATCCGTCTGCGATGTGCCATCAGTGGCAACAAGCAGTAAGTCCAAAAGCGAGACCGTAGAATGCAGATAGGTATCATTGGTGCGGGTGGATGGGGAACTGCACTTGCCTGCATAGCAGCTGACAATCAGCATAATGTTGTTCTTTGGGCTCGTCAACAGTCGGTCGCTGAGGAGATAGCAGCGACGCGAATGAATCAACTGTATTTGCCAGGCATTCTCATTCCTCCTTCCATTGAGGTTACAGCTAATCCCGCAGCGCTGGAGAGTGCGGATATGATTATTCTCGCTGTGCCGACCCAGTATCTGCGAGAAGTATTACGAGCGCATCGTTTTGCATTGCGAGGCAGATTGGTCGTCAACGCGGCAAAGGGAATTGAGCGGGGGACCCACTTGCGCATTTCGCAGATATTGCGCGAGGTTGCTGGAGTTGGAAGCGATGATTATGTAGTAATCAGTGGACCAAGTCATGCAGAAGAAGTTGTGCGGGGTGTACCGACAACAATTGTTGCTGCTTCAAGCAGTGAGAGCGCAGCAGAAATTGTGCAGCATGCCTTGAGCACTCCGACCTTCCGCATTTATCGTTCTCTGGATGTAGTAGGGGTGGAACTGGGGGGTGCGTTGAAAAATGTCATTGCAATTGCAGCAGGTATTATTGATGGCTTGGTGATGGGGGACAACACAAAAGCAGCACTCGTCACGCGAGGCTTAGCAGAAATGAGCCGATTAGGGACCGAATTGGGAGCAAATCCTCTGACCTTTAGTGGATTGAGTGGACTTGGAGACTTGTTTGTAACTTGTACATCGCGACATTCGCGCAACCGTTTAGTCGGAGAGCGCATTGGGCGTGGCGAATCATTAGCCGAGATCGTGGCGAGCATGAAAATGGTGGCCGAGGGCATTGCTACCACTATCTCCGCGCTTGAATTAGCAAGCGACTACGGCATCGAAATGCCCATTACAGAGCAGGTCTATAAGATTCTCTTTGAGGGGAAAAACCCTCATGAGGCGATTACGGAGCTGATGACACGCCAAATGAAGCGGGAACATTAAGATGAATCCTGAGAAGATGTAGTCGCTTGCTGATTTAGCACAATAATCCGCTGGCGAATGTCTTGAAGCTGTTTGCGAAGAGTAGCAGCGAGAGTGATACCCTCCTCATATAGTTTGAGAAGCTCTTCGATTGGACGATCGGCGGTTTCTAAATGCTGACGGATTTCTTCCAATCGTTGAAGTTGCTGTTCGATTGTGGGTTGCTTTTTTGCCATTTGTTATTGTTGCGGTGGAAAGTGTTGACTTGGTATGGTGGAAGGGGAGAAAACCTCAACTATATGTGCTGTTGCTGCTTCCTGAAGGCGGTGAACGCGTATCCTATCGCCATTTTTTAGGGAATCAGTTCTTGCCAGAAACATGCCGTCTCGCTCAAGGAGCGCAAAGCCACGCTGAAGTGGTTGAAGAGGGTGTAGCAGGTGCAGTGCTTGTTCGTATCGGTGAAGCTTCTGCTCAAGCCCTTCTACGATTCGTTCAACGGCGCCTTTGAGGGTAGCTTCAGTAGTTGCTTGATAAAGAGCCAAGCGCTCTAAACGATGGAGGAGAATGCGCATCAAAGCCGGTGAAAAGAATTCTTCCACATGGGACAATGTTTCATCGAGGAATGAAAGAAGCGACACCATAGCTTGCTCACTCCAATCATCAAGGAAGTGGTAAAGGTCGTCGCGTCGAATTGGTGTACAAAGCTCAGCAGCTGCAGTAGGTGTTGCAGCTCGGAGATCGGCGACAAAATCAGCAATTGTTACATCGGTTTCATGACCAACGGCGGAGACTATAGGGACGCGTGCGTGGAAAATCGCATCCGCAACAGTACGCGTGTTGAATGCCCATAGGTCTTCGATGGAGCCTCCGCCCCGCCCAATAATGATAACGTCGCAGCCATAGCGTTCTAATTCTGCGATGGCGCGTGCAATGTCTTCTGCCGCTTCTGCACCTTGGACGAGGGTAGGGCGAAAAACGACGGTTATAAGTGGATTGCGGCGCTCCAACGTGGTCAAAATGTCGCGTATTGCAGCTCCAGTAGGGGATGTTGCTACTCCAATTGTGAGAGGAAAACGCGGTAGGGGGCGTTTGCGTGTTGAGTCAAAATACCCTGCAGCTGCAAGCTCGCGCTTGAGCTGCTCGAATGCCATGTAGAGATCGCCAATACCAGCAGGCACTACCGAATAGCAATCAATCTGATAGGTCCCCTGCAGAGGATACACGGTCAACCGACCACGAACACGTACCTGCATGCCATCACCTAATTCGTAGGGAACTGCTCGGCCACGCCAAATGACGCAACGGATTTGTGCACCTTCATCTTTGAGTGTAAAGTAGCGGTGCCCTGATTGGTGGAGCTTGTAGTTAGAAATCTCACCAACCACGTGGACAATCGGGAATTCGGTTTCTAACAGTTCCCGGATTGCCTGGGTCAGAAGGGTTACTGTAAGCACATGTTCGTTCATCCTATGCAAATTAGCAGTATAAGCTACAAGCGCAAATGCCTATGAGAATCGGTTTTGGGATTGATATCCATCGTTATTGTGACGGCGACCATGTTATGCTTGGAGGAATCCGCATCCCTTCGCCTATAGGTATCCAAGCCCATAGCGATGGGGATGTTGTACTCCATGCACTCTGTGATGCTCTGCTTGGTGCAGCAGCCTTGGGGGATATTGGCGAGCATTTTCCTGATACCGATCCTCGCTGGAAAGACACTGCTAGCTCTGCCTTTGTCGAGTACACGATTGCTTTACTGCAGCAGCAGCAATTACAAGTAGTTAACCTTGATATCTCAATTGTTGCTGAGCAGCCAAAAATATCGCCGTACAAGAGGGCGATTCGTGAACGAATTGCCGAGCTGTGCTCTGTTTCACCTGAGGTAGTGTCTATCAAGGCTACAACAAGCGAAAAAATAGGATTCGTAGGTCGCCAGGAGGGCATCGTTGCCTTTTGTGTGTGTCTTCTTGATGAACTTCGATGACCAGAATTATTTGGGGATCACTTCTTGCACTGAGTTTCAGTGGGTGCATTCCGGGAGAGCAGGGCGTATTGCCATGCCGATTGGAGGTTCAAGTAGGGGATCGTTACACCCACCTTGCTTTCCCTGTCCTCCGCGAAGATGATACTATTGCCGGCTATGATAGTGCTGCATGTACTGTAGTACTTCAATCACGCTCCGGCATTCTTCGGTCAATACCAGTTTGGGGGGCGGTAAGCGAAATTTTTCCTCTCTCCGATGGGCATATTATCGCCACCATGCTTCATGATACCGCTTACTTCCTTAGTTGGCGGGGAAAGGAGCAATTCGATACAATAGGCAAGCTTACTGCAGGAAAGGGAATCTTTGTTCAAACTAATTACCCGAATCTTGCTTTGTGGCGAACATCGAGTGGAGCAATGTATCTGCTCGACCTTCATCATAAAAGAATGCAGCGAATCGGCATGTTGATTTCTCGGTCAGGCGCATGGGCACTATTGAGCATGCAGGACTCTACAATTGCAGTACTCGAGAGTCTGACTCCTGCTCTTACGATGTGGGAAGTGATCCATGCAACTACAGGACAGCGACTTTCCTCGGGGTTCATTCCGAGTAATCTATACCTTGTCTCGGCAACAGTGGACAAGGCAGTATCCATCACAAGAGGGAGGGAGGGCTACAATCTCGAATGGTACATTCGTTCGGCAATAGGGGATGCGAGGCTTATGGGAAGAATACTGCTTCCCCTTTCGCTTTATGAACCACAAGCGGTGGTATTGGTAGGCGACACTGCACTGGCTCTTTTTCGGAGTGGAATTGCTGTCGCAACCCCGAGCGCTTTGCTTGGTGTTTGGTCAGGATATATAAGTGGATTTCACCATCCTTTATACTCTCTCTCCCGCGGAAATGGTAAGATGTTGCTTGTGGGCAGTCGTAGAGCAATGATCGTAACAATTTCGGAAAATCCTGGGTGGTGGATCGAGCGAAGTGTCCCTCTCGTCTATAGGCTAGCTGCAGTCGTGTTGAGTGCACTTGCTTTGGGTTATGTCATGCGGAGGATTTGGCACCATCGCCGTTTAGTAGGGGCGCTGCTGGAGAAGAGTACTTCAGGAAGTGTCCTGATTGTGGATCGGCGACGCCGCTTGCGTCGTCTCAACACTGTTGCTCGAGCACTGCTTGGTATAAAGACTGGTACACCGCTCCATCGCTCTTTTCATGAGTACTTTCCCGTGCAGTGGTCAGTGCTAAGGGAAATCATTGATGCTGCACTCAGCGAACAAAGCTCTCGTGTAGAAGAAATAGTTGTGGAAACAAGCAGTGGGCAGCGTCGCTTTATCGTGAACATTGATGCACTCTTTGGTGGATTGAATAGATTTGAAGGGGTTCTGATTACGATTCTCGATGTGACGGCGCAGTTTGAACGATGGCGCATGCTCAATTGGGCTGAGATTGCGCATGACATGCAAACACACTTGACTACAATCCGTCTTACCGCAGAGAACCTTGAGCGAACAAGTAGCGATGAATATCGGGAGCAGATACACCGCATTCTTCGCCAAACTACCATCTTGATCGATCGGGTTCGCGATCTATTAGCTCTTGGACGGGGGGATGGATTGCTTGTTGAAGAGTGCTCAATAGAGCAGCTTCTTCAAGAGGTTGTCGAGGATGTCAAAATGAGTGCTCCTGCACACATTTCGTTTGTTGTTCGTCCTTCGCCGTTAGTTGTCCGGCTTGACCGTCGTCGCATGGCACGCGCTATCCACAATGCTCTGACGAATGCAGTCAAAGCAATTGAAAATTCCAGCGGAACCATTGATGTATGGGCAGAGCTTACAACTCGAGAGCTCATTATTGGAGTGCGTGATACAGGACGCGGTATGGATGAAGAAACGCTGCAACGATTTTCTCAGCCCTACTTTACTACCAGCTCAAGCGGTCATGGCATCGGATCGCTGATTATGCAGCGGATGGCTGAGCTTCATGGCGGCACTCTGGAGGTTCAATCCCAAGTCGGACGTGGCACTACAGTTTTGTTCCATCTTCCACGTTCTGTGTATGTACGACACCAATACTGATCCTCGGATGCTCAAGAGATTTACTGAGCGCCGTCGGGGAGCAGCGTTCGACTATGGCCGAAGACGCATTGGATGGGCTGTCTGTGATGAATTGCACGTGACCATAACTCCGAAAGGTACCTTTCTTCGCCAGTCGCCTACGCTGTGGGATGACATAACCGCTGCCCTCCAAAGGGAGCGGGTGGAATTTTGCCTTGTCGGTGTTCCGCTCCGAGAGGATGAGGTGATTTCTCCACTGGTGCTTGAGATTAACAATTTTGCATCTCGATTGGAAAAGCACTCGGGGCTCCCGGTGATATTAGTGGATGAGTCCTTTTCCTCTCGACGCGCAGTTGCAACGATGGTAGAAATTGGAGTACGACGGCAAGAACGGCGCCGAAAAGGTCGCACCGATGAGATAGCAGCCGCATTAATACTTCGCGACTTCCTCGAGGATGTTGGATGAAATGGATAGCTATTCTAACAGTCATCGGCATTTCAACTGCCATCACACAGCCAATGCGGGAACGACGAGGAACAGAATTACCTGCTGCGGCCACTTCACATTTTTTTGGCTTTATTCACGCCTATCCTAACAGCTCTAACGGGGATTCGGTAGTATGTATTCTTGGCTACTACCTTCTTACAAGTGACTTGCTCTACGTGCATCGTCAGGAAGTTGTTAGCAGCTATGTTGCCCCATACGTGGTAACAATTGAACTACGCGATTCGATAGGTGTTGTGCGCTTTGCTTACGTATTCCGTGATAGTGTAGTGCGTCCGCATCCTCCGCAGTATTGGTCTGGAGATGCAGTGGCGAATGCTGTTGTTAAAACACTTGCGAAAGGTACTTACACCATGACAGCAGATATTGCTCAATTTCAGCGGCAACGGCTGCTGTGGCAATCAAAATTCGTTATCGGTGATACACCGTCAGCAATCGCCCAAATGTCGCTGGTTTTCGCCCAACCTGTCTTAACAACTGGACCCACGTGCATCGAGTTGATTGGTACTACAATCCCATTTGGCACACGGCGACTTTCTGCTCTTGTAGTAGTGCCGCGTATGTGGGCAGGACGCGAACAGATCGTAGCCCAATGTGTACTACGGAAGCAGTACTTCCCCTTCTATCGGAATAGCGATTCGGTGGATATTCCGGCGACCAGCCAAGGGGAGGTGCTCTTTACTCTTCCATCATGTACCGTTGAGCAAAACCCTCAGCGGAAGGAAGTTTGCTTGCAACTTATGCCTAATGACCGATACCGAACACTGCGCTATGTCCTTGACCTGCGTCGAGCAGTGCCGGGTGATTATGAGCTGGTACTAATGCGCCCGAGCACGAAGGATACTCTTCGTGTTCCTTTTCGACTACAATGGTTTGTGGCACCTCCACAACTGTTCGCAGGTAGGTATGCAGTTGATGTCATGCAGTATGTCCTCACCGACGAGGAGTATCAACGCTTCAGAGACCTGCCCGACACGGTTCGACTGGCTGCGATTCTTGCCTGGTGGCAGAAACACGATCCTACTCCCGCTACGGCATACAATGAAGCAATGATGGAATATTTCCGTCGTGCATACGAGGCTCGCACAAAGTTTGCGACTGCACAATCACCGGACGGTGCTTTGACCGAACGAGGAAAAATCTACATTCTCTTCGGTGAGCCAAGCCAAATTGAGACGAATTTCGAAGAGGGGAGACCAGGAATCGAAGTTTGGACTTACACCAACGTTGTGGGAAAACGGTTCACCTTCGAAATATCTAGTGAAGGTGTGTATCGCTTGGTCAAGATAGAACCGCTATGATGGCTCCCAATCCATCCCCTCGCAAGGGATATGTTCTGGACCAACGTGTTGGTCATAGAGCAGACAGAATTGGCCAGAGGAATTATAGTGGCGGCACGTGTTGCAAAGAAGCTCCTCTTCGATTTTCGCTGTGGTTTCACTATAGACCACAAGCTGGCGATATGCCGGATAGACAACATATCCCCACAGGAGAGCAAGGGATACAGGGATAGAATATTCCACTCCAGCATAATGCCACAAAGCAAATCCAAGAAGGATTGTGCTGAGCGCACGGAGCAGTGCGCCAAAAACAATAGCTCCAGTTGCAAGGCGTGGGCGACCTTCCTGGTCGTATAAACCGCGGCGTAGCAAGATTTGATCAGCAAGAAAATCCAGCATCGGTACAGAGTAGTGCAGTAATTTCGCTTTCGGCTGCTATAAAAAACGCACGCTATTTCCCCTCAAAGCTACTGTATCGCGACACAAGCATCCTATGGATGAAGCACGTATTCACATTCTCCCTGAGCATGTTGCAAACCAAATTGCTGCTGGGGAGGTTGTTCAGCGTCCTGAATCGGTTGTTAAAGAGCTGGTCGAAAACGCACTTGATGCAGGGGCACACTCGGTTGCGGTCTTCGTTCGAGAAGGTGGAAAAGCCATCATTCACGTCCTCGATGATGGCTGCGGTATGGGGCGAGCGGATTTAGAATTGGCGCTTCAGCGACATGCGACCTCGAAAATTCGAACATTGGAGGATCTCCATGCAATCCAGACCCTTGGATTTCGTGGAGAAGCACTTGCTGCAATTGCGTCTGTTGCGGACGTGGAGATTCTCACACGTCGTGCAAGTGATAGTCACGGCTGGCGTCTTGTGTCGCGTCCGCTTAAGGGGCAAACGATCGAGCCAGCAGAGTGTCCAGCGGGCACCCAGGTTATTGTGCGCAATCTGTTTTTTACCGTGCCAGCGCGGAAAAAATTCCTCCGCTCTGATACAACCGAACTGCGGTATATCAGCGAGACCATGCTGCGGTATAGCCTAAGCTATCCCACCCATGCTTGGAAATTCCACGATGGGGGAGATGTCGTCTTTGATGTGCCTCCCCAACCGTTGCTCGAACGGATTGAACACCTTTTTGGCGAAGATGTGGCAGCCAGTCTTATCCCTGTAGACTATGAAAGTGAGCTTGTGCGAATAGAAGGCTACTTAGGGCTGCCTTCCCTTGCACGGACAACGAAAGCGTCGCAGTACTTGTTCTTGAACCACCGACCAATAGTCAACCGCGCCCTCACGCATGCAATTTACCAAGGTTATGAGCACATGCTCGAAAAATCTGAGCATCCATTCTTCATCCTTTCGATGTGGATTGACCCCAAACGGGTGGACGTTAACGTGCATCCTCAGAAGCTCGAGGTCAAATTCGACGACGAACGTGCCCTCTACCACGCCATGCTCGAGGCAGTGCTTGGTAGCATGCGCCAGCATAACTTGATTCCACAATTTCGTGTGCAAGAGTCTATTGCAACCGCTCCCTTCGCTGTTGTGCAGGAGCCATCTGCTAAGCAACCACTTGTGGTCAACCGCATCACGGGGGAGATCGTTCAGCCAGATACTCAGTTTCCTACCGCTCTTTCGTCTAGCTCATCCTCTATCCGACCACAAGCTTTTACTTCCCGTCTTCAGTCGCGGGCAAGTGCGACGGTTACTGCTCCTGCTCAATTACCCCTTTCCCAGCATTCTGTGGGTGCGGAGGCGCCACGGATATGGCAAATGCACAATAAGTACATCCTGGTTCAGACAGACGATGGCATTATGATTATCGACCAGCATGTTGCGCACGAGCGAATCCTTTATGAGAGTGCCCTCGATGCAATGGAAAAAGCAGCAGAAAATCGAACACAGCAGTTGATGTTCCCTGTTCCTCTTCGCTTGTCTGCACGTGAGCTCAGCATTTATCGTGAATTGGAAAACGATCTCCATCGCCTTGGCTACGAGTGTCGTCTCCTTGAGGAGAGTTCGGTAGTAGAAATCACCGGTGTGCCAGTTGAGATCCGACTAGGCAAAGAGGCAGAATCCCTGCGGGAAGTACTCGAACAATATGCTGAATACCAAACCATACGTCCTTCAACGGCGCGAGATAATCTTGCTGCTTCGTTTGCATGTCGTGCGGCAATCAAGGCGGGAGATCCTCTCACCGTTCAAGAAATGCAGCAGTTGGTCGCAGAGCTGTTCCAATGTCGCACTCCTGAAGTGTGTCCTCACGGCAGACCCGTCATGATTCATTTCCCTCTTCAGGAGCTGGACCGACGTTTTGGACGAACATCCTAACGTGCTTCCCAATGCGACACATCCATTTTGTTGGTATTGGCGGTATTGGCATGAGTGGGCTTGCGGAAGTACTGCATGCCCGAGGATTTGTCATCACTGGTTCCGATGCTGTTGAGTCAGAAAACACAATCATGCTTCGCCAGAAAGGGATTGATGTCTTCATTGGGCACAAGGCAGCACATGTAAATGGGGCAGACCTGGTGGTGTACTCAAGCGCTGTCAATCCTGTGACAAATCCAGAAACACAGCAGGCACAGCAGTGCGGCATTCCCCTTGTTCGTCGCGCTGAGCTTCTGGCTCATGTAACGCGATTGGGGCCTTCGCTTGCGATTGCAGGAACACATGGGAAGACGACAACAACCTCGCTTTGTGGCTTAGTGCTAATCCATGGCGGTTTTGATCCAACAGTCATTGTTGGAGGTCGGCTACATGATTTCGGGGGATCGAATGCACGAATAGGAAATGGGCAATGGTTTGTTGTGGAAGCAGATGAATACGATCGGTCATTCCTTCACTTGACACCAACGATTGCAGTGATAACGAACGTCGAACCAGAACACTTGGACGTGTACGGCAGTGCTGAAGCAGTTGAAGAAGCATTTAGAGCATTTGCAACGCGGGTGTGCTTACTTGGAGCACTTGTAATTTGTGGGGATGATCCTGGCTGTCGCCGTGTTGTAATGAATCTGCCGCATCGGGTAGTCACTTATGGATTTAGCCACGGATGTGATTTCCGCGCAATACGCATATCATCGCAAGAGCATCAGTGGATTTGGCAGGTGCTCAGGCATGAATCGGTTCTGGGGACGCTGCATCTCCAAATCCCTGGCGAACACAATGCTCTCAATGCCCTTGCAGCAGTTGCAGTAGGAATAGAGTTAGGAATCCCATTCGAGGTTATCGCGCAAGCACTCAATACCTTCCAAGGTGTAGTACGTCGCTTTCAAGTGCTTGGTCAACGGAATGGGGTTTTTGTCGTTGATGACTATGCCCACCATCCAACCGAAGTGCGGGCAACGCTACAGACAGCACGTCAGGTGTTCCCTATGCGGCGGATCGTAGCAGTATTTCAGCCCCATACGTACACGCGTACGCGGGATTTTGCTGCTGAATTTGCGCAGGCATTGGGAGCAGCCGATGTTGCATTGGTGACCGATGTCTATCCCGCTCGAGAACCGCCGATTGAGGGGGTAAGTGGGGAAATGATTGTTCAGATGTTTCCCCACGCTGCAGTGCATTATGTACCAACTCTTGAGGATGTGGAACACCTGCTTGAGCAGGTCCTTCAGCCAGGTGATGTGCTGTTGACAATGGGGGCAGGGAACATTGTCCGGATAGCGCATCAATACTTGCAAAAGGCTAATTAGCAGCTAAACGGCTAATTTTGCGTTTCGTTTTTGGCATGTTTATCCACCATAAGGCAGTACATGCGCCGTTTTCTGTGGTTTATTGGAACGTGTGCTCTTGCAACGCTGCTTTTTGCACAAACGGGGCGAACAAGTAAAGCAGTACCGAAAGCAGCAGCTAACCGTGTCGATCCAACAACTGTGCTGGCTCGAGTAGGACCAGAAGTTGTGACATTCGAGGATATTGAGGCAACGTATCTCCGCAATTCCAATCGTAGCAATAAATCGCTTCTTGAGCAGCCACGTGACACGGTGATGGAGTTTCTACGCTTATACACAAATTATCGCTTGAAAGTTCTCGATGCACTTAGCCGTGGCTATGATAAAGATTCCACCATACTTGCAGAAGTTGCCGCCAATCGGCGCTTGGTTGCGGAGAATTTCTTATACGAAAAACGTGTCATCGAGCCGATGGTGGAAGAAGCGCTTCGCCGCCGTGCGTACGAAGTGAAGCCTGCCGTAATTGTTATCGCAATTCCGCAGGGAGAAAATGCTGATACTACTGCTGCCTATGCAAAAGCTCTTGCTTGCTTGAGCGCAGTACACAATGGGGAGTCGTTCGAACAAATTGCTCGCGATTCTTCCGACGACAAAGAAACGGGGCGAAACGGTGGCGTACTTCCGTATATCACGGCACTCTCGGGAGTTGTCCGCGAGCTGGAAGATGCTGCATATGCTCTATCGCCGGGACAAGTTTATCCCCGCGTGGTGCGCACACGGTTTGTGTACCTGATCGTTAAGCTCCTGGACAAGCAACCGCGGCAAATGGTTCGAGTGCGGCATATTCTGCTTATGCCAACCGAGCAGCGTGACTCCCTTGCTGTTGAGCAGCTGGCAGATAGTCTTGCATCTGTTCTCCAAGGAAAGTCGGTTGAAGCCTTTGCGGAAGCAGCACGGCAGTGGTCCTCTGATAAGTCCTCTGCGGACAAAGGTGGATTGTTAGGCAACGGGAGTTTCTACAGCCGTTCTTTGGGGTTTGAAGGAGACAACCGCCGACTTCTCCCTCAGTTTGAAGACGTGCTGTTTTCTTTGAAAGATGGGCAAATTGGCATTGCTCGAACAGTGTATGGGGTCCACATCATCCGTCGCGACTCAACAAAGTCCTACAATCCCGAAGCAGAACGGGAAAGCGTCCGCCGTGCATACCGACGGTTCAATTTTGAAGAGGACAAGCGCGCTTTTCTCGATACCGAAAAGCGTCGCTTGGGATGGGGCATCCAGGAACAAACATTTGCCGCATTTCTCCGCGCGGTCAATCCATCGCGCACGTCGCGTGACAGTGCATGGGATGCGGAATTTAGTCCACTGTTCCGCGCAGAGGTTCTCTATTCGCTCGGCGCTAAAGGCGGTATAACCGTCGGCGGATTTGTTGATTCCCTCAAAAAGCGTAGAGAGCCCTACACGCTTAACCGACAAGGCATGATCACCGCACTCAATAAAATCACCGATCCGATACTCATTGATGTGTTGACTGCCAATCTGGAGCAAGAATATCCGCAATTTGCCCGTCTTGTGCGCGAATTCCGGGATGGCATTCTTTTGTTCAAGGTCGAGGACCAAGAAGTGTGGTCGAAGTTGAAGTTCGATACGGCGTTGGCTCGAGCCTACTACGATTCAACACAGACGCGATACAAGACTGACCTTAGTTACGACCTCAGCGAGATATATCTCCTTAGCGACAGTGTTGCAAAGGAAGTAATGACGCGGGCTCAGCAGACGCGCACACAGGAAGAGTTTGAACGGTTAGCGGAAGAATTCACTCAACGGGCAGGATACCGCGAAAAGAAAGGACGCTGGGGAACACTTTCTGTGCGAACGTCTTCTCTTGCCGCGAAGGTTGCCACTCTCCAGCCCTCGGAGGGGTCAGTTGTTGGACCGATAGCATTTGAAAACGGCTATAGCATTGTTCGAGTGAACGCAGTCTACCCATCTCGCCAGAAGACGTTTGAGGAAGCGATACCCGATCTTGCCTCGGCGGTGCAAGAAATCAAGCAGAAGATGCTGACTGAACAATGGCTCGCATCGCTTCGCACACGATTTCCTGTCCGCTACGAAACAGCAACTATCAACAAGCTCTTCCGCAAGTGATACGCATTGCGGGACTATTTGTCGCTCTCATGACCGCTGCTGCTGCACAGCAGTGGACAGTGCGGGAAGGCGATGTGCTTGATTGTGTCGTTGCCGTCGCGGCAGGGGAGCCGATCCTGAAAAGCGAAGTAGATGCTCAAGTGCTTTTGATGCTTCAGCAAAATCCCGCACTGAGGTCGTCGGAATCTGATCTACGGCAACGTGTGCTCGATGCACTCATCAATGATCGACTAATGTATGTCCAAGCCCAGCTCGATAGCATCACCGTCAGCGATGAAGAAGTCAATCTCCAGTTGGAGATGACCATCCAACAGCTTGTCCGTCAGGTGGGCTCTGAAGAGCGCTTGGAAAACATCTACCAAATGCCCATGTGGAAGATTCGCCAGGATGGGCGCGAGGAAATACGGAAACGCTTGCTCACCGAACGCTACCGCCAAATGAAAATGGCGGATATCAAGGTTACCCCCCGTGAAGTTGAAGAATTCTACGAGCGCTACAAGGATTCGCTTCCCACCTTGGGCAAACAGTACGAGCTTTATCACATTGTTCGCTACGTCGTTCCAACCCAGCAAGCACGTGAGGATGCATACGTGCGGGCAAAAGGAATTCGAGACTCCCTTCTGCGGGGCGCAGACTTTTGCACCATGGCGAGCCGTTACTCCGAAGATCCGAACACACGCACCGGTTGTGGAGATCTTGGTATGCGGAATTGCAGCGATTTTGTTCCAGAGTTCTGTTCAGCATGCAAGAAACTGCAAGTTGGGGAAATTTCCATGCCCATTGAAACGCCGTTTGGCTATCACATCGTTCGCATGGTGGAGCGCACAGTAGAGCAAATTCATGTCCAACATATCCTCATCACTATTCCTCGAGGAGACATCGATCAGGAGCGTGTACGTGCAGATTTAGAGCAGCTTCGGCAGCGTATTCTCAGCGGAGAGATTTCCTTTGAACAAGCCGCAAGGCAGTATTCCGACGAACAAGACACTCGTGGATTCGGAGGTGCTCTCGGAAAGCTTGCTGCGCAAACGTTAGAGCCATCCTTAGCAGCACTGCTCGATACCCTGCCTGACGGCGGGATTACAGCGCCGCTTCCGTATACGACCAATCCAACGCGGCAGGGATTTCACATCCTCTGGAAAAAGCGAACACTTCCCCCGCACAAGCCAACTCTTGAGACAGACTATAAGGAGTTGGAAAATTTTGCACTCACAATGAAACAGCAGCAGGTCTATGAGCGGCTGGTGGCAACACTCCGCCGGCAATTACACTGGGAAGTGCTTCGCTGAGGCTACCCGGTTTACGCTCGTATTTTTGCACTGCTTGGGAGAGGTGCGAGAGTGGCTGAATCGGGCGGTCTCGAAAACCGTTAGGTCCGGCAACGGGCCTCGTGGGTTCGAATCCCACCCTCTCCGCACAGTGGTTGCCCGGATGGCGGAATTGGCAGACGCGCTACATTCAGGGTGTAGTGTCCGTAAGGACGTGCAGGTTCGACTCCTGTTCCGGGCACTGATCATCGCAGGAGCAGTGGTCTCGGGAGTAGCCCAACCACTGAACCGTTTGCCCCAGCCACTTGTTGCTACCAGTACAGCACGCGAGCGTGCAGATTTTTTTCTCAAGCAGGGGAGCGATGATTCAGCAATAGCATACTACCGACTCTGGACTTCTGCTAATCCTCGGGACACAATTGCGTGGCTTCAGCTCAGTAAACTGTTGGCAAAACGAGGAGACATTGAACGCGCCCTCGATGCACTGCAGGGGGCATCAATCGCCGGGCTATCAAATCGAGAGCAGATTCTATCGGATACATTGTTTGCCAAAATCATCCGCACAGGGCGAGGTCGTGCAATTCTTGAGCGCATCGATGCAAACAGCCGAGAGTACGCCGCCTATCCTCTCCGCTATGCACGACAGGAACGAATTGGGCGGTACCGTGTCCTCTTTCCGCCAGGGTATGACTCAACGCAACGTTATCATCTTGTGCTTTTGTTGCACGGGAATGGTAATGAACCAATGATGATGCTCCGATGGGCCAGAGCACTTGGCTTAGAGCGTGCAATCATTGTTTGTCCCGAGGCGCCATACGTGAAAGTTGCGGAGACAATTGCGCAGGGCAGAATGCGATTGTCTGCTGCAGGGGAGGATTTGACAGCTCCTGACTCGCTCAACCCAATCATTGTGGAGCTCTCTGCACGGTGGTACCTCACAGTTGTTGACGATGCAGAGCGGACTTTACCTATCATCCGTGCATCGTTGCCGATTGTAGTGGGCTTTTCTCAAGGAGGTTTCTATGCGCAAGTGTTGATATCGCGCTATCCTGAGCGGTTTCGCGCAGCAGTGTTGCTGGCTACCAGCTATTACTGGTGGGGAGGGATCGCCGAACGGCTTGATTTAATCCGCCGCTACGGCATCGAGATACTCCATGTCCATGGGAAGGCAGATACGATTGTCCCAATCCAAACGGCATGGCTTCTTCGCGAGATGTACCATAAAGCTGGCATAAATTACACGTTGGAAGAGTTCGAGGGAGAGCACTGGATACCCGATGACCTTGCTCGACGTATAGGCCGCTGGATCGAGGAGCATTTTCGTTGACAATAATTCTGCCACAGCGTTCGTTTGCGTTGTGTCGTCATTCGAAGGACCAAATATGCGAACAACTGTCGTAGTAGTTGCCGTTGTTGTACTGGGCGTGCTGGGAATTATCTCGAGCTGTAATGCCCATCGGAATGCGGAGCGACCGATTTATGAGGAAGCTCCTGCCCTAACGCAAACCTCTTCCAATGCGAATGCTGCGATTAGTAATTCGCGGCGAACGGTCATTACCGAGGTAGCGGCAAAGTGCTCTCCCGCAATTGTTGGGATTAACGTAATTGAAGAGCGTGAGATCGTTACCAGTCCTTTCAGCGACTTTTTTATGGACGATCCTTTCTTCCGCTACTTTTTCCGGGGATTTCCAGAGTACCGCCAGCGGCAGCAAATTCGTTCTCTTGGCTCCGGGTTCATTATCTCGCCCGATGGGTACATCATCACCAACGATCACGTGGCCGGTCGAGCAACGAAGATTGTTGTGACAACAGTAGGGGGTAAAAAGTACGATGCGGAAATCATCGGGAGCGATCCAGTTACCGACGTTGCACTTTTAAAAATCAATGGAGAGGGTCTTCCTTACTTGCGCCTCGGCAATTCTGATGATGTTGTCGTGGGAGAATGGGCAATCGCATTTGGCAATCCCTTTGGGCTATTTGACCGCAATGCTAAGCCTACAGTGACCTTGGGCGTTGTAAGCAACATTGGAGTAAATCTGGTTGAGCCGGCACAGTATGTGCCCAATGGTAAGCGCATTTATCGTGGGATGATTCAAACGGATGCTGCAATTAGTTCAGGCAATTCTGGTGGTCCACTGGTCAATGCAAATGGCGATGTCATCGGAGTCAACACAATCATCTTTTCAACCGCCACTTCGTATCAAGGGGCCGGCTCTATCGGTATCGGGTTTGCCATCCCTATCAATCGGGTGAAACGAATTATCAACCTTCTTAGGAGTGGAAAACAGCTTGATCGGAATTTCTACACAGGGCTAACAGTGGACTTCCTCGATAGGAACAACAGGCGCATGTATAATGTGCAACGGGAAGAAGGTATCATCGTTACGCAAGTTATGCGAAATTCCCCCGCCGACAAAGCAGGCATTGAACCGGGGGATGTAATTGTAGAGATCGACGGCATGCCTATACACACACGCGATGACCTTGACGTTGCAATCAACGATGGCACAGTTGGGCAAACGTTAACGTTCGTTATCGAGCGGGATGGCAAGCTGATGACGAAGACACTGGTACTGCAACGACGTCCTCAGTAGGAGAGTATGGAGCATCGCAGCGTATTAGAGGCGCAAGGGCTGGTAAAAGTCTATAAACAGCGTACAGTTGTGCGGAACGCCAGTTATACAGTGCGGCAAGGGGAGTGCGTTGGGTTGCTTGGTCCAAATGGGGCGGGGAAGACGACCTCGTTTTACATGATTGTGGGGATGGTTCGACCCGATGGAGGAAAAGTGCTTCTTGATGGGCAGGATATTACATTCATGCCAATGTACAAGCGTGCACGGATGGGGATAGCGTATCTTCCGCAGGAAGCATCGGTCTTTCGGCGATTGACTGTTGAACAAAACATTTTGGCGGTGTTAGAACTTCAGCCTCTTTCTCGGCAACAGCGGCGAGAGCGCTTAGAGCAGCTTTTGGAGGAATTTGGTATAGCACACATTCGGAAAAGCAAGGGGTACGTGCTCTCAGGAGGTGAGCGGCGCCGAACAGAAATTGCCCGAGCTTTAGCAGCAAACCCTCGCTTTATTTTGCTCGACGAACCATTCGCAGGGATTGATCCCATTGCCGTCGAAGATATCATGACTATGGTCCGCCGGCTTAAGGAGCGAAATATTGGTGTATTGATTACCGATCACAACGTTCATGAGACGCTCTCGATAACCGACCGTGCCTATATTCTCATCGAGGGAAATGTGTTTTGTTCGGGGACTCCAGAGGAGATTGCTGCTAACCCTGACGTTCGACGGCTATACTTGGGACAACATTTTACCCTCGAACGTTATGCAGAAGAGCGCTGACGCTTGAGTTCAGCTGCGAGCACACGCACATCACTCATTCGAATAAGCTTCATCACAATCGCGAGGATTAGTGCACTTCCCACGCCAATAAGCAGGCGAATGATAACATCATTGCTCAGAGCATATAATGCAGCAGTAGTTATCCCAGTCATAAGAATCCACGCGCTTAGTTGTACTATTCGCATCCCAAGGGTGCGGTAGCTGGCTCTCCGGAAGAATACAGCAGCACAGCCAAGAGCAAGAGCATTTGACAATGCCTTCGCTATAAGAAGTCCACTGGTGCCCCCCATTTTGATGAGCCACCAATCGAATAGTAACGAACCTACAAGTAGCATCCCTATCGTTATGACTGTCTCTCGGTAAAGGGCAAGAAGGGAACCATACATTTGGACAGCGACAAGAATTGCACTGAGAGCGCCAACCCAGAGTTGTAAGAGAAATTCTGCAGTATGGTCAGCGTATACCCCGGCTGTCAGGAGTTCTATCACAAAGGGCATCAAGCTACTGACCGTTGCGCCAGCAACCCCTATGCTGACACCAATCAATCGCAGATACCTATCGAATGTAGTCGGTGCATGCATAGTGTCATGCTGGAGCTTTTGACTGAGGACAGGGGCAAGTGGAGACCAGAAGATACTTCCTAAAATGTTGAGCGGTAAAGCCGCATATGCAGAGGCGCCATAGACTCCTACCATTGCCCGAGTGCCAAGCACTTCAAGCATCGTAATATCAGTAAGCATGTGCAGGTAGAGAAGAGCTGTCAGTACACTGAGGGTGGGTGCTTCGTGGAGAATAGAGCGGAGAGTCGGGATATGAATTTTAGCTCGTAGAAAGCCGCTGCGCCATGCCATTATGCATAGCGCTGCTATGCTTGGGAATGTTGCGAGAGCTTGTGCTGTGAAGACATTTACCGCTGATAAGGCTGGACGCTGTGCTAAAAGCAGTACCACAATCAGGACAACATCAATCGTGCTAAGCAGCGTCAGTATTCCAAACCTCATCTGTGACTGAAATGGGAGTTCGAGCGTCGTGCGCAGCGTCAGAGCGCGTGCCATTCCAAGGGAAGCCAGAGCGCCAATTATTGTGACAGAAGGCGGAATATTGCGCGTCAGGGCAAGGAGAATCGTTAATCCCACAACAACAACAATGCTAATTCCTGTACGGAGCCAAAAGATGGTCGAAAAGAAAACACCAGGATTTATTTCCGTTCGTAAGCGTTGAACTATGTATGTGGTGTATCCTGTCATGAGAGCAATTGCAAGTGCTGCTGTAGTCCATTGCTGGACAAGGGTGAGTAGACCATTTTCTTCCTTTGGCAGAGTGCTTAGAATCACGCGTATCGCGCTGAAGTATATCGCATAGTACACAATCTGCCCAATAAGAGAAATGCCGCTTGCGCGGAGAAACGAAGCGAAGGTAGCTCCCTTGTCCTGCATCAGTTCACATCAAAACGGAATGTGATTAGCCCAATCACTGGACTGTCGCTTGAAAATGGGCGGAAGCGCCATTGACGTAATGCTCGAATTGCAGCATTTTCTGCTTCTGGAATGCCCCGCACAATCGGACGGACATCAATAACTTCCCCTTGTGGAGATACCACAAACCGAAGCTTGACGATAGTTGACCGCGATAGTCCCTCCGGGGCAGTTGGGATAACCTTTTTGACCACAATCGCTCCTCCTCCGCCACCCCAATCTATCTCACCGAAGCCTAAACCTGATCCAGTTCCCGTGCCAGAAGACCCACGTCCTATACCGCTGCTACTGCCTTCCCGATCACCGGCAAGTTTTTCGGCAGAACCTGTCCCATGCTTTGCATCCCCATGCAGCGTATCTTTTGAGGGCGCTTTTGATTCCTGTTTGCCTGCTATGGGAACGATCTTTCCGCCCTCTGCACTCGGAGTTTTACGCCTTTTTTTGGTGGCTGAACGTGCTGCTGGCGTTGCGGCATCGACAAGGGCGGGAGAAGTTTGTAAGGCCTGACGACGCAGTCCCTCTGGGGAGAGATTACCTTTGCTGCCGCCCGAACCATCTCCGAGTCCAAAGTTTACTGTTGCGAGGACTTCGTAGTGTACTGCTCGTGGGGGATGAGATGGTATCGGCATTTTCCAACTGAGCAGGAGGAGCAGTCCCACCAAAACCAATGCTGCAGTAAATCCCTTCGCCGTGTTGCTGTCCCACGGTATCCTCAGCTTTAGCTCGATGCTCGATTGTGGTTGAATCCAGCGTTTCATCGCTTGTTTTTACGCATTGGGAAGGGAATTATTGCGCTACTTGATTTGAACAATCCATACGACTGCAGGATTTAGTCCAAGACTTGTTGTAGCGCGTTGTGCCTCGACAAGTGAGAGGAAATTGCCAACACGGACACGATAGTACAATTCTGAGCGTATGCGGTGCTGTACGATCGAGATGGGAAAAGTGCTTCTTTGTTGAATGTACTCTTTCCACCGCAGCGCTTCTGCATACGAAGGGGTTGAACATACCTGAATTGTAAAAATTGCGGCTCCAGTAGGCTGTTCCATGCGGGGAGGAGTTACGACTGCGATGATTGGTTCCGATGAAGCTCTTGACCGATTGAGAGAGGGCGATCCGCTTTTGGCTACCGAAGCCTTTTTGCTAATAGCAGAAGATGCTATAAGCTTATTGGGGCGGGGTAATCGTATAGCCGGCGATGGGCTTGCTTTGCGTGGACTTGTGTCGCGCTCAACACGCGAAGGGAGTGGCGGAACATCGGGCAAGTTGTTATGAGGGACAGAGCGATCCCGATCTGGCAATGGATGGTCATGCTGCTGGGGTATTGAAACATTTGTGTCGGTGGAATAGCTTCTGGTGGAGGCATAGTCTTGTACGTTATGCCGCAAGGCAAAGTAAAGGCCAAGTAACATCAAAAGACCAAACAATCCTACCGCAGAAAGAATGACGATTCGTCGCGATATGTGAGGACGAGTAGCCGCTTCCGAAAGCGATGGAGAAGGCTGCTCCTCAGCAGTTGGGATATCAGAGGTGACGGGATGCGCTTCATCGGTTGAAGAAGGTGAGTCAGAAGCATCCTCTATATCATTTGGAATGGATACCTCTTGTAGCTGAGCCGCAAGACGTTCTAAGGGATCATCCACTCTTTCAGGAGATGGAGTATGTCGCTCAAGCTCTTCTTGAATTGCGTGAAGAAGTTCAGGACTTAATTGCAGTGGTTCATCCACGCTCGTGTTGTTTACGGGCTGCTCTGCCACTGGAAAAGGTAGGTTTCCCGGATAGCGATTGTGCTGGTTGAGAGTAAAATGCTCTTCCTTGAGGGAAGGTATTGCATAGTCACGTGCAAGCAGTTGAATTGTCTCAACGAGAGACTCCATCATGCGTTTTGATCAGAAGTGCACAACCGCACCGATAGCAACGAAGCTACCGCGTTCGCGGTAGCCACGCCAAAGCTCGATGATGCTACCTGCAAGATTATCCAACGTTGCTGTAACGGAAATGCTCGGAGAAATTTGGTACTCTGCTCGGGCGGCAATAACAACGTATGCACGAAGTGTCTGCTCGCTTTGTTGACTCACATGACGAGGTGAAACATATCCTATCCGTAGGCTAGCGAGGAACTGTTCATCCATAGAGTGGCCATACTCGACAATTGTTTGGAGCAATGGACGATAGGGAACCGTTTTCCCATCGGTGAAGCGAGCATCGAGCAGACGCAAATCTGCGATAAGATGGTTTGAGCGATCTATATCGTAGCGTCCCCGAAGATGAACAAAGCGCTCTGTTTGCTCTGTGTACAATGGCGCAAATGTACCATCCGCTACCGATTCAAAAAACGGTGCTTCTGAGAAACCCTGAATGCCAGCTTCTAAGCGGAATTGAATTTCTGGACGAGGAAGATATGTCACGCCTGCTGCTACGTGATAAGTAGCCATTTGCACAGCAATTGCAGCGGTATCCACAATGTATGGACACAGCGCTAATAAATCGCGGAAACGCACTGGCTCCATTCTACTGGCAATACGTCCATCCAGACGAAGGAAGGAGGTAATTGCGAGCTCACTCCGCAGCTCGAGCAACGGTGCAAAAGTTGTCGTACGAAAAGAGGTGGTAGCGATTTGCCCTCCTAAGTGAGCAGACAGGGTAAGGGTGCTGTCTGTATAGCGACCTGTTGCTGCAAGGGTGTGGAAGTGAATAGGGGTAGTTCGATAGTTGCGATAGCTAACATCTGCCAATAAACCAAGTGTGATTGTATTGAACCGATAGGGTTCTATGCGCGCGTGTGCAGCAAGTTCTGTTTCCTCTGTTGTGTTAGTGTCAGCGTGCTGCAATCGCACAGTCCCTGCTATCATGGATACTTGGTAGGGAGAGGCAGCAAGCATGCCATTATGTTCAAGAGAGAGGAGAAGAGAGCGAGTCATCCGTTCTGGTGCAGAAGGGAGCGCAAACAGACGATAGGAACGTGTCTCAACGTTTGCAATGCCAGTTGAAGTGGTGAAGTGTGCATGAGGTGCCTGCTGCCACGCTGCTTGACCACGGAGACGGAAGTTTGTTCGAAAATAGTCTGCATTGGCAAGGTATGGTCCTCCACGATCGAGTATGCCGTTGAAATCAATCACGTATGCGCCAAGCTGCGTGCGGTATAATCCTTCAAGCGTTGCAAATCCATACAGTCCTGCCGAAAAACGTAGTGCAGCCGATTGTGCGCTCGGTTCGACAATACGGTCCGGATTGGGAATGGGCTCGCTGCGGTAGAGAGGGACTTTTTCCAGTGGATTGATACTGTCCAATTCGAGTTGCTGGTAGGGCGGTGGCAGTTGCGGTGTGTGCTTTATGAGACTTTTGGGCAGGTAGAGATTCTCCTTTCCTTCGATAACGATGGTCATAAAATCTATAGGCTCACCACTTCGTTGGGGTTGACCGTACGCGCAGGGAAGAAGGATTGGCAGAAAGAAAAGGTATGTGTAGAACGTGGACTTCATCGCTTTTTCTCCAGTCGTCGTCGTCGAGCTGCTGCGGTTCGACCGAAATCATCGTCAGGACGGAGGATGAGAATGGTTTGATACAACTGACGGGCTTTCTCGATGTTGCCAAGCTTTTCCGCACACTCTGCCGTTCCTAATAGGGAAAGCGTGTACCAATCCTCAGTTCCTTCAAACCGATCCAGGACGATTGTAAAGGTATCCGATGCAGCGATACAGTTTCCCTCCTGTTGCCACAATTCGCCAATGCGATAAGCAGCCTCTGCTGCAAGGGCGGGGTTATCAGTGTAGTGAATAATTGGGCGAAACATTGCGCGAGCACTATCGGAACGACCGCGTTCGCGATACCACATCCCTAAGCGGTAGTATGCCTGGTATGCGTATTCACCACTTCCTCTTGTTGCCTCTAACCACAGCGCACATGCTTTGCTGGTGTCTCCCCGCACAAGAGCAATTCGAGCACGTTCATATGCAGCTTTTGCGAAGCTTTCACGATTTGGGTAACGCTGCATAATTATTGCAAATAGCGAGTCAGCGCGATCCAGCATCGCTCGCTCTTGATAGGTCGTTGCAAGGTCACTCAACGCAAGCTCAGTGTATTCACTTGAGGAATAGTCTTGCTCTAAGCGGCGAAGGATTTGAACAGCTTGGTGTTCTCTTCCAACAGCAAGAGAACTTTTCAGTAGTCCGTACAGTGCCTCCGGTAGATAGCGACTGTTAGGGTACTGCTCGATGAAGCGTTCATATTCACGGATAGCATTCTCATAATCTCGGTTCCGCACGAAAATATCTGTTGTCCGCAGCTGAATCTGGGCGCTGTGCTCAGAGGCAGGGTCTTTTTCGATGTATTCCCGAGCGACTGCGACTGCAAGGGAATCTTGTCCCAGCGCGATGTATGCATCTTGAATTGCTTCGATCGCTTGCCCTGTCATGGGTGTCGATGGATACTCAGCCAGAAATTGGCGATAGAGATCAATTGCACGCACGTACTGTCCGCTGTTGTATGTGCATTGAGCAATATAGAAGCGTGCGTAGGGTGCCAACTCACTTTGGCGGTAGCTGCGCAATAGGGTTTCAAACATCTCAATGGCGTCTGTCCAGCGTCCCTGGAGCATTCGTATCCAGGCGATGTTGTAGAGGGCATCATCTGCAATTGGAGATTCGGGGAAGGTGCGGACAAAATGGCGAAATTGTTCGACAGCGTTATTGTAATCACCTAAGCGGTAAAGCGATTGTCCTAACTGAAAGTGTGCATATTCCCCATCGTCACTGGTAGGCGTAGTTTTTACTACTTGCCGATAGAGACGCACAGCATCAGCGTACTTTTTTGTCAAGTACAGAATGTCTGCTTTGCGTAGGGTTACATCTAAGGCATAGCGGGAACGTGGAAATTCACTCAAGAGACGGTCGAATGTAGTCTTTGCATCCTCAAAGCGCTGCATTCGGAACTGTGCCCACCCGAGATTGTAAAGTGCATCCTCGCGATAGGCAGAGGTAGGGTAGGTGTTGAGTAACAGTTGTAATGCCTCGACAGCATTATCAAGCATGTTGATGCGCTCATAGCTTTCAGCAAGCCAGAGCAATGCTTCATCCCGTCGAGGGTGAGTCGGAAATTGGCTGACAACCTGTCCCAAGTCCGCGATAGCATCAACATACCGCGACTCGATGCAGTATGCTATTCCACGGTAGAGGATTGCCTCTGCAAGAAGTAAAGAAAGGTTGGGAATAACCGTTGGTGAAAAATTTTGTGCTGTCGTTACGACCTCGGTGAACGTTCGCAGTGCAGCTTGCCAACGTTGTTGGTCGAATTCCGCACGGCCCCGCAGAAGAAGACTACGGAGCATGGTTGCAGGATCACTGGCAGCACGAGAAGCACGATCGAAAAGAGCAGCTGCAGTTGTGTACTGGCGGCGCTCATACTCAATCTGCCCCCGTTCAAGATATGCTTGAGCGCGCAATGGGAATGTCTCATCGCTGATGAGGGCATCATAGTGTTCGATGGCAGCCAAAACATCACCGCTCCGTTCCAGTGCGACACCGATGTATAATAACGCTTGTGCCCGTTGCAACGAGAGCCTATCATCGAGAGAATCCAGGACGGTGCGATATGCTGCAAGAGCAACGCTATAGCGGGCGCGATTGAGCTCTGCCCATCCCAAGCCAAGATATGCTTGCCAACGAAGGGCGGAGCCTTGTAGGGTGGTGTCGCCAATAACTACATGGTAGCGCTCTACGGCTTGGTCGAATTGCCGCAACTGGCTGAGTGCTTCCGCGTAGAGAAGTTGGACCAGAGCTGTAGTGTGGGGTGGTAGCTGCTGGCGCTCGAGATAGGGAAGATGACTACTCTGGGCGGCACTAAGCATATCACTTGCAGCGGCTAAACGCTGGAGCGCCTGTCGTGGTTGACGAAGAAGAAGAAGCTGCTGTGCAGCCCGGATGTGCGCTGTGATGACCCACGCCCCCTTTGGAGCAACAACGAGGATACTATCGTAGTAAGTTAGTGCCCGTGGATAATCCCCTTGCATCTCCGCGATTGCTGCAAGTCCAGCGTAGGCATCGTCTTCATATTCGCCTCCCGTGTGGAGTAACTCGCGAAAGGATTGTTCTGCTGCTTCGTATGCAGATAGCTGTGAAAATGCGATAGCCTTCCAATAAAGCGCCTCTCTTCGCAGATGAAGGTACTGAGAATCTTGTGTCTGCTCAAATGAAATCGTAGCATACTGAGCAGCAGTGTCAAATTGACGAGCAGCGAGTAGATATCCACGTTCCTGGTAGTACGCTACTCCACGAAGATAGTGCGCTTGTGCACGGAAGGGCAGTAAAGGACGCTGGGAAAGATATTGGGCTAATCGAAGATGAGCCAGGGAGTAGTACCCCTGCATAATATCCAGCCGTGCAGCCTGGAGTTGTGCGGTCGCATCGAGTGGAGTGTGCAGCGAATCAAAGCCAGTATGATCGATGACCGCTGTTGCACGGAGCATCTGGCGAGTATTTTCAAGCAGTGTTGCTGCCAGAGTGCCTTGAATATTGCTTTCAGGGAGAGTAGGCAATAGTTGAGCTCCAGCCGACACAATACATCCTCCAACCCACGCAATCGTTGCAACCCACCAGCGTTTATGCATGCACTTCCTCCGCAGTGGTATGTCGGCTTATGTTGAGAAGTACACCCAGTGCTGCGGCAGTGAAAACAATACTACTTCCACCATAGCTTACGAGAGGGAGAGGAATTCCCGTTGTTGGCAATACACCACAACTGACGGCGATATTGATAAGCGCATACCAACCGATGACTAAAACAACAGCCCATGCACATAGATATCCCAAAACATCGGGAGCGTTGCGGGCGATCAGAACACCACGCACGACAATGATGCCATAGAGCATTATTAGTCCTACTACGCCCATAAAGCCGTACTCTTCCCCAACGATTGCAACAATAAAGTCACCATATGATTCTGGCAAGAATAGATCTCGTTGTCTGCTCTGTCCAGGACCGACGCCGGCTATCCCACCCTGAGCGAATCCTACCAATGCCTGTTGAAGTTGGTATGATTCAGCAGTAGGGCTTTGACCAAAGTAGCTCTCAAGGCGCTCGATGCGATACTCTGCTCCAAGTGCATAAATCACTAATCCCACAAGCCCTGCGCTAGCGATAAAGGTTAGGTGATGCAGTCGTGCACCCCCTATGAATAACAGCATCATGCCTAAGCTAAACACTACCGCCGCAGTTGAAAGGTTAGGCTGGAGAGCAATGAGTCCTGCTACAAGAGCTATCCAGCCAACCGATGGCAAGAGTCCGTGCTTCCAATCCCATTCGGCATATTCTCTCTGAGCAATGCGTGCAGCTAAATGGAACAAAAGCGCAAACTTGGCAAACTCCGAAGGTTGAAAGCTGATCCCCGCAATGTCTAACCACCGAACTGCGCCTTTTAGTTGAGTCCCTTGAACAAGAACAAACAGCAGAAGAACAACGCTCAGTACCAACAGCGGACGACTAAGTTGTATCAGGACATGGTAGTCGATCCTACTGACCACGAGGAGAACAAGAAGAGACAAAGCAACGCGAATGCTGTGGTTGATGGCAAAGCGGTCAGGAGCTCCGACTCGAAGAGCGGAGAATTCAGCGCTTGCTGAGTACACAAAGGCAATACCCGCAAGAAGCAATCCTACTGTCGCTGCAAGAAGGACCCGATCACTGGATCGATGGAATGATCGCATGTGTTCATTCAGCAAGCTGGTACACAAGTTCCTTGAAGGTTGTCCCTCGGTGCTCAAAGTTGATAAACTGATCGAAGGACTTGCAGGCTGGTGATAGCAGGACAACATCCCCTGGTTCTGCAATGCTGGATGCATGCTCAACCGCGCTTGCTAATGAATCGACCTGGATGCACCGCGTGATAATGCTAAAGTGATTAAATATCGTAGGGGCTTCTTCACCGAAGGCTATGATGGCACGGCACTTTTGGCGTACAAGATCATCGAGTAAGGAATAGTCATTTCCCTCTCCGCGACCGCCTAAGAGGAGAATAATCGGCTGTTCAAACGCTGTAAGCGCATACCATGTTGCGTTGACATTCGTGGCTTTAGAGTCATTGATGTATTCAACTCCCCTAACTGTTCGTACATGTTCAAGCCGATGCTCAATCCCTGTAAACGACAGTATGCTATCTCGGATGTTTTCGTTTGTTACTTCGAAGGCTCGTGCAGCCAACGCCGCTGCCATTGAGTTATAGACGTTGTGCCATCCACGCAGAGGAAGGTCCCGGTGGTGCATCAGTTTTGCCTCCGTGTTGCTGCTCACAAAGACAAGCCACCCGTCGTCCGGTCGGCAATACATCCCCCGTTCTACAGGGGACAGCCCAAACCATTCGACATGTGCTTGCGTGTGCCGCGATGCCCCTGCTGCATTGGGATCGTCGGCGCACAAAATTAGGACATCACGCTCTGTTTGATTCTGAAAAATCTTCCATTTTGCTTGAATATACGCTTCCATGGTGCCATGATAGTCGAGATGATCAGGAGTTATGTTGAGGATAACAGCTACCTGTGGATGGAATGTCGAGGTAAGGGAAAGTTGATAAGAACTTGCTTCAACGACATAAACGCGACGGTAAGGCAGCCCAGCGCGATCTTGGCGAACTACATCCGAAAATGCCTGACCAATATTACCACACGCAATAGCATTGAAGCCTGCACACCGAAGGATGTGAGCTGTTAGTGCTGTCGTTGTGGTTTTGCCATTAGTGCCAGTTATCGCAACTATCGGTGCGAGAGCGTAACGGGCAGCAAATTCGAGTTCACCAATTATCGGTATGTTCTGCTTTAGAAGACGCTGGATAATTGGTGCATAAGGGGGAATTCCTGGTGACACAATAGCGAAATCTGCCTCTAATGCGCGCTCAGAGTGCGTTCCAAGCTCGAAATCAATATTCTGAGCAGAAAAGCATGCCTGGAGCTTTGCCTTGTCGAGTAACTTGCTTTCAGTCACAAATACCTCGAAGCCCAGCTCACCTGCCAGAAGAGCCGCCGCGATTCCACTGCGGCCAGCACCAACAACGGTGCAATGCGATGCATGTGTCAGAAAATCAGTACGTGTGTCCACCTTGTAATGTTCATTAGAATGTGGGTGTGACATGTTCACAGGTTCCACAGAGAGCAAAGCAAAACTACAGTAATTCAAGTACAGACTTCTTGTTGCCGATATTTTATGCAGATATGCAGTTTCGCTACGGTCTACTCTATGGCTTCGCCTGGCAAACTTCTGCAACGGTTTTTCCGCCGTGGCAATGATGGAGCGGTGTATTTCGTATTGGATTCAACAGGTGGGGAGGAGAAGTGTGCACAGGTTCTCGATCGCGCGGCGCATCATTGGAGGCGAGGGGAGTATGAGGAGGCGATTGAACTTGCCGAGGCAGCTACTAAACTTGACCCTACATCAGAGGTAGCAGTACAAATCCTGCTCTGCTACGCAATTGAAGCGGAGCAAAGAGAAGTGCTTGAGCGTATTATCCAGCGATTACCGGAGCATGTAGAAAGGCAAATGCCCTTTATTGCACTCCATGCAGTGCAATTAGCTTGGAGTGGGGAGCAAGAGAAAGCACTCCACATTGTAGAGTCCTTATCAACCCGCCATGCTCAGGACCCCTATTACCTTTTTGCAACAGCGGAAATCTTCCGCTATTTTGAAAAATGGGAGTATGCTGCACGCCAATTTCGGGCATTATACAAAAGCAATTCGGACTTCCCTTACGGACATATTCACGCTGCTCAAGTGTTGGTATCGAGCGGAGCAACAGAAGAGGCTATTAACATTCTCGAATTACGATTACGTAGCCAGCCCCGTCACGCAGAGCTTTATCACTGGTTGGGAATATGTTACGAGATGCTTAACCAATCGGGGAAAGCACTTCAGTGCTATAGAGAGGCGCTAAGTATCCGACCGGATCATCATCTCACCCATGCTCGGATAGGTGCATTAGAACGTCGCCTTGGTCATTATGCATCAGCGCTTCACCACTTACGAATTGCTCACGCAAACTTGCCAAGCGATCGCAATGTCGCTGGTGATCTGATTGCAGTATTAGTACAGCTACAACAATGGGATGACGCGGCACGGCTTGTACCTTCCTTAATGCAGGGTGATCCCACTTTTGCTGATATAGAAGTCGTGTTAGCTATACTCGACAATACAGCACATCACGCTCAAGTCTATCATGCTATTGAACAGGCTCGGCACCTATTTCCTCAAAATCCGTGGCTTTGGTATGCGGAAGGTATTATACTGTTTCGAAGGAAGCAATTTGACGAAGCGAAAGATGCCCTCAAGAGAAGTATAGAGCTTTCTCCGTCATCGCATGCGTACTTAGCGTTAGGAAGAATTTATGCGAAGTTTGGGGAGAAAGACTTAGCAATTGAGCAGTATAATGCTGCCCTCATGCTGGACAAGACAAATGTAGCCGCATGGCAAGAACGTTGCTTACTACGTTTAGACTTACATCAGCCCGAGCAAGCATTAGCGGATATAGAGCATGCTCTAAGAATAGCACCAAACGTTGCACAGTTGCATTACTTGCGGGGGCGATGTTTTCTTGAGTTAGGAGATGAGCAAGCGGCGCTTGACAGCCTGATGCGCGCGGTGCATCTTGATTCAACTTGCATAGATGCTTGGCTGTTGAGTAGCCAAATATGGCGTCAACGTGGAGATTACGCACAAGCTATCTATGCTCTCAAGCAAATTCTCACTGCTATGCCCGATGACATTGCAGCGCACATGGCGATGGCGGAAACTCAATTAGCATTAGGACGGATGAGTGCAGCATCCCAACACATTCAACGGGTTCGGCAAGCACATCCTGAGCAGGGAGAGCAACTTTATCTGCAGCTTGGCAAGAGCTTGGAGACACGCAATCTTTATAATCGTGCTCTGGAGCTATATGAGGAGGCACTTACATACTATCCCACTTCTGCCGATATACGCTTTCGTTACGGCTATGTAGCTCTCAAGTGTGGTGCATTTCAGATTTGCTTACGGCAAATTGAAGAACTTGCCGGTTTAGATCCAATCCGCGCTGCCACGCTTAGGGATGTATGCGCTGCATTTCGTCAATCCCGCGCCGAGCGATAATACCTTCCGACAAAAAGCAAATACACCGCCGCCGTGATTTTCCCCGCAGTCATAGCTACACAGGCAAGGTACACTCCAGAGATGTTGATGCGGAGTAGTGCAGCGAGGCTCATCACTCCAATGGTAACTCCCGCCTCAAGGAGGGTTGAATAGGTTACATGGTTTGTGTGATGACTCACAATAAGGACCGAGCGCTCTACTGAATAGATGGCACTGACTATAGGAAGTGGCAAAAGGAGAATCATTCCGTATGCTGCCATCGGGTGTAGCGATGTATCCAAATGGTAAGGAAACACCCCGAATACAATATCTGACAATGGAGTTGTGGCAATTACCAACAGCAGCCCCGTAGCGATAGTCGCTATTCCATACGCCGCTTTTGCTACTTTTTTTTCATGCAGTCCATGTCGAGAGTAAAGGGAAATTGCTACTTCTTGGTAGGCAAAAAGGGGACTGCGAAATTGGAACACAGTGTTATCAATGATTGGGAAAACAGCTAATGATGCTACTGCGTTAGGGAATCGTGTCATAAAAGCAGCAAATACTGGTCCCAACCCCATAGTGATCAGCGAAGTCATCGCAAGTGGGATGTAGAGGGCAACCAAGCGTCTGAATGTTAGCATTGATTCACGGGGGGAATTAGTATGCTGAATCGAACGCACAGCATATCGCGCCATCCACCATGTTGCAATCATCTCGGCGGTAACAGCAAATGCAAGAACACCACAAGCATATGGTGCAGTATAGGATGTACGGACAAATCTCAGTGCCAAGATGCTACCAGCAATGATTGAGAGTAATCGAATAGTGGTTCCAAGAGCGACAAGATGATTCATATGCCTCTTGATGATCACCCCTTGGTAGAATCTCCGAATGCCTATTGCACCAGGCCATGGGATGAGTGCAACCAACGACCAATAAACGTGATCAGTAATCGAGGGCGGCAGTGCAAGAATAGTTTTGCTTAAGATTGCATAAACAGGAGGGAGGACTGCAATTCCCATCATACAGCTGGTCCCAAATGAAAGAGCCAGCGCTAATGCACGAACGATCCGGTAGCTTCTACTGCCCAGAACATATGCAGTACTGGCACTGAGAAGCATGATTACGGGTGCTTCGACAATAAATGCAATGCTAATTGCAACACCGAATGCTGCTAAGTTTGTCGCTGCATCTTGCAATCTGGAGAGTACACTTTGCAGGATCACTCCCTCAGCAGCCATCATTGCCCAGGTGAGAGCAAGGGGTACCCACAAGCGGATAATTGCTATAGTCTGCAGATTGCCGGATGTCATTCAGGCTGGTCTAAGGTAATTTCAATCGTTCGACTGTAAAAGCGCCCCTCCGGAAGAGTATTGTCGTAGAGAAGAACACGGCTTCCTTCAGCGTGAATAACAGCTCGATCAGCAACTCCCAATGCTCGTGCAACAGCGTGGGCACGGCGCTCTGCTAATCGGAGATTATGCTTCACATCGCCAAGTCGGTCGGTATATCCTGCAATGGTGATCTTTGTTGCTGGAAGGATACGGCGTGCAATTTCACTTAATAGGCTCGACTGAGAGGGTGGAATTGATGCATCGTCAAAATCGAAGAGAATCAGATTGAATGTCTCTCGTTTCGGTAAAAGGGTATCTCTTCGCTCAATCACTGGTAGCATACCAACAGCAAACCCAGGATAGATTCTCTCAGCAGCTCTCATGTTAGCTATCACAGAGGTGTTTATGGTGTCGTGGAGATGCTTCTGCCAAGAAAGGGAAAGTGGGATAAGAGAAGGGAGTTTCCCTTCACCTTGCAACGATAGATGGATAGTATCTGCAGTTTTAATTGTTAGCTGCCAATTATCCAGGTAAGTCGGTTGCGATTGGATGCGGACAAATACTTTGGATGGAGTTACAAGATGCTCAGTGATACTCCCTGATAAAGGACCAAGAATAGCGGGATTCGAGCTTGTTAACTCGACGCGTGCATTTTCGGCATTGCCGTCAGGATGCCCAACGGGGGAAGGATGAGCAGGAAGATTCCGTACAACAATTCGTAAGCGATTCGTATCAATGCCCCAGATGGTGTGCAGGTACATTTGAACAGTTCGGGCCCGTTCATATGCCAGATCAAGACGATTAGTTTCAGGACCAACACCCATTGTGCAGCCGGTAATAGTCAGGTCAGCGGAAGGGTACTTCCGTAATCTGTGTCCCACAACGTTGAGCAGATGGTAGTACGATTCTAATGTTGATAAAGAGGCGATATCCGCTTCATTGAAGGAGTACGTTTCTTGAGGTGTTAATTCAGCATACCGAGCAGGGAGCATAGCACTATTTTCCTCAAAGAACAGATACGGCAGTATCGGTCGTAAGTATCGCCGAAGCTGTGTCAACACTTGGACGGTTTGAATCGGGGTAATAAATCCATTCGTATCTGGGGTCACAAACTCAACCGATAGTAGCGGGGGAGATAATGACTCAGCCGTCGGCGTCGGAGAGATTACCAATTCTACCGGGGGAATGGTGTCATGAATAAATGGTGGTGGAGGTGGTGGCGGGCTTTGGACGAAAGATGTGACCACACTCATACCAGCGCGGATGGAGAATATGTGCCAAGAAATGTCTTGGAGAGTGGATGTAAGTGGAAGCCGGACCTGAAGCTCTGGACGTATTTTGAGACGAGATGAAATCTGCTCCTGCCAGCCAATCGTGAGGGCTAATCCCAATTGATAGGGACGCATTCCCAATAAGGAGCCAGAAAAGCGATTACGTTGGCGTGTTCCAGTTTCCTGAAAACGACCACGTGTTCGCGGCTCGACTAAGTATTCACCCTGATCAAAATATCCTCTCAGCGGAAAGCTTGTCCAGAAACTTGGCTCGATGACAAGGGAGGGATTGAACAAAGAGGTCTTTATGCCTGCTTGTATGGTGATGGACGAAAGCCAAACTGATGCACGATGTTCGATCGTAGCAGTTGATATACCTGTGTCAAGTCGAATTGGTTGATACTCAAGTGTTCGAAACACTACATGGTTGTTCTCAAATCCTATTCGAGCTTGTGCTATCCATGTGCTTTCTCCGTAAGGAATGCGGAATGATAAAGATGGAATCGCGGTGATCAAGCCGACACTCCAGCTTGGTCCTTTACTTCGTGTAAAGCCAGGTGCACAGCTGAAGGTGCCTGGCAACGCTTGAAACATCGTTTCATGAGCATCCAAACCACCGTGAGCATATCCTCCGAGCTCCAGATACTGTGCATAGGTACCTGTGACCGCGATGAGAATTGCTATCGTAAATGCCATTTCTCTCATCGGATGATCACAACTGGTAAGCTGCTCGAAAGGCTCAACGATCGGAAAACAAGAAAGTAATAGCCGGGCGCATAGCTGTGAAGCTCTCGACTAATAACATATGTTCCCGCACGAAGGTGCACCTCCATTAGGTCTATAATGCGTCCGTCTCTGCTATACAGTGCAAGAGTATGTGGTGAATCCTCGATGGCAGTAACAACGATTGTTATTACGTCAGTTGCAGGATTAGGTGTAACCAATTGAATACCAAATGTGCCAGTATCATCGTACAATCTTGTTGCTCCTGCAACGCAATGTCCATGAATTTCAATCAGACCGTTTGTCCACGAGGTAGAGATTGTTGGAGCATTCCACCGTACTGATTCGACACGAAGCTCCGTTGATGTTGTATTTCCCCAAAGAGTAATAAACTCCAGGTTAGCAAGAGTGTCCCGCTTTATTGCAGTGCTAGAGATTGCGATTATAGCAGTCTGATTGTTGTCGGGAGGGGTAGTCGTAATCGAGTAAAGTGGAGAAGGCGAAGGTGGGAGCAGGAAGAGCACACTGGTGTTATAGCGAAGACGAATCTCCACCTGTGATGCTCCTGTTTTCGCAAGATGGGGTGGGACTTGCAAAAGAATCGGAATGCGCACGCGCTCTCCAATAGCAGCCTGCGCAGAGCCAACTGTGACATGAGTTTGTGCGGTGAAAATGACATTGAGGGGAGAGGAAGTGCCTGAACATCCAAGTGAGTCAACAGAAACAGAATATAATCCCGGTGTCTGCGGCTCATAAGAACGGTTCGTTGCGCCAGCAATGGGATTAGAATTCAAAAACCATTGGTATTGGTCGTATTCGTGGGTTGTGGTTAGTACGCTTCCATCGTATGTTATTGTTGGGACAGGGTGCTTATGAACAGTTACCTCGATTGTGTCCGTATATCCTTCGCAACCACTGGGAAGGGTTAATGTTGCATAGTAGGAACCGCTCGTCCGAACAACCAGACGATAATTAGTATGCCCTGTACTCCAGCGAATTCGCCCTAAGTTATTGGGGATTTCTAAGATCACAGAATCTCCCTCGCAAAAACTACGTTTCCCGAGAATTGTGATAGGGACTTCGGAAACCGGAAGAACTAAGACCGAGAAGCTTTGCTCAGCTGTACATCCGTTAGCATCAGTAACCACAAGACGGTAGGTGGTGCTTTGACTTGGGTAAACAATGGGATTTCGTATGGTGGGATCACTTGGAGGTGGATCACCGAACCATTGGTATTGAAATGGTGGTACTCCTGTGACTTCGATTGAATCGAGGCGGATGGGATCACCTGTACAAGTAGCAAACTGTCGCTGTGTTATAACAGGGCGGGGATGGATACGAATAGTGATGGTATCCGTTGTAGCAGAGCAGCGTGTTGAGTTCGTTACTTTGCACACAAAGCGATAAGTGCCGGGATTTAACGTCGCAGGTAGCGTGTAATACTTCTCTGTTGCTCCTGGAATCGGATTACCATTCACTTCCCATTGGTATAGGTCGTACTCTACTCCGGCGCTTGAACTCTGTGCTCTTAGAGTACGTGTTTCGCCGAAGCAAAATTGGCGGGTGCCTATAATCTCTGCTACAGGAGTCACGATGTTGCAAAACCTAACTAATATGCCGTCATCTATACCAGGCGGATTCGCTAAGCGTTGTTGTTCAGAGCTGCCAATGGTGGGGAAATCATTACTTGCGCTAAAACCAACAACGACAAAACTTGTGCTTCCATCGACTGCGATATCCGTTGCACGGTCAAGAAAGCTTCCTCCCAGGTAGGTAGCCCACTGTGTAATGCCACTTGAAGTCAATTTTGCAACGAACATGTCACCTCCTCCGCCGCGATAGACCGTTTGGAGGCCATTTTTTGTTGGGTAATCGCCCAGTGTACGTCCAGTGATGAAAATGTTATTGTCGGGATCGATAGCAATCGCAGTCAGTTCATCGGCACTATAGCCCCCGTGGTACTGGACCCAGTGTGCGCTGCCATTGCGAGGATCGAGTGCTGCTAAAAATCCATCACTACTCCCGTTGAGGTGGCTTCCCTCCACACTACGGTACCACATGTCACTGCTTGCAGTTGTACCGCCGACAAGAACGCGGCGGTCAAAAGATGAGTCGATAGCTATTGTCGAGCAGTAATCCTCGCCATTTCCACCAATGAAAGTACACCAGAGTAGTCGTCCTAAGCCATCAAGCTTCAATACATAGCCGTCGTTACCGGCGGTCTTGATTGGCTGGTATATTGCACTGCCGTATGTTGGAAAATTAGCACTTTGTGTATAGCCGCAAACGTAAATTCCTCCGCTTGCGTCAGCGACGACTCCAGTAGCATATTCAAAGCTTGACCCGCCAATGAAAAACACCCATAAAGGAGTACGGTTAGGCGATAATTTGAACACAAAAACATCTTGCGATTTTGTAGGCTTAGGATTTACTACAGCTGTCGCAGGTGCCGTAACAGGAATGACATCAGATGAAGTATGCCCCACAAGGTAAGTATTTCCCTGTCGATCCAGCGTAATTCCAAAGACATCTTCGTTATCGTTGCCTCCACAGTATGTTGCCCATTGGAGCTGACCTGATGATGAAAACTCAGCAATAAATACATCGTACCCTGCCGGAAGACTCGATGCCTTTGCGCGTTGAAATGCGTTCGGAGTAACAGGTAAATCATCACTTTGAGTGCAGCCTGCAATAAGAATTGAACCGGATGGGCTCACCGCTATAGCGCTATGATCAAGATTGTGTATTTCTTTCCGACTTCCACCGTAGTAAGTTGCCCATAAGAGACTCCCGGTAGGGCTGTATTTAGCAACAAATGCGTCGTAATCACCACGAAGAGAGGATGAAAAGCCGAGTTTAGTGGGGAAGTCCAAAGATTGGGTTCGTCCAATAACGACGATGTTTCTGCTATTGTCTATTTTCACGTGGGCAATTTGATCGGAGCCTGTTCCACCGGCAAAACTGGTCCATTCGATCTCAGGATCGACTATCAAGGGATGGTTGCCATTGAAAGGAGCATGGAATGCGAAACGGATGGTGTCTTTGTCAACGCGATACGCTGTATGAATTGTGCGCTCCCCGCTCAATGAAAAAGGCTTTCCTTCAGTTACAGTGCCTACGGCTGTATGGAATCGAAGTTTTCCCTCGGGAGATACTGTTGGTTGAGCCCCGACAACCTGAAATGCGATTGCAGTCGGATTAGTCTTTGGGGACACTCTGTAGTCACACTTGAGCTTACCGGAGGATGTCAAATAAAAAACAGCATCAATACCCTGGAAAATGTTGCGCACGTGTATTTGGTCGAATACACGAACTCCGTGTAAGGAGTGTTCTCCCCGATAATAATGGAGAATAAATGGCTTTTGAGCAACGGCTTCAATAGTGGGAACACTCCTGCTTACTGCATAAAGCTCGAACCGTGCAGCAGAAATCGTTTTACTTCCGCCTTGTGGAAGCTGGTAGCAAACATATCCATACCCACGCTCTGTTATGTAGAATAAGCCCCTGTCTAACGGTATGTAGTACCGAACAGGGGTGGGGAACTGTCCTACATTTTCAATGAAGCCAAGCGGCGTTGGCATAGAGATTGCGCTACCAGCGCATAGGAATGCCAGAGCTGCAAATCGGCACCACATGAAAAAGATCTCCGTGCACAAGAGCATTGTGGTTGAACAAAATTACCAGGTTTGTTACACATTCAGTACCCAGCAAAGATGAAGTATGCCCATCCTGACAGAGTCGTAACTACAGACTTTGTGCAGTCTATTATGCACGATACAGACAACTACCGAATCATTGAAGCTGATGAAAATCCGCTTCTCTATGCAGCCGGGCACATTCCGAATGCAGCTCAGATAGATTGGTTCGCTCATCTCTTACATCCCGTTTGGCGGGACCTTGTTGCACCAGAAGATTTTGCAAAACTTTGTATCCAGCTCGGCATCACGCCAGAGACAACGGTTATTTTTTACGGCGATCAGTCAAACTGGTGGGCGTGCCATGCATTTTGGGTTTTTACGTACTTTGGGCATAAAAAGTGCTGTATTATGGATGGTGGGCGTGCCAAGTGGTTCAATGAGCGCCGTCCTATTGCTTGGGAAGTGCCACAATTTTCACCCACCTCATATCCAGTTCCGAAGGTGAATCACAGCATTCGGGCATTGCGCGATGATGTGCTTGCTCACGTAGCGCGGGGAGGAAAGCTGATAGATGTTCGATCTAAGCCTGAATATGATGGGTTTATTACACACAGTCCGGACTATCCTAAGGAAGCTGCATTGCGAGCAGGGCATATTCCTGGCGCAATAAATATGCCCTGGAGCACCGCGGTAAATCAGCACGGAACTTTTAAGTCGGCCGATGAACTTTATCAACTCTATTGCGACAAGGGTGGATTGAATCCAGAGGATGAGGTTATCGTTTACTGTCGTATAGGAGAACGTTCAAGCCACACGTGGTTTGTACTTACGTATCTTCTTGGCTTTCGTTCGGTCCGAAACTATGATGGTTCCTGGACCGAGTGGGGGAACATGATAGGTGTACCGATTGAGCGAAGTACACAAGTAGAACAGGTTAGGGAGCAGTGCTATGCATAGGTAGGCATTATAGCATAGGGTAATGGATCTACAGCGCCGGCACGCTGGAAGCCGCGCAATCGAAGAGCACAAGAGTCACATTCTCCACACGCAATGTCATTACGCTTGTAACAGCTCCAGCTTAAATCAAAGGGCACGCCTAATCGGAGACCCTGTCGGACAATTTCATCCTTGCGCAGGTGTATGACAGGTGTCAAAATTGAAATTTGTGTATCCGGTTTTGTTCCTAAGGCAATGACACGCTCGAAAGCACGGAAGAACTCTTCACGGCAATCGGGATAACCACTAGAATCCTCCTCAACTGCGCCAATTGCAATAGCACGTGCCTTAAGCACCTCTGCCCAGCTTGTTGCGATTGCTAGAATGTTTGCATTCCGAAAAGGAACATAACTTGTCGGGATTCCTTGTCGGTTCAGATTTGCAGGCTCTACCTCCATAGCTGGATCGGTCAGGCTACTTGCACCAATGGCAGACAAGTGCCCCACATCGACAACTAAGCGATGTTCGATGGCGTAATGGTCGCAAATGTCATGGAATGCTTGAAGTTCTCGCTGCTCAGTTCGCTGGCCATAATTAAGATGCAAGGCTGCCAGCTCATACCCTTGCTCCCGTACAAGAGCAAGAGTAACGAGCGAATCCATTCCTCCCGACAATAAGACCACAGCTCGATCTTTCATGGTTACATTATCGCTCACCGTTAGTGGCTAATAAATCAGGACGACGTTGTCGTGTACGAGCAAGTGCTTGTTCATATCGCCAGCGCCGAATTGCTTCATGGTTACCACTGAGAAGGACCTCGGGCACGGCTAAACCACGGAAAACAGCCGGTCGCGTATAGACTGGTGCGGAGAGCAATCCCTCTTGGAATGAATCCTCTTGTGCGCTTTGGGCATCATTGAGAGCACCGGGCAATAGCCGCACAATTGCATCAATGACAACAGCTGCTGCAAGTTCGCCACTGGAAAGAACATAATCGCCGATTGAGATTTCGCGCGTTATCAATACATCGCGCACCCGCTGATCTACGCCTTTGTAGCGTCCTGCAAGAAACAAAAGGTTTGTCTTAAGCGCGAGCGTGTTAGCAAGAGCTTGCGTAAATGGCTCTCCGTCTGGAGTGAGATAGATGATTTCGTCATACGTGCGTTCCGCTTTCAGTTGTTCAATGCATGCAAAGACTGGTTCGCACCGGATAACCATTCCTGCTCCGCCTCCGTAAGGCTCATCGTCGATGTGGCCATAGCGGTTATCGGCGTAGTCGTGAAGATTGTGCAGGACAATTTCGACAATAGAGCGCTGGCGCGCCCGCCCAACAATCCCGGTCGTGATGAAGGATTCGATGGATTGTGGAATCGGACAGACAAGATCAATTCTCATGGCGTATGAGCAACCTGCTATGACCACAGTTAAGACGAATGCAGAGCATAGGCATTGACACTTCCGTTGTCGGCGGCTGGTATATTTGTGACCATCGCAGAAATTATACCGATACATCTATGACTCGTCAGTTTGACAACGATCAAATTCGTCGGCGGTACGAGGAGCTTCACGAGCTTCGTATGCGAGGAGTTGAGCCGTATCCGTATAGTTTCGACCAACGTCACACTTCGCAGCAAATTCTCAGTGGTTACCGTGACGAAGATCCTTCGCCCTTTTCCTCCGTGTCGGTGGCAGGGCGAATAATGGCAATGCGCCGGATGGGAAAGGCTACCTTTTTTCACATCCAAGATGCGGCAGGCAAAATTCAGTGTTACATGAAAGCGGACGAGCTTCCGCAAGAGTATGAGATGCTGCGACTGCTGGACATTGGTGATATTGTTGGCATCCGAGGTTTCGTATTTCGGACGCGAACAGGGGAGATAACAATCCACGTGCAACAGCTTACTTTGCTATGCAAGTGTCTTCATCCTTTGCCAGTTGTCAAAGAGGAGCGTGATGAACAAGGTAACATCATTCTCCACGATGCATTCAGCGATAAAGAACAGCGCTATCGGCGCCGCTATATTGATTTGATTGTCAATCCCCATGTACGGCGCACTTTTATAGTGCGAAGTCGGATGATTAGTGCTATTCGAAGCTATCTCGACAGCCATGGTTGGCTTGAAGTTGAAACACCAGTGCTTCAACCGATTTATGGAGGAGCTACTGCACGTCCGTTTGTAACCCACCTGAATGCACTCGACATTCCGCTCTACCTGCGAATAGCCGACGAGCTTTACTTGAAACGGCTCATCGTCGGAGGATTCGAAGGTGTATATGAAATCTCGAAGAATTTCCGCAACGAGGGAATCGACCGCATGCACAATCCAGAGTTCACTGCTCTGGAACTGTATGTCGCATATCGGGATTATCAGTGGATGATGTCGTTGACGGAAGATTTGCTCGTATCCGTTGCAGAGCAGGTGCGGGGAGAAGCGTCCCTGCTCAAGTCCGACGGTACAGTGATTCCCTTGGTGCGGCCGTTTCGTCGTATACGCCTACTTGATGCCATTGCAGATGCTGTCGGTGAAGCTGTTGATAACCTAAGTGAGTCGCAGCTTTTTGCACTGTGCAAAAAGCACAAGATTGATATTGCACCGACTGCAAGTAAAGCAAAGCTGATTGATGAGCTATTTACAGCACTTGTGCAACCACATCTGGTGGAGCCAACGTTTGTTTTGGACCATCCCGTCGAGATGTCACCTCTTGCCAAGCGCCACCGAGATAATCCGGCCTTAGCCGAGCGATTTGAGCTCTACGTCGGGGGCATGGAGATCGCCAATGCCTTTAGTGAGCTCAACGACCCTCAGGATCAGAGAGAGCGTTTCGAACATCAAGCGCGTCTCCGCGCCTCCGGTGATGATGAAGCAATGGTTATTGATGAAGATTTCATTACTGCACTCGAGGTCGGCATGCCTCCAACGGCAGGGTTAGGTATTGGGATAGATCGCCTGGCAATGCTAATGACCGGTGCACCCTCGATTCGGGATGTCATCTTTTTCCCCTTGATGCGTCCAGAGCAGACACCATCAACTGTTGAATCCTGATGGGCTACACACGAATTAGTTGGTATGGCGTTGCGCCGACGCCAGTGCGTCAGCGGTATTTGTTCCACGCAGTGTTATTTGTCCTCACGTTTCTCTCCACGCTCATGGCAGGCACTGCATGGGCAGGACGAGATTTTACTGCTATCGAAAATTGGGGAGCAGGATTGACTTACGCAGTACTACTAATGACCTTTATTACTGCACATGAGTTTGGCCATTACTTCGCAGCACGCGCTCATGGGGTCCAGGCAACATTACCATACTATATCCCTATGCCGCTTCCATGGCTAATGCCGTTTGGTACGTTGGGCGCTGTTATGCGAACCCGCTCGCCTATACGAACGCGTGCAGCACTATTCGACATTGGGGTAAGTGGACCGTTGGCAGGATTTGTTGTGTGTGTTGTGTATCTGGTTATAGGGTTTCTCTCACTGCCGGATAAAGAGTACCTCTACGCTATACACCCCGAGTACCGTACATTGCCAGATATTCCTTCGTATGGCTTGACTTTTGGGGACACACTTCTCTTTGCTGCCTTGCGGCATTTCCTTGTACCGCCAGGAGCATTTGTTCCGCCAATGAATGAAGTGTATCATTATCCTTTTCTCTGTGTTGGATGGTTTGGACTATTTGTGACCGCATTGAATCTTCTGCCTGTGGGACAACTCGATGGGGGCCATGTGCTCTATGCAATGGTTGGGAAGCTCCAGCATCGGATAGGGCGGATAGTAGTTGCTGTGCTGGCGATTGTAGGTAGTGGACCGTTTTTTGAACTGCTCCGGCAATTGCTCCGCGGCGATCATCCCGATCCGCTGATGAATACCCTCCAACAGCTCCTTCTACCGCTGCTTGATGGGATTGTTGCGCTTGTTCCTTGGGCTTTTTCTGGATGGTCTGGATGGCTGGTGTGGGCAATTTTGGCACGCTTTCTCTTTGGTATTTCTCATCCACCAGTGGATGATCCTTATCCTCTTGATCGGCGGCGAATGATGATCGGAATCATTGCAATGGTCATTTTTGTTATCTCGCTTGCCCCTGCAGGAATTTACGATGTTCCTCGTCCTGATGTGGGCAGTGTTGTGCGTCTTGCTACCTACTTTCCCCAATGACAATCGCTTACGATATTGATCTTCGACCCTTTACTACATTTCGCACGCACGAGGCTTTTGCTCGGCAGTTCTATGTCCTCACTCGAGAGGAGGACGCTATTGAATTTGCAACGACCTATGCATCGCGCCTTTCAGACATACTTATCCTGGGGGGAGGGAGCAATATGTTGATCACCCGCCCAGTCGAGGCGGTTGTGCAGGTTCAAATCAACCATCGGTCAATTGTTGATGAAACTTCATCCCATGTAGTCATCCGGCTGGGAGCTGGAGAGATGTGGCATGATTGTGTGGCATGGGCGGTTTCCCAGGGATGGGCGGGCATCGAGGCAATGGCACTTATTCCTGGTACTGTTGGTGCGGCACCTATACAGAACATTGGTGCATACGGACAACAATTCTCGGATACATGTCAGTGGATCGAGGCAGTTCATCTGCCGAGCGGTCGTAAAATGACATTTAGAGCTGAGGAATGCCGTTTCGGATACCGCGATTCACGCTTCAAGAGCGAGTGGAAAGGAAGCTTTATCATCACCGCGGTTGGACTGAAACTGGAAAAGCGCCCAACAACGACGGTCCATTATCAAGAGCTTCGCCAGGCGCTGGGAGAACGTCCAGAAGTGACAATTCAGGAGGTGTTCGAATGTGTCATCAACCTTCGCCGTAGCAAGCTTCCTCCGCCAACTCTTGGCAATGCTGGCAGCTTCTTCAAGAACCCGATTGTTCCTGGTGAAGTGGCTCTTGCATTGGCAGCACGCTATCCTTCGATGCCGATGCATGCCTATAACGGATCAGTCAAACTCTCTGCCGGCTGGCTAATCGAGCAGTGCGGATATAAAGGTATCCGCCGCGGTGATGCAGGCGTTTATGACCGTCATGCACTTGTGTTGGTCAATTACGGAAATGCTCGCGGAAAGGATATCCTCAGCCTTGCAAGAGAAATCAAGCATGCCGTACAAGCGCAGTTTGGTGTGGAGCTCGAAGAAGAAGTCATCATCGTTTGACTATGAAACCACCAATTCATACACTCGGTCAACTCAAAGCAAGTGGTTATCGTCCTCGCTCGGTAAAGGATGAAATCCGTGCGAATTTGATTGAGAAATTGCGTCGCCGAGAACGTCTCTTTCCTGGTATCATTGGATTCGATGATACAGTGATACCAGAGCTTGTCAACGCACTTTTAGCACGCCACGATATTCTCTTGCTTGGGCTTCGGGGACAAGCAAAAACTCGCCTTGCCCGGTCTTTAGTTGAGCTGCTCGATGAATACACGCCAATCGTTGCTGGATCGGAAATCAACGATGATCCACTTCGTCCCATTTCGCGTTATGCGCGCGATCGAATTGCGGAAGAAGGAGATGATACCCCGATTGAGTGGATTCACCGTACACAGCGCTACGGAGAGAAACTTGCAACGCCTGATGTAACTGTTGCAGACCTTATCGGCGATATCGATCCCATCAAAGCAGCGGTACGGCGTCTTGCATACTCTGATGAAGGCGCAATGCACTTTGGGATTATTCCGCGAACGAATCGAGGAATTTTTGTTATCAACGAGCTTCCAGATTTGCAGCCGCGTATCCAAGTAGCCCTCTTCAACATTCTGCAGGAACGTGACGTGCAAATACGGGGATTCCCTGTGCGATTACCCCTGGATTTGCTCATGGTCTTTACCGCAAATCCAGAGGATTACACCAGCCGTGGTCGCATTATTACCCCACTGAAGGACAGAATTGAGTCCCAGATTCTCACCCATTATCCCCGCACTTTAGATGATGCCATTGCAATCACGCGGGAGAATGCCTGGATTGAACGGAATGAGCGCATTATTCTCCCACGCTTTATCCAAGAGCTGGTCGAAATGGTTGGCTTTGCTGCACGCCAGAGCGAGTATGTTGACCAGTCATCCGGTGTTTCTGCACGCATGACGATTGCTCTAATGGAACTTATCGTCTCCAATGCAGAACGCCGAGCAATTCTTAATGGGGAAAAGGTGGTATCAGTGCGTGTGCTTGATTTTCAGCGAGCACTTGCGGCGATCACGGGAAAAATTGAACTGGTCTTCGAAGGAGAACAAGAAGGAGCTGTCAAAGTTGCCAAAGCGCTCATTGGAAAAGCGGTACGAGAGCTATTTGTTCGATATGCTCCCGATCCTTTAGCAAAGCCGAAAAGCGGTGAGCGCGATCCGTATGCTGCTATAGTTGCATACTTCGAACAGGACAACACTGTTGAGCTGGATGATGAGTTACCAACAGCGGACTACTACGCTCGCTTAGCAGCAGTGCCCGATTTGGAGCGCATTGCAACTACCTATATTGTTCCGGATACTGATGATCCCGCTGTCCGTGCAGTGGCGATGGAACTGGTCTTGGAGGCGCTGCATAACTGCTCAAAGCTTGCTAAGGAAGAGCGCACCCATGGTGTCACCTATAGTGGTATGCTCGGCACACTGTTACGAGGTCGTCTCCGCGAGGATGACCTTGAAGAATGAATCAGTCGAACCACACTACACTGCCGAAGCTTACAGCTGAGCGAGTGGGGGCGTCGTTCCATTGTCCGTAATCGAGCGCAACACCACTGCCCGGATGGAATGCTTCAAGAAACGTCATGGCAGGAGGAAAACCACAAATCCGTCGCGCATCCTTTGTACGAGCGATGGTCGAGAATAGGGAGACACTGCTTCCGTGAGCAATAGCGTGGAGCACTTCGTAGTCCTCGCTGCGTAGTTGGTCAAGCATTGGAGCAGCATCCCACTGGTCGCCAAATCGGCGCCCGATATGCGCTAAATCGCCACTAACCAAGATTAGTGCCTTGCGTCCGCTCTGCTCGACGACGCGCTTGAGTGCCGCGGTGAAAGCGCTAAACTTTGCATCGGTGCTGGGATGTTGCGCTCGGTGCACAAAGTCATGGAAAGATGTCACCAGTACAGGGAGGACGGTAAAGCGTCGATCAGGGAATAAATGTTGGAGAAACACGTGATGCAGCTCAAGGGCATGCTCAGGTTGATAGGCAATGTCGTTGTGAGTTAGGGGTATGCCGGTCTCTTTACGAAGCGCAGCGACAAGCTCTTTATCCGTCTCCAAGCGTCCGAGAGGAGTAAGAAAGTCCTTTGTGGTCAGTAGGAATCGATCTTGCCAGCCGTAGTGGGATGTGCCAATGTGAACAACCAGATCAAACTCAGCTTGGCGGAGTGCGTTGAAGGGGTATGCATAATGCATCCCTGCGACACGAAAGTCAATGTGGGGAATAAACGCAGCTTTGCCATTTTGTGGATATGCTTGACGTGGTGTGGAGCTAAGAATGTCGTCCAAGTATGCATGCAAAGCATCAGGATTGTCAGGATAGACGCTACCTGCACAGACAGGTTCAATCACAGGGCTATCAAGAAAGCGCTTGGTGCGCCAGAATGAAGGGCTATCGAGCAACAGTTCTTCGTCAATCCATCGAATAAACTTTAGCAGTTGCCCAAGCTGTAGTTCCCCATCGAACAAACGGCGTGCACGATCGGCAATATCGTGGATAGTGTGCGTGCCGTCGAATAGTTCGAACAGGGGAAAAAGCTCTATCTCAAATTCCAAGTCTTGGCGCACATATCCACAAGCATCCTGGAAGGTCAAAACGCCACGATCTTCGTGAACAACAAGACGGACTTGGTCCCGAAGCTTAGGGCGCATCCACTGATTCATGGCTTGTGACGGTGAAGTTTCCGTTCGACATGCCGCATAAAAAGGTAGAAACTAATGCCTGCTAACACGGAGAGTACTGCTGCAATTGTGAACCATAGTTCCATGCCCTTGCTGCCGGCAAAAGCTGCACCAAGAAGAATTGCCGCTGTTGCGAAATGGGCTAATGGAACATAGCGCCGGACCTTGGCAATATTGCTATCAAGCGACATAGGTAGCTATCGAGACAATGGGACGATTTTTTCAGCGACGGAGAGTAGTCTCTAATGCTGTGCGTTGGTCAGTGCGCTCATCACGGTACTTGACGATAAGGGCACAGCTTGCAGCTAAGCCATGTTGTTGTGCAAAAGACGAATCGTCCAATTTTCTTGTGCCCGGCACAACAACTGCGCCGGAAGGAATCTCCAGCGGATGCCCGGGCGCTGCACGGAGTATGCGCTGGTACACAAGATCGAAAACGGGAACCGAAGCAGTTAGGATCACTCCTGCAGCAATTACAGCACGTCGGCGAATAAGCGTTCCTTCGTAAATGCCAGTGTTACCGCCAATGAACACTTCATCTTCAATGATTACTGGTTGTGCATTTGCAGGCTCTAAAACTCCCCCTATTTGTGCCCCAGCGCTGAGGTGGACGTTACGGCCTATTTGAGCGCATGTCCCTACCAGGACATGAGAGTCAACCATCGTTCCTTCATCCACAAATGCACCGACGTTGATGTACATTGGTGGCATGCAAATAACCCCAGGCGCGACATATGCACCCCGCCGAATAGTGGAACCCCCGGGCACCAAACGTACGCCACGTTCAGCGGACAGACGCTGGGGAGGGAGAGTGTGCTTGTCAAAGAACGATTCCGCAGCATAGTTGATTGGTACCATGCGGCCGTGGCGAAAGAGCAACAGAATTCCTTGCTTTACCCATGTATGGACACGCCAACTGCCATCGGGTTGGGGTTCTGCTGCACGGATGGTGCCTTGCTCAAGTGCAGAGAGAAATGCATCAGCAAATTCATCAAGGGTGAAAGGAGGTGGCTCAGGCTTGACGCTGAGTTGTTCGACGGCTCTTTGGAGATCGTACGGGAGGTTTGAGTTGCTCATACGAAAAAGCTACGTTTAACAACTTATACACAAGGCGTGCAGCAGTGAGATTTGCATGATGGAGTTTTTTGATAGGAGCAAGCTCCACAACATCTATTCCCACAATTCGATGTCCCCGTTCAACAAGTCGTCGCACAACTGCTATGCATTCAGAGTAGCTCAGACCTTCTGGTTCTGGTGTACCCGTTGCAGGCATAATGCTCGGATCGAGCACATCAATATCAAACGTTATGTACACATCTTCTGTCAATGTTTGTACGACTTGGTCAATCCATTCAGTGCCGTACACTCCTCGCCGCAAGCCACTGGCGAAAAATGTGTTCACTTTATTCGACCGGATAAACTCCGCTTCTTCTCTGCACAGAGCGCGAATGCCCACCTGCGTAATGCGTTGCGGGGAGATAAACTCAGCAACCCGTGCCATCACGCATGCATGAGAGTACGGGCTTCCCTCATACTCATTGCGTAAATCAGCATGAGCATCAAACTGGAGAATGCTAAGGTTGGGATACTTTTCTGCATAGACACGGATTAAAGGAGCTGTGATCGTGTGTTCTCCCCCAAGCGCAACACAAAATGAGTGGTTTGCAAGTATTGCACGTGTTCGTGCCTCAATGAGTGCGAGTGCTTCTACGACGGAAAGCTTTTTGAGAGGCAGGGGCTCTAATGTTGCGATTCCGACCTCCTGGCATAGCTCACGGTCGAACTCGTCGTCGTAAAACTCGACGTAGTGACTGGCACGCAAGATTTCACGGGGTCCATCCTTTGTTCCTTTTCCGTAGCTTGTGGTTCGCTCATATGGGATTGGCTGAATTGCAATGAGTGCTTTTTCTGAGCTATGCTCAGGTGCCAAACCGAGAAAATTCTCCTGAGTTTCTAAATACGCAAGCATAGTGTTCGTTGAAAGGCACTACGGTGGCGCGAAATTACACCGAGGTGCTGTTGGACTGGTGTTTCACTACACGGTATTGTCAATGTTTTCTCTCGAACACGTGATCGGCTTCTTAACGCTTACAGCGTTGGAGATTGTTCTCGGTATAGACAACATCATTTTCGTTAGTATTGTCACTGAGCGTGTTCCTGCAGAGCAACGTAATGTAGCACGTCGTTTAGGTCTTGGGCTTGCGTTGGCTTTTCGCATAGGGCTGCTGCTTGGAATCACTTGGATAGCGACGTTGACATCGCCACTATTCTCTCTTGGAGGGCACAACGTCAGTGGGCGCGACCTTATACTTTTCGGTGGTGGTCTATTTCTCCTTGCAAAAGCTACCCGTGAAATACATCACCGGGTTGAGGGGCTTGATGTCGTTCAGGAAACAGCAGCTGCTGTGACATCGTTTGGGTCGGCAGTTGTACAGATTGTACTGCTCGACTTAGTGTTCTCTTTAGATTCGGTAATTACGGCGGTTGGATTAGCGCAGCACATAGCGGTGATGATCGCTGCAGTAGTGGTTGCGATGATAGTCATGATTGCCAGTAGCACGGCGATAGCTGAATTCCTCCATCGCCATCCATCGCTAGTTATGCTTGCCTTGGCATTTTTGATTTTGGTGGGTTTTGTGCTCGTCCTCGATGGGGTGGGAGTTGAGGTTAGCCGTGCGTATGTATATACGGCGATGGCGTTTTCCGCCAGTGTGGAATTCCTTAATATTCGCCGCCAACAGAAAATCCGCCAGCGACTTTCGGCAAGCACTACTTCAGCGCCGGGACAAGTTTCTTGACCGCCACGGGCAGAACCTCAAAAATGCGCTCAGGAGCCTTGAAAAGATTTCGTGCTGCATGGGTGGGGTCAGCAACCTTTGTGGATACGTCGTACACATATAGGTTGAGCACCATGCGACCACCGGTTATTTCAAATGAGCCCGTGATTGCGTAGTTGCAGTGAAGCTTGGCAATGCCGCGCCATAGGTCCGACTCAAATTGAGGAGAGGTTGGATCCAGGTTGAATTCCGCCAGGGCTTGTTCCATCGAGTCGGCGGGTATCACGGTAAAGCGAGTTCCATGTTCTGCATGCTGCTGTAGAAGCTGGCGAAGGCTATCAGCGATTGCGTAGCTGTAGCGGAGCAGCTGCATGTTACCATCGAGATTTTTTATCGGCAGGACGGCAACACGGACTTGAGTCCATGCAGGTACAATCAAGAGGAGCCCTAATAGCACACTTCGTCTCATTGGCGTTGCTCCATCGTGGAACTTTTTCCAGTTGTACCGAGCCCACGCTGATGGGCAGCATCCTCAAGAGAGGCAAGAATATGCTCGATATGGCGGATCGTTTCGCCGATGTGATCCCACTGCTGATGACGTGCGATGTCCATTAGCTCAGCACCACAATCAGCAAGGTCAGAAAAGCCAAATTGGCGAGCAGAGCCTTTGAGCGTATGACCGAAGCGGTATAGCTCTTCGTGGTTGCGAGTGGATGCAAGCTGTGGGAGGAGAGTAGCGATCTGGTGCCGCCATGACGCGATAAATTCCGGAACCAACTCCAACAAAATAGGATCCTCTGGCAACATTGTGGTAGGCAAACGATTGAAGAAAAACAGGATTAGCGAAAGTAAAAAAACAGGAGCTGGCGAAAGGTCCGATAAGCCGGATTCTGTCGGGTACGTAGTACCGTGTCGCCATGAACCTTGGGCCGCACATTACTGTGTGCCTCTTGCGCGACCTACCCGATGCGTGCTTCCGTTAGTTCGGAAGCGCCTGCCACGCACAGGACGACCGCATCTGCTTGGTCTTGCACCGCGTGGGGTTTGCCCTGCCACACGTGTCACCACGTGTGCGGTGCGCTCTTACCGCACCATTTCACCCTTACCTCTGCTATAGGTGCAGAGGCGGTGTCGTTTCTGTGGCACTTTCCGTCGGCTTTGCCCGAAGGCATCGCCGCCTCGACGTTATCGAGCACGCTGCGTGGTGGTGTCCGGACTTTCCTCACCGACGCTACCGTCGGCGCGGCGACAGAGACCTCCCGCCAACTCTACGTTAGCTCTTCTTCTTCAATTCGGTAGTGCTCGGGATACAAAATCCTCCCGCAATGCTCACAGACGAACATCCGCTCAGGATAATTCCGCATTTCAACTAAGACTTGCGCAGGTATTGCGCTGAAGCATCCGCTGCAACTACCTTTGCGTACATGGACGGCAGCATCAGCATGATAAGAGCGAATACGCTCGTATTCGGCATACCACTCAGCCGACAACTGTTCAATAATTGCCTTCCGTTCAGATTGAAGCTTACGGAATTCTGTATCCTGCTCAGTCGCAAGAGCGTTAAGTTCCTCTTCCCGCTCGCGGAGCTCTTTGGTGGTTTCTTCTACGTCCGCCTTCTGACGCTCAAGCAATCCGGTGAGGTTTTCTTCCTTGATGGCGTTCTGCGCTAATTCCTGTTCGATACGAAGGCGCTCAGCACGGATAAATTCAATTTCGTGCGTGATTGCGTCGAATTCTCGGTTATTGCGGATTTGTCCGCCGAATTGCTTCTGGTTGAGTTCGGCTTCCTTGTCGGCAAGTTCCTGGAGCCGCATGCGCATCATGCTGCGAAAATGGGCGATGTCGTTGAGTGCCTTTTGCGTTTCTTCCACAAGTCGCATGCGATGACGCAGCTTGTCCTCCAGCTTTTTGACCAGTTTCGGTAAATCGCCCAGCTCTGCGTGCATGTCGTCGAGTTTTTCGTCGATGTATGCAAGACGGGCAATGAGTTCAACGTTCGATGGCATTGGTTGATACTGTAGTGGTGAAACTTCCATTATCGAAGCGTTTGGAACTGTTTACTTGCACCGGCGAGGTGCGGATAGAGCATGCATGAATTGGGAGGGACATGTTCTGCTGTGCAAGTACGCGGTGTATGATGTTCGCAAGTATCTCTGGGACAAACTGCTCCATTTCAAAGTGACCAGGATCGAGCAAAGCAATGCGTCCAGTAGCGCGATGAAATCCGTGGTATTTGACATCTGCAGTGATGAATGCATGAGCGCCGCTTTCTACCGCTGCATCGAAGAAACTCATGCCACTTCCTGCAACGATTGCAACCTTTTCGATATTCTCGATAGCACCTATGCAATAGCGAACTGTTGCGCTCAGTTGTTCTCCAAGCCATTCTGCCAATTCTGGCGCAGACATTGCCCGAGGGAGTACGCCGACGATCCCCATCCCGTATCCTTCTCGCTGGCGAGAAGGTACAAGAGGACGCTCGATACTAATGCCAAGCCTGGAAGCCAAATAGGCGTTTGTTCCTTCGGGATGAGCATCCAGGGCAGTGTGCACGCTGACAATTGAAATATTGTGCTGTACTGCCCGCATTACGCAGCGGGATACTCGTTCCTCAGGGCGAAGCGAATACAGCGGCGAAAAGATCAACGGATGAAATGTCACAATGCAGTTGCAATCTTGCACTAATGCTTCTTCAATGACTGCTTCGGTAACCTCCAAGCATGTAAGAATGCCACGTATGGTGTGTCCTGCAGGCTCGACTTGTATCCCGATGCGGTCATCGGGCATAGCTTCACTTGCAGGAAGTTCGTGTTGAAGGAGTGCGTATAATTCCTCGGCAGTCATTGAAGGTGACGGTGCAATATCACTGTCTGTTACAAAACTACGCAAGTTTACTCTTGGTGTGGCTAGGAGCTGAGGGGCAAAGCATTTTGCTAGAGGTCTTGTTGGAAACGGACAAGAGGGCTCTTTTGCACGATAATGCGAAGAATCAGGAACGCTATGCGCATTCGATTAGCAGGTGCTGGATGTATCACCGCTTACGAGTTTGCCATCGGAAGGTAGGTGCACTGCAATCCCCAGCTCTGCAAGTTGTTCAGGGGAGACTTCTGAGGGAGCACCGTCCATGAGGGATAATCCGCTGGTTGTTTTCGGGAATGCAATGACATCGCGGATATTATCGGTACCGGTAAGAAGCATAACCCACCGGTCAAAGCCAAGAGCGATTCCTCCATGCGGTGGCGCACCGTATCGAAGTGCGTCGAGCAGAAACCCGAATCGCTGGTGTGCTTCGTGTCGAGTAAAGCCCAAGAGCTCAAGCATCCGCTCCTGTAAGTCAGGGCGATGGATACGAATGCTGCCACCCCCGATTTCGTGACCATTGCAGACCAAATCATATGCCTGCGCGCGGACACGGAGTGGATCAGTATCGAGGAGGGGGATGTCTTCTTCTACCGGCGACGTGAATGGATGGTGGCGTGCAACATATCGTTGCTCTTGATCATCCCACTCCAAAAGAGGAAAGTCCACAATCCATGCAAATTGAAAAGTGGAGCGATTGCTGTTTAGAAACATGCGCCCAACTTCGCTACGGAGGGCACCTAACACTGTCAAGCATCGTTCCCATCGGTCTGCAACGATGAGAGCAAGGTCGCCGTCTGCCGCGTTTAAGCGGGCGCGTATTTGGTCTGTGAGAGTGGTGCCAAGATACTTTCCAATTGGTGAGCTAACCGTTCCATCACTCCACTTAATCCATGCTAATCCTTGTGCACCATGTTTTTTTGCAAGGGTTGTAAGCTCATCCAACTGCTTGCGAGTAAAAGATGCTCCAGCGGGCACGCAAAGTGCAGCTATGGTCCCATCCGGAAGAGCAGCTGTCTTTCGGAATATTTCCAGCTCTGCTTGTGCTGCAAGAGTTGTTAAATCTGTTAACTCAAGCTGGTAGCGCAAGTCTGGTTTATCGCTCCCGTAGCGAGTGAGCGCCTCGTGCCATGGGATTCGGGGGAAGGGTACCTGTAGCTCAATGCCTAAAACATGACGCCAAACGGTTGCAGTAAATCCTTCGATAAGAGTAAAGATGTCATCTGGCGTGATAAATGACATTTCAAGGTCAATTTGTGTAAACTCCGGCTGACGATCTGCGCGAAGGTCTTCGTCACGGAAGCATTTGGCAATTTGCATATACCGGTCGAAGCCAGCAATCATAAGAATTTGCTTATACAGCTGTGGCGATTGAGGGAGGGCATAGAACTTGCCTTTGTGCAACCGGCTTGGGACAAGGAAATCACGCGCACCCTCAGGCGTTGACTTCATAAGAATGGGAGTTTCTACCTCAACAAAGCCGTGTTCAAAAAAGTACTGGTGCGCGAGCTGGTAGAGCATGTTGCGGACAATAAAGTTCCGCTGCAAGGTTGGACGACGGAGGTCTAAGTAACGGTATCGGAGTCGCGTTTCCTCGCTTGGTAAAGGTTTTTCATCATGCTCGAGGATTTCAAACGGTGGAACTTCTGACTCAGCGATGATGCTCAAGCGCTCTACAGCAATTTCGATCTGTCCTGTTGCACGGCGGGGATTGGGATTTTCCCGTGGTCGAACAATACCTTCAACCGCAATCACAAACTCCACACGCAAGCGGTGGGCAATATCCCGTGCTGGAGGAGGGCAGGTTTCATCTACTACTGCTTGAGTGATGCCATAGCGGTCGCGAACATCGAAAAAGATCACACTTCCGAACGACCGGATAGCATGCACCCAACCGTTGAGTACAACGCGCATGCCTATATGCTCTGGGCGAAGCTCACCACAGGTGTGAGTACGTTTCGCGAACGCCATCGTGTGCATTGTGTAAGTACATTCCTACGTTGCAACAAAGATACGTTCTGCTGTTAGGGGAGATGCACCGTTCAATAGCTCACAGGCAGCGTCAAAGGCGGCATTCGACGGAATCTCTTTGATGCCCTGTTCGCTGCGCGAGATGAGTGCACGGTAAGGGGAGCCGTAGGGATACCATGGTAATAGAGTCGGGTCGTGTTGGTGAAAAAACACCACCGAAGGAACATTCAATGCAGCAGCCGCATGAATAATTGCCGTATCGGGAGATATCAGCATTCGGGCGTAGGATAAAGCTGCTGCGTATTGAAGAAAGGGTAGTTCTGGCAACGCAAAGGTGTTGTCAAACTTAGCCAGGCGAATAGCAATCTCCCGCTCATGAGGTGCTGTGCCAATGCCAATCGGAATGTCAGGAAAATTTTGGCTAAGTAACCAAATGAGTTGCTCAAATCGCTTGTATCCCCATTGCAACGTGGTGTGCCGTGAACTGAGATGAATGAAAATGAAGCGATTCCGCTCCGGATGTTTGTCCAGTCCAATGGCATAAGCTGCTGCCTGGATTTCGGCCGGAGGAACTGGAAAGTGTAACCGAAGTTTCTCAGTGGCAGGATCAATTCCAAAAGGAAGTAGCAACTGTGCAATGCGTTCGACATAGTGATAGCGTGCGCGATCGAGGAGTGGCACGCAATGTGTATAAACCCATGCATTCTGCTTAAACACTCCAACCTTCATTGGCGCCGTGAGTCCTTTGACGAACATTGTTGATGTAGTCGAGGGATTATCCATCAGGTCAACGACCACGTCATATTGTTGGCGTTGGAGTTTGCAACGAAGGCGATGGAAGGAAAGAATCGTTTTATCATAGCGCCAGACCCGATCGCACCAATGCCGCACAAGTGGCGCAAGCTCCCAATTATTTCGGCTCAGAAGCATATCTATTTGTGCGGTGGGATAGTGTGCTCGAAGCGCCTGCAGGACGGGGGTTGAACACAATACATCTCCAAGACGATCCTGGCGAAGCAAGAGAATGCGGGGACGGCTCCCGAGAACAAGCCGTTGAGGCGTTATCACCATCATTCCCTGGAATGGCCGCATACGGCTTTGGAGGTAAGCCCGACGAATCAGTAGCTCAATTTTTTTGGCAATAGTGGCCATTCGACAGGTTAGCGTATTTCGATAAAGTTGCGATACTCACCAATGCGCCAACCTGTGTGACGCTCTATCCAATCACTAAGAGCAACAAGGAGAGGTTTCCGCGGGCGAATGGTTGGGTCAAATTGAGCAGTCCAACTGCGATCGTGCTCAATCCGCCGCTGCATTACTGCAGGATGGGTTCCCTGAAATGGGGCTAATTCGTAGCAGATGTGGGGGAATCCATCAGGAGTGTCAAAGGGCGGAGGTGATTCCGCGTTGTACAACCGATGGAATGCTACGTGCTTTGCTTTCCATGCCTGTGGTGGTCGAACCCATCCATAGTGGAAAATTCGAACTTCTGTCTGCCGAGCACGTAGCTTTCGCACCCGACCGCGATCATCCCGTGTGCGAAATCCTTGAGCATCACCCCATGAGATGACCTTCCCGGTGTTCCGAAATGCTCGAATCTCTCGTCGGTACCACTGGCGACCAACCCCGATGTAGTCATACGTGCCGTAAAAGTGAAGCCATCGAAAAAGTAACGCTTCCACCTTTGGGTCACGATCAGCTTTCTTGATTTCTTCTCGCAGCAAGGCGTAATCATCCTCATGAATGATTTCATCGGCTTGGAGATAGAGACACCATGTGCCGATTGCATTACGGAGGGCAATCATCGTTTGACGGGCAAGCTCTGTGCCCCCCTGGTGATTGGTGTCGTCCCAATGGGTATCGAGGATGCGGACGTTGGGTATGTTTGCTTCGGCGATAGCTTCCCGCGTGCCGTCAGTAGAATCGCCAACAGCGACGACCACCTCATCGCATAGCTGGGAGAGCGTTCTAATTGCCTCCAGGAAGGGATACCCTCGCTCAATTCCATTGCGGACAAAAGTAATGCCCGATATGCTAAGCATGCTCATTGGCTGTGGAAAAAACGACTACAAAACTACCAGTGCTGGGCAAGTGTATTTTTGTGATGCGTTCATTGCAGGTGCCCGCTTGAAAGCGGGAGAATAGGGAAGCAGGTGCAAATCCTGCGCGGTTGCGCCGCCGTAACGGGCGACGAAGCGTTCACAATGCCACTGCAGTCCTCCGACTGTGGGAAGGCGAACGCAGAGGATGACCCCGAAGCCGGAAGACCTGCCTGCAATGCTCATCAGTACGCCAGTACAGCGCTGCGCAAAACAGCGCGATGAGAGAGACGCGCCTTCCGCTGGTGCCTCCTGTGCACAAGCAGGTGACGCTGTTTCTCTCTACCGCAATTGTACGACAAAAGTCGCCTCTGATGACCAGAGGTGCAAAGGCATTTTAGGTTTGTTCCACAACGGTAGAGTTTCCTATGCGTTCGAGACAGATTTTGCTCCTGCTCAGTGCAGGCTTAGCTGTATTTCTGTGGTCATGTTCATCGAATTCGACCGAGCCTTCTCCCCCCCCCAAAGCGCCTGATAGTATCGCGATCGTCGTCAATCAGGGAACATTCGGTCAGGACAACGCCAGCCTTACGCGTATTGATTTTCGCACGGGTGCTGTCGATCTTGATTGGTTCGGTGCTGCAAATAATGGGCAAAAACTCGGTGCGACTGCTAATGACATTGCATTGAAGGGAGACACTGCGTTTATTACTGTGACGTCGTCGAAAACGATAGAGGCTATTAACATTCGCACTGGCAAATCGGTTGGCCGGATTACTTTCACCGGTCAAAACGAGCCGTGGCGGATTACGATTGTTTCCTCAACTCTTGGTGTAGTGACCACAACGAACGGAGATGGCATTGCTCTGTTCGATCCAACAGCGATACGACTTATCACCACAGTGACCACTGGTCCTGCAACCGAAGGTGTTGCTGTCGTGGGCAACTATGCATTTGTCGCCAATAGTGGATATGGTGATCTTCGACAGGGAGAGCAACATGCTGGGACAATTGCAGTGGTCAACCTCTCTACGCGGCAAGTTGAGCGCTATCTACCCGCTGGTCCCAACGTGCGTGAAGTAGTTCTGTCCGAAGATGGGAAAAAACTCTACGCTTTCTACCAGCACTTGTACAGTAAGCCTGATTCCCTCCAGGGCATCATTGAGTACGATGTGCAAACATTCCGAGAGCTGCGACGATGGCGGCTGCGGTGTGGTGGGTCTTTGCAATTCTACCGCGGTGCCTTATATGCGTTTGACTACGATCCTGCCACGTATAGTGCAAAGAATATTCTTCGGTTCGACGTATCACAGCAGAACGTTACACCTACCGCTATTCCATTGCCAACTGGAGTGACTGCCAATGGTTTTGTGATCAATCCACTGAACGGTGGATTTATGCTCTTCGATGCTCGCGACTACCAAAGTAACGGACGAGTGCTCATGCTGAGCAGTACTGGGCAGGTCCTGCAAGAGTTTCGCTGTGGTGTAGCGCCAGTGCGTGCAGTAATCTTCTAAGTGAAGCTATCGTTTTCTGTGCTCGATGCAATGGAAAAGCGGACAGGTCCTCGTGCTGTTGCTCATTGCGACTGCCCCCGGTACAGCGCAGCATGAGGATTCTGTCCGCCGGGTATTTCGTCCAGTAGTAGTCGAAGATACGCTTCTCCATGAGATTATGTATGCACTGCCGCTTGCCCAGCTACCGCGGAGAATGCTCGAGCAACTACCGGTTGTCAATGTTGCTGATGCAATCCAAGGGTTGCCGGGTGTGTTTGTTCGGAATTATGGTGGCTTGGGAGGGCTCAAGACAGTGTCCCTCCGCGGTGCAACAGCAACACAAACTGCAATTATTCTCGACGGTGTACGCCTCAATACTGCAACAAATGGCTTAGTGGATATCGGGCAAATCCCCACAGCATTAATTGAGCAAATCAGTGTAGAACGCGGTAGTCGAGGGACGTTATGGGGTGCCGGTGCAATGGCGGGAACAGTGCTATTATCTTGTCGGCAGCCGCGCAGGGGTGCAAGTGTGACAGGCGTTCTTGGTGCATTCGGGGAGCGGGCATTGACGGTAGATGTAGGCTACCACCATCAGCAGCATCAATTCGGTGTTATTGCCGATGGCGTGTACTCTCAAGGGAACTATCCTTTTCTTTTCAACCAATTCGGTTCTTGGCAGCGCATAGAGCGCCGCAATGGGGATGCATTCTTGCTAAATGCTGCATTGCAATGGCAGTGGAAACTTGCCGACTATGGAAACTCGTTGGTGGTTATCTTGCGATCAAGCCAGCGGGGTGCACCTGGAGCAGTGCTCCAAGGTGCCATCGAGCAGACAGCAGCCCGACTTGATGAACAAGAGTTGTTTGCAATTGAGTCATTCGCCGCGGGCGACGATACTAATCCATGGCGGCTCCGAATAGCAGCGCGATGGTTCGAACAGCTCTACCGTGATTCACTTGCCCGTTTCCGCGGACCTCAGGGTGCATATGATCGTTTCATTGCACGTGATTTTGTAGCTGTCGTCGAAGCGCCGCGTATTCAATTGGTGGGATGGTACCTCGAGCCAAAAGTAGAGGCATATTACAACACCTTGCGGGGCAATCTGTATCGTTTCGGTGCTGGTTCCTTCGCAGAGCGATTGCAGTTCGGAGCGGCCATAGTAGCCGGGGGAACGTTGCTTGACGCCGGTAGCTCCGCATTGATAGCTGAGTCCGGGTTCCGTGCTGATCTTTACTCTGATGTTGCTGATGCTCTGACAGGGAGTGTACAAATGCGGTGGATTACTGAGTCCCCGATAGGCGTGCGACTAAGTGCGGGAACAAGTTACCGTCCGCCTTCATTCAATGAACTGTACTACCAGAATTTTGGCTCCATTGCCGTACGACCAGAGCGATCCTACGACATTAACGCAGGAGTAATGCTGCAAATAGGGCATCTGCGCTGTGATCTTGATGCATTTACCATGTGGATACGAGACCAAATCATTGCAGTGCCGCGGAGCGCAATAACGTGGTCGGTCCAAAACGCAGGGAAAGTACTCTCCCGAGGGGCAGAACTGTACATTCAATGGCAGCAATCGTTGCTCTCGGTCGTTTCATCGCTAACCTATCAGCTGGTAACGTATGACGATCCCACAGCATTTACATACGGTAAACAGGTAATCTACACACCATCACTGCTTGGTATGGTGCGTACCACGTATGCAGTGGGTAGGCACCTGCAAATGCTTGCTACCGCAAACTATATCGGTAAGCGGTACTCACAGACTGACAATGCACCGTCGTCAGCCCTTGATCCAGTGATGACGGTGGACTTCTCATGTCGTCTCGCGATTGAGTACGCTGGGCTGCAAGGGGCATTAACGCTCGATCTTCTGAACGCATTCGATGCGCACTACGCGATAATTCGAAACTTTCCGATGCCCGGACGGGCGTGGCGTGTGCGGTTGCTGGTGGGGTGGAATCCAAAGCGGTAGTTTTGTAGTTCGAGCGTTTCTTTTTGATGCTATGGTTAAGACAAAGACAAAACGCGCTACTACTACCGCAATTGAGGTTGTGCGGGCAAACGTCAACAATTTGAAGGACGTGAGCGTTCGCATCCCGCATAATCGCTTGACTGTTATTACAGGGGTCAGTGGGTCGGGGAAGTCTTCTTTGGCCTTTGATACGCTGTATGCAGAAGGACAACGCCGATTTGTTGAGTCTCTTTCAGCTTATGCTCGTCAGTTTCTTGAGCGGAAAGGTAGGCCAAACGTCGAACGAATAAGCGGCTTGCCCCCTGCAATAGCGCTCGAGCAAAAACCATTGGCACGCAATCCGCGCTCAATTGTCGCCACTGCAACGGAGGTTTACGATTATTTCCGTCTCCTGTTTGGACATGTAGGAAAAACGATTTGCCATCAGTGCCAGCGTCTTGTTCGCAGAGATACTCCGCAGCAAGTTGTTGCAGATATTCTGCAGTGGAATCCAGGGGAACGGATCATGATTGGATTTGTGCCATCGTCGGATCTTTCGGACATTCAGGCAATAACTGCGGCAGGATTCATTCGTGTTGCAGATCTCCGGACATGGGAGGTTTACACGATAGGTGAGAACGAATCAATTCCTGAAGAGAGCCAGCGGGTAGTCATTGTGGATAGAGTAACTCTCCAGCCTGAAGAGAGTGATACCCTTATGCGCTTAACTGAGGCAGTAGAAACCGCATTTCGGCTGGGGCGAAGGGTTGTTGTCCGGCGGATGGCAAAAGAAGAAACATACTTTTTTTCGCCCCAATACGAATGCAGCCACTGTGGTATCCGCTATCAGGAGCCAACACCGCGTCTTTTTTCCTTCAACAGCCCGTACGGTGCATGTCCAACCTGTGAGGGGTTCGGTAGGACAATTGGTATTGATGAGGACTTGGTCATACCGGATCGCTCTCGCTCACTGGCTATGGGGGCAATCCATCCGTTTCGGAATTATCCAGTGCAAGCAGAAATGCTTGCGGCTGCAAAAAAGAAAGGAATTCCCATCGACGTTCCTGTTGCGAAGTTGAGCGCTGAGCAATACCGTTGGCTGTGGGAGGGGGATGAGACATTCTTTGGCATAAATGGCTACTTCAAGTACTTGGAGGACCATGCCTACAAAGTGCAGAATCGCATCATGTTAGCACGTTACCGAGGCTACACGCGCTGTCCTTCATGTAATGGATCGCGATTGCGCCGCTCAGCACGGCAGGTCTATGTAGGAGGGATAAACCTCCCTTCATTACTCCGCATGACAATCGAGCAAGCACATTCATTTTTCGAGCAATTGGAGCTTCCCCAGCATGAGATAGCAATTGTCGAGCATGTACTTCGTGAGATACGGTGGAGACTCCGCTTGCTCTGCGATATTGGAGTCGAGTACCTGACGCTCGATCGTCTTTCTCACACCCTTAGTGGCGGTGAGGCACAACGGCTAAGTATTGCTACTTCGCTTGGCTCAACGTTAGTGGGAACACTGTATGTGCTGGATGAACCAAGTATTGGTCTTCACTGGCGTGATACACAGCGGTTGATTCGCATGCTCCATACATTGCGTAGTGTCGGTAACACTGTTGTAGTCGTCGAGCATGATCCCGACATTATTCGTTGTGCCGATTACGTCGTGGATATGGGACCAGGTGCAGGAGAAAATGGCGGGCGTGTTGTTGCGGCAGGGACGCCTGCCGAGATCATGCAGCATCCGGAATCACTAACAGGTGCCTATTTAGCTGGTCGGAAGAAAATTGAGTTGCCTCGCCGACGGACAGGGGATAGTCAACAGATGATCACCATCGTTGGAGCACGGGAGAATAATCTGCGTATCGAGCAGGTGGATATTCCTCTCCATCGCTTCGTTGTTGTCACAGGAGTAAGTGGCTCTGGCAAGAGCACACTTATTGAACAAGTTCTCTATGCAAATGCCAAACGTCATTTTGGAGGAACTGCGCTTCCAGCAGGGCGTTGCGACGAAATCCGTGGACTTGAGTTCATTACCGATATCGAGCTAGTCGATCAAAGTCCGGTAGGACGTTCATCGCGCTCGACCCCCGCAACATATACGAAGGCATTCGATGCAATTCGAGAAGTGTTTGCAGAAACTCCTGCGGCACGGGAACGAGGGTGGACCAGTAGTCATTTTTCCTTCAATGTTCCGGGCGGTCGGTGTGAAGTATGCGAAGGTGCTGGCAGTGTTCTGGTGGAGATGCAATTTCTTCCTGATATCGAGGTACCATGCGAAGCATGTGGCGGTACGCGGTACAAACAAGACGCCCGTTCGATTCTCTACAATGGAAAATCCATTGTGGATGTGCTGAATATGACCATAGATGAAGCAGCAGCATTTTTCAAGGGGAAACGGAAAGTTCTCCAACGTCTTAAGACGCTGCAAGACGTGGGATTGGGCTACCTAAAGCTTGGGCAGTCCAGCCTTACGCTCAGCGGAGGAGAAGCACAACGATTGAAATTAGCGGCATATCTTGATGCTGCCGCAAGTGGACATGTACTGTACCTATTTGATGAACCTACCACTGGGCTGCATTTGCATGATATTGCAGTTCTACTCCGATGTTTTGAACGCCTAATCGAACGAGGACAAAGTGTTGTCGTTATTGAACACAATCTCCATGTAATCGCTGCAGCCGATTGGATTATTGATCTTGGACCTGGTGCCGGTGAGGAGGGGGGACAGGTGGTTTGTGTAGGGACTCCAGAAGACATTGCGATGTGTGAAGAATCCTGGACAGGAAAAGCTCTGCAGGAATTTTTTGCATCTGCTCATGGAAAGTCATCACAGACACGTAAAAAGCGATGATTGTCGTAGAAAACTGGGGGCTTATTGAGTATCGAGCTGCCTGGGAGAGACAGCGAGAGTACGTCCGCCATATACAGCAGGGGGTGCGGCAAAGTACGCTGGTGCTCTGTGAGCATCCAGCAGTGATAACAGTAGGGCGCGCAGGAACATTCCGGCATGTGCTTTGCTCTCCGGAAGAACTCGCACAGCGTGGAATAGATCTTGTTGAAACTGATCGAGGTGGAGATGTAACTCTTCACAATCCGGGCCAGCTGGTTGGATATCCGATTTTCGACCTGATGCAGTTTCGTGCAGATTTACACTGGTTTGTTCGTACTATCGAGCAGTGCATTATTGATGCACTCAAGCATTGGGGGATAGTAGCAGGACAGGTACCAGGCTTGACGGGGGTTTGGGTGGAAGGTCAGCGGAAAATCTGCGCAATTGGGATTCGCTGTTCTCGCTGGGTTACCTCGCATGGCTTTGCCCTCAATGTTGCAAATGACTTACAGCAATTTGATTGTATAATTCCATGCGGCATACCAGATCGCGAGGTTACGTCAATGGAGCGTGAGCTTGGCACAGCGGTTGCAGTCTCGGAAGTTGCATCTGTTGTTGCGGATGTGTTTAAGGTAGTGTTTGGTCGAGGGCACTTGCAGAAGCCATAGCAACGATGTATTTTTGCGGTGCATCCTTTTGGAGGCGGGAATAGCTCAGTTGGTAGAGCACAACCTTGCCAAGGTTGGGGTCGCGGGTTCGAGTCCCGTTTCCCGCTCGAGGTTTCCACCTCAGTTTTGCCTCCCTTATGCTGCATGTCCGGCAGTCACCTTTCCCCCCAGACTGTCGGGCATTTTGTTTTTAGAGCAGATAGTGTAATTTGCGGAAGGATTCCACACCAAAGGATAACTTCCATGCTTGAGTTTCGCTCCATTCTTATTCCAACAGATTTTTCTGAATGCGCACAACATGCAGAACACTACGGAGTTGCGCTGGCAAAGCAGTTCCACTCGGAATTACACTATCTCTACGCAATCGAACCAATAGATACTTTTGCAACCATCAACGGCGTAGAACAAAGCATTTATTTTGATGTCCTCAAGGATCTCCGAGAGAGTGCTCAGGAGCGACTCTCGCAGCTAGCTCAGCAACGACAACAGGAAGGATTTCGTGTCGTGACAACGATTCGAGAGGGGCGAGCATCTGAAGCAATCATCGAGTACGCACAGCAGAACGCAATCTCCCTCATTTGCATTGCAACACATGGGCGTCGCGGGTTTAGCCATTTGATTTTAGGGAGCACGACAGAGAGGGTTGTTCGCCGTGCTCCTTGTCCTGTGTTTGTTGTTCGCGCTGGCAGTGGACAGTCATAAACGGGTCAGTCTTCCTAATCCAAATCGCACACTACCATAGGCTAATAGCGCAAACAGGACGATGCTGAGGAGTACGCTGATTTCCTGTCCTATGACTACAAGTGCGATCGTTGTAAGAAAGACCCCTGTCGCAAGCAGGGTAAAGATGACAAGTGTTTTCATGCGGCACCTACCGTCGAGTGAATGATTTTACCACATGGCTCAACCGCAGCAGTTACCGTGCTCGATAAATGCTGCGGAATGATAAGCTCAAGAGTAATTCCTTCATCACTATCGCTTCGATGCTCAACAATTGTATTTGTGTAGAGATAAGATAAAGTTGCCATAGCACTGTAGGGCAGATGCACCCGAAGTCGTACACACTGCTGTCGAAACAGCTGTTCCATTGTACGAAGTAAGGTATGGACGTTATACCCTGTTTGAGCAGAAAGAAACAGCCCCATGGGGTATCGCTTGCGGAGGGAGAAACGCAGTTCCGGATCGCGGACTTGATCGATTTTGTTGAGCACTAATAGCTGTGGTTTATGTTCGATGCTTAGTTTGACTAATGTTTCTTCTACCGTCTCGATATGGCGATCAAGGGCTGGGTGGGCTGCGTCTGCGACATGAATGAGAACATCTGATTCTGCTGCCTCTGCAAGGGTGCTATGGAAAGATGCGACTAAGTGTGCAGGGAGTTTGCGAATAAAACCTACGGTATCGGACAAAAGTGCTTCGATTCCAGAAGGAAGAGTAAAGCGTCGCACCGTTGTATCAAGTGTTGCAAAGAGCTTATTCTCCGTGATTACATGGGCTCCTGTGATGAGGTTGAAAAGAGTAGATTTTCCGGCATTTGTGTACCCAACTAGTGCAAACCGAAAGAGGTCCTGTCGTTCTTTTCGCTGGAGAGCTCGATGACTCTCGATGTCTTTCAATCGGCGCTGGAGATGTGCAATGCGCTCTTTGATAAGCCGACGGTCTGTTTCGATTTGTGTTTCTCCAGGTCCTTTTGTTCCTATGCCACCGTACTGGCGTGAAAGGTGAGTCCAAAGGCGAGTTAAGCGAGGGTAGAGGTATTGCAGTTGGGCAAGTTCAACTTGGGTTTTTGCTTCAATTGTGCGAGCATGCTTTGCGAAGATGTCGAGAATCAGCATCGAGCGATCGAGGATTTTTACCCCCAACGCTTGTTGGAGGTTACGTACCTGTACTGGAGAGAGACTGTCATCGAAGATGACAAAGTGCACCCCATATTGAGACACAAGCTGCTGGAGTTCAGCAACTTTTCCTTTCCCTATGAACGTTGCTGGATCTAAACGTTCACGCTCCTGGACAACACGGAGAACAATATTTGCCCCCGCCGTTAAGCACAGTTGCTCTATTTCGTCAAGATATTCATCAACCGTTGTACGGTCAGTACCTTTGTGAAGTACAGCGACCGCAATACCGCTTTCGTGATTTGTTGTTGCCGAGTGCTCTGTGCCTGTCAAACTAAGTAGTGTCCGCATGCGAAACGATTGTGCACCTTACCAAGTGTGGTCAGAAATTCTGCAAGTAATAGTATGCATGCTTCTCTATACTGTGCAGCTATCGTTTGCTCAATTACAAAATACGAATAATCCACCCCTTGTCATACGGCATGCTGATCAAATGATCGGCTATGAAACTGATCGAGGACCAACCAGGGAATTGCAGGGCAACGTGCAGCTTATGCATGGTGACGTCATAATTAGCTGTATGAAAGCACGTCAGGAACTCACAACAGGACGAGCAGAGCTTAGCGGCAGTGTTATCATAACACAAGGGACTCTCCGGATGCGTATGGACCGTGGGGAGTATCTTTCGCTTCAGCGCCGTGCCAAAGGAATAGGGAATGTCATCATCGAAGATGGAGCAAGTGCTTTGTATGCTCCACATGGAGAGTACTTTTTTGATACAAAGAAAGCCATCTTTTATGATCGCGTCCGTGCTGTAGATAGTGGCACAGTAGTACTTGCTGATAGCCTGGCTTACTACCGCGAAACGCAAGAGCGGCTTGCGTGGGGTAACGTGAGTATTACTTTCACTGCTGAAAAGATGGCAGTAAGCGGTGATTCTGCTTATCAGGATGTTGTGCATCGGTATGCGCGCGTCTGTGGTAATAGCACACTTATACAGGCTGATACAGTGGAGGGTGATACACTTTTTCTCCGTTCACAGTGCTTTGCGTTAGCTGATAGTTCCCTGCATGGTCGGCTGTTGGTTGCATGGGGGAAAGTTCGTTTTCTCCGTGGGGCATTATCTGGATGTGGGGACAGTTTAGTGATGCAAGGGGAAAACGCTATTTCGCTTTACCATGCACCTGTAGTATGGGCTGATTCTTCGCAACTCACTGGTTCAGTGATCTACGCTCAGTTGGTTCAGCGTCGGCTACAACAGCTTATTGCAATTGGAAATGCAACGCTCGGTATCATAGAAGATAGCATGAGTACCGCTCCCCACCAGTTAGTCGCAGAGCGCATTCTGCTCCGTTTTGAGGGCGATACGCTGCGCTATGTTTTTGGGTCGGGTAACGTCAAAACGCTTTACCTGAATCGAAGTGATACGGGGGAACCTGATGGTATAACTCGGGTTGCAAGTGATAGCATTGCGATTACGCTCAGCAATGGTCAAATACAGCGCACAAGCTGGTATGGGAATGTTCAAAGTGAGTATGTTCCAGAGCATCTTCTTCGACCAGAGGAACGATATTTGCGTGAGTTTCAGTGGTTTGCTGAAACTAAACCACGCCGAGACCAGTTACTTACTCGTGGTGCTATTCTCGATAGGTGAGAGGTCGGCTGATGGTTCTCCGCTGGAAGCTATGGAAATTATGGATTGTGCTAATCGCTACGCCCTTGGCAGTTGGCGCTCAAGTGCTTGACACCCTTCCAGTGCAGCGACCGAATCAGTCCGAGGGGACGCACTTTATCGTTGGTTTTATGCAGAATGAAAACGAAATTCAACCATCAGGGCTTCGACTGCGTGTTCTCATTGCCACAGCATATCCGAACACTGTTACACTTATTTACCCTGATGGAAATGAGAAAAAGTACATTCTAAGAGCTTACGAGACTCTTCCTTTGTTGCTCCCCGATACCCTTGAGGTGCGCCAATCAGAAGTCCCAATACGCCGAGCAATTGAGGTTCGTTCAGAGCTCCCTATTGCCGTGTATGCGATGAGTAGTCAATACACGACTAGTGACAGCTATGCAGCACTACCTCTTCACATGTGGGGAAAAGAGTACGTTGTCCTCTCGTTGCCCAACGATACCTATGGGGATGGGATTGGGACGCCAGTTGATCCACCTGCTATTCGTCAATCTGAGTTCATGATTATTGCTGCAGAGGATGCTACACAAGTAGAGTTTCGTCCTACCGTGCCGACAGAAGGGGGAAAATCTGCTGGACAGTGGCATTCTGTCACGTTAGGACGAGGTGAATGCTACTTGGTGAAAGCCTATCCTCTTCCGCAAGGGGAAGGCGATCTTTCAGGCACATGGATACGCGCCAATAAACCAATAACTGTCGTTTCCGGTCATGTTCGAGCCTCCGTACCTATTGGGTTGCCTCAGCGGCTTGATAGTAAGGACCATCTGGTAGAAATGCTCTTGCCGAATAGTGTTCTTGGCTCAAGCTATGTGACGGTGCCTTTTGCAACAGGGGGACGCATAGCAGCGGGCGATTACCTTCGAGCCGTGGCTATTTACCCCAACACTCGAATTATGATTTACACCGAGCGTGAGGATATTACGCGAGTACTGGCGCATGCCGGGGATACCTTGACCCTTCCGCGCGTCAATTCTCCTACGTGGTGGTATGCTGATAAGCCATTTGCGCTTGTGCAGTATATGACGACTGGGACAATTGCAAATTCGATCATGTTTGATCCGGCCATGGTTATCGCGGTGCCAATCGGTCGTTATGTGTCACGTTGCGTATTTCAAGCTCCCGCGAACCTGCAGGATCCAATATTTGCTCGCCAATTTGACCGCCACATGCTCAATATCATTTGTGATGAACGGGCACGGTTATCGGTACGACTTGATGGACAGACGATAGCTGCAACGATAGCTCCTGAGCTTGCAACCCAGAAGTTCCGCAGTAGCGGTATGTATTGGGCACAAATCCCTCTTTCTCCGGGGACACATGTCTTAGAAACCGACAGCGGGTATTTTAGTGGGGTACTCTATGGAATGGGCTATACCGACTCCTATGCGCATGTTCTTGGAGTAACCGGGGTTGTCAGCCGGGACACAATCATACCGACAATCGCTATTGAGGACAGCTGCGGCAACATTAGTGGTGTAGCACAAGATCACGGTGGCGCTGGGTTAGCATACGTTGTTATCGAGCCAGATAGTAGCCATAACTATACTTTTCGTGCTTATCCCACCGGAGCAGGTATCTCGTTTCGTGCTGAACTTGTCAATCCTTACCAGGATGGGGTGGTAGCTATCATCACGAGAGATTATGCAGGTAACGGGATACGCTACCGCTATCGTTATAAAGCACCGCAGGTGGATATTATCCCTCGTCCGCTACGATTTCGAGCTACAGCAGTAGGACAAGTCCATTGTGCACAAGCCACACTCAGAAACTTTAGCTTCCGCGATACGCTTCGAATAGACACGGTTTGGCTTCGAAATGGTAATCTGAGCGCATTTTCTGCTCGTGATGCGCAATTTCCACTGTATTGCCTACCTCGCAGGGAGGTTAAAGTGAATGTTTGCTATACTGCTCGAGCATCGGGAGTTATTCGGGATACCCTGATATGGCAACTCAGCTGTGGGCTTACATATGCTCAGCCACTTGAGGGATTTTTGCCACAAGCAGAGCTTTCTATTGTTGATGTTGACTTTGGAGATGTGCTTGTTGGAGATTCCGCGTGTCGCTATACGGTGATACGTAATTCAGGTTCAGAGGGGATCGTGCTAACGAGTGCGATAGTAGAGGATTCAACTATGTTCTCTGTTGACCAAAGCCGTTTTCCTATTCAACTTTTGCCAGGGGATAGTGTCAGCCTTCGTGTTTGCTATTCTCCGAAAGATACTGGACAGGCTACCACCTACTTGTTGTTCAGAAATGATAAACAGCTAATGGTTCGTGCTGTGCTACAGGGGCGTGGAATACGCGTGCAACTCCAAGCGGAAGATGTTGACTTTGGTCTCCGTCGTGTTGGGACCCGCTTTGATACAGTCGCTCGGGTTTTCAATCGGGGGAATATCCCTGCATTCGTTCGCTTTCGGCAACAGCAGGGTGATAGGGCATCATTTTTACACTCACTGCAACCGAATGATACGCTACGTATTCCCGCAGCCGGAACCGTAACGGTACCATTACGATTTTCTCCGCAAGTACGCGGGATGCTCAGTTCGACCTTTGAGTTTATCGATCAAGCAGGGTCTGTTATATCCTTTTCAGCACGGGGTATTGGGACTTTACCTGAAATATCCATGTTTGATACGACTGTTGGACCAGTACGCATTGGTTACACAAAGAGTTACACAATTCGTGTTGCTCGATCGGGTGGAAATGAGGGACTAACAATTGATACACTGTGGATGGAGGGTCCTGATCGGGCTGCATTTCGCATCGCAGGCGTTCAGTCGTTTCCGATACGCCTGGCACCAGGAGATGAATTATTGTTGCCAGTAATTTTTGAGCCACTCCGCGTTGGCTTGCACACGGTGATGATTGTTGTACGCCATGATGCACAACCGAACTACATACCTACAACGTCAAGGGGGGCGCTGTATGGCCTCGGTGTTGCTAATGATGACTCGACAGAGAACAATCCAGGAGATACTACCGATAGGGCTGAATTGCCTGTTCTACAGCTTGACCTTGAGTATGATCCTTTTCCCCATCGGTGTAGCGAATTTTTCCTTACTCTGTTGCTCCAGAATAAGGGTACTATGCCGGTGCGCTTATCCTCGGCGGAGATAATCGAAGGAACGACCCGAACTACTATTCTTTCACGATTTCCGACGATGATGTATCCAAAAGAGCAACTGAGGGTTCGACTGGCATTCCCCCCACCACAACTGCAGCGTGAGTTCCTTATACGAATTACAGCTAACGATACGGTAGTTTTAGAGCGCGTTGTACGTGTTACACCAACACAAGGACAACTCAAGCTTGTAATTGAAAATGTACTAGGCAGTATAGATAGTGTCATCTCATTACGTGTGGGTGGCACTGTAATGAAGGGATACAATACACAGCTTAATGCTGTTCTGCAAGCAGAACTGCCCGAGTTGATTGCAGACTATGGAGGAGATAGTGATGTGCCTGTCCTTCTCCGATGTGATGGCTCAGTCAGCATAACGAAGGGGATCGTTGCTCTGCAGTATCCCAACAAGCTCCGGGTTGCTTGGCAGATACCTCGTTTTGTCGATACATGTACATGGACGCTTGCATTACCAATACGCTTGCTATACTCGATTGTTCCAAGCGGTATTGTTCGGGGGAGCTTCTCCCTGGGTGAATGTTATCGTCCTGATTCTACCCAAGCGACTATTGGGACTAAGCTTGTTTGCGGCCACACCTTACGAGGTGTGCAATTAGGAGGAATTAAGCTCCAAAAGGTGACTCCCAATCCTCTCGAGGATATTATCTGTGTGGAACTCGATGTGTATACGCCGCAGACAGTTCAACTTTTGGCATATTCTCTTCATGGGCAGCGGATAATGCTAGGGCAGGAACGTTTGGATGTAGGGCATCGAGTTATTATATTTGAAACAAAACATTTGTCGAGCGGGCTTTACAGCTTGGTTCTATTGTCCGCAGACGGTGAATACATCAGTAGCTGTTGTTATCTCAAACAATAGGAGAAGGTACCATGAAATGCTTGCGTACAGCGGTTGCATACATTGCTCTGTTTGCAAATGCGGTGGTAATTTATTCCCAGGACCTGGCAAATCCACTGGAACCAGCAAAGGCGCCATCGAGAATTTTTGTCGGACCTGTTGTAGGTTATAACCGTGTTATGCAAACAGGAGGGTTTCAGTACTATGCTAATCCTGAGAATGCACCGTTGTGCCCAACTCTCGAAGATGGAAGCGCCAATGGTTTTTTTGTGGGGGTGAACACAGAAATAATTCTTGGAAATCCAAAAGACTCACGTTCATCGTTGATTTTCCGCTTGCTTTACAATCGCATGCCTTCTTCCTTCCAGCAAATCAACGATCAGCTTCCCAGTCGAGTTATTTCGGGCAATGAAACCCGCACAATCCTTACAACAACAGAGTTTACTGCTGATGTTACCTATACCACAATAGATTTTGAGGCAATGTACCGCTTTGGATTAGGTACAACGGGTTTTGGTATTCAGGCAGGTCCTGTTGTGAGCTATGCTATTGAAAAGAAAGTTGAGCAGCTCCTTAAGCTTGTTGATCCGCCCAATGCACAATTTGTGCCTGACCCCAATTACACGTACCGCGACTTTAATCGCACCGTTGTTATTTTCAGCAACGAGATACCCGAATCCAACGCTTTACGCATTGGTTTGAAGGCGGGAATTCAATACGAAATCTTCCTCCGCCGTATGACAATTGTTCCCTCCCTGAATTACAATTTTGGCATTACAAATCTTACACGAAATGAAAGTTGGCGCGTTAGTACTATTCAAGCGCAAATCGACGTGCGGTTTGCTTTCTAATGCACATCGCCGAAATTTTTATGCCTTGGCCTCAAGGAGCAACAAGCACTTTTTCTGCAATAGTTTGGGTTCCAACGGTGAGGGTGCAGATATAAGCCCCTCTACCGAGAAAGGATAAGTCTATCAGACGAATCTCGCTGGGCGCACGAACTGCTTCTAAGGAGCGTTGAACGATCCTTCGTCCGTCGAGAGAATAGACAGCTATGTGGATAGGTGTTCCCTCTATGTATCCTTCAATTACGGCTTCTAATCGATCAGGTAAAGAAGAACGGAGCAGTATTCTTCGGGAAGACAGCTGATTATCTTTGACTGCCAAAGGCTCAGCAGTGCGGAGAAAACGAAGTGAATACCAAACGGTGCGATCTAAACGCTGATCAATCGTGAAGCGGAACCGTCCTCCCGATTTAGTCACAATCCATGCTCGAGACGCTTGCGGAATGCCATTAGTGTCGAGGGGGATTATTAGGAGTGAGTCTGCGGTATTGTGACGGATCGAAACAACTATCTGCATCGCTTCCATTTGCATGGGAGGATCACCCCATCTCCTGTAGGTGGTTGAGTCTCCATCCCAGATAGCTCCTGTTGTAGAGGTTCTCGTGTGGAGAGCCATAAGTACCTTCTCTGCAGAGTCAAGCGTTCTATCAAGAGAGAGAAACTCGGCAGTACCTATCCACCCATTGTCAAGCCGCTCGATAGTGTGAGTGCCACGACCACTGAGATCGATAATTTTACCTCTTATGACACCTGTGGCAGCACGATAAAAAGAAGTGCGCACTATGAACACCGTGTCACTTGCATTCCAGAGCAGCTCACCTGTATCGCTCAGCAGTTCAGCGATGTTGACGTTTCCTTGGTCTGCGAGTGCAGGAACTTCTCTGTGAGGTTGAAAGCTCTGTAAAACAGCATTGAATGAATCAATCTCGATACGGCGGAATAGCGGGAGTCGGTTGTCTGTTCCGCTTGCAAGAAAAAAGCCTCCTGACTGATTGTAAGGAGGGTAGGACAGTGCTTCTTGGGTATGCCTTAAGAATAGTGTGTCGCGAGCAGGCGCGATTATTCCCTGCCGGAAAACATGGGTTGACAGTGGTAATGCAGAAATCACGGCAGGATTCCCTGCATATTCATAGTGTGTGATAGTACCTGCAGCATTGACTCCATATCGATCGCGCACCCATGGTGTTGTAAGACTTGCACGATTATAGGCATAGTATGTGAGTACGAACACATCTGCATCTTGGTAGGCAAGGTAGGCAGGTACCATCATTGTCATCTCTGCCATGGATGCAAAGGGGTAGGGAACAGAGTAACTGCATACCATCAGGGGTTTGCCAGTAATACGAATGCGGGCAGGAATAAAAATTATTCCGCCGAATCGGTTGCCAAGTTGGGGATCGTTGAGAATGTACCACGCGGAGTCACTTGTTGCACCTGCGACCCGACGGTAAGGGCTATCCCAGCCAGTTCCAACTGATGGCAAGTCAAGCAGACGGGATGCGTATACCTCGTTAAGAGTAGAAAGTTGATTCCCTGGAGCTATAAGGGCACGACATCCAAGCGTATCATGAACAAGGCGGTAAATCCAATTATACCAGGACTCTGTCAGGGCTTGATAAAATTCAAGATTATCTCGCCACCGTGCAAGGGAGTGTTCGGTGTGTTGCTGGTAACGGCTACGTGCAACAGTATAGGTTGCAAATGACTCTCCTGTCACTAAACCTGATTCTGGGACGGCTGTAACGCGGACATTATCCAGCCAAACGTCACCATTTGCTGCGCCTGCTTCCACGCGGAATTCTGCAGCACCCTCAACATTACTGCGAAAGGTGTAGGTGTACTCTCTCCATTGTGATCGAAGGGTGTCGCGGACAGAAAAGTTACCTATTGCAATGGTTATCAGTCGACTGGGAACATCTGTTTTTGCCCATAGCTGTATTCGATAGAGGGCATACCGTTGTAACTGCGGGGTGATGTTGCGATATCGAATATTTCCTGGTGCTGTACCTGGCTGTGCAATGCGAATGCGCATAGAGTAACTACCATCTTTTTTGTCTAATGGATCACGTTCTGAAATTGCGAGGGCATTTCCTCCTACACTTAACAACCATGTGTTATCAAATGCATCCTCAAAGCTTGAATTGGTGATGACATTAGCTGTTGAGCGAGGAGCAAAGCTCCATGCCTGTTGTGCTGCTTGGGCTGTGCGGTATTTGTTGAGAACAAAACGGATAAATGCACTATCAAGGATTCGCGAGTGAAGGTATGATAGCTGACCGCCCTGAGAGATAGGAAAAGGAGTGTTAGATATCCATTGAGTGATGAGGGAGTTGTCTTGGTCTATCTCAAGGATGGCTATAGTTGGATCGTCACGGTATGGCACACCAGTAAATTGATTACGTCGGGTCAGTAAATCACGAATGTAGTCGCGTACAACGAGTTGATAGCTGGGCAAAAAATACGAGTACAACCGTCCTGCATATCGTATTGAATCCCAGCCGATAATACCATCCTCGCGTCGGGCAAGGCGAGTCGAGCGAAGAACAAGAGAAACATAGATTCCATGTTGGCGAAGTTGGGCAATAAACCAATCAAAGCGTCGAAGCATACTGCTGTCAAAACCACGACTGGTAGTATTGGAGCGAATTAGGATCGAAGCGTCGTTGTAGTTGGTATAGTCAAAAAGCGTTAGCCGGACAAGGTTGATACCAAGGCTATGAAGGCGGCGAGCAACAGCAACAGCCTGGGCACTATCTGGGAAGACAGCAGGACCCGCAATCGTTACTCCGTATAGCCGGGCTCGGGAGCCATCAGGATATACAAGCTTTCCCTCCCGTATGCTAATTCGACCTTTCTGGACTGTAGTACGCAATGGTGGTATTGGAAGCGAAAACGAGTCCAATGTACTCAGTGGGCTCAAACTCCAGGGATATGGTGATTGCAGCGGTTGAGCAATTCCTAAGCTTACAATTCCGATGAAGAGCAGAGCAATCATTACCATCAGCATAAAAGTGCAACAATGTGCTCCATTGAAAAAATACAGCATTGTCTTGCATAAAAAAGCGTGCCCTCTTGCACAGAGGCAAAAGGGCACAGGGGATGGAGGAGGAACCACGAAAAGGTGCTATGCGACCATGCTGCTTAGAACTTTCTCGATAATGTGTATTGCTTCCGCAATACGTTCTTGCGTAATGTCTAACGTCGGGCGAAAGCGCACACTTTGTTCACCGCTTCCAAGCAAGAGAAGACCTTCTTCAGTACAACGTTGCAAGAATTGCCGTCGTATTGCTGGCGAGGGCAGATCGAATGCGCAGAACAATCCTCGGCCACGAGGGTTGCTGACAAGATGTGGGAAATTCTGACTTAGTCTGATAAGGTTGTCTTGCAGATATTTCCCTTGTATTCGTGCGTTTTCTAAATAGTTTCGCTGTTCAATTATCTTGAGATATGCGGTTGCACGCGCCATGTCGACGATGTTCCCACCCCATGTCGAATTGATACGACTGGGAACATGGAATACATTGTCAGGTATATCATCGATGCGGTTTGTAACGGCGATCCCACAAACCTGCATTTTCTTTCCAAAGCTGAAAATATCTGGGATTACGTTTAGCTGTTGAAAAGCCCACCATGTGCCCGTGATACCAACACCAGTCTGAACCTCATCAAAGATCAGGAGTAGTTCATGGTCGTCACAAATCCTCCGAAGCTGCTGAAGAAATTCAGCGCGGAAGTGATTATCCCCGCCCTCTCCTTGAATTGGCTCGATGATGATTGCGGCGATGTCATCTCCGTGCTCTTGCAGTGCCATTTTTATTTGACGAATAGCCAGCTCTTCGTCGGCAATTGTTTGTGCTAAGGATTCCTCAGTCAAAGGAAAGCGAAGCTTGGGATTTATAATACGGGGCCAGTCGAATTTGGGAAAATATGCTACCTTTATCGGGTCAGTATTTGTCAGGGACATAGTGTATCCACTGCGACCGTGAAACGCTTGTCGGAAGTGGATTATCTTGTGGCCTACCTCTCGTGTATATCCCTTTCGAAAGTTTTTTCTTACTTTCCAGTCAAATGCAACTTTTAAGGCATTTTCGTTGGCAAGTGCCCCGCCTTCAATAAAGAAGGCATATTTGAATTGGGGAGGTATTGCGATGCGGAAAAGAGTATCGACAAACGTAGCATACACATCGGTGTACACATCAGAGTTTGTAATCTTGTGGAGAGCAATCTTTCCAATTTGTTCGATAAATTCAGAATCTCGCAAGTCCGGATGGTTCAGGGAAAGGGGAAGTGCAGCATAGCAAGAAAACATGTCAATGTATCGTTTTCCATTTCGTGCATCAATAAAGTATCCACAGCCGCTTTGATCGAGATCAAGCACTAAATCAAATCCATCTACAAGTAAATGCTGCCGTAATGTGGGATGAACGTCGGATGGTTGAAGAAGTGTTAGCTTCATAAGCACTGCACAACACGTTGAACACAGATGAACTTGATGAAATGTGTATTGAGAAAGGCGGTGATGAGGAGAGATTGAGTCTCCCTTATACACCCACGTGTGGTAAGCTGGATAGGATGAGTGTCCCTAAGAGCGCGTTACGGATTGCGTGTGCGCTAATAAACGAGCTGCCACGGATGGTACCGTGCTCTCTTTTGACAGTTGAACCGACCAGAGTTTGCGCTCGCATACAAACGCAAAAATAAGTGCGCTATCCATAGCTTACAAAAAGTGTTTGCGAATAAAAAAGTAGTTACTATTTTTGCCGCACCTATTGGAGGCACTAAGAGTTCAGCAGTGTGCCGGTTCATTGTACAATTGTCGAAGGAATAGCTGTCTATGAATGCACGGACAAATCCTCAGGCGCCCGAACATACGCTATATAAAGCAAGTGTTGTACACTACGTTGTCTTTTTTGCTATTTTTTTTGCAACGGCAGCGATTTTTCACAAACTTCTTTTAGTGCGTCTGGTCGAAGGCTTCGTTATTTTCCAGTTTAAACCTGAACGCGAGCAGTTGGCTGATTTCAACGGGGTCAAGGCTGTTCCAACCGCAGAAGGGCAAAAGCACATTGGGGAAGAAGTCAAACGTGAATTCATAAAGCCTGATTACATTTTCGACTTTACAAACAAAGCGCGACAGGAGAAAGTTCACGGCTATACCAAAGCTCCAGACGAGTGGGTAGTTAAGGCGCCAAAATTGGGAGACGATCCAATTTACCTCGACCCGAATGTAGGGTTCATCATATTTTCTGTGGACATAGGCTTTGTAATTGCCGTGTTGGTAACATTGGTGTTGCCACCGAGCATTGGGATAATGTCTCTTAAGGTAGAGAGGGAGATTCACAATAATAAAGCGAAAGTGCGGCTGCAAACAGGGTTTTCCGAAGATATCATTGAGCTTTTGGTCATGCCAGATGATCGGCTGGCAGCATTAGCAGAGTCCGACAGACGCCGAATAGTAGAGGCTTTCCGAATAGTTTGGAATCGGACGATACCCGAAGAAGAAGTTGGTGGATCACAACGCCATGCCGTCTCTTTTGACGAAGTATTTGATAGAAACACTGATCCCGTGGCTTTCCGGAACAACCTGCTATATATCCGCATCCGTGAGCACTTCAGCGAGTTTGTTGAGAAGAGTATTGAAGATCTCAAGGATGCGCTCAACTGGCAGCGTAACCGTTTCCGCATTGGCGCTGCTCTGCGTCTTTACATGGCACACCACTTTACTGAACAGTATTCAAACAACGTTACCGGTCTTGCCTACGGAGGGGCAGCATTGTTGATTGTGGCGGTTGGTATTCGTGGTCTTAAGTTCATACCACCTACGCGACCCTCGTTGATTTTAGGGGCTATCTTTCTTGAGTTCTCAATGTTAGTTCTTCTTGCTTTTACGCTCCTTTACACAGAGGAAGAAGAGCGAATGGACAAAATGCTGAAAAAAATGGAGGATGCAAGTCGCAGCCAATTAGACATTTTGCAAGAGCAACAACGTGACATACGGCTCTTTGTTGATAAACTCATCGGCGAATCCTCCGAAATGATCAAGCGACGCGTGGAGGAGGCTATTAGTCAACATCTGTCGAACGATGAAGCAATGCGGGAAAAGATCAGTAAAGCTATTGTAGAAAACCTCAAAATCGGTTTCAAAGAACAGCTGAATCGCTAATCTGTTGCATCCAACACTGCTCAAGCGCTGGGGTAGGGTCCCCAGCGCTTTGTTTTTTTCAGCAATACAATCCAAACAGCCGTTTGTCGTGATGCTTATAAGTTTGGACACCATGAACTCCGCCTATGCTAAAGCAACACCAATTGCTCCAATTGGGAATTAAGATAGGTTGCTTTTACATACTCTGCTCATCCGTCGTTAATGCAACGGATGATCAACTTACCCAGACTCAAGAAACTGCAACTATACCTCTGGCATACGTGTTTACCCAGCACGATGGCATTGCATATCTTCCCCTGCGAGATTTATTAGAGATAATTCCATTTTTAGAGGGGAAATCGAGCCATGGTTTACATTTGAGGCGGAGGGGGAAAACAATTCCTATTGCTTTTGTGGACTCTGACGGCATACTCAACGAGGTTGATACCCTGTTTTTTGCAAGTACCCATCCCGAGGGCGACACTACGTACTTTAACGCCTATTCTTCATTAGCTGCATTCGAGGTGTGGTATGACGATTTAATTGAACCGAAGCGCTACCTTCTTGATAGCCTGCCAGTCGGTGTTCTTCCCCTTAGGCAACATCTGGTTATTCAACGTCATATTGAACAAGAACACGAGTATGTGCAAGGATGGCTCGATAATAACCGATATACACAAATCAATTCTACCTTTGTGACAGAAACAGTACCAGGGGAGCGTTGGGTGTGGATGGTGACCTATCCTCTGCGTCCCTTTAGTACACTCTTGCGTTTGACTCCTGATCCTAACGGAAGAGATAGTGTAGAAATAACGCTTGTCCTTTCCTCTATCAGCGACGATGTATACACTCACCCTGATAATAGATTGCACCTTTGGTATGGAGGGACTATCCGTGACACGGCACTGTATGATGGACCACGGGATACAATCTTGAGATTTACTCTTTATCCCTCTCGAGATGGATGCTTGGTTGATTCCCTTACCTTTCGCAACCTTGCAAATACTACCGCTGCGCAGGCTATAGACTACATTACAACCACGGGGCGAGAGTTAGCCGTTGCGGATTCAGATTACCTTTCAGGAACCTGTACTACTGAGCAGGTGGAGCGTTTGATCGTGTACAATTTCTCCTCGCCGACTGTTATCATGCTTGATTCGTCGGCGCTTCGCTGGTCTCGCCGAAATGGAGAACGGGGGATTATGTACCGCATTGCAGTTCGGGCACTGCCTCAGCGCATCAGTATTTGTTTGGGAGATACCGCTATCATACTTGGACGATATCCTCTTGTTGTGGCCTGGCTCGATGAGCAAAAACAATTGCAGTATTACGCTGACAACAGTCCGAGCGCAGTTGCTGCTTTCATTGGGGCATTACCCATGGAGACTCCCTATGCCGTAACCATAACTGATGGAAGATACGTTGACGGTCAACTCCGCACTCGACTTACCTCTGAGGGCAGCACTCGGATTGCTACTGTAGCAAATGGAGATTCATACATTGCTGTTGGCATCCGGGGAAATCCAGCTTCTCTGAAAGAGCAAGTGGGTAATGGCCGCGCTGTACTTGCGCAGTGGGTTCCAACTGCACAGGGGAATACCTATGCTGTGTCATTTCCTCTCAGAGATGGACACCATAGCATTATTGCAGTAGGAATGCAGTCCATCGAGCGCGCTCGTGTTGCTCCGTGCACGGGGGCACAGCTTTTTGCTGATACCAACAGTGCAGAGTATGTCGTCGTCACGCACTCGAGGTTCCGTCCTGCTGCAGAACGACTTGCACGCTATCGCTCTCTGCGAGATTCGGTTCGAGCTCGTGTTGTGGATGTACAGGAAATCTTCGATGCCTTTGGGAGAGGGGAAAAATCACCGCATGCACTTAAAGCATTCTTCCGTTATGCGCTTACTCACTGGCAAAATCCAAAAATTCGAGCAGTCGTTTTGATGGGGGATGCCAGCTGGGATCCGCGCCGAGTTACTGCAAACGCCAGTAATGAGGATTTCATCCCTTCATACGGGAAGCCAGTCAGTGACACGTGGTATGCCTTATTCGAGGAAGACAACCTAATACCCCATTTTTCTGTCGGACGTTTGCCTGTACAGACGCTTGAACAGGCGCATGCAGTTGTGAATAAAATTATCGAGCATGATACCATGCCAATGCAACAGTGGCAAAAGCATTTTCTTTTCATCACAGGTGGGGCAGACGCAAACGAGCAGCGGGATTTTTATGAGTCCGTCATTTATTCACTTGTGCCGCTTGTTGCGGAAACTAACCAGCGCGCGCTTTGTGCGGATACGACGGTGATCTCCTTATATGCCGGGACTCCCGGCAATCAACCTATTCCTGCGGCGATTACTGGGGCAATCAACAATGGCGTTGGGTGGGTTAACTACATCGGTCATGGTGCTCCTCGAACGCTTGAGGTCGCCGGCTGGGAGCCCGAACGATTAAGCAATAAGGGACGCTATCCTGTCCTTGCAAGCTTCTCTTGCCAGATTGGTGCATTTGCAGAGCCTTCTCTCCAAGCATTAGGGGAGGAGTTCCTTATCCGCCCTAATAGTGGCGCCGTTGCGGTCATTGCAACGACGGGATTTGGGATTCGTTCCTACGATGATATCCTCAATGCCGGACTGTTTGCCGTGGTAGCGCGGACGCCTCTGCGCAGAGTAGGTGAAGTGCTCAATGCAGCTAAACAGTACCTCAGTGATGGCTCCCAAGTGGCAATCAACACGATAATGCAGACAAGTCTGTTGGGGGATCCTCTCACGCGGATACCAATCGACACTGTTGCTCATCCGGTGCTGGATGACGCTTCCATTCTCTTTCGCCCGATACCAGCAGCACCAATTATAACCGCAGACCTTGACAGCATACGTATCGAGGGTGTTGTTTTCAATGCAGGAGTGTATGAGGACACTGCTATTGAAGTTCGTGTTGTGCGGTCCTATCTTGATCGTCGGGATACAAACGTCGTATTGCTTCATGAGCTTTGCTTGCCAGAGGGGTTTTCTTTATCATTCCCAATTCGCGACATGCCGGGAGAGCATATCCTTCACTTCGAAATTGATCCTTTGGGTCGAATGGGCCGACGATTTCCAGTGCTTGAAAAACCGTTGTATGTTTACGCTGAGCAGCTCTACCCAGTAGAGCCACTGCACGGATGGGACATTGCCGCTGGGAATAGCATCATACGCTTTCTCAATCCATTTTCGGTACAATCGCCATTTACATATCAAGCCTTTCTTGTTTCTGCAGCAGGAGATACAGTGATGGCTACTGACAATAGCCCTGTTGTTGAATATCGGACTCATTGTGAATGGCGGATTCCTCAAACGTTGCAAAAAGGCATGGAGTATACTGCTTTTATTCGGGGCTACAATACAGCAAATCAGCGATGGACACCATGGCTTGTGGTACCTGTTGTTGTACAGGACACCGTTATGCCCCAAACTGTTACTCTATGGCAGGGAAAAGCAGCGGGTTGGAGCCGGTCCACTACATATGGTTTGAGCCTCGATACAACGGGGGGGCTTATATTCCGCAGCCAGATAGCTGTCGAACTCATGTCCGCGGGTGGTTACCAATACCTCGATAGTGATACTGTTCGCGTGGCAATACAGCCGGGTTATCGTCTGCGTCTTGGCGGCGTCAATGTCGCGTCAGAGCGCAATGATGAAGTAGGTGTGCATCTTGCTGTGGTATCCTCTCGAGATGGATCGCTCAAAACTGTGCGATGGTATGCTACGTGGACAACAACACCCGTGGCTCGCAGTTGGGGGAGTATCCGAGAATTGATTGGCTATTTGCGGGATACGGTTGAACAGGAAGATTATGTCCTTTTAGTCTCATGTGGGGCTGCTTGGGGTTTGCAATACGCCCAATATGCTCAAGAGTTTGCTCGAGTCCTTTCTGGCTTTGGTGCAACGAAGGTGCATCTATTGACCGGAACGCGTTCCTATCTTTTTGTCGGCATGCGGTCGAATCGACGCCCCTTTGTTGTCGAACACATCGGGAGTGAGACTCCACCAGCCTTAGGGGATACCCTATGGGCAAAGTTTGGATTGCCCCTCTATTTAAGAGATGCCGAACTTACCCTCCCTGTTGCTGGTCCCGCTGCACGATGGCATGCGATGCACCTTGATTTCCAGGATGGTGTGCCTCGAGTGCGGGTCAGCGTCTATGGAGGCCAGACCCCAGAGACCACCACCACGCTTTTGCTTAGTCGAGAAGAGACAACCTTACTGCTTGACTCAATCTTGGCAGCCGAGTATCCATACCTGCGCCTGGTATGCTCATTCTCGCGTGATAGCGGTGACTTCAATCCTTACATGCTCAGGCGCGCTGCCATTCAGTATACACCAAAGCCAGAATTCGCTGCTGTTTTAGATGTTCTCCCTGACAAACCCTTACGAGGTGACACTGTATTCATCAAAGGTCGTGTAGTCAACCTCGTTCAGCGCAGTGGTATGTCCTCAACACAGGTTGTATGGCAGTTGCGCTCTGAGGATGGCACATCAGTTGCCGTGCCAACGCTGCCGGATACAGCCACTATGGTTCTTGGGGATACCACCATTGCACTGCTTGTTCCCACACTTTCTTTACCTCAGCGTTCGCTTCTTCAATTGTCCTTGCCTGGACAAGGAGACTTGTATGGTTTCAATAACACCGTAATTGCTCCTTTTTTCGTTCGCGAGGATACTCAGCCACCAACCATTCGCGCATATGCCAATGGCAGAGAACTTGGGGACACCTCCTCCGTTCCACAGAGGGTGACAATCGAATGTGGATTAATTGACTCTGCTGCTGTGCCAATTTCCGACAGGAATACAATCACTCTTCGGCTCAATGGAGTACGACTGCCAGCAGGAAGCGTACGGTACGTGTTCTATTCCACCGATTCAGCAGCTTTGCAGCCACGCTGGAGAGCTACCCCTTTGATTCGTGCTGCAGTTGAGACCGAAGTTGAGCTTGAACGGGGAACAAACGTGCTGCTTGTCAATGCCCGTGATGCATTCGGAAACACGACAACAGCGCAGTATGTCTTGGTTGTTCACGGTGGATTGTCATTGGACAGTGCATTTGTCATACCCAACCCAGCAGGAGAAAGTGAGCAGATAGAGCTTCGAATTACTTATCGCGGTTTTGCATACCAGAGCAGCGCTGTGTTTGAATTGTATGATGCTCTTGGACGGCGAGTACGCTCACAGACGCTTGATCTTCGGTTTGGTGATAACATCGTTACTCTACCGCTTCTTGACCAAACTGAGGGGGGTACTTTGAAAAGTGGGGTGTACTACTGGCGAGTGTGGCTTACCGATAGCACTCCCGAAGATGCGCGGAGTGGCTTACTGACCATCGTGCGATAAAGGAAGCGTTGGTGTGGTGCTGCTATCTTTGCAGCCTGGTGAGAAGAAAAACATCTACCCTATGCAGCGCGAGTTTGACCGTCAGTACGATCCTTCTCGTATCGAGCGGCAATGGTATGAGCATTGGTTGCGACTTAATCTGTTTTCATGTCCCGACGAAACAGATAAGCCTCGCTACAGCATCTTGATGCCCCCTCCCAATGTGACAGGGGTATTGACAATGGGGCATGTGCTCAATAACACTATCCAGGATCTTTACATCCGCTACCATCGAAAGAAAGGAAAGGTTGCGTGTTGGTTCCCCGGTCTCGACCATGCGGGGATTGCAACGCAAAGCAAGGTTGAAGCAGAGCTATACCGCACGGAGGGCAAAACACGGTGGGATTTGGGGAGGGAAGAATTCCTCCGTCGCGTTTGGCAGTGGAAGGAACAATACGGTGGAATCATTCTTGAGCAGCTTCGCTCCCTTGGTGTCTCGTGTGACTGGAATCGGACCTTGTTTACAATGGACCCAGGGGCATCGAATGCAGTCCGCGAAGTCTTCATTCGCCTTTTCGATGCAGGATTAATTTATCGAGGCAAGCGGATCATCAATTGGTCACCCACCCTTCAGTCCGCACTCTCGGACGAAGAGGTCCTCTACCGAGAAGTAGAAGATACGCTTTACACCCTCAAGTACTACTGCGAGGGCTCAACCACTGACTACTTGCCGATTGCTACGGTACGGCCAGAAACAATTTTCGGAGATGTTGCGGTGGCCGTTCATCCAGACGATGAACGGTATCGGCACTTGGTGGGAACGCGCGTTCGTGTCCCCTTAACCGATCGCTACGTGCCGGTTATCGCTGATAGCTACGTTGATCCAGCCTTTGGAACAGGCTGCCTTAAGATTACTCCTGCCCATGACCCAAATGACTTCGAAATTGGAATGCGGCATCACTTGCCAGTGCTCGTTTCCATCAATCCCGATGGAAAGCTCAACGAGGTCGCAGGGAGATATGCGGGAATGGACCGCTTCGAGGCTCGTCGTCGTATCGTCGAAGACTTACGTGCACAAGAGCTTATCGTCTCGGAAATGCCCTACAAACATAATGTCGGGTTCTCCGAGCGGAGTGGTGAGCCAATCGAACCATATTACAGCGATCAGTGGTTTGTTCATATGCAGCCTTTGGCCCAGCCAGCGCTCGAAGCAGTTCTCCAAGGGCAGATACGCTTTTTCCCCGAACATTGGGTGAAGACCTACGAACACTGGATGCGAAATATTCGAGATTGGTGCATATCCCGTCAGCTTTGGTGGGGGCATCGCATTCCCGTGTACTATGCGCCGGACGGCCGCTTCACTGCTGCACGGAGCGAAGAAGAAGCGCGCGCTCGGCTCGAGCTTGGTCCCGACGTTCCCCTCTGGCAGGATGAAGATTCTCTTGACACGTGGTTTTCCTCTTGGCTGTGGATGCTTACGACAATGGGATGGCTCCATGATGGAAAAACAGAGGATACCCCTGTGCTTCGCACTTACCTGCCAACGGATTTGCTGGTCACAGGACCAGACATCATTTTCTTCTGGGTTGCGCGGATGATCATGGCGTCGCTCTACTTTCGGGGTGTTATTCCTTTCCGGGATGTGTATTTCACCAGCATCATCCGCGATGACAAAGGACGCAAGATGTCGAAGTCACTGGGGAATTCCCCTGATCCTCTTCAGCTTATTGGCAAATACGGGGCAGATGCAGTGCGGTACACGGTTCTTTACCTTGCTCCAGTTGGGCAGGATGTGCGCATCACTGTCGATCCGGTGACCCAGGATGCACCACAGATGGAGCTGGGGAGAAATTTTGCCAATAAACTGTGGAATGCGGCACGTTTCTTAGCACTCAAAGCAGACGAAGCCCAGGTAGGCGCTGAACGATCTCCCACGCTCGCCGAAGAGGAGCTATCCTTAAGTGACCGGTGGATTCGCTCCCGGCTGCATGCGACAATTCGCCTGGTTGAGGAGCATTTGAGCCGATACCGCATTAATGAGTATGTCCGCACGCTGTACGACTTTTTCTGGCATGACTACTGCGATTGGTACATCGAATTGCTCAAAATCGAGCTTCAACGGACAGAGTACACCGAGCTACGACAACGACGTGTTCGCTTTGCACTGAGCATATTCGAAGATGCACTTGGTCTGCTGCATCCCCTGATGCCATTTATCACCGAGGAAATTTGGCACCGGCTTGGCTTGCGTGATCGTACGGAGTCTCTTTGCACGTCCTTATTGCCGTCGTACAATCCTTCCTGGGAGCAACCCACGCTCGAACAGCAGATGGAAATCCTCAAGCAGATCATCGAGCAGTATCGCATGCTCAAGGCTACAGCGGGACTGAAGCCATCGGAGCGTCCCGTGTCATATTACCGTGCAGAGAATCATGCACTGGAATTGCTCGAATGCCATGCTGCCCTTGTGGCAGAGCTTGCGCGTATTGACGTGCCAACACCATACACGCCATCGGGCAAACCAGCGGGAGCACTTACTGCCTTTGTTCGAGATACTGAGCTATTTCTGGTGGTCGGAGAACACATCATCGATCGTGAGCGTGAGCGACTACAAGCAGAGTATGAGCGCCTGCAACGTCTCCTTGCACAAACTCGATCACGTCTTGCAAACGAACAATTCCTCCAACGTGCAAAGCCAGAAATCGTCGAAAACGAGCGAGCAAAAGAAGCCGCATTTGTCGAAGCACTCGCCAAGGTCGAGCAAAGTTTACGATACCTTACTCAATAGCACGCTATGCGCACTGTTTTTCTATGCAGTCCACTTCGCACACCGGTTGGCAAGTATGGTGGTCTTTTGAGCTCTGTTCGTCCCGATGACATGGCTGCCCTGCTGCTGCAGGCAATGATCGAGAAAAACTCTCTTGATCCCTCGGCAATAGACGATGTCGTGCTCGGCTGTGCCAATCAAGCTGGAGAAGACAATCGTAATGTAGCGCGGATGGCAGTGCTTCTTGCTGGGCTGCCACACCATGTGCCAGGCGTTACGGTTAATCGGCTCTGCGCCTCCTCGCTGGAAGCAGTTATTGTTGCGGCACGGGCAATAATGGCGGGAGAAGCCGATCTTATCATCGCTGGGGGCGTTGAGTCCATGTCGCGAGCACCGTATGTGCTTCCGAAGAACGTTAGTGGCCGTGCTGTGTTCGGAAATCTTACAGCGTACGATACAGCGCTGGGATGGCGGTTCCCTAATCCTGCGATGGAAAAACTCTTTCCTCTTGAATCCATGGGCGAGACAGCTGAAAATGTTGCAGAGCGTTACTCGATTAGCCGAGCTGATCAAGACGCCTATGCTCTCCGTTCTCATCAGCTTGCAATTGCTGCATATGAAGATGGTTTTTTGCAGGGAGAAATCATGCCAGTTGTTGTGCGGGATGCGAAAGGAAATGAGACAACGGTCGGTCGGGATGAGGGACCGCGGACAGATACGTCTCTTGAGAAGCTTGCCCAGCTACCCCCGGCATTCCGCAAAAACGGGACAGTTACAGCAGGAAATTCTTCATCTCTCAACGATGGGGCAGCAGCAGTAATCGTTGCCAGTGAGAAGGCAGTGCAACAGTATAACCTCCAGCCACTGGCGCGGTATCTGGCAGGACATGCTGTTGGCGTGGACCCCCGCTATATGGGAATTGGTCCAGTTGAGGCAATTCCAGGCGCATTGCGCAAAGCGGGCATATCCATCGAACAGGTGGATTTGTTTGAAATCAACGAGGCATTTGCAGCGCAGGTACTTGCATGCCAGCGACTGCTAAACATCCCCTTGGAAAAACTCAACGTGCACGGCGGTGCCATTGCTATTGGGCATCCACTGGGAATGAGCGGCGCACGAATTCTCGGAACGCTTATTCGAGCACTACACCGCCACAACGGGCGCTATGGTGTTGCTTCTCTGTGTGTTGGCGTCGGTCAAGGTGTTGCAGCAGTGGTCGAACGTGTATCCTAACGCCCGTGGATGCAGAGGAGAAGTTAGCAGCAGTATTAGGCGCGGATAAAGTCTCCACATCACTTCTCGATCGTGTTGCGTATTCCTGTGATGCAAGCCTTTATCAGCTTGTGCCGCGGTCGGTCGTTCGCGTTGAATCAATTGCGGATGTGCAGAGCCTTTTTGCATGGAGTAGGCGAGAGAACATTCCGATCACTTTCCGTGGAGCGGGAACAAGTCTTTCGGGACAAGCAGTAACCCACCATGTTCTCGTTGTTGTGCGCAACTTCAATGATTTTGTTGTTGGGCGCGATGGGGCAGTAGTGACTGCTGGATGCTCGTTGCGGGGAGGATACGTCAATGCACGGCTGCGAGCCTATCACCGGCGCATTGGTCCGGACCCTGCCTCGATCGATGCATGCACAATAGGCGGAATTGTAGCAAACAATGCCAGTGGTATGTGCTGTGGTATTACGCAGAACTCATACCACACACTGCGCGCGATGACACTAGTCCTGCCCTCGGGGACAATGATCGATACTACGGACATTGCTGCTGCAGATGCGCAGTTAGCACACTATGAACCAGAGCTTTACCAGGGGCTTGCAACACTGCGGGATGAGATTCGAGCAGATCGGGCACTGGTTGCGTTGATTCGCCACCGTAGTCGCCTGAAAAACACGATGGGGTTTGCACTGGCAGCTTTTCTGGATTATGACCTGCCAGCAGACATTCTGCAGCACTTGATGGTTGGCAGTGAGGGTACCCTTGGTTTTATCGCTAATGTTACACTTGCTACTATCGAGGAACCGCCGTTTGCGCAAACTGCCCTTATTGGCTTCCCCACGATTGCCGATGCATGCCGAGCTGTGGCAGCGTTTGATGACATGGGTGCGACTGCAATCGAGTTGATGGATGATGCGACTTTGCGGGCTATACAGCATTATGCTGTACAGGGAACGAGAGTTCAATTGCCCCGCGCTGCAGGATTATTAGTTGAATTCCGCTATGCGGACTCTGCAGAAGCAATTCCATCCACCCACATTGCGCATGTTGCAGACATGTGCAATGCTGATTCTGTTACCATCGCTACCAATGACTACGAACGCCTTCTTCTATGGAAGCTGCGCAAAGGCGCAATGCCTAGTGTCGGCGCAGCCCGACCGGTTGGTTCTGCTCTTATCAACGAAGATGTCGCCTTCCCGCGCGATCGCTTGGCAGAGGCAGTAGGGGATTTGCGCCGCTTGCTCGACACCTTTAGCTTTGATGATGCTGTCATCTTCGGGCATGCACGCGATGGAAACATGCACTTTGCATTTTCGCTTGTTTCTGATCAGCGTTCGATAGATACCTACGCTGCATTCATGGATGCGCTGGCTGAGTTAGTTGTTCAGCGCTATGATGGCTCTCTCAAAGCAGAACATGGGACAGGGCGAAACATGGCACCATATCTTGTGCAGCAATGGGGAGATCGGGCGACCGAGATCATGTGGCGTATCAAACGGCTTGTTGATCCTCAGCATCTTCTCAATCCAGATGTCATCCTTACGCGGGATACAACGCTTCATGTGCGCAATATCAAGCATCTGCCGAGGGTGCATCCTGTGCTCGATCATTGCATCGAGTGTGGCTTTTGTGAGCGCGTGTGCCCTTCAGCAACACTTACTCTTTCGCCTCGTCAGCGCATTGTTGTTCTTCGTGAAATTGCCCGATGTAGAAGGGATAATGAGCGCCGTATCCTCCACCGTGCCTTCACTTACGCCGGTGAAGTAACCTGTGCAGCTGATGGAATGTGCATGCTTGCCTGTCCGGTGGGTATCAACACTGGTGAGGTGATCATCGAACAACGGGAGCAGAAGGCCAATGGTCTATCGCGCATCGGCTGGCAATTAGCTGCACTTTCTCCTGCTTTTTGGATCCGGGCAACAGGAATGAAGCTTTTCCTTGCGAAAAAAATTGCATCACTAACGGGGGAGAGCCTCATGGAACGCGTGTCTAACATTGCTACACACGTAGCACGGACACCGATGTGGCTTCGTACAATGGGGGTGCCCGAACGCCTCCGTGCACAATCGTGTCGAGCACCACACCTTACATATCTGCCAACCTGTATGACATGCTTTGGGGGGCGTAATCGACATGGGTCGGTTGCCGAAGCATTTCTTCACCTTGCAAAGCAGGCAGGGGTAAAGGTGGCAATTCCTCCTGCAGCATGTACTGTGTGCTGTGGGCATCCATGGCATTCTGGAGGGATGGTTGCTGAATACCGTCGCGTCGCATCCAGGTGGATAGCAGCAGCGATGAAGGCAACCGAAGATGGGGCTATACCGCTTGTTGTTGACAGCAGCTCATGTGCACTCTCTATCGGGCAGGAGCTAAAAAAGATGACTGCTTCAGATGATACGATGCAGGTAAAAGTCCTCGATCCCGTGGATGCAGCTGAGTATCTGTACACACATGGGCAAATTTCAGCCCCTGCTCGGCGATATCGCGTACTTGTCCATCCTGGCTGCGCAGGGGAGCGCCTGGGTGCAACCGAGCGGATAAGGTTACTTCTTGAGCGGTTAGGTTGTCAAGTTATCATTCCCCCATCGGCGGCATGCTGCGGGATGGCAGGAGATCGAGGATTGCGGTATCCAGAACTCCCTGCGCATGCCCTTGCGCAACAGGCTGAGGAAATTAGACAGTCGGACGCGGACTTCTACGTCGGGACTAACCTTCCTTGCATTTGGCAATTAGCCCACACTACAGGAAAGCCGTTTGTGCACTTGTGGATTGCTCTCCTTCAGATGGCAAAATGAATTTGCCACCACCTCTTGATAAGCATTATGCCGCATTTGCTAACGCAATTAGGGCAAGATTGGCGGAATTTTGTGCTCCGAAGACCAAAGAGGACATATTCTACGAGTTTTGCTACTGTCTTTGTACACCGCAAAGCAAGGCGCGCCACGCAATGCGTGTTGTCGAGTGTCTTCGTGCGGAACGTTTTTTCGAGCATCCCGTAGATCCAACACCGGTTCTCGCAGATCGCAATCACTATGTGCGATTCCATCGGACGAAAGCAAAACGTCTTTTGCGTCTCCATTCGCAATTCTCAGCTATTGTTGGCGCCCTCAGCTCGATTCAGAGTGCAAGAGATCTGCGTCGGTGGATTGTGAAAAATGTTGCAGGTTTTGGCATGAAAGAAGCAAGCCATGTGCTCCGCAATCTTGGGCGCTTTGAGCTTGCGATAGTTGACCGACATGTTCTCCGAAATCTGTGCCGCTTCGGAGCAATTGACACCAACGATTTTCCACGCACTGAACGCCACTACGAACAAATTGAGAATGCTTTCTGCAATTTCGCAGCTCAGTGTGGGCTACCTCTTCAAGAATTAGACTTGCTTTTATGGGCAATCGAAACAGGCGAAGTTCTCAAATAGGATGCTGGAGTGATTTGACTGAGTACATCACAAAGCAATGTGCGTATGTAGGGGCTGATGGGCAGCGATGCCGACGGCTGACGACGCTTACACATCCGTATTGCTATCATCACACCCGTATCGTTCACGGTGTTGAAGTTCGGGAATCAACGATACCAGGTGCGGGGAAGGGACTTTTTGCAGTTCGTCGGCTACCGAAAGACACATTCCTTTTCTACTACGATGGTGACCGGCTCAGTGTGCAAGAGTACACCGAACGGTACGCGGAGCTAGGCGTCGGACCGTATGCAATTGAGCTTAACGCTACTACCGTGATTGATGCACGCCGTACCGATGCTGGAGTGGCACGATTCATTTGTTCTTACCATGGTTCCGGGCGTAAGCCTAACGTGCAGTATTATACTACCGGAACCTGTGTGGAGGTTTGGACTATTCGGACGATCGAACCAGGGGAGGAACTCCTTGCCGATTATGGTGAGGAAATGGCTAAAGCATTAGGACTCGTCCGGTAACGGCAGGTGGTGATCGTCATATGCTTGACGAATTTTCTCGCTGATAACAGTTGCTGGTAGCACAATTTGTGTTTGAGTTCCTCGTGCTATTTCACGGTGCGGAGTGCGTGCTGTAATTGAGCAAATAATACGATTGCCTTTCCGCTCAGCTACAGTGGCGGTAATATGCACTTGTGCTCCAATGGGGCACATGGCGAAGTGCTCGAGCGTAATCGCTCCGCCTATTGCATTTTCACCGTCGTCGAAATATGGTTCTATTGCTTTGCGTGCGGCCACTTCGGCATGGTAGGCAAGCCAAAATGTCGAGTAGAGCGGATGAATACTCCGTCCGTCAAGAGTGGCTGCCATTTCTGGTGTGACAGTAACGGTAACCGTTGCACTACTGGAACAAACTTCCGGTTTCACATGTTGCCCAAAATGTACGACTTATTACTCGATGAAAGCTGCAATCTATACATTCGGCTGTAAGCAAAACTACGCGGAGAGTTCTTCACTTGCGCGAAGCTTGGAGGAACGAGGATACACGATAGTGCCCTTTGGGGAGCCAGCAGATGTTATTGTGCTCAACACATGCAGTGTGACCGAATCGGCTGACCGTGAATGCCGTAAAATCCTCAATCGTGCCCGGCGTATTGCGCCACATGCGCGCATTGTGGTTACCGGTTGCTATGCGCAGCTACAGCCCTATGAAATCGCATCGTTTGATGGTGTTGATATTGTCATCGGCAATAGCGAAAAGAATACTCTCGCCGATGTGCTCAGCGAGGCACTTTCGCGCAATGAGTATCCTTTTGTTGTGCATGCGGGAGACATACGTACTCAACAGCTTGAGTTTGTTCCGGCTGTTTTTTCGGAACATGATAGCCGTACTCGTGCCTTTTTGAAGTTGCAGGATGGATGTGACTATAGCTGTTCGTTTTGCACTATTCCTCGTGCTCGAGGCAAAAGCCGGTCGATGAATTTTTCGGAGATCGAGCACCATGTCCGCAGACTTACCGAGGCAGGCTATCGGGAAATTGTACTGACCGGTATCAACTTGGGGGAATATCGCGCCCCCACGGGAGAGCGCCTTATTGATGTACTGCGGCTCCTGGTGTCGCTAAGGCTGGATTGCCGCTATCGCCTCAGTTCCGTCGAGCCGAACCGAATGCATCCAGAGATGATTGACTTCATTGCTGAGCATCCAACTATATGCCCGCACTTTCATCTGCCCCTCCAAAGTGGTTCGCCGGCTGTTCTCCGCGCGATGCGACGTCGTTATAAACGAGAGCTCTACGCCGAGCGTGTCCTTTACATTAAGCAGCGTATTCCCTCTGCCTGCATTGGTGCAGATGTCTTGGTTGGATTCCCAGGTGAAAGCGAAGCCGACTTTGCCGAGACGTACCGTTTCATTGAGCAATTGCCGCTTTCATACCTGCACGTTTTTACCTATAGCGAGCGTGAACGGACCGAAGCTGCACAGCGAAGTGACCAAGTACCTTATCGCATACGGAAGGAGCGCACTCGTCGTCTTCGGGAATTGGGAGAGCAAAAAAAAGCTGCATTCTATCGAGAAAACATTAACACCTATCGCAAGGTGCTCGTCGAAAGCTACGATGAGGGTGTGGGAGGATTTGTAGGGTATACCGAGAACTACTGTCGTGTGGTATTGCCGGCTGCGCCGCAAGGGGAGATCGTGGAGGTGCTGGTTGATGGTATCGCTGGGCAGTATCTCCTTGCCCGTGTGCGATCAGAAGTGCAAACAGAGCCCCGATACTTTGCCTTGCCAATTCTGGCGTAGCCTCTATGCCAACGGTGGTACTGAAAGTTGCATACGATGGCACCGAGTTTGTTGGCATGCAACGCCAGCCGAACGGGCGGACTGTAGAGCAAGTGATTTCCGAGGCAATAGAAAAAATCTTGGGGGAGCGATCAAGCGTTGTTGCTGCTGGTCGTACAGATGCTGGAGTGCATGCGCGGGGGATGGTAGTACATAGTCGGCTGCAGTGTGCACCGCGGGTGCCCCAGCAGCGGATAGCTAATGCCCTCAATAGCGCACTACCGGAAGATGTTCGCATCCTCGGTGTGCATGTGCGTGACGACGACCAGTTTCATGCACGCTATGATGCAATTCGACGCGTGTATAGCTACACTATCAACTGTTGTCAGGATCCGCTGAACCGTCGGTATGAATGGCAGGTGCGCTTTCCGTTCGATCCGGAAGTATTGAAGGAGTGTAGCCGCTTATTCATTGGTACGCATGATTTTACCACTTTTTCTAAACAAAACGCTTCGCAGCACTCGTACATTTGCAGTGTAGAACAGTGCGAGTGGCAGTCCTTGGGGAAGGGTCGGTATCGATTAGAAATTGCGGCAAATCGCTTTGTTTACGGTATGGTGCGAGCATTAGTTGGTGCAATGGTTGATTGTGCTCGTGGGAAGAGATCCTTGCAAGAACTTGCTGATGCGCTGGATGCACGTGATCGCCGGCTGGCAAGCCCTCTTGCGCCTCCACATGGCTTGGTGTTTGAAGCGGTGGAATATCCTCCGCATTTAGGTGTTGTGTTTCACAATGCGTGTTTGTGTGCATGAGACAAGTAGCATGGTGGATTGTAGTAATTGTCGCAGGATCTTTTGCTGGTCTTCATTGTGGGGTCAACATCTTTCCTGCCTCGTATGATGCCCAGCTTGGGGCAAACTTAGACCAGGAGATTCGGAATAATCCTCGCGAATATCCTATCCTTAACAATGAAACCGTTCGCTCCGCTGTGCAGAGAATGGTAGATGACATTATTCGCTCGCCACTTGTGGAACACCGCGGACGCTTTGCATATCGAGTGACGATTATCAATGATCCGAACACTCTCAATGCATTCTGCACCCCCGGAGGGTACATCTACGTGTACACCGGACTTATGAAAGCAATAGACAATGAAGCGACGTTAGCGGCTATATTAGGGCATGAAATCGCTCATGCCGAGCGCCGACATGCAACAAAGAGGATGACGAAGGCGCTGGGCGCCCAGTTGCTTTTGGACATCGCGCTTGGGAAGAATCCTTCGCGAACAACGGAATTGGCGGCCAATCTCTTTGTAGGTCTTGCCTTGCTCAAGAATAGCCGTGATGATGAGGCAGAAAGTGATGAATACTCCTTCCGTTACCTTCAGAGTACACGATGGTACCCCGGGGCTTTAGGCTATTTTTTCGAGAAAGTCAAGGGACGCAGCGGTGGTGCAATTGAACGGCTGCTTAGCACGCACCCACTCCCGGAAGACCGTATCAAAGCTAATGCACAACGTGTTCAGGCTGCAAATCTTCCTCCCCCAACGGAGGAAAATCTTCGTTCACAACCCTATCAAGAGCTCAAAAGACTCCTTCCATGACCGGATGCCAGAAACTTACAGCTGCGATAAAGGACTCTGGCACGTGTTTATGCGTTGGAATAGATCCACATGTCGAGTATGTAGGCAGCATCAATGGTGCTACTCTGCTAGAATGGGGGAAAGTTATCATCGAAATAAGTAGCGATTTTTGTGCGGCGTTTAAGTTCAACAGTGCTTTTTTTGAGCAATTCGGCAGCGAAGGAATGGAGGTACTTGCTGAGCTTATAGCAACTGTTCCCGCAAGACGGTTTACCATTCTCGATGCTAAACGGGGAGACATTGGCACCACTGCCCATGCATATGCTCAAGCAGCATATACGTACTTCAAAGCTGATGCAGTGACAGTCAATCCTTACATGGGTATGGATGCAATCGAGCCATTTGCGGTCTATTCTGAAAAGCTGGCATTTGTCTTAGCCTTAACTTCGAATGAGGGAGCAAGGGACTTTCAACTCGTCGAAAGTGAGGGTATCCCGTTGTACGAGCGGGTAATTCGTGCATGTCAACACATGCCGTGGAGTACAAATGTCGGCTTTGTTGTCGGGGCAACATATCCTGACCGACTCAAGGCAATCCGTGGGCTTGTAGGACCTGAGGTGCCGTTACTTATCCCTGGTATTGGTGCGCAAGGGGGGAGCATCGGTGATGTGTTGGAGGCGAATGCGGAAGGTGTAGCTGTTGTCAATGTATCGCGTGCGTTGCTTGCCTCATATCGAGACCATGGTGTCACAGGGCTACAGCAGGCTCTTGAGCGTTACCATCAGCAGCTTGCCGTCAGATGAGCGAATCATTGGATAAATTACTCAGCTTACCGGAGCGAGCGTTGCATACTGCGGTACACCGCTGGATGAGCGATCCTGTTCGCGTCCTTAGGACAGTTCGCGGCAAGCGTGTGCAAATACTTACTCCAGGCAAGTATAATCCTTACGAGGGACCAGATTTTCAAGGGGCTGCAATTCTACTTGATAGTATCGTATGCACAGGTGCAATCGAGTTTGATAAGCATCAAAGCGCATGGCGGCAACATCTTCATGATAAGCAAGCTGGCTACGAAAGAGTAGTTCTGCATGCAGTGCTCATTAGTGACGTGGATGACTATTCAACACCAGAGGCAATAGTTATTCCTGCTGATGAGCTTCTTTTGCTGGTCGATGAGTTGCCAGCTACAACCGAGCCTGTAACACTTGAGGAGGTGCAGAGTTATGCATTAGCACGTCTACTACGCCTGAGCACCGAACATATTCCGTACTACAAGAACCGTTCAGTCCGAGAGGGGTTTAGCGTATCAGTGTGTGCTTTTATAGAGCGATATCGGCAGAAGCGGCGCCGTCCGACATATGCGAATGCGAAGCTTGACCATATTAGAACATGCGCGGCATACTCGCCGCATGCGAATTTTCTTGAGCAGATGGTAGCAGGGATGGAGAATGCAATTCCAGCACGACTTGCTCAACTATGCACAACTCCGATTGCTCAGGAAGGGCCCCAACTGCGGATGGAGATTATGACGAATTGCTTGCTACCATCAGCTTGTGTACTTGCCCGTGATGATGAGCGGATTGGGGTATTTACGTGGTATTGGAGTGCTCCAGCTTTGTGTCGGTATGGAATTCTTTGCCGAGAATTTCCCCTCCTTCCTCAGCAATATGTGTGGCAACAACAAGGGATGCTTGAAATGCTCCGACTTCGACATCATCCAGTATCGGTGGGGAGTATATTTCGTTCGTATGGAACTCTGGTAGCACTCGACTTCTACCGTACAACGGAAGAACCACCGTTGCTCGATGATGAGAGGTAGTCATCCTGGGTGTTAAGGTGCACTTGCAGTTGGGCGAGGAGGTCATGAACTGCTGATACAATCACATCGGGCGGAATTGTGGAAAGAGGCTTACCGATTTCACTATGGATGACACGTGCTGCTGGATGGCGAAAAGGTGCCCATTCATGCTCATTTCTGCCATTTGCAGTATAAAGGGCTACAAGAGGCGTTCGAAGCGCGGTTGCAACGTGAACAATCCCCGTATCAGGGGTGAGTACAAAAAGAGAATGGGCAACCAAACCTGCAATTTCATGGATATCGTCGGTAGGTGGATATACTTTCATGCCCAATTGTTCAAGAAGGGGGCTGTAGTGACGGCAATCCTCTGCTACACCTGAGACAACAATTGGCATGTCAATGGTTGTACGGAGTAACGAGAGAACTTCTGCAAGCTGTTCATACCCCCACCGATTGTGTTTCTGATACGCACTAAGATTAACGACCGCATATCTGTTGTGATTGATTCGATGTGCCGCAAGCCATTGGCAGACTCTATCCCAGGAAAAGTGGACACGAGGGAAAAAGGGAGTCAAGTCCTCTTCTTGTGGTGAATACTTGAGCAAATCGCATGCGAGAAAGAAGGTGCGTTCCCATTCATTTTTTCCAGTGGCCGCCAGCAAACTATTGATGTCAAAGTACGGCAGATATCCATCTCCACGGTGGGATGCTACCAAGATGGTGTGAGACCCAGCAATCATATGCATGTAAAGGGCACGCCATGACGTTTGACCTCGAACAGTCAAGAGAATCACATCATACCTTTGACGCCGAAGTCTGGATGCAAGAACAAAATAATCCCATGGTCTCCTGTGAATCACCCAGATGTTGCCTATGCCGTTGATAGCTGCAAGGAGTTGGGCGTTTCGCACTGTGCACAATACATCAATCTGTGCTGCTGGGAGCTTACGGAGAAGTAAGCCAAGCATTGGCAAGGTTGTGATCGCATCACCAAGACCGTCGTCGCGAATTACGAGAATGCGGCGAAGGTGAGTACCATCGTGCTCCTGTAGCCTATTACGCCATAAGAGAATATAGCCGATTAGTTTTAGCGTAAGCGCTCGCCGTCGCCTGTCAAGTAACGCTAAGATGTCCCGTACAACTTTGAAAAATGGCATCGTACAAAAAAGAGGGCGTCCGGCCGCGAAATTACGTTTATAGCATTCTGAAACAGGAGTTCTATTTTCGCGCAGTATAGAAGATTCGTCGATTGACTTTTACATGGCAGTGCACGATTCACAGGAAATGGTTCTTATCACAGGCGCTAGTGGTGAATTGGGGCAAGCTCTTATCAAAGAGCTTGGGAATCGAAATAGCGCAGTTATTGCTGCTGATGTTCGATCCCTTCCTCCAGAACTTACTCGCTACTGCTCAGTCGTCCTTGAGGGCGAGAGAGGAGATGTAACAACCTCGGAACTGGGTTATGCATTGGTGGAGTACCCTATCACGAGAATTTTTCACCTTGCCGCTGTCCTTTCTACAGCTGCTGAGCGTGATCCAGTACGTGCCCATCAGATCAACGTCCAGGGTACACTAAACATACTCGAATTGGCTCAAGCCATCGGTCAGCGTTACGAGCGGACGGTTCAGGTCATTTTCCCAAGCACTATCGCTGTGTATGGTTTCGCATCGGTGCACGACAAACATCAAGCTGGAAAAGTGACCGAAGACAATGCTCTTGAGCCTCGCACGCTGTATGGAGTGACGAAGCTCCATTGCGAACGGTTGGGCATTTATTACAGCCACTACTATAAGCAGCTTTCGGGGGAGCAATCATGGGTAGATTTCCGAGCACTTCGCTTTCCTGGTCTTATTAGTGCAGAGACGCTTCCTACGGGAGGAACCAGCGATTATGCTCCCGAGATGCTTCATGCTGCCGCTCGAGGAGTGCCCTACTTGTGCTTTGTGCGACCTGACACGCAAATCCCATTTATGGCAATGCCTGATGGAGTGCGAGCACTACTTCTTTTAGCACAAGCGGAACGAAGTAGGCTCTCCCGCCAGGTATACAACATTGGCGCCTTTGCACCAACAGCTGCAGAAATTGCAACGACTGTAGCCGAATATTTCCCTTCGGCATCAATTACTTTTCAAGTGGACACTCGCCGGCAAGCTATTGTGGACTCTTGGTGCGCTGATGTTAATGATAATGCGGCTCGTCGCGATTGGGGATGGGAACCTCAATATGACTATGTGCGTGCATTTGCAGAATATTTAGTGCCGGCAATTAAGCAGCGATATGCAACTGTAACCACTGAGAACGTGTAATCAAGGAAATGCCAAACGCCCTTGCAGCCGAGCGGTCCCTATACCTTCGCCAGCATGCGCATAATCCCGTCAACTGGTATCCATGGAGCGAAGCGGCGTTCGAACGTGCTCGGCAGGAAGACAAGCTCGTTTTTCTCAGTATTGGCTATTCGGCATGTCATTGGTGCCATGTCATGGAGAAAGAGTCCTTTGAAGATGGGGAAGTAGCCGCTCTTCTTGATCAACACTACATTGCTGTCAAGGTTGACCGAGAGGAGCGGCCGGACATAGATGCGCTATATATGAGTGTATGTCAAGCGGCGACTGGGCATGGGGGCTGGCCATTGACGGTAATTCTGACACCGGATAAGCAGGTAGTTTTTATTGGCACCTATTTCCCCAAACGCAGCACATCCTATCGAATAGGACTTCTTGAGATTCTGGAAAGGATCGTGAAACTGTGGCGCACCAATCGGCAGGATGTGAGGGATTCAGCAGCAAATATCATGGAGCGCATCCTACCGGCTTTGCAGAACGTCAATGCAGGAGCTATTTCTGATGACACCTGTAAGCAGGTGCTCGAGTTTGCACGTCGTAGCTACGACCAGGAATACAGTGGTTTTGGAACAGAGCCTAAGTTTCCTGGAGCGTCCATGCTATGGTACCTTCTGCTATGGGGCTACATTAGTAGCGATCGTCAAGCGATAGTGATGGTTTTGGAAACACTCCAGGCACTTCGGTGGAGTGGACTATGGGATCATGTCGGGGGAGGATTTCACCGGTATTCTACGGATCGACGGTGGTTCCTGCCACACTTTGAGAAAATGCTCTACGATCAAGCGCTTCTCCTTCTTGTTTATTCGGAAGCCGCTGCGATAACAAAGGATCATTTCTGCCGCGTAGTCGTCGAGGAAATTGCTGAGGCACTCGAGAGTAATTTTTTACTCCCTTCGGGCGTCTATGCTGCATCAATTGATGCTGATACGCTGGCTGGGGAAGGGGCGTATTACCAATGGACTTATGCTGAGCTTGCCTCTGTGCTTGATCGTGATAACCTTGATCGGATGTGCCGTGTATTTGGGGTTACACCAGAAGGAAATGCATACGAAGAAGCAACAGGAAAATCAACAGGGCGAAACATTTTATATGCAGGTGTCCGTACAGCATCCGTTTTGGAACGGTTCGGTGGTACACTTGAGGAATTCATTGCGTGGTGGGAGCCAATTCGAAAGCATCTATTAAGCTTGCGACGGAACAGGCCAGCCCCCCTTCGTGATGAGAAAGTACTAACTGATTGGAATGCCCTTACGATTGCAGCCTTAGCACGAGCGGGGAGAATTCTGGGGATGCCTTCTTTCATCCAGCGTGCAGAAAGAGGATGGAAGTACGTCGAACATGTTCACTGTGGGATGGATTATACAATAGCACATTGTTCCTATGATAGTGTTCCCACAGTCGATGGATTTCTTGACGATTATGCCTTCGCAGCATGGGCGGCAGTCGAATTATATCAGGCAACTGGAAACTCTGCATACCTTGAAAAGGCTATCGCTCTTGTTCAACAAGCTCGAGAACGATTCTCATCGTTGGAGGGAATCTACTACACCTCTTCAACAAAAGATATTCCGCAAATAACCGAACCATCCGATGGAGCAACTCTATCAGGAATAGGAGTACTGGCTGCTGTTGCAGCAATGATTGCACTTCTCGATGATATGCCAGACCTACGCAACATGGCAGACTCTATCCTTTCTCGCTATGGAGGAACAGTTTCTTCCTACCCTGCTGCACATACGACCTTACTCATTGCATACATGATTGTAACCCGTGGGGAAAAACTCTATGCACAGTGCTCCGAGACAACCATCGAACAGATTCGGACGATTCTTCGAGAATGCTATAATCCATTGCGGCTATGGCAAGTGCTCGCGGCAGATTATCCTGATATGCTTATTAATGCTACTGTCTGCACCAATGAGGCTTGTTCTCCGCTTCTTCGAAGCCTTGAAGATGTAGAGAATGCGCTTACTAAAGCAAGTGGTGAGACAAGTAAGTGGTGATTCTACCTCCCTGCTACTCCAATGATGATTTTAGATGGTAAAGTAATCGCCAACAGCATATACGAACAGTTACGTTGTGAGGTTGAGTACTTACGCCAGCAAGGTGTTGTACCTCATATAGCATTGCTCCTTGTTGGTGATAATCCTGCCTCGCTCACTTATGTGCGTGCCAAAAGTCGTGCATGCGAGCGTGTTGGGATACGTTCAACAGTCCTCCATCTTCCTGCGGAAACATCCGAAGAAGAGGTCCTTTGGCACATCCAACAATGGAATGTAGACCCTACAGTTCATGGGATTTTGGTTCAACTACCCTTGCCAACCCACATTGATAGTGAGCGTGTCATTTTATCAATTGATCCACTCAAGGACGTTGATGGATTCCACCCGGTTAACATAGGGCGCATGCTGATAGGATTGCCCTCTTTTGTTCCATGTACACCGGCTGGAATTATCGAGCTATTGCGACGGTATGACGTTTCTGTTCGCGGTAAACACGTTGTCGTTGTGGGACGAAGCCTAATTGTTGGAAAACCCGTAGCCAATCTTTTGCTGCAAAAAGCGCCGTGGGCAGACGCGATCGTAACTGTTTGCCATAGTGCTACAGCAAATCTTCGCCAGTACACTCGTAGCGCTGATGTGCTTATTGTTGCGGTAGGTCGGGCAGAATTCATCACTGCAGACGACGTTCGCGAAGGTGCCGTTGTCATTGACGTCGGAATTAATCGTGTCCCCGATGATACCTCGCCAAATGGCTACCGTATTGTGGGAGATGTTGCATTTGCCTCGGTAGCGCCGAAGGTATCCGCGATAACCCCTGTGCCTGGTGGGGTTGGACCGATGACTATTGCAATGTTGCTTCGGAATACTGTCAATGCTGCAAACGGACAAGCATGGAGAAAGCACCTGTTCCAGTGATACTGTACCAAGACGAAGCAATCGTTGTTGTTTCGAAGCCGCCAGCATACCACACATTGCCGGACCGCTTTCGGCGCGACATTCCTAACTTGCGTGACTGGCTGCAGTCGCGATTAGGCAAGATTTATGTAGTGCATCGGTTAGATCACGACACAAGCGGGGTAATCATATTTGCGCGGACAGCCGATGCACACCGTGCGTTGTCTTTACAATTTGAGCAGCGCACTGTAAACAAGCGGTATCATGCAGTTGTGGTTGGACTGGTCGAGCAGGACTTATTCGACATAGACATCCCGCTGATGGAGGATCCAGCAAAACCGGGCAGGGTTATTCCTTCAGCGCGTGGAAAAGAAGCTCTAACTCATGTTCGCGTCATGGAGCGTTTCCGAGGAGCGACTCTGCTCGAGTGTGTACCAGTTACAGGGCGACAACATCAAATACGTGTCCATTTAGCAGCAATCGGTCATCCTCTCCTTGTTGATCCCCTTTACGGAGTAGGGGAAGGTGTTTACTTATCTGCCCTTAAGACACGATATAAACCCTCCCATGAGCACCCCGAGCGTCCCCTCATTGCACGGGCAACGTTGCACGCAGAGGAAATAGCATTTATTCATCCAATCACTCAACAGCCATGTAGCTACGTTGCACCCTATCCCAGGGATTTTCGGGCCTTATTGCATGCTATGCGAAAGTACAGCTCTTACCATGCGCCTGAGAGTTTACGATTTAAACAGTAATTTGCTAACTTGTAGCCAGATAGTGGAAGCAACAATATCTTGTCTCGATGAACATCGTACTTTTTGGACCACCTGGTGCAGGGAAAGGTACACAAGCAGCCCTTCTAAAGGAGCGGTTGGGGTTGGCACATTTTTCAACCGGTGAAGAATTTCGCCGCCATATTGCTAACAACACAGTACTGGGTCAACAAATCCGAGGAATTGTGGAGTCGGGAGCACTTGTTCCGGATGAAATTGTTCTTGCGGTGGTAAGAGCAGCACTTGAAGCTGAGGATTATCGGCGAGGATGCATTTTCGATGGCTTTCCACGAACGCTTCAGCAAGCCCATGCACTCGACGAGCTATTAGCTCAATTGGGCAGGACCGTTGATGCTGTTGTGACGATTGAAGTTCCCGAAGATGAGCTTGTTCGTCGTATGCTTAGCCGAGGACGAAGTGACGACACCGAAGCAGTTATTCGCGAGCGTCTTCGTGTTTACCGCGAACAGACTGCTCCTGTGCTCGAATATTACGCTCGGCAAGGAAAGCTGCACACCGTTGATGGAAATGCACCAATTGAAGATGTTTACTCATCACTTGCCGAATTAATTATCCCCTTGACAGCAACATCATGATAGTTCAACAATGGAGAAGTCCTATGCATGCGGCGGTAAGAATAAGTGTGATTGTTCTTTTGGCTGTTGTGCATGCAAGTGGGCAATATGATGCTCGAACAATACCCTTTTATCTTCGCCCGCCGTCCGAACAAGAAGGGGTAAGCTTTTCGAAGCCAACTATGTGGGTGAAAGCGCCAACCTATCCTCCAGGAACAGAAAAGCATGTCTCTCGCTTTCAAAATGGGTTAGTTTCTCCAGACGGTTTCCCAATTGCGAATGCGTGTGGGGGCGCGCCATATGACCAAACTGAAACATGGATTGCTATCAATCCTCGCGATCCTCTTAATATCGTTGCAAACTCCAATGACATGCAATACAATGGTGTAAATGGCTACCGCATGACTGCGTTCGTTACCAAGGATGGCGGGAAAACATGGAACCGGTATTTGCTACCGAGTAATGCGAACATCGGGCGACCCGCCGGAGGGGGACAAACCAACTTTGATCCTGCGCTCGCATTTGATGCAGACGGGAACTTGTATTATGGGTATGGGTGGGCACGACTTACCCAAGACGATGGAAATGGCGACAACTACGTCATTGTGTGCAAATCGACTGACGGAGGGGTCACATGGCGGATGCTCCCCTATGTTTGGTACTACGAGGGGCAACAAAATCCCCCCTTCAACGATAAGTGGCTTATGGATGCTGATAACGATCCATCGTCACCGTACAAAAACCGCGTGTATGTTACGTGGACTCACTTTAGCAGGTCAGCTCCGAACTTTATTGCATTCTCATACTCTACTGATGGTGGCGAAACATGGGAACAGCCCCCCGTAGAGCTTGCCTACGGTAGCATTCAATCTCCTGTTCCCTGCGTTGGTCCAAATGGGATTCTCTACGTTGCCTATCGAGCACAAAGTGGGGGCAGGACCGATGCCGTTGTGCGCGTTAGCACCAATGGAGGAGCATCATTTCAGCCCTCCCGTGTTGCGCAGACAGTTCTAAACCTGGGGACATACAATTCCCAGAATGGACGCTATGAACTTGCACAAAAGCAAAACATGCGAATTAGTTCCTATCCTGCGATTGCGGTGGATCGTTCTAATGGACCTCGGCGGGGCTGGGTTTATGTGGTACAAGCAGGCAGACATCAAACCACACAACAACCAGGCGTTTACCTTGTTCGTTCAACTGACCGTGGAGCGACTTGGTCCTCCTCGATTCGAGTAGATGATAATCCGCTCAATAATGACGTTTTTATGCCTGCGATTGCCGTCGATCCACTAACTGGTGCAATCGGGGTATTGTACTACAGCTCACAAAATGCACCGGACAACACAGGGGCAGATGCGTACTTAGCTATTTCGCGCGACGGTGGTTCGACATGGCGCCGCTTTCGATTAACTCCGCAAACATGGTATTTCCGTTCGCCCAACACAGTCTCGCCTCAAGGGGGCAGTGGTGGTAACTATTGGGGAGACTACACCAGTATCGCAGCCCGTGGCGGCAAGTTTTATGCTTGTTTTTGGATGCCTGATTCCCCCAACGGGGCGATGTCAACGAATGATACATATGTCGCGATCGTAACGTTAGGTCCCCGACCTGTCGAGAATTTTACTGTAACCAACACTTATGAGAATCCCACTCAAGCAGTTCTTCGATGGACCAATCCAACGACAACAATGTTGGGTGAGCCACTTGGAGCATACACCCTTGTTATCTACCGTAACGGACAGCAAATAGCCGAGCTTCCCGCTGGCACAACAACATACACGGACACCGGCTTAAGCGACGGTGCGCCCTATACTTATGAAATCATTGTCCGTACTCCGGACGGCTTAGAAAGTACACCCGTCTCAACGAGCATCTTTACAGGTGGGGCTCTTGAGCCGAAACCACCAACCAACGTTATTGCTAAACCGCACGCTGATGGTATCGAAGTGCTGTGGACAAACCCGCGTGAACATGTAGATGGCTCATATTTCCATGATTTCGATCGGATTGTGTTTTACAGCAATGGTACGCCGGTAGATAGTATTTCTTTTCCTCAAGTGCAGGCAGGTCAGCCAGGCCGATACGTCCTTCGTGTACCCACTAAACAATTTTATTGGCTTACGCTTCGTGCGGTTGGCAAACGAAATGACCGATTTACCTACAGTGTTCCAACAGAGGCTGTGTTAGCTTACAGTGGTGCCCCGCTACGTGATCTCTTTGTAAGTTTCGACCGTGATGCAGCGGATACGGTCGTATGGTATGGCTACAGCACTCGCTCATCTGATGGGACAATAGTGCCCACAAATCCCCAGTGGACCCGTACAAATGTACGCGCACTATCACAGCCGAACTCAATTACGGACTCGCCCGGAGGGAATTATGTGCCTGGTACTTCTAATCATCTTATTCTGGCACCTTTTGTGGTCCCTCCGACAAAAAACACATTCTCCTTTGCGCACATTGCTCTCATTCGAGCGACAGCATCGCATTACGGTGCAATTCAGTACAGCACAGACTTCGGTCGAACATGGCGATGGTGGGGAACCTTTAATCGTGCCTCGGTGCCAGAGTGGGGGGGAAATGCAACGGTGCAGACTGCCCCATGGTATTGGGCACATCGCTCATTAGCAGCGCATGTCGGCGATACAGTCTTTGTGCGATTTGTTTTGGTTGCCGGAGCTTTAGGTGCTGACGACGGGTGGTATCTTGATAATATCGGGTTGACCGATAGTGTAGCATCAGTGGAAACTTCTATAAGCCAAGCCCATCCAAGTCTCGAACTATATCCGCAACCAGCATCAGATGTAGTTAGTGTTCAGCTACGCTCAGACCAGCCGGCACAGTGCACTATTGCTGTTGTTGATGTCATGGGGCGCATCGTCAGTGAATATGTCTATTCGGAGCCGGTCTCGACTTCGATAACACTACAACTCGATGTATCTCAGCTGCCAACGGGTGTTTATATGCTCCAGTGTAGGGTAGGAAATACGTTGCTAACGGAAAAAATGATGATTGCTCGCTAACCAATGCCTGAAGCAGAACGAACAATTACGTCACGACCGCCAATTCTGTGGAAGATCGTTCTCGGAGGAGTGGTCTTTGCGGGGGTGTTTATTTGGATCAGCTCAGTGCTGGATCTTGGCCGTGTATGGCAGACATTCCGCTCAGCAAATTATTGGCTGGTGCTTGCAAGTGCTGTGCCGGTTGTTGCCTCACACTGGATGCGGGCAGTACGGTGGAAAACGATGCTTCGTGCTGTGGAGGGTCTTCCCAGGCTGAGTCTCCATGACCTTTTTTCTGCTGTCATGGTGGGGTATGTTGCTAATAATCTTGTGCCCCGCAGTGGCGAGGTTCTTCGCCCATATGTACTCGCAAGGCGGTATCGTCTGTCGAGTGCTCTTGTTTTGGCATCAGTCTTTGCAGAACGGAGCATTGACGTCCTCCAGCTTCTTTTCTTTCTTGCGTGTGCCTTATATCTTCTCCCCGAGATCGCAACACATGCACTGCCACAGTGGCTTATCGGAGAAGGGGCGCGTACACTTGCTCTGATGGTGCTTGTATTTGCAGCAATAGGGGTGCTGATTGGTTTTAGTTCCGCGGGAGAACGTATAATTCTTCGCATCATTCGGGTATTTTCAGTGCAGGCAGCTGAACGTGTTCATGGCATTTTCGATGCATTCCGCCGAGGGATACGCGTTATTCGCCATCCAGCAGATGCAGGAAGAATTCTGCTGGAATCATTAGCAATTTGGGTTTTGTATGTACTTCCCTTGTGGATTGTGATGGCGGCTGTGCCTATGCATGCTCCCGCTAAGTTTGCGTGGACTTTCTGGGATGGCTGCATCGTGCTTCTGGTGGTAGCAGTTGCAACGACCGTAGCACCGACGCCAGGAGCGATAGGGGTTGTCCACGCCTTAGTCGCGGAGGCAATGTATCGCCTCTACCAGGTACCAATTGAGGAAGCATTCGTCTTCATTACTATAGCGCATGCGATAAACTACGTGACGGTTATGCTTGTCGGTGCAGGGTATGTTGTGCGAGAAGGTGTTTCCCTAATAAGCTTTTTTCGCCCAGGGACTACTTTGGAAACTGGACTGAGCGCCACTGGGCAAACAAGTGCTTGACTTTATTCCGCTGATACTTGCCTGTTGAGGTCACCGGTAACGAGTCTGTGAAAAGCACTACCTTCGGGCATTTGTGATGTGGGAGATGCTGGCGGCAGTACGAAAGGATTGCTTCCTCTGTAGCACCTTCCGCTGGGATGACCAATGCACCGACCTCTTCGCCATAGAGGTCATGTTCAAAACCGACAGCTATTCCAGCACGGACACCAGGAGCACGTGCAAGCACCTCGTCGATCTCAAGGGGAGCAATGTTGACACCACCGCGAATAATGAGCTCTTTGATTCGCCCCGTGATGAAAAAGTATGGTGTGCCGTCCTCTTTCCGAATGAAAAAGCCTTCGTCGCCGCTGCGAAACCAACCATGAGTGAAAGCTGCATAGTTTGCTTCGGGATTGGCATCGTAGCCTTTCATAACATTCCAACCACGAATGACGATTTCTCCGCGCTGACCTTCACCAAGCTCATTGCCATCAGGATCGTGAATTGCCATCTCATTCTGCGGGATCGGGGCACCAATTGATGGGAAACCGTAATCCTGCATCCATCGGCGATGCTGCTGCTCGTCCAGGTCAATTTCGAGAAAACAGGAGTAGCATGTCGTCTCGGAGAGCCCATAGCCATGGATAATTGGGATTTGGTAGCGCTCTTCAAATCGTGCAGCAAGGTCACAGGTCAAGGGGCCAGCACCACAGATGATATGGCGGAACCCATGCTGACGAACATCGCAGCTGTCTGCTCCTGCTTCGAGCAAAAAGGCAAGAAGAGTTGGCACAACAGAGACAATTGTAACCCGCTCTTGCCGTATGCGAGGGAAAAAATACTCTGTTTGGAATTTGCGATTGAGGACAACCGATGCACCGGCAAAAAACGGCGTGACATGCGTGACAATTGTTCCATTGACGTGATGGACAGGCAGCACGCACATGAGCCGGTCTCTCGAAGTAATCTTATGCCACTGTGCTATTCCTTCCGCGTCTGCTAACAGATTCTGTTGCACCAAGACCACTCCCTTTGGATTTCCCGTTGTTCCACTGGTGAAGACAAGAAGTGCCTCGCTATCGTATGATGCACATCCTTCGTCCAGAGAAATAGGTTCACAGCGAGCAACTTGCTCATGATAAGTGCCATCGATGGGGATGGTTTCTATCGAAAGGTCCTTTGTGATCGCGGGAAGGCGATCGAGATAATCTGGACGGCACAGCAACATTTGTGCGCCCGAGGTTTGTAGTATGTAGTGAAGTCTTTGATCTTCTTCGGTCATATTGAGGGGAATAACACAGCAGCCCAATAACCATGCAGCAAAATATTGCACGATTGTATCCGGATGGTTATGCGCTGCAGTAGCGAATCGGTCTCCTGGACGTAGGCCCTTTTTCCGCAGATATGCTGCTGTACGGCATGCTTGCTCAATAAACTGTCGATAGGTCCAGCTACTACGACTGCCGTGCTCATCGTAGTAGGTCAGGAAAAGATGCTCGGCGTGCATAGCGAGCCGATCTTGCGCACATTGAGCGATCGTTCGGTAGCGAAGTGGGGCATCATGGAGGGAAATGCCATGGGCTGTTTGTGCACGGTGAATGAGTGTCTCAAGTTCTGCCATTGCTCTTGTCGAGGATTGGTTTCCTTAATAGCGAATTTCGCACAGCGGCATAGTTTCGTTTGTCTAAAACACCATTCGATGATCGAGCAGTGATAGATCTTCGTAGCGACACTGTAACAAAGCCGACGCCCGGCATGCGCCACGCAATGGCAATTGCCAAGGTGGGAGATGATGTATTTGGTGAGGATCCCACGACGAATGAGTTGGAGGAAAAGGTGGCAGCTATTCTTGGCAAGGAAGCTGCACTCTTTGTTCCAAGCGGGACGATGGGAAACCAAATCGCTCTTGCCGTCCAAGCCGGTGCAGGCGATGAAGTAATCGTTGACTCCGAGTCCCACATCCTTCACTATGAGACGGGTGCAGCATCAGTTATTTCCCGAGTCCAATTGCGAGCAGTGGAATTGTTTTGGAGTGGTGATGACGTTGAACGTTTGACCCAGACTATGCGTCCGGCAGCGTATTATTATCCTCGCACGAAGGGCGTATGCATCGAGAACACACACAACCGGTACAGCGGGGCAATCATGCAATTGGAGCGGATTTGTGCCATAGCTCGATGGTGCAATGAGCATGGCCTCTTTCTCCACTGCGACGGGGCACGCTTGTGGAATGCATCCGTTGCAACAGGAATTGCACCTTCAGAGTTTGTCTCACCATGCACAACAGTTATGGTTTGCTTATCGAAGGGATTAGGTGCACCGATAGGTTCTGTGCTGGCTGGTCCGCGGGAAATTATCTCTGCTGCGCGGCGGTGGCGCAAGATACTTGGCGGGGGGATGCGACAAACGGGAGTAATTGCAGCGGCGGGGCTATATGCCTTGGAACATCACCTCCAGCGGCTTGCTGAAGATCATGAGCATGCACGCTTGTTTGCCAATGGGATCAGCAACCACTTTGAGCTCATGCTCAATCCACCACCGACAAACATTGTTCTTTTCCGCTCTCGATTGGGGATACCAGCAGAACTGATACTGAAAGAAGCAGCTCGTCGTGGGGTGCTTTTATCGCCTGGTCCTACAGGTTGGATTCGTGCAGTATTTCATTTGGATGTTGACAGCAATGACACTTCTCAAGCAAGCCAATTGCTTCTTCAGCTTCATGAAGAACTAACAGGTCGTTCAACTATCGTGATGTGAAGACACTATGAGCAGTGCTCCTGTGCATGCTGTTGTTATCCCAAGCGCTGCCCAGCGTGCCGAAGCAATTCTTGCGACAGAGCGCACGCTTTATCGGCATGTCGTACGGACTCGAGTCCGAACGTATGATGTCGATCGGCAGGGCATTGTACATAATGCGGTGTATTTCTACTGGCTCGAAGCCGCTCGAGTCGAGTATTTCCGGGCAATTGGGTTACCTATTGATCGAGAAACTTTTGTAACAAAACATCGCTTTGTAGTCGCTCATCAAGAGATTGATTACTTTGCTGCCGCCCAATTCGACGATGAATACGAGGTCTTAACACGTATTTCTCACATACGCCGCTCCTCTCTGACCTTCGAGCAGTTAGTTGTACTTGTGGAGGGACAGCTGCTTGTTAAAGCAAAAGCAGTTCTTGTTCACCTGAATCCAGCAACGCATGTTCCGGAGCGCATTCCGGATGCTTATCGCTCTCTCATTCGGGAGTATGAAGGAGCTCACGTCACATTTGCAGATGAACAATAACCGACAAGACGCTTTAGTGCCTGTTGAGCTGGTTGTTACTTTGAGTGATGCGGCAACCACAGAAGAGTTCTTCCACCGATTGTGCCTGTGGATAGAGAACAAGCACCAGTGCTGGGCTATCGTTATAGAGCGCGGGCAAAGAGGAAAGTACACTCCTGTAGCACAATCGTCCTCTGTACCGCCTCAGATTGCGGAGTCCTTCTGTGCCAGTGGGAATTTACCGGCAAATGGTACAGCATGCGTCTCTTTTTTTGATGCTGCTCAATCAGCGGAATTTATTCTTGTCTTTCCAGGGGAAAATGACTATGCTCTTAAACCAGCCATCAGAGGGGCACGGGCGATATTCTCGACTGTAGCAGAACGACAGCGGTACCGTGCCTATTACCACAAGCTCATAGAGCAGAGCCAAATGCTCGAAACATTAGTTGATGTCGTCCGTGATGTACAACTCACTGACTCGTGGGAGCGCTTGCTTTATACTGCTGGCTTGCGTTTGTTAGGGCATACTATAACAACACGGAGCTTTATCGCGGTTGTTGATCGAGGCAGCGGGATTCACCTTTGGGCAAAGGGAATACAACTCAACAATAAAATCGTTAGTAGCATCCTTGAACATGTGCACTCTGCTACAAGCATTGACACCTTTGAACCAGCAGAACTGCGAGAATACTTAGAAGAAAATGGAATCAGGTATCTTTTGCCTCTTATTGGGCGGCAGAACATTATCGGCGTGATTGGTCTTGGTGCGCGTCTCGGAAAGAATCAAAGTTATCTTAGCGACGAATTCCTTCCGGCATATGCTACGGCGGTAGCAGCTGCAGTGGAGCACTTGGCACTGATGGAAGCTCAGGTTGAAAAGGAGCGTCTCGAGCGCGAGCTTGCACTCGCTCGAGCGATTCAACAACGTCTGCTTCCCTCTGTTGATCGCCTGTCAAAGATAGAAGGGGTGGAAATTGCTGCTCACCTTTCTCCTGCGCATCATGTTAGCGGGGACTACTACGACGTCGCTTTACAAGATGATGGAGTACTGCTGGCTATTGCTGATGTTTGCGGTAAAGGAATAGGTGCTGCCCTTATCATGGCACACCTCCACGCTTCATTTCATTTGCTTGCTTCGATGAATGCTTCGCCTGCACAGGTGTTAGCGCAGTGGAATCAGCTGTTGCTTGAGCATACCGATAGTGGCTCATTTGTAACAGCGGTGGTCGTCCATTACAACCCGGACACAAAGGTAATCCGTTATGCATGTGCAGGACATCCCGCTCCTTTGATCGTCACTTGCGATGGCAGCGTGCAAGAATTAGGGCAGCGGGATGTAGTGCTCGGTGTTCTCGAGGCGGTAGAGTATCACCAAGAGGAGCTTCCGCTTCCAGAGAGAAGTGCCCTTTGTCTCTACACTGATGGAGTGTCTGAGGCGCGTAACCTATCGGGGAAAGAATTTGGTACTGAGCAAGTGGCACAGGTGTTAGCAAGCGCCCAGTGCATCTCTGCTGCCGAATACGTTGAGCGTATTTGCAGCGCCCTTGGCGAGCATAGTGCAGGTTGTGCAGTACATGATGACTGGACAGTGGTTGTAATGCGGAATCCTGGCGTATGATTGCTCGACTTTCTGGTACGCTTATCGAAAAATCACCTTCCCACATTGTGGTAGATTGTGGGGGCATCGGATTTCGAATGAGTGTTTCGCTGACGACCTCGGGGCAGTTACCTTCCGTTGGAGAGCATGCAATTGTCCATACTCATCTGATTGTCCGCGACGATGGCATTGAATTAGTCGGCTTCGCTACTCCCAGTGAGCGAGAGATGTTTCTTCTCCTGATCGCTATTCCCGGCGTCGGTACACGGATTGCACTAAGCATTCTTTCTGCGATGAGTGTTGCTGAGCTTCAGCATGCAGTTCTTGCAAATAATCTTGTCGTGCTGCAGCGAATCCCCGGTGTTGGGAAAAAGACCGCAGAGCGGTTGGTATTGGAATTGCGCGAAAAAATTGCTTCAGTCAGCATTGAGAGAGAGGGAGTGGGAGAATTTTCCTTACTCCTCAGTGAGGCACTTCAGGCAATGGTCGTTCTTGGTTATAATCGTGCACAGGCAGAGAAGGCACTTCGGACAGCGTTCGAGACAATGCGGCAGCAAGGGCAGAGTCCGTCAGTTGAGACGCTCATAAAACATGCGCTGCGCATTCTTCACCAGATAAGCTAAAGCCAATGATACTGGTCATTCCCGCAATTGAGCTTCGCAATGGACAATGCCGGCGGCGTATTCTTGGCGAGCCTGGCATGGAAGCCTATTACGATTACTTGGTGGCACATCCTCATGAAGTAGCACGCTTACTGCGCCAAGAGAATGCTCGTACTCTTCATATCGTGGATTTAGATGCTCTTGACTGCAGGCCAACCGTCGCAACGCGCCAAGCAATTGAGCATATCATTGATGCTGTGGACATTCCTATCGAGCTTCTTTCGGCATTTCCAGATATTGATGAATGCCTGTATTGGATTGATAAGGGTGCTTTTCGACTTGTCCTTACTGAGATGATCGTTACTGTCCCTGACCAAGTCAAGCATTTAGTTGCCAAGTACTCCTCGTCTCGCATTGTTGCAGGCATTCGCGCCCGTAATCGTGTGCTGCATATAGCAGGACAACAGATTGATGATGTTGCCTTTGCTGCGATGGCAAAAGCATGTGGAATTCGACGGATAATCTATAGCGACATAGCATGGGAGGGTACATATCAGGGTCCAGATTTCGATGTTATCAAGTCTTTTGCTCAAGCGACATGCATGAATATTACCGTAGCAGGGGGGATTGACACGCCAGAGGAACTATGGCGCTGTAATCAAATGCAACCATTAGGTGTGGACTCGGTTATTGTTGGGCGGGCTATTGCGGAGAACCGATTCCCCTGCCAGCACATTTGGCGAAAAGTAGAAAGCCTATTACAAAAAAATTTTCCGCTTCCCTCAGAAAACTCTTGACAAGTACACATTCTGACGCTATTTTTGCTGCGCGTCTGCAATAGATGCAGCACTATTGCAGATGACTCAATCCGAGCAGTTCCTTCACAGTTGTGGGCAAAATCAACTGATGCGCCAATTCTCAGCACAGTTATTGGTGTGCTGTGCCTGTTTTTAGCACTGGCGTCATTATCGCCCACTTGATGCGTATGCATGGAATGAAACAACGTCTGGAACAACACTCATTCAGCGTAAGTGAATTCTTGACTGCTGCTATTCTATGCATAGCAGTGGTGGTGGCTGCTCATCTCTGGCATCGCGGACAGGAGGTGACATCTGTCAGTATTGAGGGCTGGGAGCATATTGCCCAGGAGTATCGAGATTCCGTTACGTGTGCGGTGAATCTCCTTCTCTCAAAAAAAACACTTCCATCGCTGCGCCAAATCGAGCAAGAGGTAGAACGTTTCCCCTTTATTCGCCAAGCTATGGCGCGTAGGATTGGCACGGTGCTCAAGATTACAGTGACGGAGCATCATCCGTGTGCGCTTGTCCGTGCTGCCGACGGTAGCGTAAGGTGGGTGCTTAGCGATAGTCTCATCGGCGAGTATCGCCCGTATTATCGGCAGGCTAATGTTCCTGTTATTTCGATCCATCATCTGCGTCAACTTGCACAAGCTTTGCCGATTCTCAGGACGTTTAGCGCAGATAGCCGTCTGAATACATGGTGCGCAGAGCTTCAGTGCAGCAGGGATGGAACACTCTCGATTATTCTTTCTCCCACATCAACCGCTGTTCTTCTGGGAAGTAACACAAACTTATCCAGCAAAATAGATCGCCTTGCATGGTTCATTGAATCGCCATGGTATAGACAAAACGTGGCCGTGGTTGACCTTCGATGGCAGAATCGGATTATTGTGAGCTTAGCCAGTCAACAGTCCACATCTGTGGGGGGTGGAGTATGAATAATCCACAGCAGCGAATTGCACGAGCTTCACGCTCGCCGCGCCACAGCAACGTTATCGTTGGGCTGGATATTGGGACTACGAAAGTTTGTGCTATTGTTGCGGCACCGGATGAAAAAAACGCCGCATTGACAGTTCTTGGAATAGGGGTTGCGGAAAATACAGGTCTTGCGCGGGGTATTGTTGTGAATATTGAGAAAACTGTTGCTGCCATCGAGGAGGCTATTGCACAAGCAGAGACGACATCAGGTGTAGAAATTACTGATGTGGTCGTCGGTATTGCTGGCGACCATGTTCAATCGTTCCAGAGTCGAAGCGCAGTTGCGATTGCTGGTTCAGAGCGAGAGGTTCGCTCAAGTGACCTGCAGCGCCTGATGGATGATGCCCGGAGGATTGCAATACCAGCCGATCGAGTGATTCTTCACCTTTTTCCACAGGATTACATTCTCGATGGACAAGATGGAATCGTTGATCCCTTGGGGATGACGGGCGTGCGACTGGAAGCAAATATTCACGTTGTAACAGCAGCACGTACTGCATTAGAAAATATCCATCGCTGTGTCGAACGTGCTGGTCTTTCAGTGACTGAGATCGTTCTTCAGCCTGTTGCCAGCAGCATGGCGGTCCTCGATAGTGCGGAGCGGGAAGTAGGGGTTGCCTTAGTAGATATTGGAGGTGGCACTACTGACATTGCGATTTTCGACGAAGGTGTAATACGGCACACAGCAATGTTTGCAATAGCAGGTAATAAGGTCACCGACGACATCAAAAAAGGTCTGGGGATTGTCCACGCACAGGCAGAGCAAATCAAGATAGCCTATGGTCATGCATTACAAGAGAGCATTCTGCATGATGAGGTATTCATGATTCCGGGTATCAATGGTCGCAAACCGATCGAAGTAAGCAAGAGCATGCTCTGTCAGATCATCCAGCCTCGGATGGAAGAAATTTTTGAATTTGCCTTCGCAGAAATCCGTCGAAGTGGATATGCACGAAATCTTGCAGCGGGGGTAGTTCTGACCGGAGGCTGTGCACAGCTGCGGGGTGCAGCAGAGCTTGCAGAACGCATCTTTGGTATGCCTGTAAAGGTGGGTATTCCAACCATAGGTCTTCACGGAGGCTTTGTACCAGAGGTGCAAAGTCCTATGTATGCGACTGCGGTTGGTTTAGTGCTCTTTGCACAAGAACTCCGTACTAATGCAGCTTATAGAACAGGCATGACCTATCGCCATATTGAACGAAGTCAGCGTTCAACACTTGGCTATCGTAATGTCTTGGAACGAATTAAGCATTTTTTTGAACACTTGTAACCACTACTGGCGGGGGCGATTATGAATCCACAGCAACAGTCTTATGATGTACGGATTCACCTGGATACACCAGCGACCGCTGGAGCATGTATCCGTGTTATTGGTGTTGGAGGCGGTGGCAGTAATGCTGTCAACAGCATGATACGCCGAGGGCTTGCAGGCGTTGATTTTATTGTGGCAAATACAGATGCCCAAGCTTTGGCAGCCAGCCCAGCACCAACGAAGATTCAATTAGGACGTCAGCTGACACGTGGTTTAGGAGCGGGTGCTGATCCAACGATCGGTCAGCGAGCAGTCGAGGAGAGCATCGAAGAAGTGCGCCAAGCACTTGCAGGAAGCGACATGATTTTCGTTACGGCAGGGATGGGGGGAGGAACTGGTACTGGTGCGGCACCGATTATTGCGCAGATAGGGCGAGAACTTGGTGCATTAGTCGTTGGAATTGTGACTAAACCGTTCCACTGGGAAGCTCGGCGTCGCATGCAGGTTGCACTCGAGGGTATCGAGCTTCTCCGTCGTCAGGTCGATGCCCTCATTGTCATCCCGAATCAACGCCTAATGGACATCATCGAGCGAAGCACCACCTTTATTGAAGCATTTCAAAAAGTTGATGATGTGCTCTATAATGCCACGCGCGGAATCGCCGACATCATTAGCGGAAATGGATATGTTAACGTGGACTTTGCTGATGTGCGCACAATCATGAAGAACAAAGGTGATGCTATCATGGGTATAGGTACAGCAACAGGGGAATATCGGGCACGCGAAGCTGCAATTAACGCAATCAATTCGCCACTACTCGACGGTATCTCGATCGCAGGGGCAGAAGGGGTTCTTATCAACATAACGGCTCGGGAAGATGTAAGCATGGCGGAAATAGGAGAGGCAGTCCAAACTATCGAGGAAGCAGCAGGTGAGCAGGCAAACCTGATATTCGGAGTTGTATTCAATCCTGAAATGGGCGATTCTATCATGGTTACCGTCGTTGCAACAGGTTTTAATCATCACGCAGCTTCAACTACGCCAGCGACGACAATACCGCTTGTAACACTCCAAAAGACAACCGAGCCTCCGCGCGAAGAAGAACAACATCGCCTCGTTGCAAATGGAGAGATAACCTCTACCTATTCGGTCGAACGGCATATCCCCGATGCTGCTCCAATAGGTCATGCAGAAACTGCAAAGTACAACGAACCTGCATATTTACGCCGCGGAAGTACAATTTCGCAGGTTCCGTTAGGACAGGAAAAGGCAAAAACAGAAGGTGACAAACCAGCATTCCTGCGCCGCATAATGGATTAGCGGTGACACTACACAATACGGCTGCCGTATTGCTGCCGATGTGCCTGTGGAGGCAATCGGCAGCTTTTTTATACACGGAGGCAGGCGAGATTCCGTTTATGTATTGTGCAATGCTCTCACCTTTTACGCTGAGATAGATGGTAGCCAAGATAGTTCGCGTATTAGTGCTTAGTGCACTGATTGTCCCTTTATTGTATGCCCAGGCAATTGTGCCTGGCGGCAGAAATCCCAATCAAGGTGAAGTAGGGGAGGTCATTCCGCCCGATACCGTATTCATTTTTTCATCTCCACGTCCTCTAATTTCGGCGCAACCGGTAGGGCAGAAAACAACCATGTGGGGATTGCAGATATTGTTTTCGCAAAGTGGCTTTGGGGGTGGCGCATTCATTCAGCATTCTCTGTCAGATGTTTTATCCGTGTTTGCCGATTTGGGCATTTCGGGAGCTCGGAAGTCGAGTGAAATTGAAACAATCTACGATCCTGTCACTGGTCGCTTCCTTGTGCCAGGAAAAGTTAATTGGCTTTTCATCTTTCCTCTGATGATAGGCGTTCAGCATCGGCTGTTTACTGAATCGTTGAGCGAGACGATGCGACCATTTATTAGCGGTGGAGTTGGTCCTACGCTCATTGTGGCTACGCCATACCAATACGAATTTTTCCAATCTTGGGGATATGCTCGGGGTTATATTCGATTGGGTGCGTTTGTTGGGGTAGGTACATACATTGGTCCCCCTTCGCGAGGAAGTGTAGCCCTCAATGTGCGCTATTACACTATTCCATTTGGGGGACAAGGTTTAGAGAGCATCCAAGGACAGCCAATTACAGATTTCGGGGGACTGTTCTTGACATTTGCCGTTGGACTCAACTAAAAGAAAGCGCAGTATCTTTGCCGCTCGTTCAACACCATGGCTGACGTGATCTATGAGTCGTACTCGAGTCGAATCCGACACAATGGGCACCATTGAAGTGCCAGCGGAGGTGTACTATGGGGCACAGACGGCACGATCCCTTATCCATTTTGCTATTGGAACGGAGCGAATGCCGCGAGAGCTCATACGTGCACTCGGTCTTCTCAAGAAAGCTGCAGCTATAGTGAATGCAGAATTGGGGTTGCTCCCGCCAGAAAAACGTGATCTTATTGTGCAAGCTGCCGACGAGGTTATTGAGGGAAAGCTCGATGCACACTTCCCACTCTCAGTGTGGCAGACGGGCTCTGGCACCCAAACAAACATGAATGTCAATGAAGTTATTGCCAATCGTGCTATTGAGCTTGCCGGAGGAGAATTGGGTTCTAAAAAACCCATTCACCCCAATGATGATGTCAATAAATCTCAAAGCTCTAACGATGCGTTCCCGACAGCAATGCACATTGCAACGGCTGAGCAACTGGTTCATCACTTGCTCCCTGCGGTGCATCAATTACGCCAGACGCTGGAAGAGAAAGCCCATGCATTTGCAAACATTATCAAAATTGGTCGCACTCACTTGATGGATGCTGTCCCTCTGACGTTAGGGCAAGAGTTTAGCGGCTACGTTCAGCAATTGACTTTAGGGATCGAGCGAATAGAAAGCGCCCTTGACCGTATCTACGATCTTGCAATCGGGGGCACGGCGGTAGGGACAGGTCTAAACACACACCCCGAATTTGCCATACGAGTAGCTGCGAAGATCGCAGAGCTGACTGGTCTTCCATTCCGTAGTGCAGAAAATAAGTTTGAGTCCCTTGCAGCGCATGATGCTTTAGTCTTTGCCCACGGAGCTCTCAAGACGTTAGCATGCTCATTGATGAAAATAGCCAATGACATTCGATGGATGGCATCGGGTCCACGCTGTGGGTTAAGCGAGATCTTTATTCCAGAAAATGAACCAGGTAGTTCTATCATGCCGGGCAAGGTTAACCCCACGCAAAGCGAAGCTATGACAATGGTGTGTGCACAGGTAATTGCTAATGACGTAGCTGTCAACATCGGGGGTGCATCCGGCAATTTCGAACTAAACGTGTTTAAGCCGCTCATCATCTACAACGTGCTCCAGAGCATACGCTTACTGGGTGATGCATGTCGTATGTTCGATTTGCATTGTGCGCGTGGTATTGAGCCGAATCGGGAAAGATTAGACTACTACGTCCACCATTCACTTATGCTTGTAACGGCGCTCAATCCCTACATTGGATACGACAATGCTGCTAAGATTGCCAAGCATGCGTATGCACATGGCTTGTCTCTTCGCCAAGCTGCAATAGAACTTGGCTTGCTCGATGGGGAATCATTTGACCGTATTGTTCGGCCCGAAACAATGCTTGGACCTAACCTTTCTGCCGGATGAGACACTCTGTGATTATTGTGTTCTTTATTGCCTGTGTATCTTGGTGGACACCTGTCAGGGGGCAAACACCTATTGCCCAACGGCAGGTTCAGCGAGCCATTGTCTTACTCAACAGGGGGAAGTACGCAGAGGCAGAAAAGATTCTGCGACAGGTTGTGAGCAAACATCCATCCTACCATGAAGCTCGCTATGAACTCGCGTTAGCTCTTTCCCTGCAGCAGAAGTTCCAGGAAGCCCTGATAACATGCTTGCCTTTGTGCGACACATCTCTTCCAAAGGACCAACAGCGTGACCACTATTATCACCTGCTCGGAAATCTCTATGCCCAGCAAGACGATACCACTCGTGCCGACTCAGTCTATCAGCTTGGATTAAAACGCTTTCCTACCTCTGCACGGCTCCATGTCGAGCTTGCAATTCGCCAAGCGATACGAGGAGACTTAGAGGAGGCGTTAGAATCAATCGAGAGTGCCATAAGTGGTGACCCGACCTATCCATTGAGCTACTACTGGGGAGCACGATTTTACCGTGCCTCTACCGAACGGATATGGGCATTGTTTTACGCGGAGATATTTCTCAACTTACGTCCCAACAGCCCTAAAGCAGATGAGATGAGTACACTCTGGTATAACCTCCTACGCGAAGTGATCGAAGAATTTGACCAACAAGGGCGCATTGTCCTGTCGCGCGAGATTAGAGGTAATGCAGAGGATACTAAGCGTCCATTCCCGGAAGTTTATGCTGAAGTGCTCACTACTGCGGCACGATCGTTACGCTTTTTCCGAGATTTCGAATTACCTCTTGCTTCGATTGACACCCTGTTCCGGGAATTCTTAATGCAGTGGGAAAGCCAGGGTTATGCGAAGATTTATCCCAACATTTTGATCGAACGTCAGCAACAATTATGGAAAGCAGGCTTGCTTGAGCCGTATGTCTTTGTGCTTGCCCAGCATGGGAAACCAATGCAGTTTGAGCAATATGCTAAGCAAAATCGTCGCCAATTGCGGCGCTTGGAACAATGGATATCGCACAATCGCCTTGTTATCACCCGAGAGAATTATGTTAGCCGCTACCGCTGGTGATTGGTAATTTCGCTATTGTTCGTCCACGATTAGTAGAGCCGAGACATGAAAGTTGATGTTGTTATGCCCAAGATGGGCGAGTCGGTGCAGGAAGGCAAAATTCTCCGTTGGGTCAAGAAAGTTGGTGATCGCATTGAGCGAGATGAGGTATTGCTCGAGATTTCCACCGATAAGGTTGACACTGAAGTTCCCGCCCCCGCAAGTGGCGTCATCACGGAATTACTGGCAAATGAAGGGGATACCGTTGAGGTGGGGAAAGTAATTGCTCGAATCGAAACAGAGGCAACAGCTGCATCTGCGCCACAGCCAAGTGCTGCACCGCAAGAACCAGCCCATGCTCCCCAAAGTGCTGGAGTGCAGAGCTCGCCTTCGGTGGTACAGCCAACCACATCAACAGCTACGGTGCAGCCTGCACCTGCAGCATCAAATGGCGGACAATTGGTTGAGGTGGTCATGCCAAAAATGGGAGAGTCGGTTCAGGAAGGAAAAATCCTCCGTTGGGTCAAGAACGTAGGTGAACGCGTTGAACGGGACGAAGTTTTGCTAGAGATTTCTACCGACAAAGTGGATACCGAGGTTCCCTCACCGGCTTCGGGAATACTTGTTGAGCGTTTGGCAAATGAGGGCGATGTTGTAGAGGTAGGAAGGGTTATTGCGCGTATAGCGGTTGGGAGCGGTGCCACAGTATCTCCACCTGCTACGACGCCTGTGCAACAAGCCTCTGAGTCAAGATCCGCTTCTCAACAAGCGGTAAGTCAGCCAGCACGTACACAAACGACAAATGGAGTGCAAGGAGCAACAGCTCCACCCCCGATGACCTCGACTCGCACGATGAAAATACCCCGTGTTCATGGACAACGGTTCTACTCGCCTCTTGTTCGTACAATTGCAGAGGCGGAAGGAGTCTCACTGGAGGAACTCGAAACAATCCAAGGGACAGGTCTTGGAGGTCGAGTAACGAAACATGATCTCCTTCGCTACATTGAGCAGCGAAAGTCTCAGCCGGCGTTTACTCCACAGCCAGCAATTGCGCCCTCAGCGGAGCCCGTGGTTACCCCAACGGTGACACCAACGCCGACCCCAGTAGTTCCTACGCCAACACCCGCAGCGCCCGTGTCTGCACCTACAGTCATCACGCCACCAAGCCCACCACCACCTCACGTGCCAAAGCCAAGCTGGGGACCAGATGTCGAGATCATTCCAATGGACCGTGTCCGCCAGCTTATAGCAGAGCATATGGTGCGGTCAAAGCACACTTCACCCCATGTAACAAGTGTCGCAGAGGCAGATGTTACGGGGATCATCCGTGCCCATCAACTCTATCGCGAAGAGTTCCAGCGGCGAGAGGGTATCAAGCTTACATTGACGCCATTCTTTGCAAAGGCAATTATCGAAGGGGTCAAACAATACCCCATGGTAAATGTGAGCGTCGATGGGACCAACATCGTAGTTCATAAGAACATCAACCTAAGCTTTGCGACACTACTGCCCGATGGTAACTTGATAGTGCCAGTTATCAAGAAAGCACAGCATTTGAACATCACTGGACTTGCGCATGCAATCACTGACTTAGCAACACGTGCACGGAATAAAAAGCTCAATCCTGACGAAATCCAAGGCGGCACAATTTCACTGACCAACATGGGTCCTTGGGGGAGCTTGTTTGGAACACCGGTTATTAACCAACCACAAACAGCGATTGTCGGCGTTTATGCGGTTCAAAAGCGTCCAGTAGTGAAGGAAATCAATGGGGAGGATGTAATTATGATTCGTCACATGATGTATGTGACCATTACCTACGACCATCGGGTTATTGATGGTGCCCTTGGCTCGTCTTGTTTGCGCGCGATTGTCCAGGCGTTAGAGGCTATGAATCCAGAAACCGTGCAACTTTAAGTTTTCTCTCCAACGCAAGTAGGTTGTGTAGCCTCCTCTATTATTGGGGGAGGCTACTTTCTTTTTCCAGGATGATGGTGACAGGTCCCCAATTTGCACATTCGACGTCCATCATGGCACCAAACACTCCTGTCTGAACAGGGAGTCCATACTCGTTTCTTAGCTTGGAGATGAACAATTGATAAAGTGGTTCTGCTTCTGCCGGAGGAGCTGCTGCAGTAAAGTCTGGACGGTATCCGTGGCTAATGTCCCCATAGAGAGTGAACTGTGAAACAACCAGCACTGAACCATTGACATCACGCACTGAACGATCAAAGCGACCGTTTTGATTGGGAAAAATGCGAAGACCTGCAATTTTTCGTGCTATCCATGCAACAGTTTCTGCAGTATCACCGCTTCGAACACCCAGGTACACAAGCAGCCCTTGTTCAATTTGACCGACGATTGTGCCGCTCACAGAAACTTTTGCCCAATGAACACGTTGTACCACCGCTCGCATATGCCCTATAACGATGATTGTGGAAGCATGCAGCGCCGGAGCCGAATCGCGAGTGTTACAAGTGTTAGGGGAATTTGTGCGTTGTTTTCAATAGCGGTGATAGCGGATTCTACAGCAGCAATTGCAGTATCGTACGAATGCGGAGAGAACCGTTCGACAAAGCGTGCAAGGGCTTGTCGGAGGTTGCCATGGCGGAAGACCAAATAGGGTTCTGCAGATGAGCCATGCAAAGACAAACGGTATGCATCGTGGAACCATGTGAGAATCATCCGAAGCAATAGTATCACCTGCATACGATCATAGACATTTAGCTGCTGCTCAATCATTGTGAGAAGTTCTGTGCGGAAGCGCCCTTGCTTGAGCACAAGGCGAAGAAAGTGAATAGCAGTGTCAGTAAGGACGTCCTCGTCGGCTGCAAGAGAAAGCTTCAGAGCTCGTGCATAGCTGCCCTGAGCCAGAGCAGCAAGAATTCGTGCACGTTCCAACGGCACTTGCTCTCGCTGTACCAATGCCATTGCAATACTTTCCTCGTCAAGATAGCCGCAGTGTATTCGCTGGCAACGTGATAGAACCGTAGGAGGGAGTTTGTCAGGGCGTGATGTGGTCAATATGAGAGTTGTTCGTGCGTGAGGTTCTTCGAGGGTTTTCAAAAAAGCGTTTGCTGCTTCTAATGTCATTGCATCTGCTTCACTAATGATGACAACACGCCATCCATGTCCAACAGGAGGGGAAAGTTGGAGAGTGCGGCGAACATCACGAATGGCAGCGATACGAATTTGCGTTGCATGAGGTATGCTAATGTCATGGTAGGGATTCCGTGCTTTGAGCAGCAGTTGTTCTTGGATTTGTGAGATTTGATCGTCCGTCAGGCGGAGGATGGGGGATTCATCGTCATTACTGCCACTTTTCGATGCTGCAGGAAGAGAAAATATCAGTTGCACATTAGGATGCTGCAGCATGCTTATTTGCAAGCAATCTTTGCAATGGTCGCATGCTTCAATACAATTGTCGCGAACAACAGGAGTACTGCAGTTGAGGACACGTGCAAATTCGATCGCCAAAGCATCCTTACCTACACCATCTGGTCCCCATATGCAATACGCATGTGCTACACACCCTCGACGGATTGCAGCAATCAAGATATCCTTGGCATGGTGTTGACCAATAACTCGTTCCCAACACATTATGCTTTCGCTACGGTAGGGAGTGATGTAGTTGTGGGCGCGAACGTTGCTGCTTCTAATTGCTGGACGCGGTAAAGGTGTGCATAGTAGCCGTTCTGTTCTAAAAGCTTTGAATGCGTTCCCTGCTCAACAATCCGTCCATTATGGAGTACAATGATATTGTCTGCGTCCTTGATAGTTGCAAGGCGATGTGCAATAGCGACAATCGTCATCCTGCCACGGAGATCCGCGATGATGTCCATGAGCACCTGTTCGGTGTAGGAATCAACGTGTGCTGTTGCCTCGTCGAGGATGAGAAGATCGGGATTCCCCACTATCGCTCGGAGTAATGCGATGATCTGCTTCTCTCCACTGGAGAGAGAGCCACCGCGTTCACTAATGTCTTGCAGATGACGGAGGCGCTGCACAAGCTCTGGATGAGATTGGTACAAACGCTCCCAAAGATGCTGGGATGACACAGCTCTGCCAAGGACAATGTTATCCTGCACCGGTCGGGAAAATAGAAATGCTTCCTGCAACACAATCCCACAGCGTTGGCGGTGTGCGTAGGTCTCAATCCGTCGGAGCTCGACCCCATCGATTAGGATTGATCCTTTCTGTGGCTCATAGAATTTCAGCAAAAGACTTGCGATCGTGCTTTTGCCGGAGCCTGTCGCCCCAACGATTCCGACCATAGACCCAGCAGGAATTTCAAAGGAAAGGTCGCACAGCACAGGAGTAATGCCGTCATAGCTGAAACTGACCTTGTAGAACACAACGCTTCGGGTGATTGGTGTGGCTGGAGTGGTTGCCCCAGAGTCGGACACGGATTCTTGTGCTTGGTCAAGAAGAGCGAAAATCCGAGAAGATGCTGTGGTAGCAGTCTGAAGAATGTTGTATTTTTCTGTTAAATCACGTATTGGACGGAAAAACATTTCGCCGTACATCATGAACGATACTAAGGTCCCCATACTAATCGTGCCCCCGATGGTTCGATCGAACGCTGCGACAAGAACTAAGCAAAGAGCAAGTACTGAAAGAAGCTCAACCACGGGGAAAAATACTGCGTAATACGTTATCGTCCGCAGCTGAAGGCGAGCATGTTCTCTATTGATTGCATCGAAGCGTTCGGCTTGAGGGTGGAAATAATTGAATAGGTGTATGGTGCTGATTCCTTGGAGGTATTCATTGAGGAATGCGTTCATTCGTGCTACTTGAACGCGAATTGCGTCGTATGCAGCACGCACCTTTGTACGAAAAATGACGGCTGCGATAATAAGCAAGGGAATAACAGCAAGCGCATAAAGAGTAAGCTGTACATCGGTGAGAAACATGAATACAAGAAGCCATATCAGTACAAGTATGTCGGAGATAAACATCACCACCCCAGAGGAAAATAGCTCGTTGAGTGCTTCAACGTCATTTGTTGCACGTGTTACTAAGCGACCGACAGGTGTCGTGTCCAGCACGCGAAAAGGGAGATGGAGAACATGGTCAAAAACCTGGCGCCGGATGTCGTGGAGTGTTTGCTGTCCGATCCATTGGAGCACATAACTTTGGGCAACCATCAAACTAGCATGTGCCAGAAGAGTTCCCCCAATGATTAATCCCCACCACAGCAAGCTAAGATTTATGCCGGTAGCTATTGCGGTGTCGATGGCGTGGCGGAATAGCCAGGGACGCAGTGGACCCAGCGCAGATACAACTACCGTAATGACAATCGCTCCTGCGAGATAACGTCGGTAAGGCTTAATGTACGCAAGCAGACGGAGAAGGATGTGCCAATCAGTTTTGGGTGGTAATGAGTCGGGCGTTGTCACCGTTCGATCCGTGATCAAGGATGTAGCCCGTAAGAGTGACCCCGGCAGGGATCGAACCTGCGGCCCTCTGATTAAAAGTCAGATGCTCTACCACTGAGCTACGGGGTCGTTGCATGCTGCGAAAATACGGTACTACCGGCAGCTTTGCGGAGATAATTCACGCGACATGTTGGCAAGATGCGCACTTGACAAGAAATCCATCGTAATCTGGACAATTCCCTCAGAGTCGAGCTTCAGAAGCTGATAGAGCTGCTCTTGAGTACCATGCTCGACAAAGTGATCACCTATGCCATGAATCTTAAGGCGGATATTCGTTAGCTGCTTTTCGGCGTAGAGCTCTGCAACAGCGGATCCGAATCCACCATGAGCTTGTCCGTCCTCGATAGTAATAACATGGCGAGTTTTCTCCGCAATACTGCAAAGTAGTTCTTCATCGAGAGGTTTAACAAAGCGTGCGTTTACCACCGCTGCTTTAATTCCGTAGTGTTGCTCGAGTATTTCAGCCGCGCGGAGTGCTCGATACACTACTGGACCAACACATACGAGTGCAACATCGCTCCCATCGCGGAGCAATTCGCCTTTGCCCAGCGGTAAGACCTGCATTGGGCGTAGTTGTACTCCTACTCCATTGCCGCGAGGATAGCGAAGCGAAACTGGCCCGTTTGTATAAGCGTAAATCGCTGAATAGAGCATATCGCGAAGTTCCTGTTCGTCTTTCGGTACTAACACGACTGCCCCTGGGATAATGCGCATATATGCCAGATCGAGAACGCCATGATGTGTAGGACCATCAGCACCGACAACACCAGCTCGATCCAACGCAAAGACCACATGGAGCTTTTGAAGCGCGACGTCGTGCACGATCATATCAAACGCGCGTTGAAGAAATGTTGAATAAATCGCGCATACGGGAATGATACCCTCTGTGGCCATTCCAGCAGCGCTCGTGACTGCATGACCTTCGGCTATACCGACATCAAAGACGCGATCAGGGAATTCCTTTTGAACTATGTCAAGACCGGTGCCATCGGGCATTGCAGCAGTAATGCCAACTACCCGTGGATTCTGTCGCATGATTTCTTTGAGTGCTTCACCGAACACTTTTTGATAGGGTGGAGGAGCTGGGGCTGCCGATGGTGATACGATCGACTTACCGGTAATCTTATCGATTTTCCCAATTGCATGAAGAAATTGTTTATCCTGTTCGGCAGGCTTATAGCCTTTACCTTTTTGAGTTCGTACATGCAGAAGTATAGGACCACGAATATCCTTAATGTGCCGAAGAATCCGCACCAGCTGAGCGATGTTATGCCCGTTGATGGGTCCGAAGTACTTAAAGCCAAGCGACTCAAAAAGCATTCCAGGTGTTAAGACTGCTTTGAAGCCATCCTCGATACGTCCTGCAAGAAAGCGGATGCGATCTCCTATTGGTCCAGCTTGTGTTGCAAGCTGTTTAAAATGTTCCCGAAGTTTTATTGCGAGTGGAGTAGTGAAAACTTCCGTGAAGTAATTAGAAACTGCCCATACATTCGGGGCAATTGACATGTTGTTGTCGTTAAGGACAACAATGATGTCACGCTTTTGTACTCCGCAGTTGTTCATCGCTTCATATGCCAAACCACAGGTCATTGCACCATCTCCGATGACGGCAACGACCTTGAAGTTTTCACCTTTCAAATCGCGAGCGATAGCAATCCCAAGTGCAGCGCTAATGCTTGTGGAGGCATGTCCTGCACCAAAAACATCATATGGACTTTCGCTTCGTCGGAGAAAACCAGAGATGCCACCAAGCTGACGAATGGTTGGGAGAAGGTCTCGGCGCCCTGTAAGGATTTTATGTGGATAGCCTTGATGACCTGTATCAAAAATGATGCGATCGCGCGGGGTATCGAACACGTAGTGCAGGGCAACTGTTAGTTCGACAACGCCTAATCCAGCACCAAAGTGTCCGCCGACCTGGGTGATAACGTCGATAAGATACTCTCGAACCTCCGCGGCAACATCACGAAGCGCCGCCTCGGGCAGACGTCGCAGGTCTTCGGGGCTGTTTATAGCGTGTAGATATTTATACGGCGTCATCGGTTAACAGTCGGTTAACAAGATTGTAGTAATTGTTTAACGCTTGCATGGGGGATTACGTTCCCCTACTGCGTCACTGTTTCGATAATGATTTGGACAGTTCGACTGAGCTGGCGGCCTGTAGGATCATCGTTATCGAAGCGCTCAACGCTTTCACCAAATCCTGCGGTTTCATAACGGGCGTCCGGACGCTTTGCTCTGAGATAGTTCATAACCGATTGTGCACGGCGACGGGATAGGTCGAGATTGTAGCGCGTATCTCCTATGCGATCAGTGTAGCCATAGATTTTCACCAAAGAACCTGGTTTGATGGAGGGGACAATCTTCAGATCAAGGATTCGCTGATTGTCAGGTGTGATAACGTCGCTGTCGAAATCGAAGAGTATGAGGCTAAACTTGTCGACTGTTTTATTGCCAGCACGTTCTTGCAATCGACGTGTGCTACTGACGTAATCTACAGGAATCGAACCGCTACTTTCTGAGCTGACACCAAGGACAGATTCAGCACGGAAGACATAATCAATCGGAACCTGTTGTGCAGAGAGCTCGCTTGGACGTATTGACCAGGTAATGGGACGAGGGGTACCTTCACCGCGTAGAGTCCGAAGCGTTCGTCCTGCTTGAGTGAGGGTCAACTCCCACGATTTAATTGGGTCGGAGGATGCAACTTCAGGGATAAAAATAACCGCATCTGGTGTGGCTAAGCGTTCAATTCCAATGCGGGATTGGAATGGTTCAAGAATCTCTGGTGTAGTCGCACGAAATTCGACACGACGGTTTTCTACGATGCCATCTGGATCATTCGGAGCAGACGGTTTTTCGGGCAAATCTCGTGCCTCGACTCTAAGGCGTGTTGAATCTATACCGCACTGCATAAGCTCTGAGCGAATTGTCTGGGCACGCTGAAGGGACAGCGACCGATTCCGTAGCTCACCGCGTCCATCATTTGTGCCAATAATTGTTAGTCTTGCGGTAGGGTATTGCTTCATCCGGCGGCAGATAAGCGATAGGATATAGTTATTGATGCTGAGGGCATCTTTGAGGGTATCCTCTGGAGCGGTCTCTCCTGTCTCGCGTAACTGTAATGCAGCATACTTTGAAGCGGGCTTATCTGAGTTCTGTGGGAAAAACACGTACGGCACTAGAGGGAAATACTCGGTGTACTGAACATCTTCGACTTTAACAGCACGAACAGGTGTAGTGTCCCCGCTTGGACTAATACTGATGATACGTGCAACACGAGCACGGACGAAGGGTTCAGCGGGAGCGCGTAGGGTGGTATCCTGTTGTTCCTTTTGGAAGCTGTAGAAGAGGTTTAATCCTATTCGCAGCTGGGGAATTGTCCACGTGTCAAATGCTCCGTTCGAGGAAACTTTTGTGAAGGGAAAGCGAACACTCAACTCAGGCTGGAGTATCCATTGCGAACTAATCGGGATGTCATATGCACCGCCCACTGCAAGGGCAATGCGGGTTTGCGGGTCTGGGAGGGCGGCATTTTCCGAGGTGGTAATACCGGCTGAGTCAACCGAGTATGTTGGCGACAGAGGAATTCCTATTTCGACCCCTCCCCAAAGCCAAAACGCTGGTGAAATAATCAAGTTCCGAATACCTATTGTCGGCAATAGCTCCAAATGGGGAAGTGATGGGAGTAAACGTTGATCCTGTACATTCGACGCTGCTAACTCCGCATTCCCAAGCGAGGTGTACGCCGCACGTATCCCAAGAGCAAGGTTCGTTGACAGCGGTATATGTCCCATCAAACCGAGAGCACCAGTTATGCTGGTGGCGCTTGTGCCGTAAACTGGAACAGTGGGTGCAGGATTTTGTGGAAAATTGGGATTATGAAGGTTCGCGTTGAGTCCGGTGTGAAGCCCTATACGGGCAGCAGGTGTGTCTTGAGCATAAGCGATAGCAACTGCAGTAAACAAGAAAAAGACAGCATTTCGTACTTGCATATCTCGAAAATGACTGGTGGAACATTCAATAAGCTGTTACGATGTGGTGCCATGACGAACAAGGGCACACATTTCGCGCACAGCGCGATCAAGTCCAACAAAAACTGCTCGGGCAATGATTGCATGTCCGATGCTGACCTCAACTATTTGAGGTATTCGCACAATGGGTGTAACATTGATGTAATTCAATCCGTGTCCTGCTGTTACACGTAAACCATTGGTGTGTGCATACGATGCAGCAGTGGCAAGTTTTTCTAATTCGTAGCGCACTTCATGAGGGGTTCGTGCATTTGCATAATGACCTGTATGAAGCTCAACGATGTCAGCTCCTGCTTGAAGCGCAGCATCAATTTGCCGGTGGTCAGGTTCAATAAAGAAGCTTACCTCGATATCCTTTTCATGCATTTGCTCGACAAGATCTGCATAAAATTCGACCCGAGCTGCAACATCGAGCCCACCTTCCGTTGTCAGTTCTTCGCGGCGTTCGGGTACAATTGTTACTAAATCGGGAAGTGTATCAAGGGCGATCCTTATAATTTCCGGAGTTGCTGCCATTTCCAGGTCGAGCTTTGTTTTAACCACCTCGCGGAGCAATCGCAGGTCGCGGTCGTTGATATGACGACGGTCTTCCCGAAGATGACAAACAATCCCAACTGCGCCAGCCAGTTCTGCAATGACGGCACCTGCCACAGGATCAGGCTCTATCCCACCACGTGCTTCTCGGATTGTGGCGATATGATCTACATTGACGGCGAGCTCTGCCATTGGCAACCTATTACTTGTTGCTGATTTACAAATATCCGACACAATCTTCCAAATACGGAACTTTACACGAGCGTTTCTGCGTTTTCGTCTTCGAAAACCGAACATATTTGTCGGATTTATTCGGGACTTTCTATGAGCGAGCAGATCGAGCAAGTTGATGTTCTTGAGCAACTGACATCCGAAGACTACCAGTACAAGTATGGTTTCGAATCAGCGATTGAAGAGGAGATAGTCCCTCCAGGGCTAAACGAGAATATCATTCGCTTAATTTCGGAAAAGAAGGGAGAGCCAGAGTGGATGTTACAATGGCGGCTGCAGGCATTCCGCTACTGGCAACAAATGAAAGAGCCTCATTGGGCAAACGTTCACTATCCGCCGATTGACTATCAAGCAATAAGCTACTACGCAGCCCCCAAGCGCTCAAAACAGCCACGTTCGATGGATGAAGTAGATCCAGAACTGCGACGAATCTTCGAAAAGCTTGGCATCCCTCTTCACGAGCAGGAAATGTTGGCTGGTGTGGCGGTCGATGCGGTACTTGACAGTGTTTCGGTCGCAACAACTTTCCGTGAAAAGCTTAAGTCGATGGGAATCATCTTTTGCTCGATGAGTGAAGCGATACGAGAGTATCCCGATCTTGTGCGCAAGTATCTTGGAACGGTTGTCCCACCAAACGATAACTTTTTTGCGGCGCTTAACTCGGCGGTATTTTCCGATGGCTCTTTTTGCTATGTCCCGCCAGGAGTACGCTGTCCAATTGAGCTTTCAACGTACTTCCGCATCAACGCACGGAACACAGGGCAGTTTGAGCGCACACTTATTATTGCCGATGAAGGCTCCTACGTGAGCTATCTGGAAGGATGTACAGCCCCAATGCGCGATGAAAATCAGCTCCATGCAGCAGTTGTTGAACTGATTGCACTCAAAGACGCTGAAATCAAGTACTCCACTGTTCAAAATTGGTATCCTGGAGATAAAGAAGGGAAAGGTGGCATCTACAACTTCGTTACGAAGCGTGGAATCTGCTTAGGCGAAAATTCGAAGATTTCATGGACGCAGGTGGAAACTGGTTCTGCCATCACGTGGAAATATCCTAGCGTGATTCTTAAAGGTGACAACTCGGTGGGTGAATTCTATTCGGTCGCGGTTACCAACCACCGCCAGCAGGCGGATACAGGAACGAAAATGATTCACATTGGTCGTCATACGCGAAGTCGCATTGTTTCCAAAGGTATCAGTGCTGGGTACAGCAATAACTCATACCGTGGGCTTGTCCGTATTAACCCACAAGCTGAGAATGCACGAAACTTTTCTCAATGCGATTCGCTGCTGATTGGCGACAAATGTGGTGCACACACATTCCCGTACATCGAAGTGAATAATCCCACCGCAATCGTCGAGCATGAGGCAACAACTTCTAAAATTGGCGAGGATATTCTGTTTTACTGCAATCAGCGCGGCATAGATACCGAGACAGCGGTTGCTCTTATCATCAATGGCTACGCTCGAGAGGTGTTGAGCAAGTTGCCAATGGAGTTTGCCGTTGAAGCGCAAAAGCTCCTTGCAATTTCACTTGAAGGTAGTGTCGGTTAATGTTGAACAATAGAGTATGGCAATGAAAGCTCCTATCCTTGAAATTCGAAATCTTCATGCGCGTGTTGGCGACAATGAAATACTGCGGGGCGTGGACCTGGTAGTTTATCCTGGCGAGGTTCATGCGATCATGGGACCGAATGGCTCGGGGAAGAGCACACTTGCAGCTGTTCTTGCTGGCCGCGAGGATTACGAAGTCACTGATGGAGAAGTTCTCTTTGATGGAAAAAATCTGCTCGAGCTTGACCCGGAGGAACGCGCTCGTGAAGGACTTTTCCTTGCGTTCCAGTATCCCGTCGAAATTCCTGGTGTCTCGACCGCAACATTTCTTAAGACTGCGCTCAATGAGCTGCGTAAGCATCGTGGACTACAGCCACTTGATGCAATGGAGTTTATGAATCTTATGCAGCAACGTGCTGCCCTCGTTAAGATTGATCCTGCCTTTTTCACACGCTCTGTCAACGAAGGTTTCTCCGGAGGTGAGAAAAAGCGAAACGAGATTTTCCAGCTCGCTATGCTGGAACCACGGCTGGCGATACTTGATGAAACCGACTCTGGATTGGATATAGATGCCTTGCGTATCGTTGCTGATGGCGTCAATGCGCTGCGATCACCGGATCGGTCATTTTTAGTTATCACACACTATCAGCGGCTACTTAACTACATTGTCCCTGATGTTGTGCATGTACTCTATCGCGGGCGCATCATCAAGTCCGGGACTAAGGACCTTGCGCTCGAACTCGAAGCTAAAGGGTACGACTGGGTCAAAGAGTTCGCGGAGGTGACAGCATGATGACAACCCTTGAGCAAACAAGCAGCAATCTCTCACCCCTCGAGCGTATCTACGCTGAGCATCGGTATTTTATCGAAAGTCTCAATGGGCACAATCAAGGAAAGCTGTCGCATCTTCGCCTTCGCGGCATTGAAGAGTTACAGCGTCTTGGTATTCCGACAGTTCGTCATGAGGAATGGAAGTATACAAACCTCTATTCGCTTTTGGCAAAACAGTTTGCACACGCCCGATGGGTAGATGAGTCGGTAGCGTCCCATATTGTGTCCCAATTTAGTCAATGGGGGACAGTTGTTCCCGTAGTCAATGGAAGGCTTGTAGCATCTACAGCGCCAGGTATTTTCTCGCTCAAAGAAGTTGCAAGCAGTGATAACCAACTTGTACAGCGGCTTGGCACTATTGCAGTGTCTGAGGGGAATGCAATTGTTGCATGGAATACGGCATTTCTCGAAGATGGAGTGGTAGTCCGTATTGACCAACATAGCCCCAAGGATCCAATCATCATAACCTCTGTCCTTGATACACGGCAAGGTAATGTTATGGCTCATGAGCGTCACCTTGTCGAAGTTGCACCAGGGGGGTCAGCAACGGTGGTATTTGTGCAAAGAACAGTCGGTGATGGTGAGGCGCTTCTCAATCAGGTCCTTGAGTGCTGGGTTGGAGAAAATGCGCAGATGCTGATTTTGATTGTGCAGGATGGCACTGCGAACTCCCATGCAATCACAACACACGAAATTGAGCTTGCATCCAATGCTCGACTCCAGATGGTTACTGTCTCGATTGGTGGGGGCTTCATCCGCAATATGCCAGCTGCCCGATTGGTAGGGGAAGGGGCTCATGCTGAACTGTACGGTCTTACAATAGCCGATGGTACGATGCTGGTTGACCATCATACTGTGGTTGACCATCGCGTTCCCTCGTGTACGAGCAACGAGCTTTACAAAGCAATCCTCGATGGGCGCTCAATGGGCGTTTTCAATGGGAAAATTTTTGTTCGACCAAATGCACAACGAACGAATGCTTATCAAGCTAATCGTTCAATTGTTCGATCTCCTCGAGCAACGATTAATGCGAAGCCGCAGTTGGAAATATTCGCCAACGATGTGCGCTGTACTCACGGTTGTACAGTCGGACGATTAGACAAAGAGGCAATGTTCTATCTCCGCTCTCGAGGACTAAGTCCCGCAGAAGCAGAAGCATTACTGCTTACTGCTTTTGCAGAGGAAATTACTGCACAAATTCCCATAGAATCGATACGAGCTCATGTCAATGCAACAATTGAGCACCTGTTCCATGCTGACGAACTTGCATAGCATTCCGCAAACTGAATTCGACGTGGAGCTCATTCGCGCCGATTTCCCTATCCTTCAGCAGCGGCCGTATGGCAAACCATTGGTTTACCTTGATAATGCAGCGACGACGCAGAAGCCACACTGCGTTATTGAGACAATCACGCAATACTACCAGACCACAAATAGCAACGTCCATCGGGGAGTTCATTTCTTGAGTGAAAAGGCAACCGATGCGTATGAGCATGCTCGAGAGATAGTGCGACGATTCATTGGTGCACAACAAATTGAGGAGATCGTATTCACTCGAGGAACAACCGAAAGCATCAATCTTGTTGCATCCTCGTGGGGTGCCGCGAATCTCCAACCGGGGGATGAGATTCTCCTTACGGTCTTTGAGCATCATTCAAACATTGTGCCGTGGCAGCTAATTGCAGAGCGGACAGGTGCCCGGTTACAAGTGGCACCGCTCGAAGAAGACGGAACGTTTGACATAGAACGACTGCTTGAACGAATAACAGAACGCACCCGCCTTGTTGCAGTTGCACATGTGTCGAATGTTCTCGGCATTGTCCTACCGATTGAGCCAATTGTGGAGCGAGCACACGCGGTCGGCGCAGTCGTTCTCGTTGACGGTGCACAAGCAGTAGCGCATCTGGCGGTCAATGTAGCGCAACTCGATTGCGACTTTTATGCATTTTCAGGCCATAAGATATATGGGCCAACAGGTATCGGGGTCCTCTACGGAAAGCGTGCTCTCTTAGAGTCAATGCCTCCATATCAGGGCGGTGGAGACATGATTCGGAGGGTAACTTTCGAAAGAACAACGTACAACGATCTGCCTTACAAGTTTGAAGCGGGCACTCCTCCGATAGCCGAAGCAATTGGGTTAGCACGTGCACTCGAGTACGTTTCAACAATTGGACTCAATACTATCGCAGCATGGGAGGAGCAGCTTGTGAGTCGGTGTGTTGAACTGCTTGGCCAAATCGATGATGTCCGGTTGCTTGGTCCAAAGCAAGGTCGGACAGGGGTTGTATCATTTGTTGTCGATGGAGTACATCCACACGATATAGCGACATTTTTGGATCGCCAGGGTATTGCCCTGCGGGCAGGACACCACTGTGCCCAACCTCTGATGGACTTTTTTGGAGTGCCAGCCTCAGCACGCTTTTCAGTTGCGATGTACAATACGCTTGAGGAGATCGAGTACGCAATTTCGGCACTCGACGAATGTCTGAATTTCTTGCGGTAAGTGCGTATGCAGCTGTCGGAGGAGCTCCGGAATCTCTATCAAGAAGTGATACTCGACCACCACCGCTCACCTAGGAATTATGGCAAAATCGACCATCCTACACATTATGCTGAAGGATACAACCCCCTATGCGGCGATCATATCGTGCTAACATTACAGGTTGATAGCGACGGCCGCATTGCAAATGCCCGATTCGAGAGTAAAGGATGTGCTATCAGCCGAGCATCTGCTTCATTGATGACAGAAGAAATTATTGGCAAGCGGATTGACGAGGTTCATACACTCTTTCAGCGCTTCCATGAGGCGGTGACTACTGACACTGATCCATCATCGTTGCAACGGGAGTTGGGCAAGTTGATTGTCCTTCTTGGAGTACGTGATTTCCCAACACGCGTCAAGTGTGCCACACTTCCATGGCATACTTTAGAACAAGCACTTAACGGAGGCGGAACAGCAACGACGGAGTAACTACGATGGCTACTTCTTACGACCTAAAACAAAAGGTCATTGATGCTCTACGGACAGTTTATGACCCAGAAATCCCAGTCAACATCTACGATCTTGGGTTGGTGTACGATGTATCGGTTAAGGATAACGGGGCAGTCCACATATTGATGACAGTAACAGCACCAAACTGTCCTGTTGCAGATGCATTACCGAAGCAAGTAGAAAAAGCTGTTGCATCGGTGGAAGGTGTAAGCAGTGTTAGCGTTGAACTTACATTTGATCCCCCCTGGGACATGAGCATGATTCCTGACCATGTGAAGTTAGATCTTGGAATACTCTGACCAGCGAGCTTATGCAAAACGGTTATTTACAGGAGCCGACTATTGTCCAGGTTCGGCTATATGGTGAACAACACAGCGTCCCTGTTGAACCAGGAGAAAGCATACTCGTTGCGGCTGTGCGTGCAAATCTTGATCCGCCGTATTCGTGTCTATCTGGCCAATGTGCAACTTGTCGAGCGAAACTGATTAGTGGACAGGTCGTGATGGATGCGAATGATGTCCTTACAGAAGATGAAATTGCCGAAGGATACATCCTTACCTGTCAATCACATCCTGTTATGCATGGTGTGAGTATTGACTTCGACCAGTAGAACTATCTCATGCTACGATTGACCAAAAAAATCGAGTATGCGCTTTTTGCGCTTCAATACATGGCAGCGCGGCTGGGGACAGTAATAACATCGAAGGAGATTGCAGACTGCTGTGGACTGTCCGTCGAATTAACGGCAAAAGTTCTCAGCAGTCTTGCGCGGGGGGGTATTCTTCGTGCAGTGCATGGAGTACACGGAGGATATATCCTCGACCGCATGCCAGAAAGCATAAGTCTGGCAGAGGTTGTTCGCACAGTCGAAGGTCATACAGTTCGCCTTGTTCAATGTGAAGAGGAAGGTAGTGAGCCGTGCTATGTAGAACCACGCTGTACAATTCGGTCACCGCTGGTTATGCTCCAGTCTGAAATCGAGCGTATTTTTGAGCAGATGACTGTTGCGCATTTGCTCGACTCGCCGCTTGTACAACTGGAGCTTCCCGATGGATCCTGAGTGCATTTATCTGGACTATCACGCCACAACACCTTTGGATGAGCGCGTGCTTGCTGCTATGCAGCCGTACTTTACAGAGCATTTTGGAAATCCAGCGTCGGCTCTCCATCAATATGGTTGGAAAGCAGAAGCCGCAGTAGCAGCGGCCCGTCGCAAGGTTGCCGATCTCATTGGCGCACATGATCCCCAGGAGATTGTATTTACCTCAGGTGCTACGGAATCGGTGAATCTTGCTCTCAAGGGGGTTGCCTTAGCAAAAGGACGCGGGCATATCATCACAGCCCAAACAGAGCATAGTGCAGTTTTGGATACATGCCGATGGCTTGAGCGACAGGGTTTTGCTGTAACATACCTTAGTGTTGATGAAGAAGGGTTTATTTCGCTTGATGAGTTAGAGCGGGCGATAATGCCAGAGACAATTTTAGTGTCTGTCATGCATGCTAATAATGAAGTGGGGACAATTCAAGATATTGCTGCTATTGGTGCTATCTGTCGTGAGCGAGGGATACTCTATCATACAGATGCAACACAAGCAGTTGGCAAAATCCCCTTCGATGTACAAGCATGTAATGTTGACTTAGCGTCATTTACGGCCCACAAGTTTTATGGGCCAAAGGGATGTGGGGTTCTATATATCCGTAAGCGTTTTCCGCGTATTCCGATAGAGCCTCTTATCCACGGCGGAGGACATGAGTTTGGCTATCGCAGTGGAACATTGAATGTCCCAGGAATTGTTGGATTGGCTGCAGCACTGGAAATAGCGATCGACGAACGTGAAAAGGAAGCAGAGCGCCTTGCCGCTTATCGTAACTACTTTTGGGAAAGGCTGAAAGAGTTATATCCTGAAGCAACGGTCAATGGACCAGACCTTGGACGCAATGTAGAGCGACGATTGCCAGGTAACTTGAACGTTAGCTTTCCTGGGATTGATGCAGAAATACTGATAGGGTTACTCCGAGGAGTGGCAGTAAGTACGGTGTCCGCATGTGGGAGTGGTGAACATCGCATCTCTCACGTGCTCAGTGCGATGGGCGTAGGAGAGCGGCGAGCACGTTCTGCAATTCGGATAGGCATTGGTCGTTATACAACCAGTGAAGAGATCGAAATAGCGCTTATGCGATTTCGTGCTGCGATTGAAAAAGCATCGTCACGTGTTATCGTCAGCAGGTAAAAAGATGTTTCACCAACTATCCTAATCCAATGGAAGCAACAGCAGTCCTTACGACAACAGGTGATGTGTCAATACCGACCGGTATTATAGGTGCTGAAGAAAGCGATAACATTACCATCACGGCGAAGGCAATAGCGGAGATAAAACGTATTCGGGAGCAGAACAATATCCCCCAGACCTATGGTTTGCGCATGGGAGTGCGAGGTGGAGGGTGCTCTGGTTTTTCTTATGCACTGGGATTTGACGCAGAGCCACGACCGAACGATATTGTTCTTGAGGCTGATGGAGTACGTGTGTTCATTGATGCAAAGAGCATGTTCTATCTGATGGGTGTTACGCTAGATTTCAGCGACGGCTTAATGGGACGTGGTTTTACCTTTAAGAATCCTAACGCTACACGCACCTGTGGGTGTGGTAGCTCATTTGCGGTTTAGTTGTATCACAAATTGCTCGAGGACCAATGCCAGCAGAGTGGAAATTCAACCCTCGACCTTATTCGGATGAAGAGGCGAAGGAATTGCTCAAAAATGTTATTTCGCCAGAGACAGCCGATTGGCATTATAATACGCACCACAAAGGTTACGTAACTTTCCTCAATAAGATTGAGGCTGAGCTCCCCCATGCAGACAAATCTGCGGCAAATGGGAACTGGTCAGCATTTGGCGAACTTAAGCGTCGGTTTACATGGAATCATGCAGGTGCATTGCTTCATGATGTTTATTGGGAAGTGCTCGGTGGGGATGGCGATCCCTCGAAAGGTCCAGAGGTAGTTGCAGCTATAGAGAAGGAATTTGGATCACTGGAAGAATGGAAAGCAGATTTTAAAGCGACTGCAATCGCTGCAAAGCTCTCTGGATGGGGAGTGTTGGCATACGACATGCTTTACAGCGGTCGCTTGCTTAACGTCTTAGTCGATGAGCACCATTACGGGGCAATTTGGGGAGGAATTCCCCTTATTGCGTGTGATGTCTTCGAGCATGCGTACTACCATAAAGATGGTCCAGCACGCGCGCGGTACATTGATAATTTCCTGGCGAACCTGCATTGGGGCCGTATCAACGAGCGATATAAACGCTATGTGATGCGTTAGGGCCTCTCGAAAAATCAGAGGACATGTTCAGGGCAGGCTCGCCAGGATGGTGAGCATGCCCATTGTTTTTTGTGAATAGGCGTCGCAGACATGGCAACGGCAACTCAACAAATTGGATTATTTCCTCTCAACACCGTTCTCTTTCCAGGTGCGTTATTGCCACTGCACATTTTTGAGCCGCGGTATCGCCAGCTCATCAGCGAATGTATTGAATCTAATGCACCTTTTGGCATCAATCTACTTGATGAGGGTAATCTTCATCTGGTTGGTTGCACTGCGCATGTCCAGGGAGTACTTCGCCACTATGAAGATGGAAGATTTGACATCATCATTGTCGGTCGCCGGCGATACACACTGCAATCCTTCGATGATGAATCAAAACCATACCTTGTAGGCATAATAGAGTATCTTGATGATTACTCTGGTCAGCATGTGGACTTGCATCTTTATCAGCAATGTGTTCAGCTGTATAATCAACTCGTTCGGCGAGTATTTCCAGGACTAGAGCAGGTGCTGCTTCCAGAGGAGAACATCCCTGATTTTCAGGAAACGACCCCTTCGTTTTTTATGGCGCAAAAAGCTGGTCTAAGTCTCCGACAGAAACAAGTGGTGTTATCTCTCCAGAGCGAAAATGAGCGCCTTGAGTTTTTACGACAACACTTGACACAACTGCTTCCTCGGCTTGACCAGATGGAGGAAGTGCTTCGCGTTGCCAGACGCGATGGTTACTATCCACCGCAACAATCACACCGATGATAAGACAGTTCCCAAAGATAGTGGGTATTGTTAACGTTACGCCAGATTCATTCAGTGACGGGGGTATGTACTTTGACCATAAACAGGCAATAGATCATGCACTTCGCTTAATTGACGAGGGGGCTGATATGCTCGACATTGGTGGGGAAAGTACTCGTCCGGGCGCTCATCCAGTTGATCCCCAGGAAGAACTGCGGCGAGTAATACCAGTCATCGAAGGGGTTCGTCGTTTTAATACCAGCATACCAATAAGTATAGACACGACGAAAGCAAGCGTTGCCCGAGCTGCTCTTGATGTAGGGGCAACAATGATAAACGACATAAGCGCTGCACGGTTTGATCCACTGATGCTTTCCCTTGTGGTGGAGCGGAGTGTTCCGATTGTGCTTATGCATATGCAGGGAACTCCGCAAACTATGCAGCTAAATCCAACATACACTGATGTAGTTGAGGAAGTGTTTGCATTCTTATTAGAGCGAATAACCGTTGCCCGTGCGGCAGGAGTAACACATATCATCGCGGATGTGGGGATTGGCTTTGGGAAGCGATTAGAGCACAATCTCCTCCTCTTGCGGAACCTTCATCGCTTTACAGCATTGGGAGTGCCGCTCTACCTTGGTATTTCACGTAAGCGCTTTATCGGAGAACTGACAGGAATTGCTGAGCCCTCAGAACGAGATTGTGCAACTGCAATGGTTCATGCTCTCCTTCTCACTGCGCCTGTTGAGTACATTCGGGTGCACAATGTATCTCTCCTTGCCCAACTTCGTACGTTATGGCAAGCGCTACATGAGGTAGAAATGACATCTTTCCTTTCACGATGAAGTCCATCATAATAGCTCCATCTCTTCTATCAGCGAACTTTGCATGTTTACTGCAGGATATACGTGCATGCGAGGAAGGAGGGGCGGATGCCTTGCATCTCGATATCATGGATGGCCATTTTGTGCCTAATATTACCTTTGGTCCACAGGTGGTAGCCGCTATTAGGGCTAATACTTCGCTTGTTCTTGATTGTCACTTGATGATCAGAGAGCCAGACCGCTATGTACCAGCATTTGTTGAAGCAGGAGCCAATTGGATATCTGTGCATGTAGAAGCGAGTACCCATTTGCACAGAACTCTTTCGCAAATACGGGGACTTGGAGCACAGGCAGGCATTGCACTGAATCCTACTACACCGCTCGAGTTTGCATTTGAAGCTGCACCGTATGTGGATTTTATTCTCTTGATGAGTGTTAATCCCGGATTCGGAGGACAGCAATTCATTCCTGGCACGATTCACCGGATTAAGCGGCTGCGTCAATGGCTCGAGATGAATGCCCTGGATATTCCTATCGAGGTTGATGGAGGAATATCAAGCGAAAATGCTACGGTGGTCGTCCAAGCAGGAGCTCGTATTCTGGTGAGCGGTGCCGCTATTTTTAGCGGAGACATTAAGGAGAATATTTCCTCTCTGCGGAAAGCTGCCAAAGCAGAGGTAAGCACCAAATAAAAAGAGCCCGACACTAATTTTTGGGGTAGTGTCAGGCTCGAACCTCTGGCGCGGCATTCAGGGGAGAGAATACCGCTCGGCTCTGGGGTATATCACGAATGTGTTGAGAGATTATTGTGTTCTTCTGGAACAAAATTTAAAATTTCTTCAACGACTGCATCAACTATCTCCTCTTCTTTGACTCGACGGATAACTTCCCCCTTACGATAAAGTATCGCTACGCCTCGGCCAGCAGCAATCCCAATATCAGCTTCACTTGCCTCACCGGGTCCATTGACGACGCATCCAAGGAGAGCCACTTTGACCGGTTTACGTATTCCTTTGACGCGTTCTTCAATCTGCCGTACAATCGAGAACAAATCAACCTCAATTCGACCACAAGTAGGACACGCTATGAGTTCAACACTTCGTTGCGCTAAACCAAGGGACCGGAGTATCTCTTTACCTACGCGTATTTCTTCCTCGGGCTCATCAGTTAGGGAAACGCGGATAGTATCCCCAATCCCCTCTGCAAGGAGAGTCCCAATGCCAACAGCAGATTTGATGGTGCCAACTCGTGTCGTACCAGCTTCTGTTACACCAAGGTGGAGAGGATAATCCGTCCGTTCTGCAACCATACGATAAGCTTCGATCATAAGGCGCACATCGGTGGACTTTACAGAAATCACAATGTCCTCAAAGCCAAAATCGTTCGCAATTTCTACATGTCGCATTGCACTTTCGAACAATGCCTCTGCAGTAGGATAGCCATGCTTTTCTAAGATGTCTTTTTCGAGAGAGCCACTGTTGACTCCAATTCGGATTGGGATACCCCGTTCTTTTGCAGCCATAAGCACTTGCTTTATGCGGTCACGAGAGCCAATGTTTCCTGGATTGATACGAACCTTTGCTACACCTGCTTCTATTGCTTTTAGAGCGAAAATGTGGTTGAAATGAATATCGGCTACGATAGGGATAGGGGAGCGGCGTACTATTTCGCGAATGGCCTCAGCAGCTTCCCAGTCGTTTACCGTTACACGCATGATATCAGCACCAGCATCGACACAGCGAAGGATCTGTGCAACTGTGGCTTCGACATCTGCGGTTTTGGTTTTGGTCATCGATTGAACAGCAATTGGGGCATTCCCTCCGATGGGAATTCCTCCAACATTTACTTGTCGGCTCCGACGACGACGGAAAGGAGCAGTTGCCATCGGTTGGAGGTTATCTGGAGAAGTAGATTGCTGTGCAGAGAGAACAGGGAGTTCCATAAGCAATACTACGGTGATTGTTGCATACGGCGGCTAACTTCATAGAGAATGTCTTTTTCCCGATCACTAAGAGAATCAAAGCCACTTTCGGCAATTTTTTCCAAGATGCGATCGACTGTTTCCTCGGTGATATACTCACCTTTGTAAAAGAACGAAGCGCCATGGAACATTGGTTTCGTTCCAGGTTTCATAGAAGTAGGTACCTCGATGTATTCGGCCTCAATAGGCTCTCTTTGCCAAGGTTGACGAGATGATGACCGAGCTTGACTTAATCGTTCAACGAAAGAAAAGATGCCAAGCCGATCGCCAAAACGGAGCATTAGAAAGCCCGTTACAGCCCCCCCGAGGTGGGCAAAATGGGCGATACCACTATCAGTTGAAGTCAGACCAGAGAAAAGGTCGAGTGCAGCATAAATGATGACAAATATTTTGGCTGGTATTGGAATGAAAAGAGGGAATATCATCACCGGTCTATCTGGGAATGTGAGTCCATATGCAACGAGAATGCCCATGACAGCCCCTGAGGCTCCGATGGTGGGAGAGTTGCTTACAATGAGGTTAGCAATTCCTCCACCGATGCCAGCGAGCAAGTAGTACGTTAGAAATCGCCGCGTTCCCCACAAGTAATCCAATTCTGAGCCAAACATCCATAGTGCGAACATGTTGAAGAAAAGGTGCCAGAAGCTCCCGTGGAGAAATTGGTATGTGATTAATTGCCAGTAGGGGAAAAAGTACTCAGACCCAATTGGCATCAAGCCAAAAAGCTGAACAATCCACTGATCAAGCCGAATTCCCCGATATGTAAGCATACCAAGAACCAGCCAATCCAGTAGAAATACAGCAACATTTATCCCTACCAGGATTTTGATTGTGGGGGAGACGATAGCGCTAAATCCTCCGTAGCCGCCGTTCCGCATAGCAGCGTGATTATATGTAACGTTCTGGTGTATCGAAGACGGATGGGTAGAGATGCAATTGCGTTATTCTTCAAGTGCTGCAATACCTGGCAGTACCTTGCCTTCCAAATATTCTAACGTCGCACCACCACCGGTGGATACATGCGTGATTTGATCGGCAACGCCTGCCAATGTAAGCGCTGCAATTGAGTCACCACCACCCACGATTGTTGTTGCTCCACGTGCGGTTGCTTCTGCAACACTTGTCGCAATACCAAGAGTTCCAGCACGAAACGGTTTGAATTCAAACACTCCCATTGGCCCATTCCAGACAACCAATTCAGCAGTCTGGATAATGTCCCTGTAGCTTTGAACAGTTTCAGGTCCTATGTCGAGTATCTTCAATTCCGTATCTGGGGGAATATCCTGGGTGTTGAGAGTAGTCGTAATTGCGCTATCATTCAATTCGTCAGAGAGAACTGCATCAATTGGAAGGTAGAGCTTTGTTGCGTACTGGGCGTAGAGTGAATGTGCAAGCTCAATGAAGCGCTCGTCGACTATTGACTCCCCGATGTTGCGGCCTTGAGCAGCCAGAAAAGTATTTGCCATTCCTCCACCAATCAAAACAAAATCTGCATGCTGCAAGAGATTTTCCAGTACACGAATTTTGTCCGATATTTTTGCGCCACCAATAATCGCCACAAAGGGGCGACGAGGAGCTGCGAATACTTGTGATAAATACTGAATTTCGCGTTCCATTAGCAAACCCATAGCTCGGCGGCCAACAAAATTCTCCGCAAGGGCACTAATGCTTGCATGAGCCCGATGAGCAGCGCCGAATGCATCGTTGACATATGCATCTCCGAGCTGGGCAAGCGAAGCAGCAAAATCTCTATCATTTTCTTCTTCTCCCGGATGGAATCGTAGGTTTTCCAGAAGTACAACCTCGTTGGGACGAGCTTGAGAGACAGTAGCAGTTGCAACATGCCCAATGCAGTCAGGTGCAAAATGCACTGTGGTACCGATAAGTGCAGCCAAATGTTGGGCTACTGGACGAAGGGAGAATTGAGCCATAGGGGTGCCCTTCGGACGGCCAAGATGTGACATCAGTATGGGTATTCCTTCCCGTTCTAAAATTGCTCGGATAGTCGGTAATGCTCCTCGAATGCGTGTATCATCGCGAACAGTGCCATCCTCAGCTAACGGTACGTTGAAGTCAACTCGAACTAACACTCGCTTGCCCCGTACATCCAGCTCAGAAAGGCGACGTATCATGGTTGCATTGATGGTTAATGAGCATAACGCATTGCTAAATCAGCTAAGCGGCATGAGTATCCCCATTCGTTATCGTACCAGCCAACTACTTTCACCAAATTTCCAATGACCAAGGTGGACTGTGCATCGAAGATACAAGAATGGGGGTTACCTACGATGTCTGTACTCACCAGAGGATCCTCGCTGTATTCGAGAATGCCTCGAAGTGAGCTTTCGGCCGCTGCTCGGAACGCACTATTGACTTCTTCCTTGGTTGTCTCTCTGCGAAGAATAGCAGTGAAGTCAGTGAGTGACCCATCGGGCACAGGGACACGGGCAGCAAATCCATCGATTTTACCCTTCAGTTCAGGAATGACCTCTCCGACAGCACGCGCTGCGCCCGTAGTAGTAGGGATAATATTGAGTGCTGCCGCACGAGCGCGCCGGAGATCTTTATGGGGAAGGTCGAGTATGCGCTGATCATTCGTATAGGCATGCACTGTTGTCATCATACCGGAGAGAATGCCAAAGGCATCATGGAGAACTTTAACCATTGGCGCCAGACAGTTTGTCGTGCAAGAAGCGTTAGAGATGATGCGTTCATTGCCTGTGAGTATATGATCATTGACGCCAAGTACGACGGTGGCATCTACAGGGTCTTTTGCAGGTGCAGAGAGAATCACAACGCGCGGCTGATGGGCAAGATGCTTTTCCAAATCGGCTCGTGCGGTGTATTTACCTGTGCATTCGAGAATGACATCAGCAATTCCTTGCCATGGAAGCTGCTCGATGGATTTTTCCGCACTAACCAAGATAGGATGGCCATCAACAATAAGACGTGACTCTGAAACAGAAACATTGCCCGGATAACGACCGTGCACAGAGTCATACTTCAAAAGGTGAGCCAATGTTGTCGCGTCGGTAAGATCATTGATCGCAACAACAGATGCTGTGTCGCTATAGTACTTTCGAAGTGCACGGAATACGAGGCGACCTATTCGCCCAAATCCATTGATTGCGATGCGTAGGGGCATAGTGATGTGGTTAGTGTGGTGGTACTTTGGGTTGAATTATTGCATGAAGCCCAGTAACCGTTAGCGTTTCTTCTTTTTGTGTCTGTTCTTTCGCAGGCGTTTTTTTCGTTTGTGTGTGGCCATCTTATGGCGTTTGCGTTTCCGTCCACAGGGCATATGAGCTATCCTCCATATAGTGAAACAACCGTGGTGATTTTCATTGATCTGACGAGAGCTGCAGTTGGCGAAGATGCTCAATTGCACGTTGCGCAAGCTGTCCTAACGGGGAGAGGGAATCGGCTTGGCGACACTGCTTCATCCATCGAATTGCTTGTGTATAGCGACGTTGATCGAACTCCATGACACCCATGTTGTAAAGAGCTACTTGGTACGATGGTGCACGAGAGAGTGCTTGTAGGGTAAGGAATTTGCCGCGTTCTCGGTCGCCGAGTACGTAAAGTAAGTATGCATAGTCCGTTAGGGCTACTACATTTTCTCCTTTGGCAGTATCAACATACCGGCGGTAAAATCGAAGTGCGCCAAGCGTATCGCCCGTCTGAAGCATGAGATTAGCGATTGGAACAATAAGTGCCGTGTCTTCTGGGTTCTTCGCAAGCATACGTATAAGAGTATCGAGCATTTGTTGTTGCTGACGACGCTGTTCTTTTATACGAATAGCCTGCTGTAATTGGGCTATTTGCTCAGCAATTTGTTGAGCATGTTTTTGGCGACCTTCTCTCTGATGCTCTGCGATAATTACCTGCCGTACAGCAAAGCTTCCCACCGCAATCCCCAAGGCAATCCCTCCAAGCACTATCCATATCCGCACGTTTGTTCTCAAGGTGTCAAAATCAAGCCATTAGTTATCCTGTGACTCAGAGCTCTGCCCACCGGAAGAGATACGTTCCTTGATGGTGCTATCGACCTCAGAGATGAATTCGTCTGAAGGACGAAACGCAGGTATGTATCGTTCACCAAGGGGAACCTGCTCACCAGTTCGTGGATTCCGTGCCATGCGTGCTCGGCGTGCTTTTACAGAAAAGACGCCAAATCCACGAATTTCAATACGGCGTCCCTGGAACATCGCTTGTTTAATTCCATCGAGAAATCCCTCGACAACAGCCTTAACCTCCAATTTGGTTAAGCCAGTTTTAGAGGCAATGTAATCAACTAGTTCAGCCTTCGTGACGTTTGATGGCATCACGAACCTCTCCGTAATGATACTCCTCCATCCACCAGCTATGGTGTGAGCAGAAAAACAATAAACGACAAAAGTGCACAAATATACTGCGTATTTCGCATCTATTTGAAGATCTTTAGCGTGTACCAAAGAGGTGCGCTATTTTCGCATGCTTGTAGAGTACATCAATTGCAGTACATGGTAGGCAGACCACAGCAATGGCTCAGCGAACGTACTGAGCAGGATATTGAGCAGCAGAACGCACTGCTTCAATTAGAACGATTGCCGCGCCATGTGGCAATTATCATGGATGGAAATGGCCGTTGGGCGGTGGGAAGAAAGTTGCCGCGCATAGCTGGACATTGCGAAGGTATAGAATCTGTGCGCGACATTGTCAAAGCATCAGCTGAGTTAGGGGTAGAGTATTTAACCCTCTATGCATTCAGTACAGAAAACTGGAGACGCCCTCAAGCAGAAGTCAATGCCCTTATGCGGTTACTTGAGTACTATCTCGAGACTGAACTGGAGGAGCTCGATCAGAATAATGTGCGGCTCAATGCCATTGGCAAAATTGCTGCTCTCCCTAAAAGAGTACAGCGTATACTCGCTACTGCAATTGAACGCACTCGAGATAATACAGGGCTTGTTCTAACACTTGCATTGAGCTATAGCGGACGATGGGATTTAGTCCGTGCTATTCAATTGATTTCCCTTGATGTTCGTCGTGGCAAGCTCTCGCCTGAGGACATCAATGAAAATCTGGTGAGCTCATACTTATCTACCCATGGATTACCAGAACCCGATTTGCTTATTCGTACCAGCGGTGAGCAGCGTATAAGTAACTTTTTACTATGGGAAATTGCCTACACAGAAATTTACACAACAGAGACGCTTTGGCCAGATTTCCGCCGCCAAGAGTACTATACAGCACTAGCAGAGTATGCACGCCGAGAACGGCGGTTTGGTATGACTAGCGAGCAGCTTTCCTGGGATGAGAGTGGCATGCCGAGTACCCGTTCATACTTAAGTAGTCTTTTTGATTTTCTCGCAAGACGTAGGGCATGAGAGAGTTAATCTGGAGTTTAGTATGTCTTACATGGGTGTGCAGCACATATGGCTTCGCCCTTGTAAGCCAGGACTATCCGCGTGTTGCTGGGGTTAGTGTTGAGGGGAATCGTTTTGTTGATGCAGCCACAATATTGGCGATTGCGCAGATTCGAGTCGGTGATCGGCTTGATCCGCGTTCAGACGTTCTTCAACAAGCAATACGCAACCTATGGCTGCGACGACAATTTGCTGACGTTAAAATAGTTGTCGATAAGGTAACCTCGCTTGGGGTTTTTCTCAAAATCATAGTACGAGAAGTACCACGATACAATGCTGTCGAAATTCGGGGAAACAAAGAGATAAGCTTGGAAAAAATCCGAGACGCCGTGGGTAAGACGACAGGTGAGTTATTGCCCTACCATGAAGTGGCACTCATACGCAATAAGATACTCCGGTTATACGAGAAAGAAGGCTTGCTCTTTGCTGATGTCCAGGTTGATACGGTTACTGCAAAGCAGCCTGGCTATGTAGACCTTATCGTGACAATCACTGAAGGGGATGAGTATAAAGTGCGCAGTGTAAGCTTCGTCGGAGCTCGTGCCTTCACACAGGACGACTTGTTGTCGGCATTGGAGGAAAACAAACCAAAGCAATGGTGGCAGTTTTGGCGTTCAGCAACTTTCGATCGGAAAAAATTTTATGAGAAGGATGTTCCAGCCATACTCCGCTATTACCATTCACGGGGATACATTGATGCAGACACGATAAACACTGAGTTCATCATTGATCGAGAGTCAAAAGCTGTTGATATTGCTATCACGCTGCAAGAGGGAAACCGATATTACCTTCGCTCTGTTCGTTTTGACGGCAATACAGTATTCCCATCTGAATTGCTTGAGCGGCGCTTAGGAGTTGAGCTGGGAAGTCCAGTTGATATGGACCGAATTGAAAAAAACATCAATGGAAACGAAGATCAAACAGAGATTCGTGCGTTATACTTGGATAACGGGTATCTTGAAGCTACAGTCCTCTACGAATTCCGCCGGGCTGCGAGCGATAGCGTTGATCTATTTGTGCATATTTATGAACGTGACCGCTTTACAATCCGGCGCGTAGACATTGTGGGAAATACAAAGACACAAGATCGTGTTATACGGCGGGAGTTGTTTACTCGTCCTGGGGATTATTTCAACCGCGCTGCAATAATTCGTTCGGTAAAAGGACTTGGTGTATTGAACTTCTTTAATCCAGAGAAGCTTCGTCCGGATGTTCGGCGGGTTCCTGGTATGTCAAGCGCTGTTGATTTAATCTATCAAGTTGAAGAGCGTTCTACTGACGTGCTCAATGCATCGATAGGCTACGCTGGACAATTTGGACTGACTGGCTCTATTGGGATTGCATTCAACAATTTTGATATTAGCAATCCTCTGCTCGGGGGGGCAGGGCAGGTATTTAGTTTTCAATGGGATTTTGGCCAGGGGAATCGATTCCAAACCTTTAGCTTAAGCTTTGCTGAGCCCTGGCTTTGGGGCCAACCAACATCGGTTGGCTTCAATGTGTATGATACACGTTATTTCTGGAACATAGAGGGACGGCGGACTGGCGGAACGATTAACATCGGACGCCGTTTCCGTTTCCCAGATGATTTTTTCCGAGGAGACTGGTCTGTCACGTATCAACGGCAAGTAGAGTACACACAAACACTGGAACCAACCCGTACGTTTGATGAAATATCCATCATGCAGACAATCAGTCGAATCAGTTTTGATAATCTCATTTTTCCTTCCAGCGGTTCGCGCTTCCGTTGGACGTTGCAAGCATCGCTGGGCGCAATCGGTATTGGCTCGTCAGATTTTCTGAAGAACGAGCTACAAATTGAATTTGTTAATCCACTCCTTCAAATTGAAGGGTTTGACCGCTTAGTTCTTTATCTCAACACCGAGTTTGGAAATGTTGGGCGATTAGGTTCTCGTCCTAATGGAGTTATTCCCCTTATCCAATACTATGCAATGGGAGGCAATGGGATTGCAGGAATAAACGTTGTCCCTCTTCGTGGCTACACAGATCGCAGCGTTGGGGTGCCAGGCAACAACAATTTGAGCTACTTCCGTCAAACTGCAGAGCTGCGCTTTGCGCTTTCTCTGAATCCAATGCCGATCTACGTTCTTGCATTTGCGGAAGCAGGAAATGCATGGCCTAAACTACGTGAAGCAGATCTATTTAGCTTAAAACGCTCAGCGGGAGTCGGAATGCGTATATTGCTTAATCCAATTGGGCTTATTGGATTTGATTACGCGTATGGGTTTGATATTGACAATGTCACTGGAAAGCGGGGTGGATGGAACTTCCACATCCAATTCGGTAATCGGTGACCTGAATGTGTTTCACTAATCGTCTCTAATTCTATGCTTGTCCGTGTGCTGAGTGTAGCAATTTTCCTTGTATCACTTGCATTTGCTCAAAAGGATGCGGGGAGTAAGGAATCAACGCTGCGGATAGCAGTGGCAGACTTAGAAAAGATCGCCAAAGAATTACCTGAAGCCGTAGCGGCAGACCGCGAGTTGACAGAACTGCGGAAACGATACCTTGATACCCTACAAATGATGGAGACACGCTTCAAAGAACGCTTTGAGCAGTATCAAAAAAGCAAAGCGATGATGACCGCAGATGCGCAGCGCAAGGAAGAAGACGAATTGCGCGCTCTTCAGCAACAATACGCCTTGTATCAGGAAGAGAAGTTTGGCCTTCAGGGAGAGCTTGCTCGGCGACGAGATTCGTTGCTCAGTCCAATATTGAAAAAAGTACAAGAAGCAGTGGCTGCGGTTGCAAAAGAAGAGCGATATAACTTCGTCTTCGACCGTGGCTCAAGCTTTCTCCTGTATGCAGAAGATAAAGCAGACATCACGTACAAGGTCCTCGATCGTATCAAGCGTGGTAAGTAAGCTTTTTTGTTTGGGCTGCCTACCGTTATCGTGGAGTACATTCATAGCCCTTTTTTGTGTATATAGTGCATTCAGTCAAAAGGTTGGCTATATTGCCTCTGACGCAATACGCTCGCGGTGGCCTGAAATGCAGCAAGCGGAGCAGCGCCTCCAAAGTTTAGTAGACGATTGGAAGCGAGAAGCTGCAGAGCGACTTAAGGCCATTGAGCAATTGGACGCTGAAATCAAAAAAAATCGTCTTGTCTGGAGCGTCGAGGAGCGTTTGCAGAAGGAAGCCGAATTAAGTCGCCTCAAAGATGAGCGAGAGCGTTTCTTGAAACAGAAATTTGAACCAGGTGGAGAATACGACCAGCAAACGCAACTTATTCTTCGTCCTGTGGAGGAAAAGCTCTTCGCTGCAGTCCAAGATGTAGCAGCAAATGAAGGGTATGATATAGTTCTTGATAAAAGTACACAGATTATTCCATACGTCAATCCCAAATATGACTTAACGGTGAAAGTACTCAAGAAATTAAACATAGCATCCGAGGACCTGGAAAAAGAGCTTGCGAAGGCTATCGAGGAGGATCCACGAAACAAAGCTGAACGACAAAAACAATCACCTCCTTCTCCCCGCAAACGTAGTCGGGGTGGTGAGCCAACTCCAGAATCTTCGACAAATGAAATTCCGCGCTGATGATGTCCACAATACACGAATCGAAAATGAAATTCCACCTTACTCTCGCAGAAATTGCAAATATCATTGGTGTCCCCATAGACGGTGGCACTGACACTATAATTACTGGCGTTGCTCCTTTAGATACAGCACAAGCTGACCACTTATCATTCCTTGCACGAGAGGAATTCCTGCCCTTGGCAGCTACTACGCAAGCTGGCGTAGTACTTACAACTGAGCGGTTTGCACCTCATTTACCTCCTGGAGTTCGAGCGTTGATTCATCCGAAGCCGGATTATGCATTCGCTCGAGTATTAGCTCACGTTGTTTCAATCAGTAAACCAGCGGGAGGAATAATTCATCACACTGCTTCAATTGCGCCGTCGAGCTCAATTGCGAAGACTGCCCGTATTGCGGCTGGTGTGGTTATTGGAGAGCACTGTGTCATCGGGGAAAACGTTGAAATTGGATGTAACGTAGTAGTTGAAGATAACGTTACTATCGGAGAAGACACAGTGATAGAATCTGGAGCCGTCATCTGTCATGGTACTGTTATAGGAATGCGGTGCTATGTAGGGCACGGTGCAGTTATTGGGTCTGAAGGGTTCGGCTATGCTGAGTTCGAGGGGCAGTATCACCGGCTATATCATGTCGGAAATGTTGTTATCGAAGATGATGTTGACATTGGTGCAAACACGTGTATTGATCGCGGTTTGCTTGGTTCGACAATTATTCGAAGGGGGACGAAAATTGACAACCTGGTTCACATCGCTCATAATGTTGAAGTTGGGGAACATACTGCTATTGCAGCCCAAGTGGGTATTGCTGGGAGTACACGGGTCGGGAGGCGAAATCGCATTGGCGGACAAGCAGGACTTACTGGACACATTCGCACCACCGATGAGGTGACAATTGGAGCGCAGTCAGGAGTTTCAAAATCTATTCTGCAGCCTGGTGAGTACAGTGGTACGCCAGCGGTAGAGTTAAAGCGTCGTCTTCGGAGTGAAGCGGTGCTACGGCGGCTGATAGAGTTGGAGCCAATATTGGATTCACTTGTTCATAAGTTAGCACCAAAACCAACCGACCAACTTCGCGACGAACAAGAGTAGAGCTTCTTCCCTGTTGAGCGTGGGTAAATTTGTACAGTGAGTTTTTTGTTGCTATGGTTGACCGACAGCGAACCATTCGCGAGGCAGTAAGCTTTTCCGGTGTTGGATTACATACGGGCAATCCATCAACAATCACTTTTCATCCAGCGCCAGAAAATTACGGTTACCGATTTGTCCGGACAGATGTACCAAATAGCCCAGAGATTCCAGCGCTTGTTGATTATGTGACAGATATAGCTCGAGGGACAACAATTTCATACGAGGGCGTATCAGTTCATACGGTTGAGCACGTCTTAGCGGCATTGGTTGGGTTGCAAATTGACAATTGTCGGATGGAACTTACCGCAAATGAGCCTCCAGTAGGGGATGGAAGTGCTCTTCCATTTGTTGAGACTCTGCAGAAGACCACGATCGTGGAACAGTCTGCACCCCGCGATTATTTAGTTTTCGACCAACCGATACGCTATACGAACGAAGAAAAGGGAGTGGACTTAGTCGCTCTACCAAACGATGATTACCGCATAACGGTTATGATTGACTATAACAATCCAGCGCTTGGCAGCCAGCATACGGGGCTATTCAATTTGGAAAAAGAATTTGTCACCGAGTTTGCTCCGGCACGGACTTTTTGCTTCCTGCATGAAGTCGAAATGCTTTGGGATCAAGGGCTTATTCGGGGAGGGAATCTGGATAATGCAATTGTTATTGTCGATCGAGAAATGAGCGATGAGCAGCTTCGCGCTTTGCTCCGAAAACTTGGTATAGAGCGGAATGTTGTGCTTGGCTCTAATGGAATCTTGAACAATGCACAATTGCGCTACAAAAATGAGCCTGCTCGCCACAAGTTACTCGACTTGATGGGGGACTTAGCATTAGTAGGTGTGCCCATGAAAGCACAGATTTTAGCAGCACGCCCAGGACATGCAAGTAATATCGAATTTGCACGAAAAATCCGTAAACATTATGAGCAAAAGCGTCTTCTCCGCCGGTACCAGCCAAAGCGTAGTGATGGCGCAGTATTGGATGTCAATGCCATACTAAAAATCATGCCCCACCGCTTCCCATTTCTCATGGTTGACCGCATAATCGAGTTTGATAGCGAGCGCAATCGTATCGTGGGAATCAAAAATGTTACAATTAACGAACCTTATTTTCCTGGACATTTTCCTGTTCGACCTGTCATGCCAGGGGTGCTTATTCTTGAGGCGATGGCACAAGTGGGATGTATCTTGCTGCTAAATGTGGATGGTATGTATGATGCGAACAAACTTGTGTTTTTCATGGGAATCAACAATGCAAAGTTCCGTAAACCCGTAACGCCGGGAGACCAGCTCGTTCTCGATGTTGTCATGACTGGGAAGCGGTTCAATACTATAGCCCTCCACGCGAAAGCTTATGTCGGTGATACGCTTGTAGCAGAAGCAGATCTCCAAGCGGCGGTTGTGGACAAGGAGGCATAATGAGTACCTCTATTCACCCTACAGCGATCGTTTCTCCGAGTGCTCACATTGGGGAGAATGTCTCTGTGGGAGCATACGCCATCGTGGAGGAAGACGTGGAGATTGGTGATGGAACCACTATCTACCCTCATGCGTGCATTCTTAGTGGTTCGCGTATCGGGAAGCAGTGCACTATTTTCCCTTGCGCTATTATAGGCGCACAGCCTCAAGACCTGAAATATTCTGGTGCTCCAACCCTTGTCGTCGTTGGAGATCGAACAACAATTCGTGAGTTTGTCACATTGAATCGAGCCTCGCATACTGATGCAACGCGGATTGGGAGTGATTGTTTGATTATGGCGTATGTTCATGTTGCCCATGATTGCATGATTGGGGACCACGTTGTCATTGCAAATGCAGTTCAATTAGGAGGGCATGTAGAGATTGGCGAATGGGCAGTGCTCGGTGGCATGGCAAAAGTCCATCAATTCTGCCGTATTGGGAAGCATGCAATGGTTGCAGCTGATGCCATGATTACGAAAGATGTGCCGCCTTATGCACTTATTGGGCGTGATCCAGTCAAAGTAGAAGGAATCAATCGTATTGGCCTACAGCGGCGTGGATTTTCTCCCGCTGATATTGCTACTCTCGAAACATTTTACTCTATTGCTTTCTTTTCAGGGCTTAATATGAGTGATGGCATTGCCGAATATCGGCGGCGTTATCCATCACCCAATGGAATTGTAGTGGACATCATTGAGTTTGTTGAACGCTCCGAACGGGGAGTATATCGCTGATGTCCAGACAGATCATCGTTGCTCTCCTTTCCGTCACTTTGAGTAGTGCTCAACGGATAGACTCGATATACTTGGCGCATACTGGGAGTCCTTCGGCACTTGTTTTTCGCCCCTTGCTTGCTGCAATCTTTGAGCCTCGCATGGGTAGCCAATACACCAGCTTACAACGACTACGGTTAGATATCGGCTACTCGGCTGATGTGTTTAGCTCCTATGCTGGCACGAATATCTGGGCAATAGGGGTAGATGCATTCACTTATACACGACTTCGAGCAGAGCCTAATTTGAAATTTCCGGTAGAGACAATTGATTACATGTTTGGCATCAATACTTCTCATTGCTGGGGAGTTGATAGCGCCGTTATTGGCATGTTTCGACTCCGTCTTTCCCACATTTCGGCACACTTTGCTGATGGCTTAGCAGATACAGCGGGAGTGCTCGAGGAGCGCCCGTTTGTGTACAGCCGAGAGTTTGCCGATGGTATCATTGCTGTAGAATGGCAAAAGCTTGGCATCCGACTCTATGGTGGAGGAACATTCCTTTTCAGCGTCAAAGAGTTACCAGCCCAGGTGAGCAGAGTGATACCACAAGGAGGAATTGAATGGTATGGAAGAGCATGGCTACCCATTGCGATAGGTTATGACATAAGGATGGTAGGGGTAGACAATCGCTATGTTCCGTCTCATGCCTTCCAAATAGCTGCTGAAATTGTCCGGCAGAATACCTCAGCATTAGCGTTTTGTGGCTACTGGTACTCTGGGTACTCGATCCATGGAATGTTTTTCAAGCGTCGTGAGCAATACTTCGCCGTTGGTGTTCAGGTTCTATTTTGATTTTTCCTGGTGCATATGGCGTTATCCTGCGGTATTGTCGGTTTACCAAACGTTGGAAAATCCACGATATTCAATGCCCTGACGGCAAGCCAAATTCCAGCAGAGAATTATCCCTTTTGCACGATCGAGCCAAATGTAGGAATTGTCCCCGTACCCGATGATCGGCTGTATCAACTTGCACGCGCCTATGATAGTGCCCGTGTAATACCGGCAACCATTGAATTTGTTGATATTGCTGGTTTGGTCGAAGGGGCATCTCGAGGTGAAGGGCTTGGGAATCAATTTTTAGCTCACATTCGTCAGGTACATGCTATTGCCCATGTGGTACGTTGTTTCAACGATCCAAACGTTGTCCATGTTTCTGGAACTGTCTCACCACTTCGAGATATCAGTGTTGTCGAGACTGAGCTCCTCCTCAAGGACCTAGAAACTGTAGCTCGCAGGAGAGAATCACTTCAGCGGAAGCGGGGGAGTGACATCGCGGAGGAAATTGCATTTATTGAAAAATTAGAAGCCCATCTTAACATGGGATTGCCGAGTCGGCTTTACACACCAAGTACAGAAAAAGAACAACGCTTGCTTGATGAATTGTTTTTGCTTACGGCTAAGCCGGTACTGTACGTGGCAAACACAGATGAGGAGGGATTTCAAAAGGGCAGTCCCTTAATTGAAGAAGTCTATGCTCATGCTTCCAAACAAGGTGCAGGGGTGGTTGTCCTCTGCGGAAAAATTGAGGCCGAGATTGCCAACCTTGGTCCTGATGAGCGGGCATTTTTCCTTGCAGAACTTGGTATGGAGCGCCCTGCGCTGGAAAGATTGATACAACAAGCTTACCAGATGTTAGGGCTTATTACCTTCTTTACCGCAGGTCCCAAGGAAACACGTGCATGGACGATACGGAAAGGAACAAAAGCGCCGCAGGCTGCTGGTGTTATTCACTCTGACTTCGAACGGGGATTTATTCGGGCAGAGGTTATGAGTTTTGAGGATTGGCAACGGCTTGGCTCAGAACAGGCGGTTCGACAAGCGGGGCTGTATCGTATCGAAGGACGAGACTATGTGATTGCTGATGGAGATATTGTTTACTTCCGATTCAACGTGAGCTAAAGACAGTATTTTTTCCTTGTATGTTGTATGTTTGTAGAGGGAGGATGGAGGGAACATAACTGGAGCCTGCACGGAAATCCCACATTAAGAAAGAGGCATCGCGGAGCACCATTGTAGTGTGAACAATACTCTCTTCCACGCAGGTGTGTTGTGTTTGTTTAACTATTTGAGGGCTTATTCGATGTACAGATTGCTTTACCGCATAGCTGCGTGTATTGCAGCAGCGTGGATTGTTGCTCTGGTTGTTCCCACCTCTCTTAGTGCACAGGATGTGCGTCGGGTTACGGGAAAAGTGCTGGACGCGGAAACAAAACAACCATTACTTGGAGCGGTTGTTCGTATCAAAGGAACGAAGCTTGGGACGGTCGTTCGCCGGTCGGATGGGGAGTTTTCGATTGATGTGCCGACGTCTTCTTCTCAGATCCTTGTGGTCAGCTTGGTGGGGAAAGTAACCGAAGAGGTAAACGTAGCAGGAAAAGATAATGTTACCATTTACCTCAAAAATGACGTGCTTGAACTCCAGAAGGTTGTGGTGACTGCTGTGGGGATAGAACGGGAAAAGCGCTCGTTGGGATATGCGACGCAAGAGGTCAGTGGAACGAGTATTACGCAGAATCGAGAACAGAACCTTGTCAATGCCCTGATAGGAAAAATCGCGGGGGTGCAGATTAACTCTTCCTCTGGGTCTCCGGGTACAGCCTCATATATTCGATTGCGAGGTGTTAATTCGATTTCGTTCAATAATCAGCCTGCCTTTGTTGTCGACGGTGTCCTGATTGATAATTCCGACTATGCAAATTTTACCAATGCCTCTAACGCCTCCGAAGGAACCGCGGGGAATTCCGTCAATAGTGTCGATCAAGTATCCCGTATTCTGGATATCAGTCCAGATGACATCGAAAGTATCAATGTTCTCAAAGGAGCAGCCGCAACCTCGCTTTATGGATTGGCAGCATCCGCAGGTGCCATTGTTATCACCACTAAAAAAGGGCGACGCGATGGAACAGTGAATGTTCAGTATTCATACAACACCACATTCGACCAAGTCAACAAGCTGCCTGGCTTGCAGAATAAGTATTCGCAAGGAATTAATGGTCAGTATCGAGGACCAGAGACCGGGCAAGGTGCTTCATGGGGAGCGTTGATCGATACTCTTCGTTATGATGCTTCGGCACCTAATCCATGGGACAAGAACGGAACCATCCGTGGTGTATCAGCAGCACCAAATGGCAAGCCTGTTGTGCCTTATGACAATACCAAGAACTTCTTTGTCACGGGGGGAACAACCACTCATTCATTGACAATTAGCTCTGGTTCAAGTTGGGGGTCATACTACCTCGGTATCAATAATAGTCGTACGACTGGGGTAATACCATTAACAAGTTTTGAGCGGACATCGCTTCGCCTCAATGGTGATGTCAACCTGCGTAACGATCTTAAACTTCAAGCTTCAGCGCAATATGTGCGTTCCAGTGGGCGACGGGCACAGAAAGGTTCGAATTTATCCGGAGTAATGCTGGGACTTTTGCGCACAACACCAACATTTGATAATTCGAATGGTTACGGAACCGATGCAATTAATCATCCTGACGCATATAGCTTCCCTGACGGGCGACAACGGACCTATCGGGGATATGGAATCTACGATAATCCTTTCTGGACGGTTACGCAAAATGCCTATACGGACATCACCGACCGTATAATTGGCTCTACTCAGCTTGACTATTACCCTGAATCGTGGTTTGGGCAGGATATTATCGGTGATTTTTCTGCAACGTTCCGTATTGGAGCTGATCTCTATGCAACACAAGAGAAGAATGTAATTGCAATAAACTCTGCTACTGCACCAGCAGGGCGTGTAGTTCTGGGGGATGTGCGTAATCGTAACATTAATGCAGACCTCCTTTTGACATTTAAGAGGGAGATCACCTCGGATATCCAAGCCCGCTTGACACTTGGGACACAGCTATTCAACAACGACTATTTGTCCGCAGGAGTTGTTGGCGATCAGCTTACCGTTCCGCGTTTCTATGACATCAGCAATGCGGTGTCCTATACACCATATGCATCGAATGGGACATTACGGCGGTTAGGAACATTTTTTGATGCCCAGCTTTCCTATCAGGAACTCCTTTATTTGAACGGGAGCTACCGCGTTGAGCGCTCGACAACTCTGCCGAAAGATAACAATGCATTTGGCTATGGCAATATTGCACTTAGCTTTGTTTTCTCCGAGCTATTTAAGAAAGAGGAGAGCATGCTGTCGTTTGGGAAGTTGCGTCTTTCGTATGCAACAGTCGGTAGCGATGCACCACTCTATGCATTAACAACACCTTACACTCGTGCAACGATTTCTGATGGATGGATAGGTACCCCCATTCAATGGCCACTCAATGGAGTACCCGGCTTCATGCAAGCAGCGACTTTGGGGAATAACTCTCTGCGTCCTGAGAAACGAGAGGAGATCGAGGCTGGGCTTGAACTCAAATTCTTCGATAATCGCATAGGTCTGGACCTGACGTGGTATCGGACACGTAACATTGATCAAATCCTGCAGGTCCCAATCTCTCCGACAACCGGCTATCCATTCCAGTTTCTCAATGCTGGTGTCATGAACAATACGGGTATTGAGGCGGTCTTACACCTTGTCCCCTACCAAGACGAAGATTGGAACGTTACGCTCGATGTGAACTTCTCGACTTTTAATAACACTGTCGAGAGCCTTGCTCCCGGAATTGAAACGATTCTCTTGGCAGGGTTTGTCGGAGGTTCCGTCCGAGCAGTTGCGGGACAACCGTATGGGCAGATTTACGGTCCAGGCTGGAAAGTTGATCCTCAAGGGCGCATTGTTGTAGATGCTAATGGACTACCGATCGTGGACCCAACTGAGCGGGTGTGGGGGTCATTTATCCCAGACTGGATTGCGGGCGCAAATTTGACCGTCTCGTACAGCGGCCTTACTTTGACCGCACTATTGGACTGGAAACAGGGAGGAAAGATGTGGAATGGAACACGTGGTGCCTTGATCTTTTTCGGAACAGCGAAAGAAACCGAGAATCGTGGCACGCTCAATGGTACATATGCTGGAATTACGATTCGTGATGGTGTCATTGATGGGGTAGTGGAGAAAATTGATGAGCAGGGTAATGTAACCTATGAGCCTAACACTACACGCTTGCCGAACGGTCTTGATCAAACATTCTGGCGTGCCAGGGCGAATTCATTTACTGCAAACAACATTGGGCCCTTTGTTGAAGATGCAGGGTGGATCCGATTGCGGGAACTGACACTCTCCTATCGCATCCCAAGCAGCATAACCAGTATGATCGGCTTTGTCAAAGGACTCGATGTGTTTGTAACGGGGCGTAACCTTTTCCTCAGCACAAAATACACCGGTGTTGATCCCGAGACCTCCCTTGTTGGTGCAGTCAATGGACAAGGAATTGACTATTTCAACAATCCCGGTATTCGTTCCTTTGGTTTCGGGATTCGCGCAGGATTCTAACGAGTGTGTACCTATTCAATCAACTTTGAAACAATGTCAAACAATCAAGATGATGTAGTCATGAAGCAAATCAATCTCAATAAGCTCTTGGGAGCAGCAACTGCTACAATTATGGTTGTACTTATCCTTTCTGGATGTGAGCGTTGGGTAGATACCTCGCTCAACACCAATCCCAACAATCCTGAAGACGTTTCGATGAATCTCCTGCTGCCGATGGTCGAAGGTGCACTTGCCTGGCAGCATGGAAGTGATCCCAGCCGCTTTGCCAGCTTATTTACCCAACACCACAGCGGAATTGACCGCCAGCATTTGGGTTTTTACAGTCAGTATGCTCTCGGTGAAGGGGATGTGGACAACTACTGGACGAATATCTACCGCATCATGAACAATTGCACCATCCTCATCAAAAAAGCAGAGGAACAGCAATCTCCTCATTATGCTGGAGTTGCCAGAATTCTTTTGGCATACTCCATTGGTCTTGTCACCGATGGCTTTGGAGACGTACCATTCTCCGAGGCATTCAAAGGGCAAGCGAACATTCGCCCACGCTTTGATAGCCAGGAGCAGATATACACCGCGATAAATCAGCTTCTCGACAAAGCACTTCAGGACCTGGATGCTGCACAATCCCTTTTCAAGCCAGGGACTGATGATTATTTCTACGGCGGCGACCGCACTAAGTGGAAGAAAGCTGCTTTTGCACTGAAGGCACGGTATGCTATTCACCTGACTAAGCGTAACGCTACCGCAGCAGCGAATGCTGCACTGGCAGCGTTGCAAAATGCCTTCTCAAGTAATGCTGATGACTTAGTTATGCGCTTTGGAAGCTCGGTTACCAATGCAAACCCGTTGTATCTTTTTGACCAAGACCGGAATGATATTCGCATTTCACCATTTTTCGCAGGTTTGCTCAATCGTCTCAATGACCCACGCCGACCGATGATTGGGGGAACACCAAAGCGACCAACCGATAGCATCCCTGCTGACGATGATTTAGGCGCATTTTACGCTTCCATGTCGTCACCGGTTGTGCTTCTTTCCTATGCAGAGATGAAGTTTATCGAGGCAGAGGCACGTTTGCGCACCGGAGATCTTGCGGGGGCGAAAACAGCTTATCAAGATGCGATCAAAGCCTCGATGTCGTGGTTTGGCGTCGCTGACACAGATGTACAAGCATACTTAGCCAACCCTGAAGTTCTGCCGAGCGGTGATGTTACTCTCGAACAAATCATGACGCAGAAGTACATTGCGCTATACACCCAGTTTGAGACGTGGACTGATTGGCGCCGGACAGGCTATCCTCAACTTACTCCGTTGACAGGAAATCGGATTCCTCGGCGTTTTCCTCTCCCACAATCGGAGCGGCTCTTCAACGGTGGGAATATTCCACCTGGCTCAACCAGTGCAGATTGGAAGTTTACTCCAATGTGGTGGGATCAATAATTCTCCAGGTCAGTCCAGTTCTATCCTGACAGGCGGAGCCTTTGTGGACACACGAAGGCTCCGCGCTGTTTTATGCTGCACCTCACCGGTAATTTTGCGCAAAATCACTCGGGCATAGGTGATGGGAATAACCTTTGATGACCCAATCGTACTCAAGTTGCAGCGTCTGGCACGACGACACGGTGTGCAGCTTTACCTTGTCGGCGGGTATGTGCGTGACCGATTGCTCGGTCGCATGCGAACAGACATTGATTGCACAATTATTGGGGATGCCCTCGATTTTGCGCAAAAAGTTGCGCGTCATTTTCGTACAAAGGCGGTCATCTATGAGCGATTCCGGACGGCAATGGTACCGGTTGGGGATTACCGAATTGAGTTCGTTGGTACGCGCAAAGAGCAATACGATCCAAACTCACGCAAGCCTATAGTCAGTGATGGTACGCTGGAAGATGACATTTTCCGCAGGGATTTTACCGTAAACGCTTTGGCTGTTCCATTGGTAGGACCCCATGCAGGGGAGATACTCGACCTAACCGGCGGTCTTCATGATCTCCGGCGGCACATTCTTCGAACCCCGCGGTCACCTGAGATCACATTCGATGAGGACCCACTCCGTATGGTACGAGCTGCTCGATTTGCGGCTCAACTTCAGTTTAGGCTTGCAGATGATGCATTCGAGGCGATCAAACGTATGGCGGAACGAATCAAAATTGTCTCCCAGGAACGCATCACCGATGAACTGCTGAAGATATTAGCTGCGCCTAAACCAAGCACTGGTTTTGTTATCCTTCACAAGACTGGATTGCTTCGATACATCTTCCCTGAACTTGACCGGCTTGCTGGTGTTGAGCTTGCCACTGAGGGGGAGCGCCGATATGCGCACAAAGACGTGTTCTTTCACACAATGAAAGTGCTCGACAATGTTGCTGCCGTTAGCCCTAACATTTGGCTTCGCTTTGCAAGTTTAGTGCATGACATTGCAAAACCAAAAACAAAGAAGTTTATTCCTGGCATTGGCTGGACCTTCTACGGTCATGAAGAGGTCGGCGCACGCTGGCAGGAGCAGATATTTCGGCGGTTGAAATTGCCGTTAGACCATCTTCCGTATGTTGAAACCTTAGTGCGATTGCATCAGCGACCAATGGCGTTAGTTGATGAAGGGGTGACTGACTCCGCCTTACGCCGCCTTGCTGTCCAGGCAGGAGAGTGGCTCGATGACCTGTTTATTCTTTGCCGCGCTGATATAACAACACAGAATAAGCAACGCGCTGAGCAATACCTTGCCAACTACGACATCGTTTATCGCAAGATTCAGGAGGTACGAGAGCGTGATCGCTTAGCAGCGTTTCAATCCCCGGTCCGTGGTGATGAGATTATGGCGCTTTTCAACTTGCCCCCGTCACCAGCAGTCGGCGCGATCAAGCATGCAATAGAGCAGGCAATCCTTGATGGGAAAATACCGAATACCTACGAGGATGCCAAGCGATATTTGCTCGACAATCGCGAGGAATTCGAGCGCCTTGCCCATCAAGTAAATGCTCAACGTAAGCTTCCTCATTTGAAAGCACCAGCGGAGAATATGGTACCAGTGTCATTACCAAGCCAGTAGTGAGGTGATTCAATACATTCTTCAGCGGATTCTGCTGTTTATTCCGACTCTTGTGGTGATTACGCTCATCACCTTTGGGCTAACGCGACTTGCTCCTGGCGATCCAGCTGCTGTCAAAGCAGGAGTTGGCGCAGAAGGAACGCTTTCTGCGCGCAATGTGATGACAGAGCAGACCTTTGAGTTGTGGCGCAAACAAATGCGATTGGATCGTCCAGTTATCGAGCAATACCTTTTGTGGCTGGGGGATATTGCGCGGCTGGATTTTGGAGTCTCTTTCATCGATAATCGCCCAGTGCTTGAAAAGATCGCCGAGCGTTTGCCTGTTACTATCCTAATGAACACTATTGCAGTGTTCATAGCATATCTCGTTGCGATTCCTCTTGGAGTGTACTCGGCGGTGAATGCAGGGACATTCTGGGATCGAGTCATTACGTTCTGCTTGTTCGCATTGTATTCCTTGCCCTCGTTTTGGATAGCGACCTTGGCATTGACATTTCTTTGCAATCCAGAGTTTATTTATGCATTTCCCTCCCATGGCTTGTATTCGAATCGCTTTGATTTCTTGCCCTTTTGGGACAAGGTAGGAGATGTGCTCTGGCACTTAGTTTTACCGATGACGGTGTACACGTATGGCTCCTTTGCCTTTATTTCCCGTCAGATGCGAAGTGCAATGCTCGAAACGGTGCGGCAGGATTTTATCCGCACAGCGCGGGCTAAAGGATTATCCGAGCGTCGAGTGATTTTTGTGCATGCTATGCGAAACTCGCTCATTCCAATTATCACCCTTCTTGCAGGAATACTCCCAAGCCTTATCGGCGGAAGCGTTATCGTTGAAACGATTTTTAGCATACCGGGAATGGGTGAGCTATCATACCGCGCTCTGGTTGCACGTGACTATCCGATGATAATGGCAATTTTCACTTTTAGCGCTGTGTTAACACTTGTTGGAATTCTACTCTCAGATGTCTTGTACTCGATTGTTGATCCCCGCATAGTCTATGGCAAGCGTGGAACATAGCCAAGGGTACTTTGCATACGTTCGACAGCAGTTTGCACGCAATCGCTTAGGAGTAGCTGCATTGTGGGTTGTTGTGGGTATTGCACTCCTTGGTGCAGGAGCAGATTTTTTGGCTAATGACAAGCCTATCATAGCCTCGTACCAGAACAGAGTGATTTTTCCCATTTTCAAGAGTTATGCAGTGGGTCTTGGTCTTTCTCAATGGAACGAGTGGGAAGTACGGGCAGACTGGCGCTCGCTCGCTTATGAGTGGGCAGTTTTTCCGCCCGTTCCATACACTGCTGAGACGATCGATCCAGTTGTGCAACGATCCAAAGATCGTGCCCCCTCTATGCGACATTTACTGGGTACCGATGATATTGGTCGGGATGTACTTGCAGGCCTTATTCATGGATCTCGAACTGCGTTGTCCATAGGCTTTGTCGCCATGGGGATAGCTCTCGTCATTGGTATTGTGTTGGGCGTGGTAGCAGGATACTTTGGCGGATGGGTTGACCTTGTGATTTCGCGAATGATCGAGATTGTAATCTCACTACCGACATTTTTTCTCATCATCACGATTGTTGCTCTTGTCCAAGATGTTGTGTATGCTGGCCGCTTGTTGCTTATTATGGCAATAATCGGCTTAACAAATTGGACAACAGTAGCACGACTTATTCGAGGGGAGGTTCTTCGTATTCGTGCTCTCGATTATATCACTGCAGCAGAGGCATTGGGATTTTCCACCTTACGCATTTTACTGTACCATGTTCTTCCTAATGCGATTGCACCAGTGTTAGTGACAGCAGCATTTGGGATAGCAAATGCAGTTCTTATCGAGTCTGCCCTCAGCTTTTTGGGGTTTGGGGTGCCTCCGACGGTGGTTACTTGGGGGTCAATGCTGTTCCGTGCACGTGCAGATGTGAGTGCGTGGTGGTTAGGACTGTTCCCTGGTTTGATGATCTTCCTAACAGTCAGCAGTTATAATCTCATAGGCGATGCTCTCCGCGATGCCACTGATCCACGATTGCGCGGGACGACGTAGGATTTTGCTCCTCTGTGTAATGCTGGGGGGAGTTTTTACGACAGTGCAAGGACAGTTCCTACTTTCATCGGTTGATTCATCAAATGCCGCACCACGCCTGACAATTGGAATGACGCGGGTTGGATTCACATCAGTGTTTACAGGAGATGCAGTTCTGTACACTTCGGTTTTCGGGGGAGTACTGCAAGTTCAGCAACGCTATCGTGGAGTATCGCTTTTGACCAATATAGCATCATTTCGTGATGATGAAGTGCTGCGAATTGAGTGGCGATATCCAGTGTGGGAATTCTTCAGCATCGTTCCTCATTGCGCGTGGGATGTTTCGAACGATTCTCGTTCACTTGGTATATCGCGCTTAGAGCGATTGCGCGCAGCCGTACGAGGAGCATATCAAAACTCACTTTTGAATGCAGAAGCCTACGGCGGGGTGGAACAAGCGACCCAGCTTGGTATCACTGAAGCAGGGACAGCTGCCGGCGGTCGAATAATGACAATGCCGATAACTCTTGGCGAGATCAATCTTATTGCTCGAGTAGAAGCAGAAGATGTTCGCCTGGCTGTACGCAGAAATGCTGATTTGAATGCGACATTGGAGCTTGTAACGCCATCAGCACCAACACAGCCTCTTGGTGTCCAACTATTGCATCGCCGACAACGCCGCGATTACTACACAACGTTAGGCATAAGCTCTACTGTTGCCTTGGAGCATCGGACAGAGCAACGCTCAACAGTCCGAGGGTATCTGCAACAACAGTTGTGGCAGTTTCTGTCTTTAAGCATCCACAGTGACATATCTCTGCTGAGAGTTGAACGCGCATTTAGTGCACCCACTATTGTGAGTGCATTGACATTTGTCCGGCGCCGGCTGGATGAACTAAATATATCCACAATGGCTACCGCCACTATACAGGTGCATAAATCACTGCACGGAATAGGCGGTCGGGTGGAGCGTCGGAGTGAAGTAAATGCAGTCCTTGATCTCTTTCCTCCACCAAGTGCTCAGTTAGTCGAGGATGTTCGTGTCAGTGAACGCATGCGAGACAATGAATCATATCGTCTTCAGGTATGGACCATGCACCAGTGGTATCCACGTAATAACGATACGTTGCATATCACTGCCCAAGGCACAATTGTGCGGTATGATACTCCAAGCCCGCTTAACTACGATGATCGCGATGAGTTATCTCAGCTTGTTCGGGCTGCGTACACAAGTAGATTCTCTCCAGCATTGATTGGGAAGATGACTTTTGAATATGCTGCAACGCACTTTGTGTTTTTACGCGCCCAGCGAAGCGCGCTAAACAATTGGAATCGATCGTTCCGGTTATCCGCCCATTTTACATACGTGACGTCTGCGGTGCTATGGAATCCACAGTGGGAAATTCTTGCCCAGTACACTGTGTATGATTTTGAAGGTCTTCGTGGAGTGCCGCAGAGTTTCTCTTTCCGTCAGATAGCCTACCGTGATTCTATCCAGATTCGCCTTCCCACAGGAATAGTTGAAGGACAAGCTTTTGTACGATGGTTTCTTCGAGGGGATTTTTCGTGGGCACAGTTTGCTGAGCGTCCTGTGGGAGACGGTCATGAATTGTTTGCTCGCGTCATGGTTTGGCGGGAATTTGGCGCACAATGGAGCATTGGTGCTGGTGGCCGATGGTATAGCATTCAACAAACGATGGTTAGTAGCGGTCTTGCAGTATTAGCTGGTTCACAGCAGAGTATAGCACCAGACGTAAGCATACGACTCCGCATCGAGGCTATCGAGCTCCAAGTGGGAGGATGGTACGAAATACGTCGAGTTCGTGGAGGTGGTGTTCAAATTGTACCAAACATGCAGCTAAGTCTTACTCGTCAACTTTGAGCACTTTCTCATGAGGGGGGATTGCAGCGACACCGTTAGGTGCTGGTTGAACGGCAGCGGATACTTGCTTGAATCTACCGAACAGTTGAGTTAGATATGAAAAGATCACGGGCACAAGAAAGAGGGTGAGGAACATCGAGCTTGTCAATCCACCAATCAATGCCCACGCTAAACCAGACTTCCATTCGCTTCCTGGACTATTGCTAAGAGCTATTGGAAACATTCCAACAACCATTGCTACTGTTGTCATCACAATCGGACGAAGGCGGGACTCGCCGGCTTCGACGAGGGCATGATGAACGGGCAGATGTCGCTCCTTGATGTTAGCAATTGTTCTGTCAATGAGCAATATTGCATTCTTTGTGACAAGCCCAATCAGCATGATAAGTCCCAGCATTGTGATGATAGAAAGATTGTTCAGTGTTAGTGCCAGTGCTAGGAAAGCACCAATGACAGCGCCAGGGACCGAGAACAAATTGACAAAGGGGTAGAAGTATGAATCATAGAGGGCAACCATGATAAGGTATACGAATACGATTGCTCCGATCAACGCGATGCCTAAATCTCCAAATCCTTGGCGTTGGTTTTTGACGTCGCCGGCGTAATCATAGCGAACACCAAGCGGTAATTTCCCTGCAATCATACGGTCAAATTCGTTGGCGATACTACCACTGGCTTTCCCATATGTTTGAGCGTAAACAATGACGGCAGGATTTCTGTCACGGCGCTGGAGCTTAGTCGGTCCAGTACCTAACGATACCGTTGCAAATTGTCCTATCTCGATTTGTTGTCCTAATCGGTTAGCAACCGTCAAGTGAGCAATTTCATCAGGATTTTGACGAGCAGATTTTTCTAACCAAATTCGGATGGGATACTCAGTGCCACGATACCGATACTTTGCGTCATCATTTCCTTGCAGGGCAATTCGAAGTGCGGCACCAACCTCGGCAACACTAAGACCATAATCTGCCAAGCGTGCGCGGTCTATTGTCACTTGCACTTCGGGTTTACCTTTCTCAGAGCTGAGCCGAATATCGGTTGTGCCTTGGATTTGACGGAGTGTGGCTGCCACTAAAGTTGCAGCAGAATCCACAACACGGCGGTCAGTACCACTGACGATAATCTGAATTGGTGTTAGGTTCGCAGTACCAAAGATTCCCACGGGATTGACTCGTGCTTTTACTCCTGGCATAGCGAAAATCTCCCTTTTTATGATATTTCCAATTTCGTCGGTGCTCCGCTGGCGTTGGGTCTTGGGCACAAGGGTTACGCTAAACTCTACTACATTATTTGAGTTCTGCCCAAGAAAACCTTCATTCGATACACCTACCCCTGTAATCACACGCTTTACTTCGGGAATCGAGAGGAGGAATTGTTCAATCCGTCGTGATATTACGTCGGTTTGCTCCAAAGAGTAGCTTGGTGGAAACTCTACCGTAACTGCGAATTCTCCGCGGTCTGCCTGAGTAAAAAACTCAAATCCGATCAAGCCATTGGCAAAAAGCAGCGGAACAACGATGAACGATGCACCTGTTACCGCTACCGGCACCCATCGGCGACGCAGAGCCCATCGTAGCGCTACACCGTAGCGTTCGGTAACTTGGCTAAACCAGTTTTCAAATGCCAGTGCAATGCGGCCTAATAGGTTCGATGAAGAAAGGCGCTCTAATCGTGCAAATCGGGATGCAAGCATTGGTGTCAAGGTAAACGACACCAGAAGTGATAGGAGTGTCGAAGTGACAACGACCAAAGCAAACTCTCGCATGATGTTCCCCACGATCCCGCTAACCAGTGATAGCGGGAGAAACACTGCAACGTCTACTAATGTGATTGCCAGTGCCGCAAACCCAATTTCATTTCGGCCTCGGATAGCAGCTGTGACCCGATCTTCACCATGCTCGAGATGTTTATAGATGTTTTCCAATACGACGATTGAATCATCTACCAGGATACCAATCACTAACGACATGCCGAGCAAGGTCATCAGGTTCAGCGTTAGCCCAAATGCATACATGCCGATGAATGTGCTAATAAGCGAGGTCGGGATTGCAAGCATTACGATGAGAGAGTTCCGAATGCTGTGGAGGAACAGCAGCATAACCGCTGCAACAATGAGTACTGCCAGTCCTAAATCGAACTGAACAGCATGCACAGCATCGAGAGTAAAGGTCGAAGCATCTTGTGCAACGATTATCGAAAGCCCCAAGTAAGCATACTGCTGCTGAAGCTTTTCAATCTCTGCTCGGACCGCACGCGAGACATCAACGGCATTTGCTTCGGATTGCTTTTGGACGTAAATACCAAGCGATGGCTTGCCGTTGATGCGATAGTATGTTGTTGGTTCTGCTGTGGCGTCTTGAACTGTGGCAATGTCTGATAATCGTATCTCTTGACCTTGTGGAGTGCGTGCGATAACAAGTTGACGAATTTGATCTAACGAAGTGAATTTGCCACTGAGGCGAACAATGTATTGAGATTGTGCATCCGCAACTTTCCCTGCAGGTACGTCTAGATTGGCGGTGGTTAGAGCTTGTGCAACCTGGGTTAGGGATATGCGGTATGTGCGAAGCCTCGCTGGGTCTAAGTTCACATGAATTTCTCGCTGTTCTCCCCCAAGTAGCACTACATCGGCAACCCCCGGTACTCTACTTAGGCGTGGTTTGACGTTATCGACGACAAATTGATAAAAATCACGAGGGGGAAGATTTGAGGTGGCCCCCATTCGCAGTATGGGTATTTCATCGAAGGCAATTTTATTAATGACAGGGTCTTTTATTCCGCTTGGCAGCAGCGCTTTAATTGCAGCAACTTTACGCTGAACATCTTGAAGAGCAATTTCAATGTTAGCGCTTTGCTGAAATTCTAAAGTCAGGATGGAAACACCTTCCTGTGAGATTGAAGTAATGCTGGAGACTTTGTCAACACCAGAAACAGCATCTTCGATGGGCTTAGTGACCGTTGATTCAATCTCTTCTGGTGCAGCACCAGGATATGCAGTAATGATGGTGAGTACTGGAATGTTCATTTTGGGCAACAGCTCATACTGCAACGTTGTATAGCTGTAGCCCCCTAACAAAAGGAGTACGGTGAAAAAGACAACAACTAAGGTGGGGCGTTTTATTGAAAGTTCAGTGATGGTCATTGGTGTGTACCAGTGTTGGTGACAGCAACGGTGGCACCATCGGTGACGACGTTTGTACCGGTAACGACTACTTGTTCTCCAGACTGTAATCCGTCGAGAACGGTTATGATACCATTGCGTTCGATACCGCACCGTATCGAGCGGCGATGGACAGTTTTTGTGAGCGTATCTAACACAAAGACATATGCATTGTCTGAACTTCCTATTACTGCGTCCCGAGGAATAGTCAAGCCAGCGATAGGGAGAAGATCAATGAATCGCGCTCGCACAAACATTCCAGCCTTCAACTCTCCGAACGGGGGAGAAATGGTTATTTCGAGGGGAAAAGTATGAACATCGGAGGCTTTGGGGGCAATCGCTGTAACTTTTCCTTGGAATACTCTCCCTGGGATTACATCGCTCCGTAATTCCACACGTGTTCCGACTCGGATAAAGGGAAGATCTTGCTCCGATATATTCAGTTGGACCTTAAACTTAGAGACATCAACTATTTCGCAGACGATGGTTCCCGGGTTCACAATTGTTCCAACGTCAACACGTTTTGCTGTAATAACACCACTGATAGGCGCGCGAATACGTGTATCGGCAAAAGCACGCCGTGCCTGGATCAGTTGTGCTTCCGCTAAGCGATATTGTAGCAGGACTTGGTCCCATTGTGCATCGGGGACAGATTCCTTCTGCTTGAGAAACCAATAGCGTGCAGAATCACTTTTTGCTTTTGCATAATTTGCCTCTGCAGTTAACAATTGGGCGCGACGGAGTTCATCATCAATAACGTAGAGAACTTCCCCCTGTCTTACTACCCGGCCGAGCTCAACAGAACTACTGACGATTCGACCATTTGTCTCGGAGGCAACCTGTACGATGTTATTGGGAATAACAGTGCCTACTAATTCGAGAGTAGGATACAAGGTATCCCACTGAACGACCGCTGTCGCAACTGGGATTACAGTTTGGATGACATTCTGGCTGCGGCGTTCTTGCAATGAACGCTTGTTATATGCTAAGACAGCGATAACAAAACTGGTAACCAAAAACGTTGCGACAATAAGTTTCCAGCGTTTCATTGGGGGTGACAGAACGTGCTACTTTCCAAGTGAGTAGAGTAATCTGGCTTTGGCAAGCATGTAATCAGCGCGTGCTGCAATTTCGTTGGTGCGTGCTTGCAGGAGAAGCGTCTCCGCTTCGAGAACATCAGTACTTGTTGCAATGCCTGCTGCAAATCGATTGGCAACGAGTGAGTAGTTGTCTTCCGCTTGTATAACAGCTTCCCGGGCAACACTTACTCGTTCGCGTGCAGGACGAAGCGCCACATAATTCTGTGTAATTTCAACTGCTGCATTCTCCGATAGCAGTTCTTTTGTAACACGAGCAGCTTCGTATTGTGCACGAGCCTGACCTACCTGATACTGTGGCTGTAACCAATTCCAAAGATTCCAGCTCATGCTAATTCCAACATCCCACGTGCCGTCAAATCGCTGACGATTAGGAAGTATTCGCGGGTTGGGGTTGGCATAAGTGTAGCCAGCATTGAGAGCGATAGTTGGTAGCCATGCTGCTTGTGCGGCTGCAATACCAGCTTCTGCCGAGCGAAGTCGAGCTTGGCTTGCTGTAATGTCCGGTCTTTGCTCTAATGCTTCCGCAATCATGTCGTCCAGTGCAGTGTTTATCGTATCCTCTATTGCTGGTTCTGTAGTCAGAACCAAGGTGGTGGATAGGGGAAGGCCAATGAGATTATTCAATTGCACAGTCAAGGCTTGTTGCTGTGCCTCAACATCAAGCTGTTGAGCGCGGAGCGTGGAAAGTTGTACGCGCAGCTTAAGAACATCGCTTGGGGTAGCTAATCCAGCGGCTTGAAGATTTTGTGCATCACGGATGCGTGCTTCGAGTTGACGAATTGTTTGTTGTAGAGCTTGAAGCGTTGCACGGAGCTTGTAAAGATTCCAGTACACGGTGCGAACATTCAATCGTAACTTGAGTTGATCATTGCGGTAGTCGTCCGTTGCAGCTTGTGTTTGCAGTGCTGCAGCTTCCTCACTGGCTAAAATTCGCCCCCCCGCATAGAGAATTTGCTGCAATTGGAGGCGTAACTGTGTTTGGTCAAGAATAACTGGGGCTATAGTAACTGGCTCTGCCCCGGGGAAAGGTGGAGTAAATTGAAATGGTGGCACAGGAGATAAGTGCGAGTATCCTCCCTGAAGCACTAAGTTGGGGAGCTTTGATGTTGCTATTTCCTTTGTCCGAAGTTGTGCTTGCTCGACTCGAGTGCGGCTTGCCTGGAGAAGCTTGCTTGTTTCTATTGCTCGTTGCTCTGCGTCGGGCAGAGTTAGTTCGATTGTCTGAGCAATAGTTAAGGCTGGAAACGCTATACTGTAAATGATGTGGCGAAATCGTGGGGTGATCATTTGTGACATGGCTAAAACCAACGGCTAAAAACGAACAAACTGAGAAAAAAGTTTCTAGCTCGTTGTGTCGATTATGAATCAAGATCCCATATGGTAGTTTCGAGTATGCACCAAAGCTCAGCATATTTCCGTTGCGCTTTTCTGTTGCTGTTGGCCACCCCCATTGCAACAGCCCAGGAAAAGCTTTTCCTCCGCTTTCGCACGCCGGTAGAGTGTCAGGAATTTGTGAGCCGCTTTCCTGCAAGCCGACTTATCATTGAACCAGTGTTACATCGAAGCATATTGCTCCTGAGTGAGAATAAAAACACCGCACATATTCAGCGCTTAGTGGATACGCTAAGCTGCATTGCAGTAGTGCAGACAACTAATGGAGACAGCCTTCGTCGAGTCCTTCGTTTTAATCAAGCCATACTTGAGGTACGATCCCCATTCCGCTATCGAATAGACAGAGCTTGTTCTGCATATCAGCTCCAACCTTCGGCGTCTCAATGGTATCTTGATGCATTACATGCAAGAGAATCGTGGAAATACAGCACTGGTCGTGATGTTATCGTAGGAGTCATTGACACTGGAATTGATTGGCAGCATCCTGCTCTCCAGCAATCCTTGTGGGTCAATAAAAAAGAAGATCTCAATGGGAACGGGCGTTTCGATCCATGGCCAGTGACGGAAATCCGTAATGGCGTTCGTGGAGACCTCGATGGTCGCGATAACGACAACAACGGATACGCAGATGATGTTATCGGCTACAGCTTTGTGAGTCGTTCGGTTGCTCTTTTGGGACAAACGAAGAATCCAAGTCCATTCCCCTACGATGAGAATGGGCACGGGACTGCGGTGAGTGCACTGATTGCTGCCAAGCCTACAGATAGCTCCGGATTCACTGGGCTGGCGTTTGATGCTCAGATTATGGTACTCCGTGCCTTCGACTTGACAGGCATTGGGGACGAGGATGATATTGCGGCAGCAATTGTATATGCGGTACTCAATGGAGCACGCATTATCAATTGCAGCTTTGGCGACATAGTGCGCTCTACGCTGATTGCTACAGCAATCGAGCTTGCACGTGCTGCTGACGTTGTAGTGGTCGCTTCAGCGGGAAACAGCGGGTCGAATCTCCCTCATTATCCCAGCGATGAGGTAGGTGTTCTTAGTATCGGTGCGGCAACAAGTCGAGGGCAGGCTACTGCGTTTAGCAGTTACAGTGAACGGCTTTTCTTATTAGCGCCAGGACAAAACATCATGACTGCCGCGCCTGGCGGCGGTTTTCAGCAGTACAGTGGTACATCGTTTGCTGCACCCCTGGTAAGTGCAACGGTTGCTCTACTTCAAGCACGTGCACCGTGGATAACCGCTGACCAAATTCGCACAATCCTTGCGACGACAGCAGATAGTCCCACAGAGCCGTGGCAGTTGCGACGTGGTCATGGTCTTGTTTCCCCACTCCGTGCCTTAGAGCAAATCGAGCTTAAAGGAATCATCGAGCTTGAGCAGCCACTCCACGGAAGCGTCGTCAGTGATACGGTTAGCAGTGTCGAGGTTGTTGTTCGTGTTGTGCATCCTCTTTTGGAAAAATGGCAACTTGTCATAGTGCGAAGGGGGATTGAGCGTGTGTTCATCGAATCACGGGGAGCGGTGTTCAGTGCTCGGTATCATATTGAGGAATTGCTGGAATCGAATGATAGCCTGGTAGTATTTCGATTGCGTGCCATCCTTCACACGGGCAAGACGATAGAAGATGCTGCCGTTATCCAATATGTCCGCTCTGGAATTCGGGTTGAGCAGTTTGCTTGGTATCCTGTATGGTTGGGACGGCAGCGAAGGCTTGCTGTCGTGACTCGAACAAATCGCCGATGTGAAATAGCTGTGCAAGTGCAACGACACGATAACCTTTCAATCACAGAAATCCGTGGAGATGGCCATTACCGTCGCCTTCATGCTACTGTCTTACCCTTCCTGCAGGGAGGAATATATCGCCTCAAAATCATTGCGTGGGATGGGGTAGATACTGCAGTAGTAGAAGCTGATTCTGTTGCCATTCCATCAGAGGCAGGGTTTAGTGGTGATTGGCAAGAGCTCTCCTATCGCGTAGAGCCATTGCTCCTTAGTGGCAGCTTTAGTCCTGCTACTGGCGCTCTTGTTGCCACACGCGCACGCTTGCCTCAACAGGCACTTGTCCTTGTTCGAGAGCAGGATACATTTCGCATTCGAGCCAAATCTGACCGCACCTTGTTTCTCCGTGGGTATGGGGATGCTAATAACGATGGTACCATGGATGTGCTGACATACGATGCCGGTGATACTCGCTTGTTTCAATTTGAGCCGGTGCCATTTTCTACCGTGCTCTGGGGGGATACAGTTGCACATACTTTTTGGGCTGCAGCACTTGCTGATATTACTGGCGACCAAAAACCAGAGATACTTGGCTTCCGAACTCGTCGTACTCGCATCGCTGCCGATGGCACACTCTTACCTGCAAGCGATGCGTTGGTTGCGCTCAGTTGGAATGGAACACGTTTTGTTGCTCTTGACAGCATAGAACTTTCTTCAGCACCTCAACGGGGACGCCAAATAAACACGATATCTGCGCCACTGTGTGCAGTTGGCGATTTTGACAAAGACGGTGAAATCGAGGTTGCTTATGCTGACAGTGACGGCGACCTGGAAATTGCTGCATGGTCTCAGGGGAGATTCACGCGAGAATATTCGGCTCCCGCTGTGCCTTTTCTTGCAGGAGCAGGAACCGAATTTGTTACTGCTGCGGACATTGACGGTGATGGAAGCAAAGAAATTATCTCCGGTGCAGCAGCACTTCCAGCTTACAATGACATTGGTGAGTATGAACCACCACTGTGGCGATTCTGTGCTATCAAAGCAACTGCACCGAATCAGTACATCGTGGTATGGGAGGACTTCTTCTGGGGTGTGTATTATGGACGACCGTATTATAACGGTATCGCTGCTGGTGATCTCGATAGCGATGGCAAAGATGAGATAGTTCTTTGTCTCTTCCCGTATGTGTACGTCCTATCTTGGCAACGAGGATATCCGGAGATCCTCTTTGTACGCGATTCGATATGGTCGAACGGTGCAATCCTGTCCGATCTCGATGGTGATGGTTCTGTAGAGCTTGGACTCATGTGCGGATTAGACAATGCTAGTACCAAATTTTTCCGCTATACACCTGCTTTACTTCGGTCGCCATCGCTTGTTGATGCATATGCATTACCAACCGGTGACATCGAGTGTGTGTGGCATTCAGCTGTGCCTGATGCACGATACCGCATCCGAATAAATCAAACGGTCTATCCACAAACGTTTGATAGTACCAGGGCGGTGTTAGTAGCACAAAATCTTCCAGCATGCATACGTTGCACAGTTACAGTGCAAGCGATACGCGGCATAGATACATCACGCTGGAGTAATTCCATCGAGGTAGTTCGAGCTGAGTCTCTTTCTCTTGAGCGAGTTGATACTGTGGTGGAAGGAAGCCGCAGCATCCGAGCATGGTTCCGCGGATACCTTCCTCCAAATGGTATTCCTCCAGCTTCCATAGTGATTTTCCAAGATACAGTCCGTTATCCCGTAGAGTTTACTGCATCAGCGGGTGTACAGCAGCTGATTGCTTGGGTTTCGCGTCCACTAAAGGAAGGCCGATATTTAGTAATGCTCGAGGGAAGAACACGCGATTACTTTGGGAATCCCTCGTTGCCGTCGATGGCAGAGTTAATTGTCACTGCACCCCAGCAAAGCGTAGAGGAGTTCTACGCTGAGCAACTACTCGAGGTGACAAATACGAGCATTACCGTTCGCTTTAGTGATGCTCCTGTAGTGGCGTCACTGTCGTTGGACAGTATCATCATGCAGCCATACGGAAAGGTTGTTGCGGTGCTTCCGAGCAATGATGAGCACGCACTTCGGTTTGTATTCGACAGCAGCTTTCGTTATGAGCCACGAGGGATGATTTATACGATGCGATTTCCCAGTTCATTCCGTTCGAGGGAGGGCAAGTTCATGACACGTAGCAGCGGCAACACGGTTGCATGGTTTTATTCGGCATCCTCAACGGCTGCAACTTTTGCATATCCCCAACCATGGTCACTAAGTCGGGATCGAGAACTCCGCTTTGCCTACGTACCGATGGGTGCAACGGTGGTCATCAGTACGCTCAACGGCTATGAACTCACACGTATTGTATGCGATGAGCCTACTGGTGGGGTGCGCTGGATTCCACAGCTGCCTGACGGAAAAGCACTCCCTGAGGGAGTGTACCTTTATCGGGTTATTGATAAGCAGGGGAATGAAACGACGGTTCAAAAATTTGTTGTTGTGCCTTAAGCTTGGCGTAGGGGGGACGTCGTTTGCGCGTCACTTATGATTAGTTGTCGTAAGCCTCCGATATTGCCATTGCTCATCAAAATCACCAGGTCGTTTGGGTGCACTGCAGCACGAAGCATCTCAAACGCTGTGTTGCCCCATGCTGGACCATCGGGGATCACGTAGCACTCAATGCCTCGAGCGGATAAATCCCAACTGAGCAATTCACGGTTGAGGCGTTGATCAGGAGAATATCGTTCTGCACGATAGACGGGGCATAGAAAAACAAGGTCAGCAGCAGCCAATGCATCAGCGAACGCATGCTGGAAAACAGCCTGTGCAGCGGTATTCGAGCGAGGTTCAAAGCATGCAACAATGCGACGGTGTGGATAGCGATGTCGGGCTGCTTGGAGAGTTGCACGAATTGCAGTCGGATGATGGGCAAAATCGTCAACAACCAAAGCGCCACGCCACTGACAAAGAAGTTCAAAGCGACGTTTCGGAGGGCGAAATTCTTCAAGAGCAGTTGCTATCTCCGCAGGGGATAAACCAAGGTGGGATGCAACCGCGATGGCAGCGGTGGCGTTGCGCACGTTGTGCTCCCCGATGAGCGGGATGCGGAACTGACCAAAAGTGCTACCTTGCTTGATGATGCTGAAGGAAGTGAATTCGTCATCGAAGTGTATATCGGTGGCTCTCCAGCTTGCTTGTTCGCTGGTTCCATACAGGTATACTGGGGAAAGAGCATAGTCGCCAGCAGAGACAGCTCCCTGATCATCGCCGCAGATAAATACTGCGCCAGTTTGCGGAACAAGCCGAATCAGTTGTCGAAATGCTGCAACGACAGCGTCATATGACGGAAATATATCTGCGTGATCGTATTCGATGCTCGTGACGATGAGGATGGTTGGCATGGAGTGAAGAAATTTGCTTCGCTTATCGAAAAAAGCAGTATCGTACTCATCTCCCTCAAGAACAAAGTAACCATCTGGCGGTGCAGGACGACAGCTGTGTCCCAGCACGTCCACAGCTCCTCCAATTAGGTATCCGACCGGTGCTCCACAGCGGTGAAGTATCCATGCCAGAAGACTTGTTGTCGTCGTCTTGCCATGAGTACCGCTAACAACGATACGGCGGCTTCTTTGCATAAAACTCCATCGGAGCAGTTCGGGCATGGACAGGAGAGGAATGTTTCGGTCGAGTGCTACTTCCAGCACGGGGTTACCACGACTAATTGCATTCCCCACTATAACTGCGTGTGGAGAAAATGCAAGTAGATGTTCAGGGTCATACGTGTTTGCATAGGGGATACCACTACGCTCGAGCAAGATGCTCATTGGCGGATACACGTTGCTGTCGCATCCGCTGACGATTGCGCCCATCTCCTTGCATGCGATGGCGACAGAGCCCATCGCGATACCACCGACTCCCAGAAAGTAAAGACGCTCTACCGTTTGGCTGGGCGTAAGAGAAATAACCATGCAGAATTCGGATCGTCAAGCTGAACAAAATCTTTACGTCGGAGAAGATCGCCTGCTTTCACTCGCTTTGCAATGAAAATGACGTCCGTGCGAATAGGCCCATCAAGCAGGTATGCTTCCCATTGACTGCGAGAAATTGAATTACCGGGTGGACTTTGACTAAACTTTCGCCTACCATAGAACAGGTGCACGTATGTCTTAAAACCGACGGGATGCAGAATCACATCGCTCTGTGCATAGCGGCGACAAAATTCGACCAATTCACGTTGGGTAAAATCCTGTATTCGCGGAGCAACAACTCGTAGGAAGGCACTGACACCTAATGCATTGCTAAGTAGAAGAATCACGACAGCAGAACGTGGTGACCACCGAAAGGCTATGAAAGCAGTTAAAGTCGCGCTGAGAACAAGCGCTCCAGCTGCCCATTCAATCCCCCGCCATTGTGGCACAGCCGTTTGCACGATACTTCGAGCAAAAGTATCGCGGGCAAGGGCTTCTAAGAGTGGACGGTTCGCAAGAATAATCGGAGTTAGTATGAACAGAATACCAAGAATGATGCTTCCTGCAGCTATAAGAAAAACAATGGCTTTGTTGGGGCTATACCACCATCGGTAGAGCACCTGTGCAGCAAAAAAAGTGAGAGGGAAATATGCCAACGAAGAGTAATGGATAATCTTTGTCTGTACAATTGAAAAAATGACAACCACTACTACTAACATCACGGCAAACGTAAATGATGCGTCTGCGAGATCCTCAATCCTCCACTTTGGACGATATGCCTTAAGTGCAAGCCATGATGCCGGAAAACAACCAAGCAGGAGAACAGCTATGTGGTAGTACAACGGCCCATGATGTCCTGCATCGCCGGTGGTTAAGAGTCGAAGCTGGTAGTCTAAAAACGATTGCATGAACCATTGCCCCCAGGAGCTTCGGTCAGATGCTAACCAAAGAGTAAAGGGAAGAACTGCTATCACTGCAACAATACCAGCATCGCGGAGCGTGTGCTTCCATCCTGCACAGCGGAGCCAAAGTGCAAGCAAGGGGATACCAACCAACGCCAGTGCAATTGGTCCCTTGGTGAGCACAGCAAGTCCGAGGAGTAATCCGCTGCAGGCAAGGAGTATAGCGTTTTTTGAGGTAATGCTTTCAAGCGCACAAATTGCTGAAGCCACCATAAGTAGGTTAAACAAAGGATCAATCAATCCGGTGTGCATGTAAAACTGAGGGAGCAGCGACCCTATCCATACTAATCCCCATAACATCCCGAATGTAGAATCTACCCACCGTTTCCCAATTATCACTAACATGGCGACTGTTACGATCCCGACAATGGCATTAGGAAGGCGTGCGGCGAATTCATTGATGCCAAAAAGGTTCATTGCTAATGCTTGGAGCCAGAAAAAAAGGGGAGGTTTTTCCCAAAATGGCTCGTAGTCAATACGCGGATGGAGATAGTCACCCGTGACAATCATTTCGCGGGCACATTCAGCAAAGTTGACCTCATCCCAATCAAATAGGTAAGCATTCCCCAGTAAAGGAATGACAGTCATCGCGACAAACAAACTCAACAGTAAAGCAGGGTGAGAGAGAAGACGCTTCATTGGAGCTATCGTCGAATGAGGAGCAGTCCGATGTTAACATAAATAAGCATCCAGACCAAGCGATAGAGTAGGGTCAGGGGAACGTCCTCTCGTAAACGCCGGCTCTGTGTCGGTATAGATGCTGATGATGTCCGCACAACAGGATTTAGAGCATACGTTGTATTGCCACAGTACACCTCCACACGAATGTAGGAAGCCGATGCAAGCAACGGCATAGCTGCCCGTGCTGTGTTAGATGCGACAAAGGCAATCTTTCCTCCATCGCTTACAAATCGAACTGAATCGGCTGTACTTGTAAGTACGACGACCAGAGAATCCTTCTGTATGCGCTGAATGATACCTGTGATGGGAAGTGAAGCTTGATAGGTGCGAACAGCTATCGTTTTGCCAGAATGAAAAGCGTGGTAGAGATCTGATGGCTTCCACTGAACTGGTAATGGCGCTAAAGTTAGGCATACACCTGTTTCCTTATTGCTTTGAACATCATGGCAATCATCATTGCCAACTGCCCAAACAATGATACCGTTCGATAGAGCAGAGTCCCAATGTGCCCACGAGGTTCGATAGTGGTTGAACACCTCAATTCCATCATAATTTCCAAGGAAGTTCAAGTCGCGTTCGTAATAACTGGGACGGCCAAACGCCGGGTGGGCCAGGATAGTTATTTCAGCCGTAGGGCGAAGTATGTCGAGTATCCATTGCTTGATAAATAGGGTCTGAGGAAGGATACAGTCGAGCCAAATCACTGATTGGGCACCAAGGACTATCTGGTGCGTTTTCTGGATGTTGTATCCATGTTCGTAGCAAGGCAAGTGTGTCCAACCATACCCTATTGAATCAATGCGTTGGTAGTTAGAGAGAGCTATAGCAGCATATCCGAGTTGTCGATACACGGCTGCAATTTCATGGAGAGTGTTTTTATGACCATCAGTAGTGCCCCACCACACACGACTGTGGAGATGAGTATTTACCTTTTTCCAGGGAGTGTTGAGGTCAACATCATGGTAAGGATTGAACCACTCATTCCCGTGGAAATGTTCTGCTGGCAGGATAGTGTAGATAGGGGCTGCAGCGTAAGGAAAGCTTAACACCAAAAAGATGAGTAAAAGTATGATTCGAAGACCTTGCCGCGTACTCCCTGCCAATCTCTTTCTCCAAGAGGTTGGGGAATTCATCGCGTTTCACTGTGCCAGGAGATAGACCTATGGAATCGTGCTTTGCCACTTTTCATAGTTCTGCAACAAGGGACAGTGTGTGTGTAAGGGAAGCAGTGAAACTATGGGCAAGCGCATAGTCCACCCGAAGAGAGAATGAGAGGGGTAAACGCAGTGATATACCACCGCCGAGGAGTGTCTGCGGGAAAATCCGGGTGCTCCCGAGTGATTCACCATAGACAGTTACGCCAGAACGAAGAGAAACAAGTTCGTGGGGGACAACTTCGATTCCCGCAACAATTGTTGGTACTGACGCTCCAGCTCGGACAAATCCTTCAATTCCGATGAGAAGGTACTCACTACTTGGGGTACTAACAGTATCAACATTTCCCAAGGTCGGTGAGGTGACAGCCACCGTCTGCTCTGAGAACGGAATTATGCTGCATATCCCCAAGCGTATCATCCAAGGGAGAGAGAAACGCTCTGCCCCAATTTTCATAAATCCAAGGTTCTGCACACTTAATCCCACTGTGGCGATGTTGAGGAAAGAGGTTACCATGCCTGCATCTATTGCAGCACCGTTTCCTGTTGCAGCAGGATCGGGAGCAGTGGAAAGTAACACTCGTCCACTTAGACCTATCGCAGTTTCTGTAGTCAGGCGATAGGTTGCTCCAACATTTGCAGAACCTTGCCAAATAGTACTCGAGCCGAGAAGCGTTCCATCAAGGTCACGACGAGTAATTGTGCCTTGATTCATTCCGAGGATTCCGCCACCGATTGAGAGGTTACTGGATAGCTCGAATGTTGCTGCAATATTAGTCAGGGAGCGTCCGAATGCAAGGGCTGTAACGCCACCAGTTATGGCACTTTTAGGTCCAAGGTAGCCAAGCAGTGCCGGATTAGAAAAAATGGCTGTTGGCTCATCTGCGCAAGCAACCTGCATCCCTCCTAAACCAACAGCACGTGCGGAGATTGGTCGTAAAAGATAGGAGGCTACTGCTAATGGCGCACTTTCTTGCGCCATTAGCATAGCGGTACTTGCTATGTAACACGCGATAAAGCGTAGTGTCCCCATATCGAGCGTGGTTATCGTGATATGAATACTTTGTCTGCTAGCCGGATAGTGGAGCCCTGGACAGACACGATATACAGTCCATTGGGAAGATCGCTAATGTTTACAGTGAAATCACGGACTGGTACATCGGTGGAGACGGGTCCACGGTAAATATCCTTGACTCGCTTGCCCAGCATATTGTAGAGGGAAATTTCTGTCCATGATTGATTTTCGGTTAGCTCGATACGCACTGTTAATGCGTCGTTACTTGCGTCAAGATCTATGCCCACTATCCGTGATGCTTTTTTGACAGTATCGTTGGCTTGCTTAAAGAAGCGGTAGGGGAGCTGTGGATAGGTGAACGCAGCCTGATCTTTGGTCGTTGAGCGTAGCTGGTGATGTCCACGTTCTGCAGCAACTGTATGGATCGGTGCATAAACACCGATTAGCAGCAGCAGAAGGGTAGTCCAGTTCATCGCTTGTTTCTTCATAGGCAGCGTTTAGATAGTACTCGCTTGCTTTGACAAAGATAGCCATCCTTGATGTTGACATTCTCAGGATTCTTCTGCTTCGTCTGTCGTGCCGTATTGTTTACTTAGCTGCTCGAGGAGCTCAAGCAAGTCTCGTTCCTGTGCGGAAAGTTCACGTGCTGTCTGCTCGGGTGGTTCATGGCTTAATTGCGAGCGTGTGGATGACTGATAGAGTAGTTGTTCATCGATTTTAGGTTGGCTCTCTGTCGTTAGGCGTTGCTCGAATTGCCGATAAGTTTCTTCGTCAAAATCAAATAGGGATTCCTCGGACGAATACTGTGCACTATCATCAGGTGCGAGTGATTTGCCTACACTTTGTGTTGTTCCTTTCTTTCCTGAAGAAGCAAACGCTGGTGGATGGGTATCTTGCTTTGTTCCATGGTGGTTTAGATCAGCGATTTTCATCAATTCATCAAATGGTGGTATAGGAGTGTCCCCCTCTCCGACAGTTGATTTGCTTGTGGCATGGGAAGTTGCTGCTGTTGCAATACCTGCAGCGAGCTGTGCTATTTGTTGTTTCCGCCAACGATAGTATCCTCGAACGAGAATAACTCCACTGATAAGCAGCACTGTTCCCACCGCAAATAAAACGGTGAAAATTGGGGATGATGGTGGCGAATAAGTGTTAGAGCTGGTCATATTTGCATCATTGCGCTGTTGCATACGTCGAAGCTGTCCGAAGATATCTGAGTCGGCTGGGGTAATTGACGTTGAAGATTGTTCGGGTGCGGCAGTAGTCATCGGTGGAGGAGAGAAGTATTCGACGAACTCTAACAATGAAGGAGTTACCCCTGTTGAATCAGCGGTAATTTGGAGGAATGGAGGTAAGGTAGGGGGACGCCCTATGGTACGCATATATCGTTGCTCGTAGTCGGTAGCTCTCTGGCGGTTGAGCTGGGCGGTATATGCGTGCCATGCAGCAGCATACGCATCAGGGATGGGGTTAGGTATTTGCTTGAGAGGCTGCTCCAAATAGTCAAGCGCCCGCGCATAATTCTGTTGCAGTGCCTCGGCAATGCCCAGCCAGAGTGATGCTTCCGTTACCCCTTGTGAAAGAGCAACGCGCCAGAACTGTAAAGCACGACTATATTGATTGTTTGCCCAAGCGGCAATTCCCCACGCAAGTGAACATTCGCCAGCATTATCCCAATTGACTGTACGAATGTATAGTGCATGAGAATAGGGGAGCTCGGTAAGAACATGCCCTACTGGCTCGGCGAAGTCAACAATTACTACACTACCGCTGGAATGCTGGCGTGCAAATACAGTACTGGGTGGTATTGTTTGGGGAAAAACAATTTCTCGGATACTATCGGCACAGCGCAGTCCTTCTAATTCGAGGCGAATACGTTTTGGTGAAGTGGTGAAGTCTTCACGATACCGAGTCTGCTTAGCTGTTGATATCAGCAGAAGTTCACGAGTAGATAGTTGCACGACCCGAATGAGACTGTCTCTTGGTGCTCCCGATACTCCATGCGCAACCAAGTACAAGAGAACGAAAATCCACACACCCTGTTTGGTTAGAGCCACCGTTTCTGCTGCAAATACGTGGTAACAAATATCGCGATTGAAACCTCAATACAATTGGAGCAAGATATGTACCAACACGACAGCCAATTTTTTACCGTTACAGCGCCACAACTACGTCGAACTTATCTTGGGCTACAAAGCCTGTTATTGTTCAACATTCACGCTGGAGTGCACGTAGGGATACGCACACTCTATGGCAATACCTCGTTCCAGTTTTTTGAGTTTGTTTCGAAGGAATGACCGCCGCAGTGGGGAGATGCGATCAAAGAAGTAAATGCCCTGCAGATGATCTATTTCGTGCTGAAGTACACGTGCAAGTAAGCCTTCTGCTTCAATCCTTTGTGGGTGAAGTTCCAGGTCATCATACTCGACGGTTACTTGATCTGGGCGCACAACCAGTTCTCGGATACCGGGTACACTTAAGCATCCTTCCTCATACTCTACTTGTTTATCTGAGTATGCAATAATCCTTGGATTGAGCAGACACAGGGGGGGAGTATCATTTCCTTCATCGGTGTCGCGGATATCTACGACAATCATCGCATGTCGCTGTCCGACTTGATTAGCAGCCAGACCAATGCCATTGGCTTGATACATCGTCTCGAACATGTTTTCCGCTAACGTTACAATCTCTGGAGTGATGCTGCGGATAGGAATAGCCTTCTGACGAAGGATAGGGTGATTATACAAGTAGATTGGTAATATCATGGCTGTTTGTGCGAAGTGTTGAGTGATTCGATAACCGAAAGCAAATCACTGATATCGTTAAGAACAAAGTCTGCGACGACATTCTGATTACCAAAAACATCGCCATACTTTGCAAAAGCGGTGAGCATGCCAACGTTTTTTGCTCCTACCATATCACGCTCTGCCCAATCGCCCACCATTATTGCGTGACTTGGAGGGATTCCAAGTTGTGCCAATGCTGTTAGGAAAGGCTTTGGACTTGGCTTGCGCTCCCCGGTATCGTCATACGTGACAACCACCTCAAACAGATGGTGATAATTTATATGGCATAACCGGAGCCATGCTTCGCGTGCTGGTGCATCAGAAACAACCCCCAGACGTATCCCACGGCGTAACAGCTCCATCAATGTTGCGGTAGCATGAGGGTAAGGTGTCAATGCTGCTTCCCGTGCGCGACGATATGCGATGATTCCTGCTGACAAAATACGATAATCTACTCTACCAAGGCACTCCTGCAAGAGTTGATCAAAAACACGCTGGTACTCAATTCCTTGTTCTTGGTAGATTTGGTCAATGTGCGATCGAATTTTCTCATAGGTAAGGTCAAGCCCTGCATCAATCATGGCAACGATAGCGGCATCAATAGCCTGCCGCTTCATCGCCATAAAATCGACCAAAGTATTGTCCAGATCAAAAATGACTGCCTCAACCATTCTTCTGGTTACGAAAACGTGACTGAATGCGCCGAATACCACTCAATATGACAAAGACAACCGCTGCTGCTACTGATGCACCTGTCACTAAGGAGCCGGTAGCAAAGGTTTTACTTTCATAGCGGAGTTCAATCGTATGGGTGCCAGGGGGCACAAACACTGCGCGCAAACAGTAGTTTGCCCGTAGTAATGGAGCTGGTTTACCGTCAAGATATGCACTCCATGCAGGATAATACACTTCGCTGAATATCGCCAGAGCAGGACTTGCCACACGGACGTAGTAACGCACGCGATCGTTTTCGTATTGCATAATGCGAATGCTATCGCTATATGCAGCACTGCCAAGCGGATAAGGGGTATCTTCTTCGATGATTGCTTCGGTTCGGTAATCAATCGTTGTGTCATTCCGCATTACCTCTGCCACTCGATCGGGTTCAACAACGCGGGCTTTATGTACCAGCCATGCCATCGGATAGGCAGAGGGGCGGGGAAGGAATGCCCACCGTCCGATGCTATCGCGGCCAAGAGCCCAACGTATCGAGAGCATATCAGCAACAAGTTCAGGCGAGCTAACTGCAGGGTGGCGACGACGGAGAAGCAGTTGGTTGTAGCCTTCAAAAAGCATAATCCCATCAACTAAGCCTTGATTCCGGAAAAGTGCCATCATTTCCGGGCGACGCATCGAAACACGAAACACATTTTCAGGAGGGGAGGGTAGTAGGATTTGGCGAAGAGAATCAGGGAATGCAGCACGATATGCTTCCGCAGGATTGATCTTGCCTTGGCTAAATGCAGAGTGAGCAGAATACAAGTCGAAGAAAGTCAGTACAATAACTGCACTCCCAACAATACTCTGTCGTATTCCCTGCATACGCAGAAGCACTCCAATACTAAACGCAAGTGCATATAAAAGCTGGCTCCATGCTGTGGCACGAATTGATTGTGCTATGCGTTCAGGAGGAGCTGTTATTACACCACTACCAACAGCGACCATTATAAGAAGTGCAATGAGACTTATTATCAGCCAAATGGTGCGTGCACGGGAGGGTAAAGTGGTTGAAATGCGATCCCAGCCAAGAGCTGCTATCAGAGTCCCGCAGAAAGCTACTGTAAACAGCATGCGAGCGGGAATTCGAAACTGCCCGAAAAACGGTAGATGGTAGATAAGTCCGTAGAGCACACCATTAGAGCCAAGCGCAAACATGATAGCAACAAGTGCAATCACACTAAGTGCGCGGATCAGGGATGACTCCTTCCAGAAAACAATGGCTGTCCAAATAGCAAGTAGGAGAATGCCAACACCAAAGTAGAATGCCGTATCCCAGTAGAGAAACTGCTGTCCGTGGTAGTAGGGCATCTTGTTGGGCACATCATGAGGAAGTGCGATGCCAAACGCCTTCGGGACAAGTGCAGTGAGCATACTCGCCCACTCAAGTGAGCCTTCTGTGGCTTGGTCGTAGCTCAATGTTGCTCGTTCTGATTCAGCTGCTAATTGCCGAGAAGGGAAAAACTGGACAGCGTAAATGCCAACCGATAGCCCAAGGATAGTTACTGTGCGTACGATGTTGGAAATACGTGTCCGTATTGAGGAAGCATCCGATAAGCTCCACCACAATCCGAGTGCTAAGCAAAGCGTAAGGGCATATAGACTTAGTTGCGGGGCACCGGATAGAAGCATTGTCCCTCCTATCACACTGCCCCAACCAATTGCTGCGAAAGAATGGCGGACAATTGCTCGATGGAGAAAAAGCACAAGAAGTGGTAGCCATGCCAGGTGTTCTATGAACATTGGATGGTGCGTATGAAGAGCTAGTGGTGCAGAAAATGCATAGCTTACAGCACCAAGCATTCCCCCTGTCCATGATACCCCAAGCTGGCGTAACAGGAGGTACATTGCTGCTTGAGCCAAAACAAAGTGCATAATAATAACAAGCTGCAGCCACCAGACGCCATTTTCGCTCTGTGCGCCAACGAGACGGTCGAAAATGAAGTAAGGAGGGTAATACAATGCAGTTTGTACATCTGCCTGAAACGGCATTCCGCAAAAGCTGTACGGATTCCAATGAGGTATATGCCCAGAGGCTATTGACTTACCCGCAAAGACCCGATTAGGGTAAACCTGTTCGATAAAGTCGTCCCAGAAATAAGCTTTTCCCAACAGGTGGGGACGGAAGAAGATAAATGTTGTCACAACAAAAGTGACAAATGCTATCCCGTAATCGCGAATCCACTTATATTTCACGCAACACTAAGAGTTGTCCGACACCTATTACCACGAAATTAGGATAGGTTGCTTCCGCTGTAAAGTGCACGAAGAAAGCGGAGAACTCGCCAGTCGGGGTTTTGCCAGCTCAGAGTACAGCCAGAAAACAAAGGCAAATGTTCGGGTGAGTAGGCTGAAAGCTCTTCTGGCTGAAAATCAAGCCCTGTGTTGATGGGAATATGCTCACCGAGTTCGCTGCCGGTTGTGATGGTGGGGATTCCATGAGGAAGTTGTGAACAAAGAGCATACGCATACAATGCAGTTTCAATTCCTCGCTGCGCTATCCGTGGAGTGTTGTGAGTATCGGGAGTTGCAAGATACGGCAAGGGACTTTCCCCTCGTACCGAACAAGCAAACGAACGCAACCTCTCGATCGAGTATGACCAGTGCCAAACATCACCGACAACAGCATTATACCCAAGTTCATACCCAAGAGGGTCGAAACAGTCGAAGCTTTCTTCGATGAGGATGATATTCGGCTTGCGCGATCGAGCAAGCTGAATAATCCTGCGATGCAATTCTTTAGGAAGTGCATGCCCCATATCCAGTAGAATACCATCAATGTCGAACTTGTCAAGGAAAGATGAAATGACCGATAGTACGTAGTGCCACAATGATAGCTGTTCATGTCCTGCAAGCTGTGAGTCGTAGTAACGGACAGTGTTGTAAGCAATGTAGTTGAACGTCGGGTGACTATGAAGACGTAAGTAGGTTACATCTGTCCAAAGTGGTTGGGTGTCATTTGGGGGATAGTCAGCAAAAACGCTTGGAACGCGGCAAAGTGTGCCATCTTGCCCAATGCCCAAATAAGTGCCATCATCTTGACGTAAGACCTGCACAGGAGGAGACACAAAAAGCGATCGATAATCCATTGATGGCTCCGGCAAACTCTGAAAGTTGCCCGTAGTAATGCGCCGTTCAATAGCAGCTAATTCCTCTGGGGGAAAGGAGGGAGGAAGGAGTGGATCTGGGGCATCAGCACGGACCCAATAAAACCATGAAGGGTTGCTCTCGATAAGCGGACAGTCCAGCGCTGCGACACGCAATGCAAGTTCAATTATAACGCGCATGCCAAGACGGTGACATGCTTCAATGAGCGCTGCGAACTCAATTTCACTGTCCAGCTGTAAAATAGGCTCAGTTAAAGTCTCTTCGATTGCGTTATGAATAGAGGGAGCATATGGTGAACCAAGCGTTCCTTTCTTGCGTGCTCGTCCGTGCTGAGTTATGGGAAGAATAATCAGTGTCGTTATACCTAACCATCGTAAGTAGGGGAGTAAAGCTATTGTTTTTAGGAATGTTCCTGTCTGGCGCCATCCGTCCCGATTGAGGGTATATGAAATAGATTTGCTGCCATCGTGATCCCACGCAGTTGTGTAGCGGATGAACAAAAGATATGCGACATCTTTCGCACCAAATGCATGTAATGGTGTGTGAATAGGCGATTTGAGGATTTGGCCTATGATCTCATGATAATACGCAGCAGGATTGCTAAGCACGCGGATACCAGCATGTACATGGGGAGGAATCCATAGAGCAGGAATTGCATACTGGATGTTTGTCTGGAGACGTTTAAGTCGCTCTAAACGCGAATGCACAACTTCCAGAGGAGTTTGCGTCATAGCTCCTCGATGGTAAGTTCTTGTTCATTTCCATTGGTGGCATGGAAATGTTTATAGATTGCCTCCGCTTGACGACTTTGTACTGCTTCTTTTAGCTGTTCGAGAGTTGCTTCTTTAATTGCCGCTACAGAGCCAAACATTCGCAGGAGCTTCTGTGCGGTTTTCTCACCAATCCCCGGTATTTCAAGCAATTCTGTTGTCAACGTACGTTTGGTACGTAAAAGTTTATGGTATTCGATAGCGAATCGGTGGGCTTCATCGCGAATGTGCTGGAGGAGACGCAAGCTGCTTGATGTACGGGGAAGTAGCACAGATTCCTGCTCACCTGGTCTGTAGATTTCTTCAAGTCGTTTTGCCAAAGCAATAATTGGGACTGCTATTCCTAACTCCCTCAGTACTGCTACTGCTGCGGAGAGCTGACCTTTTCCACCATCAACAATAATTAGGTCCGGTAGGGGCAAATTTTCGCGTAGCACCCGTTGGTAGCGGCGACGGACGACTTCAGCGATTGCTCGATAATCATCATTGCCTTCGACATTCCGAAGACGGTAGCGGCGATATTCGCTTTTGTGAGGCTTTCCGTTGATGAACACCACCATCGAGGAAACATAGTCGCTTCCCTGCAGGTGAGAATTGTCAAAGCACTCAATCCGAAGAGGTGGTTTATCCAGCCGTAAGTCGCGTTGGAGGGCAGCTACGTTCCGTGGAATTGCCTGCTCGCGTTTCGATCGATGCAAAAGATAGTCGCGTAGTTGATACTCTGCGTTAGCGCATGCAAGTGTAACAAGCTTTCGCTTATCTCCAATCTTGGGAATCACAAGCTCTACGCGGGTAGAGTGGGATTGCGCAAACCATTCGAGAAGGAAATCTTTTTGCTCATCCAAGTCAAGGGGCAGAAGAATTTCCCCGGGGATATCGTCGGTTTCCAAGTACCACCGTTCAATGACCGAACGAACTATTTCTGCCGGAGAGGCATCATGAGTGGCCACTATCCACTGCTGCTTGCCGATAACTTTGCCCTCCCGAGTGATTAGGATGATAACGCAAGCATATCCGTCTTGCACAGCAAATCCAACGACATCTCGATCAATTAGTTCTGTACTGACGACCTTCTGACGTGCGAGGTAAGAGCGGAGCTTGTGCAAACGATCCCGGAGAATAGCAGCTTGCTCGAACTTTAACTCCTCTGCAAGTTGCTGCATCTGGGTTTCAAGATGCTCTTCAACCGATTTTGTCTTACCGCGCAAAAACTGAATTGCTTGTTGCACATGGTGACGATATTGGTCCTGGGTGATGTATCCTACACAGGGACCTTCGCATTTGCCGATGTGATAGTCAAGGCAAACTTTGAATTTCCCCTTCGCAATTGATTCCTCGCTAAGCGGCAGAGAGCAACTGCGGATCGGAAAAAGCGTTCGGAGGGTTTTTAACAGAAAGTGCATGTACTGCACATCTGTGTAGGGTCCAAAGTAGAGACTTCCATCGCGCACAACGCGCCGTGTAGGGAAAATGCGGGGATATGCTTCATTTGTGACACGGATGTACGGGTATGTTTTGTCATCCTTGAGAAGTATGTTATATCGTGGCTTATGTTCTTTGATAAGATTGTTCTCCAGAAGCAAGGCTTCAACATCAGTGTCTGTGACGATCCAATCCAAGTCAGCTGCGCGCCGCAGCATTGCAACCGTCTTTGCATCATGAGGACGAGAGGGATCGAAGTACTGGCGAACACGCTGACGCAAGTTTTTCGCTTTTCCAACATACAGAATAGTTCCCCGCCCGTCTTTGAAAAGATACACTCCAGGTTGAGAGGGTAGGCGATCAACCTTTTCCAATAGCTTCTCTTGCTGCGGTTGTGCTACCATGCCCACTTACGCGGTGTCCTTAGCGCTGTACAGTAAATTTGTACTGCGACAACTTTCTATGCGTTTCTAATGTACACAATCTTAATGATTTTGGCATTACTTGTTAGTATTCTGCTTATCGCAGTGGTTCTCATTCAGCCTGGCAAGGGCGATGTTGCTGCTGGATTAGGTACTATTGGCGGGCAGTTTGGTTCAATGATAGGAATGCGACGAGCAGCAGACTTCATCATCAAGACAACAATTGTGCTTGCTGCAGTGTTATTAGTGCTCTCGTATGCTGTAAACAAATTTTTCCTTCCCAGCGGGGGTACAGAAGAGCGGCCACGTGTAGAGGGCGCAGAAGTACCGGCAGAAGCACCTGCTCCGCCACCACCTGCAGTCCCTGCTCAAAAATAGCAGGAATCGCTACAGCTGTTCGATGACCATCCTTGTCATCAATTGGCAGGATAAGACAAATCCATTAGCTGGGGGAGCGGAAACACATCTACATGAAATCTTCTCACGGATTGTTCGGTGGGGACATCACGTTATTCTTCTTTGCTGTCATTATCCAGGCGCTGCACGAGAAGAATTACTCGACGACGGTATCTACGTAATTCGCCGCGGCACACGAGCATTGTTCAATTTTATTGTTCCTATAGAGTACCGTCGTGTGCGCAAGCGTTTCCGGATTGATCTTGTCATAGACGACATCAATAAAATTCCCTTCTGGACTCCCCTTTATGTTCGTGAGCCATTGCTGTGCATCAGTCATCATTTTTTTGGTGAGTCCATCTTTCGCGAAGTAGATCCGTTGCGAGGGGCATATGTGTACCTTTCTGAGCGATTAGTGCCGCTCGTGTATCGGCGGCAGCACTTTGCCGTTGTATCGGAAAGCACACGTGCAGAGTTCATAGAGCATGGCTTTTCCTCTGACCAGCTAACAGTTATTCCCAATGGTATTGACCATACGGCTTTTCCATTTGCTATTGGCGAAAAAGCACCATTCCCTATGGTCACATACTTTGGAAGGATCAAACGTTACAAGTGCCCCGATCATCTATTGAAAGCGTTTGTTCCCGTTGTTAATCAGCTACCTGATGCTCGGTTGTACTTTGTTGGTGAGGGGGATTACCTTCCTGCATTGAAGCATCTTGCACAGAAATTGGGAATCGCATCGCATGTTGTTTGGACAGGACGGGTCAGTGAGAGGGAAAAAATTTCTCTTTTGAGTCAAAGCTGGTGCGTTGTAAATACCTCGATGAAAGAGGGATGGGGAATTACCGTTATTGAGTCGAATGCATGTGGGACGCCTGTAATAGCAGCAAATGTGCCAGGCTTGCGAGATGCGGTATCGGAGGGACATTCTGGGTTGTTATATCGTTTCGGGGACATTGAAGAGCTTTCGCAAAAACTTTTAGAACTTCTTACAAATACTACTGAGCGGCATGCTCTTTCTTTGGGAGCGGTAGAGTGGGCTCAGCAATTTTCATGGGATCGCTCCGCTCAGCAAATGCTTGAGTTGTGCGGGCAGGTATCAACTTTCTGTCCACGTAGCCGATAATCTTTTTGGACTTTGTCCCTTAGTAAGGCGCTTTTTACCAGTTTACACTCCCCGCAGCCATGGATCGGCATTTGTTGGTAGCTTTTTTCTCTCTGTTTGCAGCGACACACATCATGCTCCATGCTCAAGGGTCTGTGTGGGGGACAGATTTTGTTGTCTCATACGGTCCTGTATTAGGGGCTGTGCAGAGTGATTCCGTTTACCTGTATATCGTTAGTTCATCGGCAGGACAATGTTCTGTCTCGCTGACCACTTGCGACACAGAGCAAATAATTAGTATGATGATACCCGTTGGGGACCCTCGAAAAAGTGTTCGCGTGGGAATACCCGTGGCAGTGCTTGGACATCCTATTCGTAAAGCCTCTTGTGGAGTGATACGAATTCGTTCCGATCTCCCAATAGGAGTTTTAGCATTTGTCCACGATAGTGCAAAGGGGGAGGCGGCAACCGTCCTGCCGGTCAGTTCAGCAGGGAGGACTTACGTTGTTCCAACCGCCCTACCTCTTGTAGGTGCAGACTCAATAGAAGCAACCAGTCTGCGAGCTTCAATTGTCGCACCTGGATCAACCGAGGTCATAATTAGTAGTGGTGATGTATCGCTACGTATAAATGGAACCGTTCACCCTCCCCAACAGCAGTCACGATTTCTTCTTAATGCTAACGAGCAGTGTCTCATCGAAGTTGACGGAGCAGTAGGGTCTCGTAGTGGACAAGGACTTGTCATTCATGCATCACAACCTGTTATGGTCTTTTGGGGTGGGCGGTGGGGAAAAAACATCCTTTACGAACAGCTTCTTGCAGCTGAATACTGGGAGCAAGATTATGTAATTCCACAATTTCCATCGCCAGTTGGAGAGCTCAGCGAATCTAATGGTTATGCAATTATCACTGCTATTGCGGATGGCACTACTGTTCAAGCTGGGCAGGATACTTTAGTGTTGAACGCAAGCGAAAGTGCTACTATTCCATTGCGAGCGGCCCTCGTTGTTGAGAGTACACACCCGATAACAATTCTCGCTGTCCGCGATGGGGGACACAGTGCTATCGGTGCGCAATGTGCAATGCTGATACCACCTCTTTCCGGGAGTCTTCCAGCGATGACGGTTATTTCTCCTCAATTTCGCTATGGCATCTTTCGTATGTACACGGAGCAATACCTGACAGTTGTAAGTAGGCAGATGTCACCGGCGCTGATACTTGATGGTGCGCCGTGGGTAAGTGTTTGGGATAATGTTGGAAGTAAGCCCTTTGTTGTTAGCTTGCGTCGCGTCGGTGATGACATCCATATTCTTGAGAACCGAGCAGCAGGTGGTTTCCTCTCCTGGATTGTTGGTTATGGGGAGAGAAGAGCATATGCTACAACTGGTGATTTTCGGGTTCATCCTTTTCCCTATCTATTTGCTCGATTTATTCTCAACAGTGACACAATTGCCACTACAGATACATTTTCCTTACGAGTATCTCTTGCCCAGCTTACTCTTCCCCCACCTCTAATGAGAATGAGTCCGCCTGTCAGAGTTCGTTTCCAGTTACGATGGAATGCAACGGTTGCAACACCGCTCGAACGTTCCCTTCAACTGAGCATACGTAATGGCGCCCATGTTGAATGGTGCGATGTAGAGCTTCCTGCAGAATCCCTCTTGGGCAGTGATTATGTCCTTGTTGAGAAGCGGTTGATCGCAGCACTTGGAGAGTTAGCAGCATTCAAAGTCGAGATTGATTCTGTTCTATGGCTTGATAAAGAGGGGCAGCCCATTGCTGCTCGGTATGTGCAGGAAGGAGGATACTTCACATTCCGAGACATTTGGCGGGATCAATGGGGAGCGCGGTTGGTAAGTCCTATGGCAGGGAACCTGAGCCTTCAGGTTATTCCTAATCCGGTCGAGATGCAAGCTGTTATTCTGGTTAGTGTTCCAAAAGGCATGGAGCCCGCTACTTTAGAGCTTTACGACATGATGGGGCAGAAGGTACGCGTTCTGCTACCCTCAATGTCAGAGCTTGAACGAGGACAAATGCTCTTTGTACGGGGAGATTTGTCCTCGGGCGCATATTTCTTGCGCCTTGTTTATCGAGAGTATTCGTTGGTCGTACCGGTGGTACTCCAATGAGAAAAGTATGTGAGCTATTTGCAACACTCAATGTTGTGTTACTGTCAGCAGGTGCACAGATAGTAATCGACACAACCAATCCTATTCAGTTTGGCATATATGCACACGGGGCTCTTACACGAAGTAGAACTGGCGGATTTACCCAATTAGGGACAATTTCAAAGCCACCAGTCCCCTTTCGTGATGCATGGGGCGATGGAATTGCCTTTGGTGGATTAGTGAATTCACCCTTGTCATCTCTTATAACCGCAAACCAGACGACTGCTGCGATTCACCTGGGATTGCGTGTTGGCTTTGCATTACAGTTTGTTCAACTTGCTGCAAATGAACAGCAACGGTTTATAGTTGGTGGGATACCAACGTCTGGAAGTATCATTCATACGGTCCGAGCAACTTTTGCTTCATTTGGCGGTGAAGCAATGGTTGAATTGACGCCACCATTTCATGAAAATTTTCGAATCCATGCAGGAACTCGTGTGGCGTGGGTATATTCTGCAACCTTCCGACAAACTGAGAACCTTTATGTGCCACAAACGAGAGCTGTATTTATCGGGAGCGGTGAGACGCGACGCATAATCGAGGATGATATCCCGAATGCACGGAAACATGAAGTATATGCACTTGCGGGAATTTCCTATAACATCCCTATTGAAAAGCGATTTGCTCTCGTGCCTGAGATAATGGTTGCAGTGCCCTTGGCTACGCACACATCGGACCTTCCCTGGCGCTCGTCATGGCTACGTGCTGGTATAGCGGTCAAAGTTACAATACCAACTTCCAAGCCAATTGTTCATGATACTCTAACGCAGCGAGATACAATCATCAAAGTAATACCCACACTTGAGCGGGATACTACTGTTCTTCTCAGTGTGGAGCACCGCTTGACTATTAATGAAACAGAGGATGTTCGGTATGAGTATGTGCACCGTCGAGAGGTATACGAACGCCGTCTGCAGCCTTCGAAAGAACCGGAGAAGCCAAGCGTAGCTATGAAAGTACTGGAACGCTTGCCAGATTCAACATATGCTGAGCTTGATACTCTCCGCTGTCGCGAGATCGTATGGACTGATTTTCATCCATTACTTCCATACATTTTCTTTGATTATGGTTCTAGCACCGTTAGCACCCGATATCAACAGCTTACCAGGATGGATGCCGAACGGTATGTCCCCACTGTGAGTATGGATCAAATGCACACGTATTACTCACTGTTGAATATCATCGGACGAGGGTTACGAAATAATCCCGTTGCGGAATTGCGTATTAAGGGTTGCGTTTCCCGTCGAGAGCAGCAGCATCTTCAGAATTGGCGTCAACTTGCACAGCAGCGTGCGGAGGCTATAGGGCAATACTTTATTCAATCCTGGGGTATTGATCCTAAACGGATTATATACCTTCCCGTAGGACTGCCATCAAAGCCATCGAATGAACGAAGTGATGATGGTGTAATGGAAAATCAACGGGTAGAGCTATACTCAAGTTCTGACGAGCTTATGCAACCGGTGATGATGCGTGATACAATGCTAGAAAGTCGGGCAACACACCTACGATTACTTCTGCACCTTACGGCAAAGTCTCCAATTATCCGCTGGCAACTAGAAATTTCACATGCGAAACGTGTATTGTATAAAAACACTGGTACAGGGGAGTGCCCAGAAGTAATGGATATTGCACTAAGCGCTGACCTTATGCGACGCCTTGTTCGTACTGATACTGCATCCCTTGTTATTTCGCTCCGTCTGGAACAGCAAGGGAATAAACAGACGATGTTTACTCGACAAATTCCCCTAAAGGTTGAAACGCTTGAACAATTGCGGTCGCGACAGCAGATTACAGAGGTTGACCGATATATCCTCATGCTTTTCGATGCTGGAAGAGCAGAACCCTCACGAGCCAGTCGGTCGCTAATCGAGTATATACGCGGTAGAATACAGCCTGGTTCGAATGTGTCGGTTATCGGTTCAACCGATCGCACCGGTTCTTTACAGTACAACATCGAATTGTCAAAGCGTCGCGCACGTGCAGTTGCAGCATTGCTCGAGTATCCTGCCAAGAGAGTTGAGGGAATTGGACCAGATACTACTTCCTATGACAACAATACCCCAGAGGGGCGGTTCCATGCACGTACAGTGAAAATTGAAGTGGAGCGTCCTTATTCCTACCGTGCCCTCTTAGACCGGCGTGATTAAACAGCCAATGATCATTGCATTCTTCAAGCCGTATGGTGTACTCAGTCAATTCACGCCAGAACATCCAACACACCGAACGTTAGCAGAATTTGGGTTTCCCCCGCGTGTGTACCCAGTCGGCCGTCTTGACCGTGATAGTGAAGGGCTACTTATTCTCAGTGATGAAGCATGGATTGTTCCGCGTTTGCTTGAGCCGCGCTATCGTCATCCGCGAACATACCTTGCTTTGGTCGAAGGTATCCCTTCCACTGATCAGCTCAATCAGCTACGACGTGGTATCACAATCAAGGGTGGTTATCGAACACGGCCATGCATAGCATATCTCCTCGATGCTGCTCCTCCCATACCCGATCGTTTCCCTCCAGTACGATATCGAAAGACCGTTCCAGATCGTTGGGTGCAAATCACCCTAACAGAAGGGAAGAATCGCCAGGTTCGCCGCATGTTTGCTGCTATAGGACATCCAGTGCTGCGGCTCATCCGTGTTGCGATCGGTCAGCTTACCTTGCAGGAGTTGGGCATTTTGCCTGGACAATGGAAAGTATTGGAACGGGATGAGATACAAAGGTTGTTAGCTCGTTAGTCACCGGTTCGGCACATGTATTTTTGTGCAATCACTATTCTGGTTGAGCAATGTATAGCGTACCTCATCTTGTGCTGCCACGAATACCCGATCTTCATCGGTTGGAGGTTTATTTAGCTCATGGTGGCTATCAAGCCTACCGTAAGGCACTGTCTATGAGTCCCGATCAAGTCATCGAAGAGGTGAAAAAATCCGGCCTGCGTGGACGAGGGGGTGCTTGCTTCCCAACAGGATTGAAGTGGAGCTTTATGCCAAAAGGAGGCGAAAAACCAAAATATTTAGCTGTCAACGGTGATGAATCGGAGCCAGGATCATTCAAGGATCGACAAATTTTCGAATACAACCCCCATCAGCTTATAGAAGGCATCTTGATAGCGGGATATGCAATGGGGATTACGAAAGCCTTCATTTACATCCGAGGGGAATACCATAAGTGGATACGTTTGATGGAAAAAGCTCTTGCCGATGCTTATGAGCATGGTTATGTTGGACCTCGGATGCGCGAAACGTTTGGAGGTGATTACTGGCTCGATATTATAGTTCACAAAGGGGCAGGGGCATACATTTGCGGCGAAGAAACTGCGCTTATGAGCTCTTTGGAAGGAGATCGAGGTTATCCCCGGTTCAAGCCACCATTCCCAGCACAAAAGGGGTTATGGGGTATGCCTACTACGATAAATAATGTTGAGACAATTGCAACAGTGCCTGCTATTATCTCGATCGGTGCGGAAACATATGCTTCGATTGGTGCGCCGGGTCACCCAGGAACATTGCTCTATGGCTTGAGTGGACATATTAACAAGCCTGGCGTGTATGAGCTTCCCACTGATACTCGCCTTGTTGATTTGATTTACAATTACGGAGGAGGTATTCCCGGAGGTAAAAATGTCAAAGCAGTCATTCCAGGTGGCTCTTCTATGCCGCCGTTGCGGGGTGATGAAATCGACAATGTAGTCATGAACAATGAAGATTTGAAAAAGTATGGTACCTACATTGGAACAGCAGGGGTCATCGTGATGGATGAAGATACGGACATTCCTGCCGTACTGTTGCGTATTGTTCGTTTTTACCATCACGAGTCGTGTGGACAGTGTACACCATGCCGCGAGGGTTGTGGATGGATGGAAAAAATCCTCCATCGCATAGTCAGTGGGGATGCTACAACAGAAGATCTGGATCTATTGATGAACGTTGCCAACCAAATCGAAGGTAACACTATCTGCGCATTAGGAGATGCAGCGGCATGGCCAGTTCAAGGTTTCCTCCGAAAGTTTTGGAATGAGTTTGCTCAGCGAGTCAAGCCCCGGCGTTCCTTTATACCGCTTAATGTCGTTCATGGGCGCCGGGCAAGCCGAACGACGCTGCTGCCAAGTTGAAAAAACAGCATAGCGATGGGAATTCGAGTGGGTATTCTCGGTGGTATGTTCGACCCACTGCATATTGGTCACTGCATTTTGGCAGAACAGTGTATCGAACAACTTAGGCTACATACGTGCTACCTTATCCCTGCCTATCAATCTCCTTTGCGAACAGACAGCGCATACGCGACGCCATATCAGCGTTGGATGATGGCACGCATCGTTGCGCGGACTAATCCTCGTTTTCGTGCTCTTGATATTGAAATTCGTCGCAAGCAATTGTCATTCACTATAGACACAATTGAGCGGCTTCAAGCCCAACGGCCGAAAGACGTATACCATCTTGTCATCGGTGCAGACCAGTTAATTCAATTTCGGCGATGGCATCGTTGGGAGGAAATTATTGAACGAGTTACTTTAGTTGTTGCTCCCCGCCAGGGAATTGTGATAGATTCAATGCAGCATGAGCTTGAACAGCAAGGAGCCCGCATCGTTCGATTAGAAATGCCACTTGTTGCTGTTTCCTCAACTTTGATTCGAGATTACCGCAGGCAGGGGCGTTCTATACGTTATCTTGTTCATGATAAGGTGTACCGATATATCCTTCGTCACAAGCTATACCAGCGTCGTGATGCCTCATAAGGTGATGAGTACTCTTTCAAGAGTTACCTTAATCGGAGGGGCGGTCGTGATGATCTTCCCGACGGTATGGATGCTCTTGCTTTCACTCCATTCATACCCGGAACGTTTCCGCACAATTTCAGAATTGCTCGTTGATCGTTGGACACTGCAGAATTACATTGATGCTCTAACGACGGACAACTTTGCATGGTTCTTTGTAAACTCGTCAATGGTGTCATTTGCGGTGACGGTAAGCAATATCGCCCTTTGCTTGATTTGTGCTTATGGTCTGGCCAGGAAACATGTAATTGCAAGGCCGGTTCTCTGGGCATCTATTATTGGAATGCTTGCGGTGCCCCAGCATGTGCTTATGATACCTCTTTATACGATGATGGCAAAGTGGGGATGGATCAATACTTATGCAGCGCTGATAGTTCCGTGGATGGTTACCCCCTTTGGAATCTTCTTTCTTCATCAATATCTGCAATCATTGCCAGTGGAAATAGAAAATGCAGCTCGCCTCGATGGGGCAAGCGAATGGAGGATTCTCATTGAGATTGTGGCACCCCTGGCACGACCAGCATTAGTGGTACTTGGCATCTATACGTTTCTTTCGAACTGGAACTCGTTTCTGTTTCCTTTTCTCTTGACCAACGACGAGGCACACCGCACGTTGCCTGTTGCCCTATCGTTTTACTTAGGAAAGCAGTCGATAGACTGGGGCCATGTGATGGCGGCTGCCAGTATCGCTGCTCTGCCGATCCTTGTACTTTTTTTATTCTTCCAACGCACGATAATTACAGCAATGACTTCTGGAGCGCTCAAAGGTTAGTTCCACGATAAAAAAGTTATCATGGCTATTACTCTGGACACGATTATGTCTTTAGCAAAGCGGCGGGGCTTTGTATTTCAATCTTCAGAAATTTATGGAGGGCTCAATGGATGCTGGGACTTTGGACCATTGGGTGCAGAATTGCTGCGTAATATCAAGGACCAGTGGTGGCGTGCAATGACATTACGAGATGATGTTGAAGGGATTGATGCAGCTATCTTGATGCATCCCCGCACATGGGAAGCAAGTGGGCATGTAGCTCAATTTGCCGATCCAATGATTGATAACCGGACAAGCAAAGCACGCTATCGTGCTGATACCCTGATTGAAGAGTATATCGAACGGCTTCGAGCAAAGGGTAAAACTCAAGATGCAGAGGCGCTGGAAGAACGCCTGCGTACAGCACAAACTCCGGAAGACTACTATGCAATTATCGTTGATGCCGCAATTCCCGATCCCATTAGTGGGAGCAGAGATTGGACGCCAGTACGATATTTCAATCTGATGTTCAAAACATTTGTCGGTCCGGTTGAAGATGATAGCAGTGTTGTCTATCTCCGTCCGGAGACAGCACAAGGGATTTTCGTGAATTTTCGCAATGTCTTAGAGTGCTCTCGGCGTAAGCTGCCTTTTGGTATAGCTCAAATTGGGAAAGCGTTTCGCAATGAAATAAACACGAAATACTTTCTCTATCGAACACGAGAATTTGAGCAGATGGAAATGCAATACTTCATTCACCCTGGTACGGAACAGCAGTATTTCGACTACTGGCTCCAGCAGCGCATGGAATGGTTCTTGTCATTAGGAATGAAGCAAGACATGTTACGGGTCAAACCGCATGAGAAGCTTGCTCACTATGCCACTGCTGCTGTAGATATTGAGTTTAGATTCCCTTTTGGGTGGGGTGAAATTGAGGGTATTCACTCACGCACCGATTACGACCTCCGTCGCCACCAAGAATACAGTGGCAAAAGATTGGAGTACACCGACCCCTACACAGGAGAAAAGTTTATCCCATATGTGATTGAAACATCAGTCGGTGCGACACGATCCCTGATGGCGTTTCTCTGTAATGCGTACACTGAAGAGGAAGCACCAACCGCCGAAGGAGGAATGGAAAAGCGCGTTGTACTGCGGTTCCATCCTGCATTAGCGCCCGTAAAAATTGCTGTATTTCCCTTGGTGAATAAGGATGGCATGCCGGAACGTGCCCAAGCTATTTACCGCGACCTTCATAAGCGGTGGAAAACCCAGTATGATGACAGCGGTGCAATTGGACGACGCTACCGTCGCCAGGATGAGATAGGAACACCCTTCTGTGTTACCATCGATGGGCAGACTATCGTGGATGGAACTGTTACGGTACGCGACCGAGATACTATGCAGCAAGAGCGAATAGCCGAAGATCGAATCATTGAGTATTTTACTTCTAAATTGAGCGATTCGAATTAAGCATACCATGAAACGCAGTGTTATCGCTGCTGTTGTCCTTATAGCAGTCGCTGGAATCGGATGGATCAAGCTTCAGGAGTCCCCGTACCTTCGCTTGAGCCGTGCCATTGAACTCTTCGGCATGGTAGTGCGGGAAATCAATGAGCAATATCTGCATCCCATAGAACCGGGAGAACTTGTCACAGAAGCGATAGAGCGAATGCTTGCACGCCTTGATCCTTATACGGAGTTTTACACCGAAGAACAAACGGCAGACCTTGATATTCTTCTTCAGGGAAAATATGTAGGCGTAGGCATACGCATGGGCACAATTGATAGTATGCTAACTATCACAAGTGTGACCGATGGAAGCTCGGCACATCGTGCTGGCGTTCGAGTGGGGGATATCGTTCTCAAGATAGATTCAGTTACGATAACGCAACAATCAGCAACTCATGCCCGCAAATATTTACGGGGACCGTGTGGGACAGTGGTCCGCTTGGAATTGTTGAGAGGCGAGGATACTATAACTGTGGCATTACGGCGAGAAGAAATCATTGTGCGGAATGTCTCCTATGCAGGCTTTGCTGCTGATGATGTTGGATTAATTCGGCTGGAGCGATTTTCACGTCGCGCACCGGAAGAATTCCGACAGTCCCTTGATTCAATGCGAATGATTAGACCTTTGCGGGGATTGATCATTGATGTACGAGATAATCCTGGTGGTCTTCTGGATGCGGCAGTTTCAATAGCGGAAATGTTTCTCCCTCCAGGGGATACCATTGTCACGACAAAAGGGCGCAATGGCAATAATCAACGAGTGTACGTCGCCAGGGCAATGCCGTATGTAGATACAACAGTTCCTGTTGTTGTTCTTGTCAACAATCAAAGCGCAAGTGCTAGTGAAATTTTAGCTGGGGCACTCCAGGATAATGACCGTGCCGTGATTATGGGGGACACAACCTTGGGCAAAGGTCTTGTCCAGACAGTAATCTCGCTTCCATACAATGCTGCATTGAAACTTACAACCGCACAGTATTATACTCCTTCTGGTCGTTCCATTCAGCAGACTGTCAGTTTTTGCCCGAATTGCTGGATACATCGAGCTATTGATACCTCTCATCATTCATTTCTAACATCTCGCTACCACAGGACCATCAATGGCGGTGGTGGCATCATACCTGATACGATTCTTTCGTATGTCGATCAGGATAGTATCCCACCTGCTATTGGACGTAGCGTTATTTGGAACTTTGCAACTCTTTATGCAAGTCGGTTACAGGCACCTCCAGCACGGCTGGAGCAGCAGCACGTGTTAGCATCACTTGCACATTATCTGGATAAAACCCAGGCAGAACGATACTCTGTACTCGGTAAAGTGTTTCAATTACTCAATCAGGCGCGGCAGGACAAATGGGGAGGGCGTGCAGCAGAGCACATCGAGCGTCTTGCACAGTTTCTTCGAGCAGAAAGGATTAGACTTCTCCGTGAAAATGCGCGCGTGATTGCAGCTGCAGTGGAGCAAGAAGTGCAGGCACGCTTTCTGAGCGACCGTCAAAAGGTAATGCGTACCCTTACGACTGATCCAGCTGTTCGGGCAGCAGTGGATATGCTCCGAACCGCAGCATATCGGAAGTATCTTGTTAGTGCCCATGGAGCGGAACGCTAAGCCTGAGACGACGATAGAGAGCCCTTGCAGGAAAATATGTCGTCTTGAACCCATCACGAATATGTGCGTTGGTTGCTACCGTACGCGTCGGGAAATCGCACAGTGGGTTTTTTACAGCTCGGAAGAGCGCCGAGCAATCATAGCCCAGTTACCATCTCGAAAGCACCTACTGAAGCACACCATCGACCCTAAGCAATAGAAAAGTTTACCAATTCGTCGTATTGCACTTGCGCAGCGTATGTTCTATTACCGGTGGTTGAAGGATGCGAATTACAAAACAGTATACCAACCGTGAAAGCCAATCACTGGATAAATATCTTCAGGAGATTGGCAAGATTGAGCTTTTGAGTCCGGAGGAGGAAATCGAACTCGCCCGGAAAATTCGGCGCGGTGGTCCGGAAGGCGAAGCTGCGCTGGAAAAGCTCGTCAAAGCCAATCTGCGGTTTGTAGTATCTGTAGCAAAGCAGTATCAGAATCAGGGACTGTCTCTGGGAGATTTAATCAATGAAGGGAACTTGGGACTAATCAAAGCAGCAAAGCGTTTTGATGAAACGCGAGGATTCAAGTTCATTTCTTATGCCGTGTGGTGGATACGGCAAAGTATTCTTCAAGCACTGGCAGAACAATCACGCATCGTTCGCCTTCCGTTGAATCGAGTAGGTGCGCTCAACAAGATTAGTAAAAAATTCAGCGAGCTCGAGCAGCGCTATGAACGCGAACCAACGCCAGCAGAGATGGCAGAAGAGCTCGAGATGAACATCAATGAAATTGCAGAAACGATGCGCATCTCGGGGCGCCATCTGTCGATCGATGCACCATTTTCCCATAGTGAGGAAAGTCGCCTACTCGATGTACTCCCCAATGAATCACAGCCACCGCCTGACTCCGAATTGATGCACGAGTCGCTGTGCTATGAGATTCATCAAGCGCTAGCAACACTTCCAGAGCGCGAAGCTGCAGTAATTCGCTATTACTTCGGTGTCGATGGCTGCCCCCAACTTACACTGGAAGAGATAGGGGAAAAGCTCGGTCTGACTCGCGAACGTGTCCGGCAAATAAAAGAAAAAGCTATTCGGCGGCTCCGACATAACTCTCGCTCTAAAGAGCTTCGTGCATTCTTGGGCTAAAGTACATGTCTTCTAAGGCCACACAATATAGCGGTGAGCAGCTTTATCGAAAGCTTTCCGCATTGGCAGAGGGCTTACTTTACCCAAGCGAGACTGACGCTACAATAGAGGTTTTTTTCTGGAACTCAAAGGAGCGCGGGGAGCTTACACTTGATGCATTGTGCGACTTGTATGGCATATCACCAGAGGAGCATGTCGTCAGTGTGCCACCAGAAGACTTCTTCGATGGTGTCACCGATGTCTTTGATTGGCAAACCCCAGAAGAGCGTCAAGCATCAGTGCGTTTTGCTGAGATGAGGGATCTTTTCTTTGCAAATACATCTAAGGCAAAACACTACTGGGTCGGCGAGGGGACTGTTATGGTGTTCCTTTGGGGAAAAGCTTATGACGGTAACTACGTTGGTTTCCAAACCTACATCGTTGAAACTTAGTTAAGCAGCCCCATGCCAATAATGACCTATTTGGAGGCAATTAGTGATGCTCTTCGTATCGCGATGCGTCAGGATCCACGGGTATTTCTTATCGGGGAGGACATTGGTGTGTATGGGGGAGCGTTTAAGGTTACGAGAGGGTTCATCGAAGAATTTGGTCCTCAACGTGTCTTAGATGCTCCTATTTCGGAAGCAGCGATTATCGGCGCAGCAATCGGTGCAGCACTCAATGGAATGCGGCCGGTGGCAGAGATGCAGTTTATGGACTTCATCACGTGTGGTTTTAATCAGCTTGTCAATGTAGCCGGAACTACTGCCTATCGATGGGGAATTGGTGTGCCTATCGTAGTGCGTGGACCAAGTGGAGGAGGAGTAGGAGCAAATCCATTTCACTCACGAAATCCCGAAAATTGGTTTGTGCATGCAAGCGGGCTAAAGGTTGTTTGCCCTGCATTCCCGGCCGATGCGAAAGGATTGCTGCTCTCTTCGATAGACGATGACAACCCAGTTCTTTTTTTTGAGCACAAAGGACTATATCGAAAAATCAAGCAAGAGGTCCCCGAGGGTGACTACCGCATACCGCTTGGGAAGGCATCCGTTGCTCGTAGTGGTTCAGATGTCAGTGTCATTGCTTATGGATCGGCTGTTCACATGGCATTGGAGGCAGCCCAATACTTTGAAGATGAGGGAATAAGTGTCGAAGTAATTGATATTCGGACGCTTGTTCCCTTTGATGAAGAAGCAGTGGTTGCCTCAGTAATAAAAACTGGGCGAGTTGTCGTTGCGCATGAAGCTGTACTCACTGGGGGATTTGGAGGAGAAATTGTTGCAAGAATTGCAAATAGATGCTTTGAATACTTGGATGCCCCTATAGAGCGAGTTGCCGCTTTTGATGCTCCAACACCTTTTGCACCAACATTAGAGCAAGCAGTGTTGCCATCTACAGAAAAGGTTATTTCTGCTCTCGATCGTGTTCTCAAGTATTAAAGTTATGCGTATTTTCGCGCCTGTTACACAGTAGAGATTGGCTCAATGGCAAAAGTACTGTTTTCAATGACCTACGTTATTGATCCTGAAAACCTCGAAGAATATCGCGAATTAGTTCGCCGATTAAAAGCAATCTATGCGGAACATGGGATCGATTATCACGTATTTGTGGGAAAAAATCACGAGTACACGGAATTAACCACCTATCCCTCGAAAGAAAACTTCGACGCAAGCGAAGATACACTACTTGAGCGTGAGGACTATAACGAATACATTAATCGTATCAATCGCTTGGCACGGGATGTGCGTTATGTGACTCTGCATGAATTAGAGCTCTAAAGACAGTATTCCTCTCGTGAGAAGTTAATGTGCCAGTAGTGCCTCATAAATATGGGCTTGTTGTTATCATCTTGTACTTGGCGCTTGGAATAGGGTGCCGTTCTCTTACTTCCAGACATCCCACCCAACATGTTCCCTCGCCAAACAAACCTCCCTCCCACAAAGCGGCGCTAAGTGCCCGTAGTGATTCGACAGAAAATGAGCCACAGCGATTATTGCCGTTGCGTACATACGTCGATGAAATAGCACGACGTCAATCCAGCATTGAGCAGCGATTAGACTCATTGTCGAAGGAAATTTCAAGTATTCGCTCAGTTATCGATCGTGTTACACGGGGACAATCCAGTGATACAAGTATGCACTTTGTTAGCAGTGATTCGATTATTGCTGGAGTGTCAGGGTCTGGTGCTTACCAGGATAATAAACAGGCCAACAAAGCTATTGGTATATCTTCCTCCAAAGCAGCTATCATCTATCCCGATCAATCGTCCATCGCGGTGCCGTCACTAGAACAAAAAAGTAATGCTAAGCGACGCTCTAAGCAAACTCATCGAGTTGGAGATAAACAAAAGCAAAAAGAAGGTCCCCCAGCATCCCCTTCGGCTTCGAAAACTCTTAATACAGCCCAACCTTCTCGCAATGTACGGGATGAAAGCAGGCTTTTAGACAGCACAATGATGCTGCTCCGGAATATGCGATATGACCAGGCTGAACGGGTGCTCAACACTCTTATCGAATATCCTTCTCCGCAGCGAGGAGAATACCTCTATTTGCGAGCACTTGTGTATTACTTTCAAAACAAGTATCAAGCTGCTGCAATTGATGGTGAAGCCGCGTGGAAACTTCTTCAGCAGACAAACTCACCGCGTCGGGCAGATTTACTTTATTTGTTAGCTGAACTCTACGAAAAAGAAGGAAATACAGAGCGAGCGCGGGAGTCTCTTCGCACATTATTGGAGCGCTTTCCCCTAAGCGAGGTCGCAATTTTGGCTCGCCGTAAGATTCAGCAATTAGCAATAGTAAAATAAAGTCCTTTCCTTAGAGGAAAGGACCTTGCATTACTAATAAAGGGAAGCGCACCCGTAGGGATTCGAACCCCAAACCTTCTGATCCGTAGTCAGATGCTCTATCCAATTGAGCTACGGGTGCATCAACTATTTCAGCGTGCTGCTATCACTCCAGTAAAGCGCTTGTTGATAAGTCGCGCTAATGCAGATTTATGGTTGGCCGCGGTGTTGCGGTGAATAACACCGCGAGCAGCGCTTCTGTCGAGTACTTTTGCAGCAGCACGGAGTAATTCTTGGGCTTCTTCAATAGTAGTAGCCCGGCGTACGGATTTGGTTGCTTGCTTAATTAACCACTTCCAGTGGCGGTTATATGCATTCCGTTTCCGCGATTGACGAATACGCTTCAATGCTGACTTATGATGCGCCATAAAATAGCTTAGTGTGAAAGCATGCGATTGCAAAAATACGAATAGGCACTGGATTTTATCTGTACACAATCCAGCAACGTCTAATTTTGTGAAACTCACATTTCTGCGCTGACGATAATGCTCAAGGAGGTGCTTCTCCCCGAGATCCACGATCTGATTGAACAGCGCGAATGGACGTTATTGCGCGAGGTACTTAGTTCGTGGTCTCCCGCGGAAATAGCCGATTTGATGCTCAATGTGCCAAAGACAGAGAGAGTGCTGCTATATAGAGCACTTCCCCATGAACTTGCCCATGAAGTTTTTAGTTACCTTGAACCTGATCAACAGGCAAACTTGCTGCGGGAGCTTACGGATAGTGAGACACGGGAGCTGCTCTCTGCACTTCCTCCAGATGATCGGACAGCTCTCCTTTCTGAATTGCCAGGACATGTAACGAACCGACTGCTTGCCCTTTTGGATCCGGAGGATCTTCGCGAGGCACGCTGGCTCCTTGGCTATCCCGAGGAAAGCGTTGGACGACTGATGACGCCCAATTTCCTTGTCCTTGAGCCAGGTTGGACTGTTGCCTATGCCCTTGAATACATCCGTGAACATGGCCGTGATAGTGAAACCCTTAATAGACTGTATGTCTGTGACAAGCGTGGACATCTTCTTGGTGTGGTTCAACTGCGATCATTGATACTGGCAAATCCTTCTATGACCATTGGAGAAATTATGGAGGAAACACCGCGGCTTTCTGCTTTTGATGATCAAGAAGCCGCGGTCCGAGTAATGGAAAAGTACGATCTATCAGTTATTCCGGTGGTTGATTCAAATGGGATACTGGTGGGCATTGTAACATTCGACGATGTTCTGGATGTCGCTGAGCAGGAAGCAACAGAGGATATTCAAAAGCTGGGAGGTATGGAGGCACTCGATATTAGTTACCGAGCAACACCATTAGGAATGCTCATTCGCAAGCGCGCTGGTTGGCTTACAGTGTTGATGCTGAGTGAAATGCTAACGACATCTGCACTATCTTTCTTTGAAAAACAAATTGAACGTGCCGTTGTGCTCGTTTTGTTTTTGCCATTGGTTATTTCGTCAGGGGGAAATTCTGGCTCCCAGGCAGCGACTCTGATTACTCGTGCATTAGCACTCCAAGAAATCACTGTGCGTGATTGGTGGCTCGTTCTTCGTCGGGAGCTCATTTCAGGTGTAGCATTAGGTAGCATCTTAGGAGCACTTGGGTTCTTACGGATCGAGTTATGGACGCTCTTGTTTGGTCCGATATACGGTGAGCATCATCTGCTGATTGCGTTAACAGTAGGATTGGGATTAATTGGGATTGTACTATGGGGGACAACAATCGGCGCGATGCTTCCGCTTGCCCTTAAGAGGTTGGGATTTGATCCTGCTACATCCTCTGCGCCATTTATTGCAACCCTTGTCGATGTTAGTGGGATTATTATCTATTTCATGGTGGCCATTCTTATTCTTAGAGGAACGCTTCTGTGACAAGAGAGCAATTTGAACAGATTGCACGGTTGCGAACTGAGCAGCCAAATGCTGCATCAGAGCACATGGATGCACTCTCCATTGAGGAATTCCTCCAGCTGATGAATGATGAGGATCAAAAAGTTGCTGCCGCTGTTCGGGCAGAAATACCAGCGATCGCCCAGGCAGTTCGTGCAATTGTAGAGGCATTTCGTCGAGGAGGAAGACTCTTTTACGTTGGTGCTGGTACCAGCGGCAGACTCGGGATACTCGATGCTGCAGAGTGTCCCCCTACATTTGGCGTACCACCAACTATGGTACAAGGCATCATTGCTGGAGGACCACAATCAATGTTTCGCTCGCAAGAAGGTGCAGAGGATAATGAGTATGCAGGGGCTGAGGCGATTTCGGAAAAGCAAGTGAGCTTAAATGATGTCGTGTGTGGCCTGAGCGCATCTGGACGAACACCCTTTGTTCGTGGTGCATTGACAGAAGCAAAGCGACGGGGGGCATACACCATCCTTATAACAACAAATGACAGAACACAAGTTGCACAATTTGGTATGCCTGCCGATTGCATCATTGCACCGAATGTAGGGCCAGAGATATTGGCTGGCTCTACTCGACTTAAGTCAGGAACCGCGCAAAAGCTTGTTCTCAATATGCTTTCGACCGCTGCTATGGTGCAGATCGGCAAGACCTGTGGAAACATTATGGTTGATGTTCAACCGATGAGCGTAAAGCTCATTGAACGAGCAAAAGGAATTATCATGCGTATTGCCAATTGTGATTACGACACTGCATCCGCTTACTTTGATAGTTCAGGGAGAGATGTTAAAGTAGCCTTAGTTATGCTTTTGACAGGTTGTGACAAAGAGACCGCAAAATGCCTTCTTGCGGAGGTAGGAGGAAGTATACGGAGTGCAGTTAACTTGCATAATCGAAAATAATGTTGTCCGTCTTGCTAAAAAACTTTTTGTGCGGCAATGGAGTTTTTCACTGCAGCCATCGATTTTCTCTTGCATCTTGATACTCACCTTGCCGAAGTGGTATCAGCCAGTGGGGGGTGGGTGTATCTTATTCTTTTTGTAGTTGTTTTTGCAGAAACAGGATTTGTTGTCACGCCATTTCTACCAGGGGACTCGTTGCTTTTTGCCATTGGCTCATTATGTGCATTGGGCATGCTGCAAATTGAGCTTGCTATCGCCCTCCTTATCGTTGCGGCAATAGGGGGCGATGCCGTAAACTATACGATAGGCAACCGCTTCGGACATTATATTCTCTCGCATCCACGATGGCAGCGTTGGGTCCGGAAAGAACATGTGGACAGAACTCATGCATTCTTTGCGCGTCATGGGGGTAAGACGATAATCCTTGCACGCTTTGTACCGATCGTCCGAACGTTCGCACCTTTTCTGGCGGGATTAGGAGAGATGGCCTATCCCCGTTTTGCTCTTTACAATATAGTTGGCGCATTACTGTGGGTTATAAGCTTTACACTGCTCGGCTATCTTTTTGGGAACATGCCGTTTGTAAAGCATAACTTTAGCACAATTATTGCAGGTATTATTGGTATTTCGATGCTTCCTGGCTTAATTGAGGCAATTCGCTATCGTCGCCGATCCCCGGCACAAACTCAGATACCATCGTAGGAATAGCAATGCAGAAACCGGTTCACATAACTGCTCGGATTCATGCGCGGCGTGATGCGGATAAAGGAAAAAAGTATTTTGAAGTTGAGTTAGAGCCAGCAGAAAAGGTTCACTATCAACCAGGGCAATATCTCAATCTCGTTTTAGAGGGACAGCGGAGAAGCTACAGTATTACTAATCTGCCCCAGGAGAGTAACAAGAGTCTTTGGTTATTAGTGGAACGGATCAAAGGAGGTATAGCTTCAACGTTTTTGGATAATGCTCCTCTTGGGACGTCGGTCGAGATTGTGCTTCCATTTGGAAGACTTCTCCCCCAAGAGGATAAAGCGCGACATCATGTACTCGTGGGAACAGGATCAGGCATAGCACCATTGAAGCCAATAGCAGAGTGGATTACTCGCAATTATGACCATACAGTAGAGCTCCTATGGGGTTTGCGAGAAAAGGAAAACATTTTTTGGGAAGATTGGCTAGAACAGATGGCTAAGACCTATCCAAATTTCCGTTACCAAATCACATTAAGCCAACCTGACCCAGAATGGAAGGGGTTGTCGGGGCGCGTGACAGAGCATCTTCAGCGACGAGGGTTTGAAGAAAACACCTATTTCTATCTATGTGGGGGTAAACAAATGCTCGATGATGTGCGTACTATTTTGAAGTCAAAAGGAGTGCCGGCAACACAAATTTTGACCGAGCAATTCCACGTGTGACAATGAGACCTGTTTTGCGTCCTGCGGACAGCTATGCTGCTGATCAGCATGCCAGTAACGAGCTTGGTATACGATCGCTGTTACTGATGGAGAATGCAGCGCGTTCGGCAGCGGAAATCCTTTTTGAGCGATCCATTCTCCAGCCGCAATGTAATGTACTGATATTGTGTGGAACAGGTAATAATGGTGGTGACGGCTTTGCTCTTGCGCGTCATCTCCATGAATCTGTACAGGTGACTATAGTGTTGTGTGGTACACCAGAACGAATGACTCCGGATACAAAAGAAAACTATGTAATCTGTCAAAAGTTGGGAATACCTATTCTTCAATGGGAAGGGGAGCAGTGCAGTCATCTTTTGCCTGCAAAACAAGATGTGATTATTGATGCGCTCTTAGGTGTTGGTGCTCGTAGTAATCCGCGCGAACCTATCGCATCGCTGATAGTTTGGGCTAATGCTCAAGCGGCATATCGAGTGGCACTCGACATACCCTCAGGGCTTGATCCCAACGAGGGGTGGATGTTGAGTCCCTGTTTTCATGCCGATCTGACGATTACCATGGGGGCATATAAGACAGGCTTGTTGCTCAATGCCGGTCCTGCAGAGTGTGGAGAAATTGAGATTGCCGAGATTGGCATTCCACACAGGGTATTTGATGCATTAGCAAGTACATGGGTCATTGACAGCGACGATATCCGCCGAACATGGCGTAAGCGCCAGCTTCGGACTACAAAGTTTGACTATGGGAGAGTTGTTATCGTAGCTGGCTCAGCTGCAATGCCAGGGGCTGCAGCGTTATGTGCAAATGCTGCGATTGCTGCAGGTGCTGGGCTTGTGGAACTGGTTACTCCAGAGCTGCATCCTGCCCTGTTCCCTGAGGTTATGCCATACCGTTACTCTGGTCCGTACCTTACTCGTGATGCATTGCCTCTCGTCATGCAGCGTCTTGAGCGAGCAACGGTCGCGGTTATAGGTCCAGGATTAGGGAGTGCTGAAGAAACGACGCATACCCTTAGGGAGATTGTTCAACAAGTGGGTGGGAAGATACCTATCGTTCTGGATGCGGATGGTTTGCGTGGCATAAAAAATGGCGACACTCTGAAGAACGTTACTATCACTCCCCATCGAGGTGAATTTGCCCGTATCCTGGATTGTTCGATTCAAGAGTCATTCTTGCACGAACGAGCAGTCCACTTCGCACAACAAACAAGTGCGACGGTGGTACTAAAAGACTTTCCTATCCAGATCAGCAACGGAAGGGAGACGTACTGGTACATCAAGTATAATCCCGCTCTTGCAAGCGGTGGTACTGGCGATGTTCTCTCTGGCATAATTGCTTCACTATGGGCACAGGGCTACTCGCAATTCGATGCTGCATGGATGGGAGTTGTTGTTCATTCGCTTGCAGGGCGATATGCCTCCGAAGAGTATGGTGAAAGTGCTACACGTGCTTCTCACCTTATTGAAGCGCTGGGTCCAGTTACTCGAGCACTATCTGAGAACAAAATATGATATGAGTCAATGGCAAATTTGGCATTACTTTCTGCCTGCGCTCGTTGTGAGTTTGGGGATTTTCTTTACCTCCGCTCAACCAATAACAGGATCGCCGCTATTCCCCTTTGCAGATAAGCTGTACCATAGTTTCGTATATGCTATTTACGGGAGTACAGTGGCTTTTGCTATGTTTCGTTCTTGCTTACTTCAGTTGCATCAACAATGGTTGGCAATTGCGCAATGCATCGTCTTTGCAACGTTGGATGAACTTCATCAGATGTTCGTTCCCGGTCGCACTGCCGATTTCCATGATTGGTGCTTTGATGTAATAGGTGCGATTGTAGGCATTACAATTTATATCGAGAAGACAACAATATCGGCGCTAACTATATGTTCACGGTAATTGCACACGATCCGCACTCAAAAGCAAGAGCTGGAATTCTTTATACTGACCATGGAGCAGTAGAAACTCCTGTTTTCATGCCTGTAGCGACCCAGGGTGCTATCAAAGCGCTCGATCATCGCATGGCAGAAAAGCTTCATTACAAGATGCTGTTGGCAAACACTTATCACTTATACCTGAGGCCAGGAACTGAGGTGCTTCGCAGGTTTGGTGGACTCCACCGATTCATGCAGTGGAGTGGGGCGCTGTTGACCGACAGTGGCGGATTCCAAGTGTATTCGCTTGATAAGCTCCGCCGTGTATTTGACGGTGGTGTTGAGTTTCGGTCGCATATAGACGGATCCCGTCATGTCTTCACTCCATGGGCGGTTATTGAGTATCAGCGTGCAATTGGTGCAGATGTTATCATGGTTCTTGATGAGTGTATAGGCTATCCGATGACTTATCAACAGGCAAAGGAAGCGATGGTACGAAGTGTGGAGTGGGCTAAAGAGTCCCTTTCTGCCCATAAGCAGATTCCATTTTACTACTCCTATCGTCAACAACTGTTTGGGATTGTGCAGGGAGGAACATTTTTTGACTTGCGGCAGGCATGTACTGAGCAGTTATGTCAGCTCCCTTTCGATGGTTTTGCAATTGGCGGATTAGCTGTTGGAGAACCTATACCACTCATGTACGATGTTGTCGATTTTTCAACAGACTTGCTTCCACCTGATAAGCCCCGATACTTGATGGGTGTAGGCAGTCCGCAGAATATTTTGCAGGCAATAGCGCGGGGTGTTGACATGTTTGATTGTGTAATGCCTACGCGAAATGCCAGAAACGGAACCGTCTTTACAACACAGGGCAGGATAAATATTCGCAATCAACGCTTTAAGTATGAAGAAGCTCCTGTCGAACCACGGTGGGAAGAACTGGGAGTGGAGCCCATCTCGCTTGGTTACCTACGTCATTTGTTTGTAGCGGGAGAAATACTGGGACTAACTCTTGCCACAATGCAAAATTTAGCTTTTTACCGATGGCTGGTACGAAGCGCGCGGGAGAAAATACTGGCTGGCACCTTCCGTCAATGGTCAGGTGAGTTTTTGGAGCAGTTCTATCCGGATACCAAAGTAGAAAGCTCCTTCTAAAGTGTCGAACTAATCCCTCTACTGTTTATGCTACCTCTGATATACTTCTTGTTGTTCGCTGCTATAGTCGCTCTCCGCGCACAGTCACCTGCTGCACCTGATCCGACAGGGCAGCTTATTTCTACGTTGGTGATGTTTGGTCTAATAATTGCTGTGTTCTACTTTTTTATTGTGCGTCCGCAGCAGAAACGCCAGCGAGAAATGAAGAAAATGCTCGATGAACTTAAAAGAGGAGATCGAGTGATTACCAGTGCTGGCATTCACGGGACGGTGACAGATATCGACGACAAAACAGTTGTCGTTCAGATAGCTGATAACGTTCGCGTTCGCTTTGAAAAGGTTGCAATTGCAACAGTAGAGAAGAAGAACACATCGGAAAAATAGCCATGGAGCTCAACGGCATGTTCGACTCGATTGAGCATGCAATCGAAGAGTTGAAAGCGGGTCACCTCATTGTCATTGCCGATGACGAAGAAAGGGAAAACGAAGGTGACGTTGCTTGTGCCGCTCAGTATTGCTCTCCTGAGCATGTCCGCTTCATGGCAAATCATGCCCGAGGGTTGATATGTGTGCCGATGCTTAAAGAGCGTGCTGATCGGTTGGGGTTAGCTCCGATGGTGACCACAAATACCGCTCTGCATGGTACCGGTTTTACAGTCTCTGTGGATTACCGTCATGGTACCACGACTGGCATATCGGCTTCTGACCGAAGCGCGACAATACGTGCTCTTGCCAGCTCAACGGCACGTGCGGAGGACTTTGCTCGACCAGGGCATGTGTTTCCTCTGGTTGCACGGGATGAAGGTGTTCTCCGGCGCGCCGGACACACTGAAGCTATCGTAGATCTCTGTCGGTTGGCAGGATTAGAACCTGTGGGAGTTATTTGCGAGATTGTGGGAGACGATGGAGAAATGCTTCGTGGTCCTCAGCTTGTCGAGTTTGCTCGTCGCTATGGATTAGCAATTGTAACGATAAAAGATTTGATTGCATATCGGCTTCAGAGAGAAAGACTCGTCGAACGCCGAGCACAGGCACGGCTGGTTACCGAGTATGGCGAGTTTGAGTTTATGGTGTACGTCAACAAGCATGACGGCAAGGAGCACATAGCATTAGTCAAAGGTGAGATTCGTTCCGATGAGGCTGTGCTTGTTCGTGTTCATAGTGAATGCATGACAGGAGATGTTTTTGGTTCCCTCCATTGCGATTGTGGAGCACAATTACATGCAGCGCTGCGAGCTATCGAACAGGAAGGAAAGGGGGTGTTGCTCTACATGCGTCAAGAAGGGCGAGGTATTGGGCTTGTTGCTAAAATTCAAGCTTATCGCTTGCAACAGGAACAAGGGCTTGACACAGTCGAGGCAAATATTCACCTGGGGTATAAGCCAGATGCTCGGGAATACGGTATTGGCGCCCAGATTCTTTATGATATTGGGGTGCGCAAAATGCGTCTTCTTACGAATAATCCTACTAAGCGGGTTGGATTGGCAAGTTTTGGCTTAGAAATTGTCGAACGTGTACCGATTGTTATTCAACCAAACGACGTCAATCGATCTTACTTGGAAACGAAGAAACGAAAAATGGGACACTTGCTCGAGGGGATCTGATACAGTATCTTTGACAGCGCTGAGCCGCTCTGTGAGTATGAGCGGCGTTCTTTTTCAATGACCAAGATGGTTGGAATGTCGAACGTCACTGTGTGAAAAGATATGGCAGATTTCGTTTATGTTTCGCGTGAACGTATGCGCGAACTCCAAGAAGAACTTCATCATCTAAAAACACACGGCCGTGCAGAAGTAGCACGCAAGATCGCCGAGGCTCGCTCGCATGGCGATTTATCTGAAAATGCTGATTATGACGCTGCACTGCAGGAGCAAGAGCTACTCGAGATCCGTATTGCTAAGCTTGAGCGCATTCTTGCGAACGCAAAGGTAATTGATCCATCCGAACTACCAGATGATGAACGTGTGTACTTGTTTAGCACCGTTCGGCTGCGAAATCTTCGGACAAACACAGAGTTGACGTTTACCCTTGTCAGTGCAGAAGAAGCGGACATTGAAAAGAATCGGCTATCGGTAACATCTCCGTTGGGAAAGGCGCTTTTAGGGAAAAAGGTGGGAGAAATTGCCGAAACCTCGACCCCAAGTGGGACAATTCGCTATGAAATACTGAGCATTGAACGGGGATACTAACCTGAAAGGCGCATAAAATCGAGATTTTTTGTCAACATCCTCTTGCAAAATCGATACTTTTTGCTGTATGTTTGCGGCGCAGTTTGGTACATGTTCCACCATTTTCGGGGATGTCTAATGAACAAAGCAGAATTGGTCGAGGCAGTAGCCAAGACCACCGGGTTGTCGAAGGCACAAGCCGAAAGTGCCCTCAATGCCACGTTGCATGCGATACAAGCGTCGCTTGCAAAGGGGCAACATGTCTCGCTCGTGGGGTTCGGTACTTTCGCAGTTGCTAAGCGGGCAGCACGAAAGGGTAAAAATCCACGCACGGGTGAGCCAATTAAAATCCCGGCACGGAAAGTTGCTCGTTTTAAACCCGGAAAGGCACTGGCAACAGTGGTGAATACCGGCAAAGTGCCAAAGGCAAAAAAATAGCCATTGGCAAGTAAAAGCCGCTCACCTGAGCGGCTTTTTTTTGGTACCTACAGTTCGAAAAACGCAATGGCACAACGGCATTTTATCGGCATTGAACAAGCAGGAGCAGAACGGTGTCACCAGATTCTGAAATTAGCGCAGCTTTTTCGTCAATCGTGCCGTCAAAGCTTGGATTTTCACCATAGATTAGTTGTGCTGGCTTTTTTCGAGCCAAGCACGCGAACTCGTAATTCATTTGAGGCCGCTGCAGTACGTTTAGGTTTCAATGTTATTCATTTTTCCGCGGTAGGCAGCAGTATCGAAAAAGGGGAAAGCGTTGAAGATACAATTCGAACGCTTGAAGCAATCGGGGCTAATGCAATTGTTGTGCGGCATCAAGCAAGCGATGCAGCCGAAATTGCAAGCCGAGTTGCACAACGAGCTTCTATCATCAACGCAGGGGATGGAACCCACGAGCATCCTACTCAAGCATTGCTCGACGCTATGACCCTCATTGATGTATGGGGAACTCTAGAGGGCAAACGTGTCGCAATAGTAGGGGATATTCTCCACAGCCGTGTTTTTCGATCAAACTACGCACTTTTACGGATGCTCGGCTGCCAAATAGGGGTCTGCGCACCTCCTCTCCTAATGCCGCGATGGCTCCCTCCAGATATCGTGATATTGTCAGACATTAGAGCTGCTTTAGCCTGGGCTGATGCTGTCATTTCCCTTCGCCTTCAGCGAGAGCGAATGGATAGTGGTCTGGTTCCGTCACTTAGTGACTACTGTAGTCGGTATGCAGTGCGGGAGCAAGATTTTCAACATTCCCGGGCTTATTTACTCCATCCTGGACCAGTGAATTGGGGAATAGAAATCGAACACGCATTGCAAGGTCATCCGCGGAATTTAATCTTGCATCAAGTTGAAAATGGTGTTTTTATCCGCATGGCAGTTCTTGTGGATGTGGTAGCACCGGAAGTTGTACAATCGTTGATAGGAAGGCCATGCCACGGCGAACAGACCTTCACTCAATCCTCATCATAGGGTCAGGACCAATAGTCATCGGGCAAGCCTGTGAATTTGACTACAGTGGAACTCAGGCATGCAAGGCGTTGCGTCAAGATGGATTCCGCGTAATTCTTGTTAACTCGAATCCTGCAACAATCATGACTGACCCAGAGCTTGCTGATGCAACGTACATCGAACCATTAACCGCAGAGGTACTCGAGCAGATCATTGCAAAAGAACGACCTGACGCTCTTCTACCTACTATGGGGGGACAAACTGGTCTCAACTTAGCAGTAGAACTTGCGGAACGTGGTGTGCTCGATCGATATGGAGTTGAGCTGATCGGATCTAATCTTCGAGCAATTCGCTTAGCGGAAGACCGGATGGAGTTTCTTCGCGTTGTTGAGAGTTGTGGCTTAGAGATGCCGCGGGGTGCCTTTGTGACGAGCGTTGATGAAGGAATGGCCGCAATCGAAAGAATCGGTTTCCCAGCGATCATCCGGCCGTCGTTCACCTTAGGCGGGACAGGAGGAGGGATTGCATACAACATCGAGGAATTTCCCGAGGTTCTGCGTAATGGCTTACTTGCATCCCCTATTCACCGGGTTCTTGTTGAAGAGTCGGTTTTAGGTTGGAAAGAATACGAATTAGAAGTTATGCGAGATCGGGCTGACAACGTGGTGATCATTTGCTCGATTGAAAACTTTGATCCAATGGGAGTGCATACTGGGGACTCAATTACTGTCGCTCCTGCTCAGACCTTATCAGATCGGGAATATCAGCGAATGCGGGATGCTGCAATCAAGATTATTCGTGCTGTCGGCGTGGATACTGGCGGATCGAATATTCAGTTTGCAGTCAATCCTCGTGATGGTCGGATGGTTGTTATCGAGATGAACCCTCGAGTTTCACGTAGCTCTGCGTTGGCGTCGAAAGCAACGGGTTTCCCCATTGCAAAGATTGCTGCAAAGCTTGCTGTAGGCTATACACTTGACGAAATCCAAAATGATATCACTCGTCGCACGCCGTCGTCCTTTGAACCAGCGCTCGATTATGTGGTTGTAAAAATACCTCGATGGGATTTTGAAAAATTCCCCGAAGTGGAAGACCGGCTGGGTGTGCAAATGAAATCAGTCGGGGAGGTTATGGCAATTGGACGTACTTTCAAAGAAGCTTTGCAAAAGGCGATCCGCTCGCTTGAGAAACGCCGCTACGGTTTTGGTTTTGATACAGCTGCTCGTTGCGAAACTGTGGCAAGTGACGAGAGCTCGATGCAACTTCTCCGCAGTAAGCTTTCGCGCCGCTCCTCGACCTCTCTTGACGACTTATGTGATGCGTTACGGGCAGGGATAAGCGTGGAGGAAATCCATGCACTGACGGGCTATGATCCCTGGTTCATTGACCAATGCAAGCAAATTGTTGACGAAGCAGAACAATGGATGAAGTCAGTCAACACCGCTCCAGCAGCTTCGTTAGAAGAGCGAACATCTCCGTCTGCTCTTCGCCGGATGAAGCAGTTAGGGTTTTCCGATGTGCAACTTGCTGCTATGAGTAACACAACAGAGACGGAGGTACGTCTCTTACGTGCAAAATGGAATATTCAACCTGTATTCAAAACGATAGACACTTGTGCTGCAGAATTCGAGTCCGAAACACCTTATCATTACTCAACCTATGGGGGTGACGAAAATGAGGCACGGCGCACGGATCGGAAAAAGGTTGTGATTCTTGGTAGTGGTCCAAATCGCATTGGGCAGGGGATAGAGTTTGATTATTGCTGTGTTCGGGCCGTGTGGGCAGCCCATAAGCTCGGGTGGGAGGCGATCATGATCAACTGCAATCCGGAGACAGTTTCTACCGATTACGATACTGCTGATAAACTTTACTTTGAGCCTTTGACATTCGAGGATGTGATGAATATCCTGGAGCTTGAGCGCCCTGATGGAGTAATTGTGACCTTGGGTGGTCAGACTCCACTCAAGCTTGCTGGAGCGTTAGTGAATGCAGGTGTTAAGTTGCTTGGAACTCCGTGGGAAGGGATAGATTTAGCGGAAGATCGTCGGCGGTTTGGTAAGCTTCTTGACGACTTAGGAATCCCCTGTCCCCAATACGGTACCGCCCAAAGTGAAGAGGAAGCTGTTGCAGTTGCTGAAAGGATTGGTTATCCAGTTTTAGTGCGTCCTTCGTATGTGTTAGGCGGGAGAGCAATGCACATTTGTTACCGCGAAGAAATGGTGCGGCGCTACGCGCGTGAGGCGCTGGAGAACTCACCGGATCACCCTGTTTTGATCGACCATTTTCTCGAACATGCTTATGAATTTGATGTTGATTGTATTGCTGATGGTGAGGATGTTCTAATTTGTGGAATTATGCAGCATATCGAGGAAGCGGGAGTGCATTCGGGCGATTCTTCATGTGTTATTCCTCCGTACAATCTCGATGCAAAGGTAGAGGCTCGGATGATTGACTATACGTCGCGATTGGCGCGTGCATTAGGTGTACGTGGCTTACTGAATGTGCAGTATGCACTTCAGGGAGATGTGCTCTATGTACTTGAGGCAAACCCTCGTGCTTCACGAACAGTACCATTTGTGGCGAAGGCAACAGGTGTTCCAGTAGTTGAGATTGCTACTCACGTGATGCTGGGCAAATCATTACGTGAATTGGGATACACCAGCAGCATACTTCGTCCATGGGGAGTCGCTATCAAAGAGCCTGTATTTCCGTTTACAAAATTTCCTCGGGTCAATGTGTTTCCAGGTCCAGAAATGCGTTCTACCGGTGAGGTCATGGGCTGTGATACCACCTTTGGGGGTGCACTTCTCAAAGCACATCAAGCAACAGGAATTCGCGTGCCAACAAGCGGTACAGTTTTTCTTTCGCTCCGTCCAGAGGATAAAAATGAGCGTGCGCTGGTGATTGCCCGAGGGTATAAGCAATTAGGTTTTCGCATTATTGCTACAGGTGGGACTGCAGCGTTTCTGCGAGAACATGGCATTGATGCAGAGACCGTATTGAAGCATTATGAAGGGAGACCGAGCATCATAGACTTCATCAAAAATGGACAAGTTCAAATGCTAATCAACACGCCGCTTGGCGAAAGAGCACGATATGACGAGTTTATCATGGGGATGACTGCAATGCAGTATAAAATTCCTTTCTTTACGACATTAGCTGCTGCAGAGGCATCTTTGGAAGCAATTGCTGCATTGCGACAAGGTTGCCTATCAGTGCATTCATTGCAAGAAGTCTTCTCTGGAAAAGCAAATGGAAACATTGGTCTCCGTCCAGCGGTGGCTTGAGGATTCACTTCGAAAAGGTGGAATTGAGGAATGGCGCCGAGAAGCAGAAATTATTCTCCACCATGTGAGCGGCTATTCAAAACTCGATGTGCTGGTTACTCCAGACCGAAAGATTGATGAGCGGTTAATGCTACAGCTTGTAGAAATCTTGGGCAAACGTCTTCGCCACCGCATTCCTCTTCAATACTTGATCGGAAGGGTAGAGTTTTATGGACTGCAGATACTTGTTAATCCGGCTGTTCTAATACCTCGCCCTGAGACCGAGTATCTTGTTGTTCAACTCATCGAAGCCTTTCGTGCTGCACGGATTAGCCCAAGAACAATTCTGGACATTGGAACAGGGTCAGGATGTATTGCGTTAGCGCTTGCAAAGGCATTCCCCACAAGTGAGGTTGTTGGGTGGGATATATCCGCAGAGGCACTCGAAATAGCGCAACAAAATGCGCAATTCAATGCCGTGAATAATGTTGAATTTGCAAGAGTGGATATTTTCGGTGTAGTTCCAGCCAAGCGTTTTGAGCTCATCGTTGCAAACCCACCGTATGTCTCGCGTGAAGATTATAATGCGTTGGCTCCAGAGCTTTATCATGAGCCAGCTATTGCAATTACCGATGGAAATGATGGATTACACTTCTATCGTCAGATTTCATCTCTCCTTCATGCCTTAACAGCACGCGATAGTGTTGTTGCATTCGAATGTGGTATTGAGCAAGCAAGAACAATCGTGCCGCTCATACCCTTCGAGCAGGTAGGTACAGGGCGGGACCTCGAAGGAGTTGAACGATACGTAATAGGTGTCCAAGGGCAATTTGGACCAGTATTACGTTTTTTTCTTTGCGGAAAATAGACGCTTTGCCGTAGTTTTGGTGTCGGTATTGAAAAATTGTGTATCCAGTTATGCTATCCTCGACGATTCAGCGTGAGCAGATAAATGGTGTTGAGGTCATTGCACTCCGAGGCCAGTTTATCGGTGGTAAGGAGACAGATGATCTGCGGTCTGTACTGATGGACGTGGTACGGGGAGGAAGCCGTGCTGTCATCTTGGACATGTCAAATGTTACCTATCTTAACTCAACAGCACTTGGCGTGTTGATAGCTGCCCATTCAAGTATTACTAAAAACAACGGTAAAATTGTTCTCTGCGGCCTTAGTCAATCGCTCGAAAACATCTTTATTATTACCAAGCTTTCGATGGTGTTTGATATTTACGCTGATCGCCAACAAGCTCTTGATTCCTTAGTGTCATCATCCACAATATCGTGAGCCGCTATGAAGAATCTCTTCAATGTTGTCGTTATATCTCTTGCATTGATTGTCTCGTATATCGTGTACTTTTTTGTCTTTGGTGCACCGGGTAATTTCAAGGGCGGTGACATAACTCAGCCGGTTAATACCTTAGGGATGATTTATACTGGAGGACCGCTTGTAGGGCTTCTCCTGGCGTGCTTGATTTTGGCTATTACTTTTTCCATTGAGCGTATGCTCTCGATAAATAAAGCACGTGGAACAGGGGATGTAGCCCTGTTCATTAAGCGCTGCATTGAACTCATTGGGGAAGGGAAGATCGATGATGCTATTGCAGAATGCGATAAACAGCGAGGTTCTGTTGCGAACATCCTCCGTGCTGGATTAGAGCGATTCAAGCAAGTAGAGAATGATCCAGAGTTTGATACAGAGAAAAAGCTCAGCGAAGTGCAGCGCGCGATTGATGAGGCTACAAATCTCGAAATACCGCTTTTGGAAAAGAATTTGGTTATTCTCTCGACGCTTGCCTCGATATCGACGATGATTGGTCTGTTGGGGACGACAGTGGGAATGATTCGTGCCTTCCGAGCATTAGGAGAATCAGGGGGGACAGTCTCAGCACAACAGTTGTCAATTGGTATTTCCGAAGCTCTCTATAACACTGCTGGCGGGTTAGCAGCAGCAATTATTTCAATTGTTGCTTTTAACTTCTTTACGACCCGTGTGGACAACTTTGTATACATGATCGACGAAGCTATCCTTTCGATGATGGAGCTGCTTACGGTTCGTGTCAAAGAAGTTGCCTAATGGCGCACGATTGAACTATGCCAAAGATCAAGAAAAAAAGGCTCGGATTTGTCATAGACATGACACCAATGGTGGACGTGACATTCCTCCTTTTAACCTTTTTCATGTTCACCGCTAAGTTCAAAACAGAAGCAGAAGCTGAGCAAAAGTTCGTTATCAAGCGTCCTTATGCTTCTGCGGACACGTCGAAGCTTCCCGACAAAGACATCGCGATAATCAAAGTAGGTATTGACACCTTGACAGGAGATACAAGCTATTACTACACTATCGTGAATGAAATTCAACGGCGACAGGTTTATGATAATCTCAACTTAACTGCTGAACAGCGTAAGCCTCAAGTCAAAGTTAGCTTGGACCTGCTCGATCAGCTCATTATGCAAACACGTATAACAGGTCCGCGGACACGATTTGCAATTGATGGAGATCGACGCGTACGATATAAGTGGATAGAGGATGCAATTGATGTTCTACGAAAGAATAATGCGACTGCATTCAACTTTGTAACAGAAAAACGGCAATAGAACCTAATGATGTTTCACAATCAGTTCAACCTCTAATGGCAGGTGGCGGTGGCGGATTAGAGCTTCCCGAGCGACAGCGACGAGGAAAAAAACATAGCAAGCGCAAAAAGAAAAAACGGCTCGGATTCCGCATAGATATGACACCAATGGTGGACATCGTGTTTTTGTTGCTGACATTCTTTATGTACACCACGACGATGGTCACACCGCAGGTGATGGAAATCAGCGTGCCCAAAGAAGTCGAGGAAAACGTTGAAGTCAACCAAGCAAATCTTTTTACACTCTATGTACGTGGTGACGGAAAACTCTTCTTCAGCATGGGCGCTGATGAACCACAACCACTTGGAATTGGCGAACTGCGTGCTAAAGCAGTGGAATTGAATTTGCTCCGGAAGAATAAACTAATCACTGCATTTAAACCCTCACCGGATGCACCATATGGCGTGATTGTGCAGGTGCTGGATATTCTCAATCAAGCAGAAGCTGAGATTATTCGTCAGTTACGGGCAGAAGGTCTCAAACGTGAACGCAAATTTGCTTTTGTCAAATTGAGCCCCGAAGAAGTCGAAAAACTCAAAGGGCTATAACATGGGAACGATAACGATCGAAATACCACAGCGCACTTACGGTGCCTTTGAGCTCAAAGAGTGGATACGACGTTACACGTGGCGTGCGTTTATTATTGCTTTGGTGCTCTTGGCGTTGTTCCTCATCGCCTTTTTCGTGTATAACTATCTCCATCAACGAGCTTTAGCACTTCGACCGAAGATACCGGTTGTCCGTATAAAGCTTTCGGATTTGCCGCCGCCCCCCGCAAACCAGGCAGAAGTTGCACCTCCACCACCAACTAATCTTGCAATCGCTGGAGGGCCCCCGACTGTCGCTGGTAATCCTGTTCCTGTACCGGAAACGCTGCTTTCCCCTGATGCTAAAGACTTCGCAAATGTAGAAGATGTTGCACGTGCGACATCGAAAGGTGGCGAGGGCATCGACATGGGAGGATTTGGGATTGGGGAAGGTACCATCATTGCTCCGGATACTCGCGTTCAAAAGGAGCAAGAACCTGATCCTGATGAATTTGTATTTGTGGAAAAAGAACCCGAGTTTGACTATGCTGACCTTCAGCGCCGAGTTCAGTATCCTGAAATCGCACGGCGTGCTGGGATTGAGGGAAAAGTGATCGTAAAAGTTCTGGTTGGAAAAGATGGCAAGCCGAAAAGAGCCTTTGTTGCTGATTCCCCCAGTGAAATGCTCAACGATGCTGCTTTGAAAGCAGTACTTGCAACAACATTTACTCCTGCCATCCAAAATGGTAATCCAATTGATGTGTGGGTTACGATTCCTATCATCTTCAAGATTAAATAGCAAATTCGGCAGTTGTTAACCTTGGCATTGCGACTATCAAGGCAACGTTTTCCGTTCATGAATGTGGTCACTGGGGCTGTGCGGGGGCTCATTGTCGCCGTAGGGGTAGCGCTTGTTATCGTAGGTCCAACTGACTTGCTACGTCTATTCGGGGTGTTAGCTATTGTATTCGGCGCTTTTCGATTGTATCTGCTTTTTCGTCATACTGCCGATGAAAGCGATTAGCAGGAAAATCGTTTATCACACCGTAGTTGTAGTCCATCTGCTTGTTCTTGTTGGATGTGATACAACCGAGGAGAAGCAAGGTGGGGAGACACTCTTTCGGGGTAATGCAAGAATTGCATGTGATCGCGAGATTATTGAACTTATTGGGCCGCAAATCGAGTGGTTCATTGCGCGGCATTCGGAAGCACGGGTTCGTTTGGATACTTCTTCAGCCGACGAGGCTATGCGCCAATTGCTAAGCGGTAACGTTCGGGCCGCCTTTATAGCACGGGACTACTTGCCTCAAGAAGATTCGTTACTTCGCGCATACAATGTGGAGCAGCATAAACGCTTTCTTATAGCAACCGATGCCGTTGTGTTCGTGGTGCGAGGAAGTTCTTCATTTGATACTATCAGTCAAGCAACATTGATAAGGACTTTACGCGGCGAGAGGACACCACTGGCAAACCTGCAGTGGATTGTTCCGGATGTCACTTCCTCTATTACGGCTTATCTTAGTACTGTTGTCGGACCGCGCCTGAGAATACGTGGCTATGTCGTTCCGTCGGGGGATAGCGTATTGCATACTATAGCTCGTGGAGAGGGGGATATTGGCATTGCACTATTGTCACAGTTACAGCGAAAGAAAAAACTATTGAGTCTGCGTCCGATTCGGGTCGTGATACAAGACTCTACAACAGGAGATCGGGTAGCAATCATGCCCCATGTGGCAACAATTGTTAAGGAGCGCTATCCCTTCCGAGTCCCGATTTATGGTTATTTGTTCGAAAGCGCACGCAATTTCCCTTATGGAGTTGTTGCAAGTTTAGCATTTGAAGCAAAACCGCAGCGAGCAATGCTTGATGCTGGGATCGTTCCAGCGTATGCGAAGCTTCAGCTTGTTGAACAAGAATAAGTGGCTTGAATGCAAAGCATTATGTTGTTGTTGCTAATAGGCGTCTGTGCTTCATTTACATTAGCAAATGAATTCGAGCAGGCACAGAAGCTTTTCAATGAGAAACGCTATACAGAAGCTGCCACGACTATTGAGAACTACCTACGCAGCGAACCAAACGATCTGGAAGCATTGCTCTTAGCGGGAGATATATATACGGAACTGGAAAACCCGAAGCGTGCCCTTGAATTCTACGAGCGTGCGTATCAACGTAATCGGGATGATGCTCGAGCAATCCGCGCATATAGTCGCGCACTTAGCAATAAAGGAGAGCACAAGCAGGCGCTTGAAATACTTCAACGTGCATTACGAGCTAATCCCAAAGATGTATATCTCCGCATAGCATATGGACAAGCGCTTCTGGCAGCAGATTCCATTCGCGCCGCAGAGCTGGAAATAACAAAAGCACGAGAAATGAACCGCTCTATACCGGATGGATATTTGGCGCTTGGGGATTTGTACTTCAATCAACGAGTGTATCCACTTGCAAAGGATAATTACGAGCAAGCACTCAAGCTTGACCCAGATAACTTGAGCGCTCATGAAAAGTTGGCACTTGTGTATTTCCGATTGGCTAATGCAGAAGTTGTAGATAATGCTCTGGCAAATGAGTATTACTCTCGCTCATTACAGGAATGGGGGGAAATAATCAAGCGAGATTCTACTTATGCGCGTGCATATTTTGAACGAGGAAAGATTTTTTTCTATGCAAGTCGCTATGCCGAGGCGGCAGCATCTCTTCGAACATACATTCGTCTCCGTCCAGATGCACCAAATGCTGCTCTTGCGCGATGGTATTGTGCACAATCGTTGGAAAAAATTGGTCAATGTGCCGAGGCAGAAGAATTCTTACGATTTGCAGTTGAGCAGATCGATTCTGTACGAACAAAAGCACAACTCTTACTTGCTCGCTGCTACTTTGATATGAAACGTTATGCCGACGCGGCAGCGTTGTTTGGTACTCTTGACACCGAGAATCCTGAGCTGATTAGTTCAACTCTTGACCGGGAGCGATTTGGATATTCCTTAGTGTTGTCGGGAGATACTCTTTCTGCAATGCGTGTATTGCGCCAAGCTGTCGATAAAGATTCATCGCGTTGTGTAACAATATATCGGTTAGGGGAACTCTATCGCAACAGGCAGCAATACGATGATGCAATTGTTATGTATGAGCGCTACTTGCGGAACTGCGGTGATACGATTGCGGGAAAAATCTTTGCACTCATAGGCGCTGCACATTTTTCAGCAAACCGTCCTCAATTAGCGGCAGAAGCATTGCGTCAATCAATTAGAAAGGATTCGACCATCGTTTTTGCTTACCGCATGCTTGCTGCTTCATTGCGGTCGAGTGGAGCAAAGGTCGAGGATGTTCTTTCTGTACTACGGCAGGGGATCACCTTTGCCAAGTCAGCGTCAGATCGAGGGCTTATCTATCCCTACCTCTGTCAACTTTTACTGGAGGAAAAGCGTTACGAAGAGCTCAAGACAGCAGCTTCGCAATGGTTGAAAAGCGATCCAGATCGTGCAGAAGCAGCGTTGTATAATGCAGTTGGGTATCAGGGCTTAGGAGATCGTGATAGTGCTTGTAAGTACTATCGAGAAGCGCTTCGTTTGAATCCATCGTTAGAGATTGCTAAAAAGAATCTCAAGCAACTTGAATGTAAGTAGCGTGATTTAGGGGCTACAGGAAGATGTACGCCGTATATTTGTAACGCGTTTGTCCGCTTTGTAATTCAGCGCCGATGAACAATGGTCCGTATTCCTATCAATGGTCTTTCAAATGGAGAGCATCCAATCTCGTTGGTGGTTCCAGCGACAGAGATTGAGGGCATATTCCCAGAGTTCATCGGCGATGTATACATCAGTGGCACGCTTCAGAAAACAGGGCGGAAATTAGTGATAGCGCTCAATGTGCGGGGTACAGCACGGCTGACATGTGATTATTCACTCGAATTATTCGAGGAGGCAATTGAAGCCGAATTTGCATTATCATTTCTTCAAGACACCGAGTTGTACTTGCGTCGGCTGTCACCGAATAAGCAGATTGAAGACGATCCCTATGCGCTTCGTATCCTTCGCGAAGACGATACGAGTATTGATTTGACAGCGGACTTAGCTGAGGAGCTATCAGTTCGACTGCCAATTCGGCGAGTTGCTCCTCAATTTCGCGATATGACATTCGCAGAGTATGTGCAGAAAGTATTGGGAGGAAGTGTGCGTGTAACTTTAGATGGCACAAGCCGAGCGGATGATCCATGGTCAGTTTTGAAAAAAATACAAGACAATAACGCCCAATCGGAAAATGAAAGGTATCACAATTAGTAGGAGTATTCATGCCTAATCCAAAACGTAGGCACTCAAAATCACGTCGTGATAAGCGGCGCACTCACTACAAAGCAGCCCCAAAAACAAGTTCTATCTGTCCAAACTGTGGTTCCCCTAAAATTGCTCACACTGCCTGCACAGAATGCGGCTATTATAATGGCAGAAAAGTATTGCAAGTAAGCTAAGGAGGTGCTTACCTTGCGGAGCCGACAGGCAGAGGTCTTGCCGAGTCTTAAAAAGCCGGAAAGGGAGCCATTTCGAATTGCTGTCGATGCGATGGGTAGCGATGATGCTCCTTCTGCAGAAGTTGAGGGGGCAAAAATTGCTTCTGCCATCCTTCGAGAGATGGAAGTGCCTTGCACTATAATGCTTGTAGGAAACAATGATCAGATAGAACGCATTATACACCCCAAACGTAGTTACATCCGTCCATCGCGCTTAGCACAGATACAGATCATACCTGCTGAAGATGCCGTTACAATGGATGATGAGCCGGCAGTGGTTGTCCGGGCAAAGCCTCGGTCCAGTATGGTAATCGGTTTGGAGCTTGTTCAGCAGGGGAAAGCGGATGCGTTTATCTCTGCCGGAAATACTGGTGCAATCCTTTCAGCAGCAACCCTCATATTAGGACGCATTCGAGGGGTGAGTCGTCCCACGATCGGTGCTTTTTTCCCAACTTCTGAAGGGAAAGAGTGTTTATTGCTCGATGTTGGAGCAAATGTCGAGGTCAAGCCCCAGTACCTCTACGAGTTTGCCGTCATGGGCTCAGTGTACGCAGAACTTATACAGAAAATTTCCCGTCCGCGTGTTGGATTACTCAACATAGGTGAGGAAGAAACGAAAGGTACAGAACAGGTTCGAGCAGCACATCTTTTGCTGAAGAATAGCTCCCTCAATTTTGTCGGCAATGTTGAAGGGCATGATATTTTTACAGGCAGAGCAGATGTGATCGTTTGTGACGGGTTTACAGGAAACGTGGTGTTAAAATTCGCTGAAAGTATTGCTCCATTGCTTAAGTCTGTTCTTCGTCGTCGAGCACAACTTGGCTTTTGGGAAAAGTTAAGGCTAAAAGTAACAGCAAATACATTGCGCAAGGTACTTGCCGATTTCGATTATCAGAAGTATGGTGGGGTGCCGCTGCTTGGTGTCAATGGCGTTGTAATAATTGGTCATGGGAAATCATCCTCCCAAGCAATTAGCAATATGATACTGCGGGCCTGGGAGATGCACCACTTGTCCATCAACAAGCGTATTGAAGAGCGGTTGAATGTGGAACAGAATAATACGGCCGCTGGCGAATGAAAGCATATATCACGGCTGTCGCTCATTATGTGCCTCCTGATGTGTATGACAATCATTGGTTCTCGACATTTCTTGATACCAGTGATGAGTGGATACGTGAGCGGACGGGGATACGAGAACGTCGCTTTCTCCGCGAGGGTGCTACTTCTGACATGATTGTCCCTGCTGCACGGGAGGTACTCGCGCAGCGAGCTATGCAGCCATCTGATATCGATTGTATCATCGTTTGCACAGTTACACCGGATCAGTTTTTCCCCTCTACAGCTGCAAATGTTCAGCGGAAGCTCGGTGCGACCAATGCGTGGGGATTTGATCTCAATGCGGCATGTTCGGGCTTTGTATATGGACTATGGGTTGCCGCAAAACTTATCGAGGCAGGTGGTGCACGGAATGTTCTGCTTTGTGGCGCGGATAAAATGAGTTCGATTATCAACTTCGAAGATCGCACTACCTGTGTCCTGTTTGGTGATGGTGCGGGAGTAGTTCTGCTTGAGCCTGGGGATGACGAGGCATATGGCGTGCAAGATGCAATTATCCGCATGGATGGGGAGGGAGGACAATATCTTTACATGCCCGCTGGTGGCAGCTTACGTCCTCCTTCTTATGAAACAGTGGCAAATAAGGAGCATTACGTGTTTCAGGATGGTCAAACAGTGTTCAAGGCAGCTGTTGTAGGAATGGCTGAAGTGTCGGCTGAAATCATGGAACGAAATGGGTTATCAGCGGAGACTGTTGCTTGGCTTGTACCACACCAGGCAAACCTTCGTATCATTGATGCCACAGCTCGTCGAATGGGGCTAAGCAAAGACAAAGTCATGGTCAATATCGATCGCTATGGAAATACGACAGCAGCAACAATTCCAATTTGCCTTTCTGAACTCTATCAGGCAGGTAAGCTCCATCGCGGTGACAATATCATCTTGGCAAGTTTTGGTGCCGGATATACTTGGGGCAGTCTTTGGCTCCGTTGGGCGATAGAGAGAACACAAGTATAACTTTGAAACTGTTATGGCAAACTTATCAACCACAGCATTTCTCTTCAGTGGACAAGGTTCACAATACGTAGGAATGGGGCGATCACTCTTCGAAGGTAACATGCATGCACGGCAAATTTTTGAGCGTGCAGATGAAGTGCTTGGCTTCGCTCTTAGTGAGATTTGTTTTAATGGTCCAGAGGAATTGCTGAAACAGACTCGATATACACAGCCAGCCTTGTTTGTTCATGAGGCTTCAATTTTAGCCGCATTGGGTGAATATGCATGTGCTGCGGTTGCGGGACACTCACTTGGTGAGTACACGGCACTGTATGCTGCTGGTGTTATAGATTTTGAGGATGCATTGCGGCTTGTTGCACTTCGAGGCGAGCTGATGTTCCAAGCAGGAATACAACGGCCAGGGAGCATGGCGGCAGTCATCGGGTTAGAAGATGACGTTGTAGAAAGCATCTGTACGCAGTGGAGTGAGGGAATAGTTGTGGCAGCGAACTATAATTCACCGGGTCAAGTAGTAATCAGCGGTGATCGAAATGCAGTGGTAGCCTTAATTCCGAAGTTTAAAGAAGCTGGCGCTCGAATGGTAACAGAGTTACCAGTCAGCGGAGCGTTTCATTCCCCTCTGATGCAAGAAGCCCGTGATGAGCTTGCTAAGGCAATAGGAAAAGTTCGAATGCTTATGCCACGCTGCCCAGTGTACATGAATGTTACGGGCATGGCTACCACAGAGCCTGAACAAATGCGCCATCTCCTTATTGAACAGCTTACGTCCCCTGTTCGTTGGACCACCACACTTCTGTCAATGTATGCAGATGGTATTCGGCGATTTGTTGAGATAGGTCCAAAAAGTGTCTTGCAGGGCTTAGCTCGCCGAACACTTGGAAACGAGATTCAGGTGATGGGTATTGACACCTTGGATGATTTGCAACGTTATCAGACGGTTCAAGAAAAGTCATGAAAAAGCTTGATGGTAAAGTAGTCATTGTAACAGGTGGCTCAAGAGGTATAGGTGAAGCTATTGTACGACGCATTACCGCTGAAGGAGCAGTTGTTCATGCAACGTATAATTCCTCCTCCGCTCGTGCACAACAGATCGAAAAGGAATTGCGAGAAAAAGGTCAGCATATTCACTTCCACCAGCTTGATGTGCGAGATAGTATGGCATGCACTAAGCTGGTCGAGGAAGTTCTTACTCTTTCATCGCAGGTTGATGCACTTGTGAACAATGCAGGGATTACACGCGATACTTTGCTGCTTCGAATGAGCGAACAAGACTGGGATGAGGTTATTTCGACCAATCTCCGAAGTGTGTTTTTGATGACAAAAGCTGTTCTTCGTCCAATGCTTGCACAGCGCAGAGGACGGATCATCAATATCAGTTCAGTCGTTGGTATTCGGGGAAATGCTGGACAATCGAATTATGCAGCATCGAAAGCGGGAGTTATTGCATTTACCAAGTCAATAGCTCGGGAACTTGCAAGTAGAAATATCCTGGTAAATTGTATAGCACCAGGTTATATAGACACTGAGATGACCGGTAAACTCAACGATGAGCAAAAGCAAGCATTGCTTGGGGCTATTCCGCTTGGACGTGCCGGCACAGGTGATGAAGTTGCTGCTGTTGTTGCATTTTTGCTGTCAGAGGAAGCATCTTATATAACTGGGCAAACAATCGCTGTTGATGGTGGCATGGTGATGCTACCGTAGCAGTGTCAGTATTGAATTTGTTCCACCACTTACTAAGAGGTTGTTGATATGTCCGCAGTTGCAGAAAAAGTAAAAGAGATCATTGTTAACAAACTTGGCGTCGAGGAAAGCCAAGTAACACCGACCGCATCCTTTACAAAGGACTTAGGTGCCGATTCACTTGATACGGTCGAGCTTATTATGGAGTTCGAGCGAGCGTTTAATATTACGATTGAAGATACTGACGCTGAGAAAATTCAAACTGTCGGTGATGCGATTAGCTACCTTGAGTCTAAAGTTGGGACCGAATCTTAAAAAGACGGTCAAACAGAAGACCGGTGTGCGCTCTCTAAGAGTGCGCACACCGGCTTATTGGTATTGTGAAACAGGTGCGGTACTATTGTATGCGTAAGCGCATTGTTGTGACGGGGATGGGAGCTGTCACACCGGTTGGAAATTCTGTATCCGAAATGTGGAGAAACATGCTTGCGGGCGTAAGTGGGGCAGGACCGATTACAAAATTTGATGCAAGCAATTATGAAACCCGTTTTGCATGTGAAGTGAAGGGGTATGATCCTTTGCTGCACATGAGCAAAAAAGATGTTCAGAGGATGGACCTGTTTACACAATATGCAATTTCCTCAGTTGCAATGGCATTAGAGGACGCAGAGCTGCTAAAACATCCGATAGATGGCGATCGCGTTGGGGTAGTGTTTGGCAGCGGTATCGGGGGGATGTGGACATATCACCGTCAACAGGAGCTTCTCTACCAACATGGCGGAAAGCCAGATCTGATATCCCCCTTTTTCATTCCTATGCTCATATCGGATATTGCAGCTGGGCACATAGCCATTCGGTGGAAATTCCGTGGACCAAACTACGGTACAGTAAGTGCGTGTGCAACCAGTGCACACGCAATAGCGGATGGTGCAATGCTGATCGAACGAGGATGTGCAGATGTCATGATAGTCGGGGGCAGTGAAGCAGTAATCTGTCCAATGGGGATCGGAGGGTTTAATGCAATGAAGGCTCTTTCAACAAGAAATCATGAGCCAGAGAAAGCAAGTCGACCGTTTGACGCAGAGCGTGATGGTTTCGTCATGGGAGAAGGGGGAGGTGCCCTTATTCTGGAGTCTCTGGAACATGCCCTCCGGCGAAATGCTAAAATTTATGCCGAGTTTGCTGGTTTTGGTCTTACTGACGATGCATACCATATAACAGCACCTCCCCCTGGTGGTGAAGGCGCAGTGCGTTCGATGCGTTTATGTTTGGAGGATGCGGGGCTCCAACCGGAAGACATCGGCTACATCAATGCGCACGGGACATCAACCCCCTATAACGACAAGAACGAAACAGAAGCTATCAAGACCGTCTTTGGGGATCATGCATATAAACTTGCCGTAAGCTCAACTAAATCAATGACAGGGCATTTACTTGGTGCTGCAGGAGCAGTTGAGGCTATTGTTACCGTGCTGGCATTATACCACCAAATCTGTCCTCCAACTATCAATTACACCGTCCCTGATCCCGAGTGTGATTTGAACTATGTACCAAACAGTCCACAGCAACGGAGCTTTCACGCCGCATTATCTAACTCTTTCGGATTTGGTGGGCATAATGTCACACTATGTTTTCGTAGGTATGAGCAGTAATTCCTATGCGCTCCTTTCGCCCAACTGAGAAATCCGTCACCGATATCGTTCGGAGCTTATACAGTGGCTTAGTCCGTTTTACTATGCGGCGGGTTGAAACTCTTCGCCGCAAAGCGAAACGGCCTGTTGAACACATCGTAGGGGATCGGCGAGCTGCACTTGAACAAGCGTTGGGGGTAACAATTGCTCAGCCGTATCTTTATGAAGAGGCACTTACGCACCGGTCGTATCTGCAGGTCAAAAATGATCCAGCAATTCAATCTAACGAGCGCTTAGAGTTTCTTGGGGACGCAATTCTCGGAATGGTGATTGCTGAATATCTCTTTCACCATCACGAAGATGTGGCTGAGGGGGAATTAACGAAAATGCGTTCATGGCTGGTTAACAAACGCTCCCTTGCAATTTGTGCGCGGAAACTCCAATTAGATCGCTTCATGCTAATGAGCTACAGTGCTGCAAATGCTCTAGCGCGGGGGAGTGACTCTGTTCTTGCTGATGCAGTAGAAGCTCTCATTGCAGCAGTGTATCTTGACCGTGGCTTTGATGCAGCACGACGTTTCATCGAGGAACGCTTGCTTCCGCTGATGTTGGAAGAACGCGTAATGCATGATACAAACTTCAAGAGTTTGCTTCTTGAGCATGTACAAGCACGTGGCTATAGTGCTCCACGATACCATGTGATAGAGGAACGCGGCCCGGACCACGAAAAGCAATTCACGGTTGCAGTGTACGTCGGAAGCACTAGTGTCGGAATCGGCACAGGACGGAATAAAAAGGAAGCTGAACAGAATGCTGCACGCCAGGCTCTTGAATACCTTAAAAGCCGCATAACCCCCACGACAGACCCTGAGGAATACCTTCGATGAAAAACTTACGCTTTATTCTGGCATTTTTATCAGTTGTTGCGGTTGCAGGTGAACTGCAATATGAGCCAGCTACCCCAATGCGGGGGAAAAGCATATCGTTTACCTATACTGCTGACCCAGAATATTTCAGTGAGCCCGATTCTCTGTGGTTAGTGGTGTACGTTTTTGATGATAAGCGATTTTATCCTACTGCTTACGATGTTCGCTTGAGCAGAACGAAAGGATCGACATACCAAGGCCGCCTTGACACAATTCCGCAAGAGGCAGTGTTTCTCCTGTTTCGCATCCATAGCGGACGTGAGACAGACGACAATCGAGGTCGAATGTGGGATGCAATCGTGCACGACAAAGGCAAACCTGTTTGGGGCTCTTACTACCGCGCAGCGCTGTCATATTTAGGAAATGGTGGTGTATCATCTATTACACGCCGTCCAGACTTAGACAGAGCGTATGAGTTTCTTCGCCAATCATTGGAAACCCATCCTGAGCACTTGGCGGCAAAATTTGCATATGCAGGGGTTCGTTTTGATCGGAAAGAAATACAACAAGCTGATCTTAATCAAACATTTGAGCGCTTACTTGCTCTACCGTGGGATTCAACTAATGAAATGCAAGTTCGAAGTCGTTCTCGCGCTCTTCGGGTGCTTGGGCGTACAGATGACGCTGAGAACCTCGAGCAATGGTTTGCGAAAAAGTATCCTACAAGTGATCTGGCGGAGGAAGTCGAACGTAACTATTGTGCAGCTGCTCGCACTCCTGAAGAATTTCGAGATCGTATTCGGAGCTATGCCCAACGGTATCCATGGTCACCAATGGCTGTGAAGATGTATGCTGACCTTGTGAATTACTATTTGCAACAGGGAAATGGAGATGCAGCACTTCAAACGGTGAATTCATATCCATTTCCAAGTGGTGTAACAACAGCCCCACCAGCTTCTCTACTTAACATGGTTGCCGTGGCATTTGTCCGTCAGGATTCTCTTCTTCGGTTGGCGCAGCAATACATTGAGTGGGCTATTCGCTCCTTTGAGGCTATTTCTGTCGATGATCGAGCGCGGTTTATTTCTCCAAGCGAATTTCGTTGGCAGCAGCGTGAAATGGTAGGGATATGCTATGATACTTGGGGGTATGTGCTCTACCGCCTTGGAAGGCTTGAAGAAGCAATTGATGCATTCCAAACATGTGAAAGAATCTTAGGGCCATTTGCCAGCGGTGACATGTTAGAACACCAAAGTGAAGCGCTGATGGCAGCAGGACGCCGCCGAGAGTCTCTCGACGTTGCTCGGCGTGCAATTGCTACGGGAAGGGCGATAAGCCAGACAGTTATGCGATTTCTCCAATCTTCTACTGACACTGCTACAATAAATGCCGAGTATCGTGCTCTGCGTCAACAGGCTCGTTATGCAAAACTTCGGCGACTTCGGCAGGAGATGCTTAATCAACCGGTTCTCGATCTTCAATTACGACGTAACGACGGAAGCACGTTTTTCCTTCGTGACGTTGTGCTAACCACCCTTGATGGACGCAAAATCAAACTTGGTGATTTGAAAGGCAAAGTAGTTGTTCTTGATTTTTGGGCTACATGGTGCGGTCCGTGTAGAATTTCTATGCCATATATGCAGCAGCTTTACGAAAAGTACCAGGGTAACAAAGATGTCGAAATCCTGCTTGTTAATTGTTGGGAACGGGTCGATGATCGGGTAGCACACGTAAAAAAATATCTTGCTAATAACCCTAACTTTACTTTTCCTGTCGCATTAGACTTACGAGATGAAGCGGTAGCGGGCTTCGGTGTAACGGGTATTCCCACGAAGTTTTACCTTGATCGGAATGGTGTTGTACAGTTCAAGGAGGTTGGTTTTCCAGGAGCAGAAGTATTTGTAGAAGAATCAAGCGACCGCATCGAGGTTTTGCTCCGCCAATAGGGGAGGTGGTTGGATATTTAGCAAAAAAGTTTTTGAACATGCTCGTATTCATTCTGGAGTAAGCGTATTTCTTCGACTGTCAATGCTTTTTGGCGACGTGCCATCGAGCGGCGCGCGGTATCAAGAGCAGTCTCCAAAGAGAGGAGCTTCCTGGTGGTGATTCCTCCCCACGTATAGGAAGGAATGTAGTTAGGTGTATATCCGCTGCCAAAAATATTTGAGCAAATTCCTACTACTGTACCTGTTGTGAACATTGTATTGATGCCTACCTTCGTATGGTCACCACATAAGAGCCCCAAAAAAGTTCTTCCTGTTGGGATACGACCTGTTGGGAATTCCACTGAGATAGGGCGATAAGTATTCTTAAGATTACTTGTGTTCGTATCAGCACCAATGTTAACCCACTCGCTGATGAAAGAATGGCCGACAAACCCTTCATGCTGTTTATTTGTGTAGTTCTGAAAAATCGATGTGTCAACTTCACCGCCGATCTTGCACCACTGACCAATAACCGTGTTAGGGTAAATCCTTGCGCCAGCCTTTACAATTGTATGATCTCCGATTGCACATGGACCAATGATTGTCACATGAGGCATGATTGTGACGTTATTTCCAATGAGAATCGGACCACTTGAAGCATCGAGTACGACAAATGGTGCAATCGATGAATTTTCCCCAACAGCAATCCTTTCCGGATTAAGGGCTGCTACGTGTCCATGGACAAAATCTGCGTGGTGAATCGTTTGGTCTGCACAAAAAGAAAATTGCTCGGTTATGGTGTCTGGGATATTATCGAAAAGGTCCCATAAGTATCGAATAATGCGGAAGTCGGTAAGAGTTATACAATCCCAGTGTTGACTTGATATTACATGCTCCAACTCATTCCACTCGCGAACATTCAGCCTTTCCCAATCGGACAGGGAGCAACAAGCTGCAACTAATTGTCCATCGGCTATGAAGGCTACTGGTGTTACTGAAGTCTCTGCCTTCCGTATCTCAATCAGGGTATTGTTTCGTGGCAATAGCAGACTTGATAACGCTAATACAGATCCTACTCCCAATTGCCGAGAGCGATACTGTGGGTTTCGGGTAGTGAACGATTCTAAGTGCAGGGGTCGGCCGTGGAGTGAGAGAACAGAAGCACCACTGAGCTTTTGCCATGTCTCGAGAATGTTCAATAGACCTATGCGTAATTCCCAAGGCAGGTGCATTATCGAAAAAGGATACAAAGATTCAGAGTGGGTGGGGTGCTCGAAGAGAACAATGTTTGTGATCATGGTTCAATTTTCAAAAGTTCAATGTCGAGAATGATCGTTTCATTCGGTCCAATTTTATAGGCGGGGTTACCTCTTATTCCATATGCCAGATGCGAAGGTATAACCACCCGTCTTCTTCCTCCTACCCGCATTCCTCGCAAAGCATACTTGAGTCCTGGAATAACATTCGTAGAATCAGGGATGAAAGCAAAAACGCGGTTTCCTGCAAACTCAGTGGAAAAATATTCCATTGTTGCAGCGCGGGTACCAATGAAACGTATAAAGTGCCTGCGTTTAGGATCAGAAAGCTCACCCTTACCGAAAGCGACATCAACGATATAGATCCCGCTCGAATCCTTTGTTTCAATGGCAGGAGCTGGGTAAGCAATACTTGTATCAAGTGGCAGCCAGAAGAAGTGCGTGATGCTATCCTCCGGAATTTTAGCAACAAGATTTAGAGTGGCAGTAACCGTAATAATTAGACTATTCAGTTGGGGTAGACATTTCATTGTTTGCCTCCTCACCAAGTTTGAGGCGCAATGCAGCACGAACGAAATGAATAAATAATGGATGGCCACTTACCGCTCGAGACTTTAGTTCAGGGTGAAATTGTACCCCTACGAACCAGGGATGTGTTTTGAGCTCGATGATTTCAACTAAGCGGTTATCAGGTGAAACCCCGCTCATTATCATTCCGTGTTCTTCAAGTAACGAACGAAAGCTGTTGTTAAGCTCATATCGGTGCCGATGTCGCTCGAAAATCATATCTTGCTCATACGCACGGTGGGCTTTGGAACCACGCAAAAGCACACACGGATATGCACCTAAGCGCATAGTACCGCCTTTGTTCTCGATACGCTCCTGCTCAGGCATCAAGTGAATAACGGCATGGCGAGTTCGTTTGAACTCGGAGGAGTTTGCATCATGAAGTCCACACACATTTCGCGCAAACTCGATAACTGCACATTGCATACCCAAACATATTCCAAAAAACGGTATGTTACGAGTACGCACATACTCTATTGCTGTGATTTTACCTTCAATTCCTCGCGCTCCAAAGCCTGGAGCAACTAAAACACCGCGAACACCACTGAGCAGTTCGTCAACATTATCCTCTGTAATGTCTTCGGAGTTAATCCACCGTATATCGACCTTACAATTATTGATCGCCCCTGCATGCACAAATGCTTCGATGATGCTTTTATAAGAATCTCGGTAGCTTACGTATTTACCGACAAGAGCAATTTCTACTGTCGTCCGAGGATTTTTTATCCGTTGAACAAAACGGGACCAAGTGTCGATGTCGAGTGTATTTGCTTTCAAGCGGAGTTTTTTCAGCACAATTGCATCCAAGTTTCGACGTGCCATGACCAATGGAACTTCATAAATTGTTTCGACGTCAGGTATTTCGATAACTGCTTCCTCGTCAACGTTGCAGAATAGTGCAATTTTTGTGCGTACTTCACGGGGGATACGCTGCTCAGTACGACAAAGAATAATCTCAGGAATAATTCCAAATTCCATTAGCTCTTTTGCAGCATGCTGGGTCGGCTTAGTCTTAAGTTCTCCAGCTGATCGGATATAAGGAACGTATGCAAGAAGAATGGTAATACACGAGCTACGGCCACGTTCGAGCGTAAGTTGTCGTGCCGCTTCTAAGTAGGGCTGTGATTCGATGTCGCCTACGGTTCCCCCAATTTCGATAATGACAATATCGTATTCACCGTCGAAGTAGGTCATTCGTCGCTTGATCTCATCAGTGATATGGGGAATTACCTGAACTGTTTTACCTAAGTAATAACCACGCCGCTCTCGTTGAATGACCTCAAAGTAGATCTGACCTGTTGTAGCATTGTTGAACTTGGTCATCGAAACGTCAAGAAATCGCTCGTAGTGACCAAGGTCTAAGTCAGTTTCAGCGCCATCATCGGTAACATATACTTCGCCATGCTGAAGGGGATTCATCGTACCTGGATCAACATTGATGTAGGGATCAAACTTTTGGATTGTGACTCGATAACCTCGCGATTTAAGAAGTAGACCCAACGAAGCACAAGCAATACCTTTCCCAACGGAGCTCAGAACTCCACCCACAACAAATATGTACTTAGTCTTTCGCTTAGTTCGAGATGCCATGTGTAATCTTGGATTATTGCGGTGAAACATCGATTGAAAGCACACCAATAAGAAACTTGCCAGGGCTATGCATAATGCAAGTTATGAATATGCAGAGGCTTCCTTTAGATGTTACTAACAAACAGCATAAAGGTCGAAAGTCATGTTCATAACTTTGTGATAGCCTCTAACAAGTTGGTTTACGGAAAGTGCGATACTCAAAAACGCGGATACTCTTTTGCCTTTTTTTCTGCACATCGAGTATACTTTATGCACAAGGTGTTACAACCGGATCGATAAGTGGTATCGTTGTCGATCGTCGCTCTAGTGAAGCTCTCATGGGGGCAACAATAGTTGCAGAACACCTACCAACAGGGACGCGTTATGGAACAGCTACACAACGGAATGGTCGCTTTATGTTGCGGGGAGTTCGAGTCGGTGGTCCCTATCGTATTCGTGTGTCTTATGTAGGATATGCACCAGATACACTTTCTGGAGTTTACGTTGAATTGGGACAAGAAACAACAGTGAGTATTGCTTTATCGCCGCTTGAAATGCAAAAAAAAGAGATAGTTGTCACTGGGATAGGAGATCGTACTTTTACTTCAAGCAAGACAGGAAGTGGAAGCACCGTTTCTTCTGAGGAAATTGCCTCTCTTCCCTCGATCAATCGTTCGTTGTCGGATATAGCGAGAGTTAATCCTTATGCAACTCAAACGACTGCATTTGGTGCTGATGATGGACTACAAGGTATAAGCATTCTAGGCTCTAATTCTCGCTTTAACAACATCCAAATTGATGGAGCTATCGCAAATGATATTTTTGGATTAGGGCAGGCAGGTACTGCGGGAAGTCAGGCCAATGCAAATCTTCTTTCCCTTGACGCTATCGAGGAACTCCAGGTAAACATTTCTCCCTATGACATTCGTCAAAGTGGTTTTACCGGGGGACTCATTAATGCTGTTACACGAAGTGGCTCTAACACCTTTAAGGGCTCAGCCTTTTTCTTTGGTCGAAATCAATACCTTGTAGGATTAAGTCCGGATGCCCTACGCCAGCCTTATGCTCAGTTCTCCGATGCGCAGTTCGGTGCAAGACTTGGTGGACCAATTCTTAGAGATAAGATTTTTTTTCACGTAACGACTGAAACTCGGTTGCGTAATCGTCCGCTCGAAATTGCGCTCAATAATCCAGCTGCTCTCAATAACTTCCCTCATAGTAAGGCAGAGCTCGATGAGATTATCCAGATTATGCGCCAAGTCTATAGCTATGATGCTGGTAATGCGGACTTGTTTATATCCCGGAATAACACCTTTAATATCATAGCACGTTTTGATTGGAATATTTCGGATCGCCACAAGCTGCAGTTTCGCCATAATTACACAAATGCTTTTCAAGATAGAAATGTTCTCCGTACGACGCAGGTGTTCTCACTTTCCAGTCAATGGAATGAATTTCGAAGTATCAATAACTCTTCTGTACTTCAATGGAATTCAATTTGGGGAGATAACATAACAAACGAGTTCCGCATCGCGTGGACACAAACAAACGATGAGCGAGTGCTTCGTTCTGCTCCCTTCCCACAAGTCAAGGTCATGCTTGGTGCTGATCAAGTTCTTTTAGGACCCGAGCGTAATTCTCACGCAAATGCTCTCGACCAGACTCAGCTTGCCCTCACAAATGACCTATCCATTTTCCTCGGTGAGCATACGATTACGATAGGTACCCATAACGAGCTCTATCGCTTCAACAATCTGTACATTCCCGATTACTTCGGCACATATACATTTCGTGATATTCAGGCTCTTCGTGATCGAACCCCCAGTTTCTACCAGGTTAGCTATGCCAACCTGAGCGTAACAGGAGGGGACCCTACTCCTCGAGCACGATGGGGGATGATGCAAAGCGGACTGTATATCATGGATGAGTGGAGCATTACCCGAAACCTGCGTTTGACTGCTGGGATTCGTGCAGATATCCCTATATATTTTGACCGACCATATGAAAACTCAATGTTTGCCCAGCGGTTTGACTCCTTGGCACGACGATACGCAGCACTTCCAGATTCCCTGAAGCGATATAACCAAGAAATCCCTTCTGGCTTACGAACTAGTAGATTGCCTGATGCTCGTCCTTTATGGGCACCTCGTATCGGTTTCAATTATGATGTAAGCGGTGATCGAACTTTCCAAGTTCGGGGAGGTACAGGTATTTTCAGCGGTCGTGTTCCCGCAGTTTGGCTCTCCAATCAGTACAGTAACACAGGAGTTGATCTCTATCGTGTTAGCATCGGACGGGATAATGATCCGAATGCTCCAATCTTAATGCGGCTAGATTCGCCTTCTGTTCCACTGCGTGTCACTCTCGATCCCTACAATCCACCGAAGCCTGGCGATCCGACATTCCCGGGGCAACCTATAACAACGACGCAAATCAACATTATCGACCCCAATTTTCGTTTTCCTCAAGTCTGGCGTTCAACTTTGGGTGCTGATATTCAGTTCACGCCATGGTTGCGAATGACCGCTGAGGTTATGTATGGACAAATGCTGAACACTGTCGAATTCCGAAATATCAACCTACGGCGCTCTCAAGTAATGCCTTTCTCTCCCCTGGATGGAAGACCACTGTATGCGCGGTCTCCAGCTGGTCGAACAGATTCTAATGCTGCTCCAGAGTTCACACAGGTCATTCTCCTCAGTAGCAGAAGTGAGGGATATCAGTATAGTGGAATGCTATCATTGACACTGCTGGAGCAAAATCCTATTCTGCGGGGATTAAGTGGCACTGTCTCCTATGTGTATTCGGCCACGTATGACTTGGCCGATGCTACTGCTGCTACGGCTCTTTCGAATTGGCAAAACACGGATGCAACAGATCCAAACCGAGCACAATTAGGACGCTCAAATTTTGATGTTCCGCATCGAATTACCGCAACGCTCTTCTATCGAGTCAAGGTAATTGGGAATCTTTCCACCACGTTTGGTCTTTTCTACACAGGAAACTCGGGCAGGCCATATAGCTTTACCTACATAGGGGACTACAATGGAGATAATATCACCCACAATGACCTGATTTACGTTCCTCGTCCCGAGGATAAAAATACCCGAATAGTTGTCGTGCCGCCTGGGGGATTAGATTTACGGACAGCGGATCAAATTTGGCAGCAGCTGATGGATTTCATTGAAGCAAATAGTGTTCTTCGGCGCTATCGTGGTCAAGTGTTGCCTCGGAATTCAATGCGAGAACCGTGGATACATCAGCTTGACTT
>JANWWF010000001.1:25997-28238 GCA_025055755.1 Candidatus Kapaibacterium sp. | reverse complement strand
AGATCATCAATGCATCGGAAGACGCATATATCCAAGTTCTTGCTAATGGAGAAACAGTCGGTGTTCCTGTTGTGGATGCACAAACAATTTTACCTTTTGTACCTATTGAGGGCGGTCAGTACACTATAAGCATTGGTGATGTGGACACTCAACAAAAAGTAGGTAATGATTCTACTGTAGTTTTGAAACCTGGCGAATGCTACTATCTTTTTGTGTTTGACTATCGGTCAGGCAGCCAAGTAGCACAGCGCTGGTTTATTCGTAAAGTCAATTAATTACTCACCATAGGTGTTCATTATGCTCAGATTGTTTTTTGCCACCGTTGTTGTGCTTTATTCGTATACATATGCGCAGACTTACGTTACGATTGCACAGTTTAAGCAGCGTCCCTTCGGTGATTCGATTCGCAGCGGTGAACGCATCGCAGGGCGTGTAACAGTCGCTGATCAGTTTCGGAATACAAGCTATATCCAGGATGCCACTGGTGGAATTGCTGTCTTTAACAGCGCATTTCGCATGGGGGTGAGAGTTGGTGACTCGGTTGAGATTCTGGCGGGGACACTCATTGAATTTGGTCAGACTACTGGACAGCCGGGAACAGGATTAGCAGAAATTGGGGGATCAGTTACCTTCCAAGTGATCCCAGTATCTCGCGCCGAGCCATCTCCACGAACTGCTTCAATTACCTCAATTGGCGAGGCATTAGAAGGAATGCTTGTGCGAGTGCGCAATGTTCAGTTCGTTGAGACTGGGGTATTTCAAGGTGATCGTAATTATACTGTTCGCAATGCCGCAGGTGACCAGCTTCAAGTACGGATTGATGCTAATACAGAGATAGCACGGAATAACCTTCCAATACCTACTGCAAGAGTTGATGTTATTGGGGTAATCTCTCAGTTCAGGGGAACCTATCAATTATTGCCGCGATTTGCCTCCGACATAGGACTGACGATCGAGCGTGATACCCTTCCTAAGAGCGCTACGCTCGATGTCACGACATGGAATCTGCTCTGGTTTGGCTCAAGCGATACTACACTGGGGGTAGCAAATAAGCAGCGTCAGTTCAACAGTGTGCGCATAGCATTAGACTCGATGAGCGCAGATATTTATGCTTTTCAGGAAGTGGTAACTACCCAAATACTCGATACCCTCGCTACAGCGGTCCAAGGCACATACGAGGGGATACTGGCACCAATAGAGCAGCAGCAGAAAATGGCATATCTGACCAATAAGAGTACTGTTACAATAGTTGAAAGCGGCCTTGCAGTTAATGGAGGTCCTCAGGCGTGGGCAAGTGGTCGCTTTCCGTTCCGAATGACAGCTCGCTGTCGAATTGGAAATACGCAGAGAGATATTGTGCTCTTCAACATCCACGCAAAGGCAACGGGGGATTCTGCATCTGCTCAGGATGATTGGCAACGAAGAAAAACCGACGCAGAGACTTTCCACGATTACCTTAACACCTTTTATGCGACGGTGCCCGTAATTATCCTTGGGGACTTCAACGATGATGTAACATCTTCTGTCGTTCAACCCAATCCTACTCCCTATGCTGTCTTTGTCAACGACACATTCAACTGGCGTGTCCTGACTAAACCACTGAGTGAACTTGGCTTGCGCTCATACATTGGATCGACAACTAATGCCCGCATGCTTGATCACATCATCGTTTCAAATGAACTCTTCAATGCCATACATCGCACTTATGTAGAAGCGCCGAATGCATTTCTCTCGAGTTACACTTCAACAGTCAGCGATCATCTTCCCGTTACCGTACGGATTCGTTTGGATGATGTAGTATCAAACGTTCAAGAGGGTGAGGGCAAACACAGTGTTCGAGTTGGTCCTAACCCTGCTAATGAGGTTGCTTACCTTGAAATCGAACGTCGTACTCCTGGGCATTTTTCCGTAACGATACACGACATGCAGGGGCGTGTAGCACTTCCGCTAACCATTGAGTACACGGCCTCGGAACAGATTCGATTGATTACAATTCCGACGTCACAGCTACCATCAGGCTTCTACACTGTTCGTATCGTAGCTGATGGTATGATTCATATTTGTCCTCTAATGGTTGTCCACTAATTCTTCTGGAGGATATGCATTGAGAACCTGGCGTATAGAAGACTCTCTCGAGCTTTACAATGTCAATGGATGGGGAATAGGTTATTTCGGGATAAACGAAAAAGGAAATGTTGTTGTCATGCCACGTAAGCAAAATGGCCCGGCGATTGACATTCG
>JANWWF010000001.1:0-25987 GCA_025055755.1 Candidatus Kapaibacterium sp. | reverse complement strand
GGTTATTTCGGGATAAACGAAAAAGGAAATGTTGTTGTCATGCCACGTAAGCAAAATGGCCCGGCGATTGACATTCGTGAATTAATGGATGAATTAGCTCTGAAGGATATCAATCCACCAGTGTTATTACGCTTTCCGAATATCCTGGATCATCGAATAGAAAAAATTAGCGGATGTTTCGAGCGTGCACGGAGTGAGTATGGCTACCAAGGGAAGTATTATAACGTTTACCCTATAAAAGTCAACCAGCAACGGCCCGTTGTTGAGGAAATCGTTCGGTATGGAAAAAAATTCAACATAGGATTGGAAGCAGGTTCAAAACCAGAATTGCATGCCGTTTTGCCCATAATGGATAATCCAGAAGCACTCATCATTTGCAACGGCTACAAAGATGAAGATTTCATCGAGCTTGCGCTTCTGGCTCATAAAATGGGGAAGAAAATATTTCTAGTAGTGGAAAAACTTAACGAGCTTAAGCTTATCATCCAAATTGCGCGACGTCTCAATGTCGTACCAAACGTTGGGATACGCATACGCCTTGCAGCCAGCGGAAGTGGGAAATGGGAAGATTCTGGTGGTGACCAGAGCAAATTTGGATTGAACGCTAGTGAACTGTTGGAAGCTGTTGAAATTGCACGTCAAGAGGGAATACTCCCATCGCTAAAACTGATACATTTTCATTTGGGTTCTCAAATAACGAACATTCGAAAAATAAAAGCAGGACTTCGAGAAGTGGCTCAGTTTTATGTACAACTTCATCGGTTGGGGTGTATAATTGAGTATGTAGACATTGGGGGAGGGTTGGGGGTAGATTACGACGGTTCTCGCACAACGATTGCCAGTAGCATTAATTATTCCATCCAAGAATACGCAAACGATGCCGTAGCAACGCTACTCGATGCAGCGGACAAGCATGGTCTTCCGCATCCCCACATCATTACAGAGGCAGGTCGCGCGTTGACAGCCCATCACTCTGTGCTTGTTTTCAATGTATTGGAGACTGCGACAACACCGTTGTGGGATGAAACCGTCCACACTGTTGAACCTAGTGATCATGAAATTGTTCGTGAACTTTATACTTTGCTCAATAATATTTCACCAAGAACAATTTTAGAAGTATGGCATGATGCTCAGCAATTGCGGGAGGAATCACTCGAACTGTTTGCCCTTGGCTTACTTGATCTTCCCTCGCGGGCAAAGGTAGAGCGTCTTTTTTGGAGCATTGCTACGGCAGTAAACCGATACGCTCAAGACTTTCGGCATGTTCCCGATGAGTTGCGGTCGCTTCCAAAGCTTCTTGCAGATAAATATTTCTGCAACTTCTCCCTTTTTCAATCATTGCCAGATTCATGGGCGATTGATCAGCTTTTTCCAATAATGCCTCTTCAAAGACTCAACGAAAAACCTTTGCGTCGGGCGACACTTCACGATATTACGTGTGATAGTGATGGTCGAATAGATCGCTTCATCGGTATTCGCGAAACGATGCCATACTTGTCAGTACATGATCTGCGAGAAGGTGAACCATATTACATTGGTGTGTTTTTGGTGGGAGCTTATCAAGAAATCTTAGGCGACCTGCACAATCTTTTCGGGGATACAAATGCTGTACATATTGTCTGCGATGAAGAGAGCTATTGGATTGACCAAATCATCGAGGGAGAGACTGTCGAGGATGTTCTGGACTATGTTCAGTTTTCAGCAAAGCGTCTGGTCCGAACGATGGAGACATGGGTTATGCAAGCAGTTAAGGAGAACATGATCACTCTCCACGAAGGAAAGGAATTTTTGGCTATGTATCGTTCCGGACTCTACGGCTACACGTATTTGGAATAAGGAGGTACGGATTCGTACATCACACTTCCCTTCAGTCTGTGAAGAAACATATTGATGCTCCTGTCCAGGGAAGAGTTAGGTATCGCGAACCCATCATTTGAGAGCGTCCTGTTCGTACAAGAGACATTGTGGGGCGAGGTGCTGCTCCTTGCTCCCAAATAATCATACACCGCACTTCAAGGTAATTAGGACCCTCAGGGGTCGTGAGGGCTGGAGCATAGGCAACTTTCTCCATCAAAATCCACTGGTGACGCTGAGAATGAGGGATTGAATCGAAGTCTTCCTTCCGAGGCTCAACATTGACACCCTTGCCTGCAAAAGAGTAGAGTGGCTTTAAGACCCACTGCCCAGCAGGAAAGTCACGGATTTGCGAGCAAAATACCGCTTTGGGAACTACCGAGTGTACCAGAAACGGGAGTGAGTACTTGCTTAAAAGGAAGTACCAATTAGGATGCACAACCCACTCCACATTAGGTGGAGATGACCACGAAAAGGGTACAGATACGCCATACTGTTCTAATTCGTCGCATATTGCTCGCATGTAAATGCGGCGGAGAGGTTGAAGTGCACCACCACGTCTGTGGAAAAGTGTTCCTTCCGCAAGTTCTAACGAGCATATATCTGTGGGCGCGACACCTGTTAATATTTCGGTGGCTGCAAAATCGGGATAAGTTTTCTGGTCGAATGGGCGGTAGTCGACAAGAGCAGTATTGTCAGGGTGATGGGTGCCGAGAAGTAATCGTTGCAGCAATGTTTGGTATTCGTCCATGGTGAGCGTGGGGTCAAAAAATGGCGAGAATTCTTCGGGTAATTCGTAGGCTTCGTGGTAGGCTTGTGCGAGGAATACTTGGTATGCAAATAAGGAGGGAAAGCCTTGAAGCTCAATTAAACGCGGCTGATAAGTGTCCCCGTCATGGACGATTGCAAAGTCAACGACAGCACATGTTGGATGGGAGGGAATATCGGGCATGCGATATTGTTCGGGGATAGCATTAGGAATTGCATGGCTTAAGTAGTCGGGGGAGGTACATTGCTGGACCAGCTCAGTGGCAGCCCGGGCAATAGCAGAACGAAGCTGAGCACTCATAAAAATCGGAGCTTCCATAATGCGGAATTCGATTGGGGTTCCAAGCCGCTGCTGAAGCAATTCACGAAGACGAGCATAGCGAGCGGTAGAAAAATGATTGCGATAGAACCATTCCTGGCGCTCAGCGTTCATGCGTGTTCGTATAATTTACCACCTACGACGGTTGCTAATGTACGAGCTTGAGAGAGCTCTTCGAGAGGACACGCGTATATGTTGCGATCGAGAATTGTTATATCTGCATCCATACCAGGAGCAATGCGACCTCTGCGATAGCTCATATCTGCAGCACGATGCGCATTGATCGTGTATGCATCGACAGCATCAACGATCGAGATACATTCTTGGGGTTGCCAGCTTTCCTGCCTTGCTGTAGGTACTCTCCGACAGAATGCCTCAATCCCTAACAAAGGATTATAAGACTCCACGGGAAAATCTGACCCAGCACATAACAAAACACCGTGTTCAAGAAATGAACGCCAACGGTAGCTATTATGTACTCGTGCTCCAAGACGTTGCTCTGCCATTTGTGCATCACTGATGCAGTGTATAGGCTGGACCGATGCTATTGCTCCTAATGAAGCATACCTCCGTATATCATCTGGATGAACAATTTGGCTATGCTCGATTCGAAAGCGAATGTCATCTAAGGATGGGTAAAGTGTGTGAAGGCTCTCAAACGCGTCGAGTACGACGCGAACTGCGCGGTCGCCTATTGCATGGACAGCGATGGAGCTGAACCCATCCTCAATAACGCATTTGAACCGCTCAACCAATTCTTCTTTGGTCAGTAGCAATAAACCTGAGTTAGAGGGTTCATCGGAATAAGGCTCCAGCAAGGCAGCACCTCGGCTTCCAAGCGCACCGTCTGCGAAAAATTTTACTCCTACGACACGATGAAATTCTCCAACTGTTGGCAGTATGCCGTGATCTCTCCATTCGTAGTGTTGTCCTCTGACCCAAGACAAGACACGACAGGGAAGCTTTCCTTCTTCTGCCAAGCGAGTAAAAATTGGGAGGTCTTCTGGCAAGACATCCATGTCGTGAATCTCAGTAAGTCCGGCCTGACTACATAAAAAGAGTGCCTGGATGATTGCATGCTCAATTTCGGTAAGAGATAGTCGAGGAATGTATTCTGTAACCAAATCGGCCGCAGCGTCGATTAGTATCCCTGTTGGTTCACCGTCCGAATTACGTAAGATAGCCCCCCCGACTGGATCTGGAGTCGACTGTGTTATTGATGCGATATTGAGCACTTTTGTATTTACCCAAACAGCGTGTCCATCAACGCGAAAAAGTACAACTGGTGTATCGGGAAAGTATTCATCAAGGTCCCATCGGGTAGGGAACAGTGCAGGGGACCAAAGTTCTTGATTCCATCCACGAGCAACAATCCATCCGTCACGGTAAATATTGGCTTGGAGTATGCGTTCTATGCACTCTTGTTTTGAATTAGCACCGTATAAGTAGCCTTCCCGACATGCAATACCTAACCCAACAACATGAGCGTGGGCATCCACCAATCCAGGTAGTACCCATGCATCAGGGATTTCTTTTCGCTTTCCGTCAATTATTAGGGTAACTCCTCCTTTAGATTCAGCAACAGAAACGATTTTACCTCGTTGAATTGTGAGTTCCCCTTGGTAACAGGCTGGCATATTAAATACGACGGCGTGTGGGATCTATTGAGTCAAGGTATCTAACCTTTTCTTCCAATTGCTCGCGCGTTTCTGGGTTTAGTGGATCCGGCAGGCAACAATCCACTGGGCAAACAGCCGCACATTGAGGTTCGTCGTGAAATCCTACACATTCGGTGCATTTGTCAGGTACTATAAAGTAGTGCTGATCTGACCAGAAGTCACGTTTGAAGCCACCAGGACTTGTGGAATCATGATATTCGATGCCACCTAATGTCCATGTTGCACCGGGCTCATAAATGGCATTGTTAGGACATTCCGGTTCACAAGCACCACAGTTGATGCAATCTGACGTAATGTAGAGTGCCATAGGTATTGTAATTGCAGTTTACGAATGAAACAAATTTACTATTTGTTTATTACTTGAACAGATGATTCCGTTTGTGTGGGCATTTGCACTGTATGAGTGCAATTATTGCTATCTTCCTCGATTAAGTGCCTGGTTACTCGAGGGAGCACGACAAAAAATGTGCTACCGTGTCCAAGAATACTATTGCATCCAACGCTACCGCCCATTGCTTCTACAAACCGCCGAACAATACTAAGACCTAATCCAGTTCCTCCCTCACTTCCTGTATCACGGGATCGTGCCCGACTGAATTCCTGAAAGAGCTTTTGCTGTTCTTCAATGGTAAGACCAGGTCCTTCATCACGAATTGCAAATCGAACACATTCATCCTGTTCTTCGATGGAACAATATATATTTCTTCCCAAAGGGGTGTACTTAATTGCATTCGATATGAGGTTGTCTAAGCATTCATGTAGTCGTTGACTGTCGGCAAGGACATACAGTGGTTCTGTTGGGTAATCCCTATGAATTGTTAAGGACTTTGCTAATGCCTTGACTTTGTATGCCTCAATTACAGCATCAAGTGACATTTGAGCATAGACAGGTTCGATATTCAGTTTTAGTTTTCCTGTAGTTAGCGCCGTGAAGTCCAAAAGGCCCGTTACAAGTTGTTTCATCCACTCTGCAGTCCGGATAATAGTTGAGATATGCTTTTCAAAGTCGTCTCTACTGAGTTTATGATTGTAACGCTCTAAAATCGAGGCACTCATCATTATTGCTGCAATCGGATTCTTTAGATCATGAGCAACGACCCCTAAGTAAGCGATTTGCTCATCCAGCCGCTGACGATACTTTTCTGCTGTTGAATGAGCACATTCTAACTGCATTTGTAACTGTTGCGAGTGATTTCTTTCCCGTTCTACTTCAAGGCGTAGATTATGCGTTGCTACTTCAAGCTCAATGCGTTTGAGGTGGTGAAAAGTCCGGTGCGAATACGCATGTGTTATGAAAGAACAGTAGCGCTCCAGGTAGGTATAAGCCTTATCGCGGTGTCCAATCTTGGCATACGTCTCAGCAAGAGTACGGTACAATGACTGTTTGAATGTGCAGTAAGGAAGATGGTCTAAATGCCTGAGAGAACGCTGAAAATGTTCGAGTGCTAAAGGGGGACTATAATATGGAGACCGATCATCAACAAAGACAAGTCCGTAAGTATGTCGCGCAAGCGCGGCATGATAGGGTAATTCATGATATTCCGTTATGGTGATAATTGCCTCAGCTAATGATCCTGCATCGTCCCATCGAGCTTGGTTGAGATAAGTTTTGCATAGGATTAAGTCGTGAATAACTTTGAGCAATGATTCCTGTTCTGAAGAAAAAAGCGATGCTGCTAAATTCAAGTATTCAATGACACGTTCTGTTGAGCCTGCCTGAAGAGCAGCTGTAGCCTTAGCAAGATAGATAGTAGCTAGACCGAAAGATGAGTTATAGTAATCATTCGCAAGTTGCAAAGTGTCTTCAGCACTTGTTACATCCTCGAGCTGGCATTGTATTCGTGCAATCGAACTACGGACCAATGCGATTCCGAGATGATCGGAGGGATGCAGGAGAGTAAGAGCATGACGATAGTGTTCCAAAGCATCGGAATAATTACCAATGCATTCCAATGCCGTTGCCCATTGGTAATGAAAAAGAGCGCGCTCTAATCCACTCGAAGCGCATTCAATAGCCTCTCTGAAGCCCCGAATACCATTTTCAGAATGACCTGCATGTAGGTGTAAACGGGCGGAAAGTGACAAGACATAACAACAGTAGGGGAAAGTGTATCGCTGCTCGTGTTCCGCAATTTTTGTTGCTATCGATCGCGCAAGATCGAAACGCGATATTGTTATTGCTGCCTCTGCTGCAACAAGCAAAGCCTCGATACCCAACTCGTGCTGCTTCTCTAATGAGAAGGAGGATTTGGTTGCAATTGGGTTTATGATAGCGGGCTCAAGCCACCCGGGAATCATATTTTGTTGCATAGCTATGCATGGCTGCTATTAAGGTGGCAGCTGGCGAAGCGCAAATGTTGCCTGTGCTGTCGCGATCAAGAGTTCAGGATCTACGCCATTGGTGCTAGCAAAAACTACCGCCTGCGCAAAGCTTGTTGTTCGGCCGTGCCGTACGACATTTCCACGTGCGATAAGGTAGTCGTTTCTACAAGCCTCAAGGAAACTAATCATCATATCGATTGTAACTGTAGAGACATCCTTATTAACCAGAGTATGCACGGCAAATCCTGCCACAATATCGGCAAGGGTAGCAATGACCCCGCCATGAAGTAATCCATCATGCTGCTTATGGAAATCTGATATCTGAATCCGTGCTTCTACAAAACCAGGTTGTACATTGGTCACTTCGCATCCAATATGACGCATAAACGCCTGTCGTTCAAGACAGGATAATATCCTGTCTAAATAGTTGGGGTTTTCAGGATTCCAAGCTTTTTTCACTGTTACAGTATCGTCTTTTTGAATTAGAAATTGAGGGAGGGACAGCGCATCATACTTCAGTAAATAGGAGCCGCAAATTACCGCTCCCAACAAGAGTCTCAAGTTGTGCAATTACTCGTTGATTAAGCTCAATATTGAATTGTGGAATTCGGTACCGTGATTTGGGAACGTTATTGTCAGTAATAGTGACGATAATATCTATCGGGGTAGCGCGATGATTAGAGAGCGTTCTGAGGCAATCGAGTATATCAGGGCTTGTGTTGATATCGAGCCGTATATGCATCCCTTTTATTCTGGAATAAGCTTGTTCTATAGGGATAATCTCATCGGTAATAATCCGCGGGGTCGAAGCATCATCACGAAGTTCAAGTTTCCCTGTCACTACTACGAGGGCGCCCTCATGAATGTACTCTGTTGATTGCTCATATATGGAACTCCATATGATTAGCTCGGCGATTCCTGTATAATCCTCCATTATTGCGAGTGCGAAGGTTCGTTCATTTTTATCTAAACGCGTCCGTACAGAGGTAATTAGGCCGCAGCAACGGACTACTGTACCAGTACTATGCTGGTCGATTTTACTACACTGAAAAGTAGAAATGCCATGAGCAACAAGACGATGACTATCTAAAGGGTGACCGGATACGAAAAAGTTCAGTACTGCATGTTCACGACGCAATGTTTCTTCCTTTGTCCATGGTTCAACAGATGGAAGGCAAGGTTCATGCAGCTCCGTAGTTTGGCTTCCAAAAAGGGAAAGCATACCAACTGAAGCAGACGCCGCTGACTTGGCATATTCTAATGCGGTATCAATAGCAGCGGTCAGTTGTGCTCGATGGCCACCAAGACTGTCAAGAGCCCCACTTGCGATAAGTGCTTCGAGGGCTCGCTTGTTTACAAGACGAGTATCCACGCGCCGACAAAAATCAAACAACGATCGAAAAGGTCCACCTGTTTCTCGTGCCTTGATGATGGATTCAACTGCTGGAATACCTACGTTCTTGATAGCTGCAAGTCCAAAGACTATCGTTGTCGGGGAAGTTGCCCGAAATGTTATGTTTGATTGGTTGACGTCAGGTGGAAGAACTGTAATCCCAAATTTGCGCGCCTCCTCGATAAGGGCATTGATTTTATCCAGTTTGCCTAATTCAGCTGTCATATTTGCTGCTAAAAACTCAGCCGGATAATAACACTTGAGCCAGGCTGTTTGATAGGCTAAATAAGCGTAGGCCACGGCGTGAGATTTGTTGAATCCGTACGAGGCAAACTTTTGAATGAGGTCGAAGATCTCACCAGCAAGGGCAGGTTCAATTCCATTTGTGCGAAAAGCTCCTTCAATAAATGCCTGTCGCTGTTGTGCCATTAGCTTATCATCTTTTTTCCCCATAGCACGTCGAAGGGTATCTGCTTGTGCTAGCGTAAATCCAGCTAAATCTTGCACTAATTGCATTACCTGCTCCTGATACACAATGATGCCATAAGTGTTTCGTAATCGGCGCTCCATAAGAGGATGAAGATATTCGATCGGTTTGCGCCCGAATTTGCGGTCAATAAATTCTGGGATATTGTCCATTGGACCTGGACGGTAGAGTGCATTCATTGCCGTGAGTTCTTCAAGATTGCGTGGTTTGAGCTGGCGGAGGTACTCCGTCATCTTTTCAGATTCAAACTGGAAGACAGCAAGCGTATGCCCCTCGCTGAGCATTCCGTAAACACGTTCGTCATTGTAGTCGATGCTGTCTATGTCGATCTCCACCCCATAGTTTTCTTTAATTTGTTTCAGTGTGCGGTCTATGATGGATAGCGTTGCCAGTCCCAGGAAGTCCATCTTCAACAGCCCGACTGCTTCGAGCTCTTTCATCGTGTATTGAGTGGTAACATTGGTATTTGGAGTCTTGTAGATGGGGACATAATCTGTGATAGGCCCAGGGGCAATTACGACTCCTGCTGCATGAACAGATGTATTCCGAGCAAGACCTTCCAGGATAAGCGAATATTCAACAAGCTGGCGCAACTTTGGGTCATCGGTGTCTCGGAGCCATCGTAAATCCGGTAGGTTTAGTGCATCACTCAACTTTGTTACTTTCCCCAGGATAACCGGAATTTTTTCCGTAATCGCGTTGATTGTTGAGGGAGCAATGCCCAGCACTCGACCGACATCCTTGATAACTTGGCGAGCAGAGAGAGTTCCAAATGTTATGATTTGAGCAACGGCGTCAGCACCATATTTTGTTCGTACGTATTCTATGACCTCGTCGCGACGCTCATCATTAAAGTCAACATCTATATCGGGAAGCGAAACTCGGTCTGGGTTAAGGAAACGTTCAAATATTAGGTCGTGTTTGATCGGATCGACATTCGTTATCCCCAATGCATATGCTACAAGGGATCCAGCAGCAGAGCCACGCCCTGGTCCAACGCTTATGCCTCGCTGACGTGCAGCCCCAATAAAATCTTGAACAATTAAGAAGTAGCCAGAATAGCCCATCCGTTTGATAACATCGAGTTCAAATCGCACCCGGTCGAGTATTTCGGGTGTAAGCTGTTTATAGCGGCGCTCAAGACCGAGCATGGTAAGTTCTTCCAGATACTCATCGAGCGTTTGAGCAGATGATTCTGCAGGAATGGGGAAGGTCGGCATTTTGGGTGCAAAGGATGGCTCGAAAGAAACCTTCTCAGCGATCTCTAAAGTGTTCTCAATTGCCTCGGGGTGATCACGGAAAAGAGCTTTCATTTGCTCGGCAGACTTGAAGTACATTTCCGGGACGCGGTAACGAAGCTTAGTAATATCAAATGTACCCGCATTTGAAGCATTCGCCTCCTTGATAAGGAGGTGGACATTATGTGCAATAGCGTGATCAGGTTGAATGTAGTGGCAGTCGTTTGTTGCGACAACTTTGATACCGAGTTGTCGAGCAATTTTAGGTGCATGTTCAAGCACTATTGCGTCATCTGGCAGCCCATGATTTTGGAGCTCGATGTACCAATCATCGCCAAATAGTTCTTTAAACCAGCGTGCTGTCGCAATTGCTGTTTCAAAATCTCCCCGCCGAAGCGGCTCATTAATAGGACCAATCAAGCATCCGCTAAGGGCAATTAGTCCTTCGTGATACTGAACTAAGAGTTCACGATCTATTCGGGGTTTGTAGTAGTACCCTTCCGTATGTGCAAGGGAGACGAGCTTGCAGAGGTTGCGGTATCCAGTTTCATTTTTTGCTAATAGCACGAGGTGGTAGTAATTCCGTCCCTGTTCAGCCTTGTTAGGAGTTGTCTTCTCAAATCGAGAACCTGTTGCAAGGTAAATTTCACAGCCAATGATAGGCTTGATGCCGTGTTTTTTAGCAGCAAAGTAGAATTCCATACAGCCAAACATCACACCATGGTCAGTCAACGCAACGGCTGGCTGACCATCGTTAAGGGCAGCAAGGATTAGCTGTTCTGGCGTGGCAATCGCATCAAGCAAGGAGTAGTGAGAATGGTTATGTAGATGTACAAATTCACCCATAGGAACGTCAACCAGTCAAACAATCCAAAGCGAAATTAGCCTGTGCTATGATGGAAGTATGTGGTATCTTTGTAAGAGCTTGCCCGGGTGGCGGAATGGCAGACGCACAGGACTTAAAATCCTGGGTTCCGAAAGGAACGTGCGGGTTCGAGTCCCGCCCTGGGCACGAAGAGAGCAGAATACAGGTGGTACGCTACTAACACAATGGTGGTTTATTTAACGACGCCCACTACGATGGGATGAGCGGTGGGAGGGAGGGCTTGTTGAACTAATACGTCGAGGATGAACTGGTGACTCGCGTCGGGGACGATCTCCGTCAGTTGTATTTTCGGGAGGAGGGAGAAGTGCTTTACGACTTAAACGATACTTACCATCGGGCTGGATCTCAATAAGCTTGACCTCAATTATATCCCCCGGTTTGACATAATCAAGAACGCTGTGAACTCGCTCGTGGGCAATTTGGGAAATATGAAGCAATCCTTGCTTCTTTGGTAGAAATTCTACAATAGCCCCTAAGCCTTCCCGAACCTCCTTAACTTTTGCATGGTACACCTCCCCAAGCTCTGGCTCACGGGTGAGTCCTTTAATCCAGTCAATTGCCATTTGTGCATTTTCTTGGTTAACAGCTGCAATCACCACTGTACCGTCTTCTTCAATGGTGATCTCTGTGTTTGTCTGGCGAGTAATCTCGCGAATAGTTGCACCTCCTGGTCCGATGATTGTTCCAATAGCGTCGACAGGAATTTTAATTGTTGTAAGCCGTGGAGCGTAGCGGGAGAGCTCTGGTCGAGGCTTATCAATACATTCATTCATAACCTGAAGTATGTGCATGCGTCCCTCACGTGCTTGTTCCAATGCACGGCGAACAATGTCCAATGATAGCCCTTTTATCTTGATATCCATCTGGCATGCAGTTATACCATCGGCGGTTCCTGCAACCTTGAAGTCCATATCACCGAGATGGTCTTCGTCTCCAAGGATATCGCTCAGAATAGCTACTTTGTCTCCTTCTGTAATCAAACCCATTGCAATGCCGGCTACCTGTTTTTTGATAGGGACCCCTGCATCCATACAAGCTAACGATGCAGCACAAACGGTTGCCATCGAGGATGAGCCATTCGACTCGAGAATATCTGAGACGATGCGAATCGTGTAGGGGAATTCTTCTTCGCTTGGAATCAATGGCTGCAGTGCGCGTTCAGCAAGGTTTCCATGTCCGATTTCGCGCCGGCTTACTCCCGTCATTCGACCTACTTCACCGGTTGAATAAGGGGGAAAGTTATAATGGAGCATATACCGACGCTCATAGGTTGGTAACAAGCCATCAACAATTTGTTCATCTTGCTTTGTACCGAGAGTGACAGTGGTCAAACTTTGTGTCTCTCCGCGGGTGAACAATGCCGATCCATGCGTTCGTGGTAAGAGCCCGACTTCGCATGAGATAGGACGTATGTCCGTAAGGGAACGCCCATCAAGCCGTCGACCTTCCTCGAGGATCATTTTACGCATTAGTTCATATTCAATATCTCCCACAACCTTAGTTGTGATTTGAATAATCGGGAGTTCAGCGAGGTCTTCTCGGTCGAGGATGTACTGCTGCACTGCAAGGATGGTCTCATCGAGCAAAGTCTTTCGAAATTGTGAGCGTTGTTCTTTCGAGGAAGGAGTATGTATCATCTGATACAGAGGATTTTGCACGCGTTCACGGATAAATTGCTCAAGTTCCTCTGGACAAGGAATCGTTTGAAGAGGACGGTGTGGGCGTTTCCCTCCACCTGCTTTTTCAAGCAGCTCCCGCTGCAGTGCGTTTAGAATGCGAATATTTTCGTGAGCAAATTCGAGGGCTGCAATAAACTCATCCTCGCTTATTTCTTTTGCCATCCCTTCGACCATCACGATAGAGTCATCTGTCCCGGCTACAGTAATCTCCATGTCGGATACTTCCAGCTCTTGATACGTCGGATTGACAATAAACTTGCCATTGATACGACCGACATGGACTTCGGATACGGGACCCTCAAATGGGATATCCGATAAAAGCAGAGCAGCGGAAGCTCCCACCATCCCAAGCGAATTAGGCTCATTTTTATCGTCAGCGGAAAATACAGTGGCGACAATTTGCGTATCGGCACGCCAGCCTTCTGGAAACATTGGGCGTAAAGGGCGATCAATTAGGCGAGCCGATAAGATCTCTTTTTCCGTGGGACGCCCTTCCCGGCGGAAAAAACTTCCAGGAATCTTTCCAGCTGCTGACGACTTCTCCCTGTACTCCACTGTTAATGGAAGGAAATCTACATCTGGTCGTATATCGGGGCTGGCGCAAGCAGTTACCAAGACCATCGTCTCGCCGTATTGTACCATGACTGCGCCGTCGGCCAGCTTAGCAAACCGACCTGTTTCAATCGAATATTCTTTTCCTCCTAATTCGCAGGAAACTCTCACAATTCCCATTCTGCTTATTGATATAGAGTGTCACACGTTAATGCATGCTGAAACACGACAGGAGTGAAGCTAACTACTTGCGTAGATTCAACTGTTCAACGATTCGACGGTAGCGCTCCAGATCTTTGCGTTGGAGATAATTCAAAAGACGCCGACGCTTATTAACCAGTCCAATAAGACCGCGTCGGCTATGATGGTCTTTTTTATGCACAGACAGATGCTCTGTCAATTGATTGATGTGTTCAGTTAGAATTGCAATTTGTGCTTCGGGTGAACCGGTATTAGTGGGGGAGCCACCAAATTGAGCGATCAACTCAGCTTTCCGTTCTTTTGTGAGCATCCGATACCTCACTATTGTTTAACAATTCAGATGACATAGTTGCAAAATAGCGTTCACAGCATTCGCGATCTTCTTGTAACTGTGACCAGAACATATCAACGCTTTCAAAACGGCGTTCCGGTCGGATATACTTATGGAAACTAAGGACGATTTTGCGACCGTATAAGTATCCACTAAAGTCAAAAAAATGGGCTTCTAAGCGAATGTTTGCAGAGTCGGTAAACGTTGGGCGTATCCCGATGTTTGCCATCCCTTGCAAGGGAACACCATCTACGGTTGAAGTTATGCAATAAACACCATTACCTGGTAAGATCTTATGTTGATCGAGGAGTTCAATATTTGCCGTAGGATAACCAAGACGGCGTCCTCGACCGTCGCCCTCAACGACTATGCCCTCGATACTGAAGGGGTATCCTAGCATTGAGTTTGCCTTCTCGATGTTACCTGAAAGTAGCGCATGTCGGATTCGTGTGCTGCTAACGGTTTCCCCATCTACAAGGACTGGTTCTACGCGTTCAACACTAAATCCAAGCTCTACACCAAGACGCCGAAGCAGCTGTTCATCTCCCCCGCGATCTTTCCCAAAGCTATGGTCATACCCAATCACTATATGCTGCAAACCAATGCGTTCGACAAGTACCTGACGAACAAATTCTTCTGCAGTCGTATTCGCAAATTCAAAGGTAAAGGGAATTACCACCAATACATCAATTCCCATCCTCTGCAAAAGAGCGTGTTTCTCTGAAAAGGTGGTCAGTAATGAAATAGGTGCTTGGGATGACCGTTGCAAAACTATTCGAGGATGTGGTTCAAATGTAACTACTACCGAACGAGTGCCAGTAGATGAAGCGTAACGGAGGAGACGCTCAATGATGACTTGATGACCACGGTGTACACCGTCGAATGTTCCTACGGTGACCACCGATGCTCGAACGTAAGGTACGTCAGCTATTGAACGATATGTTTGCATAGTGAGAGGGTCTTAATAATTCAGCCAATTCATGAATCCGCCAAGCTTGCTCAACGCGATATTCACCTATCGCAGTGCGGCGAAGGGCAGTAACATAAGCTCCTACACCTAAGGCCATTCCTATGTCTCGGGCTAACGCTCTTACATATGTGCCGCGGGAGCACTGAATAGTAAATCGAGCATATGGACGTTCTATTTGGATATTTTTGATTGCATAAATAGTCACTTGCCGGGGAGATAGAGTGGGAAGGGATTCTCCTCGTCGGGCTATATCGTAAAGGCGTCGTCCATGGAACCTAACGGCTGAGTATGCAGGTGGTACCTGTAGTATTGTGCCTACAAATTGCGAGATGACACCTGTAATATCTGCATCAGATAGATGGTCTATCGATTGATGAGCATATTCGGGTGTTTCGGCATCATCACTTGCAGTGCGGGCTCCAAGTTTTATCTCTACCTGGTACTCTTTTGTCATGTCTTGGAAATGGCTAATGTACTTTGTTGCTTTTCCTGCGCAGACGATGAGTAATCCAGTCGCGGAGGGATCAAGTGTTCCAGCATGCCCAATTCTTCGGATAGATAATAACCGGCGAAGCTTTGCGACGACATCAAATGACGTCCATTGCCTATCCTTGTCTATTAAAATGGCTATACCCGATAGGGAGAGATGATGGTATAAATAATCGACTTCAAAGTTCGCACGAGTGATAACTGGTATCATTCGCTCTTGTTGCTTTCTGTCCGTTGAGAGTTTCTTAGCAATTGTTCGATACGAGCTATGGAGTCTAATGTTGAGTCGAGGTAAAAACGAATCTGAGGAATGACCTTGAGGCGCAGCTGGGCAATTATGGAGCGAAATTCGTGAGCGCGCTCGTTGAGGAGGGATATGATGCGTTCTCCTCCAAGACTATTGCCGTACACACTGACGTAGAGCTTGGCTATTGTTAGGTCCGGAGAAACCTTTACGTCAGTTAAAGTTATCAGACCACCACCGTGCTGAGGTGCTATGTCTTGTATGGGTTGACTAAGTAGACGCTGAATTTCGCGGGCTACGCGTTCTGGCCGATAGGACATCTTATTGACTTAACTTGCGTTGAACTTCAGTTATACGGAATGCTTCGATGATATCACCCTCTACGTAGTCATTGAAGCCACTCACGGTTAGCCCGCATTCAAAACCTTGACGAATTTCTCGGACATCTTCTTTGAGATGTTTCAGGGATTGTATTGTACCACGGTAAATTTCAAAACCATCGCGAATAATGCGAACTTTGTCATTTCGAGTGATGAGACCCGATATTACATAACAGCCTGCAACGGTACCTATCTTACTAATCCGGAAGATTTGTCGTACTTCGGCTCTACCAACGATTTCTTCAGTTGTTTCTGGAGACAACATTCCCTCTAATGCAAGCTTAACTTCATTGATAGCGTCATAGATAATTGAGTATAGGCGAACATCGACCTGCTCTTGTTCTGCGATTCTGCGCACGGATGCAGGAAGCTGTACCTGGAAGCCAATAATGACTGCATCTGAGGCTGCAGCTAACATTACGTCGCTTTCTGAGATATTGCCCACGGCGCGGTGTATGATAGATACAGTTACCTCATCGGTATTGAGTCGAGATAGTGCATCTGAAAGCGCCTCGAGTGAACCGCTAACATCAGCTTTGAGGATGATACGCAGTTCCTTCTTTTCACCTTGCTTGATTTGTCGCGATAGTTCGTCGAGAGATACTCGTTTTGATTGGCGCAATTGCTGCTCACGCCGTAGTATTTGCCGTTGTTGTGCTATGTGGCGGAGTTTATCCTCATCGTTAGAAACTACCAGCTTGTCGCCAGCTTCAGGCAAACCTTCAAAACCTGTCACTTGTACGGGAGTAGAGGGAGGTGCCTCGTCCACGCGGTTTCCTCGCTCATCGTACATAGCGCGTACACGACCAAAATATTGCCCACAGACGAATGTATCCCCCTTACGTAAGGTTCCATTCTGGACAAGAATGGTAGCAACATTTCCTCGCCCCTTATCCACGTGCGCCTCAATCACTGTACCAATTGCGGGTCTATTAGGATTTGCTTTCAATTCTAATAGTTCAGCTTCGAGAAGTATCTTTTCGAGCAGTAGGTCCACATTGATACCTTTTTTCGCTGAGATTTCAGCGCATTGGTATTTACCACCCCATTCTTCCACCAAAACGCCATGTTCTGCAAGTTGCTGTTTGATTCTATCTGGATTTGCTGTGTCTTTGTCAATTTTATTGATTGCAACAACGATGGGTACACCTGCAGCTTTTGCATGACTTATTGCCTCGACTGTTTGAGGCATAACACTGTCGTCCGCAGCAACTACGAGTACAACAATGTCCGTTACTTGTGCACCGCGAGCGCGCATTGCAGTGAATGCTTCATGCCCAGGTGTATCAAGAAACGTAATAGACTTACCATTAGGTAGTGAAACTTTATAGGCACCAATGTGCTGTGTTATTCCACCTGCTTCACCCGCAACGATGTTTGAGTTTCGGATGTAATCCAAAAGGGAAGTTTTTCCATGATCAACATGCCCCATAATTGTAACAATAGGGGGGCGAGGGACAAGCATTTCAGGTGGGTCGGCGGCTGTTTCTTCTTCAAGGATAATTTCCTTATCAGTGAGAAACTCCACCTCAATACCATAATCACTTGCAATCAGTTGAATTACATCACGACCAAGACGTTGGTTGATGCTGACCATCAAACCAAGGCCAAGGCATTTCTGTATGATCTCACTTGCGGAAACTCCTAACAGCGAGGCTAATTCTTCTACTGTAACAAACTCAGTAACTTGCAACTTACCTTTTTGTTTGAGAAGCTCTTCTAATTGACGCTGTTGTCGCTCTTCGCGCTGTTGTTTTTTCTTTTGTTTGATTTTACTTTTAATGCGTGCCTCTTCATCAAGCCCAGCAAGAGTTTCTCGAATAGCCCGATCAATGTCTTGCTCTGCTTTGTTAGGTCGATGTGATTTTCGTTTCGTAGGTGCTTTATCATCCGCTAAGAAGATATCCTCTTTATTTGAGGAGCGCTTATCCTTTGTTTTTGAAATTGATGGGTATAATGATACGGGAATAACCTTCGGTTGATCAATTGATAACGGACGCGACTCTAGAGGTTTTGCTATGCTTGGGGAGGGTGAGGATTTTGTTTTTTCCTTGGTACGCTGTTCGGCACGTGTTTCTTTTTTCGTTGGAGAAGAAGATTTCCCAGTGGTTTGTTGGGTTTTATCTCCTTTCTTGGGAGGAGTTCTTTTGCCCCGCCGAGGCTCTTCAACTGGTAACTCAATTTTACCTACGACTGTAAGCCCCCGCAACTTCCATGATGTTGAGGGTGTATCTGGCTCTGAAGTAAAAATTACGTTTAAAACACGCGGTCGGGTTTTTTCCTCAGCTACCTCTTTATTCGGACTTTGTTCCGTGGATAATGACGCAAGCGATTTTTCCTCCTCAGTATGTGTGCTATATACAGCAGTTGAATCGGGTTCCTGTCCTGCTTCTATTGTTTCTGTTTGCTCTTTATCCTGGAATTCTGTATCAGTAGTATCGGTCTTAATAGCTATTTCGGAGCCGGGTGAGGACTCCGGTTGCGTTATTGCGATGAGTTGTTCTTGCTGTTCAGTTTCTTGTGAACGTGGCTCTATGCTTTCAAGGGAAGGGGAGGTAATTGCTGAAGAGGAAGCAGTACTAGTAATCTCCTCAACAGCCTCTTGCTTACCAGCGAATTGTAGATAAAGCTCAGCACTTTCAGAGGAAAGTGATGAAGCAATCTCTGTATTTATTTCTGCACTTTCCTGAGACTCGTCTGCTACGGTAGCTGGGACTTCTTGATTAGCAAGGATGATGTCCTGCTGACTTATAGAAGTAGCCTCACCTCCATCGGGCACATCAGATATAGGTTCAAGTTGCATTGCTTCGACCTCTGCATCAGCTACTGGCTGATGAGTGGGCGCATGTTCCTTCTTGGAAGGTGAGCGATGCTTTTCGTATTGCTCAAGCTTCGAACGGATACGCTCAGCATGCTTTGCCTCCTTTGCAAAGTGTCCGGCCACCGCTTCGAGCATATCATCAGTGAGCTCGAAGTTGGGTTTACTTTGGACGCCTTCGAATCCCTTGGCTTTCAGGTATTCGACTATCTCTTCTTTTGAGATGTTGTAGTGCTTGGCGACCTTAAATAATTTGCGCTCGACTTGCGACATTGTAATTATGTATGTGAACCTAAGTAAGGACGCTTTATTGAAGTATTGATTGCGCTGAGAACTCTTTTACGGCTCCTCGCTTACACTCGAATCAGATGTTTGCTGATCAGGGGAGAGATCTTCATCGTCAACATCATCGTAGCCTTCAACCTGATATTCATTGAACATTTCCTCGATTTCATCACTGAGATCAGCATGCTCGTCTTCTTGTTCTTCTAACTGAGCTTGTGCTATTGCAATGCGTTCAGCAATGTCAGGAAGCTCTGACTCGTTGAATTCATCGAGTATCAATTTGCGGATCGCTATAAGTCTTTCTGGAGTCATGCCGGGAATACGAAGCAACGTCTTAAGGTCAGCAGCAAGAAATTCACGTGCTGTGTCGATATGGGCTTCAATAATTTGTTCATAAAGTTCGCGACCAATATCATCGCGGAATTCAATGAGTTCTATATCTTCACTGCCTTCTTTCACGAGAGTGATTGTATAGCCCGTTAGCCGCGATGCTAATCGTACATTTTGACCATTACGCCCAATAGCAAGAGAAACTTGATCATCAGGAACTACGACGATTGCAGTTTTTGCTTCAGGATCGACCTGTATTTGCCGAACTTTTGCAGGGGAGAGTGCACGAGCTATGTACACTACAGGGTCATCGCTCCACTCAATCACATCAATTGTTTCTCCTGACAATTCGCGGACGATAGCATTGATACGAATACCTTTCATTCCAATGCAAGCTCCCACAGGATCAATTCGATCATCGTAGCTTACAACGGCAACTTTTGCACGTTCGCCGGGCTCTCGAGCTATACCTTTAATTTCAACAATACCATCATACACTTCCGGTATCTCGATCTCGAATAGTCGAGCAAGAAAGCGTTCATCAGCCCGCGAAACAATAATGTCAGGAGTGCTCGTGGGAGTAGCACGCCGCACTTCTTTGACTATTGCTTTTATCGTAGAATTTTTCTTGTAGCGTTCCCCCGGAATCTGCTCTTCTGTGGGCATTCGAACTTCGTGTTTGTTGTGGAGAATCAAAATATCATTTCGCCGGATTTGATAGATTTCTCCAACAATAATTTGCCCAATCTTTTCTTCGTATTCGATAAAAATGTTATTCTTTTCGATGTCCCTGATCTGTTGGCTAAGTAGCTGCTTAGCATACATGATAAGTTGCCTGCCAAATTCCTTCCCAATATTTTCGAGAGAAATTTCCTCGATGTATTCATCACCAACCTCGTACGGCTCATCAGTGCGGCGTTTGACTTCGCTTAAAGAAATCTCCTTGGCAGGGTTAAGGACGTAATGGACCACTGTACGGGGAAGGTAAATCTCAATGTCACCGCGATCCATATTTACAACAATATCTGGCTCTGCATCCTCACCATACTTTTTCCGTACCAACATCCGCAAAGTATCTTCAAGCTTACCCTGTATAAGGTCACGATCGATGCCGCGTTCTTTTGCAATTTCTACAAAGGCAGCAATGATTGCTTTCTTATCAATTTTTGGTTGAGTTTTTCTCCGTGGCATAGAAAGATCCTTCTAATTAGTTACCATTCAAGTACAACATGGGCTGTTTGGATAGCAGAGAATGGGATTGTCACGATATTGCCGTTACAATCAAGCACAACAGCAGTCTCACTTGCTGAGCGTAGTCTGCCTGTATATTCTTCACCATCAGAGGTGCGGATACGGATAAGTCGCCCAATATGCTTAGGGTACTGCCAGCTGTACATTAATGGCCGATCGACTCCAGGGGACGACACATCCAGCCGTGCTATACCCGACAGCTCAGGAATAGATTCAATGTATTCTTCAACATCACGACTAATCGCCTCACAAAGCTCGTGCGAAACGTTCTCGACACTGTCGATAAACAATTCGAGTATCCTTGCCGAGACATGCCCCCGGAAAGAGTAGTCTAATAACTCAGCATTATGGCGCCGGCATATTGCGCGAAGCTGTTCTAATGTAGCCCAAGAAAGTTTTAGATTTGATGATGAGCGTGTTGACATACAATTCAATAAAAAAAGGGCATTATGCCCATTTTTGATTGGTATATTCTAATTGCGAATATACTGCAAAAAGTGCTACTTAGAGAATAGTACTGTTAGAATACGACCCTCCGCTCTATAAATCGCAAAAAGTGGACCGTTAGGTATTGCTTCAGAGGGAAGGGTATAAACGTATTTCCCCTTAGTGAGATATCCTGCTTGTAATGTGAGTAGTAAGCGGCCACTTATATCGTAAATGCCAATAAATGCTTCCGTAGAGCTTATGTGATTAAGGGTAACGCTAATAGTTGAGCTACTATTAGTAGCAACAACAAACAATGGACCTTCGCCTAGGTGAACGAGTCTTTCTTGGATATTGCAATCGTCCGCAAGTTCGAGGAATCCTGGCTGTGTTGTCGCTACGCGGACAAGAGAATCGGTGGATTGGATATTAGCTTTGTCAGGGAGGATAAAAGTTCGCCGAGTATTCCCCAGCAATACTTGACCTTCCAAGTAAGCGACAATTCCAGAGCGACTCATTTGAGCGTTTGTGAACACTATGTTGTAACCATTGGTTGTGGGAATTCCATGAACAATGCCTTGCTCCAAGGCTTGCCCTGCTGTTACTTGTGTTGGATAAAACAGGGTTCTGTCAAAGAGCATAGGAACAATCATGGTATCGAGCTGCAGTAAACGCGTTACGCCATCGCAGTGAATACTGAATCGTACTCGTTGCCCTGGGGATGCAGTTATTGACTCCGGCACAAAGATTCGAAGTGAAATAGGGGCCGAAACAGCGGTGTCTCGTATTCCCCGGCCACGAATGATTACCACAAGCTGTCTAATGCATGGGGATGCTGACTTAAGTATTAATGGATAGGAAAATTCACCTTCTTGCTCGATGGTAACAGTTAATCTTATTGATTGAGAGGTCGATGGAGGCAATCCTGTGGTAAGAAAGGGAGCATCGAGAGTAAGCCAGGAAGGAATGACACTGAGCTCGTCAAATTTTACTGTTGCGTTGCTACTGTTGTTTAGTGTTACGTGTCGGGTGGCTTGAGAACCTACTTTAAGGTTGCCAACATCTACTACAACGGTGTCTTTATTACTCTCAAGGAAAGTTAATTCAACATCATCAAGGTGAGCAAGAATAGTGATAGTTAATACGCGATTACACGGCTCTGTGCGGATAGATACTGTACCACTGCTCCAGCCCAATGGCAAAAGTTTAGGATTGACATAAACATTTATAGGATAAATGCCATCGCTAATAGGTCCTGATGTAAGCGATGTAGAAAGCCAAGGTGCTGATGTAGATACTGTCGAGAGTGCTGTAGAAACCTCTCCTTGGGGAATAGTGGAAACACTGAGCGTCACCAACTGACCTATTATACTTGTGTCTTTACACCGGTATAGCGCGGGTAGAACTATTGTATCTTGATTTATAGAGAATCTACTACCATAGCGTTTTCCCCGGATAACCAACAGCTCCGATTGAATACAAGGAGAACCACTGAAGGTAATAGCTAATCGTTGTTCCGTGGCGGTGTAACCTGCAGGGCTAAAACGCAGCCGTATTACAACAGAGTCGCGTGGGGGAATCGTAATGGTTGGAGTTGGCACTGGATGAACGATCTGAATCTGCTCGTCAGAAAGTTGGTCCACTTGTAATGGCACAAGAGAAGTATTGTAAAGTGTAACGGTGGTATCATAAAAGATTGTAGTGCATGAATCCAGCGGAGGAAAGACAATTTCACGGGCTGAGATTCCAACATACGGTGTTGTAAGTGTACCCCGGAGAGGAATCTTAAGGGAATCTTGGCATTGTGCTGAAGTGAATCGAATGGTCAAGTCTCCACCGTATGAGCGATCAAGAAGAGGCGCGAAGTCAATAGGAATAGTTATGGTCTGATTATCCCGAAGAGTAAAAGGTGTGCCAAGGGGAACTGCAAGTCGGAAAGGAGTGGCAAGTCTTATGCTTTCTACGGTAACATCTCCGCTTGCGCGGATAGTGATGGAATCACGTTTCGGGGTGACGTTGCCTTGGCATCGAGTGAGTGTTCCAAAATCAACGATCGAGGATTGGGACACAAGAGTGCCTGCTGTTCCTGTTTTTGTGCCTGAGACGTAGAACCAGATTCTTCTTCCACAGGGCTCTACATGAATGCCAATACTATCGCGCCATGATCCTGTAGTTATTGGTGCAAAGCGTAGTATAACAGTAAGGCTTTCACCAGGCTTTAACTGAGATGGAAAAGCAGGTGAAGCTATAAAGAAATTAGGTGGCTCAATAGCTCGTGTTAAATCTATAGCAAAACTTGATTGATTTTCTAGTGTTACGCTAACTTCTCGCACCGATTCACATCCGCTGAGTGGCGCAAAGGTGATAGATTGTTGTGGTGTGCTCACACGGAGTCGCACAATATCTATGCTAACAGGGTTCGAGAGTGCACGGCAACCAAACTCATTGATTACCTCGACAGCGTAGGCACCTTCCGTAGCCGCGCGATAAGATGAAGATGTTGCCCCTAAAATTGGTGTACCATTTCGATACCATTGATACCGCCATGTATCTACAAGTTGTGTTTGTAGAACTTGAGATGAGTCTTCACACAAAAGCACTCGGGATGAAGGAAAGATTACCGCCGTAGGGGCGGGGTGGACAACGATTATTACTGAGTCACTAAGAACAAAACAGCCATCCGGGCGTTGTAAGCGTATTCGGTATTCGCCACTGGTGGTGGCCCGATAGGTGGCACTCGTTGCACCAGCGATAACTCCACCATTACGAAGCCATTGTGCGGTGTATCCCGATGGAATATTCTGTATGCTAAGAGTTATTCCTCCACCTTCGCAAAAAGTTGTTGGTGAACCATCTGTCCTGATTGTTGGACCTTGTTCAACAAGTTTAATTGCGGTTGCAGAGGCAAAAGACGCAGTATTATACTGGCGCCCCCTGGTTGATTGAGGAGGAGGATATGCACCATATTCATCATCTTGCCCAAAGCGGAAGGCAAAAAGCCGGTATGTGTATGTAACACCACAGGTAAGTTGAATTGGATCGATAAATGTGGTTGCCGTAGAAGGAAGGTGCGCAACTATAACCGTTGATCCTATGCGCTCTCCATCGCGATAAATGCGTCCTTGTTCAGGTATAAATCCTTGACCGCTGCTGTCCCGAACTAAAAGATACCCTTGCATTCCATCATTAGGATAGGGGTCAATTACTGGGTTCCAGGAAAGTTGGACGTTTGTGGCATTAACAGTTACTACCAACCGAGGATTACTCCAATCTGGTCGGCGCAAACTGTGCCAAAATTCCCAGTTCGATGCAGATGAAGTGCAAGACCTATTCGGAAGTGTACGTGTGATATTGACGGCACAAACTTCCGAAAAGGGCGCACCGTGAGGCCCATTGTATTGAATCAAACTTGAGCCTGGAAAGACACGATTACTTTGTCCGTTATTGCACGCTGAGGCGGTATTAAGCTTTGGCTCGGGCATTGTGATCCAATACGAGCCGGGTGTAGCTCTATGGCCAAGTCCGTGAATATGATTTCCATTCGCATCGAGCACCTCCATGATATCTCCCTCTTGTGCAAGGTTCATCGGTGCGTCAGGGAATTGAACATCTGGTGCCGCATATGGTTCAAAAAACCGTGGATCATTTTTCGCAAGCATGACACGTCCATCAGCCATGGAGGTATCAAAATCCTGCGCATTAGTTGATAGATAATCCCGATGCCAAATCCCAATGATAGTCCCTGCGCGGACATGTTGCCAGTAGGGGATATTGCGGAAGCGCACACCACCCTGCCGAGCAGTTTGCGTAGCATTGTTGTCTGTGACAACCCAGCCACGTAGGTCTATGTTGTCCTGTATTACAAGGATCTCTGTCCATTCCTGTGGCGGGTTATCATTGTAGTATTCACTGACAACAACTGCCTGAGCCTTAGCGAGGGGAGCTAGCTCGATAAATGCCAAAGTGATAGTAAGAGAAAGAAAGAAAAATTGCCGTGCTTTGAAGCCCATGATTAACGATGGTTAGCGTTGTATTATGATGGTTTGTTTAGCTTTCAATAAGCCATTTTGATAGAGGAGCACTTGATAAACACCACTGGGGAAGTGCTTTGTGCTAAGTGAAATTCTATTACCAGCCATTGGTGAAGCAGTAGGCTCAATTTTCTCTACTGAGAGTGTGCGCCCTACAAGATCTGTGATTACAGCAACGTCAGCCTCAATTGAACCTATGATTACAAGTACATCTGTAGCAGGTTGAGGGTAAATCAATAATGTTTGAGTGTGTTTTTCTGTTACACTAGAAACGATGTCAACAGTAGAGATTCTCGAAATGGTACTATCACCACACTGTCCATAAACAACGCAGTAGTATTGACCACGGTCAGTTGCGCGTACATTTGACAAAGTAAGAACAGGTCCACTTGCTATTGAATCGGGGAGAGGTTCTCCGTCTTTAAACCAGCGATACCGAAGTTGTTCTCCAGGCGTACCCTCTGCTTCAATTCCCAGCACTAATGTTCCGCCTTCCAATAATTGCACATCTTCCCGTGGTTGAACTGTGATTCGGGGTGCAGGATAGAACGAGATCGTAAATGTTTGCGATTCGATTGTATCACAAAGGGTAATTGCACGGAAACGATATGTTCCACTGATGAGCCGAGGGTTGTAACCAGGTTGAATTCGCAGGGTGAACTGCGCTGATGGATTAGGAATTACGATACTTGTATCTTGTCGTGCTACGACTAATAGCAGGGGAGCCTCATTGAAGGATATTGTTGCAGTAATGACATCACCATTGCAATACATACTATCCCGTGGTTGAGTGATAATCTGAAGCTGTGGATACAACCGCAATTGTTTGGATGGAGTTTCTCGCACATCCCCATTCTGGTCATCTCGAATGATGCATGTATACTTTCCGGTATCTGCAGAACTAACATTATGAAGAACCAAACGAGGTGTCGTTGTACCCACAATACGAGAAGATTCGCTAAGGGAGGAACCATTTTTCCTCCACTCATATCGAAGAGAGCCACCTGTCGTTGTGGTTGCTGAAACTTCCATCGTAATTGTACTTCCTTGGCAA
>JANWWF010000019.1 GCA_025055755.1 Candidatus Kapaibacterium sp. | reverse complement strand
CCCAAGCCGACGTCAACACCATCATCGCCCTGCTCGCCCCGCCCGACGACCGCACCGAAGCGGGCCTCAGTCCGGATCGCATCGCACGCTTCGTCATGTTCAAAGTCCCGTTCGAGGACGTCCTCGACGCCGCCACGTTCAAAGCGCTCGAAGCCGCCACCGAACGACAGAGCACCGACCGCTGGCGCATCTGCGTCCGACCCCAACGCGACCTGCTCGAAGAAGGCCTCGCCCGCGACGAAGACGAGGAAACCGACACCGCTGCCAAACTCAAGACCGTCCACATCAAAACCGCCCGCTACGAAGCCAACAAATGGGGCGGCAAATACCTCCGCGCACCCGAAATCTTCTTCACCATCCTCGAAAAAGGCAAAGGCAAGCTCGTCCGCCTCGGCGACATCGCCGAAGTAAATGAAGGTCGCCCAACAGGCGCAAACGACTTTTTCTATGTAGCGAAGGAAACGGCGAGGGAATTTGGCATCGAACCCCGCTTCCTTTTTGAAGGACTCATGAAGACCCGTGGCTTCAACAAGTTCGTCATCACCCCTTCATGTATTGACCGGTATTTCTTGAGCGTGGACATGGCCAGGGCGGATCTGAAAGGCACAAATGTGTTACGATACATAGAGCACGGCGAACGCATGGGTCTCCACAAACGAAACACGTTTTCTGGCAAGAAGGAGTGGTACCGGTTCAAAGTCCGTAGGCCAGCCGAATTGCTTGCACCTTGCGGTGTCGGTTCGACTTTTTTCTGCGCACTGAACAGGGCGAAGGCCATAGCAAGCAACAGCTACACCGAATTCCGGCTAAACAAACCAACAGATGCTCTCCCTCTTTGGGTCGTCTTAAATTCAGTCGTTTTTTGGCTGGAACTTGAGCTTGTCGGACGGAGCAGCCTTGGCGGAGGATTGTTGAAGGTTGATCCCATTGAATACAGGCAGATTTTTGTCCCCCAGCCGGAGATAGTGCTCGAACGTCTGGGTGCGCTGCAGAAGCATATTACCAACTTGGAGCGGCGAAACGTCGGCCCAATTGAGTCCGAACTTCTCCAGCCTGACCGTCGGGCGTTGGACGAGGTGGTGTTTGAGGTGTTGGGCTTGACGCCGGGCGAGCGGGAGGCGGTCTATGAGGCGGTGGTGGCGCTGGTGCGGGCACGGCTGGAAAAGGCACGGAGTGTGTAATGGCGCTCACCGTTTTGCAGCCACACCACCACGGCGAGCATCTACTGCTGCCCGATGTCGGTCGTTTTCCCCTTCGGGCAGGAGCTATGGCACTCTGATTTGGCTTACCTTCTTCAGTGCTCGTTCTGCCACCGCTTTGGGGAGTGGCGCATAGTGCAGCTCGGCGCAGTATTTCTGCCCATCGGTGAGCGCCCAGCGGAGGAAATCCACCAGCGCTTTGCCCTTTTTGCGGTCGGGCTGCTGTTCGAGCACCAGCAGCCAGGTCAAGCCCGAAATCGGATAGCCGCGCGGCGAATTGGTGATCGAGGCGCGGAGGTCCTCTGGAATTGCCTGCAGCATGCTTTCAGCAGCAAGAGTGACGTTCTCCAGTGCCGGCAGGACAAATTCCCCGCTGCTATTCTGCACCGCAGCATACGGCAACTTGTTTTGGACGGCATACGCAAGCTCGATGTAGCCAATGCTACCCTGAATTTGGCGAATTTGCCCGGCAACGCCCTCGTTGCCTTTGGCACCGAGCGTCCCTTTGGGCCAACTGACCGATGTGCCCTGCCCGTACTTCTGCTTCCAGTAGTTGCTGATCTTGCACAGGTAGTCGGTAAAGATTGCCGTTGTGCCACTTCCATCGCTTCGGTGGACAACGACAATCGGTTTTGCTGGCAGTTTGACGCCGGGATTGATGTCGGCGATCCGCTGGTCGTTCCAGCGCTTGATGACGCCGAGAAAAATATCGGCCAACACAGCCGGAGTCAAGCGCAACGGCTTCTCCAGCGGTAGGTTGTACGCCACCACCACGGCACCGAGCGTTGTCGGGATGTGCAGAATGTTTGTGCCGCGCTTAGTCCGCGCCAGCGCAAGTTGCTCGTCGGTCATTGGTCCATCGCTGGCGCCGAAGTCAATAGTGCCGTCGGTGATTTGCTTGATGCCGCCGCCGGAGCCAATGGATTGGTAGTTGAACTGAATCCCGGTTTTTTTGTGGTACACATCGAACCACTTCGAGTAGAGCACGTAGGGGAACGTTGCGCCTGCCCCGTTGAGCTGTAGAGGTTGCGCCGAAAGTCCGACCGTCAGTATTCCAAGCAAAAAACTCTGCACAATAGCTGAACGCATAGCCAGAAAAAACAATTGACCACGAACATCCGAAAAGCAAAATACGCCATTGCTTGGCGTGGAAGCCCTTTACGATGTGCTAACGCCGCCATAGCGCAAGAGCACCTGGCGATCGGAAAAGGGCACACGTTCGGTGCCGATGATTTGGTATTCCTCGTGTCCTTTCCCTGCGACGACGACCCAATCGCCAGGCTGCGCTAAGGCAAGCGCTTTGGCGATAGCCTGCTCGCGGTCGAGTTCCTCCAGCACCACGGCTCGGCGCTTTTCTGGAGAGGCCAGCTCGATACCAGCGCGAATGTCTGCCACGATCTGGGCGGGATCTTCGGTGCGGGGATTATCGCTGGTGAGAATGGCAACATCTGCAAGCGCCACAGCAATTGCTCCCATCTGCGGGCGTTTGGTGCGATCGCGGTCGCCGCCACAGCCGAACACGCAGAGCAGCCGATTGCCCGGCGGCACCATGGCACGGCATTGACGCAGCAGGCGCTCCAGTGCATCGGGCGTGTGGGCATAATCCACTACTGCGGTAACGTGCCCCAGGCTCAAGCATTCCATGCGTCCCGGTGGCGGTTGGACCGTTGCCAGTGCCGCCCCAAGCTGATCGAGCCGATAGCCGCAGGCATCCAGGAGCACTACCGCCAGCGAAGCATTCTCGACGTTGTAGCTGCCCACAAGCGGCATCGCCAGCGCTATCGTTCGTCCATCATTCCAGCGAAGCTCCCAGCGCGAACTCTCGCTCGACAGCTCCTCGTGGGCAATGTGGACGTCGGCTGTCGTGCCGCGTCCGACGCGAATGACGCGCCCACGCGTGTCGGCGACCATGGTGTCGCTCCAGGAACTGTCGGCAAAGACTACTGCCGGAGCTCCGGGGGGCAGCATATCGAAAAGGCGTTTTTTCGCGCGGGCGTAATTGTCCATCGTGCGATGGAAATCCAGGTGCTCAGGAGTCAGGTTCGTGAATATTGCCCCGGCAAAGCGAACGCCCTCGACCCGTCGCCACCAGAGCGCATGGGAGCTTACCTCCATCGCAACAGCGCGGCAACCGCCCGCATGGGCGCGAGCAAGGACTTCGGCAATCACTGGAGCTTCGGGCGTGGTGTGGTGCGTAGGAATATGCTCGCCGTCGTAGAACACGCCAAGCGTTCCCACCAGCGCGGTCGGAACCCCACACGCACGAAGAAGGTGAGCGATGATGTACGTCGTTGTTGTTTTCCCGTTGGTGCCGGTAACGCCAAACACCTGGAGCTGCTCGCTGGGGAAGCCATAGAGCGCATGGCTCCACTGCGCCAGCGCGCCGAGCAGATCATCAACCAGCACAAAGGTGCAATCGGCCGGAAGCGCTGCGGGAAGGCGGTCGCTGGCAACAACACGGCAGCCGCGGTCATACGCATCGCGCAGGTAGCTAAGCCCATCGTGCTGAGTGCCTCGGCGTGCGACAAAGAGCGTGTGCGGTGCTGCCTGACGGGAATCAAGCACAATGCGCTCGACGGAGTGCACTCGGTCACCGATAACATCCCGCGCTGGATAGGCGGCAAGTAGCTCCTCTAACAACCGCATTCGAGTGGCATGCGAAGTAAGTTTGCGGCGCAAAACTACAGGATTTCCAAGCGCAGATGGAAACACCAAACGACCACGAGATGGGATTTTTGGACCATCTCGAGGAGCTACGGCGTCGGATCATCAGCAGTGTCATCGGTTTTCTGCTTGCCTCGATTGGCGTCGGTTTCTTCATCGGTGATATCGTTGACCACGTGCTGCTTCGTCCTGCAATCGAAGCAGGGCTGCGCCTGCAGAACTTGCGTCCCTTTGGACAGGCGTTTTTGTACTTCAAGCTGATTTTCATCTGCGGCTTCATTGTGAGCTTTCCGTGGATTCTTTGGAACCTGTGGCGCTTTGTGGCACCAGGGCTATACGAACACGAGCGTCGCTGGGCGCGGCAGATTACTGCCTGGACGAGTGTCTGCTTTCTTGCCGGTGTGGCATTTGCATACTTTGCGATGATTCCTTCGATGATGGCATTTGCCAAAAGCTTCGGCTCTGCGCAGATTGAGAACATCATTGACGTCAACGAGTACCTGGGCTTTTTTGCCACCGTTATCCTTGCTGCAGGCTTGATCTTCGAGCTGCCGATGATTTTGTACGTCCTCTCGCGGGCAGGGATTGTGACACCGACGATGCTTGCTACCTACCGCCGGCATGCGATTGTAGTGATTCTCATCATTGCAGCAGTGCTGACACCGACGCCCGATCCGATCAACCAACTCTTCTTTGCCGCGCCTTTGTATGTGCTCTACGAGCTGGGGATTGTCATCTCTAAATTCGCAGCACGAAAGCGAATTGCTCCCACAGCCGACCAGTGACACATCAACCAACCTTTGCGCAACCGATTGCTGCAGAACTTGAGCAGTTCAACCGCTATTTTGCCCAACAGATGCGGTCGAGCGTGCCGCTGTTGACACTGGCGGTGCGGTATGTGCTGCGCAGTCGTGGAAAACAGCTTCGTCCCATCCTGGTATTCCTGAGCGCGGGCGCAGCGGGCGGCATTACCGAGCGCAGCTATGTGGGAGCAGCAATGGTCGAGCTCCTCCATACGGCAACTCTCATCCACGACGATGTCGTGGATAATGCTCCTCTCCGCCGAGGGCTTGCCAGCATCAACGCCGTGTGGAAGAACAAAGTCGCTGTTTTGGTGGGGGATTTTCTCCTTGCGCGCGGTTTGCTGCTGGCAGTCGAGCATAACGAATTCGATTTTCTCCGTGTTACGGCAACGGCAGTTCGCCGCATGAGCGAGGGAGAGCTGTTGCAAATCCAGACCTTCCGCAAGCGGCGTTTCAACGAGGAAACGTACTTGCGCATCGTTCGCGACAAAACAGCATCGCTGATTGCAACGTGCTGTCAAATTGGTGCGCTCAGCGCGGGCGCCGACGACAACACTTGCGCTCTGTTTGCTCATTTTGGCGAGTGTATTGGCACTGCCTTTCAAATTCGCGACGATGTGCTCGATTACACCAGCCGTACAACACTGCTCGGCAAGCCAACGGCACATGACCTGCGAGAAGGGAAAATCACCTTGCCATTACTGCGGGCATTAGCCCAGGCTCCCAGCGACCAAGCAGCCAGCATCCGTCGTCTGCTGGCAAGTCCTTTGCGCAATCGCAGTATCGAGCGCATCGTCTCGTTTGTGGAAACCTACGGCGGAACCAACAGTGCCATGGAAACCGCCCGTGCTCTTGTCCAGGAAGGAACCAGTCTGCTCGGTCAACTACCGCCAAGTCCCTATCGCGCAATGCTCGAAGCATTCGCACGCTACACTATCGAACGAACCAAGTAGTCTTGAAGTTCGCGTGTTTCACTTTTGCTTGATGTCACATGCAACAGGAAGTAAGAAGCTTTTCCTTTGCAACCGATGAACAGGTTGCGCTGCAGCGCGTGTTCATCCAGAACGTGTATGCCTGGATGACAGGCGGACTGCTTGTGACTACTCTTGCTGCGTGGGCAACAATTGCCAGCCCTGTGCTCTTTGAGCTGAGCATGTCACTGCGCTGGATCCTGTTCATTGCGATGCTGGGGATGGTCTTTTACCTGTCGGCGCGGATTGAGGATATTCAGCCCAGCACAGCAAAAGCGCTCTTTCTCCTGTATTCTGCACTCACGGGTGTCACTTTATCGGTGCTCTTTTTCGCCTACACCGCAGAATCGCTGGCAACGGTGTTTGTGGTCACCTGTGGAACCTTCGCTGCAACGGCAGTGTACGGCTACACAACCAATCGAGACCTGAGCAGCGTCGGCAGCTTCATGTTTATGGGACTGATTGGGCTGATCATTGCATCGGTGGTGAACATCTTTTTGCAAAGCTCAGCATTGACGTTTGCAACGTCGGTGGTGGGCGTCATTGTCTTTGTGGGGCTAACAGCCTATGACATGCAGCGCATCAAAGAACTCTACGCGCACGTAGCCGATAGCAGCGACGCAGCAACCAAGTATGCGATCATTGCAGCATTGGCACTGTATTTGGACTTCATCAACCTGTTTTTGAACTTACTCCGATTGCTTGGACGGCGGCGCTAACGATGGCAACAGTGCACTTTACACTCCACGCCCAGCGGTTACTGGGAGCGGGCAAAACGAACGAAGCAATCACGGTGCTCGAAGAGGGACTCAAGGAATTCCCGGAGTACGCCACGGCGTATTCTCTGTTAGCCCGCGCATACCTGCAATTGCAGGATGTGCCGACTGCATACGAGGTCGTTTCGAATGCGGTGCAGCGGTTTCCCTTGCACAGGGGACTAAAGCTGCTCCACGAGCAACTCGACGAGCTTCTTCGAGCGTCGCCAGCTGCGCCGTCTGGCATCGAGCCAACTTCGTTACCCAGAGAGGAAGACCAGACACCTTCCTTGCCAGCCGACCAGGAAACTGCTGCACCTGCAGAAGCGGGGGTACCACTTGCCAGCAGCACTGCGCCCGAATCTTCCGCGCCATCCTCGACCGAAGCTGTACCAGCAGACCCTATCGAGATCGAAAACGAACCCTCTGCCAGTGAGCAGCCTATTGCTTTCCCTGCTGAGCAAATACCCGAAAGATCAACCGACATTGACTCTCTGCCCGTCCTGCCAGAGGTTGACTCTTCCTCCCCCCCGCCATTGGATTTAAGCCCACACATGATGCCAGAGCTCAGCATTCAACCGGAAGAGACAGAATCCGCCGTGTCTCCTTCGGTAATTGCCGACGAGCCTGCCCTTACCGCAACGGAGGCGATATCACTTCAGGCGTCCGTAGCGGAGGAGAAGCCCATGCCCAACGAGGCTCTGAAAGAGCAACCTGTTCCCAGTCCCGATCCCCCTGGAACGACGATTTCTTCCGATGCAGAAGAGCCAATGCCTTCACTGCCCCACGATCCCAATACAATCGCTGAATCTGCCTCCCAATACAGCATGCGCCTGGTTGAGACGGCAACAATTGACAGCCGAGCAATGCGAATGCTCCGAGCAAGCAACATTCGCTTGATTCCTGGATTGGAGTTTGCGCCACTGCGGATTGAGGTTCCTGCAACAGCACAGGCGCGGACGACAACCGACTTTCCCCCCTTTCGACCTATCCGCGGCTCCCAACGGCAGCAGATGCGCCCTCGCGCTCCAATACCCACAACACCTGCAGAATTAGAGGCCGAGCTTCGTGCACGCATGGCTACTCCTGTCCACAATGAGCAGAAAACCTCGCTGGAACTGCTTGCAGAACAGTTGGAACGAGCACGCATCCATGCCCCAGAGTCTTCTGCTTCCATTGCAGCGGAGGAATTCTCCGATCCCGACGAACCCTCCGTGGTGAGCGAAACAATGGCGCTCATCTACGAGCGACAAGGGGCAATTGACCAAGCTATCAAGGCATACACAATTCTGGCACGGCTCAATCCTGATCGCCGTGCATACTTTGAGGAAAAGATCGCCCAGCTTCGTGATCGCACCTCCTGACAATGCTAATCCTACCTCGGTACATTCTCCGCGCACACCTCGGGCCCTTTCTCTTCGGGGCAAGTGTGGTTATGTTCCTCTTCCTGATGCAGTTTCTACTGCGCGTGCTCGACGATCTTGTCGGCAAGGGGCTATCGGCGATGGTTATCGCGCACCTAATCGTAGTGAACTTAGCCTGGATGGTTGTGCTGGCAGTCCCAATCGGAGTGCTATTCTCAACGCTAATGGCATTCGGCAAGCTGGCACAGACGCACGAAGTAACAGCCATGAAAGCAGGGGGCGTTAGCCTATTCCAGATGATGGCACCCGTCATTGCAATGGGGGCAATCCTTTCTGGTGCCGTCTTTTGGTTCAACGACGCAGTGCTCCCGGATGCAAACCACCGCGCAAAGACCCTGCTGATGGACATTCAGCGCAAAAAGCCCGCGTTTGTATTGCAGGAAGGGCAATTCACTAGCCAGCTCGAGGGATACACGATCCTGGTCCGCCGACTCGACAGCACGCAAAGTCGGCTGTGGGGAGTCACCATTTACGATCGCCGTGACTTGAACCGTATGACTATTGTCAACGCCGATAGCGGTGTGCTGCGATTTTCGCCCAGCTACCGCTACATTTTGCTGACGCTCTACCACGGCGAAGTTCATCAGCAATCCCGTCTGCGACAGGGTGACTACCGCTTTATCCGATTTGAGCAACAGGAGATTATCATCCCAGCGTATGGATTTCTTTTGGAGCGAAGCAGCGAGGGTGCCGTTTCCCGAGGAGACCGGGAAATGCGCATTCGCGATATGGAGGAAATTGTCCGCCTTGCCCGCCATCGGCAGAACACTCAGCGAGCAGTCATCGAACAAACGATCGACGAGCACATAAGCAGATTGCTCTCTGCCTCCCCTGCACCGCCAGACCCCCATACATGGAATGAAAGCCTTGCTGTCCTTACAAGCCAAATTGGGAGTGCTGCTGCTCAGTACGACGATGCTGACATGCAAGCACGGCAATACGAGGTAGAAATCCAGAAAAAGTACGCAATCCCCCTGGCATGTTTGGTATTTGTGCTGGTGGGATGTCCCCTCGGCATTCGGACCCGCGGAGGTTCGTTCGGAATCAGTGCCCTTATCAGCTTAGGGTTTTACATCCTTTACTGGGCATGCCTGATTGGAGGGGAAAAGCTTGCCGATCGCCAATACGTCTCCCCCTTGATTGTCTGGAGCGCCAATGCCATCATCGGGATGATGGGCGTTGTGCTTATGCTCACAACAGCAAATGAATCATTCCACCTGCGCACTCTCTTTCGGGTCCGAAAGAGTTAGCGAATCTCCCGGTGAATCGTATGACGACGCAAAAATGGATTGTATTTGCGTAGTTCTAATCGATCGGGCGTATTTTGTCGGTTTTTTGTTGTCGTATAGCGGGAAGCAGGCTTGCCTTCTTTGGCTGCCTCAGTACATTCGAGTGTAATGATAACACGTGCGCCTTTTTTCTTTGCCATTGGAATCAAACGGACGGTACTAAAACCCTTGTGGAGCTAAGGAGATTCGAACTCCTGACCTCTGCAGTGCGATTGCAGCGCTCTACCAACTGAGCTATAGCCCCACCTTGACAGGCGAATGCAAAAATACGGTCTTTGCTCTGTACTGACTGAGAGCATGGTACAGCCGCAGCGAAGGGACCGGTCTTTTCTCCGCTGCCGATCACATCGCGAGATTAGAATCGGCGGTATCCGCCACGCCCACCGCTGTAGCCTCCCCGGCTACTTTGGCGTTGCGGGCGTTCCGCCTGTGGACGCGCAGGATTGACCGTAATCGTGCGCCCCATGAACTGCATTTGATTGCAGGCTGCGATTGCTGCTTCCGCTTCGTCGTCGTTAGGCATCTCGACAAAGCCGAACCCACGGCTGCGCCCCGATTGGCGATCGATGATCACGTGCGCATCGGCAACTTCACCGTGTGCGGAAAAAAGCGACACCAGGTCGCTATCGGTGGTATGGTAACTCAAGTTACCAACATAGAGCTTCATAGAAGCAAACCTAGAAAGTAGAACAAGGGACCTGTCCCCCGCACCGGTCTATGCCAATGCCTGCTGAACAATCGCTGCAAAGGCAGACGGTTGATTCATTGCAAGATCAGCGAGCACCTTGCGGTTGACACTAATATGCTTTTTATGCAGTGCCGCCATCAGCTTCGAGTAGGTTGTACCGTTAAGCCGGGCAGCTGCGTTGATACGCACAATCCACAGTCGTCGGAAAGAACGTTTCTTGGCGCGGCGATCGCGGTAGGCGTACTGCAAGCCCTTCTCGATGTGGTGCTTGGCAATCGTCCACAACTTCGATCGGGCACCCCAGTAGCCACGGGCACGCTTCAATATCCGACGACGTTTCCGGTGCGCTGCTACTTTGTTCACACTGCGTGGCATAAATACCTCCAGTCAGTACATGAAACACACATGGTATGCGGCGTAAGGAGAGCAGGTACCCTTACAACCGCAGTAATTGTCGAAGAGCAACTTCCTACAGCTTTAGATCAATAGCTGTGCGCGCACAAGGGCACGATTGGCGCTATCTACGACCGTAGGTTGGCGCAGGCTTCGCTTGCGTTTGCGCGTCTTGCTGGTTAGAATGTGGCTGCGATATGCTTTCTCACGCATGATCTTACCGCCGGCAGTAACCTTGTAGCGCTTCTTTGCACCACTGTGCGTTTTCATCTTTGGCATTGTTACTCTGTCTGCTGGTTGGACTGCAGTTGTTTACGATACTTAGCGATTTTGTTTTTATCCGGTGCCAGAATCATCGTCATTGTTCGCCCTTCGCCACGAATCGGCTGGTCGAACTTTGCAACATCTTCTACCCGAATCCAGAATTCGTTGAGCACACGCTCGCCAAACTCCGGATGAGCAATTTCTCGTCCGCGAAAGATCACTGTCACTTTCACTTTATAGCCATCAAGCAGAAACTCGCGAGCATGGCGAGCTTTGACGTCAATGTCGTGCTTGTCAGTGTTGATAGTGAGACGAATTTCTTTAAGCCGTCTCTGCGGTTGAGACTTTTGTTCCCCATGCTTTTGCTGCTCATAAATGTATTTGCCGTAATCGATAATAAGGCACACCGGCGGATTGGCATGGGGATTGACTTCCAACAAATCCAGTCCCCGATCCTGTGCTGCCTTAAGGGCATCGGCAAGAGGCATAATTCCCAAATGCTCCTTCCCATCCCTTACGACAACACGTACCACTGGCGCGGTGATCTCCTCGTTAACTCGAATCTTCGGTTCCAACCTTACCTTACGCTACGAAACGTTTAACCTCTCACCGCACAGGGGATAAGACATGCTCTCCCCACCCCTTCAGCAGAGCTCTTGCACTGTTGATGGTAAATGAAAACAAAAACGGACACTACGCACCACTCGGCCAACAGTAAAACTTCGGTACAAAAATACTGCACGGATATCCCAAAAACAAATCGCACAATCCGGCTGTGAATCTTCGTTGGGGCGCCAGATTTTTGCCGCTGTGCTGCGAAACATACACACGCAAGGATGCTGCGCTGGTTGTTTGTAGACTTCAATGCGTTTTTTGCCTCTGTCGAGCAACAATATCGCCCCGAGCTTCGCGGCAAACCTGTTGGCGTAGTAGCAGTGATGACCGATCGCACCTGTCTTATCACTGCAAGCTATCAAGCTCGTGCATATGGCGTCAAGACTGGTACTCCCGTCCGCGAAGCGCTCCGCCGCTGCCCTTCGTTGGTACTGGTCGAGGCACGACCGGCGCTGTACATTCAGGTTCATCAGGAGCTGCTCGACGCAATTAGCTCTTGCATCCCGATTAGCCAGGTGTGCTCAATTGACGAAGTACTCTGCCAACTTCATGGGAATGAGCAGCATCCCGAGCGAGCATGTGCTATTGCCCGTGCTATCAAAGAGACAGTTCGCCGGCGCGTGGGCGAATACATCACATGCTCGATTGGCCTTGCCCCGAACCCATTTTTGGCAAAAACCGCCTGCGATTTAGAAAAACCGGATGGTCTTGTTGTGTTGACGATGGAGGATATCCCCAGCCGGTTGTTGCATCTTCAACTGCAGGACCTTAGTGGCATTGGTCCCCGAATGGAACAGCGACTCCACCATGCAGGCATTCACACGGTGGCGGACTTATATGCTGCCTCGCGTCAGCAGCTACGCGCCATCTGGGGAAGTATCGAAGGCGAACGCTTCTATGCCCACCTCCATGGCGAGTGCACAGACCGCCCTCCCACCCGGCGCCGTAGTGTTGGGCATTCGCACGTGCTGCCTCCGTCCCTGCGAACGGCTGAGCTGGCATTTGCTGTGCTCCATCGCCTTATGCAAAAAGCAACTGCCCGGTTGCGCCGCTACAAGCTTGCTGCCTCGCTTCTGGCGGTCAGCTGTACTTTTCTCCCGCAGCACGAATGGAAAGCAGAGCTGCGTTTGCCACCGACTAATGACCCATTTGTTCTTGGAGTTGCTCTTCGTCAGCTCTGGCAGCAGCGTCCACCCAATCGGACACCTTTCCACGTGCGCATCCAATTTACCGACCTCCTACCTGCATCCTTTCAGCTTACTCTTCCTTTCGAGCCTGCACCACGGCACCGGGAACGTCTGCTTGATGCCCTCGATGCACTTATCGAGCGATATGGACCCGGTATTGTGTACATTGCCACTGCCCATCCAGCTCAAGGCGCTGCTCCAATGCGCATCGCATTCCGTTCTATCCCTAATCCCTTACTCGAGGATGACCACAGTTAAGCCTGCTACTCCCTTGGCAAGGGATTTGCGGTACCAAGCAATGGTATGGAGTGCCAATAAATACCGATGGATCGTCTTCCGCTGTCTGTGTGCATCATTGCCCGCAACGAGGAGCGCCACCTTAGCGAATGCCTTGGGTCGGTTGCCTCAATAGCCCGACAAATTGTGGTAGTGGATACTGGCTCGACCGACAACACAATTGCTATTGCCCGACAGTTTGGCGCTGAGGTCCACCTATGGACATGGAACGATGATTTCTCCGCAGCACGCAATGAATCTCTCCGCCATGCTGTGCAGCCCTGGATTTTAGTCCTCGATGCCGATGAGTTACTCCGTACTCCTGCAGCAGTAGCCCATGCATTAGCCAATGCGTCGGACAACGTCGGCGGGTTCTACGTCACGCTGGAGTCAATGTCAAAGGTCGGGAGCTCCTCGCCAGCTCACTACGTGACACTTGTCGTACGCCTTTTCCGCAATGATGAACGGTGCCGATATGAGGGCATCATTCACGAGCAGATTCTTCCATCGCTCCTGCGGGCAGGCTACCAGTGCCATTCCAGCGCAATTGTCATTGAGCATCGCGGCTATGATCTTGACCCGGAACAGCTCCGCCACAAACAGCTTCGCAACCGCCGCTTGCTCGACCGCGCAGTGGAACAGGAGCCGGAGAATCCCTTCTACCGCCTTCATCGAGCAAAAACGCTCATTGCGTTAGGTGACTATACCCAAGCACGCACAGATTTGATCGCTGCGCTCCGCACCGCATCTCCGGAGGGCAATTTACTTCCCCAGATTCTCAACCATGCCGCCCTGATAGAAGCATTGGAAGGAAATCTCGTGGCCGCCCGCGCCTATGCCGAGCGTTCACTGGCTGTGCTTCCCAATCAGCCAATGAGTTGGTTTCTACTTGGGCACGTGCACCGGCAAATGGGAAATGCACGCGCAGCTTTCGCAGCCTACACCTCTGCACTGGAGGCAGGAGACAATCCTGATCCACGGGTCTATGCCACGGGCAAATTGCTCATTCCTCGAGATGAATTGGAAATCGAACGGGGACAATGTGCTGCTGCTATAGGTGACCACGCTACAGCGGAACAGTGCTATCGCACCGCACTGCATTATAACCCTGCCAATTCTCGCGCTCAACACTTATTGGAGAAGCTCATGGCACAAAAGAACGGTTCCCTTCGCCCTTTGCTGGGACTTGCAATGATTGTCCGGAACGAGGAGACGACCCTACCCCGTTGCTTAGAAAGTGTACGCAGTGTTGTCGACCAAATTATTGTGGTGGATACAGGTTCCACCGATCGCACGGTTGACATTGCAAAGCAATTCGGTGCTACTGTGTACCACTTCGAATGGTGCGACGACTTCGCTGCTGCACGGAACGAAGCACTTCGCCACATCACTACGGAGTGGGTGCTCTACCTGGATGCAGATGAAACGCTGCCCCCCGCTTCTGCAGCACAAATTCGGCCCTTACTTGAGCGACAGCCACCGCAGGTTGGAGGGCTATTGTGCACCATTATTAGTCCTCACCGCGTCGGCGAAGGGGGAAGCGAGATCCATCGTGGTGCTTACCCTCGACTGTTCCGGAACTACGGATACCCACGCATTGCATTTCGCGGTCGCATTCATGAACAAATTACCCCTTCCATCATCGAATGTGGTGGTGCAATTGTGCCCTCCCCTATTGAAATTCACCACAGTGGCTATGATATTCCGCGTGCACAATTGGAAGAAAAAGTTCGCCGCAATTATCGTCTCTTAATTCAACACGTCCAGGAAGAGCCGCTCAATGCTTATGCATGGTTTCAACTGGGGCAAACACTGGCTCGCATGCAGCTTTTCGCTGAGGCAGAAGGCGCTTTTTCACTTGCACTTCGGATTGGTCTCTCGACACCCCTTCATGCCTCAGCAGCTAATGCGCTAGCGTATATCTGCGGCACTCAGCGCCGGTTCGAGGAAGCGATTAATTGGGCAGATGAATCCCTCCGTGTTGCGCCCCACCAAGCACTTGCGCTCATCTATAAGGCACACGCCCTCTACGCGCTTGAGCGGTATGAAGAATCCAGCCAAGTCTTTGCTCAGGCACTTGCCCATTTAGAGAATACGCGTACACCGCTGTCAGTCGGCTTCGAGGTAGAGTTCAATCGTGCCGATATTGAAGCAAAGTATCGCGACGCACTTGCCCGTGCTACAGCGCAGACGATGAATTCTGCATGAACGCAAGATAAAATGTTGGTCCACATGTCAACCCGTACCCTGAGACTTACGCCTAAGTGCATGCGTCCAGGGCAGACAAATTCTATCTGCTCGCGGGAACGCAAGTAGATGTCCAACTTTTGGTGTGCGGAGTGTTCGTATGAAGAAGCTCGTACTGGCAACGCTCAGCGTTGCCCTTGTCGCAGGATCGGCACTGTTTGCCGCATCGCAAGCAAAAAGCACCGCTACTCCTGCTCCTGCAAAGCCGGCAGCAGAAGCGAAGGTATCTCCTGCTTCTACTGCTCACGAAAGCACGGAGCAAAAGGGGGAACACAAGGGTGAACACAAAGCAAAGGCGGGCAAAAAGCATCGCATGATGAAAAAGTCTGCTGAGCAGCCGAAGTAATCAGCCCTGCCCCGCAGCAAGCGGCTCACTGCTACACAGTGAGCCGCTTGTCTTTTTTTGACGTAGAGAAAGGCCTCTTGCTATTTTTGCTGCGCTTGGTTCAACAGATGTTTCACTACTGGATGTCTTCCATGAAGGCGTGGAGGCTCGCACTCTCGGTCCTGGGGGCTAGTCTGTTCTTTGTTGGTTGTGAGGATACCGGCACACAGACCCCCGTCAAGTTTATCCCGGCACCACCATCGAATCTGATGGCAGTATCCTTGAGCGAAACAAGTATCCGGCTCAAGTGGACCCCATCGCCATCAGAGTCGAATGCTGAATTCCGGGGCTATCGGATTACGGCGGTAAGTGGTAATCAAACATTTGCACCGCTCACAACGGGGAAAGGACAAACCATTGTGGATATTGTTGGTCTTGATGCAGGCAAAAAGTACACCTTCACGGTGGTTGCTATTACCGCTGATACTGCATCGTCGGGCATTTCCCTTGAATGGGCAGGGGCAAGACGCTTCCGGGGCATTCGTGCATTTGAAACAGCATCGGCAAATGGAAGTGGGATTCGCCTCTCCGATGGTACAAACTTGACTATCGCTAATGGCACCCAGTGGGACGTGTGTCTGGATACTCGTGTTGTCGGTGGTCAGGACAATTGGGCATTTGGTTCGCCCCAAGCCAGCACCTACACTGACGATCAAGGTCGCTTTCTCCGCGGCGCTCAAGCAGGGCAACCAGCAAAGGTGACTATCATCTTTAGCGATAGCTCAGCCCAAGGATACACCCCCTACTTTGTCGTGGCAGATTCGCTCGAAGCAGTTTTTGAGAATCAAGCGCTGGGTACGGGCAAAAAGCAAGTCCAAATCATGGTTGAAAATCTCCAAAACCAAACACGAAACTTGGTCTTTTACGCCAAGACTGCTGAAGGGAACTTTGCGAAAATCATGCTGAAGGCAATAGGGGGTAAGATTCTCCAGGGGACTGCGCCAAACCGCTATGTGGAAATTGACTACTCGTTCCAGACAGCGGCGAATGTGCCGTACGCCCTTGCAAAAGGAACACCAGCGATAGACAATCCTCGGATTGTGAAAATTGGCTCTCAATCAATGCGCTAAGGAGGGTAATGCGAATGAAGACGATTCTGGCAGTTATCGCAGCACTTACTGTTGCTGCATATGCACAAGCTCCTGTAGTCAAAAAAGGCAGTAGCGGACAGCCAACCGAACAGTCTTCACCGGAGCAAACAACCCCGGTAGTAAAGAAAGGCACAGCACAGCCTACCTCTCCTCAGGAGAGCAGCACACCGGTTGTCAAGAAGGGCACTCAACCGGAGCAGACAGCACAAGTGCCAACGGTTAAAAAAGGTCCTGATACAGCAGCTGCGAAGAAGCCTGCAACTAAAGGGAAAAAGAAATCGCGTAAAAAACGCGCTGCACAGTCAGCTACGCAACCGTAACAGAAGCAGTGCATCGTCCGATAAGCGTGAGCGTGTGGGGCGTGCAACCGTGCACGCCCCACACATCTTCTTCCCGCTAGAGCACAGCGAGGTGCCGTATTTTCGCATTCAGTCTGCACCGCTAGCTCAAGTGGTAGAGCAGCTGACTCTTAATCAGCGGGTTCGGGGTTCGAGTCCCTGGCGGTGCACACGGATGCTTGCACTATGTTCTGCCACTACTGTCCCCTGCCTGCTTACAAGCTGGATTACAACACGGCCATCCAGCTTACAGCGAAGAATCACAAATCCTCCTCCTGTCCATGCAGCACGGCTGTATTCACCGTAGCGTGTCCGCCGTGCATGCCCCCCACCACCGGATACCACACACGTAAACCGGTCGTTGGGATGCTCAATAATTTGCAGATCATGTTCATGGCCGCATAGGTATAACACCACACCGTGGCGGTCAAGAATCGGCTTGAGCTGTTCGACAAGTACACGAGTGTCGCCGTAGAATCCATAGGAGCGGAGCGGATGATGTCCAATGACAATCTTTGTCCCTGCCGATGACTCCCCAAGGACACTATCGAGCCATTGAAGCTGGCGCATACGGTTAGCATGATGCGATAAAAGTGAGTCAGTATCAAGCACAAAGAGTGCAACAACATTTGTCCCCACATTCACCGTTGTGGTATAGTACGGAGCGGGCAAATACCACCGCGGCTGCAAACGGGAATATTCCAGCTGTGCAGCAATGCTTCCCCCATAGTCATGGTTACCAAGTGCAACAATCCACTGCACTTGCAATGATGAATCAGCATAGGTTTTTTCCCATCGTTCCCTAAAGAGCCGATCACTTACCGACGACACACCACTGGGATAGAAGTTATCTCCTGTGGAAATAATCGCATGGGGACGCGTTCCCCGTGCATGCAGCGCCATTGCACGAGCAACATCGCGCTGTATAGCAGAGCCACTTCCCCAGTCTCCCAACACAAATAGGACAACATCGGAACTCTCCGGAGGGAGTGTTGCAAAGTGGCGCTGGTGGTGCACCTGCGGTTCATTTTCGATTGTCGTCGAACGTTCCCCATCTAAAATCACCCGAGCACGGAACCCCATTGTGCTCAGCTGTGCACATGCCATTAACCCAATGAATGAGAGAACTACTACTACACTCCGCTTCATACCTCTGTCCGATCGCTGCGATAGTACATCTGAGTGTTACGATTATACCAAGCGTGTATTATTGCAGGGCAGATTCTACCTTCGGCAAAGGTATGCTTTTTGCTGCAGACTGTCTGGTGTTGGAAAGGAGCACGATGAAAGGTATTGCTTTGGTCCTCTGGGCCGCCTTGATTACTATAGAAGCCAGTGCAATTGGGCAGTGTGATTCGAATAAATCGTGTATTGGGAGGGCATACACCGCCACAATTGCAACAGGACAGAATCACCACTACATCAACGTACCCTCTTCTGCATCCTTGCGAAGCATTTCCACCCAGATGACAGTGGAAATGTGGATAAACGCCTCGCGCCAGCCTGGTGGGCGTGTTATCATTGCCGGCATCTGGGGACCGTACACCGACGACAATGACGTGTGGATCCTTTTCATTGCCCCCAACGATGAATTGACATTCGAGGTCAATGGTCCCCAAAACCGCGGGGCTCTCGACAATACCATCGCACGGGCACCATTTGGTCCCTTCTACGGGCGATGGACGCATGTAGCAGCCACCGTCGATGCAGGTATAGTGCGCTTGTACATTGACGGAGTACTCCAAGATTCTGCCTACAACCCTCAGTATCCTGCAACACGCCTTCGCCAGCCGCAAAATACTACTGCCGCACTCAAGATTGGGAGTATCAACGGCTTTTTTGATAATCCCCAGAATCGCGCTTTTATAGGGCAGCTTGATGAAATCCGCATTTGGAATCGTGCACTGAGCCGATGGGAAATTGCATGCAATCGCTACCGCTCGTTAGAGGGGAATGAAGTAGGACTTGTTCTCTACTACCGCTGCAATGAACGGGAAAACGATTTTCTTACTCCTTTGTGCGATGCATCGGGGAATGGGAACGATGGGCGTCTGTTTAGCGGAGCAACGTGCAGACCGCCTTCGCCAGCACGAACATTGCCCCGCAGCGTTGTCGTTTTTCCTTTGAACATTTCTGAACAGCTCGACTGTGACTCGACGCGATCATGGACCATCACTATTGCAGACACTACCGAATGCGGCAGCACAGTCAGCCTTGCGGTCGGAGGGCGAGACCGCTCCTTCTTCCGTGTAACGCCTTCGACACTTACTCTCCCCCCTGGCGGAATTCCCGTCACAGCAACAGTGACATATGCAGGCTATCTTACCGGATCAATTCAAGCGTTTGTGCGTATTGTCGGCACAAATCGCTGTACCTATAGCGACACTGTCCAGATTCAACTTAACCGCCGGACAGAACTCACATTTCGCCCCGCCCGATTTGCCTTCGACACCCTCTATGCTCGTTGCCCAAGCCGTGCATTTACGGACACCCTCCTTCGCATCTGCAACGAAAGTGCTGCACTTGGTGCACCACGGCCGGTCACTCTCACCGGAGCAGTGACGCGACTGCCAGGTGTTTTCCAAGCATTTCCTGCCGCCGGACGCACGTTCCCCCTTGTTCTTCAGCCAGGCGAATGTGCAGACATCGTCGTCCGTTTCATTGCTCAAGATACCACTCGCCAGTTCCTTGACACCCTGTACATCCTCTCGACGGATCGCTGCCCTGGCAATGGGATTATCCCCTTGGCAGGGCGTACTCAGCAGGTGTTTGCCATCCGTCAGCCCAATGGCACGACCCCTATTTCCTCCTTCCAGTTTCCTCCTACCTGTCCCGGTGATTTGTCTGCTCCCCGCGCGTGGAACTGGTACAACCTGACCACCCGGGATCTTATCATTGATAGTGTCGTGTTTCCTCGAGTGCTCGTAGCGGTACGACTACCGCGGATGCCCTACACCCTCCGCCCAAGCAGTCAGGGCGGTGAGTTCGAGAAATACTTTCGCTTCCGTCCTCTACAGCCAGGGCTTGTCCGCGATTCCATCGTTTTCTATGCTCGGCTGCCGGGCGAGCCCTGCCAATTTGTGATTGCGATCCCGTTCACCGGACGTGGGCTGGACAAAGACGTCGAGTTTATAGCCTCCTCTATTGATTTTGGCAGTGTCATCGTGGGGCAAGAGGCTCGCCGTGATGTTGTTCTCCGCAACAATAGCACCACGGATGTGCTAACCGTCTCGCTTTATCTCAAACGGGGAGAAGAATTCGTGCTCTTGCAGCGTAATCTTCAAATTCCTCCTCAGCAAACGCGAACATTGACCGGAGCCCTTGCTTTTCGTCCTACCGATGCCCTGGATTACAACGACACGCTGTGCCTTTTCGAGCAGCGCTGCTTTATGACAGCTTGCATTCCCGTTCACGGACGCGGCATTATTGAACAATTCCGATTTGAGCCCTCGGTGGTGCGAATTGAACGCGTCCTCTCTTGCGACTCCTCGATTGCCATGGTGGAAATCATCAACGAATCAAGCACTGAACAAAACCTGACAAACGTTCGGCTGGATGATCCTTCTGGCACTCTTTTCGTGATAGACACTGCAACAGGCACGCGAACTACACTCCCCCCTACGCTACGGATGCCACGAGGTGGGAGAGTACGATTTGCTATTCGTTTTGTGCCTCCTCGAAGTGGACAAGATGTGGCAGTCCTTGGTTTCATTCGTTACCGTTCCTCGTCGGGGGAAGAATGGATGGTGCAAATTCGAGCAAATTCTCTTACCCCGAAGCTCTACGTGACACCAACGACAGACTGGGGCATTCTGGAGGTTGGCCAGACCCGCGATGACACTATTGCCGTCGAGAACATCTCTCCGTTGCCAGTCCGTGTGGACCGCCTGGTGGTGCCCGCTGGATATTTGCTCCAGGGTACAATCCCACCGCTGCCCGCAGTGCTCAATCCACGAGACTCTTTGATCGCGATTGTTCGCTTTGCCCCTGCTGGAGTTGGGACGTTTAACGCGCCGGCAATAGCGGTGAGCGATTCACCCTGTGTCAATATCCGGGCAACAGGAGAGCTGCGTGGTCGCGCAGTGATATATCACCTCGACGCACCAATTAGCATTCAAAACTTCAGCTATGTGCGGCCCTGCGAGTGTGTAACGCGTGAGATACCGCTGGCGAATAATTCACTTGTACACCCAATGACTATCGACACTCTACGCATTGATGGCAGCGGCATTCCGAATGCTACTCCCCAGCTTTTCACCTTCAACTCGACTTATTACCAACGCAATGGGGGCCAGCTTCCCTATACAATTCCTCCCCAGACGACTGACACCCTCTGGATAACGTTCTGCCCGCGAACCGCAGCAGACACAACCCAGACGATCGCAAGCGCACGCTTGCTTATCCGAGCTCATGGCGTCGGTTGGAATAACGAATACACTGTTTTCCTTACCGGCAGACGTGCCCTAACGTTTCGCCCTTTTCCTATCCAGCACACCTTCCCGGTAACGCTTGTGGATGTGGATGCGGCGGTGAATCCATCGTCTCCCCCCGTGTCACGGCTGACCATTCCTTCGCTAAGCTGGAATCCATACCAAGACACTGTACAAATTGACTCAATCGCTTTCCTTCCTGATGAGAATGTCTTCCGCTACACGCTCACCAATGAGCGCAACCAGCCGGTAACCCTTCCTTACCGTTTAGTGCCACGCACACAATCTGCGCTCAATATTCGCTTTGACTTTCGCCCTCGTGCACCACGGACTTACCGGGCACGTGTCGCGATCTATTACAGCAAACCGTGTACTGATGTTGACACCACAATTCTGCTCGTTGGTGTAGGATCAGCAGGCTTCCCTTACGCTCTTTACCTGCAGTTTGATTCTACGGCTGTTGCACTGGACACCTTTCGGGTAATCTCATGTGATACACTTCGTGTGCCGGTATATCCCTCTCGTGCTCTCCCGAAGACTTCTTCCCAACGAAGTGTAATTGACCTTACGTGCCGATTCGCCTATGACACTACAAAGCTCCGCCTGGTGTATGTAACCTCCACCTATGGAACTCCACAGACAGTTCAGGAAGATGCCCTTGGCGCTCTTGTCACAGTTGAACGAATGCTGAATGTGGATTCACTGCGCCAAATGATGGTGGCACACTTTGTCCCGCGTCGGCAACGGCGTGACACTGCCACGATTGAGCTACGCGACTTCGATTTCAACACGCCAGAGATTCTTCGTTATGACTTGAGCACAACTCGCGGTGACCGTGCGCTTGTGTTTATTGACGCAGTGGCGATTGCCCTTGTTACTCCTCCATCGCAAGGGGTATTGTCTTTCGATAGTGTGCGGGTGCTCGATTGCGAGCAACGGCAAATCGTTGTGCAGAACACCGGCGATGTACCCGTTCTCATCGACTCTTTACTTCGTCTTCCCTCGACAGTTCGCGTTGTTGCATTTGCGCCTGGTAGAAATGTTCCCATCCAGCCGGGGGAGCAGGTCGTTGTAACGGTTGAATATTGTCCGCGGAACTTTACCCCCCTTGACCAATGGATTCGCATTGCAAGTTCACTGCCGTGCTGGCGGGACGACTCTCTCCGCATTTGGGGCAAGGGCTATGCTCCTGTGTTCCCGCTTCGCATCACAACTGATGCGACAAGTCCCGCTACCCCACAAGCACGGGGCGGCATGCTGGGAGATACCATAACAATTCCCTTGCTTCTCGATCGAGATGTTGCCGCAACCTATGGAGGGCAAACATACTGGCTCCAAGCGTTCTCTTTTGGATTTCGTGTGCGATGGAATCCAACAATGCTCAAGTACCTTGGCATAACTCCTCGTCTGTCCACTGGCATCCTGCGCGACACATTCGACTTTCCCCGCCAGCTTCGAATCACTATTGACCGCGCATCCACAATGCGGGCTGACACCTTTGCTCTTCTCCACTTCCGCATTACAGTTCCTGACACTTCAGAAGATGTACTGGTTATTGAGCCAACCGCAGGAGTACAAACCGACTCCCTACTCTTTCTGGACGTCCGCCTTCTCGGCAGTATCACACCAACAATTGCCAGTGGCAAGTGTGGGGTAACAACGGTGCAGCAAGGAAGCCGCAGCGGAACTGTGCGTATCGAGCCTCATCCCGTCCAGGATGAAGCATTGATTCGTTTCTCCCTGCAGGAATACGCATCGCCCACTATCGCGGTGTACACTCTGCGCGGTGAGCATCTCCGCACATATGCACCACCGGTGCGCCTTGCCCCCGGTGAGCATACTGTGTTGCTTCCCCTCGATGACCTCGCATCCGGTGTCTATTACCTCGTCCTATCAGCAGGGATAGACACCCATCATGCCTTGCTCCACGTCGTGCGCTAAACGTCCGTGACCTAAATGCTTGTTTTAACCACCGCACTAACGGCAGCTAAATCTTCCCAGTGATGACGCTCCAAAGGCGGAAGATGCTGCTGGGCAATGGTGCATACGTGATCAACGTATGCCCGGCGTCGAGCACCTACAAGGGTACAGGTTACTCCTACTGTGGCTCGGGGAATCGCAAGTGCAAGTTCGGTGATGCCCATCGAGGAAAATGGTTCTCCCAATGAATCCTTGACACGATGCTCAATTGCTTGAAGACGCGGCAGTGCACGGTGGGCATAGTACCGTGTCAACAGTCCAAATAGCTCTGTAATCATGGTTCGATACTGGTGCATCCAATGCTGGACCGTTTCTGATGCATGGGTAGCGATTGCTTCTGTCGCCTCGCGGATACGGGGAGCGAAGAACTGGGTTTCAGCATCATGCCAGTGCTCGACTGTTTCGAATCGCTCCCAAAGCGATGCCAACTGAGTGGCAGGAGAAAGGTAATCGCGGAGCAATTCTTTGCTTTCATCCTCGAACGGAAGGGTTGGGAGAATATGCTGGGTAAAGTGGTCTTCCATTTGCATCGCTTCAGCAAGGCGAGCGGCAATATCCGTAGGCGATGGCGCTGGCTCTGAACTTGCCGCATGAATTGCCAAACGGACCAGGGAATTATTTACCACCGCATTGAGGGCACGGTTTACCATAACCACCAGTCCTTGCTCGTGGGCGTACTCCAAAAAAGTCCGTCCACTGTTGTTCTGCTCTATCGCAATGCTGGGCTCAAGAATATTGAGCGGAGCTTGTACCACACGGAAATGATGCTCTCGACCCCCTACTTGGAGGGCAATGTCCCAGAGCTGTTCAAGGCTAACAAAGCGTTCGTCGTGGGTAGGCAAGCCAAATGCATTCGATGACACACCATACCACCGAATACGCCGAGCGCGTGCTTCGTTCTCCAGGTATCGGAACGCCAGCTCGATGCGATAGTAGAATTCTGCTCGTGCTTCACCGAGCGGTATCGCTTCGCGTTGGGCATTGATGAGAAAGTACTCGGGATTGTGAAGAAGGTATGCATCCACATAGTGGGTGCGCATGTGGCGGAGCGAGCGATCGAGCTGATCTTGGAGAAACTCCGGATGAATGCAATGCCATAAATCATCTTCGAGTTTGACCATGTGAGGGAATGCATGCCCTTGATGTTCTCGTTTTATTGCCCGATTAAGATTGCGTCCCTGCACATACCCTGCCTTCGACACAATGACAAAATGTTCTCGGGCATAGCCATTGGCATGAAGTTGCTCCAGCACATGGCCGATGAGTTCCTCTGCATGTCCATCACTGTAGTTGGTAGCAGTATCAACCACATTGATACCGCTACGGAGGGCATGTGCTAGCGCAACAATATGCTCTGGCTCGTGTAGATTCATTCGGTAGGTGCCAATGCCATACTGGGAAGCAAGAATCTGTCCATTCCACCGTACAAATGGCATTGCCGGAAAACGCTCTGCGTATTCTTCGGTCGGGCTCATGGGGGTGCTCCGTTGTAAAGTGGTACCATCGTGCCAAATGTAACTTACGACATTGCGGAGAATTCTTCACGTAGTCTTTCCAGATGATACGGTTCCGCTTTATGCTATGATGCGCTCCCTTATCCTGGAAAGCGAGCTTTTCAGCTATCGCGTGAAATCTGCGACTGCTACTTTTGCCATGCTTCTACAATCCAGCAGAGCTCACCTCGTGCCAAATACTTGCGCTCAAATGGTGTAAGTGGCTGGTCACCAGCATGGGGCATGCAGCGGTAGTGCCACGAGCATGCGGCCAGTGCAATACAAAAGTGATGGGCATACCATTGTTGATTGGTCCGTAGCTCGAGCGAACGAGTAGTGGCAAGAATAGTAGGGAAAATCGGATGACCATACCAGCGCCGCCCCAGCTGCCATCTCTTCGGATATGGATTGGGATAGAGCAAGTACGTGCGCTCAAAGAGAATTCCTGCCTGGTGGGCAAGAAGCCAAAACTCCTCCAGTCGTGCACGGCAAATGAGAGCATTCGCGGGCAGTGGAGGCGCTTTTCGCAACCGCACAAGCGAGCGGTCAATCCCAACTACCAGCATGTCAGGATGGTGCTCTGCAAGCAGGCATGTGCTATAAGCAGTTCCGCAGCCTGCATCAAGAAGCAACCGTTTGCCGCTTTGCTGTTCGCGAACAAGTCTTTCGACAAGCGGATCCAAGACAGCCTGCATTGTCGAGCTAATCGGCAAGCGATACGGAGCTGCACGATGGCGCTCAACGGCGGTCACAATCCGTTGCCATTCGCTCTCGGTATCTTTGTTGTAGAGTTCCATGGAGTCCCGCAGTATGGAAGAGCGCGAACTTATCGAGCGTGCAAAAAACGGCGACGAACGCGCATTCAACGAGCTATATAAGCGCTACCGTGAGACAGTGTTCAATTTTTCCTATAACGTCTGCCATAACAAAGACTATGCGGAAGAAGTTGTCCAGGACACGTTCGTCAATGTATTCCGTAAGCTGCACCAATATGACGGACGTGCCAAATTCAGCACCTGGTTGTACTCTATCGTAGTCAACAACTGCCAAATGCATAACCGGCGTACAAAGCTCGAACAAGCGACCGTTTCCATCGATGAACTACGGCGGGATGACGAAGAATCTGACCAATCAATCGAAATGGCAAGCGTCGAGGATTATCGCCCAGATGTTATTTACACGAACAATGAGTTGCGCGAAGCACTCCACCGCGCACTCCAGAAGCTCCCACTTGATTACCGTTTGCCCTTCATTCTTCGCGAGCTGGAAGGACTAAGCAATGAAGAAGCTGCTTCGGTTCTGGGGCTAAGCGTTCCTGCGTTCAAATCTCGGCTTCATCGTGCCCGCACATTTATTCGCACCGAACTGAGTGATTTTGCATCATAAAAGAGAGGTTGACTGCATTCTCGTTACAGCATGAGCACCGAGCAACTAATAACCATCGCAATCTTAGCATTTGCCACCTCGATCCTCGGTGGGATGGTTGGCATAGGAGGAGCAGTGATATTGATCCCCGCATTCTTAGCTATTCCTCCTCTTCTTGGGCAGTCTCCTCTCAACATGTATGTCGTCAGTGGGATAACCAGCGTGCAAGTACTCACATCGTCTATGCTTGGGGCTTTTCTCCATAGCAGACGTGGCGCTTTTGATAAGCGATTAGTAATTGCGGTCGGTATTCCACTTATGCTGAGCTCATTCATTGGCGCTCAGCTGTCTGGGATGGTAAGCGCCCGTGCGTTAGAGCTACTTTTCGGAATAATGGCACTGGTAGGTGCTGCGCTGATGCTTCAACAGCATACCGACGATAACACAACTGCATACACGCTTCATACTTTTCGTGCTGTTGCAGTCGCTGTACCAGTGGGACTGTTTGGAGGAATGGTAGGCATGGCAGGAGGATTTATCCTCGCTCCACTCCTGCTTACGATTGTGCAGGTACCTGTCCGAGTGACAATTGGCTCCACGCTGGGGATAGTAATTATTGGAGCATTTTCTACTGCAGTCGGTAAAGTACTGGCAGGAATGGTCCATCCAACGGCTACGATTGCAGCAATCATTGGTGCACTCCCCGGAATGTGGATAGGTGTGCGACTAAGCCATTATCTCCCGGTTCGCCAGCTGCGCCGGATTATGGCATTTCTTATCGCGGTGATAGGGGTTGGGATGGTGCTCCGAGTGATAGGATGAATCGCTTCCATACTTACTGCATCTGATAGGGCAGAAACAGTTTATTGTTCCATAGTCAAGGAGATGTGATATGTTTTTCCGTCAGATTTACGAAAAGGGCTTAGCCCATGCCAGCTATATGGTTGGATGCCAAGGTAGCGGTACAGTTGCCGTCATTGATCCGCAGCGGGACATTGACGTCTATCTCCGTATTGCCGAGCAGGAAAAGCTGCGAATTACTCACGTGCTCGAAACGCATATCCATGCAGATTTTCTATCGGGCTCGCGGGAATTGCAGCAAGTGACGGGCGCAGACCTTTACCTTTCTGACGAAGGGGGACCAGAATGGCAGTACCAATTTCCTCATATTGGCCTCCGAGACGGTGACACGTTCATGGTGGGCAATATCAAGTTTGAGGTATGGCACACACCTGGTCATACGCCAGAGCATATTTCGTTTCTGGTGACCGATACCTCCGCAACGTCGAAGCCTATCATGTTCTTCAGTGGGGATTTTGTCTTTGTCGGCGATGTTGGCCGGCCTGATCTTCTCGAGAAAGCCGCAGGCTACGTTGGAACGATGGAAAAAGGAGCACGGCAACTGTTTGCATCCTTGCAGCGATTCAAGCAATTACCAGACTACGTCCAAGTCCATCCAGCACACGGAGCGGGCTCAGCGTGCGGGAAAGCATTGGGCGCAATTCCTCATAGCACCGTTGGCTATGAAAAGCTAACTAACTGGGCGCTGCAGTTTGACGATGAAGAGGCATTTGTTCGCGCACTGCTCGAAGGTCAACCTGAGCCACCGCGGTACTTTGCGATGATGAAAAAGCTCAATAAAGAACCTCGCCCCATTTTACCGAACGGGCAAGTGCCGGTGCTCAAACGTCTCAGTGGAGAGGAAATCGAACAACTTCGGGCAGATGGTGTCTTGATCGTGGATACACGCAATAAGGTCGCGTTTGCAGGTGGACATATCCCCGGCAGTATCAACATCCAGAATAATAATTCATTCTCGACCTGGGCAGGATGGATCATCTCCTACGATAAGCCATTTGCCCTTGTGGTATCGCCTGAACAGGTTGAAGATGTTACGCGGAAATTGATTCGTATTGGATTGGACCACGCAGTTGGCTACTTGGCTGATGTAGCAGAGTGGGCAACCAACGGTCGCGAGCTGGCAATTCTCCCTCAAATGAGTGTGCATGAGCTGGCAGAGCGCCTTCAGCAAGGGGATGTTGTGGTACTGGACGTACGCAACCAAAGTGAATATGATGCGATGCATCTGGATGGTGCCCTTCATATTTTCGCCGGGTACTTAGAGCAAAATCTCGATCGTATTCCACGGGATCGGACGGTGGCAGTGCATTGTGCAGGTGGTGATCGTTCCTCGATCGCTACCAGTTTACTGCACCGATACAATCTCCGGAATACGGTCAACGTCACTGGTGGCATCAATGCGTGGGTTGCTGCAGGATACCCAGTGGTTTCTGCAACGACCACAAACGTTGAAGCATGACTTCTATCACTTTAGCACAACCAATGGAATCACCGATAATTTCTACTGCTAAACCACAAGCGCTCACGGCGGAAAGCTTCCGCGAGAAGGTGTTTGATTATCAGACAGAGCGCGAGTGGAAATATAAAGGCTCGCTTCCGTGTGTAATCGATTTTTGGGCGGAGTGGTGCGGTCCATGCCGCATACTCGCTCCAATTTTTGAAGAATTAGCTCAAGAGTATGCCGGGAAGGTGTTATTCTATAAAGTGGACACCGACGCCGAGCAGGAGCTTGCGATGGTTTTTGGGATTCGAAGCATTCCGTCGCTGCTCTTTGTCCCCCTCAAGGGGAAACCTCAAATGGCTGTAGGAGCACTTCCCAAGCCGACGCTTAAAGAAATCATCGAAAAAGAGCTCATACCAACCATTCCGACCGAACAAGCTTCGAATCCTGAACAAGAGTATGCCGAACCAGAGGAAGAGCAAGTTGGAGACGATGAGATCACGCCTGCTCAGCTGAAAGCCCTGATAGAAAGCAATGGCGACGAACTTCTTCTGCTGGACGTCCGCTTTGCAGATGAGCACGCCCAACGACGAATCGATTTCGAACGGCAGCTCCTTATTCCACTTCCTGAGTTGGAAAATCGCATTGAGGAACTCGAGCCATATCGCGACAAGATGATTGTGGCATACTGCCGTAGTGGCGGTCGGAGTGCAACGGCAACACAGTTTCTTCGCAGCCGCGGTTTCAACGTCAAAAATCTCCGGGGGGGCATTGTTGCCTGGCAGTAGATAACCGAGTACAGCGACTTTCTCCGCCTCGCTTTGCAGGAAGCGAGGCGGTTTTATTTTGCCCACCATGAAACCAACCGCCATGTCAATGAATTATTGCATGAGCGGTTCGCTTTTATTTATCAAGCAACTATCCAGATGCAAATGAGATTGATTCATACCTTTACCATTTGTGTTTTTTCATTAATCTCGGTAATCCACTACAGTTTAGCCCAAATTGCAGGGGAGCAGATACGGGGTGAACGTCTAATGGTACGAGTGCTCGCCGCATCCGATGACTTAGACCTCGATCGGCGAAGCCTATTCTATCCGTTTCCTTTTGCTCCTACCGATTCGATTGCAAGTGTCTATCGGCAGTATCTTGCTCGCACCAGTTTGCGACTTGACGGCATGAGTGAAATTGAGGCATTTCGTTTAGCGTTGGCGTGGGTGGGAACCCGTTGGCGTCATCACTCCGATAATACGGTGTCAGCCTCAGTAAGCACATTGGATATTCTCGAACGAGCACAGAGCGGAGAGCGATTCACTTGTGTTGAGTACGCCCGAGTGCTGGTTGACGTTCTTACTGCATATGGATACCCTGCACGCATGGTCGGGCTAAGCAAAACAGATATTGAAACACGTCCCCGAGGTGCACGGCATGTTGCCGTCGAAGCATGGTCAACAACCTATCATAAGTGGGTTTTCCTTGATCCCCAGTGGGGTATATATCCATGTCGAGATGGTGAGTGGCTCAACGCATACGAATTGGTTACCGCGATAAACAGCGGTAAGCTTAGTACGATAGATTTTCTGACTTCCGACGAGGTGTGCACATACTATCGAGTTTCTCCCTATGAGCAGGTTGAGCGCTATCGGCTATTCATTTCAGCCTACACAGGCTATCTGGATTACCCTTACGTTTATGAAAATAAGATCGTCCTGATGATGTACATCTGCCAGGATTCTCTTCCTTTGCCGTTGGCATTTCAGGGAATGCCGATGAGCGGTATTTTCTACACCAGAGCATGGCAGAAAGCCTACGGTGTCCTCGATCAAATCCATACCACATTTACCTATACAGGCACATACCATCCACAGCGCGGATTTATCCGTCCCGAATACACGATAGAAGTCGCTACTCCTCTCCCCTGGATAAGGCATTATCAAATCCGGTTGGATGGAAAGGAATGGACTACATTAGAAGGCTCTCGGTACCGGTGGCAATTACATCGAGGTATCAACACGATTGAAGTTCGCGCGGTAGGATACAATGACACATACTCGCGAACAGGAATGGTAAAAGTGTTTTGGGGACTCGCCGAAGAACTTGACCGGCTCTCCAGCTCACAATAGGCTCAAGTTTTTTCCCGAGCTACCGATAACAGCATTTGGATGCAAGAGTAAAAGGGGCACGGACGCCGGCGGTATGTTTCACAACACCAGGGAGGTAGTATGCCATCCTCCATTTCCAATGGTGCACGTATTCGCACGAACACGCCCGCCGAGAATGCCTACAATGCTCTGGATGCGGCTAACCGGGCGATAGCTCTCCACCAATTGCGTCTTTCTACCGGCAAGCGTATCAACTCGGCGCAAGATGACGTTGCCGGCTACATCACCTCGCGCGCAC
>JANWWF010000018.1 GCA_025055755.1 Candidatus Kapaibacterium sp. | reverse complement strand
TGTCACTTTTTTCACCGGTGACACGCCAGTTCTTTTTTGTGAGACTGGGTGCGAAGATTCTGTCTGCGCCACCGCTTAGCTGCTCCCTGTAATCGCTTCTCTTGCAAGACGGCGGTGGTTTCTATTGGGCGTAAGCGTAGCGGGATGATGCAGACGACTGCGAGGCAGATGTAGTCAGTGATTGCCATACCTGCTCGAATTCATCGCAGAGGATTGCTACCAGACTTTCCCAATGAATGTCGGCGATTGCATGGAGTTGCTCTTCCCAAAGCTGGAGCAGGAGTACCCATGCACCATGTTCATCCATCGTCCGCCGAACGGCGTGGAGGGCTGGCAACAGCTGCGCTGTACAGCGCGCAACGATAGGCGAGAACCAGTCCTCTGGGCTTAGGATTTCTGCTGCTCCACGATTTTGCTGGAGCATTTTGAGTTCGCTTTGGACGACGACCATTGCTTTGAGAAGCTGGCTTAGTTCATTTTGCAAAGGGAGAGTGCTATCGACAAGTTCAGGGGAATCATGCGGGACGTCGTGAGCTTTTGCTTGCAGATGCAATTGTGCCATCCGACTTCGGTAGGCTGCAAGTTGCTGTTGAAGAGTGGCAATCCGATTGTCTAACTCGCGAAGTTCCTCCTGCCGCTGGGAGGACTGGCGCCGTAGTTCAGCGTGGACACGTTCGATAAGCTGCGGTGTGCAGGTGCGAAGGAGATACTCTTCGCGGTCGTCGAGCACTTTCCACAACTTAACTCCTGCTGTGCGGAGCTTGCGCTCAATTCCGATGATGATACTTTCCACAACCGAGAGAGCACTATACTCTTCCGCGCTCGCAAGGTCTGGCTCGACGCTGGACCACCACCGAATAGCCAATGCCCGTGCTTGTGCTGTGGTGATACTGGGAACACTGGAAAGATGCTCAACTAAGGATTGCTCGACTGTTTGCCAAACGACTCGTCCGTGAGAGCGAAGTAATGGCTGTATCCGCTGCCACCATTGGTAGAGGGTGAAATAGTAGCGCATCTCGTGAGAGCGGAGCGAGTGGAGAGAGCGAAGAGCTGCTCGGAGAAGTGAAGCGGTGGTGATTCGGTCGTCAAAGCGCAGCGAGCCGTTATTGCCAACAACGAGTGGTCCTGCATCTATTCCTCGCTCGCTCCAGCGGTCAAGTAAGTCTTGCAGACAAGGCTGTGCAAGCAAAAAAGTGCCCGTCGAGCTTTGGGGCGTGGGTAATGCTCCTGTCGACTGCCACTGAAGCCATCCTGCATCGCTGGTACCGCGGGCGATAGCATCACACAGCTCCTCAATGCGCTCAGGACTCAATTCACCGCGGAGAGCACCATAAAGTACCCGACGCCGTACATGGACGGCAGCGGTTGTCCGAAGAACGACGATTGTCCATCCCTGCTGCACGTTCTCTCCAGGGGTCCACTCCAGGAGCGCTTCCACTCGGTCTGCCGCGATTGCATTGCGTATCTCCTCGTGCCACCATCGCTCGACCTGGGCTGTTGGGATCGCTATCAGTGCCTTACCCCCACTGTGCAATAAGTGATAGCATGCATCAAAGTAGCCATCGGCGGCTGTTTCTGCAAGAGCAACGATGCGGTCAAACTTGAGCGGGGACTTCGCGCACGCTACCAAGGAATCTGCCAACGTAATCGGTGGAGTTCCTACTCCCGTGACTGCCAACATCCGTAACAGCGCTTCGCTCCGTCGGTCGCAGTCGGCGACGGTAAACCGCACGGCCGTTGGTCCAGGTGGTGAGAAGGTTCCGAGAAGTGCCGTTATACTCCACAACAGAGCACTATGCAGCCCTCCCCCTTCAAGAAATGATGCCCACGGCGGCGGTTGAAGCACTCGGTATGCAAGCAGAGGAAAAGTCAGCGGAAGTCCCCGCCGTGCGAGTTCGATACGCATGATGTAGCTACAAATCCCAACTGCAAATGCCCGCGGTTCAAGGGGGCGCATCGAGGTCACGATCTGTACTGCCTGACGGATTACGTGGGGGTCGTAAGGTGTGCCGTCATCGCGGATACCGAATTGCCAGCTAGCTGTGATTCCCTCCAGCCGTGGATCGTACTGCCGGAGACGATCGAGCGCACCTGCAATATTGCCTGCAATCGCTGCCAATGACTGGCGATGCGGCGGTAATCGGTCGAATCGGTGCAATGTCGTCAACGCAATCGTGTGAAGCATGGGAGCAAGACTGTCTTCCCGCTCGCCCTCAGCAAAACACGCGTGGACGTGCATACATGCGTCCGTAACCCGTTCGGGACGGAGTATCCCAGCCCGGAATCGGTTCTCTGGAGACATGGATTTTTCGCATTACGATTGGATGCCTCTGGAGCATGCGGTATGCTGCCTCCCGCATGCGCCCGCAAATTACGGCATTGCTCCCTTAGCATGCAAGAGATTTTTTTGCACAAAAAAAGCGCATGCCATCAGGCATGCGCTTACGTGCGGAAACAGGGGGCGATTCTACCAACGCTGTTGAACGAGCACTCGAGCGAAAAAGTTCCGTGGCAGCCCAGGCTCAATGTATGCTGCCCCTGCACTGGTGACATCCGGGTTGATCCAGATACTTGCCACATATCGAGCATTGCCCAAATTCATCCCCCGAACTTCGCCAATGAGGGAGAGCGTCTCACTGATAGGCTGCTCGTAGCGGACGCCAACATCGAATACCGTGTACGCAGGGACCGAAAAAGTGTTGCGATCGTCGGCATAGTAGGAGCCAACATGCCGCATTTCCACCTCCAGCCGCAATCGCTCCAACCACGCAGGGGTGTATTGAAGGCGAAGCGTTGTGAAAAAGCTTGGAACACCAGGCATTTTGTTGCCGGAAAGGTCTGCTTTCTTCCCGTCCAGTGCGGGATTGTAGCTTGCTTGCGTGTACACAGAGTCGATCACATACTCTGTAAGTCTGGTCTGGAGCAGTGTTGCGGCACCTAACAGAGAGACTCCTTGCTCGAAGTCTATCCGGAATCCCAGCTCTCCGCCAATGCGGTCGGTACGACCAGCGGAAAGGTAGAAGCGCCCTCCACGGTATGGGATCAGGTCGTTCCAGGTTCGAATGTAGTACACTGCCAGGTCGTAGGAGAGCGCGCGGACAATGCCTCCGCCGAGCCAGAGAATCTGCTTGAATCCCGCTTCGTACGTATCCGAGCGAATTGGCTGGAGTAAGGAGTTTATCACTCGAACAGTGTCTTCGCCGAAAACACTGGGCGGATCGGTTTCATTGCCTGCGGGGATTTCCACTCCGCGACCGAAGTTGAGATACACGCTTGCTAAGTCTGTAAGGCGGTAGGTCAGCCCGATTTTGGGTGATAACTGTGCAAAGGTTCGGCGGTCGCTTAAGCGCGGATTCAGGAAGTCCGCGTAGTAGTACGTCAGCCAGTCCTGCCGCAATCCTACCAGCAAACTCCACGGACCATACACAATTTCATCCTGCACAAACACGCCGGTGTTTTCTGCACCTTCCCGCTTATTGGTTTGGAGAGGACCGCGACCGCCTGTGGCAAGGTTGTAGCGATAGAACAAGATGGCACCGTCTTGGTACTGTTCGTCCATGCCGACCAGAAGGTAATTCCGTAGGTCCTCGCTTATCTCGATCGGGAGAGAATACGTTGCACTACCGCCAATGTGGTAGCGAGTGAAATCGCGGAAGGTATTTCGCTCTGAGCGCTGGAGGAATTTGGGCTGTGCGAACACTTGCATCATAAGCTCGCCTGGACCAAGTCCTTGCTCGAGACGAACGCCAATCCGCCCAAGCCGATTAGAGCGCCGCTCGTCCCGCGCAACGTAAGTGGGGTTGTAGATGGCTGGATTATCCTGTGCTTTCTGAGGATTGCTCTGGAACTCAGCTTCCGTCAGCGGTCCGGGAATGCGGAAGGTATTTGAAGCACCCACAGCAAAAATGCCAAGTCGCGAACGCTCAGCAAGCTGCGCAACAGCTCCTGCAGTGAACTGGAAATTTGATGACCGCGAGTGCTCGCGCCAGCCGTCGAAAGAGGTATTAGTCAGATTGAGGTAGGCAATACTGGCATCTCCCAGCGGTGATGCCAGACGGAGAGCAGAACGCAGAAATCCAAATGACCCTGTCCCGATTTCTGCGATCACATAACGTGAGCCAAGCGCGGGCACGGTGCTCAGGTTCACTACACCTCCTGCTGCGTTGCCCCACAGAGCAGAAGCATTCGAGCGAAGAACTTCCACTGCTTGCGTAGCGCCCAGGTCAATTTGGTCGAAGGCAGTGCGGCCGTCAGGTTCTGTCTCCGGGAAACCGTCAATGTAGAAACGCACACCTCGGGAGGTTCCAGCATTGGAACGTTCGCCTGCGCCCCGTGCCCCAAAACCTCGAATAAGTACTCGCACATCGTGGTTGCCGGTGCGAGATTGCACCAGGGCCCCTGGTACCAACGAGAGAGCTTCATCGAGACCATAGTTGCGGTTTAGCTCAAATTGCTCGCGTGGGAGTACGGTTGTTGCTAGTGGAACTTCGAGATTGTACTCAGGCTGCCGTGTTGCGACAACCGTTACTGCAGCGGCATTGTATTGGAGCGTGTCGCGTGAAGTAGAGCTTTTTTTCAATGCTTGCTGCCCGCTGGCAATCATGGTGCAGCATGCCATCAACATGACAATCAAGGAGAACATAGGATTCATCGTTGGTAGTTGAACATGAGAAGCTATGAGCAATTGAGCAGGATGCCCCATACTCTGCGAGCCGAGGCTCAAAGCCTCTGGAGGCAACTTCAGAGCATCCTGCGAGAATTACCGCAGCAAGGAGCGTGGCTGCTTAGAAACAGAAGCTATGCTCAACGGATCGGGGTGGGATAAATAGAGAGAGTGGGTAGCCTTCAAGAATTTGCCCAGAAGAAGAAACCCATCCACACAGGCGCCAGATACTCAACCTAATATCGAAGTCGATGGTAGCATGGACGTAAGCGGTTGTTCGCTCTACGACTTTAAGCAGGACCAATGCTCCCTGCGCTTTGCCCTTGTGTGCATCGGAGAGTTCATGGACAAAGCGGGCACCTGCAAAGGGGTGGTTACTCCCCAGGTCCTCGGGACAGAAGTAGAGAACGATGTCGTGCTGCTCAAGAAAATACAAGCACCACATCACCAGCAGGCTCTGCGAGTAGATTGCAAAAGCCGTCAGAATGAAAAGTGCTATCAGCGCTCGAAGTCGCATCAAGAACAAAAATAGGGGCATTTTTTCGGAAAAAGGGGCGGTATATTTGTTGCGTTTGTCAAATTACCAGGCGGTCTCTCGATGGTTAAGAGTGTAAGTGTGTACCCACTTCTTATTTCAGCACTTGTAGTGAGGGTGTTCGCTGGAACTACTCCAGTGCTGCAAGGAGGGCATTCATCGTGCGACAAGCTGTACCAACGATGGGACACTCCGTATGAAAGCGTTAAAGCGCCATCGTATCGTGCTGTACGGCAGATTGGGAAGGTGCCTTCCACTTTAATTGCGCCGCAGATTCCGGCAGTGATTGCGAGCAATCCCGATGACCGGTGGTGGGACACACAGTTTGGACCCCCGGCAGGAGATACCCTGCTTGTCCAAGCCATAATCACCAAAGGGGACACCGTCATCATCGGTGGATACTTCCGCACCATCCAAGGCATTGAAGTCAATTCGATAGCACTGTGGGACGGAACACAATGGATGCCGCTTATTCCAGGTGGTGTGCGTTCTACTGTAGGACAGCCGGGGAGTGTTACCGCAATGACCATTGCCCCGAATGGGGATTTGATTATTGCTGGACAGTTTGCCACTGTGGGGGGAGTGGTAGCTCCAAACCTCGTTCGGTATGACTGGCAAAGTGTAACGCCAATTCCTGCAACGTTCAGCGGTGGGATAACGAGCATGGTGTTTATCGGAAGGGACCTGTACGTGGGCGGCGCTTTCAATAGCATGAACGGTGTAGCTGGCACCCGTAGCATTGCGCGGTGGGATGGATCGGCATGGCATTCTGTCGGAGGAGGGAGTGATGATGGCAATATCTCAGTGCTCTATACTGATGGGACCAATCTCTACGCGGGAGGCTCTTTCCGCAGCATTGGAGGAGTATCTGCAACGGCTATTGCCCGATGGGATGGCATGCAATGGCATGCCATGGGGGAAGCATTCCGTGCCGAATTGCCGAACGTGACTCCACAGGTGCTCGATATTGACCAACTACCGAGCGGGCAGCTGGTCATTGGAGGAGACTTCTACCGCAGTGGCAACCAACTGGTGCGTTATTTAGCTGTCTGGAATGGTACCAGCTGGCAAGAGCTTGGTCCGCCCGATGGAATGATTACCGCATTGACGGTATGGGAGGGTCGCCTCTACATTAGCGGTGGATTTGAGAAAATTGGCTCTGCAGATATTGCCTTTGCAGCATACTGGGATGGCTCGCAATGGAATCCAATGGAAGGGGAACGCTTAACCAGTACGCTTATGGTACTCCATCCCAGTGCTCTTGGGGTGTTGGGGGGCGGCAGCTTTGAGTTGGCACTGGATAATGGATTTACTCTGCGCGGTCTTGCGCTGTGGAATGGCGCTATGTGGGGAGGGATCGGCGGCAACCGAGGGAATGGCGCAGATGGTGCTGTTTTGGCTTTGGCAGGCGATGACGAAGGAAATGTATATGCGTTGGGTACTTTCAACAGAATAGGACCAGCAGGACCGGCGCGCATTGCACGGTTTACCGGAACACGATGGGAAGCAGTCGGCAATCTTCCCTTCAACCAGCAGCAGCGACCATTCCACCTGCTTATTCCTTATCGGGACCGCACTTTCGTTCTTGCTGCTGTCTTTACGCTCGATGGACAGGTAACATCGGCAGTCATGCAATACGATCCACACACCACCACTGCGACGCCCATCGGACGGGTAGGAGGTCCGGTGGGTGCACGCGCAATCTATGCCCTTGCCTACGACCGACAGCGCGATTTACTCTACTGCGGGGGAAACTTTCGCACCATGAACAATGATACAGTTCGTGGTATTGCCGTGTACGATGGGCAGCGGTGGAGAGCGTTGGGAACGGGGCTTTCGGGTGGGCAAATCAATGCGATTGCGGTGCTCGGTGATGGCTCAGTAGTAGCAGCTGGAGCATTCAGCACAATCGGTGGCGTCAGTGCCCGCTCGATCGCACGCTGGAATGGATCAACATGGCAGCCACTGGGAGAAGGAATCAGCTTGGGCGGGCAACAAGGCACGGTCAACGCCCTGTGGGTAGAGGGTCGCTCCCTTTATGTCGCAGGGAATTTCGACCGTGCAGGAACAATTCCCTGTGCTAACATCGCATGCTGGGACCTTGATAGCGAAAGTTGGCAACCAGTCGGTGGAGGAACTAACGGGACAATCTATGCCCTTCACTTCCACAACGGGGAACTCATCGCAGGAGGAGAATTCAGCCAAGCAGGAAATACTGCCGCCAGTAGAATTGCGCGGTACATTCCGGAAACGGGGCAATGGCGCCCGATGGGCAGCGGTATCGAGGGTGGCGCAGTGCGTGCGCTTGTCTCTACGCGGAAGGGGTTGTACGTAGGTGGAAATTTCGACCGGGCAGGGGGACGGCCATCCCAGGCAATTGCACGCTGGCTTGCTGGGCTGAACAGCATAGAATCGCCAACCTCCAGAACACCACTGGAAGAGCTGCCCTTGACGGTGTATCCTAATCCAGTGGGAGTAAGTGAAAGAGCAACTGCTATTGTCCGTCTTGCCACAGCTGGGATGCTTATCATCGAAGCCTACACGCTCGATGGACGACGCCAGGGGATTCTCTGGAGTGGCTATCTTGAAGCGGGCGAGCACCACTGCATACTCAACGGGGACGCTATTCCGGCGGGTGGAGCAGTTATTGTCGCACGGCGAGAAAAGGGGCAGATCGTCGGACGAACGATCGTTGTGCGGGATCGGTAGTGTGTCCTTGTTGGGGCCGTTAGCGGCCGCCACTAATGGAGATGCGGAGTTCCACACCGACTTCCGTCACGCTGAAGCCCGGGTTGGCTGCGCCAGTGGTGAATTCCCCGTTATAGCGGAAGAACGCCGAGGCTGTCACCAGTCGGCTGAGCGTGTAGCGTGCGCGTGGTTCAATCAGAATCGTTCGCCGTCCATCCACTTCGGTGCCATTAGTGCTCTGCTGCGCTTGACCAGTTCGCTGTCCAAGTAAAAATGAACGCCGGCTGCTGGCGCGGTAGGATGCGATGAAGGAGAACTCAACATCGTTTTTCAGCTCGATACCGAGCAAGGGGAAGCTGAAGCCACGCATGGCATAGTTCGCATTGAGTGCCAGCTCATTCTGCACCTCTTCGGTAAGCGTACGGGCAGCTGCAGCAACGGTGTAGTTTGTTCGGGTGTTGTAGCGCAAGTTTGCTGTCAGCAGCCCTTTGAGCTTTTTTTCGTCGAAGGAGAAAATCGCGCCCACGAGAGGCTGGAACTGCATTTGAACTGTCTGTGCATTAACTACTCGCCCGTTGTCGGTAAGGAAGGCACTTTCGGAATAAAGCGTCTGGTAGGAATGCTCCAGCGTGATTCGCTGCGCAAATTGCTCGAGTAGCCAGAATTTTTCGATTCCCTCCCAGCGGAGTGCCCAGTTCACTTGGGGAAGGTAGCGCCGCAGCACGCCCGGAAGAAATTCAAATGCCTGGAGTCCAGAAATGAAAGCATCGGTCATGGCGTTTTGCAGAGCAATTTGCTCGTCAATCGTGAGAGAGTCTTCGTTTTTGTTGCCGATAACCTGCGCCCGGAGCTGCTGATAGCGCTGGACGACGGTTTCTGGTCGGTTGTTGAAAGCTGCTAAAAAGAGCCACGACGGGGCAGAAAGGAACGTCCGCTGGTACTGCTCGCTGATGGTGACGTTGGTGAATGTCATGTTCCCTTGGGCATCTGTTGTGGTGAGTTGATTACGGTTAGTGCCGAACTGCGTGCGCCAGTTGAGGTCCAGTGTTGCTCCTTTCCACAAGGGACGGGTGGTGCGGATTTCTAGCGTGGTCTGTTGCGAAAGATTGTCTTGAAATTGGGCGTTGGGCGGACGAATGCCGTAGTTTTCCCAGAATGCTACAAACGGGAACTGGGATGTCAAGCGCATGCCGATGCTGGCGTGAGGATACCGCACCAGCCCCAGCTGATATGCGGCCGACGGTCCCAGCAGAAGCTCGCTCTGCCGTCCCGTGAGCAGCCGTCCCCACAGGTTGCTTATCCCGGTGCCGCCGAATGCTCCTGGCGTGTTGGCAGTGTTGTTCTGCGTAAAACTGATGGTCACTTGCTGGTAGTCGAACAGCATCGAGCGGAAGATGTCGAGCACATCTTCAACAAGGGAGGTTTGCTTTACCGCCGAGTCCTGCTGTCCAGGGCGGCGTGCCGGTGCTGGGTTGATACCGAACCACGAGTTGCTCATTGCCTGAAGGCGCAGATTAGCGTTCCAGCGGATGGAATTGTTGTAGCCTACTTGTTTGACAGCATCCCGCAAGCGAGGGTCAGGCTGGAGAGGATCATTCCACGTGTATGCAGTTGTGAATGTGCCCGAAATGTCGAGAAAGCGGTTGAGGTTCGCAATGTTTGGCAGCAGTGGACGAAAACTCAACGTTGTCGTTTGCTGGACAGAAACCGGTGTCCCCAGATTCAGTATACGCCCATTGTCGAACAAGATGATGCGGGCGAGTTCGGAGCCGGTGCGCTGGCGACCGTTGGCGTCGAGTTCAAGGGGAACAAGCGTGTTTGTTTGCGATAGCTGGTAGTCGAGTAGCGGCGAGAGAAATCCTCCTTCGGTGAACTTCCACTGCAGGGAAGCAGAGTTTGTAGCTGTAAAGCCTCGCTCCACTGGTGAAGGAAAGGGAAGGAACCATGATTGCTCAGTCCGCCGATACCGCGACAACCGCGTGGAGAAGGAAATATTCTGGGGAAGCAAGTTTACTTTCCAGCCGGTATACGTTTCCAGGATAGGAATGCCTTTCATCCATCCGCCTAAGGACACTTGCGCCAATGTTGCAGGTATTGGTAGGGTGTACTGTGCGGTAAAGTCCCATTGCCAGCGAAAGCGCTCTGCATACACTGGCGATTGCTCTGCCTCCTGGGCATAGGAATAGCCAAGCACCAGCCGATTGAGTGTTTCACGAACAAGCCAAAACGATGTTGGAATACCAAAGCGAAAGCCAAGGATGCTCCACTGTGTCTGTGCAAGTCGCGTCCGTGCACGACGGCGGATGTAATCTGCTCGGTCAAGTGCTTCCTGCTGCGTGCCGCCGGCAGCCATGACACTGTTGTATGCCATGAGCGCTGCTTCTTCGACGTTGACGTCGCTTTGTGCCGCGAAGATGGGCAGCCGCTCGCGCACAGTTCGCGCGAAAGCAAAGGGGATACGAGCTTCCTTCCAGTCTTTGGGCAGGAATTTCTCCAATCCCAGCTCCAGCGAGAAGGTAAAATCTCGCGCTTGCTCGCGAGTGCCAAAACGTTCCTCGAGGCGGTGGAAAAATGGGTTCGTTTGCGTGTACGCTGTGCGGATGGTGCCCAGGTCTGCCAGGCGAATATCCAGGTTTGCTGTTCCTGCCCAATCGGTGCGTGCATCTGGCTCGACAAGGCGCAACTCATCTGCCCAAATTGTAGTGCTCAGCGGCTGAGGGCAGCGTTCACGCGGGTTGGCGATACCAATGGAAATGAACATCACGCGAGTTAACAACGGATTGCCCTGGATTGCAAAGCGGGCGTATGGATCGCCTGGCACGGGATAGGTCAGCCGCTGCCACTGCAGGGCGCTATCCCGCTGCGCTTTGATTGCTGCAAGCGTTTGCAGAGGAATGCAGACATTTCGCCACTGGCGGACAATTGGGGCACGGTATTCGTAGTAGTTTGCCGTGTCAATGCCAAAGCGAATGAAATACTGCGGTGCAGCCGTATCTCCTGGTGTCAAAAGCAGGGAATCAGGAGGAACGTAGTCTTGTCCCCCCACACCTTTGATGAACACCTTGAGCGTGCGGTAGAAGAAAAAGTCCATCGGGCGGAAGAAAAAGCGCGTTGCTTTTCGCTCGTCGCCGCACTGGAGATTGGTCACACCAATTGCCAGCGATTGCTCGTTGAGCAAAATGTCATTCTGAAAATCGGGGTTGGCAAGGTTACGCGGTGGCCGAACCCCAGGTGGCATAGTGTAGTAATCCGGTGGACCGGAGTTTTCCTCGCGGTTGACAAAGGAGACTCGGATCACCGTGTCATTGGAAACTGCACTGTTGGGCACTTGGGCGTAGTTGACTCGCTGCCATTGCGAGCCGACAAAGCGCCAGTCGGCAATGGAGACCTTGATGCGTCCTCCCTTGAACCAAACGCGAACGTACTGGATGTTCGAGAACAGAGGGTTGCCTACAACGCGCTTAGCACCGCGCAAGGGAATACGGTACAGCCGCCAGCCGTTTGTGCCCCCTCCAACAACCTGCGGATTGGCATCGGACGGGTCGAGATTGACTTCGTAGCTGAAATAGCTGTCATCAAGCGAGATTGTCTGCCCGTTTTGCTTGTTGAGGATTTCCGTGTCGGGGAATTGTCCCAGTTCTGATTGCGAGGCATTCCCCTCGAAGTTGTTCCATCGCAAGAAGTCTTCGTCAACTTGTTGCTCGTTCGGCTTGAAGAAGTTGAAAAAGTAGTCATCACGCGAAGGGTCTTCTTCTAAGCTGAGCGGATAGGGATAGGCAGCCCGCTCACCGGCGTTATCGAGAGCATCAATGCCGAGGTCTTCGCCGGGATCGATCCGCCCGTTTGGGATGGGCGCTGCTGCCGTGATTCCATCCTCGGTGTTAAGCCGATAGTTGGGGATGATATCCTCGCTAATTTGACCAAGGTCAATGAACATACGGGCACCAGGCTCGCGCTCCTCGATGCGCATCATGATGTCAATGAAGTCAATATTTTCCAGGTCGAAGTTCGAGTTGAACGTAGAAATCAGACGCTGCATGCCTGCCCACAAGCGTTCGCGGTTGGGCGGACGCTGTTGCCATGGATTTGCCTTGACCGAATCCCACCGAGGGTTGAGGGAATCAATGTAGTGCGGGTTTGGGTTGTAAATGCCGCGCTGGTCGGGATCGAATGTGATTACCAGCGGAGAAATCCGCGATTGTCCTTGAACGGTCTGCCGATTGGGGTAAATTTCGGCAATTGGTACGCGAGGGAGGAAGAAGTTGTACCAGTAGAGCTTACCGCGGTAGAGAGCTCGTTGCTCATGTTCCAGGTCGATGCTCGAATCTACAGGAGGAGAGCTGTGCGTCCACATTGTGCTCGTTAAGCCCATGGAGATAAAGCGCTGTGCGCCCTCGAAATCATCGATGTAGGCGGCAGCGTGATTGTTATCAACGGGGATTTCGGAGATACGCTTGTTCGGAACAGGCATCTGCTGTGCCCATTCACCTCGGAAGTTGATTGTTGAGCGTTCTTTGGTGCTGTAGAAGGGCAGCCAGTTGAGTGCATCGGTGAGCCATTGGGCATTCCATGTGAAGTTCGCATCAAAGCCGAGCATGGTATTGGAAATTGGCTCCTCGCCAAGCCGAACGCGATCGACAAGAGCAGCAGTGTTGAAGTTCATCAGTGTGCTGCCGAGTGTAAGCTGGGCATTCCGCGTGCGGGACACTACCAGGTCGGCTCGCATGCCCAGCAGGGTACGCGTTTGGATATTCATGACGTCGTTGGATTCGTACTCCACGACCAGATCGCTCCCTGCTGCTTGTGCTTGAGGATTGCGAATGCTAACAGTGCCAGAGTAGTAGTCCACGACGTAGTCATCGTTTTCCCGCAGCTGGCGACCACTCAAGAAAACGCGGACACTCCCTGGTGCAACATAAGGACCTAACGTAATGCGGCCAGCTGCTTGCCCTTGCACTTCGCCGATGATAAGCCATCGGTCGTATGCTGTTTGCTGTTGCGCCAGTGCTTTTTGCACATCATACACTGCGCTGTAGTAGTACTGCTTGGCAAGTGCTGGATTGCCACGCCGTGCAAATGCAGAATCGAGTCCTTCCCGGAATGGTTCAATCCACGGGAAGATGATCTCTCCCCGCACGGGGTTGAAATAAGGACTGCCGCCCATTGGCTGTTGTTGCCCTGGCATCATGCTCTGACCAGGAGTAAAGCCCGCTCCTGCCTGCTGTTGGGCAGGTGGCGCACCGCCAGTAAAGTCGAAAAGTCCATCGCCGGGCGGTTGTCCAGTTGCATTATTGACTCGATCGACGCCTAAGGCAGTAACGAGCTTATCGGAAGTGCCTTCGAGGATGTCTGTTGAATCGTTGTTTGTGCGCAGATAGTAAATGTTGATGCGGGCATCTTGCGTGGAGACATTTGTTGCGTTGATAAAGTAAATGTTGCGCATTTGTCGCGCCCACAGGTTCGGAAAGCCCGGCTGGAGATTGGGACGGTAGATGAGCTTAAGAATCAATGTGTCGCCATCTTTGACGGTGGTCGAAAGAGTACCGTGGTAGAGGTCGTCGTCTTTAGACGGTGTTGCCCCTTCGGTGCGATAGGCGACGGCATAGGTGCGGTCGCGTCGGAAGCTCCAGATGTCAAGCGTTCCTAAATTGGGGTTGTAAGTAAAGCGGGAGGGATCAAGGCGGATAAATCGTCCGCGTTCGATCTTGCCCTGCTCGATACGGACGGTGGGGCTTTTCATTGCAGCGGGATACCGCTGCCCTTGTGCAAACAGAATGGGCGAAAGGGTGTCGTAAGCGATGACTTCGATGCCGCCGACTGCTTGATCGCGAACATCGGCAGTGCTTTCGTACACCTCGATTTCTTTGACCAGCAAGGGACCAGCGGGAACAGGGACGGGAGTAGTCAGTTGCCAGTACTGGCGATACAGGGGTTTGTAGGCAGTGTCGAGAAAGAAGTGGTTTTCGGCGTAGTCGTAGGCGCGGAGTACAAATGTCGTTCGAGCAGCACCGCTATTGGCGCGGAGAATGCGGCGCTCGGCGCGTCGCTGCGAGGCAACCGTCTTGAGAAACAGGGGACCAAACTGAAAGTCCGCTCGTGCCCCAAAGAGTGCTTGCGAGCCACTGATGAATGCGCTCTGCGTTGGTAGTTGCACATTCCCTAATTCAACCAGCTTGATGATGTCGTCGTCATAGCCTTCGTAGCCGATTTTAAAGCGATTGTCGAACTCGAACTGGCGCATTGTGTTCCAGTCGGTGCCCAGGCGGAATTTGTCCCCGATGCGGGCACTGACGTTGAGTTGAATATTCTGGGAGAAAAGAGGTGCCGATTGGCTTTGCCCAAATGCACTTGAGGCACCCAGATTTTGCGAGTCCCAACGCCATCCGGCTCGGACATTCACTTCACCATTGACGGTGATACTGATTTCTGGTTTCCCGAAGATGGTGGTCAGCGGATTAGGGGGTAGTGGGATGGCGATGTTCGACGACTGCGACAGAAGCTGAGCTAAATTGCCTCCACTCAACGCTCGCTTGAGGTCGTAGCTCGTCGAAAGTGAATCCCATAAGCGGCGGCTCGCCTGACGCCGGCGCTCTGCAAGGTAGGCATCCAGCTCAACCACGCGGGGTACGGATACATCTACGCCCTCTATTTGCTCGTGGATGACTATTGTTCCGCTCGTGTCGAGCTGCTGGAGTATCTCCAATCCAGAGGGGCGGCGGCGTGTGGGAGTGGATGCGTCGCTATAGCGAAGTGGCAAACGCCGCACCGTACGAGTGCTATCGGTGGGAACCGGTCGTGCGGTTCGCGTGCTATTCCGCAGCACGAGCGCGTACGCTGTCCCGAGCGTACATGCAACAGCAAGGGCAATAGCAGCAGTACGCCGGATTGTTATGGTGGACCGGTATGAATACCTATTCACAGGGTCGGGCACACCTTGAGAAAAATCATGAGGTCGCCTTCGTCCTCCTACGACGATGCGGCTGTAGAGTTACACATACAAATGGGGTACCAACTACTCGACGATACGCGACTTCCGCTTGTGGTAATACTTTGCGAGCTGCAGTCCAAAAATACACCTCCTATGGGAATTCCTCCTCCCTGGACTGCGCTCTTTTCGACGGTAGCAGGCTGAAGTTGTTGTATCCTATCTCCCCTGGCGCTGAAGTATAAACGTATTTTCGCTCCCGCGTTAGCACCAACCTGGGCAAACGCAGATTCTCGACATATAGAGTCGCACTGTGGTGGTTGATCTGCTGGTGAAGGCATTTATTGTTGCTATTCTTGTTGGAGCAGTAGCATTTGGGCAAAGCAGCTCAGTTTTTCTTTGGTGGTCTGCAACACGCACGACTATACCACTTAGCGGACAATGGCAACGCTCCTTGGACGAAGGGCGTAGCTGGCAGTCCGTAACGCTACCGCGACATGAAGTTGATCCTGTTGAGCGTATTCTCTACCGCAAAGCACTCCACTTGGACAGTATTGCGGTTAACCAGGCGTGGCAGCTCTGTTTTGGCGGAGTACGGGAAGCCCTGCAGCTAACAATCAATGGGCAGTACGTCGGACGCTATTTCAGCGGGGGGATACCATTTTGCGTGCCTTTGCCCCGGCATTTGCTCCGTCGGGGGCGCAACACTATTGAGTTGAGCGTTACGCCTGCATCGGATGAATCCTCTCTCCAAGTTCGCATGCAGTGGCGAGCGCCAGACCGCCCGCTTGGGATTGTCCGCCCAGTGGTGGCGGTCGGTAGCTCACCCGTCTTTGTTGAGCGCATGCATGTCGAGCATGAGTGGAACGGAGATAATGTGCAACTCCGTGTAACAGCGTTTGTTGCATGTCAACAGCAGATTGCTGTGCGAACCTTTAGTATCCGCACTACACTCCTTCGGCAAGGGGCAGTTGTCGCCAGTACTGAACTGCCATTTACGCCAATTGTTGATCGAACGCTTCCGGTTGCCCTAACGCTGTCTGTTCTCTCACCACAACAGTGGATACCGGGATCGCCAGCAGTCTATGAGCTGCGTGTGGAGATAGTCGGCGATGGGAACACCCTCGATGATTTGCGGAGACGTATTGCCTTTCGCTCCAATGCATTTGCTCGGATGCTCCCGTCCTTGCGCGGTGTTGTTTACGTGGACCAGTGGGGTCGTGATGACAATGGTGTTCTTCGTTCACCCGACTACGAGCAGGATGTTCGATTGCTCCAGCAGTTGGGGGTGAATGTGGTCTATTGTGCCTGGCTACCTCCCTCTCCACAGTTTGTGGAGCTATGCAGCGCAGCAGGGATTGGAATCTTGCTCGATTTGCCTTTTGGCGATATACCAGAGGCAGCATTTTCGAATGAAGAGCTTCGAACACGAGCGCAGAACACCGCAATTCGCTTGCGAGATGCTTATAGTGGGGAGCCAAGTATCCTTGGAATCGTACTTGCCGCAAATGTTGATCTCCGTCGAGAGGAAACCAGCGACTATCTTCGTGCGATAGCCCCGATTCTTCCGTCACTTTTTCATTTTGTTGCTATCCCTGCAGGGCATCAGGTGCCAGCTAATCTTCCGATAGACGGGGTATTCGTCAGCGATCAATTGCTCACGCGTCGTCGGGAGGATATTGCTGCACGGGTGCAGGAAACAATAGCAACACTTACGGTGCCATGGTTCTTGCTTGGGGGTGCACTAGTGCAACCGCTCAACCGGAATGGCTATGCAGACCCGCTTTCCATGGAAGCGCAAGCGGAGTACATCGGTCGTCTATACCGTCTTAGCTCCACGCTGGGGGCACGAGGGATTTTCATACGCTCCTTTGCAGATTACCGTACGCGGTATCCAATCCTTACAGCAAACCTTGGGCGCCAGGCACGATGGTGCACAGAAGGAATTGTTGACACAACACGCCAGCGGCGGTTGGCATTTGAAATGGTCCGGGCACTCAATACGGGCGAGCAGGAACCTCTTCTCCAGGCAGGCAGCTACCAAGCCAGCACACCGTATGAGTTTTTAGCAGGGGGATTGGGAGCTATTTTCTTGCTTTTTGGGCTCCTCAATCGCTCTCGTCGCTTTCGGGAGTACATGCTGCGTTCGCTGGTGCATCCGCACAACTTTTTTACCGATGTCCGCGACCAGCGCATACTTCTGCAAGGGCAGACGTTGCTTCTTGCCCTCATTGTGGCGGTTACGTATGCACTGGTGCTGGGAACACTCCTTTATGTGACGCGGGAGGACCCAGCAGCTGATTACATAAGCAACCTCCTTGCCCTAACTCCCGAGGGGAAAGCGCTCTATATCGAGCTTGCGTGGTCACCGTCACTGGCAGTGTCGGTGATAGTGTTGCTGGTGTTGGTGAAAATCATTCTGGTGAGTGTAGTGATACGAGCAATTGCAGCACTGAGCGAGCGGAGTGTCCTTTTTGCCGATGCCCTGACGCTGGTGGTGTGGTCACTGGTGCCAATTATTGGCTTTTTGCCGATCGCGATGGTTCTCTTTCGGTTGCTTGCAATTACACCGCCCCTGGTGTGGTTCTTGCTCCTTGGAGTGGTGACGATATGGTGCATTGGGCGTCTTTTGCGGGCTGTGGTGATTGTCTTTGAAGCAGCGCCGCTGGTAGTGTACACAGTAGGTATCGGCAGTATTGCTGTTGCAGGCGGTTTGGTGATTGGCTACCTCCATTCCCACGTTGCCTTTGTTGACTACCTGATACATGGGATTCGGCTGTTTTTCCCGTAAAATCGAGAGGGTGCTTATGCGTTTTTTTGGGGTAGGAAGAAACTAATCCCTGGTGGCGCAAATGTATGGTACAGGAACGCGTGCGTCTCCCAATAAGCCGACAGAGCTGGAACTAAACGAGCGCGAGCAAATCATCCTGCGCGTAATTGTCCAGACCTACGTGCTACGGGCAGCACCAATTGGATCGCATACCGTGGCGCGCATGGTAGCGCGGACGCTGGGGCTATCGCCCGCCAGCATCCGCAATATCATGGCAGAATTGGAAGACCGCGGCTATCTGACCCATCCCCATACCTCTGCCGGACGTGTCCCAACGGACAAGGGCTATCGGTTCTATGTGGACTACTTGATGCATCAGGGACGTTTGAGCCAGCGGGAAGAGCAGACGCTGCGAGCGAACTTAGCCAGTGTCAGCGGGGAATTGGCACTGCGCACAGCCTCGCGCATTCTCGGCGAGTTGTCTCATTTTCTCGGTGTCGCGCAGCTGCCCAGCTTACGGGATCTGGTGATTCGACGCGTTGAGCTGGTGCCATTGTCGTCGCAACGCTTTGTCGTAGTGGTGGACCTGGACTCGGATGTGGTTCGCACCATCACGCTGGAAACGGATGTCGAACTAGAGCCAACCGATCTCCAGCAATTAGCCCAGTTGCTCAACGAACGTCTATCGGGACGCACCCTCGATTTTGTGCGTCACCATTTCCACTTGCTCATCCCTGATCGCATGAGCCATCCGGTCCTGCGTGTGTTTGCTGACTCCATCGAGGTACTCTTTGCACACCATGAAAGTCATCGCGTGTACGTTGCCGGTGCGCAACAGCTTGTCCAGCAACCTGAGTTTTCTTCGCCTGAGCGCTTTCGAGCCGTCATTGAGCTCCTTGAGAACGAGGAAATGATCATTCACTTGCTCGAAAGTATCGCTGATGCTCCACCGTACGGCGTTCAGGTCAAAATCGGTCATGAACTGGGAGATCGACAGCTCACCGATTATGCGCTTATCTCAACACGCTATCGGGTAGGATCGGCAACGTATGCTATCGGGATTGTTGGACCTAAGCGCATGAACTACGCAAAGATGATGGCACTAGTGGGTGAAGTTGCTGCACTTTTAGCCCGTGGCGACGACTCCTTTCCAGGGAAAGCACAATGACCACGGTCCGGCTGGACAATGTTACAAAGCGATATGGGACAGTTCCAGCCCTTGTCTCGATAACGCTGCAAATAGATCCTGGAGAGCTGATGGTAGTGGTCGGGCCGTCCGGATGTGGCAAAAGCACATTGCTGCGAGTAGTCGCAGGATTGGAATCGGTCAGCAGCGGGGAGATTTTCTTCGATGGTGAGCCAGTAACCCGGCGTCCGCCGCAAGAGCGAGATGTGGGAATGGTTTTTCAGAACTATGCCCTCTATCCCCACATGACTGTGGGAGAAAATCTTGCTTTTCCCCTCAAGGTACGCGGAGTCTCCCGAGAAGAGCGCCAGCGGCGTGTCCGGCAGGTTGCTGCAATGCTTGGCTTGGAGGCTCTTCTCGAGCGCTATCCGAAAGAGCTTTCCGGTGGGCAGCAGCAACGCGTTGCAGTTGGTCGTGCGGTGATCCGATCTCCGCGCGTGTTTCTTTTCGATGAGCCTCTGTCGAATTTGGATGCTGCATTGCGGATGGAAATGCGAGCCGAACTTGTCGCGCTCCAGCGGCGGTTGGGGATTACGACAATTTACGTCACGCACGACCACGTCGAGGCAATGACGATGGGCGATCGCATTGCTCTCCTTCGCGATGGAGGTGTAGTACAGGTTGGTTCTCCCGCTCAGCTGTACAGCGATCCAGACGAACTGTTTGTCGCACTGTTTCTCAGCTCGCCAAGTCTTAACTGCATCGAGGGAGAAGTTGTGGGGGAAAATGGCAGTCTGCGCTTTGTGTCCAGTGATGTGCCGCTAAGTTATTCGCTCGAACCATGGCATTTCCGAAGGGCCGGTGTATCTTCATTTGAACATCGGCCGTATGCTGCGGTACTGGCTGTTCGCCCAGAGCATCTTCGGCTTTCATTGACCGAGCAAGGGGATATTCGGGGAACGGTGGAGCGTGCAGAGTTTGTCGGGCATGAACAAATTGCCTATATCCGCAGCGGAATGCAGCGACTGGTCATGCGGGTGGAGGCGGGGACCTCTCTCCGTACTGGGGAGAACGTCGGCATTGAGCTGAGCCGCGATCACTTGTTGCTCTTCGATCGGGAAGGCAGGCGGCTGTAGGAACCGCTACCCTCGTTGTGTGAGCACGACTCCTGCGATTGCGATACTTCCACCCACCCAGAACTCTACGGGAGGAAGCTCCCCGAACACTATCCATGCCAGCAGAACAGTCAAAAGTGGCTGGAGATTGTTGAAGACCGCTAATCTGCTTGCTTCCATGTGCCGCAAGAGCATATACCACAGCGCCCATCCCACACCGCTTGTGATAATGCCTAAGTAGGCTATCTCAAGCCAAGCGCGAAGCGACAGGGAAAACGGTGTGACGATTCCACCAGGAACCAACGCTGCAACTGGAACAAATAACACAAGCCCCCAGAGCATTCCGCCAGCTGTTGTAATAACTGCCCCATACCGTTGCACAAGTGGACGGCCCCAGACGGTGTACAACGACCATGCACAGCTTGCTGCAAGTTCCATTATGTTACCCAACAGTGCATCTGTTCCAAGTCGTGCCCCGCGTCCAATAGCAACTATTCCGGCGCCAATGACGGCGAGGATAATGCCGATAAGTTTGGGCCGAGTCCATCGTTCACCCAAAAGGATACGCGCCATGATCAGGACAAACACTGGCGACAGAGCAAATGCTAAGGCAGCATTCGGTGGGGTCGTGTACGCCAAACCCGCTACGAATAGATACTGGTTCAAAGGCATATTGACAAGACCCAAAAGTGCAAATCGCCACCAATCTCCAGCACGGAAGTAGGTCATCACCGGCGGAGTGCGGCGTAACACTATCCACCCTGCGTACGCAAGCACCGACAAGATTCCGCGATAAAACACCACTGTTGTTGCAGGCACAGCCGTTACGACCGAGCGCGCGACTACGTGTGTGCTCGATGCGACCAGTTGCTGAATGCCAATGACTAAGGGAAGATTCATCAGACACTCGCGCCGGAAATACAATGGTAAGAAGTCAGTGCCGCTTGACCATTCACTGTATCTTTGTAGCAATAGTGTCACCTATAGACGCACACGCTATGAAAAGTATGACGGCGCTTAGCACAGCGTCGTTGAGTGAACATGGAATTCGAGCAACTGTTGAGATACGGAGTCTCAACGGTCGCTATTTGGAGATCGCATGCCGATTACCCAAACATCTTTCTCACAAGGAAATCGAGCTGCGCGAACTGATTAGCAGCGTTGTTCAGCGTGGTTCTGTGCAAGTGACGGTCAAGACGGAAACCGATGTTCCTGCATCGCTTGCGCTCAGTGATGAGCGAATTGAAGCATATTGGACACACTTAGAAAAGCTCCGTAAGAAGCTCAAGATTTCGCAACCACTCACGCTGGGCGATATTCTGCATATTCCCGATGTGTTTATCAGCGAGGACGAAGCTGCGCTTGAGCGGGCTGAACAAGAGTGGAAAGTGGTAGCAAAAACAGTCCGCGCCGCACTTACCAGTCTCGACACTATGCGCAAAAACGAGGGCAAAGAGCTAGCACGAGACATTCGGGCGCGACTTAAGGCAATCGAGGAGCGACTTGACCGCATTGAGCAACGGAGCATGCAGCGCGTGCCTCAAGAGCGCGAGCGGCTGCGTGCTCGTGTAGCCCAGCTTTTTGAGTCTGATGAAATTGATGAACAACGCCTCCAGCTGGAAATTTTGCTCCTTGCCGATAAGCTTGACTGCTCGGAAGAAATAGTCCGCCTGCGAAGTCATCTCAAGTTCTTTGGCGAAGCCCTCAAAAGCTCTGAGCCAGTGGGGCGACAGATGACCTTCCTCCTTCAGGAAATGCATCGGGAAGTCAACACTATTGGTGCAAAAGCCAGTGATGCTGAAATAAGCCAGCACGTTGTGTTTATCAAAGAGGAACTCGAACGTATCCGCGAACAAGTGCAGAACATCGAGTGATGCGCCCGCGGCGGCTAATTGTCCTTTCCGCTCCGAGCGGTGCAGGCAAGACCACTGTCGCCCGCTACTTGCTCGAGACGATTCCCGGAGCAGTGTTTTCCGTGTCTGCGACAACTCGCCCCCGCCGCAATGGCGAAGTAGACGGGCGCGATTACCATTTCCTTTCGCGCGAGGAATTCGAGCAGAAGATTGCCCGCGGCGAGCTGGTCGAATACGAGGAGATTTTTGGCAATTACTACGGCACACTGCGCCAGCCAACCGTCCAAGCACTGCAGGAGGGGAAGGTGATGATTTTCGACGTCGATGTTCGGGGAGCACTCTCCCTTAGGCGGGCATTTCCGGAGGACACGTTCCTGCTTTTCATCGCTCCTCCCTCGCTGGAAGAGTTAGAGCGCAGGCTCCGCCATCGGGGCACAGAAAGCGAGGAACAAATCCAACGCCGCCTTGCCCGGGCAGCCCTTGAGTTGAGCTACCAAAACCAGTTCGATGCGGTTATTGTCAATGACAATCTTGCCCGCACCCTTGAGCAAGCACGCACATTGGTCGAACAGGTGCTCAGAGGGGAAGAGCGCGTGGCTGCTCAAAATAACCAGTAATGCACGCACCAGCGAAAAGTCATAGGTTAGGGGCTTTTTCCCTTCGGAACGAGTAATGCGTATTAGTTGCAGTAGAGCAACAGCTTTTTTCTTCGGTTTTTCAGTTCCCACTGGTATGCATGAACGCGCCCTGCGCCAGTTGGCACAACTTCTGCCCCAATAGTGTTTGCAAATGCGATAGCATTTCGCAGGGGTACGCCAATCAATGGTAGGTTGCGGAGAGTATCCGGCATGGCAACCGAGAGCATGACATATCCTCCCTTGGGAAGCAACGTTGCGGGTGCAGGATGCTGGGAGACGACAACAAGGGACGATAGGTCTACTCCCGCTATGCCAGCAGAGCGAAGATGGAGAGATTCAAGCACTGCGGCAGCTTGCGCAGCAGTTAGTCCCCGCAGGTCAGGGACAAGAGTACTGTCGCGTGCTTGAACCAGGTATTGCTTGCGAAGGAGTCCATACCGAAGAGCCAGCTGCGGATGCCCCAGGAGCAGTGTGACAATTCGCCGAAATACCGGAGCAGCGGTACTTCCCCCGTAGATATCAGTGCGCGGGCGATCGAGCATGACAAGGATTACCAATGACGGTGAGTCTGCTGGGACCATACCGACAAACGAGGCGGTGTAGTCCTTTTTTGAGTATTGGCCTTCAATCCATTGCTGGGCAGTTCCCGTTTTCCCAGCGATAGGGAATCCTTCGATCCGGGCATTGATGCCGGTGCCTTTCTCAACAACATCTTTGAGCAAGGTGCGCACGGTAGCAGCAACCGACGGGGAAATCACACGCCGAATCCGCTGTGGTGTTGCCTGGAAGAGAACCTCCCCTGTTGGGGAAACAATGCGACGCGCCAGATAGGGCTGCATAAGTACACCATCGTTGGCAATTGCAGCATACGCACATGCCAATTGCAGAGGGGTGCATGCAATGCCATAGCCAAATCCCATGAACAGCATGTCGCTGCGGTCGAGCTGTTGCGGTGATTTGAGCTTTCCGCGCACTTCTCCCGGAACGTCTATGTCGGTACGCACGCCGAAGCCGAAATCACGGGCATAGCGATAGAGAGTGCGGCGTCCAAGTGTCGTTGCCAGTTCTGCAAACACGATGTTGCTGGAGTACGCAAGAGCATCCGCAAGCGTGCACCAGCCTAATGGGTCATGATCGGTGATGGTTCGACCGTCGGGAAGAGATAGTATCCCGTTTCGTCCATCGAATAGTTGCTCGACGGATGCTTTACCCTCTGCAAGTGCTGCTGCAGCAATGATAGGTTTGAACGTGGAACCTGGTTCGTACATGTCGGTAACTGCTCGTAAGCGGAGCGAAGCAACCTCCGACCGACGGGTATGGGAAAAAGAAGGTTGTTGTGCGCAGGCGATCACCTCGCCGGTAGCAGGTCGGACGATGAGCACAATTCCTGCTTCTGCTCCCGTTGTCCGGACGCTATGGGCGAGCTCTTCTTCGGCAATTTGTTGGACATCGGCATCGAGAGTCAATTCAACGGAAGCTCCCTGCTGCATACGCTCGTTGAGACTTCCCAGCGTAGGACGTAGCCGTCCCTGTCCGATGCGCTCCATAATACGCTCCCGGGGATGACCGTAGAGGAGGGAATCATATTCCAGCTCGATGCCAGCAATGCCATGCCCATCGAGGTCGGTGATGCCGAGTACTTGTGCTGCAAGGGAATCGTGCACATATGCCCGACGTAGTTCGCGAATTCGCAGCAAGCCTGGGTCGCCCAGTGTATCCAGAAGGGCTGCAGTCTCCAAAGGAACACCTCGGACAAGCCACACGAAGTTTTTCTCCTTGCTTGCAAGGTAACGTGTGCGGAGCTCTTCTGCTGATGCAATACCGATGCGTTCCAACTGGCGGAAGATACGTTCCGGATTCTGCACGAGCTTTGGGTCCAGTGCAAAAGAGACCGTCGCAACTGTTGTGGCCAGTACCTTTCCGTTACGGTCGAGAATCATGCCGCGCTGTCCGCTGATGCGGATGCGAGCGCGATACTGCTGTTCCCCAAGCTGACGCCAGAAGTTACGCCCAAGGATTTGAACATCCACAAGGCGAAGTATAATCACTACGGCGAATATCCCCAGCAATCCAATGAGAATCCGGGGGCGCCAGCGCAATGCACGTGGATGGTATTCAGCCGAAACGTTAGTGCGCATTGGCTTTAGGGATTGAGTAGGTGCCAGTTCGTATTGCGAATTGCTAACACGTGCAAAATTGAGTTGCAGGTACTATATTTGTATCGGTGAATGGGTAGGGAAAGCAAACAGAGAATAATCCAAGCAAACCCCAACAGAATAGTAGCTCGACGAGGGTACGTATGCTGGTAACAGTCTAATGGTGCTCGCGCCGTGTGCTGGTCTGGAGGGGTGCTCAGAGTGTCTCACCACTTTTCCGGAGGTCCTATGAGTGTAGTGTGTATCCGGGCTAACCAGGCGCGGACTTTACTGTTTTTGTTTGCTGCCACCTTCCTTTCTCCCTTGCTGCACATTCATGCGCAGCCCCAATGCGGGGGAACGACGACTATCCAGGTCGGGTGTGAGGGATATGGGAATACTCAAGCAGAAGCATGGGCAAACTTTATGGCGTGCGTGCAGAACCAGTTATTGACGGCCACCCAGCACGGATGCCAGGGCAAGTGTCCCCAAGTAGGATTTGCATGTCGGCCCATGACCATTCAATTTCCTCCTCAGTTGGCAACCTATGTGCAACCACAGAGCGGTTTCTCTCACGGCTACTTCTATACAGGTCCAGTAACAGTTACGTGTGGCTGCATGCCTGATCTGTGCGGGAACCTCATTACCGTGCCGGGGAACGGCTACGTCATCCAAGCTGAAGGGTGCGGACCAGAAGCGACACGGGCATCAAACATGGCACGGTGGAATGTGCTGAAGCTCGCACATTCCTACATTTCAGCAATCTGTAGCAAGCAGACGTGTAGGGCTCCGCAGCAGACGTGCAAAGAGCCAATCAACTATGTGAACGAAGCCAGCGTTCTCCAATATCTCCTGAATGGGTTACTCCCCACACCAACATTTTCCTCCCCCAAGCCAGGTCCCGGCGGATGGGTCTGCGTTACGGCAACACTGACGATCAAGCAATTCCGCTGTCGCTGCAGTCAATAACGTCACAACTATAAGGAGGTATTGTCATGAAAACCCACGTTCAGCACATTCTACGATTGGCAGTTACATTGCTCATAGTATCCCCAGCCGTTGTATGGTCCCAGGCTCTTACTTGGCGTGGTACCATAAGCGATAGTGGGAATGTCCAAGGGATAAGCCTTGGACCCAATAGCACAGTAGCAGGGGTCAATATCCACGGTGCCTTGCTGATTAACACAGTTGACAGCAGAGGGAAGCCAACAGCGTATGTGTGGAAACCTGATGTAGTGTGGCAGGTTGATACAGCAGCCTATCCTGTCACAGCCCACGATCTCAGCGACGAAGATCCCCCACGTGTAGTCGGAAGTTTTGAAATGCGGCAACCAACAGGCGAGACAGAATCACGTGCATTCCGCTGGGCACAACAGATGGGCATGCAGGACCTTGGCACGCTTGGTCGGTACAGGATGACCTCGGCCAATCGCATGACCAGCAACGGGCAAACGTGTCTGTTCACCACCGCTGATGAGCGTGTCGCTCGCGGCAATCCCGATGTGCCGACCTCTGTACAAGAGTTGGCAGCATTTCAGTTCAGTAGTGGGCGTGGCATCGCCGACAACCCACTGACTGTAGGAATCTTTGTTGATAGCCTTCTGGGGGTAGGCTCGTTTGTCTGGCCATCGACCGGACAAATTGTTGTATTCCCAGAGCCAGTTCCTGGTTCACCGTTGCGAGTTGCGGGGATTTCGCCCAATGGCAGATGGGCTGCAGGAGATTACATGGACACCACCGGCCGTCTCCATGGCGTGCGAGTAGATGGCGAGCGATTGCGGTATCAGCCGCTTGCGTTGCCAGGGAATGTTGTTTCCGTCGAAATTGCCGCAGTTGCAAACAACGGCTATGTGGTGGGAACAGGGTATGATCAGCAAGGGAATCCCCGCGTTATCCTTTGGACTGCACCGGATCGCCCGATTGATGTGACAAATCTTGTTCAGACTCGGCTTGGTGCACACTGCATGTTGGAGAGGGGCTTGAGTATCTCTTCCGATGGCTACATCATTGCCGGAGAGATGTGGAATACGGAGACCGCTCGGGAAGAGGTGTTCGCAGTTGAAATCAACTTTGAGCCAGAGGTTCCCACCATTGAAGAACCAGCCGATAATGCCACCGGCTCAGGAACACCGACGTTCCGCTTCCGCTCAAGCGATCCAGAAGGAGATTCACTGCTCTACTTCCTCGAGATATGGAAGCAAGGAGATGGGAGAGTGTTCGAGGTGGGGTGGTTAGGGAGCAACGTGGTGGCAACGTTTAGTATTCCCGCTGATCAGGCACTTTCTCCAGGGCAGTGGCGGTGGCAGGTGCACGCGATGGATAAGCGCGGTGCCGTTAGCCCCCGCACAGAGCCACGCACCTACACTGTTCGCGACGACAGCAACCAGCCACCGGAAACTCCGACCCTTACCAGCCCAATCGACAATGCAACAACATCCCCAACACCCACCCTTGTTGCGACCAGTACCGATCCGAACCAACACGATATCCGTTACCACTTCGAGCTTACCAATGGGATGGAGACACGAACCTATCAAACTGGATATATGCCAAGCGGCACAGCGTCGAACTTCACTATCCCCAGCAATGATCCACTGCCGCAGGGTGGGTGGCGCTGGCGTGCGCGCGCAGAAGACATTCTTGGTGCACTGAGTGCATGGAGCCAGTACGCCAGCTTTACCGTCCAGGTAAGTAGCGTCGAGGAACCATTCCGTGGAATAGTGCAGATTAGCCCAAATCCAGCCACCGATGGATTGACGATTACGTGGACAGCTGAGCGCGCACGCAATCTTGTCCTCGAGATGCGGGACATGCTCGGACGTACCGTAGTGCGGCAAGACTTTGGTGCCGTAAACTATGGTACAACGACAGTAGAAACGTCCGCCTTCCCGCCAGGTGTGTACATGCTTATTATGCGGGACGGCAACTCCACTTATCGAGACGTTGTGGTAATCATTCGCTAATGCTTCGTGCTGGGAGTAGTACCCCTGGCGTGCTACTCCCAGCATACCCCACTGATACTCTGTGAAAAAAAGTTCCACTATCCCTTCTTGTAACCATGAAAACTATCGTATTTCTCTGTGGGTTGATTGGAGCAATGATCGTTTTGGGGGCGGTAAAGCTGCCTGCGCAGCAGTGCGGTGGTACTGCGCAAATGCGGGTTGAGTGTGGCGCTACAGGTGCGACCGAAGATGAGGCGAGAGCGAAAGTGCAAGACTGCATCATGACTCAAATTTTACAAGCGACGACTAATAATCCCTGTCGAGGGGAATGTGTGAAGGTAACAGAACAATGTCGCCCATTTCCGGGGGCAAAAATCCCGCCGAACCAAATTCAATGTGTGCGAACGCCGCAGGGCCAATATTCATGTCGGTATATTGGAGCGGTTACGGTGCAGTGTAAATGTGCTCCTGGCAAGTGTGGTAAGGTCTTTTACCTTCCCTTTGGTGCGTCGTTTAGTGCCAACATTTGTGATCAAGGTACAGCGGGTGATACCAACAGGCTTATCAACAGGGCACGGCAGGCGGTGCTTTTATCGCTCCATCAATATCTCACGTCAATGTGCACTGGCTTGCAATGTGCCGAATACCAACAGGAAGGGCAGTGCTCGTCAGGGGTGACGAAAAACACTGCGGATGATAGCTTTGTGTGGCAATATGTTTTGCGGGGAATAGTGCCACTTCCTGCGGTGTCGCCTGTGAAACAAGTAGGCAATTCCAGATGCGTAACAGCAACGATAAGCCTTAGTAGTTTCCGCTGTTTCTGTGGTCCATAACGGAATTTAGTGCTGCGGGCGGCGTACAACGATGGGGGGAGTACTCGGTTCGATAAGCCCCAGGTGCTGACGCGCAAGACGGCGGATACGCTCGGCTGACTCCAATCGTGCGATGGCAATATGCTCCTGCCGAACGAGCGATTGGAGGGAGTCGAGCGTTTTTTGTTTCTGCTCAATCGAAACAAGCAGTGCATTGATGCGCACTACATTGCTGACCTGCCAGAGGGTGAGGACGATCAGCCCAAGCGCACTAATCACAAATAGCCATATTGCTCGCTGTTGCTTCATTACTTGGAATGCGAATGCTTTGGTCCGCAAATTATCTCGGAAGGGAGAAAAAACAGCAGTGGAAGTCTTTGCAGGAAAGCTTCGACTTGTCAGCTCGTGCAAGAACTTCTTCAATGAAGGGGAAATGCTCTCTCGTTGTGCTCTGTTTATTGTAGTTTGGACCTGCCATTGCTGGTGTAACATTAGCATGTCTGCTGTATTATTGGCGTGCTCTTTGCAGGGTAATGGTTTTGTCGACCTCTTGGTAGGCAGTGCGGTGAAACATTTTTTGCTGGTGTGGATAGGTATTGCGCTTGCTCCGTTGGGAGCACAGGAAAGTGTTCGCCAATGGTGGGGAGGAATGATTGGATGGTCGTGGATGGACCATCGGGCTCGCATCCCGGTGTATGAAGGGCAGCCCGAGTGTGGAGAATTTACCCGCGGACGCTCCACTGGCCTAATGGGAGCTATTACCTACGATCGCGAGATGCTTCCCTGGTTTGAAATATCCGCACGAGTGGCGGCATGGCAGCGCCCTGCACGACTGGAGCTTCTTGCCGACAACGGACTGGAGGCATTCGATCCTGATCAGAACGCCTACGTTCCCTTCGTCCGACGACATGTGTGGAATGCTAACGTGCTTTTTGTGGGAGTGGAGCTAAGTAGCCGGCTTTATCCAGTCCGCTTGTTCGGAGGGGATATCCCGCTGTGGCTGCGACTGGGAGCTGATGTTGCCTATCCCGCTTTTGGTGCAGACTACGAACAGACGGAGGAAATCGTCCAGCCCCGCGCGGTGCTCTTCCCAGATGGAACACGCCGTCACGTGATTGCACGTGGTGCTATCGAGGATGTTGCGACAGCACTCGGAGGTATCGGTGCTATTGGGATGCGCATTCTCCTTCGTCCACAGGTGGAGTTGCTGCCCGAAATAGGCATACGCTATGGGCTAACCTCGCTCCGCTCCAATCATCGGTGGGATGTTCATACCGTGTTTGCTGCTCTGGGAGTGCGGTTTGACTTTGACCGACCGCCTGAAGAGCCGCTCCCTCCACCACCGCCTCCACCACCTCCTCCCCCAGCGGAGCCGACGGTGCTGCTCGATCTTGCTTTGCCGGAGCCTGTTCGCATTCAAGAGACGGTGGTTACCGAAACGTTCCCACTGCTTCCGTACGTGTTTTTCGATAGTGCCTCCAGTGTGCTGCCAGCGCGGTACATGCCTTTGGTCGAGGAAAAGACATTCGCTGATTCGATGCTTCCGCGCTCGACGTTGGGAATCTACTACCATCTGTTGCATATCCTGGGACGTCGCTTAGCAGCGGATTCGAGCGCAGTGCTTACGATAACAGGTACCACCGATGGGGCAGAAGTGCCCGCACCGCAGCAAGTAACTCTTGCTCGTGCTCGTGCCGAAGCAGTTGCAGCATACCTCCGTAGCCACTGGCAACTGCGGCCACATCAACTGGTAATTACGACAGCACCGGCTCCTTCCATGCCGTCGAATCCTGCTTATCCCGAGGGCATGGCAGAAAACCGTCGCGTCGAGCTCTCAAGTTCAACGATTGAACTGTTTTCCCCCATCGTCCATGAGCGATTTCGAGAGTACCTTGTGCAACGGCGCCGGATAGCCCTACGCCTCAAAAGCCCAATTGCTGCTGTGCGATGGGAGATCCAAGCCTTTTACGGTGCGACAGTGCTTGGTTACCGACACGGTGATGGACCATTGCCAGAGCATATCGCACTCGATCTTGACAGTGCCGCGTTAGAACAAATTGCTGCTTCCATCTCGTCGCAGGACTCAATTCCATGCGAGCTCCGAGCATGGACCGCAACAGGACAAGTTCTGACAGGGAAAATTTCCGTTCCTATCGAGCGGACCTTAAGCAAGTTCGAGCGGAGCCGCCTGAGTTTGGTAGTGTTTGACTTCGATCGTGCCGATCTTTCTCCTTCGAACCGGGAGATGGTGCGGCGATTTGTTTTAGCAGCAGTCAAGCCACCATCTCGCATACGCATCACCGGCTCGACAGATCGTCTTGGGGAAGCAGCCTATAACGTGCGTCTCTCCCAAGCCCGTGCTGATGAAGCGCGGCAGTTTATCGAACATCTTGTTCCATCAGCACGCATTGAAGAAGCCCGAGGGGTAGGACCTTCCCGCCTCCTGTTCGACAATGCACTTCCGGAAGGGCGCTACTACTGCCGAACAGTGACGATTTTGGTTGAGACGCCAATGAGCAGTTCTAAACCGTAAACCACGGCAGGTGTTTCTTCCAGCCTTTAGTTTACTCTGCTGCATGCACCACAGACATTGCAAGGGAATGGAGGAAACGACAGTGATGTGTTCGATGCTGCGCAGAGATGCATCTGCAGAGCGCACTTGCAATGGAGCTACGCTGCTTCTATGGGCACAAACTCGAACCGCTCGACGTCGAATAGTCCCCGGTCGCTGATCTTGAGGGAAGGTATCACCAGCAATGCCATAAACGAGAGGGTCATGAATGGAGCGCGAAGAGGAGAGCCAAGCTGCTTTGCCCATCTGTCCAAGGCAGCATACTCTTGTGCCACGGTGTATCCATCTTGATTGCTCATCAGGCCCGCGATAGGAAGTGGAAGCACTATGCACTGTGCTCCCTGGCAGACGGCAATTCCGCCTCTACTCTCGATTACCGCATTGATGGCGGTGGTGAGCTCCTCTGCACTTGCACCGACGGCGATAATGTTGTGTGAATCATGTGCCACGCTAGAGGCGAGGGCGCCATGGCGGAGACCAAAGCCCGTGATAAATCCTACGGCAGGAGGGGCAACCGCGTAGCGATTGACTACCGCAATCAGGAGAAGGTCGCGCTCGATGTCTGGAACGTACATACCATCGCGAATGGAAGCTTCGACGATGCAATGATTGGTCACAAGCTGACCGTCGAGGGCACCGATGACTCGAATCGAAGGAGCATGTGCAGGAAGCTGGAAGTCTTCTGCTCGAACAAACGAAGGTGCCCACTTGTTGACAGCAGCGCTTGGGCTATGAGGGATCAGCGATTTGCCTTCTTGTGCGATACAACGACCGGCAATGAATGTTTCGATCACGGTGAATGTGCGGAGAGACTCCACTGTGATGAAATCC
>JANWWF010000017.1:27105-33278 GCA_025055755.1 Candidatus Kapaibacterium sp. | reverse complement strand
CGGTACTGCCCATCCGGCAACAGACGACCATCCTCCCCCACCAACACCCCCTGGTATGACAACACCCGCGGTATCTGCGCAACAGAAACTGCCGAGCAAATGCCACACACAACAAGGACTAACCACCGCGTCATGGTACCTCCACACAGTTTGTGACACATCATGCTACTTTGCCACCACTAAGGGAAGAACATGCTCCTCTGCCCCACAGCGCACCCGCACCAGATAAAGGCCGCTGGCAAGCTCGGTGCAGTCAATCCGCGCACGCTGCCGTCCCTCCTCGACGACAAATCCTACCACCGCCAACTGCTTGCCTGCGGCAGTGAACACCGCTGCTTCGGCTGCGCTGGTGCACTCCAGCTCCACCACCGCCTCCGTCACCGCCGGCTGTGGCTGCACGCGCACGGCAAACGGCGCCGCCTCCTGCGCGCTGAGCGTGCCTTTGCTCCGATACCAAAAGCCCTGCCCGATGGTCACGGAGGCATTCCCTGTTAGCCCCACAATGGGCTGCCCGATGGTGCCTCGCAGCACAATCCCTGCTCCGCGTGCCTGTACGGCCCCACTGGAGACCACCTGCTGCTCCAGCCTCTGCCCGTACAGCACGCTCGCACCTCCAACTGCTACCAGCAAGCTCACCGTCATCCACCGCATCGGTGACCTCTGCAAACAGTGTCACTCGCTCGGCCACGAATATACGAGAAAACCACACTTGCTGCAATACCCCACCAACGGTGGCAGTCAAGACAGCAAGCTCTCTGCCCACAACTGCAAAACATCATGGCGCCCCGTATGGACTAGCTCTACCGCGCTAACTACCCACTTGCTACAGCCCTACCGATGCTGCTCTCGTCTAAATTAGCAGGCCGCAACAGAGCCGGACGATGGAGTGAGTGCATGACTGCCTGCCCACTGCTGCCGTCCCAACACAGCACGCTGAGCACTTTGCAAGGGAGTACCCACCTGCTCCCAGATTCCCACTCCACCGCAGCCTTGTCGCCAGAAACGGCACTACAGCTTGCTCACGACAACACTTGCCTTCCCAAGCCGGGGATGTCATGGGCTCCTGCAGCCGAAGAGCTCCATAAACACCGAGGGGCAGCCCAAAGGCCGCCCCTCATTGGGATGAACCCTCTTACCTCAACTCACCTCAGCACGCCAGGTAGAACTTGCTCAACCACCCGTCCTCAAGCACCAGCGCATGCCCGAACACAAGCTGGCACTTGCATCCTACTTCTAGGTGCTGCTGCCTTGCATCTCGCGGACCTGTAGCCCAGCAGTGCTAGCATCAACGGCCACGTCGTGCAAAATGGTCGTCGCCCCCTCGCCCAGCGGCAAGTTCTCGCCTAGCTGCCGCTCCCGTGACGTAGTGCGACTCAGCAGCTCCTGTACTAGTTGCTCCACCGCTGCTAGACGCTGCTCCAACGCTCGGTTCTTCTGCTCCAGCTCCTGCCCCTTCTGCCGCAACTCCCAGTTCTCCCGCTCCAGCGCTCGGCTCTTCCGCTCCAGAGCTTGGTTCTTCTGCTCCAGCACAGTGACTTTCTCCCGCAATGCAGCGCTCTCCTGCCGCAGTGCCTCGAGCTCCTCCTGAGCGCTCCGCACCGCCGCTCCTTCTTGCTCCACCTGCTCCACCAACGCCTTGATGCCCAACAGCGCCACCCCTGCTACATCGGAGGCCGCCAATGACGTCCGCGCGTCGGGACTATCCAGCACCCCCGTCCCAAACGCCTCGTGAAAGTCCTCCGCACACGGCCCAATGTGGTACTCGTTGGTCCCCGCGTAGTACCACCCCTCCACCGGCAACTGGCGGATCTTTGCCAGCACTTCCTGGGCATTCAGCGGCACAAAGCGGTCCTTCTTGCTGCGCGAGGAAGCATTTGTCCACACGCCCCCTGCCGAGAGGTACGCCCCGTTGCCGTTGGCTTTGTTGGTACCCACGTGAATCGGGTGATTACCATTGAGGCGATTGATGACCAGAAAACCGGACGGTCTTGCTCTATCGCGATTGTCTATACTCCCGTCGCCGAAAAAGTACACCCGGTAAGCCTCTGCGACGCTGGGCTCGACATTGTCTCCAAACACCATCACGAAATCTGCGTTTGCCTCGTTATAACGCCCTCCTATCACGACGCTATAGTTGCCGCCAGTGGTGTTCCCAAAGCCCCCGCCAACGGTGCTGTAGTCGCCGCTGGCGGTGTTGTTCGAGCCCCCACCAACGGTGCTGGCTTCACCACTAGCGGTGTTCCCCTTGCCCCCACCGATGACGCTATAGTCACCGCTGGCAACCTGAGTAGCAATGTCACGAGCAGCCTGCAAGTCCACCGCATAGTGCCCACGCCGATCTCCTCTCGTATCCCGCTGAATGCTCCAGGCCGGTGCCTTGGTGCCTGCTGGATTGAGCTGCAGCACCTGCTGGTTCCCCGCCTCCAGCACTATCCCTCCACCCCGGGCGTGAACAGCTCCGCCGGAGACAACCTGTCGCTCTACTGTCTGCGCGTGCACCAGGCTTGCTCCCGCAACTCCCACCAGTAGGTTACACAGCATCCACCGCATGGGAAGCCTCCTTCAAAGGGGATACATCACGTTTGCGGCGAACGTACGAAAAAGTGGACTGATGTGCTGCAGCCGAAGCCGGGCTGCCGGAGGCGTTCAACCAAGAACCCGCGCTGTCGTTGTCGTGCCCGTGGGCGAATTTTCAAAAACAGCGACCGTACCAGAGGAATGAAGCGTAGCTGGGAGAATGACCGGACGTGAAAACCCTTGAAGAGTGAAGGGCATCCTGGCTTGCGGGGAAATACCATGCAAAGTACTGCCAGCTAATCAATGGTGGGCGCTGAAACGGTAAGCTGTGCATAGGCATTCATCATCTGTGCATACACTCGATGCCCATCGCTGGCGAAGCGGTCAAAATACCCAGTGTACCACTGCGCAAGAGTTGCACCTGACTGGAATACCTCTGCCAGGTGTGCAGGGGAGAATATCCCTCCGACGGCGATGATGGCGAATTGGTGGGGAAGAGACTTTGCCATGCGGGCTGCATGCGCGACAAACCGCAAAACCTTTGGGCGAAGAGGCTCGCCGCTAATCCCACCACCAAAAGTTCGCACGAAGTATGAGAATGCTCGGCGTTCACGTGGGAGAATATGTGACCCAAGGCGCTCGTAGTCGGTAGAAGTATTGCCAAGTGTTATTCCGCTGTAGCCGAGTTGAGCTAGCAGGGGTATCACCTGCTCCAGACTTGCCTCTGTGACGTCAGCGGATAATTTGACCACAACTGGTTTGTTGGCGCGATCCAGAAAACGCGTAGCAATGTGTGTCAGTCGCTCGCCAAGGGCATCGAAAGCGGCGCGGTCTTGTTCAGTATTGGGGCAGCTCTCGTTGAGTTCGAAGAAGTCAACACCAGCATCGGCGTAGAGCATCATTCCTTCGACCAGGCGTTCAAGAGCAGAGCGGGAGCTGTCTCCCGGATCGAGCGCAACGCTTGCACCAATAGGGAAGCCAGGATATCGCGGCAATTGCGCAATGCGGGCGGCAACTGCACGATGGCCAGGATTAGGCAATCCGAGCCAGTTGGATGCAGCACGGCTGCGTGGATACGGGACGAAAGGAAGCGCTATCCCCCGACGAATATTCCCCATGCGCGGGAGCGCAGTCGTTGTTCCCACCAGATACGCTCCAGCGCCCTGCAGATAAGCTACCATGTAGCCTTCCCCGTTTTTGAACATGCCCGCGGCATTGAACAAAGGCGAGCGGAAGGTAATTCCCCACACCTGGCGTGCTGCCGTTGGTGGTGGGAGGTAGGGTTCCGGGACTCGACTGTGAGCAAGCGCGCTGATACCTACTTGCCGTGCCCAGGAATAGAAGGCAACCGCAAAGCGGGGCGGCAACATAGCTACGATGGCAGGGCGAAGATGTGCATCAATCCGAGCGAGGAGTTCAGCAGTTGTCATGTGGTTGTTTAATTGAATGCCAACACCTCTGCAAAAGTGCAGAAGGTTCTCGCCGATATTCTATTTGGGCAGAGAGGTATCTGTGCCGTATATTGCTGTGCCGGTAGGGGTGGAGCTTCTTTTCTCTTCACTCTACGGCGGTGGCAATCGTTTCACCACGTGCAGGAGGACCCATGCACCACGGGGCGATGGGGTTGCTTGTGGCAGCGGCGATTGCGGTGTGTGCATCTGGACAAGTGCTCTCACCGCAGGCGCCTGCAAATACGCCGTGCTGTACCCCCAAAGGATTGCCCGATGAATATTCTGTGCTGGATCGCGCCAGTGGGAGCCGTGGCGATGGAGTAGCCGCAGAACTGGAGCGTGCGCGCCAATACTACCTACGAGGACTGGCGGCAATCGAGCGCCGGGATACGGCGAAAGCAGCAAAGCTCTTCGAGGCAGCGATGGATGTGCTCAATCAGCTCGCCAGCACACCGGGCATTGAGCGAAATGAGGACTATTCCGACCTCGCACAGTCCATCATCGAGGATTACGAAAATTTCATCCGCCCTATTGATGAGCTCGAGGTTAGCTCCCCTCTATTTGTCATGCGCGATCGGCTTTTCCAAGCAGTGGAATTTGTGCAATCGCCCGTAGCGGGAGCGTACCCTCCACCGGTGAGCACCCTTCCGACCACTGTTCCTTTGGTCCAAAATGAATACGTTGCAAATGCAATTGCGTTCTTGACAAACACCGAGCGAGGACGAGCGTTTTTCAAAAAAGTCCTTGCGCGCATGAATCGCTTTTTCCCGCTGTTCCGCCGCGTAGCGCAGGAAGAGGGAATTCCAGAGGAGCTCATCCACCTTGCCATTATTGAAAGTGGGCTCGATCCAAATGCCGTGTCTCGGGCAAAGGCGGTAGGATTGTGGCAGTTTATTCAGTCAACGGGGGAACTCTACCACTTGCGCGTTACCCCGTGGTACGACGAACGGAGAGACCCTGAAAAGTCAACCCGTGCAGCGATGCGACATCTTCGCGACCTCTTCCAAGAGCTTGGGGATTGGCATTTGGTGTTGGCAGCATACAACTGCGGTATCAATTGTGTGCGGCGTGCAATCAAACAGTCAGGCTTAGAAAGCCCCAATTACTGGCAAATCCGCGACTTGCTTCCGCGGGAAACACGCGGGTATGTGCCGATGTACATTGCAGCGACATTAGTTGCTCTCCAACCAGAAGCATACGGATTCCGAAGAGAGGAGATTGCAGCCGAGCCTGAATGGGTGTACGATACCGTCACCGTGACCGAGCCCATGAGCTTGACGGCAGCTGCGTACTGTGCTCTAACGACGGTAGATACACTCCGAATGCTAAATCCCGAGCTTATACGGAATGCTACTCCGCCTAACCAAACCTACACCCTCCGCATTCCAGTAGGCCGAGCGCGCGAGTTCACACTTCGCTTGGCTATGCTTTCGCCCGAAGAAAGGCAACCGTGGATAAACCACACCGTCCAGCGAGGAGAGACCCTGGCGCAGATTGCTGAACGGTACGACGTAGCTCTGTCTGATCTTGCAGAGTTGAACGGTGTGTCTCCCAAGGCACGATTACGGCGAGGACAGCTTATTCGCATACCCTTGGCGTCATATGTGACAACAACTTCACCTGCCCAGCAGGCTGATACTACCGCAGGAACGGGGGGGAATGCATCAAATGTCTCCGTGGCTTCGCCCGGAGATCAGGCCACGGTATCAGCGTCCCCGTCAACAGTGCTGTCAACAACGCAAGTTCCAAAGCAAGCTGAACGGACCATTGCCTCACCTCAATACACTGTGCATCGGGTTCGGCGAGGCGAAACTCTTGCCCAAATTGCTGATGACTATGGAACAACAGTTGCTGAGTTACGCCGTATCAACCGTTTGCGTCGTAGCCGCCTGGTCGTTGGTCAAATGCTGAAAGTTCCAGCGGCTTCTGTTAGCGCTGACCTTGGACCGAGCCGCCTACAGCAACCACCTCTGACTCGCCGCATTACCCATCGCGTTCGTCGAGGTGAGAGCATTGGGACAATAGCAGCACTTTATGGAGTACGGGAGGCAGACCTGGTGCGATGGAATCCGAAACTTGCGGGCAATATTCTCCGCGCCGGTGATCGGCTTACTATCGTGGTGGAGCCCCAGGGCAAAGGGAGTGCGCGCGCAACACCACGAACTATTAACCGACTACCGAAATGGTATGTCGTGCGACGCGGTG
>JANWWF010000017.1:4553-26280 GCA_025055755.1 Candidatus Kapaibacterium sp. | reverse complement strand
GATAGCAACGCCAAAGAGAGAGACAAACCCAACCCCTGCACTAACACTAAAGTTGATGCCCCGAATCAGCAGCAGCGCTACCCCGCCGACTAACGCAAACGGCACATTGAGCATGACCAGTAGCGCGTATTTGATGCTTCGGTCAAAAAGCCAAAAAAGGATGACAAAGATGATCGCCAGAGTAATTGGAATGACCACCATCAGCCGATTTCGAGCACGGGTCAAGTTTTCGAATTGTCCTCCCCATGCCATGGTATATCCTGGCGGCAAGCTAATTGCTTGCGCTACTTTTTCTTGGGCTTCTGCGACATACCCTCCCTGATCGCGCCCGCGAATGTTTGTTCGTACGCTCACCTGTCGCCGTCCGTCTTGCCGAGCGATGATGGTTTGTCCCTCGACCAGAAGCACGTCAGCAACTTGCGAAAGCGGAATTTTCTGTCCGTTGGGCGTCAGTACCAGCATTCCTGCAATGTCTTCAATAGTCGAACGCATTTGCCGAGGATAGCGGACAACAATGTTGAAACGTCGCTCTCCTTCGTATAACACACTGACAGGCTTGCCTCCTATGGCTAATTCAAGCAAGCGATTGATGTCGGCAATATTGATTCCATATCGTGCTGCCTCCTCCCGACGAACTTGAATGACCAACTGGGTTTGTGGTCCTTCCTGCTCAATACCGCTTTCACTTGCTCCACGGACGCTGCGGAGAATTTTGAGTACTTCGATGGCGATCCCGCGCATCAGGGGAATGTCGTCACCGTTGATAAGAACCGCTAAGTCCGCCGCTGACCCTGTTACTGCTTCTGTGACGTTATCCAGAATCGGTTGCGAAAACGAAAAATTTGCCCCAGGGAATTCCCTCTCCAATGCTGTTTTGATTTCTTGGAGCAGTTGTTGTTTTGTCCGGCCACTTGTCCATGTCGAGTACGGTGTCAACTGCACTAAACTCTCGATGCGATTGGGACCATAAGGGTCGGTGCCATCATCATTGCGTCCTAATTGAGTAAGGCACACTTTGACTTCATCGTAGCGCCCAATTATTTGTCGGATCCGTGGTGGCACCTGCCGTGCCGCATCGAGCGATACACCGGATGGCAAGACACAACGGATATTGAAGCCTCCTTCATCCAATTCTGGGAGAAACTCCGTTCCAATGGTCGTTCCTGCAATGATGGCGCCTATGACGATACACGCACCAATAGCTACAGTAAGTCCAGGACGGGCTAAGACATGCTCTAAGACGTTGCGATACTGCTGTTCAATCCATGCTGCTACAGGGTTATGCCACTCCCGGAAGGAACGAGCAAGTAAATACGAGCATAACACTGGAACCAAGGTCAGGGCAAGAACTAATGACCATCCTACCGCATAGCTTAAGGTGTATGCCATTGGAGAAAATAGTTTCCCCTCAACCCGCTGGAGAGTAAATAGGGGAAGATAAGCGGCAACAATAATGACAACCGCAAAAAACACTTGCCGCTGTACTTCTGAGACAGCTGTGTAAATAGTGCGCAGAATAGGAACCGATGGGGAGCTTGCGCGCTGAGCAGATAGGTGCCGCATGATGGATTCAGCAACCACCACAGCTGAGTCAACGATAATACCGAAATCTATTGCGCCCAGCGACAGAAGGTTTGCCGGAATCCCGGTCAGTTTCATAGCGACAAAGGCACCTAACAGCGACAGCGGAATCGCAACTGCAACTGCAAAAGCAGCGCGTAAATTCCCTAGAAAAAACACCAAAACGATAACCACAATACTGACGCCTTCGAAGAGAGTCCTCCCCACTGTTTCCAAGGTTGAGTTAACCAGTTCAGTTCGGTCATAAACGCCCACGATGCGGACTCCCGCAGGAAGAACACGCTCATTCAGGTATGCAATTTTCTCTTTAACCCCGCGGAGAACTTCGCTGGGATTCTCCCCCCGTCGCATTAGAACGATCCCTTCCACTCCGTCATCTACTTCTTTCCCTCGAGTTTTATCAAGGTAACCCAGCACCCCGCTGGGCATGAGAGCGCCCAGCTCAACACTGGCAACGTCTCGCAGAAATACTGGTGTCCCCCCCTGCTGCTTAAGAACAGTGTACTGCAAGTCCTCGATTGAGCGGATGCGCCCAACACTTCGGATGGCAAGTTGTGTTGAGCCCATGGGCAGAATATTGCCTCCTGTCGAGCTGTTGTTTGCTTGTATTGCCCGCTCAACATCCTCGACCGTAAGCCCGTACTTTTCAAGGGCGGCGGGATTGACGATGACGTTGTACTGCTTTTCGACACCACCAAAGTTGGTAACATCTGCAATGCCGGGTACTTGGAGCAACGCAGGAATAACAACCCAATCCTGAAGCTCTCGCAGTTGCACAAGGGAATATCCATCCCCTTCGAGGACGTAGCGGTAGATTTCCCCGACAGGTGTCGAGAGAGGCCCTAAATCGAGTTCTGCACCCTCGGGCAAGTCCACATCACGGAGTTTTTCCAACACTTGCTGACGAGCGAAGTAGTCGTCAGTGCCTTCTTCAAATGTCAGTTTGATAACGGTTAGTCCGAAAATTGTACGGGAGCGGCGCGTGAGCACTCGAGGGACAGCATTGAGCACCCGCTCAATTGGGATAGTGATTTGCTGTTCTACCTCTTCGGCGGGACGTCCTGGATATTTGACAATGACGGTAACCTCAGTGTCTGCTACGTCGGGGTATGCTTCGATCTTGAGTTGACTCCATGCCCAAATACCAGCACCTGCCAATCCAATAGCTGCAAGCAGAATTAGCACGCGCTGCTCAAGCGAAAAAGTAAGAAGTCTTTCCAACATAGGGAGTTCCTCCGTTAGTATCCGAAACTGAGACCTTTGAGCAGCATAGTGCGGCTGATGACTACCCGCTCCCCTGCACGAAGACCCTCGGTGATCTGGAATTCCTTGCCTGTATCACCAGCAAGGGTAACGGGACGACGCACAAATGTGCTGCTATCACGCTGCACAAATACATACGGTTGCCCTTCAGCAACCACAACAGCTTCGCGGGGAACAATAGCAGCGTTGACCCGACGCTTGAGCAGTCGAACTGTCGCAAACATTCCTGGGCGAATGACCGCTGGCGCTTGGGGGAGAATCATAAACACGCGGACAGTGCGAGTAGTAGGGTCAACAGCGTCAGCAAGCTCGATAACTCTTCCGACAAGCTCTGCAGTAGGGGTAGCAGCAAAGCTCATGTACGCTTGCTCGCCCAGCTGTACATACGGCAAGAATGCTTCTGGCACATCACAGGCAATCAGAATGGAACCTTGGCTCATCCGTTCAAGCAGCTCAGGGCGAAGACCGGATTGCCGCAACTCGCTTTCTGCATCCAGGAGCACTGCTTGTTGGATGCGATGCTCAGTGACGGCTTCGAGGACGTCTTTGCCCGAAGCTGCCTGGTGCGCTGCCATATCCCGAATGCGAGCTAATTGCGTCGTGGAATGCTCGAAATTGGCACGGGCTTTTAGGTACTCTGTGTATCGCTGGGCAGCATCGTTGCTTTCGAACACAATCAACGGGGGAATACTACTGTCGGCCGAAAGAACTGCTTTTGCAACCACACGCCCTGCGACACGGAGCATCAGGCCTATTGAATCTGTCCGGACCGTGGTGGTCGCAAATTGCCGCGCCTGTTCGGGTGCTAACACCACAATGGTATCGTTTTCAATTTGGAGTACAGCGGTGCGCTTCCGTGTCAAATGGTGCGCAGGGGAAGTACTTTCCCGCTGGCTGCAGGAGACCAGTAGCAAGAGCACAATCGCTGTCCATCGTAATAGCTGCTTCATGTTACCTCTGGAGAAGGTTCGACAATTCCCCGCAGGAAATCAACAGTTGGATTGCTGCCCGCCCATAATCTGCCAGGGCGTCGTAGTAAGAGCGTTGGGTTTCATACCAGCTTCGTTGAGCATCGAGGAGATCCACAATAAGGGTGGCACCTTTCAGATATGCCAGCTGAATAGTTGAGAGTACGTCACCGGCTTTTGCTAAGACAGTTTGCGCCTGGGTCAGCGCTGCACGTGCGGTCTGATACTGCTCGTAAGCAACGGTTACTTCTGCAACGATTTGTGCACGGAGACGTTGTTGATCAGCGCGGGCTTGTTCGACCGCAATCCGTGCTTTCTGTCGTTCGCCTTGGTTTCGGTTGACAAGCGGGAGAGGATATGTGATACCTACTCCGACAAAAGGTACATTTTGCTGCTGAGTGGCAATAATGCCAACATCAGGATTGGGGATACCCAGCGCATCCTGGAGCTGTACGTTAGCTTCTGCAGCAAGGACTGTTGCCACAGCTAACCGATAATCAGCGCGGTGGAGAAGTGCTCGCTCAATCCATGCCTGCACTGGCAGCTCCTCGATTGGAATATCAGGCATCGCTTCACTGGTCCACAAAGAGTCTGTCCGTGCCAGGGCATACTGGAGCCAGCGCTGAGCGATACGTCGTTGTTGCTCCAACTGCACCTGTTGGATGCGATACTGCGAGGCTAACATCTCCGCCCGCCAGACATCCGCTGGTACGATTGCTTGTCCACGCAAGCGAACACGATTGATAGCAACCAGGCTATCAACACTTGTCACAGCACGGCGGGCGATAGCAAGACTGCGTTCGGCACTCCACAAATCAATCCATCGGAGTGCAACCTCTGCCAACACTTGCTGAAGTGCGGTATTGTAGCTTTCTCCTGCTACGGTTATTCCCTGGCGCGCAAGTTCCAGTCGCCTCTGCCGTAACCCGGCAAGATCAAGAGTTTGCATTGTGCTCAGCTGCCATTGCCCATAAGCGGGACCTAAACCGCCCGGTGCTCCAAGCTGAGAGGGAACCTGCGTGTATTGAAGCTGCGCTGTTGGATTGACCCACAAGCTCGCACTGAGAGAATCTGCCTGTGCTAAAGGAACTGTATAACCGACAGATTGCAGAAGCGGATGTCGAACCGCCGCTTGCTGAAGAGCTGTTCGTAGGTCAAGAGCCTGTCCAAACAGGACAGAGGAAAGCAGTGTAAGTGCTGCAACTTGTCGCATCGCTGCTAAGAAAAAATCAATGTGATACTCGTGGACTCCCTACACGCGACAGGTGCCTTTGCGGCACCGATTTTGGGTGCTCAGCAGCGGAAGGAGCAATAGAGCAAGTATAGCCAGCGAGGGATGAACGAGAGAGGAATCCAGCGATAGCAGGTGGCGGCCAGTACTGTTTGTGCACTGGCAACGAAGGTCCACTCCTGAGGAGTAGCGGTGTACGCAAAATCAGAGAACCAGTAAACAGGACCAGTAGTACGCTTACTTACTTGGTCATCGGTGGTACCGGCAGTAGAGGAATTAGGAGTACGCTCTCGGTCAACATCCTCCTGGTCTATGACCGCAACAGGGGCAACCGTCGAAAGGAGCTCAATTGAGCCCGTTGCCTCAACAGCCAGGATGGTACTAAGAAGAAAGGCAATAATTTTCGCCGTCCACCTGTCCATTTCAGAATAGGCACTCGAACACTTGCAGCGCCGATGAACGAATAGCAGAGTCTGCTATTGCACGACACCGAAGCAGTCGTTGCTCAGACGATAGTTTTGTGATCTATGCGCAAACGTATTGCATTGCTTACAGCACAGGATATTCTTGCGCTGTGTGTGATTGGCGGGATCCTACGGCTGGTGTTTGTTTTTCTTTACCAACCCTCCATTCCCGTTGCGGAAGATGTCAATATCGCGCAACATCTTGCCAGTGGCCAGGGATTTTCCATCTACACCCGTGGACCTACCAGTATCAAGGGACCATTTTACCCTGCGTACCTTGCCCTCTGGCTATGGCTGCTTGGGGAGCAAAACGGTCTTCTGGCAGCGGTAGTACTCCAGCATGTGGTGATGGCGACAATGCCATGGTGGCTATTCCGTTTAGGGCAAGCGATTGGCCGCGAAGAGCTTGGTAAAGGAGCAGCAGTGCTCTTTGCGCTGCATCCGTCGTACTTCTATCATCCGACAGTAGCAGAGAACACCACGTGGATTGTCGTGGGAGGAGCGGTATGGGGTGTGCTTCTTTTCCAGGGGATGCAAAGCCGCTATTGGCGCCACTTGGGGGTTGTGCTTGGGGCATTGCTTGGTGTGTTCATTCTCGAAAAGCCACCTCTCGTGCTCCCTATGCTGGGGGCACTCTTGCTGCGATTGCGTCGGCGGGGTACAGAGCTTGCCCTTGCATTGGGTGCCGCTGCAGCGGTCGTTATACCCTGGATGGTGCGCGGGTGGGTGGTATTCGGTGAGCCAACGGTAACAAAGTCCTACTCTGCATACTTAACGTTCATCCATTCTTGGCTACCCTCGATGGCAGTGCATCCTCGCTATGCTGTGGCAGATTCGGTTGGGCAAGTGCTGGATTCCCTCACCCGCTTGCCGGAATCCAACGCCCTCCCTGCTCTCCGTGCTCTTGCCGGCGATATTCTTCAGCAGCGCTGGTGGCAGTTGCCCGAACGTACCCTTGTCCATGCCGTGGTGTATTGGACAATCCCCCCTCGATACTGGCATGCGTGGTCTATGCCTTTTATAGTGGTGCGAGTGATACCAGTAGCTGTCTTGATCGTGCTGTTTGTATGGGGAGCTATACTTCTGTGGAAATACGATCGGCAGCTGGTGCTTGCCATAGGAGGTGTGCTGGGAGCAGTGACAGCATTTTACGCATTCTATCACGTGCTCAACATCCGCTATAAGCTGGAAATTGAGTGGCTCCAACTGCTCGTCTGCGCTGCGCCTATTTGCAGAGTGAGCACCAGCCGTATATATTGCCCATGCCACATGTCTAACCTTTAGGAGACCGCAATGCGTTCGATTATAGTAGGGCTTTACGTCTCGGCATTGGTTGCAACAGTGCTATGCAATAGCGGGTGTTCGTCGAGCACTTCCCCAGCAGGAGATTCAATGAGTGCAATTGTAGGAGCGGAAAACTGGACTGCTGCTGTTGTCGAGGCAACAAACTCTAATAACGTCATCGCTATTGGCGGGCTAAATGCAAGTGGTACAGTGCAAATTCGATTGTTAACGTATGGGATAACCCAGGGGGGAACAGTACAAATTGCAAGGGGGCAGCCACATAGCGCCATCCTCTACGAAGATGGAACAATCTATAGTGCAAATACGATGGTTGGCTCGGGGACGATTACGTTCTCAACGCTTACCAGCCAGGAAGCAGAGGGAACATTCTCATTCACAGCAGTCAATCCGGATAAACAGCAAAGCCGTGTTGTGACCAACGGCAAATTCCGCGTGCGCTTCAAATGAGAGATTTCCGACTAAAAGCAATCTTCCCTCCCCCCTAACAGCATCCTGGATGAAGTGCCTTCGGCGTGCATTCGAAGGACAAAGATTGGTGTATATCCTGGCGGCGGTGGGGCATCAGGTCCAGCAATTGGCTCATGGACCCCTGCACACCCCGGAAGCAAAACAACTGCTGCCAGCAAATTACGAGAGCGTTTTCATGGGGTACCCTCGAAAGGAGAAACGTCCTTTGCGCAAAGATAGCATCCCAGGGATAGCGTGCTTTCTCCCCCCCGCTTTCGCTGGTTCGTACTTTTGTACTACGAATGCTTACGCGCATTGTCCATTTATTCCTTCCGATATGCACACTGGAGCGACCACCGACTACGAAGCCGTCATTGGGCTGGAAGTGCATGCGCAGTTGCTAACAGCAACGAAAGCATTCTGTCGTTGCTCGACCCAATACGGTGCAGCACCCAATACGAATGTATGTCCCGTCTGCTTGGGACATCCCGGCGCTCTCCCTGTGCTTAACCGGCAGGTGGTGGAGTATACTCTCCGCATGGGGATCGCAACAGGGTGCACGATACGTCCCCGCTCGCGTTTTGCCCGAAAGAACTATTTTTACCCCGACTTGCCAAAAGGTTACCAAATCTCACAATACGAGGATCCTATCTGCTACAACGGCTCCATTGAAATTGAACTGGACGACGGCACCACAAAACGCATTGGTATTACCCGCATTCACATGGAGGAAGACGCCGGCAAGTCTATTCATGACCTCGACGTTGACACGCTCGTTGATCTCAACCGCTGCGGCGTCCCACTCATCGAGATCGTGTCCGAACCGGACATTCGTTCCCCTCGCGAGGCAGTGCTCTATTTGCAGGCAATTCGGCAAATAGTGATGTACTTAGGCATCTGCGATGGGAACATGGAAGAAGGCTCACTCCGGTGCGATGCGAACGTGTCGGTACGTCCGCGAGGTCAAACACGTTTTGGCACAAAAACAGAGGTAAAAAATCTCAACTCGTTCCGCAACGTCGAGCGTGCTCTTGCCTACGAAATTGAGCGACAGATTGCTGTGCTCCGTGCTGGTGGAAGCATTCAGCAGGAAACCCGGATGTGGGATGCAGCCCAGGGGAAGACACGGCCAATGCGAACAAAAGAATTTGCCCACGATTACCGCTACTTCCCCGAGCCAGACCTTGTGCCGGTCGAAGTACAGCCAGAATGGATTGATCGCATTCGGGCGGAACTACCCGAGCTGCCCTTAGAGCGCAAACGTCGGCTCCAAGCGCAATACGGCATTCCTGCCTACGATGCAGGTATTTTAGTTGCCGAGCGGGAAGTGGCAGAGTACTTCGAGCAGACCTGTGCCTTGCTGGAGCATCCTTCCCCCGAGCGATACAAGTTGGTGAGTAACTGGATTATGACCGAGGTCCTTCGCGTGCTGGGGGAACAGAAAATTTCGATCGCTACATTTCCCATTGAGCCTGCACGATTAGCAGAACTGGTGGAGCTCCAGTCAAGCCAAACAATCAACAGCCGAATTGCGAAAGAGTTATTTGCAGAAATGCTCAGTAACCGTGCTACGCCGAAGGCAATAGTCGCCGAGCGCGGGATGGCACAAGTGTCCGATACGGCGTTTATCGTCGAGCTGGTCGAGCGTGCCCTCGACGAAAACCCCGATACCATTGAAAAGTACCGCAACGGCAAAACCCAAGTGCTCGGATTCTTGGTCGGGCAAGTGATGAAGTATTCCCATGGGAAAGCAAACCCTGAAATTGTCCGGCAACTCCTCTTGGAGCGGCTTGGCACGCCGGCGGCTCTTCCCCGGTAGGACAAGAGCTTGTTTCACCACCAGGAGCTATTCTGATGACACTCCCGAAAACACGGTACATCTGGATGAATGGACGTTTTGTCTCCTGGGATAAGGCACAAGTACACGTGCTTTCCCATGCACTGCACTACGGCTCCAGTTGGTTTGAAGGAATCCGGGCGTACAAAACTCGCCGCGGCACGGCAATCTTTCGCTTGCGTGACCATCTCCAACGATTGAGTGACTCGTGCAAGATTTACTACACGGAAATTCCCTACTCAATCGAGGCACTCGAGCAAGCTACTGTTGAGCTACTCCGGCGCAATCAGCTCGATGCCTGTTACATCCGTCCCGTCGTATTCCGAGGCTATGGAGAGATGGGGGTTACTCCTTTTGGATGTCCGGTCGAGGTTGCTATTGCAGCATGGAAATGGGGACGGTACTTAGGGAAAGATTCCCTCGATAGCGGTGTTGATGTGTGCATTTCGTCGTGGATGCGGCTCCATGGCAATACCCTTCCCACTGTTGCGAAAGCAGCTGCTAACTATATGAACTCCCAACTGGTGCGGATTGAAGCACTGCGTCATGGCTACGACGAAGGTATCACTCTCGATGCCCACGGCAACTTGAGCGAAGGAAGTGGAGAAAACGTCTTTCTCGTTCGTGATGGCGTGCTCTATACGCCGCCCGTAGCTGCCTCGATACTGCCTGGTATTACCCGCGCAACGGTTTTCCAATTGGCGCGCGATGCAGGCATCCCTGTGGTCGAACAGGTGATCCCTCGGGCAATGCTCTATGTTGCCGATGAAATGTTCCTGACTGGCACAGCAGCAGAAATTACCCCTGTCCGCTCAGTGGACCGCATTCCTATCGGGAATGGGAAAACAGGTCCCGTCACCCGTGCTATCATTGAGCGCTTTCTGGCAGTGGTTCGCGATGGAAATGACCCTTACGGATGGTTGACGTTTGTCCAACCTCTGCGGAAGCGCTCCTCGAAAGTCCAGCGTACTACTCAATCACTCGATGGAAAGTAACATTTTTTGAGGTCTTCAGGTATGGCACGTCGTACTCCAAAGCCTGCGCGTTCGAAAGCTCAGCAAACACCACCTATTCCATCTCCAGCGACTACCGATGGCACTAATGGGACGCCGGTAGGCACAGCCTTCCGCTCACGCTTTGATTTTACCGGCTTCGACCGTGATACGATCCTACGCTGGTATAGGCTCAACTACCTTGGTCGAAAGCTGGATGAAAAAGCAGCAACCTACTTGAAGATGGCAAAGGGATGGTCATACCATGCCCCCTGTGCAGGACACGACGGTATTCAGATCGCCATCGGCCAGATTTTTCGACCCGGGAAGGATTTCCTCTTTCCCTACTATCGCGATCTTATCACGGCACTGTCTGCGGGAATCACCCCGTACGAAATCATCCTCAACGGTTTGAGCAAAGATGCGGATGTTGCCGGTGGCGGCCGGCATATGAGCAATCATTTTGCCAAGCCTTCGATACGCATTCAAAATGTTAGCTCGTGTACGGGAAATCATGCCCAGCATGCGGCAGGGACGGCACGAGCAATCAAAAAGTACAAAGGCGACGAGCTGGTTATTTACTCCGGTGGCGAATCGGCATGCTCGGAAGGATACTTCTACGAAGCGGTCAATGGCGCCTCGCGCGAGCAGTTACCGGTGATCTTTGTCATCCAGAACAACAAGTACGGCATCTCCGTACCGGTTGAGGAGCAGACAGCAAATCCTGATGTGTCAGATAACTTCATCGGCTTTCGGCATCTGCTCATCGTCAAGTGTGACGGCCGCGACGTGTTCGATTCCTACCGCGCAATGAAGAAGGCGGCAGAGTATGTTCTTTCCGGTGCTGGTCCCGCAATGGTCCACGCCGATTGCGATCGCATTGGCTCACACTCGAATTCAGACAACCACGAGCTGTACCGCTCGAAAGAAGAAATCGAGGCGATGAAAGCGCGCGATCCGCTCAAAGTGTTCCGTGCTCGCATCCTCGAAGAAGGAATTGCAACCGAGGAGGAACTCCAGGCAATCGAGCGCGAGTGCATGGCGGAAATTGCCGAAGCTGCCGAGCGGGCAGAAGCAGCTGCAGACCCAGCGCCAGAGTCGTGGAAAGAGTACTTGCTTCCGCCAGCGATTATTGACTACACCGACGATAGCGAAGAACGCGCCCAGTTTGACCCCAATGCCCCGCTGCTCACCTTGCGCGAAGGTATCAACTATGCCCTTAAGCAGGAGTTTCGGCGAAATCCGCACACGTTTTTGTGGGGACAGGATGTCGCATCAAAGAATAAGCAGGGGATTTTCAACGTGGTCAAAGGAATGCTTGATGAATTCGGCAATGAGCGCATCTTCAACGCCCCTATTGCAGAAGACTACATTGTCGGAACTGCCAATGGCTTTTGCCGATATCGGGACGACATCCGCGTTGTCATCGAAGGGGCAGAGTTTGCCGACTACTTCTGGCCCGCGATGGAGCAGCTTATCGAGTGTTCACACGACTACTGGCGCACCCGTGGGCAGTTTACGCCGAATATTGTCATTCGCCTTGCCAGTGGTGGTTACATTCAAGGGGGGCTGTACCATTCCCAATGCTTGGACGCAGTGTTTGCACACCTGCCAGGAATTCGTGTCGTCTGTCCCGCATTTGCCGATGACGCTATCGGCTTGATGCGGACTGCAATTCGCTCGCAGGGCGTGACGATGTACATTGAGCCGAAGTTCCTCTACAACTACCGTCCAACGAGTGCCCCTACTCCACCGGACGATTACCTGATTCCGTTTGGGAAAGCGCGTGTGCGGCGTTCGGGGAAGGATGTAACTGTTGTTTCCTACGGCAATGCTCTTCATTGGTCGCTCAAGGCGGCCGAGCAATTGGCAGCAGAGGGAATTGACGTCGAGGTTATTGACCTCCGCTCACTCCGTCCGTGGGACAAAGACCGCATTTGCGAGGCGGTTAAACGGACGGGCCGAGCTGTGGTTGCCCATGAGCACTACTTGACCGGCGGCTTTGGTGGAGAGATTGCATCCACGATTCAAGACGAGTGCTTCCGCTGGCTGGATGCGCCGGTCAAGCGAGTGGCATCGAAAGATTGTCCGGTCGGTTTTGCCAAGCCGCTGGAGAATGCAATTCTGCTAAGCGTGGACGACATTGTCCGTGCGGTGCGTGAGGTCGTGCGATGGTAGCCACTCTGGACCAAACTTAGCCAAAGTAATTTGGCGACTCTTTCGTGATAATCACATCGTGGGGATGAGACTCGCGCAGTCCAGCAGCTGTAATGCGCACAAAGCGTCCGTGCTCTTTCAATTCGGCGATTGTCGCACAGCCACAGTAGCCCATAGCAGCCCGCAAGCCTCCAACGATTTGGTAAAGCGTGTCTGCGACGGAGCCTTTGAACGGCACTCGTCCCTCGATGCCTTCCGGGACGAGCTTGGGAAGTTCATCTTCCACATCCTGGAAGTAGCGATCTGCTGAGCCACTCAGCATCGCTCCTTCACTTCCCATGCCACGATAGACTTTGAACATGCGCCCTTCGTATTGGATTTTTTCGCCCGGAGATTCCTCGTGACCAGCGAGCATGTTCCCCATCATCACGCAATCGGCGCCTGCTGCGATAGCTTTTGCAATATCTCCTGTCTGCTTGATGCCTCCATCGGCAATGAGTGGCACATCGTACTGTGTGCACACTGCTGCAGCATCCATGATTGCGCTCAATTGCGGTACGCCAACACCGGCGATGATGCGAGTAGTGCAAATGGAGCCGGGACCAACACCAACCTTGACGCCGTCGGCACCTGCTTCGATCAGTGCACGGGCGCCCTCCCCCGTTGCTACATTCCCTGCAATCACTGGTAGATTGGGATACCGCCCCTTGATGCGCTCAACCATTTCAATAACGCCTCGCGAGTGACCGTGAGCAGTGTCAACGACGATAACATCAACTCCCGCCTCGACAAGAGATGCTACACGCTCCAATGTATCAGCTGTAACTCCCACCGCAGCACCGACGCGGAGGCGTCCTTGCTCATCTTTACAGGCGTTGGGATAGCGGTGTTTTTTCTGAATGTCCTTGAACGTGATAAGTCCGCAGAGCACACCGTGTTGGTCCACAACGGGGAGTTTTTCAATCCGGTGCTGCTGAAGGATGCGTTCTGCATCCTCGAGCGTTGTTCCCAGGGGAGCTGTTATCAAGTTCTCCCGAGTCATGACAGCAGCGATGGGCAGGGATAGGTCCTCGACGAAGCGGAGGTCTCGATTAGTGAGGATACCAACCAAGCGTTTGGAGCTATCCACAATCGGAATGCCGTTAATACCATAGCGTGCCATGATCCTCTTGGCATCTCCGATAGTGCGGTCGGGTGTTAGGGTGATAGGATCACGGATCATCCCGCTTTCGCTCCGCTTGACTTTGGCAACTTCCTCCGCCTGGCGAAGGATGCTCATGTTTTTGTGGATAATGCCAATTCCTCCCGCACGAGCCAGTGCAATCGCCATAGCAGATTCGGTGACGGTATCCATCGCTGCGCTGACGATTGGAATGTTGAGCCAGATGCTGCGGGCAAGACGTGTGCGCAGGGAGACTTGGCGAGGCAATACTTCTGAATAGCGCGGGATAAGGAGCACGTCATCAAAGGTGATACCGTCGGCAATAATCTTATCGTGGTGCATGGCGAAGAGCTGCAGATGTGGTAAGGATAAGTGCGAAATTATCACGATGGCAGAGCTTAAAAACTTACCCCTACTCCTACGGATAGAATCCACAAGTTTGGGGGGGAAAGGTAGTACGCTGGCGCCATAAGCAGAGCCTGCTTGTACTGGAGCACAAACCCCGCCCCAAGAATCGGAACCACCGACGCGGAGGGCGCGTAGAGGGAGCTTCTCTCCCCCACATACCAACGAATCGAGGGGAAAAGTTGGTAACGGATACTCCAGGAGTTTAATCGCAGTCCTATCCCCGGACCGCCGCAATGGACAAATACTGACTTGCTGTCAAGGTGGATGCTGAAACCGATTGTTCCTGTTGGGCTTAGTTGGTATTCAATTTGCTTTTCTTCCAGGGCATATACTCCACAGTATGCGGAGAAAAGAAGGAGCAGAAGTTTACCTATCATTTGATGAAGAGGGGCGGTATGTACTAAACAACGTTGCACCTGTTAAGAAAACAGCGCCTGCGATGTTGCCAAGCGTTACGGGAATTTGGTTCCACCACCACCAATCCGCAATGGTAAAGTCCGCGCCAAGGAAATACCCAAAAGGCAGCAGAAATAGGTTCACGACGCTATGCTCTAATCCAAGTGCAAAGAAGGTGAAGATGGGAAGCCACATAGCAAGTATCTTACCGCTGGTGTACTCGCTTGTGAATGCCATGACTGCACCAAGCGAGACCATCCAATTACAGAGAACACCCTTGACGAACGCAACAATCCAGCCGTTGCTCCCCATACTTGCATAGTGCAGTGTTTTTGCCGTGCTAATCTCGATAGCTTTTGTAATCCAAGGAGCAGTAGTAGCTACTCCTGCCTCGTTCCAGACAAAAGCAAACAGCCATGCCGTTCCAATACCTCCTATGCAGTGAGCAAGGAACACAATGGTCCAATTGCGTACTACTGCGGTGATACGAGCTTCTCCGCTGAAAAGGGGAAAAGAAAGAAGGGCAAAGTTTCCGGTAACCAGCTCTAAGCCAAGAAGGGAAAGAATCACAAATCCAACTGGAAAAACAAGGGCACCAACAAGTGAGGAGCCGGTTATGGTGGTAACATAAATCGCAAGAGCTGTAGCATAGCCCAATAGTCCTGCAGAAAGAATCCCCCGAATAGCCATGTCGGGGATTGGAAGTTCAGCTTTGGCTTTCCCCGCTGCATGCATGCGGGTTACTAAGGTCAGGGGGTCTACGTACATAGGAGGTCTCCGAGTGTGTCGAAGAATGCATTGAGGAGAGTAGAACAACTATGAAGCATATCAGGCTACCGATAACTAATGGGCTACCCAACACCACAATTCCCCAGCCGTACTCAACAGTCTGCGACTGGGGGTCGTATTCGACACAGCGAAACGGTATGCGCGGATCGGGGAGAGGATAGGCAGGAATAAGCTCACCCCGAGCTTGTTCGATAGCTGCCTTCAGGGCTTTTTGAGTGAGCACATAGCCGAGAATAACCCGGACAACCTTTCCCTGTCCAATCACATATACCACGCTCGGATGGTCGAATAGGGTTGGTCCGCTCGTGCTTAGCATATAATTGAACTGGAGGGTGCGGAGAAGTGACCGACGCTCTGGCTCCACCACGGTGCCGATGATCCATCTTCTTCGATCCCGATAAGCATCCGCCATCCACGAAAGAGAAGAAGGAGTATCGCTTGAATCGAAGCTAGCAACGATGACCGATGCAGGAGACGAGGACTCCTCCAACCACTCTGTAGCAGCGGCCAGCGAGGCAAGCATAGGCGAGCATGCCCCAACGCATCGAGCAAAGACAAAGGTGAGCACAACGGGCTGCTGAGCGGAAAGTCTCTCCACAAAGATGGTATCACCCTGTACAGTGCTTATACGACAGGGAGGGATGCGCTCGTAGAGTAAGCTGCTTTCCGAAGGCGGAATAAGAGAATTTGCCGCCTGGGCTATGACGAGCGCTTGGAAGGCAAAAACAGCAGTCGCCCAACGTCCCATAGGTACACGGCTACCCCTACCATGATGAGAGCAACAAACACGAGAGCAACTTGGGCAAGAGTGCTTCCGTGGGCAACCTCAATCGGATAGATTGCGTAGCGTCGTGGCACTGAGGTTAATCCACCGATGTAAAACATCGTTACAAATCCATAGGCGCCGATGAGGAGAAGACTAATTGGTAGTCGGGCAGGGCGAAGAGTGTACTCCCTTGCCCGAGAAACAAAGTGTGCTATTCCACCGAGAATGATAAGCACGATTCCTGCCAACAGGTAGGTGTGAAAATGGGCTGGAACCCACAGCGTGTTGTGGAAGCGGAAGTTAGCAGCTACAGTAGAGTCAATCACTGCTGCTGTTCCTCCAACTGCCCAGCCCATTGTTCCAAAGAAAAGAAGTAATGAAGACCAGTTCCATTCCACGCGGCGCCGATAGACATGCGCCAGTGTTCCCAGGATTGTTACCACCGCTGCGGGAATTGCAGTGCCATAGGAAGCGGCTTGGCCAATGATCTGCACAGCGACTGGCTGAGCAAAATCCATGTACAAGTGGTGGAAGTATGCGAAGAGAACAAGAAGAAGAACAAGGTTCCAGGCAATTGCCATTGGCTTTGTCATGGGCCATTGATGGCGAGTATAAGTGGGAAAGACGTCGTAAAGAACCCCAATCCCTTGATACATTGCAAGATTGATAAGAACATGTCCAAAGAAAAAGGTGAGATTTTTCACCAGCAGTGCGTCTGCAGCGTTGCCTGTCAAGAGGGTATAGTAGAAAAACACGAGCATCACAACTGCTGCGCTAAGCGCAATGATTCCTGCGATGCAACAGATCGTTGCGACCAACACTGCTGGCGGAACGGAGGGCTCAGCTTTCCCAGCAAGTACATGCCATCCGAGCATCGTTGAGAACTTAAAACTCTTCGCCATTGCCCGAAGTGTCTCGAGCTTCCATAAAAGCCATGCTACCCCTAATACCGTAAGTGCAACAAGAAACACATGGGGTGCCCACTCAGGCCATACTCCTGCAGATTTGAAGGGGAGTGGATAAAGAAAGTACCATCCTGGACCGAACCGAACGAGAAAAAGAACAACTAACAGTATAACTCCGATCCCAGTTAAGCCAGTTGACACATAGAGCATAGAGGGTCGAAATGCAACATACTGGGAGAGCCGGGTTATGAGAAGCGCAAAAGAAGTAGCATAGACTAAACCCACCAGTCCTAATCCATGCAGGGTCATTGCTGCGTAGAACCACGAAGGTTCAATATCGGGAAGCATTTCGCTTTGAAAAAGGCGCATGAAGACTCCAAGTAATCCCAGCACTGGGAACAGGATCACGAAAAGAGCGCTCCACAGGCGGGCGAAAAGCGGAAGCGAGGATATAGAAGTGCTTGCCATGGCCACCCTTTCATTGTGTTGAACCCGTTACAGGAGAAAAGACGTTGAAACTTGCTCTCATACCATGGTGGGCAATTCCACAGTACTCAAGACAGAGCACTGAGTAGGTTCCTTCTTTCGGCAAGGTTACGATGAGCCGATTAACATATCCTGGCATTGCCTGGGTTTGGGCAACAAGTTCACCGCTGGGGGCAAAGATGCCGAAGCCATGGTTGACGTCGAAACTTCTAACTCGAAATTCAACCCTCGAGTTTGCTGGTATTTCAATAAGCTCTCCCCCAAGGGTGTCCATCTGCACTTCGCTCACTAAGGGCTGCGACGAGAGCAGAAACGAAAATTGCTTGACGCCAACATAGATAACGCGATCGGGCAGATCGCGCGAAGTAGCATAGGGCAAACTTCCAATGGTAAATCCAAAAGTTAAAGAAAGAACAATAAGCATCGCGATCAGAAGAGGCTTCCTTAGTTTGCCGACAGCACGGTAGTAGTCCTCTCCCTCCAATGGTTGTCGGGTGCTGAGCAGGAAGAAGAAATACGTCCCTACCACCGCGAGTGCCAGAGTGCCCCATACAATAAAGGCAAGTATTTGTGTTTGCATGGTAAACCTCCGACTCTGCAAAAAACCGGACTCAGCACAGAACAAATATAAAGACTCCTTAGCATAAGTAGCAAGTTTGACTGAAGTTGATCCCTAAAAAGGGACTGAGAAAACATCTTCCTTGCTCTACCGATTTACTCTACTTTATGTCACGTCCGAAAAGGTAATGAACGAGATTGTGCTATTCCAAAACATGTGGAGTACACGAAAAGTGTGATGGAATTCTGACAGTGTGAAACAAACTTCACATGGTATCAAAGAAAAGTAGGGTAAAACGTAGATTTTTTGTTGCAATCCTCATGGTCCTTCAGTGCTTCGTAAGTATATTTGCACCGCGGAATGCCGCGCCCGTAGCTTAATGGATAGAGCATTGGATTCCGGTTCCAAAGGTTGGGGGTTCGAGTCCCTCCGGGCGCGCCAGTCTGCGATTACTCCTACCTCCCACCGGAGGTATGAATTGGTAGGATGACAATAGTACGTGCATGACAGAGGTAACCACGCCTACTTCCGAACAAGTTGTTGAATCGAAACCGGAGACGGCGATCACGCTTCCCCCCTGGTTTGAGCGGTTGTGGAGTGATCGCCGTATCCGATTGGGCACTATCGGTATAGGAATTGTCCTGGTGGGAATAGCGTTGTTCGCATGGTGGCGCTCTATCCAGCAGGAGCAAGAGCAAGAAGCAAGTTTAGCCCTAAGTCGAGTCCTCCCATACATTGAAGCACAGCAGTATGATGCAGCACTCAATGGCGATCCGAAGAAGACCGTGCGGGGAGAGCCAATTCAAGGCTTACTGGCGATTGCCGATACCTACGGTGGTACAGCAGCTGGCAAAGCAGCAGCACTCTACGCTGGGCATATTTATCTTGAGCGTCAACGGTACGATGAGGCAGAACGATATTTCGAGCAAGCCGAAGCATCGTCCTCGACGGTGGTTCGAATCGGTGCACTTGCTGGACTTGCGGTGTGCAAGGAACAGCGCAAGCAGTTCCAAGAAGCAGCCCAGCTCTATGAACGGCTTACAGCAGAAACTGAATCAGCTGGCATGAAAGATAAGTACACACTCTTCGCGGCGCAATGTTACGAGAAGGCTGGAGATACAGAACAAGCGATACGCTTGTACAAGGCATTGTTGGCAGAGTTTGAGTTTTCAGAGTACGCTGCGGATGCCAAAGCTGGTCTTGTCCGGCTTGGCATGGTTATTGATTATTAGGCGCGCCGTCCAGGTGGGCGGTAAAGCTGATAAGATTCCCAAAAGCACCCTATAGTGCACGAAATTGAATGTTGTTTGATGTTGAGACTGTGAAAAAATGCACACAACTATGACAAAGACGTTTTACACTATTGGAGGTCACATGTTTCGTTGGTTCCGGGTAGGCGCGGCAATTGCGCTCTGTTTATTGATGGCAAGTTCTACACATGCCCAGTTGCCGATACGTGAAGTTTCGGGTCGTGTCGATGCAAAGGACGTACGCATATTCGTCCGCGACACTCTCTATCGGATTAGTGGGAATTATGTCATCGCAGGTACACTTATTATCGAGCCAGGAACACGGGTTGAGTTCTTGCCCAATGGCCGAATTATTGATTCTACAGGGGGACGGATTATCGCGGATGGGCGAGCCCGTGCATTCTACAACTTTACTAATCCGCCGAACTACCAAAGCATTCCACGTCCAGGAGGAGGAACGTGTTACGACTATTCCGACCCTGCATACTTTCTCAATGCTACGGTGATTACGAGGACAACGCAGATCGAGCCTACCATCCATCCTCAGAAGTACGATATTGTTTTTCACGTTATTCTTGACACGTTGCTCCGGCGTATTGAGAACCTGCCTCCATTGCCATATAATGCCCAAGGTAGAGTGTACGTGCAGTGGCCAACAGCGGTTAATCCTCCGGGGACTCCTTCTCCTCCCGCAGGGCAACTGTACATCTACAATTTGCCGACCGTTATCGGTGCAAATACCTTCTTCAACACCAAGTTTGTGGTGCCTTTTGAATATGCAATTATGTGGATTACAGCTCGGCTGGAGAATCCTTCGCTCGATCCCCTCATTCGCACCCAGCCGTGGCGGCGGTTCAATAATCAAGATCCAAGTATAGGTTTCCAAGATCCCCGAACGCCCTATCGGATCCGGTTCGTTGGAGTTGGCTCGAACTTGGCTCGAGAATGGGGGCACATAATCATTTTGCCGGGCGCACGGGCAGCATTCTTCCGTGAATGTGATTTTGATAATTTCCGAAAAGATACTACCGTTGACAGAGTCAACATATACCAAAACCCAGCCGCAGGGGACGTGAGCAATCCTAACTCGATCAACGGGCAACTTCAAGCATTGACGCAGGGATCGGGAGGAGCACTATCGGTATTGTCATCGCGTACCTGGCTGGTGGATTGTTTCTTTACACGGAACACTGCACGGTACCATGGTGGCGCTTTGCAGTTTCTCCAGGCACCTCTTGATGCAACGAATGCATTCTATCCATCAATTACCTCCGGACCTGGAGCAACCCAGTTCAACAGTCTTCCTGCGTCCTACTTGCCTGCGGATGTGGGAGCCGCAATGACACCTGCTCGTCAGAATCACATTGTTAATCAGTATCTTTTCGAGCACAATGCCTCAAATACCTCGACGCTTTTGCCTCCTCCTCGCCGTGATAATAATGCGGGGAGTACTAATTACATCCGTGCCCACGATAACCTCTACGATGGCACTATCAATGAGTTAGAAGATAGTTATCGTCAGTCGGTCGATGACGGGCGGTTGGCTATCTATCTTGGTCGAGTTCGTCAAGTTAGATTTGCTCAAAATAGAGTAGTAAATGCACGGGTTCGCACAGATACTGTTGTAACGCCAAACGGCACCTTCATCATTATCCAAGACGACCTCAATAATCCAGCACCAGTAGAAACTAATCCAGCAAAATCATATAAAAATGATGCGTTTGGTGGAGCTGTCTATATCTCTGGGCGATGGGGAATTCACATAGGGTTGGGAGTTAACGACTTCCAAGGTTACGATGAATTAGCGTTCGAAAGGAATACCGCGATAAATTGTCAACAAATATCAGGAACCAACGGAGCACGGGGTGGAGCCCTCTACGTAACGGGCTATACGAGCCTTGTTACGTTGGGAAGATATCGGTCGAATTCAACAGAGACTCCCTTTATTACCGACTATAATGCTGCTGCTGTCAATCAAGGGGGCGCTATATACATGTCGCCAATAGCAGGGAGATTGATTTTGCGGGGTACTGTGCAGCCCTATCCGCCGATACCTATGTATGTAATTAGTAACCGTGCTGCGCGAGGAGGGGGTATTTATGTTGCAGAGAATGTGAATTATGATCCGCTCCCCTCTCCTCACATAGGAGGCTTCGACGCGCCAAATATACAGGTTAGGAACTTGGGCTACAACATAAAGTTTATCAATAACAGTGCGAAGTATGACGGGGGTGCTATTTTCACGCGTCGCAACTATCTTGTTTACGGAGCAGGTGGGGTCATAAGCGGTACCCTGCTGGGATATACGAGTGCCCATATGGTTGAATTTTCGGAGAATACTGCGGGATATTCAGGTGGAGCTATTGCAGCTCACTTCCGCAGTACAATGAACCAACCAGAGTATAACTACATCCGGCACGTTCGCTGTTTGTTCGATAACAATCGTGTCGGTGATAACGTTGACAATGATAATCGTGCGAATATCCGTGGTGGTGGAGCCCTCTATGTCCTCAATGGTGAGTTGCAGACAACAAAAGCGTGCGAGTTTCGTGGCAATATTGCTCAATATGGCAACGGAGGTGCAATTGCCCTTATCAATCCAAAGCCATCTGCGGCAGGTACTCCAGTAGGAGGGATATTCCAGCGGGTCTTCGTCACGGATCTGGACCAAGTGGCGTACGGCTCAAATCCTGCATTCATTACAGGATTTACCTCTTACGATCCGCCCTTTACGTTTGATCCGAATGAGCAAATACCGCCA
>JANWWF010000017.1:0-4454 GCA_025055755.1 Candidatus Kapaibacterium sp. | reverse complement strand
GGTGACGGAACCCAGCAACTGCGCTATGTGCGAAATGGTAGCGGTAAGGATCAAGGGCCGTTTGAAAGTATAGGGCGCTTCACATATGTGCCTATACCAGCCCTCAATGGAGCTAATGACCGCACACCAGCAGCAAATTCGATTCCGGAAAAACTACTCCAGCAGGGTCGCGTGTATGACATTTTCGATAAGGGAGTAGATATTAAGACAGCAGACTATTCAGCACGCCGGATGGCACCAATCGAAGATTTTGCTGTCGGTATTCCGACCAGGTTGCAACGATTTAGCGATCCATTGCGTCCGTCGTTCAACAAATTCGTCAAGCGCTACACACGTGACCCATTCATAGCAGAAGCAGATCCAAATGTGGCTGCGTTACAAACCGAATTTGTTGGCGACCACCCGATAGGCTATCCTCTCTTCCTTGAAGCACGGGCAGATTATTCATCGCTTGATCCTGTGTTCAGCAACCTCGACAGTCGCTCGATCAATGAAACGGTATTCTTTGTCATCAATACCACAACGGGTGATTACATTCGTGTCAATTTGAAGCAAGTAGATGCATCCAGCGAAGTATTCCGAGCTCGTGTGGAGATTGTTCCAGACTCAACGTTTGGTGGGCAGGTGCTTGGAGGGTATGCCGCACGACGGAATGCCGAAGGGCTTGCAAACTTTGGTGGTGATCTAACCTCAATACTTGCAGCAATCAAGCGCAATGCTTTCAATGAAGATGCGGGTGCCCTGCAAGGGCGTAAGTACATGGCTTCTGTGCAAGCAAACCAACTGGGGGGAGCTGGCTTCCGTCTGTCGAATCGCCCCTCGCTTCCCGCTTCCAATCAAGGAATGGAGACCTACTTTGCTGGAGAGCGCTACGTTGCTATCCCTGCAAAGGCAGGTGATGAAATTGCGATTGTTTCGCGCTCAGTTTTGTGGCGTGAAGTTGGTGCTAATACCGATGCATTCAATGGTGCATTGATTTTCCGGGTTGGGACTTCAACACCACCGCCTGTCTGGACAGGGCATAAAGTGCTTACACATCGTCCTCCCCTCCGTGACCAAAACTGCCAGATTGTAACTGATGGTTCTGGCAATCCGATTCTGACTCCTCCCGAGTTTTGGGACCGAATTTGGGTCACCGAAGACGTAGAGTACTCGCGTGAGCGTGCGCTAACAATTCCATGCCGCGATACGATCTTCGCTATTACCGCAAAGGACACGAACAAATTCTACGACCCACGTGCGATTATTGAACCCAATAAGTACACGCAGCTCACCTATGGGTGGCAAGTACAACCGGGCAGTGGACTATCTTACTGGCTGAAGGCAGATACTATTCCTGCACGAGACGATGAACCGAATGGTTATTGGCAAGCCTATGGACATATTGTCCTTAAAGGACGCCCAACAAACCCATTCATCGTGCCAGGAGGTGAACTTGTCACAGTGAGCGCAAGAAATCATCCCCCCACATATCGCACCGTAGATTTGCTCAAAGCAGCAGGGTACAGCGATGATGTAATTGCAAAGTACATTTACCTCTATCCCCCATACTTTGCAAACCAAGCATACGATAGTCCTAACGCGCGCTACTTGCAGCAAGACACAGTAGATTTTGGCTGGAACGCTGACACAGTCTATCAGTTCAGAATCTTTGTAACTGATAGTGTTCCCGTGTTCACTGATGTTGCAGCTGCATGCCCAGGACCTGATCCAAATACCCTCTACGCAAATCTGACGGACTCACTTCGCTTCAAGGTGGACTTTACCACGGACGACGAAGAAGAAGATGCAGCAGCAGAAGCGCTCGGATGGAATTTCCGATATGGACGAACATCCTATGCATTCCTGTCCCGTAATGAGCAAGGTCGGGATACTGCATTCGACCAACTCAGTCAAGCACGGCCGTCGTGGCTTGCTAATGCATACTTGCGGAAGTATGATAATCCCAGCCAGCCTGATCCATTAGCAGTGGACTTCACCACGAAAGGACAGATCAATGTGCGCATTCCGGCACCACAAGCATACAGCTTATTGACACCTAATCCCCAGTATAATGGTGCGTATAACACTGATACAGTGATCACAATAGCTGCAAATGATGGGCATGGTGGGGTTTCATACATCACACGGCGTGTAATAGTCAATATTGCACCGACTATTACCACTACTTCGCTGCCAGATGCAGTTGAGGATGAAGACTATAACGTTGCACTCAGCGATCTCAATAAGCGGATTAGGGTATATGACCCGAACTTTGGTCAAACCCATCGCTACGAATTGATTTACTCGAATGATCCCCGTAAAGGTAGTGGAATCCCGAAAGATAATTGCTTCCCCGAAGCAGGGGTATGGGATATTTCTAATGCCAGCACCCCCGACTGGCTTAAGATTAACCAGACGAGCGGGCTACTGTATGGAACACCTCGGGTAAAGGATACAAATTTCGACGACACCACAGTCCAAGTTACTGTACTGGTAACAGACGAAGGTGGCTTGACCCACGTGAAAACGCTACCATTGCGGATCATAGCGCGCAATCATGATCCAGAGATTACCGGTGCACCGCGTATTCGTTGTGTGGAAAGTGGTAAGGCGTTTGAAGACACAGTATATGTCCGCGACATTGATATAGTTCGCGATGAAACACTCACTATTACGGTTGTTTCGCCGCCTGGAGTAACAGTACAACCGAGCCAGATTCCGGGTTATCGAGCAACCAATCAGCCCATACCGGTACGAGTTATCGCTAATCCGCTGGTAGTAAATCCATACCAAACAAGTATCGAGGTTGTACTGGTTGTCACTGACAAGCATAACGGACGTCCTGATACATTGCGCTATCGAATAGCGGTATCAGAACCGACAACATTCACCGTTGATATGCGCATCAGTAACGCGCAAGGTGCATTCGAGATACTCACATGGGGCGCTGCACCAAATGCAACGACAGGCGATAATTCATCACGTGGTGGCATTGGCAAACTTGACTCGAACTACTGTGAATATGAGCTGCCAGTCATTCCGCCAGTTGACATCTTCGATGCTCGATGGACGATTCCCAATCGGTATGGTACGCTTGTGAATATCTTCCCAACATGTGCAGCGGGTAATGCAGGTATCGAAGCGTATAAGGGTCGCTTCCAGTCCGGAGGTGTTAGCGGAAATACGGCGAACTATCTCCCTGTTCGTATCAGTTGGAACAAGTCGCAAGTGCCAAGCAGGACGGACGCACAACGGAATCCTTGTGGTGGGACGTATTACTTGCAAAACGGGACGGGTGGCACGCTCTACCGTGTCAACATGTCGACAGGTGCTTTCACAACTGAATCCCCGGGGAACTATGAAGTAACCATAAATGGTGATGAAGTAACCCTCATCATCAAGAGTGATGCTGATCAGACCTTTGTCATCCTATGGGATCAAGCATCAGATGTTGGTGAGGAACCTGTGCCGGGTGAGCGTGCAACACTCTATCCAGTATCACCGAATCCCATCGATGGTCAGGTGGCAACGATTCGCTTCAGCCTACCAGTCGGTGGTCCTGTTAAGCTCGAAGTAATTGATAATCTTGGTCATGTTGTTGACCGTATCGCAGACGGTGTCTACAGCCCAGGAGTTCACTCCCTGACATGGGATAGTAGCATGCTTAGCTCGGGCAGTTACGTACTTAAGCTAAGCACCGCCAGCACAACAAGTGTACAACGTGTTACTATAGTACGCTAATCAATGATTCAGAGGGGGAAGCACAGAGAAGAATGATGTGCTCGTGCTTCCCTCTCCACTAAATCAATAAGACTGTAAGATGAATTCTAACATTAGTAGGTTGTGTGTCATGAAAAGCAAAATGTTCCTTAGTTTGTTCGTTGCAGGAGTAATCGCTGCAACAACAGTGGTGGCCCAGGTGTATGTTGAGTTTATGCCACCGATGAAAAGAGGCAATCGTCCTTACACGCCTCTTCCTACTGGGACAGGGACCACAGTTTATACTGCAAGTAGCTTCATTACTACTCCTACACCTGACCCTGATGATGGTTTTGCTGTAGCGCAGCTACCGTTCCCGTTTGAATTTAACGGTACCATCTATAACTATATCGCAATAAATGTCAATGGATTTATCATGTTCTTAGATGGGCCTACTGTGCCGCTAGGATTGGTCGGGATGAACATACCAACACGGCTATTTGATGGACAACAGTTTCCACGAAATGTCGTAGCTCCATTCTGGGGAGATCACTATATGCGTGTAGGCCCGCCCTCTGAACCTCAGTACATGCCTTCACAAGTACTTACGCGACAGGTTACTGTTGATGGACGCGATGCGTTCTGTATCGAATGGAGAAATTTGAACATCAACAATAAGAACATTCCATCGTCTGTGGGAAATTTCCAGGTGTATTTATATCGGCAGTCGCAAATAGTTGGGAATTTCCAAGGAGATATTGAGTTTGCCTATG
>JANWWF010000016.1 GCA_025055755.1 Candidatus Kapaibacterium sp. | reverse complement strand
ATGCACTGCAACATCCAACAATGTGACCGTTACGATTACCTCGCTTGGGACAGTTTCAATCGCTGTGCAAGGGACCTCCTCTACAAACCTCACATACTGCCAAAACCAACAAGGTGGCACTCTCTACGTCGTTCAGCCAACAAGTGGTATCGTCTCCTATCAGTGGTACGCTGATGGATCACCGATCAGTGGTGCCACCAATTCCACCTACGTCATTCCAACGAACCAGACAGGTACTCGGAACTATACAGTGAAGGTCACCGATGCTGGCGGCTGCGAGAAACTATCAAACACAATTTGCGTAACCGTTGTGGCAGCCCCCACAGTCTCGATTAGCACTCCATCATCAAACGTGTGCCCTGGTAGCCAAATAGCGGTGCACTTTACCTTCACCGGATGTAGTCCGTGGCACCTTACCTACCGTATCAATAATGGCTCGAATGTAACAGTTCAAACATCCAGTAACCCCTACATCCTGTATTACACGATTACACAGCCTACTACATTCACCGTAGTATCCATCCAGAATTGCAATAGCTGCGCTGGTTCGATTAGTGGACCGTCGAGTATTACCGTGACACCGTATGGCATCCCGACGTCATACTTTGTCATGGGCTTTACCGGTGATACAGTGACAACAAACTCTGGAGGCTATGTCCTCGGCTGGCCAAACTATGCAGGCGATGGTTCGAACTTCCCCGATGGAACTGTCAATGCAAATTCCGACGCGAACCGACCGAAACATTATCCGAACTACTCCGCTCTCAACGGACGTGGAGCGATTTATTGGGATGGTAACGATCAACCAGTGCAAGTATCCGTCAACACGGGCAGCGGTATTAGCGGCGGCACCCAGAAGACGTTGTTTATTGTATATCGCCCGACATCGTCCAGCTTAAGCAACAACCGCATGGTTATCTATAAGCAGGGAGATGAAAATCACGGCATGGCGATATACTTGATTAACCGTCAGGTCTATTACGGTGCATGGAACAATCAAAACTGTACGAATAACTGCACTAACCAATGGGCTGTATTCCACAATACTGGCTTCACAGTACAGCCTGGCACAAACTACATCTTCCAATTTGTGTACAATGGCAATGCCTCCTCCTCCAATCGAATGCGATTCTCTATCAATGGGAACGTGTACACCCCATCAGGAACACCTGGTACCAGCATGTCTTACTCTGGTGATGCTGTGAGTATCGGCGGGAAAGTTGGCAATACCCGATTCCACGATTTTGCTTCGGTCAACGAAACCAACCAATACCTCTGCAACGAAACAAAGATTGCGGAAGTGCTCCTCTACAACACTGCTGACGCATCGGTTCGTGACCAGGTGTGGTGTGTCCTCAAGTACAAGTATGGCTTTACGAACTTAGGGAACAATCCTATCGGTGTCCTGTCGAAGGAAGGTAGCGATAGCGAGCCAATCGCTGGTGTTCCGCCACAGGTTGATAATGAAGTAGTACTTGGAGAAATTTCGCCAAATCCCGCAGAACATCGTGCGGAGGCAACGCTCTTTGTTACAAAGCAGCAGCATATTCGGGCGACTATCATTGGACTGGATGGACGGCCGTATGCAACGGTGTTCGAAGGAATTGTTCAACGTGGTGAGCATCGCACCTTAGTACTTGATATCGCAACCTTGCCATCGGGAGTATACTTCTTGATGGTCGAAGGAGAGACTTTTGTTCGCTCGCAGCGATTTATCGTGCAGCACTGATGCAGGAAAACGACTGTCCTTTCTCAGTCTTGACGCTGAGCGTATGGATACACATACGCTCAGCGATTTTTGCACTGATTGCACATGAATGATTTCCCGTCTGTTGCGATGTACGCAAGCGAGCCATCAAGTGAAGAGCGCGATGTTGTCTTGACCTCTGCCCGACCCCGAGCATTGCGAATGGGATTATACGGCGTTGTGGTGGGGACAGTTGTACTAACTGTAAGCAGCATTGTTCTCCAAGTGCCACGGCAGATAGAGCTACCGTGCGTTATCAAAAGCGATAGTCGGGAACAGGTTTATCGGTATGCAGAGGATGTATTTGTCGAGCAGTTCTACGTCCGTGTTGGTGAAACTGTTCGTCGCGGTATGCCCCTGGTGCGGATTAGCTCCCCGCAGATTGCCGCACTGGTAATGGAGTACACTCTTGCACAGCTACAGGAGGAGCTTTTCGAGAAGACTGAGCTTCCTGTTCATGCGAAAACGCAGGTAGGACTGCGACTCCAACGGGAGAAGGTTTTGCAGCAATTGGAGCGGACGCACCAAGCTCGACGCTTTGCTCTTGCAACGCAACAAGCAGAAATCCGTAAGCTTGAACTGGCAGCACGAAATGCGCGAGAACAGCTTGAGCAGCTTCGAAAGCTTCGAGCAGGGGGGTATGCATCCGATGCGGAAGTCCAACAGGCAGAATTCCAAAAAGCTGCTGCAGAAGAAGCACTCCACCGAGCGCGTGAGCAATATCGTCGCGATATTGCTCAGCTGGAATCGCAAGCCCGTGAATTAGCACTTGAACGTTCGATCGCTGGTCAGTCCGAAGAGAAGGTTACCCTCGAGCTCCAGAATCGTCGTGCTCAGCTCCAAGCGGCTCGCCATGCTGCCTACCAGCGCCTTCGCACCCTCTACGGAGATTTTGCACTCGATAGTGGTGCGATTATTATCAAAGCTCCAGACGATGGCTTAGTTGTTACCTATCGCAGTGATGCGGAACGCCAAGTACCTGCTGGCGCAGTTCTCCTCAAGCTCAGTCAACCATCGCGGGTATTTTATGCAACTGCAGAAGTGCAACCAAAAGATATTGGCTCCCTCCAGGTCGGCCAGCCGGTCGTGATTGAGTTATCCACATTTCCACCACTACGGTGGGGAGTGCTTCGTGGAAAAGTGCGCTCATTGAGCCTTGCACCAGGTGAACAGCACCACTATACGTTGGAGGCAGAGATTGATTCCTCCTCCCTCCACTCATTCAAAGCAACACTTCGCCCTGGGATGGAAGGCAGACTCATTGTCATTGTCGAAGAACGACCATTAGCTGCATACGTTTTCGATACTCTACTGCGACCGTTTGAACATTTTATTCGCTAATGTGCTCGGGTTGTGCTTTAATGGGTTCTGGTGCTGGTGGAGATGTGATTTGCTGGGCAGATGCTCGCTGTGAATGAAGAAGAGAAGCAACAACAGTGATGGTTAACACAAGAACGATAACAATGAACGAAAATCCTGTAGAAATATGGACAACATCGCTGAGCAACATTTTCGCCCCGACAAACGCTAAGATAGCTGCAAGCCCATAGCGCAAGTACACCAGCAGACGCATAATCCCCGACAGGGCGAAAAAAAGGGAGCGGAGGCCCAGGATTGCAAACGCATTCGATGTGTAAACGATGAAAGGATCTTTCGAAATCGCAAGAATTGCCGGGATGGAATCTATTGCAAACACCAAATCTGTTGCTTCGATAACCAGCAGAACAACAAAAAGGGGAGTTGCAATCCAGCGTAGTCCGTCGTGGACAAAAAAGTGATGTCCGTGATACTCTGACGTAATTGGAAAGAAGCGGCGAAAAAGCCGCACAAAGATGTTACGGTCGGGATGGATATCATGCTCTGCGCCAAAGCCAACTCGCAATGCGGTGACCAGGAGAAATCCTCCAAATACGTACACGAGCACGTGGAAGCGAGCAATAAGGTTGACTCCCAGAAGAATCAAACATAGCCGCATTGCAAGAGCCCCAAATATTCCCCAAAACAATACCCGGTGTTGATACTGCGGTTCGACACGGAAGTACTGAAATATCAGTAGAATCACAAACAGGTTGTCTACACTGAGTGACTTTTCGACGACAAAGCCAGTCAAAAACTCTAATGCTTTGTGTTCGCCAACCTTGGAAAAGTCGTGGTAGCCGTAAAGAAAAACGCAGAATCCAAGAGCAAGGGAGCTCCATACTCCAGTCCAAAACAATGACTCACCGATAGAGATCGAGTGTGGACGCCGGTTGAATAGCGCCAAATCCATCCAGAGGAAAAACAGGATAAGGGCGCTAAACACAAACCACATCCACAGTGGCTCAGTTTCTACCATGCAGCGGATCGTAAACTGTGGTCTTGCTCAGCCAAATATACGCCATAGAACAGAGCAGGGCACTATTTTTGTTCGCACAGGACTTTTGTAATCGCGAGAGTGTGTCAGCTCCATGCGAGTCATGAAATTTGGCGGCACATCCGTCGCCAACGCCAAAGCACTCCAGCATGCTGCCCACCTTGTTCTTTGTGCAGCGGTAAATGAACAAATACTCGTTGTTGTTTCCGCATTCCGTGGTGTAACCGATGAGCTGTTGGGATTAGTCCATAGTGCAGCACGTGGTCAGCCGTGGGAGGCACGATGGCATGCGCTTGCCCAGCGACATCGCCAGGTTGCCCAAGAGCTTGGCATTTTACCGTACCAACCTCTCGACGAGCTGCTCGAGTATGTCCATGCCTATTGTAGCGGAGTAGCTCTTCTGGGGGAGTGCACTCCTCGCATGCTCGATGAAATCGCTGCGTGCGGGGAGCTGCTTAGCTCCCACTTGCTGGCAGCGTACCTGCGCTGCGAAGGGGGAGATGCAGAGTGGTTCGACGTTCGCTATGCTATCAAAACAAATGCACACTTTACTGCAGCACAGGTTGAGTGGCAGCTAACTGCTACCGCGGTAGAGACGGAACTTCGCCCTGTGCTTGACAGGCATCGAATCGTCGTGACTCAAGGATTTATCGCCAGTACCAGAAGTGGTCTTACAACAACCCTTGGGCGTGGTGGCTCCGATTATTCGGCAGCAATTCTTGGCGCTTGCCTCCATGCAGAGGGCGTAGAGATTTGGACAGATGTTTCGGGCATTTTTAGCGCTGACCCCCGCATTGTGCCGGATGCAGTAAGCCTGCCCCAAATGACATTGGGCGAAATTGCAGCTCTTTCTGCCTATGGAGCACGAGTCCTCCATCCCTTGACTATCGTTCCTGCTATTGAGCACGGCATCCCCGTAACGGTGCGAAATACATTTGAGCCGCAGCATCCTGGGACGCAGATTGTTGATGCTCTTCCTGAGGCCCAGTGGGGAATACGGGCGTTGGTTGGTTGTGCTGGCTACCTGCAGCAAGGAATGCCTTTTCCAGGCGATCACCACCTCCTTGCCTCCGTTCACTTGCGAGGGGAAACGTATTCTATTACAGCATCGCCAAATGGTATGGCAGATCAAGCTATTGACCTCATCTGTGCAGTCGGAGAACATCTCCACGCCGAGGGAGTAGCACTGAAGCAAATTGCAACAGCAGCAAAGCAGCTCAGCTGTCGTGTCCAAGTTGTGGCGAGTGCTCGTTACTGCATGCTTATTCGTGTCGAGCAATGCTCCGCGTCTGCTTTTATCCAAGCATTGCATGCCGTTGTTCGGGAACAATTGATGGAGATGGCAAAATGAAACTCTGGCAATTGCTCGGATTAGTCCTGTGGACAACTACGCTGGGGGCGCAGTCATGGCAGCGTTTGATTGAAGAGCCGTGTTATGGCATTGCTATCAACCCGAAAAACCCGCGCACGCTGTATGTGGGCGGAGAAGGGCGCCAGCTCTACCGCAGCTACGATGGAGGAAAGTCGTGGGATACTATTGTGGTCGAATTCCGCACCGCAACGACGCAGTTTACCAATGTCCTCGTGCATCCGATCGATACGAACGTGGTTTTCGTCGGAGGAATTCGTTTTGGTACGCTCCGCCGCTCCAACAACAACGGGCAGACATGGGAAAGTGTCCTTGTCGGACAGCAGAACTATACCTTTTCCGGCGAGGCAGTAATCGTTGATCCGACTAATCCACAGATTCTGTATGCCGCAGAGTTTATGACCTCGACGATCTTCCGCAGCACTGACCGTGGGCGCAGCTGGCAAGTAAGAGGCTCAATTCCGCCTGATAGCTCGCTTCCTACTCCTGTTCCACCGCGGTTGTGCTGCATTGCAATCCGTCCCGACTCGACTGGCATTCTCTACGCAGGTTGCCAGGGCAGCGCTATCTATCGCTCTGACGACAGCGGGAGAACGTGGCGCCTTGTCCAGCGCTTCTATCAAAGCGCTCTTCGAGATACCGAAATCCCCCAGATACGCTTTAGCACTCTTCGCCCTAATGTTGGCTATGCAGTGATGACCTACTTTTTCTGGCAGCTCCGTCCAAACGGGGGGCTATGGCGCACCACCGACGGCGGATGGTCTTGGCATGTGCTGGCATTCCAGGACACCTCGCTGTGGGCAATGGGCATTCGACCGCGAGACGACCGAGATGAACTGGTCGTCGGTGGCTTTACCGAATTTTTTGATGCTGACACGGTAGTGCCTGGAGCACGAATCATCCGCCGCACCGTTGACGAAGGACGCACCTGGCAAATCCACGATGATCGCATTCCATGGTTGGGACAATTGCCCGGCAATGTGTTTGCCTTCCGCTATGTGCATGAAGGAGCCAATACCCGCCTTTATTGCGCAACGGATGCAGGACTCTACGCACTGGATGTTTCCAGCGATGAGCCAGTCCCACCACTGGAACGAGAACGCTTTGTCATTGTTCAGCCTATGCCAGGAGTGCTTCGTGTCATTGCGGATTACCAAGAAGCCCCGGCGGGTGTGTCGGCGTGGGCAGAACTCTACAACGTCCTGGGGCAACAAGTCGCACGCATTCCGCTGCGCCGATATGGACAACGCGCGTTCTATGGCGAAGCAAACGTTGCACACCTTCCAGCGGGGATGTACTACGCACGCTTGGTGATCGGCGATCCTATTGCGAGTGCAGCAGTGCTTATCCCGAACTAATCCGATGCAAGCACGATTCGATTGCGGAGCACTCCTAACCCTTCAATCTCGCACTCGACAACATCACCGGGGGCAAGCCATCGGGGTGGATCGAACACCTTGCTGCCGTTAAGCTCCAGAAGACAACCAGTCCCACATGTTCCCGAGCCGATGACATCTCCCGGCTGCAAAGTGACGCCATAGCTTGCTCGTTCGATAATCTGCGCAAATGTCCAGTGCATGTCCGCAAGATTGCCGCGCGAGACTTCTTCCCCATTGATGCGGGCGACCATTGCAAGGTTGTATCGTTCACCCTGCGGAGTCAGAATTCGGTGCGCAGCAAGTTCATCGCGTGTGACCAAGAAAGGACCAAGCGAGGTGGCAAAGTCTTTTCCTTTTGCCGGTCCGAGATTGAGCTTCATTTCTTGCATTTGCAGGGCACGAGCGCTCCAGTCGTTCATTACCATGTAACCGGCGATGTATTCATCAGCACGCTCTGCAGGGATATTACGCCCTTCCTTGCCTATGACAATGGCGCATTCCAGCTCGAAATCGAGTTGGTCGCAGTGGCGTGGCATCACGAGCACATCGCCCGGTCCTGTTACCGCCTGGTGATTGGAAAAGTAGAATACAGGGAACTCATCAAACTCTGGAATCATGGGAAGTCCTCGATTGCGCCGCGCTGCTTCAACGTGCTGGCGGAAGGCGTAGCCGTCGCGGAGGGAAGTTGGGCGTGGTAGGGGCGCACCGAGAATAGCTTCGGCAAGGGGCACGGTTGCAGCGTGGAGGTCCAGTGTAGGAACCAGTTCTGCCAGCCGCTGCGCATCGTGGAGAGCTGCCTCTCCCAATCGAAGGAACTCTACCGCATCAGAGGGCAAATAGCCAAGTTCTAAGCGCATTCCAGCAGCACGAGCTATTGCATGCGCTGCTGCCAAATCAAGAAGGCGGTCGCCCAGCACGAGAGCGAACCGATACTGTCTGCCGGCAAGGTATGAAGCAAATTTCATTAGCGCTCGGAGAGTAGTTCGACTTCGGGAATAATGCGGCGATACACTTTTGCAATGTCTGTTTCCATCACGTGGCAAAAATGGGTGCGGAGGTACTCGCTGCTCAGGCGATCAGCGCAGAACCATTCCCAGGAGCTGTAGTTGTGTCCTGTTAGCCAGTTGGCTCGATCCAGTGTGGAGATGACAAGCCAATCTGCTTGCCGCAGGTCTTGTTCATACAGCTTGCGCCACTGCTTGGGCACAAACGTGCCCATAACGGGAAGAGTGGTCGAAAAATGGTACCACTGCGGTTCTCGGAGGAACACATATAGCTGGCTCATGCAGGAAGAGAGCACCAACACCCGCTCGTTGGGCTTGCGGTTAGAAGCAAGATACCCGCATAGTGTCCACAAGGTCTGCCGGTGGAGAACGTTATGCGCTGGACGCTGAAATGCAGCATTATACTGCTCTGGGCTAACGGCGGCGTACAGCGGAGCACGGAGCATCATAACGGCTCGCGGAAGTGGCGAGAGCAGTGCAATGCTAAGGCACAAAGGCATAACAACAGCAATCCGCATTGAGAGCGCACTTTGGCGCCAAAGATCGCCAAGGTTTTTGAATGCCACCACAAAACCTTTTGCTGCAGGAATTGCGATCAGAGGCAACATGCGCCACAGGTGCACTACGCCAAACTTCCGCTCAACGATAATGCTGAGTGCCACGCCTATCGAAAGCAATGCCCAAAGCAGCAGGTGAGGATGCCCTGTGCGGGCCAGAAAAATCCATCCTGCTATTGCTGCCCCACTAACTGCTACCGAGTAGTTTTCGGTTATCACGCGAAGTAAGCGATGCCCAATGTCCGTTAGGGTAGCAAAAGTGAGAGGAGGCAAGCTCGCATAGAAGCGCATATACTCGACCGCCGGCGGGAGGCTCGACCAATCAATATGCGGCGTAAAGAAACCCACCAGAAGCGCAGTGGCTCCTACCGCAATGCTAACTACACCGAGCCAATGCCGCACCCATACCCTTACTGAGCTGCTGCTGAGCAGGTCTGCAAGGGCAACTGCTACGACTGCCATCGCAAACGTTATTTTTAGCCATACCAAAAATGTCACCAACACTCCATCAACCACCATCTGCCGCCAGTTTTGTTCACTTTGCATGCGGGAGAGCACAAAAAGCGCTACTGCAATGCCGATATAGGACTCAGGATGAGAGCCAAGCACAAACGCGCTCGCAGCATAGGTCAGAAGATATACCGCGTAGGTCACTCCAGCGAGTATGCGGCCTTCCAGCTGAGCAGCAATTCGTGCAAGGAGGGCTGCAATACCAATCTGGACAACGGCATCAAGCAAACGATAGCTCCACTCATGGTCACCCAGCAGCAGACGGGCAGCTGCGAAGACTGCATAAATGCCTGGCTGTTTGACCAGAAAATCATTTGCCAGAGGTTTGCCTTCAAGCAGAAGCTCTCCTCCTCGCCAATAAATCGCGTGGTCATGGTACATTGGCAAGGCGACGATGATTGCTCCCGCTCCGAGTGTGACAATACCCGCAATCCACCCCATAGCAGGTAGCATTCGGCTGGGAGAATTCAGCATGAGGTGCTTAGTCCTTGGGCGACCACAGACCTACCTTTCGATACACTTTCTGCAGCGTGCGGTTTGCAACTTGTGCAGCTTCGCGAGCGCCACGAACGAGGAGATCCGCCAAGAACGCTTCATCGTCCCGTATCTGGAAAAAACGAGTGCGAACCGGCTCGAGATAAGCAACCAGCGCATCGGCAACAGCAGCTTTGAATGTAGCATACGATGCTGTACGATAATGCTCAACAATCTGCTCAATTGGATCGCCAGTGGCCAAGTGGTAAATCTCGATCAGGTTTGAGATGCCAGGGCGATTGTCTGGGTCGTATTCAATAGTTGTCCCTGAGTCAGTTACCGCACGCTGGATTTTCCGACGAATAGCATCGTTATCATCAGCAAGGAAAATTGTAGCGTTATGGTTGGGATCGGATTTGGACATTTTTTTCCGTGGGTCTTGCAGACTCATCAGTCGCGCCCCATACTTGGGGATGTAAGGCTCCGGGATCGTGAATGTTGGAGAGTATGCGTTATTAAAGCGTTGAGCTAAGTCACGGGTAAGTTCGAGATGCTGCTTCTGGTCTTCACCGACGGGGACAAGGTTTGTCTGATAGAGCAAAATATCCGCTGCCATCAGGATGGGGTATGCAAACAGCCCTACATTGACGTTGTGGGCATGCTGCTCGGATTTTTCCTTGAATTGTGTCATGCGACTTGCTTCGCCGAAGCCCGTGAATGTGCTCAGCACCCATGCCAGTTCAGCATGGGCTGGAACATGGGACTGCACAAAGATCGTTGCCTGGGCAGGGTCGATGCCTGCTGCCAGATACATCGCAGCGCAGTCCAGTGTCCAACGGCGCAGATTCGCCGGCACTTGGCGAACGGTCAGTGCATGCAAATCCACAATGCAGAAGAAGCAGCGGTAGTCGTATTGCAACGCAACCCAATTTCGCAATGCACCGGCAATATGCCCAAGTGTGAGCATTCCCGATGGTTGAATACCGCTAAAGATTGTCAGACGTTGAGAAGCCTGGCTCATGCGTTCGTATCCAGCGACGATTGACTTTCCTGGAGCAGGAGTGCCTGTTCGCGGAGGCGAAGCTGTTCGATGAGCTCATCGAGCTCCCCATCGATGATTTGTTGGAGGGCATAGTTTTTTGCCTCCCCTTCGAGACGATGGTCAGTGACACGATTTTGGGGGAAATTGTACGTGCGAATTTTATCGGAGCGATCTCCGCTTTTGACCATTTCGCGACGTGCTTGGGAGAGCGATTGCTGCTGGCGCTCGCGTTCCATTTGGTAGAGCTTTGCTTTGAGCATTTTCATCGCTCGCTCCCGGTTTGCGTGCTGGGACCGCTCCTGCTGGCAGGCAACGACAACACCGGTGGGGATGTGACGCAGACGGACAGCCGTTTCAACTTTGTTAACGTTCTGTCCACCTTTTCCACCAGAGCGGAACGTTTCCAGCTCGATATCTTCAGGGCGAATCTCGATTTCGATTTCCTCGTCGAACTCAGGGAAGACCGCCACCGTTGCCGCCGACGTATGAATACGCCCGCTGGCTTCTGTTTCTGGCACACGCTGGACACGATGAACACCGCTTTCGTACTTAAGCATGCCATAGGCACCGTCTCCCTCGACAGCAAAGCTGATCTCTTTGAAGCCCCCTAAGTCGCTTTCGGTGAAATCCAGCAGAGCAACATTCCACCCTTTACGTTCAGCAAAGCGCGTGTACATGCGAAAAAGATCGGCTGCAAAGAGCGCTGCTTCTTCGCCCCCTGTGCCTGCCCGAATCTCCATGATGCAGCCTTTCATGTCGGTTGGGTCTTTGGGCAACAGCAGCACCTTAAGCCGTTCTTCCGATTGTTCGATCGCATGCTCAAGGCGATGAATGTCTTCGTAGGCAAGGTCACGCAGTTCTGGTTCGATGCCTGCTTCTGTGACAAGGCTTTTTGCCTGAGCAAGTTGGTCGCAAAGCTTGAGGTAATGCTCAGCTTCCTCCGCGATAGGCTGGAGCATTTTGTATTCGCGCCCGATCGCACGGTAGCGCTGCTGGTCTACAACGATCGCCGGATCGCTTAGTTGTGCCTCCAGCTGGCGGAAGCGCTCAATGATGCCACGGAGTTTGTCTTCCATGTCGTCTGCAGTGTAGAAAGTGCTGCAAAATTAGCCCCCTGCACGCGGAGGCAGTTGTTGTTCGTCAATGCCGTTTGTATGCAGAAGGACATTTTCTTGTTTGCCGTTGGTGTTTTAGTGGCTCTTGCCGCAAGCGGTTGCGAGCAAGAGTCGTGGGACTTAGTCTCACCGCCACCAGATTCTGACAGTATTATGGTCCGCTTGGTGAATTGTAGCAGGGGGGGTAGCTACCAGCTGCTGCTGGAGGCGGGAGATGAACGCGTGCAGACGGGACTTGTTATGCCAATGACCACCAGCCCTTTGCTCAAGTCTCCTGCCGATTCTGCGTTTGTTCGGTTGCTTGATGCCACAGGTACTACGGTCAAGGATCAATACAGTCGCACGCGCTTTGTTAAGCGGACATTTGAAACGATGGTACTTCTGCCCTCACCAATCGGTGCGCCGCATGCGCAGGATGCAGATACATTGATTCGATTGGTAACCAATCCTGTGCCTCTTCCTCCAGCAGGACGTGCGCAGGTGCGCTTTCTGTGTGCCGTGCCGGATACGACGCTGGCATACGAAGTGCGGCTGGGTTGCCCCAGTGGCGAGTACTTCGACCGGCAATCATTTCGGGCAAGTGGCGCACCACGGGAACTGCCGGCGGGAGAGTTAGTGCTGTCGATTCTGCACGGAGCACGTCCGGTGGCGATTGTCCGCGGCATGCTCAACGAGCGACGCTTTGCAACGATAATCGTTGCTGGGTCACCAGACCAGGTTCGTGTCTTCCTGCTCGACGAGCTTGATCCAAGCATAAACGCCTTGCGCCCGATGATGCCTGTCCCTGAAGTAGAGCGCACTGCAGAGTTGCGATGGATGAACGTGTCGCGCTACCCGTTCGATAGCATCACCATTGCATCGGTGGGAACCGTTGCACGCCGAGGCCAGGGGCAGTATTTGAGCGAATATCACGTGATTCCTGCCTGCACCGGAGCGCTAAGCGACACAGTACGGCTGTATTCGAATGGTATCCTGCAGGACGAGCTCCCTATTTCGATCGAGGTAGGTTTTCGCTACACCGTGATTGTTCTGGATGCACCGAACTTTGGTGCGCCGGCATCGCGGTTGGCTGTGGTCTCTCGCGATCCAAGAGCAATACCGCGCGATTCCACTGAATGGCGTGTCCTCAATGCTATGGGACGAGGGCAAGCGCTTACTGTCTTTCTCGGCGCGCGATTAGATGCAGCGGGCAAATACCACAACGGCGAGTTTCTCGCTCGTGCTCTCCCCGATGCAAGTCTGAGCGACCGTGTGCGGCTTCCTGCTGGAGATGTTCCTTTTATTGTGCGGGGAGATGTTCCCGAGCGTATCGTGGCGGTTGCCTTCGATACTGCACGCGCAGGACGTCAGTACACGTTGATTGTGTTTACCTCCCTCGAAGGAAAAACCAAGCTCTACACCGTCGCCGACGACGAGCAGAGCGGGGCAGTTGCACCTGTGGACGATGGTGTATATGTACAGGTTATCAATGCATTCGCCGATAAGGCGCTACTCCAGTGTCGCTTCGAAGGAGGGGTTCTTCGGGATGGCGTATCAGTAGGAAATGCAGTTGCGACTGTTTTGCCCCAAGGAGAGCGGGCGCTAATAGTCAATGGCACTCGAATCCAGTTGACACTTGATCCGGCACATGTCGTAACGGTGATTGCAGCGGGGAGGAGCTCAGCCCCGCAGATGATTGTTCTCGATAGTGTATCGCTCCAGCCGACAACCTTTATTGCGCGCGTGCGATGCGTCAATGCTGCACCAGATGTTGCCATGTTACGTATGTCCCGCGATCAGCTTACTTCGCTGGATCAGTGGGACTCAAACATTTTTGCCGATCGAGTAGCGTTTGGTTTTGTCTCGCGCCCGGTTACATTGGACCGTCTGCAGCGCATCAATCTTGTGTTTGGGACATCGGATAGCCCACCTCGAGAGCTCCTTCGTCCAGACGGCTCGGTTAGTTTCGGTTTGGGCAGGGCATACACGGTGGTCTTTTATGGGACACAGCAAGGGGGATACAACTACTTCATCTTCCAGGAACCCTGAAAAAAAGCGCCGCCCGAAGGCGGCGCTTCACGAGCACTTTCCTTGGGTGATCCTTAGCGCCCAAAGAACCAGTCAACGCCAATGCGCGCAGGGGTGATAGCAAACGTTGTTGAAGAGGGATCGAGACCGAAGGTCAACAGGTGAACCTCGCCGCGTATTCCAAATGAGGCATTCCAGTAGTACGCCACACCCCCACCAAGGAGTAAACCTGTAGTTGATGTGCTTGCCCCGCCACTGCTAACACTTGCATACTCAAACTCCCCATAAAGATAGGGAGTAACACCACTGGCGGAGAGCAAATAGCGGAAGAAGGGTCCAAAAAGGAGTTGCGATTGTGACTCGCCACTTACACTTATACTCTGAAAACCCAATCGAGCCCCGAGATGGAAGTTCGAGTTTATAGCGTATGTTAACTGGGCCCCAGCACCAGTTCCCAATGTCAAGCCAACCCCGAACTGTCCATTGGGGTTTTGAGCACATGCCCCAATCGGCGCAGCAAGAAACGTTGCTACCGCTGCAAAAAGGAACCTTTTCATAGAGCAACCCTGATAGTTGTGAAACAAACACCCCCGCCTACGGCGGCTGAGCGAAAATACAGGATTGTTTCTTTGCTCCAACGTTATTAGTGCTCAACAAAGAATGCCTTCATTGCCTGTCGCTGTCCCGCTTGGAGACGGACAAAGTAGGTGCCATTTGTCAAGCCGGATGTCGGTATTAGTATCGCCTGAGGTCCGGGGGAAAGGTCGCCCCCATTGATTGCCATCAGTTGCCGTCCGCGGATGTCATGCACTGTGAGTACTACATGAGCGGTGGTAGGGAGCACAAATGTTGCCACCGTTTGAACAGAACAGGGATTGGGTGCGATTTGTAATGTTTGGAGCAGGGCTGCATCTTCCCAGGGCTCTACCGAACTTACTTGTTGGAAAAGAGGTAGCGCGGCAAATTCCCGGAATAAGACAGACTGGAGCGTGTTCATCGGAGCGCCAAACCACTGAAGCAGGGCTGCTGCATACACTTGCCGGTAATCAAATTCCATCAAAAGGTCGCCGCGGCTGTCGAGATTTGCTAAATCTGGGTCACGGCCAAGCAGTTGCCCACCGATGATCTTTTCCCCAAAGACGAACAGGGGAGCAGCAGTGCCATGGTCTGTGCCGCGGCTTCCGTTTTCCATCACCCGCCGTCCGAATTCTGAGAAGGTCATGCCCGCGACGCGATCAGCGATACCAAGCCCACGGCAGTCGTCCAAGAAAAGCTTCACTGCTTCAGCAAGCTCTTGGAGTAGCTGCGGATGGATACCGGTGAGGGCACCTTGGTTGATGTGCGTATCATAGACGTTTCCCCCAACGCTAACAAGATAGAACTTCGTACTCAGTCCACCCGCGATAAGCCGGGCAACGATGCGGAGGCTTTGGGCTAATTGGTTGTTGGCTGGATATGTAACAGTGTTGGTTTTCTGCCGATCCGCTGCTCGCTTGACTGCTTGGGAATAGAGCTGCGACGAGCGCTCAACTGTCCGGATAAACTCCAACTCCGTACCACCGAATGTGTTGGGAGCAGAGTCGTAGAGTGTGCTGCTGTCTTGCTGGTCAACCAGGGAGTAGAATGTTTCCGGGTCGCGGAAGGTGATTCCCAGCGAGCCCCGATTACCTTGCAAGCTCAGTGACAGTGTGGTGCCGATTTGCACTGCTAATGGTTCATCCGGTAAACGGTCTGGAAATTCTGGTGCCAGAGTTTCAAGAAAACGCCCTACCCAACCGCTGCTTTTGAAAACGTCGCTGTCGGTTGCGGTTAGCCAGATATCTGTTCCCCGGAAGTGGGAGCGATCAGGGTTAGGGTAAGTGACATTCTGCACAATCGAAAGTCGTCCCTCGTTGTAGAGGTCACGGAAATAACGCAGAGCTGGATGCCAGCCTAAGGTCGGTGTCAACGGTAGTGTTTGGTTCTTGGGTATTGCCAGGGTCGGGCGTGCTTGGTAGTAAAGGGGATTTTCGATGGGGATGATTGTGTTGAGACCGTCATTTCCGCCAGTTAATTGGATGAGCACAAAAACGCGATCTGACCCGCCAGTAAGCCGTTGCCACGCCGATAGGGTGGGCGAGGCTGCCAGGGCTCGAAGTCGCACGCCGCCGAATGCGGTTCCCAGCGTTGCAAGAGCTAATCCTGCGGTTGAGCGGTGTAAAAATTCTCGACGTTTCATTGCGTGCCTCCACTACAATAGTTGGTACTCAGGCAAAGTCAACACTGCCTTCAGGAGCGATCGAAGGCGAACTTCAACATTGGGCATCGAAAGACTCCACTCGTACTCTGGAGCACCAAGTAAGAGTTCTTCGAGCAAATACTCCAGAGTTCGCGGTCCAGGTTCAATTGCCAGCAGAAACCGCGCAACATCCCGCACAAATGCCCGCGCATTATTGTGAGATGGAAAGCTCTGCGCAAAAGCACGAACATTCGGCGGGGTGGGAAGGTTTTGGTAATTGTCGTTGCGCTTGCCATCGACAAAGTATTCAGCGATGCGCTCCCGCAATGGATAGGTGTTCGTGTTAATCCACAGATGGTGCCCTTTCCAGCCCTCAACGGTAGGTGGGTAGAAGAGCTCGAGCGTGAGCTTAGCCATTCGTTCGACTCCATAATCAAGAGGCAGATCGGTGTAGGAAAGTTGGCGGCACATCCCTACCATAAAGTCTATTGGGCTTTTGATAACTGCGCCGCGGAATACAGGATCAAAAAAATGCTCGCTCATTAGGAGAGTCTCGAGCATTGGCCGCAGTTCGAAGTTATTCGCTTTGAGGATTTGAGCAAGCTGCTCGACAATCTCAGGGTTGGGGACGTCGTACACGAAGAAACGGTAAAACTTGGTTGCTAAAAAGCGTGCTGCTTGGTCTTGCTCAAAGATGATGTTGATGATGTCATCAGCATTGAAGTTGCCACGGCGGCCCAGAAATTCCTTGACGCCGGGGTCCCACAATTGCGGCTTGAACACTCCCCGCATTCCTTCAATGCGCCAGCCTGTCAAGGCACGGGAGGCTTCTACTATGTCATGCTCGGTGTACTGGTTGACGCCAAGAGTGAACAGCTCTAACAGCTCTCGGGCAAAGTTCTCGTTGGGATTGCCCTTGATGCTTGCAACATTATCCAAGTAGATCAGCATTGCGGGGTCCGCAACCATTGCTCGCGCAAGCTCTCGGGCATTGCCCCACGCCATCTGGCGGAAAGTTTGATTTTGCAGATGCATGTACTGCGGGTAGTACACCTTCAGGTAATCAGAGCAGTAATGGTTGTGCCAAAAGAAAACGAGCTTTTCGAGGATGGAAAAGCTGCTTGTAAGCATTAGTTGCAGCCACCACTGCTGCAGCTCTGCATAGCGACGGTAGTACTCTTGAAAGCGGGCATTATCGGAAGGAAAGGTTTCCGTCATTGGGTCAATTGTTGCCCAGCGTGGAGGGGTTGGGTTTTTGTTGCCGCTAAATAGTGCTTGTACGGCCTGGCGGGTAGTCATTTGCCGTGCTCGAGCAAGGTCACTTCGCGAAACTCCCCATGTCGTCCTGCGTAAAAGGTGAAGCGCATCTTCTTCGCTAAGAGGGGTATCAGGCTTGTAGGGTGCAAGACCGGTTGTTGTGCCGAGTGGCTGCCCAGGGGGAAGAGAAAGAATGCGCCAGAAGAATTCACGCCGGTCCATTGACACCTCCAAAGATTGACTATACGTATGCAAACTTAGAACGCATTAAATGTAAAACCAAAGCTTTTTTCTCGGTATTCTCCTGCGCTGCAACTGGAGTGCCATATTTGCATCTGTTCATCCATAGTGGTTTGCATGTGAAGACGTTTGGTCAAGCATACCTGGAATGGGTGCGAAACCTGCGCTTTCCCGCTTCTGTTCCGTGCGGCATAACGGTGCTTGAACCATATCGGAATTCGGCAGTGCTTTCTGCGATTAGCCGCTTTTGTGCGAAGTACTACGACGATCCCCATCCGCGTATCGGGATTTTTGGTATCAATCCAGGCCGCTTCGGTGCAGGGATAACGGGGCTATCGTTTACTGATCCTTATGCTCTCCGCTTCTATTGCGGCATCGAGCATACCCTCGGGAATGGGCGCGAGCTCTCTGCAACATTTGTGTACCAGACCATCGATGCATTTGGTGGTGTGAAGAAATTTTTCCGTTTGTTCTACCTTTCTGCACTCTCTCCACTCGGCTTTGCGCGGGACGGGAAGAATCTGAACTTTTACGATGAACCGGCATTAGAACGTGTTGTCCTGCCCTTTATCGTCCAATCGCTCCGTGAGCAGTGCGATTTTCCCTTGTACCGGCACATAGCAATTGTGTTCGGTAGCGGCACGGTGCGGCGTATTGCCGAGCGACTCAATAGCGAACATCGGTTTTTCGAGGATTTGCTCTTTGTTGAACATCCACGATTTATCATGCAGTATCGTCGGCGTAGACTCTCCGAGTACATCACTCGATATGTTCAGACCTATCACGAAGCACTCAAACGGTGTGGAATAGAAGAATGAGTGTCGAATTTGGTCGTTCGATCCGCCCGCGGTGGCTGCTCGATCCAGACGTCGTTTTTCTCAATAACGGCTCATTTGGCGCTACACCGATTGAAGTTCTGCAGGTTCAGCGCCAGTGGCAAGAGCGCTTCGAGCGTGAGCCGGTGGAGTTTGTTGGGCGTCACTTGCACCGAGAATTGCGTGCAGCAGCAGAGGTGATGGCTCAGTTTCTTGGCGCACGCGGCGAGGATGTGGTCTTTGTGGAGAACGCAACGACAGGAGTCAATGCAGTGCTCCGATCGCTTGTTCCTCTTTTGCAGCCTGGGGACCAGGTACTAACCACTTCGCATGTGTACAACGCCGTGCGCCAAGCTATGCGGTACATCGCTGCACTGGCAAGGGCAGAATACGTAGAAGTGCCTGTCCCTTTCCCTATTGCCAGTGGCGACCAGGTCGTAGAGGCAGTTCGTGCTGCACTTACCGAACGGACGCGCTTCGCCCTTTTTGACCACGTGACTTCGCCGACAGGGATAGTTTTTCCCGTCGAAAAGCTCATCATGCTTTGCAAGGAGCGAGGAATCTTGGTGATGATTGATGGGGCGCATGCCCCAGGCATGATACCGCTGACCCTTTCTGCCCTCGGAGCCGATTGGTACACAGGCAATTTCCATAAGTGGCTGTTTGCCCCGAAAGGATGTGCATTTCTCTGGACGGCACCAGAGTATCAGACGATAACGCATCCGGTGGTGATCTCCCATGGGTACGGCAGTGGCTACATTGCTGAGTTTGATTTTACGGGAACGAAGGACTGGTCCGCATACTTGAGCGCACCAGCGGGGCTAGAGTTTTTCCATCAGCTTGGGGCAGAGCGGGTGTATCAGTACAACCGATCGCTGGCACTCTATGCCCAGCGTGTTCTTGCTGAAGCAGTTGGATGTCCATTGCCAGCACCACCTGAGATGATTGCCTACCTTGCAGCGGTGCCACTTTCCCCTTCTCATGTTCGTGGCTGGTCAGCCCAGCAGATTCATGATTGGCTTTTTGATGAGCGCCGCATTGAAGTGCCCGTGTTTACGTTCGGTTCAGATCTCTTGCTCCGCACTGCTTCGCAAGTGTACAACGAGCCACAGGAGTACCAGTACCTTGCTTCGGTCCTTTGCGAATGGATCGCCCGCGCCGACTAAGTTTCGACGAAATTGCTGCTGCTCGTGCAGCAACTGAGCAGCAATATGGCAGCCGGCGGCATCCCATAGGGGTAATGCTGTGGAATGTGCGGAGTGCATATAATGTTGGCTCTATTTTTCGTACGTGTGATGCTGCGCGGGTTGAGCTACTCCTGCTAAGTGGCTACACACCTAATCCGCAGACCGGCAAGATTCACAAGACATCGCTGGGTGCAGAGGAAACAGTCCCATGGATTCATCTGCCCGATCCATTCGAAGCAATTGCCTACCAACGACAGCGAGAGCATCGCATCATTGCCGTGGAGCTTGCGGAGAATGCACGGTCGTATGCTACGCTTCAGCGCGGCGATTTTCCCGCAACGTTTGTCTTCGGTAATGAACTTATTGGCATTCGTGATGACATCCTCGAGCAGTGCGATGAAGCACTCGTAATCCCAATGTTCGGCAAAAAGCATTCACTCAATGTGGCCGTTAGTGTTGGAATAGTGCTCTACCGTGCTATCGAAGCGCTTGGTATCACTGGATGAGGGGAATTCGTTGTGCCTTGAACTGCTCGACAAGGGCACGCTCAATGGGGCTTAGCTCCTGACCATGCGAAGGTTGAGATGGCGTCGAGTTGGCCGGAGGTGTAGCTGCAGGAGCAGTATGAACCGCTGCTGCTTCTGCTCGAACGATCTGAACGTGAACCAAATAGCCGCATTGCTTGCTGAGAAACTTCTCCAGTTGACTTCGCTTAAGTGTGAGTGCATCGAAGGCTGCACTATCAGTGCAGGTAATTGTGCATTTATCCCCCTCGAACACAGGCGGAGGGAGCTCCTGAAGCAGAATGCGGATAGTTTCCAGTGTCTTCGGCAGAGCAGTGATAATCTCCTGCCAGTTAACGGTAACACTTGTTGCAGGAGGCGGAGAAAATGGTGATGCATTCCCTTCTTCTTGGGTGCTCGGGGTAGGGGATGAAGGAGGCGATGAGTGCTGGGCGGAACTCTTCTCCTCAGCGGGCATGGGGTGTTGTCTGCTCGATGGCGGTGTTTCTCCGAAAGAACTGGTATCACTGGGAGAGGTGCTTTTCTGTTCCCCCGCTGGTGGAAGGGAGGATGCTGCTCCTTGCCACTGTTCCAACTGCGCAATCAATGTGCCGATGTCACATGCAGTCGGGAGGTGGACCAGTTGTGCCAATAGTAATTCAAAGCGTAACCGAGGATGGGAAGTGTACCGGAGTTGCTGTTCCGCGTTCGCCACAATCGTCATCATTTGCACAAGATCTTCTTCGGTTAGCTGTTGTGCTAATTGCCGGTACTGGTGGCGTGTTTCGTCGGCGGCATCTACCAGGTCAGTAGTTCCCGTAACGCGGACAGTGAGTGCATTGCGTAAGTGTTCCAGGAGCCCAAGAATTGTTTGGTGTACATCGAATCCCTGGGAGATAATTTGTTGCGAAAGAGCAAACGCAGCCGCTAAATCCCGCGTAAGAATCGCATCGGTGATAGCAAAATAAACATCGTCGCCGAGAATATGCAAGCTTTGTCGGACAGTGCTACCAGTGATGGTATCGGTAGAAAATGCGCGCACTTGGTCAAAAAGGGATTGTGCATCACGCATCGAACCATCTGCGAAACGGGCAATCGTGTAGAGAGCGTCGTCGTCAATCTGCACGCTTTCAGCTTGTGCAATCCTGCGAAGATGGGAAGCGATTGTTCTGGTATCCATGCGGTGGAAGTCAAAGCGTTGGCAACGGCTTTGAATAGTTGCAGGGACTTTGTGCGGCTCTGTGGTGGCAAAAATGAACAAAAGGTGCGGCGGAGGCTCCTCGAGTGTTTTCAGCAGTGCATTGAATGCACTTGCCGAGAGCATGTGTACTTCGTCAATGATGTACACCTTGAACTTGCCGTATGCGGGCGGGTATTTTGCATTTTCTCGGATACGCCGAACATCCTCGACGCTATTGTTGGAAGCACCATCAATCTCGACAACATCGAGCGAGCGGCCGTTCAGAATATCCTGGCAAGAATCACACTGGTTGCATGGCTCGATACCATTGCGTGGAGCAGCACAGTTGACTGCGCGGGCGATAATCCGGGCAGTCGTGGTTTTTCCTACTCCTCGTGGTCCGCAGAAAAGGTATGCGTGATGAATCCGCCCACTGGCAAGTGCGTTGCGGAGGGTGGTTGTGACATGGTCTTGCCCGACAACCTCTTCAAAGCGAAGAGGACGCCACTTGCGCGCTGTGACCACGTACTCAGAAGGTGTGACCAGTGCCATCTCAAGACAAAAAAGATTGTATTTTGCACTGCAAATGTAGTACTTCTGCGGTTGCGTTAGCAGTGGTTGCTCGGACTATAGTCATAGCGCTGGTGGCGGGATTATCGGCGATAGCGGGAGAGCCATCGTGGCTTTACGTTCGGCTTTCTCCTGGCGCACTGCCATTGGTGCAAAGTGCCACTATCGAGCTGGGGGAAGGCGCTACTATCGAGCGCTCCTTGCTCCGCCCAGACCAAACGCTTGCCTGGCAACAGCAAAATGGCAAAGCACCTTCGATTAGTGCTGCACAAGCACAGGCGATAGCTCGAGCAGAAGAACCGCTCCTACGAACTGTTCTTGTGCGCTACAGCGGACCGCTTCCGGCGGAGAAATTTTGCGCCTATCTTATGGCACAGCATCCGTTGGTGGAGTATGCAGAGCCAGTTCGCCGCCAGCGTTTGTTTGTAACTCCGAACGATCCACTTTTTCCACAACAAACGTATCTCCAAGCAATTGAAGCACCGGCGGCATGGAATGTAACGACCGGTTCTTCGAACGTGCTCATTGGAATCAGCGATAGCGGTGTGCGCATTACGCACGAGGACCTCAACGCGAACATAGCCCGCAATACAGCTGAAATCCCCAACAACGGAATTGACGACGACGGAAACGGCTACGTGGACGACTACTGGGGCTACAACATTACCTGGCGCAACGATAACACTACGCCTGATAACGTTCTGCATCCAACGGGGGGGCACGGTACAAATGTAGCGGGCATCGTAGCAGCCGTGCAGAACAATGGCAAAGGAATTAGTGGCATCGCGCCAGGCTGCCGTATTGTTCCCATCAAAGCTACGCCCAATAGCACCGAGGGATATATCCTTTTCGGCTATGAATCGCTGATATATGCGGCGATTCGAGGATGCAAGGTTGTCAATTGCAGCTGGGGTAATGAGGATCAGACTCCCAGTCCAATCGAACAGAGCATTATTGCATTTGCCCTTGCGCGAGATGTCGCAATTGTTGCTGCCTCGGGCAATAGTACTGGCGCTCAGCCGATGTATCCTGCTGCATATCCTGGTGTATTAGGAGTTGGCGAAACAGAAGTTGATGGAAGTGTGGTTCCTGGCACGGGGATCGGAGCACACTGTCGTATCCTTGCACCGGGCAGCAATGCCCGCACGACGGGGAACATTTTCGATGCAGACTACACGTACTTTTCCGGCACTTCCTCGGCAGCGCCAATGGTCAGCGCTGTTGTAGCGTTGGTGCGCTCTCGCTATCCCCACTTGACAGCGTTACAAGCTATCGAGCATGTCCGGTTATCAGCACGTGATGTGCGAAATGTCAATCCGGATCTTGCTTCGCTTGTGCCGGGCATGGTCAATGCACGGCGTGCATTAGAGCGAGATCCGTTCTCAACTCCAGCTCTTGTGCCTGTCGGCGTTGAGTATCAGCGGGTGGATGGAACACCTGTTGAGCGTAGCGCGGTTGGCGATACGGTGCTGGTATTCTTTCGCCTGGTCAATTATTTGGGGGAGGGAACACAGCTCCAGTGGCAGCTTGAAGTGCTCCAATCGTGGGGCGGACAAACAGATGCAGTGGTGGTACTTGATGCGCAGGACAGTCGCCAGCGCGTCGCCCTGGGGGAAGAGTTAACCATCGGTCCATTCTCGCTGGTTGTCACTCGTTATGCGCCGACGCTGCATTTTCTCCGCTTATCGGTGCGAGGATTAGGGCGGGATCAGACACCCTACGAAGATTTTGCGCTCTTTCCTTTTTATCCTACGGCAGACTGGGTTACCCTCCGCTCAGAAGGTTCGGTGCTCTCATTCGGCGATTATGGATGGATTGGTCGCAATACTGGGGCAGGGCAAGAATACAAAGGAGAGGGATTTAGCATTGCTCAGCTTGGCTCGCTCCTGTATGGAGGGGGAATGTACCTTGTGCACTATCCTACTGAACGCGTGCGCAGCGGTATTGAAGGAGATGGGCTGGCCAGCGACAATGATTTCGTTCCTTCCGAGATCCATGGAGCCGGTGCGACTGGCTATCGTCTTCTGCGGGACACCACAAACCGAACAGGAGAGGCAATAGGCGTTACAGTGCGCGAGGAATTTGCGTTTGTTGATCGAGCAACTGTTCGCATCCGAACAGCGCTCACAAACCGAAGCAGCAGCCCACTGAGCAATGTTGCAGTAGGGTATTACCTCGACTTCGACTTAACACCAACGGGAGACAGCACAGCAGTAAGACTACTATACAGCTTTCCCACTGCTTGTGCTGAGATTATGGAGCGAATGCCTGGCGATCCAATTGTCATCGCAGTAGTACGAAGCGAGGAACCGGGCGTGCAGCTCCAATGCGCGGGGTTGGATGTCATCTACGCCAGTATCAGAGATTTTACACCAGAGCGAAAGATGGAGTCGCTCCGCCGTGGCACTGCACTGCAAGTTGGTGGACTCGGTGACAAATCTATTGTCGTTGGGGCGCGCTTTCCCGATACTCTTGCGCCAGGTGCAACACGCACATTCGAGGTGCTTATCCTCGCAGGGCGAGATCGCGAACAGCTGCAACAGCGTGCTCTAACGTACAGCAGTGTGTCGGAGAATGCCCTTTCTGCCGTTCGTGTATATCCACAGCCAGCCGAGCACGATATGCTCACCGTTGAATGCTCCGCCCTCGCAGGAGACCAACTGACTGTCGAGCTTGTATCGGTAGATGGGCGCAAGGTTGAGCATTGGGAGTTCGGTCCAGCGCCCGAAGCGTTTACTCTGCCAATTGCATCGCTACCGCCGGGAGTGTATCTTTTGCGCTTACATACACCCAGAACATACGTCCATCGTCTTGTAGTACGGGCGCGCTAACGGAAAAGCGGTGCTGTAATTTCGCATCTACTGCATTCGATTAGAATGCGGACGTGGCGGAATTGGCAGACGCACCAGACTTAGGATCTGGCGGGGCAACCCGTGAGAGTTCGAGTCTCTCCGTCCGCACCTATTTACTCCTTTCACAATTTTCGAGGTGCTTTCGTGCAAACAACCATTCATGATCGCGGGGGACTGCGGCGTGCGGTTGAAATCGTGTTGAGCTATAGCGAGCTTGCCCCATACTTTGAGCGTGCGTATGCTGAAGTGCAAAAGGATCTTCAACTGGAAGGTTTCCGCAAAGGCAAAGTGCCGATCGAGATCATCAAAGCACGGTACGGTGCACACATTGAGCAAGAAGCACTCGGCGATATTGCCAGTGAAGCATTTCGTACTGCTGCTCAAGAGCATGCACTCGATGTAGTGGGAACTCCTGTCTTGGTAGAGCTGGAACGCACTGCCGACCGTGGGGCACGCGTCGTTGTCGAGTGCGACATTATGCCGGATATAACACTTGTGCCCTACGAGCAGATCGAGCTTGTCAAGCCAATTCGCTCTATCACTGAAGCCGATATTGACGAGGAGCTGGAAAATATTCGCCTGCGGAACGCAGAGCTTGTGCCCGCTGAGCAAATCACGGACTTGATGTACGTTGTCAAGCTCAAGTTTGCTCCGGTTGACCCGGAGACAAATGCACCGCTGGTGGGCGGGAAAGAGCAAGATTTCTTCCTCGACGATGACCACATGGATCCTCAGTTGCGGGAAGAGCTTCTCAACCTTCGCAAAGGGGATACATTTGTGTATCGTACTCGGCATACCAGCGATGAGCACAGAACACATGCTCACGAACACATCTATCACGTCACTGTTGTGGACGTACAGCGTGTTGTCCTTCCTGAGCTTACGGAAGAATTCATTGCATCCTTGACAAACGGTAGGCTTTCTACAGAAGAGCAGTTGCGCAGCGAGCTACGGCGTGTGTTAGAGCAAGAATGGGAGAAACAGGTCAACTCCTACCTGCGCGAGCGTCTTGTGGATACGATGGTGGAGCTTCATGAGTTCGATGTGCCCGAAAGTCTGATCCGTACAATGGCGGAAGAATTTGCAACGGATACCCTCGAGCGAAACAAAGAAGATAAACGCCTTCAGCAGATCCCTCGCCAGCAGCTTGTCGAGTACTTCCTTCCTCAAGCAGAAAGCGCAGTTCGCTGGCAATTGATTGCCGATACAATTCTTCGTCAGGAAGATATTCGCCTGACTGAGGAGCGACTTGCAGCGCTGGCAGAGCGATATGGCGTTGATACCGTACAACTCAAAATGGTACTCGAGCAGAAACCGTCGCTACGCAATCGTTTACTCACCGATGCGCTGTTTGATTTCCTCTTTGCGCGCGTCCGCATTGTCGAGCGCCCCTACGAAGAAATCAAAGCCGAGCTCGAAGGCGAGGGCTAATAAAACCCCTGCCCCTGCGTCAATGGCGCTGCAGTCAATCACTATCGGTTGATACAATGGATCTGTATTCGATGAGCAGAACGGATATGTATTCCCTTGATCCACGAAGCCAGCTTGTTCCCATTGTCATCGAGCAAACCAGCCGTGGCGAGCGCTCCTATGACATCTACTCACGCTTGCTGAAAGAACGTATCATTTTCATCGGCTCGCCGATTGACGATTACGTTGCATCGCTGGTTATTGCCCAGCTGCTATTCTTGGCCAGCGAAGATCCCACAAAAGACATTTTCATGTACATCAACTCGCCGGGGGGAAGCGTTACGGCTGGAATGGCAATCTACGATACTATGCAGTACGTGAAACCCGATATTGCCACATACTGCGTTGGTGTTGCAGCATCGATGGCACAAGTATTGCTTTGTGCAGGAACAAAGGGGAAGCGCTATGCTTTGCCCCATTCGCGGATTCTTATGCATCAACCTGTTGGGCGAACACAAGGGCAAGCAACGGACATCGAAATTTTCACAAAAGAAATGCTTCGCATTCGCGATATGCTCTACCATGCTATTGCAAAGCACACGGGCAAAACATACGAGCAGATCAAGCGCGACGCCGACCGCGACAACTACATGTCTGCCCAGGAAGCGCTTGAGTATGGCATTGTTGACCATGTGCTCCAAAGCACTAAAACCGTATAGCCGTGGCAGTGTTGGTCAACAACACCTATCGCGCTACTGCCTACGTGTCCAGCGGCAGTAGAGTGCATAAGCCAGAATCTGCTTGATAGACTGTATCGTTGGTATCTTTCCAGAACAAGAATCTGCAATGGCGAAAGAATACACATGCTCATTCTGTGGTCGCTCGGCGCATGAAGTGACCACACTCATTACCGGGAACAATGCCAACATCTGCGACATTTGCGTTATCAATTCGCTGATTATGCTGCAAAGTCGGCAGCGCGAGCGCCAACAAGCAGCACCAATACCTACGTTGAAACTTCCGAAACCCTCAGAGATTAAAGCCCAACTTGACAGCTACGTGGTCGGTCAAGAGGAAGCAAAGCGGGCGCTTGCGGTCGCGGTGTACAACCACTACAAGCGCGTGCTGGGCGGAAGTGTTTTGGGAGCATTCGAGGACGTCGAGGTTGAAAAAAGCAATATTCTGCTTATTGGTCCGACGGGGACAGGCAAAACACTTCTGGCACGGACGCTTGCGAAAATTCTTGATGTGCCGTTTGCGATTGCGGATGCAACGACGCTGACAGAGGCAGGCTACGTCGGCGACGATGTTGAGTCCATTATTGCTGCTCTTCTTCAGAATGCCGACTACAACATTCCCCGTGCCGAGATGGGCATTGTGTACATTGACGAGATTGATAAAATCGCGCGGAAGAGTGACTCCCCTAGCATTACTCGGGATGTATCGGGCGAAGGAGTCCAGCAAGCATTGCTTAAGCTCCTCGAAGGCACAATTGCCGGTGTGCCGCCTCGCGGGGGACGGAAGCATCCAGAGCAGCCATTGCTGCAGGTCAATACGCGCAATATCCTGTTCATCTGTGGTGGCGCATTCGAGGGACTGGAGAAAATCATCGCCCGCCGCATGCGCTCGACAGCTATTGGTTTCCATAATCCGGGCACAACAAGCGTGGAAGAAAGCTATGAGCTGCTTTCCCATGTTGAGCCGGACGATTTGCTCAAGTACGGCTTTATTCCAGAGTTCATAGGACGATTGCCGGTGATTGTCGCACTGCATCCTCTCGATGACGAGGCAATGCTCAACATTTTGACAATGCCTAAAAACGCGCTCGTCAAGCAGTACCAAAAACTGTTTGCGATGGAAGGTGTCGAGCTGGAGTTTGAGCGGGAAGCATTGCTCGAAGTTGTGCGGCGTGCTAAAGAACGCAAGACTGGGGCACGTGGGCTGCGGTCCATACTGGAGGAGGTAATGCTGCCTATCATGTATGAACTTCCCGAGCAGCGTGGCGTGCGCCGCGTGATTGTGACAGCATCTGCTGTGCGGGGGGAAGGAAAAGTGCAGTATCAGTACGAACCTACTGCTGCCGCTGATGCTACCGAGGCAGCATGAGCAGGTTTACGTTTCGTTAGAAATTTAGCTGATTTCCGCGACAAAGTGGAGTTTGTGCGCAATGTCGTCGGGCAAGGGCGGCACGTGCGACGAAGGCAGGATGTAGCTCGATAGGGCAGCTAAATCAGCAAAAACGCGATGACGGAGAACCGTTGCCATTAGGTAGTCGAAACCGCTGGAGCCGCCTGTACCGGTGCGCTGCCCAATCATGCGGCTAACCATCATTGCATGGCGGAAACGGAACATGCTCACCCGCTTATCCAATTCGAGCACAGCATCGAGCAAACGGTAGGGCTGTTGCAGCAACGGGTAATTGGCGTAAACTGTGATGAACAATGCTGCTAATGTTGCTCGTTGCGACAAGCGCTTTTCCCCTCGCTCCTGAAGTGTCCGATAGGCTTGCTCATCGAAGAGGGCGGCAAAGTGCGCTTCCAGGCGGGCAATTTGCTCCTGCTGCCGAATACGCTCGTCTGGACTTAGCGTTGTGACCTTTGCCAGTTCTTCGCGGTCATGGGCAAAAATGCGCTCCACTGCCTGACGGTAAGCATCAAGGAAGCGGTAGCCGCCTGATTCCATAAAGGGCATCTTCTCCAGCCAGCGTTCAATTGCGGTAAAGAGGGAAGGCTGCCGAGCGACATCCTCCAGCGCAGCTCGATCCTCCTGGCGCAGTCGCGCACGGTAACCTGCAGCGTCAATCTGGACACGTGTGCGTTCATCAACTCCGAGCGCAACCTCTACCATGCGAAATTGCACGGACTCAAACCCGCTGGCAGGATAGAGCTGATCTCGAAATTCCATGAACTGGGAGGGAGTCATTGTTTCGAGCACATCGAATTGCCGCTCGAGTAAATCCATGATAACCAGCATTCGCCGCACGCGGTCGAGAGCAATGCCGACGTCGGATTCAGGAACATAATCCTGCCCAATCCGCGTAATTACGTCGCGCAGTTCCCAGAGCAGTTGCTTGAACCACAGCTCAAATGCTTGGTGGACGATGATGAAAAGCATTTCCTCGTGTGCAGGCGTGCCCGCAGCGCTGCTGCGCAGCTGTTGAGCGGAGAGAATCTTGTTGAGCTGTAAATAGTCGCTATAGTACAGGCGGGTTTGTTCCATCTTCTACCGATTGGTGCTGGATGTGCTCGCGGCGATAGACTGCAGTTTTTGCGATAAGATCGTGGAGTGCCTGGCGTTTTTCACCGAACACAAAAAAGTAGCCAATAAACACGATAAACGAGACAAGCGGATATAAAACGCTAAGCACGATCGAATCACTGAGGGTGGCTACCACACCAAGAAGGCTGCTCAGTCCGGACTTGATAAACCACCGAGTTGCCAACGCTTGTGTAGATGCAGGAGTGCCATCTTGGCTTGCAATCTTGATGCCCAGCATCATCTTTCCTGGAGATGCAGCAAGGAAGATTTCCGTCAAGCCGTAGTAAAGAAGCCCTGTAATGAGCACCACGACAGTCCACACAGTGAAAAATCGCACCATTGTCATCATTGCGTCGGCGCTATCTTCATCGAGTTCATCAAGGGTAGCACTTTGCTGTGCCGTTTGCTGCTCAATTTTCTCGTTAAGGAGAGGCTCCAATTCCGAGCTAATCATTCCGTTGAGCAGGAGAGAAACAACAGCAACAATGATACCATCGAGAAGTGTAGCTGCAAAGCGGCGGCCAAATCCAATCCGCAGTTCCGAAAGGGGGACCTGAACCATGTACTCTGTTGCCATCGGATGCTCCCAAAAGATGAAACATCACCACTCACCGCAGTGGCAGCTCAAATATAGGGGTTTACGATTGTTGGACCGGTGTGCGTATTCCTGCACGACGGAGTACTTCAACAGCCACGTCATAGCGCTTGAATGGTGGCATTAGGTACACTCCATCGGCATAGGAGTGAACAGCAGCGAGGAATTCTGCAGCTATCGTTATGCCTTCCTCCGCTGCATATGCAGGGGTCGGGGCTGTGCGCAGTCGCTCGCGTGCCCACTTCGGTACAACCATTCCTGGCACTTCATAGTGCAGAAACTCTGCATGCCGCAAGCTTCGCAGCGGCAGGACGCCAACGATAAACCGCGCTGGCAAGTTCCGCACACGCTCGATAAAGTTGAACCACTGTTCAACGTCAAATAACGGCTGTGTGAAAACTACCTCTGCTCCTTCGGCAACCTTGTGGGCAAGGCGATCAAGTTCGCGTTCAAGGTCGTCGGCGCATGGATTGCATGCACATGCGATGCAGAAGTTTGTTGCGCTTCCCAGCGGATTGCCTGCCAAATCGCGTCCGCTGTTCATCATGCGCGCAGCGCGGATAAGACCGATGGAATCGAGATCGCCGACACTTGCGGCGCGAGGAAAATCGCCAATGTGCGAGGGGTCGCCGCTGACAGCAAGAATGTTCTGCACCCCCAACAAGGCTGCGCCGTGGAGGTCGCTTTGCAAAGCGACCATATTTCGATCGCGACAGGCAAGATGAGCGATGCACTCCATCCCCGTTTGTTGCTGTACTGCTGCACTGAGCATGATCGAGTTGATGCGGAGGCGAGCACGAGCGCCATCGCTGATGTTGACTGCATCAATGCCGTGCTGCCGGAGGTAGCGAGCTCCCTCGAACACGCTCTCCATGTGCAAGCCACGGGGGATGTCAAGTTCTACGGTCGTCACAAACCGTGTCCGTACTGCTTGAGCAAAGGCAGAGGGCGCAGGAATAGGGGGTGATGGCGCAAGATGGGTATCGCGCACACTTATGCGGGGCTGCTCGGCTGGCGGGCTAACATTCCGGAGTGCCGTCGCAACCGCCTGAATGTGCATGCGGAGAGCACCACGGTCTATTCCCACCACTGTTGCCCCTGCGTGGAAGAGACGAATAGCTGACTGCGCAAGGTAGTCGGTTTCTGCGCGATATACTGCGCGACCGCTTACCATGCTTGGGATGCTACTGTCGGGGAGAGCAACAATTGGCACAGTTGTTCCCTGCCGCAGGCGCGTGATAATCGTTTGCATGCGTTGGGGACCAACGGTACCGCTGGCACCAATTGCCGCTACACCAAGCCCTGTGAGGAGGCGGGCTACATCTGCAGCGAATGACGTAGCCAACACTGCGCCATCCTCGGGGAATGCCTTCAGCGCGATAATGGGGATGCCATTGGCAAGGGGAGCAACGGTTTCGATGGCAAGGACGAGCTCCTCAAGGTCCAGGAAAGATTTGAGCACCACCGCGTCGCATCCTCCATCAAGCAGGGCAATAGCCTGTTCAGCAACGCTACGGCGGAGCATCTCTTTGGTCAAGCTCCCAACAGGCTGCAGCATCACCGGCGGCGGAGCAATAACGCCGGCTACGTATGCCCGTTTTGCTGCGGCTTTGCGAGCAATCCATACTGCTTTGCGATTGAGTTCATAGACCTTTTCTGCACGGTCGAGGGCGTGAAGCCAAAGACGGCTCGCACGCTCAGTGGGAGTAAAAAGGAGTTCTGCTCCTGCTTCAACAAACGCCGCAAGAGTTTCTTCGACCAGAAGGGGAGATTGCAGTGGCGCAAGCTCTGTCCGCTCGATGCCGTGCTCTTGAAGCTCATAGTCAATCGAGCCAATTGCAATCAGCGGTAGGGTTCGCTGAGTAAGTCGTTCGGACAAAGGTGGACGAGAGTGCGTCACGAGCGATAGCTCTGCTTTGGGGAACTACTGCTGCAAAATTCGCATTTTTGCCCGATAGGTTTCACGTCTCTGTAAGTTGAAAGCTATGTTTTCTCTTGAGTTCAGCGAAACGCATCAGATGATACGGCAGACAGCACGAGAGTTTGCACAAAGTGAAATCGCTCCCACTGCGGTTGAGCGCGACAAGACGGGTGAATTTCCCACCGAGATTGTTCGCAAGCTTGGAGAGTTAGGGTTTATGGGCATGATGGTGTCGCCGGAGTGGGGAGGAAGTGGCTTAGACTGCATCAGCTACGTCATTGCGATGGAGGAAATTTCAAAAGTGGATGCCAGTGTCGGTGTGATTATGTCGGTCAATAACTCGCTTGTCTGCTGGGCAATCGAGACCTATGGCACAGAAGAGCAAAAAGAACGTTACCTCCGCCGACTTGCTCAAGGGGAAATTATCGGTGCGTTTTGTCTTTCCGAGCCAGAAGCAGGTTCTGATGCTACGTCGCAGCATACCACTGCAACGCGGGATGGGGATGAGTGGATCATCAACGGCACGAAAAACTGGATTACTAATGGTACGACAGCAAGCGTGTACTTGGTATTTGCCCAGACGAACCGCGAGCTGCGGCACCGCGGGATAACGTGCTTTCTTGTGGAAAAGGGAACACCAGGCTTTACCCAAGGCGCCAAGGAAGACAAACTTGGTATTCGCTCCAGTGATACATGCTCGTTGGGGTTTGATAACGTCCGTGTCCCTGATGCAAATCGCTTAGGGGAGGTGGGGCAGGGCTTCAAAATCGCCATGGAAACGCTCAATGGAGGACGCATTGGAATTGCTGCACAAGCTCTTGGTATTGCAGCAGCATCGTTTGAGGCAGCACTAACCTACGCACAGCAGCGCAAAGCATTCGGTCGTCCTATTGCAGAGCTGCAAGCAATTCAGTTCAAACTTGCCGATATGGCAACAAAGCTGGAAGCAGCACGGCTTCTCACTTACAAGGCTGCCTGGCTCAAAGATCAAGGTCAGCGCTACATCAAGGAAGCCGCACAGGCAAAGCTGATGGCCTCGCGCGTTGCTGTTGAAAATGCACTCGAGGCAATTCAGATTCATGGCGGCTACGGCTATGTGCGCGAGTATTTGGTTGAGCGGTATCTGCGCGATGCGAAGATCACCGAAATCTATGAGGGCACCAGCGAGATTCAGCACATCGTCATTGCGCGAGAGCTGCTCAAGGAGTATGCGCTTGTTTAGGAGCGCAGATTTATTGTGGGAATAAGTTCACCGCCCCGACTGTCACCCTTGTAATAGACACGCTCGAGAAACAATCCGGCAGCAGGCGCAAGATGCTTGAGTGGTTCGGGTGTAGGAGTGTGCAAGTATCCAAGGAGGGTGTTGTCGTCAATCTCCCCCTTTCCAATGCGGACGAGAGTACCGACGATTGCTCGCGCCATGTGCCACAAAAAGTGAGATGCGGTCAAGCGAATTAACACGAGAGCACCGTGCTGTTCGATACGTACTTCTTCCAACAGGACGCGGTAGGAATTCGTCTCGGGGTTTGGCTTAGCAAATGATCGGAAGTCATGACTTCCTTCGAGCAGTTCACCTGCTCGCTTCATTCGAGCAATGTCGAGAGATGATTGTACCCACCAGGCGTAATCTTTGACAAATGCCCCCCGGCGGAGAGCAATTTGGTAGAGGTAGCTTCGGGCAACAGCGCTTTTGCGTGCGTCAAATCTGTGAGAGACAGGTTCTGCTGTCAGAACATGAATGTCTGCCGGCAAATGTGCATTGATCGCAGCGCATAGCTCTTCGGGTGTCATCCGGGTAACAAGGTCTGTATGAGCAACTTGCCCCAATGCATGGACGCCAGCGTCGGTACGCCCTGCACCGGTACACGTCACTGTTGGATCGCCTGTCGCAGCACGGAGAGCAGTGATGAGTTCCCCCTGGATAGTTCGGACGTTTGGCTGGATTTGCCAGCCGCGATATCGAGAGCCGTCATACTCAATGGTCAGCTTGTAGCGCTTTTGTCGCACGTTACTTGGCGACAACCTTCATTTCCACCCGGCGGTTCAATGCGCGAGCTTCTGGTGTTGTATCCTTAACCTTCGGTTGGGATTTGCCGTAGCCGACCGTCAAAATGCGTTTTTCGTCAATGCCTTTTGAAACCAGGTACTTTTTGACTGCTTCTGCTCGGCGCTTGGAGAGTTGCAGGTTGTACTCATCGGTGCCAACATCGTCGGTGTGGCCTTCAATGCGGACGCGGACTGTGGGGTGTTCCTTTAGGAACTCTGCGGCCAAGTCGAGTTCGGGGAGAGATTCTTCTCTGAGGTCGGCTTTGTCAAAATCAAAGAACACAAGTAGTCGCGTAGCGCTTTCGTTTTCGATAGGAGCAAGGTCAAGATGCTTTTCAATGTCTCGGCCGCGCTCGGTCGAAGGAACTTCGACCTGTTCGGAGTAGAACAGATAATCGGGGTGTACCGCAGTAATCGAATACGTGCGCCCAGCCGTAAGGGTAACGTAGTATTCGCCTGTTTCATCGTCGCTACGGAAGGTGGCGACTTTTTGCTTTGTTTTCAAATCTGTGATGATGATATCAGCACCGACGGGCACTTTGGTAGTGGCATTCCGCACAATACCGTGCATTGTAACAACTGGCTCGGGCATTTCGGGATTAGGCACAGCACGGTAAATGTCGTATCCTCCCATTCCACCAGGGCGATCGCTGGCAAAGTATGCTGTGGTCGAGTTCGGTAGAGCGATGTAGCTGATGTCATCGTTGGGAGAATTGATTGGTGCACCAATGTTCTGGGGAGAAGAAAAGCGATTACCTTGAAGGCGAGCAACATAGATGTCGAATCCACCATTTCCCCCGGGACGATTGCTAGCAAAGTACAGGGTTTTGTTGTCTGGAGCGATCGAGGGAGTAATCTCGTCATATTCAGAGTTAAGTTCAGAAAGGGGCTCTGGCTCCGACCAGCGGTTGCCGAGCCAGCGGCAGCGGTAGAGGTCAGT
>JANWWF010000015.1 GCA_025055755.1 Candidatus Kapaibacterium sp. | reverse complement strand
AGCGAGTCACGCTGAGCACGCTGCTGCTGGTGACTGATCTGTTGCTGTGCTATCACCAGCTGCTGTTGGACGTCTGCCAAGCGTGCGCGGAGGGCAGAAAGCTCTGTATGCAACTTCCCAATCGAATCGCGGAATAGCGTGCATTGCTGCTCAAGCTCACGTTTGTCACGCTCAAGCCGATCGAGTTCTACTTCCCACACTCTCACCGATACTGGAAGCGAATCTGTCCCGCGCTGACGCGAAATGCCCAATAGCTCTGGTGCAGTCTGATACACATACCCTCCACCAAGGAGGAGGGCTACGAAAGTTATTGTCGTGGTAACAACGAGCGCTAATAGTTGCTTTGCGGTCATTGGCAGTGGCAGCGCTCTGCATAGTGGAACCTAAGAATCATGCGTGAACGCTTCATTGCTTGGAAATAGTGCCTAAGTGGTGACTGCGACGTCCGGCTATGTCATCGAGTAGATGTTGTTCAGCTCGTTGCAGGAGACGCTGGTGTTCTTCAAGATGTCGCTGTCGCATTTTCTCGAGCGCATCACGTTCGCTCATCCGCTCAAGGAGCTGATACTGCATTTGTTCACGCTCCAACTGTAATACTGCCAGCTTCGATTGGAGCATGGTAAGTTCTTCGGTGAGCCGTTGGCGATATGCATCGTGCACCTGCAGCTCATGTGCTGTCCAGGCAGTACCTTGCACATCGAAGTACTCCAGCTTTTGCTTGCAGTGGTTTATCTCTGCTAAAAGTGCCTGCTCACGCGCACACAACTGGGCAAGCGCCTGTTGGGCTTGCTCGACTAAATGTTCACGGTAGTGTAAAAGTGTCTGCAATCGAAAACGGAAACGTGCCATATCTTTCTCGCGAATGCCCAACTATTGCCGCCTGCTGGTGGTCAATATCGGCAGCAAGACGGCAGAACCTAAGTTCCCCCTGCAATAATTACGCCATGTTACCCCTTATCACCTCCTCCAGTGCATCGGCCAACTGGCGTAAATCGCTGCGCCGGTACCATCCGCAGTGTCCTATTCGAAACAGCACGTTGGCATACTGCTCCTGCCCCCGAGCGATAATGAATCCATAGCGATCATCGAGTATTTCCACAAGATTGGGAAGCTCTGTGGGAAGATAACCGACAGTCACAGCATAGGAGCTGCCCTCGCCAAACAAGCGATACCCGGCCCGACATAACCGCCGGCGAAGGTACTGTGCATCACGCCGGTAGCGCTCCCATCGGCGCTCCAGTCCTTCTTGCTCGATAAGCTCCAGTGCTGCATCGAGAGCGCGAATTAACGTCACTGCTGGAGTAAACGGCGTAGTCCCTCGCCGAAGAGCATCGAACGCTGCATGCAGATCGAAATACAGCGTTGCCGGGGAGTTGCTCATCATACGGCGGGCACGGTCATTTGCGGCAACCAACGCTAAGCCTGGCAGTCCTCCCACTCCCTTCTGGGAAGAAGCTATGACGATATCTACTCCCCACTCATCCATCCAGAGCGGGTGGATACCAAGTGAACTGACTGCATCTACACAGAGGATGATGTCCGGTGCGATTTGCCGTGCCAGCTGAGCAATATCCGCAAGAGGGGTAAGCACTCCGGTAGATGTTTCACTGTGCACAATCCACAAGCTTCGAGCACGAGGATAGGCACCGAGTGCCATTGCAAGCTGATCGAGCGCGATATTTTCGCCCCACGGTGATTCGACTCGATGGACAGTAACTCCTCCACGTTCCAGCAGTGTTGCCCAGCGATGGCTAAACCGGCCAAGGGTGCAGACGATCGCCTCGCCTCCGTCGGCGTGAAGCATGCGCGCAACTGCTTCATGTGCTCCAGTGGCAGAGCATGTTAGGATTGCAACAGGAGATTGTGTGCGAAAAAGTCGTTGAAGACGCTCTTCCACGCGCCCGAGAAGATGGGCAAACGCACGATGGTGATGGTCCAGGGGCGGTTCCGCTGCAGCACGTAATACTACAGGATGCACAGAAACTGGACCTGGCGTAAACAAGCGTTTGCTATGCACCACCTGTCGAAAAAAGTTCAACCTATGCGAAAATCGCCCAATGTCTCGCCACCTGCTTTTGATAGCTACAATTTTTGCGCTAACTCTTATGGTGGGAGTCGGCACTTCCACAATGCCCCCGGCGCTGGCAGCAGTACAGCGGCAATTCGGCGTAACACCAGATGTTGCTGGCGTACTGCTATCGGTGTTCACTCTCCCTGGACTTGTGCTGACCCCGTTGCTTGGCTACGGAGCAGATCGCCTTGGGCGGCGTACTGTCCTCATTGGCTCCCTTGCGGTCTTTGGAATTGGCGGTATTGCTGCCCTATGGGCAAGCCACTTTGAGCACCTTGTTTTTGTTCGCCTTCTCCAAGGCATCGGAGCAGCCGCACTGGGAGCACTCAATGTCACGTTGATTAGCGACTTTTTCAGTGGCACTGAGCGTGTGCGACTGTTGGGCTATAACCACAGCGTCCTTTCAATCGGCACTGCAGTTCTTCCAGTCATCAGTGGGTTTCTTGCTGCTATCGAGTGGCGATTACCTTTTGCTCTTCCTGCAGTTGGCTTGATCGTCGCTATCGCTGTAGCAGGAGCTGTCCCGTCCATGCCGCACAGCCAAACGCGAAGCGAAAGCACTCTGGGAACAGTGCAACGCCCTCTTATCGTGCTCTTAGTGGTTAGCGTCATCACCTACGGACTGTTATTTGGACCATTCCTCAACTACGTCCAGGAGCGGATTCGCTCGATAGAGCCTACTTCACCTGTGCTATACCAGCAAATCGGCTTCATGGTAGGAGCTATGTCGGTCGCAACAACGATTGCTGCACTGTTTGTCGGACGCCTGTCCGAGCGGGTTCGGCTGATAGTTCTTTTGCGTATTGCGTGTCTGCTTTATGCTGCCGCTATGGTGCTTTTCCTGATTATGCCGACCTACGCGTTACTTCTTGTGCCTACCGTTTTGTTTGGCATAGCGCAAGCATTCAATCAACCCGTTGTGCAGGCGCTGGTCGCAGCCCTTGCCCCTCCCCATCGCTTAGCAACTGTCCTTTCGCTCAATCGCACTGCAGCACTTCTCGGGCAAACCCTCGGACCACTTGTGTTTGGGGTAGTCTATCGAGGTGCAGGCATTCGTGGAGTCTTTCTTAGCGGAGCACTTTTTGCTCTGATAGCAGCTCTCATCCTCCGAACCAATGAAAAAACCTAAGAAGAGCTCCAGAAGCGGGATGAAGCAGAAGCTCACGATGCGCTCGCACCTACAGGCTGTCCGCTGCGAGAGCAATTTGGCATTTATATTTCCGTCTTGTGCCTTCAAGACAACGTGTTCAACTACTTCCACAAAAGGAGAGCCCCATGGCATTCGATATTGAGATGATTCGTCGAACCTATGAACGCCTACCGGAGCGAATTGCAGCTGCCCGCCAAATACTCGGTCGCCCGATGACACTGGCAGAGAAAATTCTCTACGCTCACATGACAGAGCTTCCTTCCTCACCGCCTCGCCGGGGTGTTGACTACGTGGAGTTTTACCCCGATCGTGTTGCGATGCAAGACGCAACGGCGCAGATGGCGTTGTTGCAGTTTATGAGCGCAGGTATTCCGAAAGTTGCTGTTCCCACAACGGTCCACTGCGATCACCTCATTCGTGCAGAACGGGGTGCCCGCGAAGATTTGCAAACAGCTCTTGTCGAAAACGACGAAGTATTCCAGTTTCTTGCCTCCGTTTCTAAAAAGTATGGTATCGGATTTTGGAAACCCGGTGCAGGAATTATCCACCAGGTTGTGCTTGAAAACTATGCATTCCCCGGCGGGATGATGATCGGCACGGACTCGCACACTCCGAATGCTGGCGGCTTAGGGATGGTCGCTATCGGCGTGGGTGGTGCCGATGCAGTAGATGTCATGGCTGGAATGCCGTGGGAGCTCCTTATGCCAAAGCACATTGGTGTTCGCCTGACGGGAAAGATGAGTGGCTGGACCGCGCCAAAGGATGTTATCCTGAAACTCGCGGGTATCCTCACGGTCAAAGGCGGAACAGGGGCAATCATCGAATACTTCGGGGATGGCTGCGCATCAATTAGCACAACCGGGAAGGCAACAATTTGCAACATGGGAGCAGAAGTGGGCGCAACTACCTCGATCTTCCCCTACGACGAGAGCATGGATCGCTACCTTCGCGCTACGGGAAGAGCAGATGTTGCAGATTTAGCCAAGCCACTGGCAGAACATCTCCGCCACGATGACGACGTCGAACGCAATCCCGAGCGCTACTTCGATCGCATCATCGAGATAGACCTTTCGACGTTGGAGCCACACGTCAATGGTCCCTTTACGCCTGATAGAGCAATGCCAATAAGCGAGTTTGTCAAGGAAGTTGAGAAAAATGGCTGGCCCGCAGACCTACGAGTAGCGCTTATTGGCTCCTGCACGAACTCGTCATACGAAGACATGAGCCGGGTGGCGGAAATCGCGGAGTATGCTGCAAAGCATGGTCTGAAGGCAAAGTGTGAGCTGACCATAACCCCCGGCTCTGAGCAAATCCGCGCCACGATGGAACGGGATGGCATTCTGGAAAAACTGGAAGCAATCGGAGCAAAAGTTCTTGCAAACGCCTGTGGTCCGTGCATTGGGCAGTGGAAACGGCACGACGTCAAGAAAGGTGACAAAAACTCCATCATCACATCGTTCAATCGCAACTTCAGCGGGCGTAACGATGGTAACCCTGATACGCATGCTTTCGTTGCCTCGCCCGAAACTGTCCTTGGTTTTGCATTAGCGGGGGACTTGCGGATTGATTTCACTAAGCAACCCATCAACGGCGCAGTGCTCAATCCTCCGCGTGGTGAGGAACTTCCCGCCCGTGGATTTGTGCCCGATCCAGAAGGATATGTACCCCCAGCGGAAGACGGTTCAACGATTGAAGTAATCATCAAACCCGATTCTCAGCGCCTGCAACGATTGGAACCTTTTGCGCCTCCTCGAAAAGAGGAGTTCCGGGATATGGTCCTACTCCTGAAGGTCAAGGGCAAGTGCACAACCGATCACATTTCACCGGCTGGTCCATGGCTCCGCTATCGCGGACATTTGGACAACATTTCCAACAACATGTTCACAGGGGCAACCAATGCCTTTACGGGGACACTCAATACTGCCAAGAATGTCTTCACGGGGGAATACGACGAAGTGCCTCGCGTTGCTCGAGACTACAAAGCCCGCGGAGTATCGTGGATAGTTGTCGGCGAGGAAAACTACGGCGAAGGTTCATCGCGAGAGCATGCAGCAATGGAGCCTCGCTACTTAGGGGGCAAGGTAATCGTGGCAAAGTCCTTTGCTCGCATCCATGAGACAAATCTCAAAAAGCAGGGCATGTTGCCATTGGTGTTTGAAAACCCCGCCGACTACGACCTTATCGAGGAAGACGATCGGTTCACGCTTGACCTTGACCAGCTCCGTCCTGGAGAGCCGATGCAAATGCTCGTGCGCAAACCTGACGGAAGAGAACTTGCCATCACTGTCCGGCACTCGATGAATGCGCAACAAATCGAGTGGTTCTGGGCAGGCAGTGCATTGAATCTGATGGCACGCCGACTGCAGGAAGCTGCCACGGCGTAATTGACAGAGGTGCATTATTGACAGAGGATGTCATGGTGTGGGAGTGAGCGTTTCTCACTCCCACACGCGCATACTGGCACGGAGCTCAGCAAAAACTCCCCAGCTGGGAACCAGCTGCACACCGTTGGTGCGCTCATAGACCGGCAGTTGCAGCCCAAGGCGTCCAACCCACTCTTGTCCAAGCATCACGGCAACCGAGGGCAATAGTTCAAGGCGAAAAGTACCCGTGGCTGCAATAATGCGGTCGTTCTGCCGATCCGAAGCAGTCCACCGGCAGCGACTGAGCAACACTGGGATAAAAGGAGTGTCCCACTCAGTAACTGTCACCGTCAGGAGAGCTTGAAGGTCGGTTCCCATTTGCCGGCCGTTGATATTTTCCCCTGGCTGGCGCAGCAGCGTGGACAGGGTAGCTTGCATCCCGGGAGACGGGACTCGGTAGGATACCAGTGCCCATGCAATGCCATCCCAAGAACTGGTGCCAGGTTGCACGTCGAGAGGTAATTCGACGCCGTTGGCACTTACTCGATAACTCCCCGTAGGAGCTTTCACCCCTGCCCCAATGGCAACGTTCCATGGCACCAGAGGAGAGGAGGGCAATATGGTGTACTTGGCCAGCCCAAAGACGTCGCTTATTCCTGCTGCGTGGTAGCGTTGGGAAAGCGTCGTAGTGCCCGTGCTGACACTGACGGTGCGGAATTTATCGGTAAATGGCAAAACAACCAGGATGCTCCAGCGATCGGAAGGGGCAAGCTCGACTTCAAGATTGATCGCGTGAGTTGCTGCAATGCTGCCATTTGGATTGGGAACTGGGCGGCTCCCCGCCAATGTCCGTTCCATTGCCGTATAGCTGTACACTACCCCAGCGATGAACGTCCCTACTTGCAAATTTCCACGCTCGATTCCCCCAACAAATGCACCTGTTCCTCCGCAGCAGCTTTGAGCCGCAGAGGGCTGCTGCATAAAAGCAGCGCACAGGAGAATAGCACCACCCAGCCTTCTCACCACACAGGAATGGGAATTTGGCGGCTATCGGTTGCACCGTGCTGGTCGCGCACGGTAACTTGAAGCGTTGTTGTCATGCCATTGCAGCATGGTGCAGGAAGAAATTGTACTCGGCTACCGCTGCCGACAATGTTACCATCGGCAACGCGCCAGAAGTATGCTAATGAATCCCCATCGGGATCGTGGGCATAGCAATGTATCTCCACCGGCACCCCGACAATTGCTATCCCCTGGAGAACTACACTATCAATCACCGGGGAGCGATTCTGCGGAGCAACAGGCTGCTCCGAACGCTCAGCACAGGAAAAAAGAAGCCCAAGACAGAGCAGTCCAACCACCAAACGCATAGAATAAACACGCCGTTACAATTTCTGCAGCGAAATTACACTGCCCCGTTTGCCGATTCAGATTTTTTTTGAAATCCAACAAAGAACATTCTTATCCCCTCATTGCTGAAAGTGGCACAAATTCTGCCAGCATATTTTCGTCTTGAATTCTGCTTCACAATCCCAACGCAGCATGGATCACATCCAGCGCCTTATTGATTCTCTTCGGCGGGAAATTCAAACAAATCCTGGCGCCAAAAATTTTCTTGAGCTTCTCGTTGCGCTTGGCGCAGAAATACTGCGCACCGACGATGAAGAAACCAATCGTTTTTCCAGCGAAGATTCTCCGCAGAGTGAGAGCGCAAGGTTTTCTTCCCAGCACGCAAAGTTCTCTTCCCTACGAAAAGATGTTTCGGTTTCCCATGAGAAGTCATCCGAGCAAGAAGATACAGAAGATAGCGAGCAAACACTGACTCCTGCCGATCTTCAGCGACTAATTGCGCATTTCCGGAGCAAAAAGATGGCCGACGATCCGCACCAGCCCTACCAAACTGAGACGACACGCAAAAAAGTGCGTTTCTCTCTGCAGATTGTCCCAGCCACCGAACAGGATGTAGCACCTACCGAGGAGCCGCCGCTTGATATTGACCTGCTCACGACCAGAACACAGCTGAAGGCGGAAGTCAGCCGATGGTGTGCTGAACGATTGCGAGGGTCAATCCCCTCCGATGCCGAAACGCGCTATTATCGTATGGCGATTCAGCGGGCAAAAGCACTGCCGGAGTGTTATCTGTGGATGCTCGACTACCAAGGCTCTCCTGGTTTGCTCGACTACGTTGCTGATTGCTACGAAGCTCTTTGCGATGTTGCTGAACTGCTCCCCATGATTCCCAAAACACGTCGCCGCTACCAGTGGGCGGAGCAGCTTTTGGAACTTAGCGCAACTATCCAATCGGCGCTGCATAATGTCCTGCAGGAAGCAGGATTGGATGTGCGGCGCTATCCGGATCCCGATCAAGACATGGTGTTTTCCTGGCTGAAATGGTACACCCGAACGTACCAGCGGTTTATTCCGCGGCACATGGAGCTCCGCGATCCGGCAGATTTCACGCAAATCGCCCACGTGCGTGAAGAACTTGACCGCCTGCGCCAAGAGATCCCCCCACCTTCTACTACTGAGACCTCTGTAGCAGTCTCGCTGGAAGCCAAAAAGCATCTTCGGACGCTACGGTACCACGTGGGGCACATTCTCCGGGAAAGTGTGGACCCAGAGCATCACTGGCGCCGCATTCGCCAAGAAATTGATGCTATCATCGGGCTTGGTGTGCCGCCAAGCAACGTAGAGCTGCGCACTATCCTTCTACCAGTAGTGGAAGAAATTCCCACCGATGACGAATACCTCTCTCCCGCAATGCGTCTTGTGCTCCGCGAAATTGACCGCTACCTTGCTCGCCAGGAGCTAAGTACGCCGCGGGAAGTGGAGATCACTCCCTCCGAAGAGCTCCAGCTGGTTCGTACCGTTTTGCAGGGGAAAGTAGCAGTCCTCATTGGAGGAGATGAACGTCCGCATACCCGCCAAGCAATTGAACGCGCCCTTGGACTGCGCGAGCTTATCTGGATTTCCACTCGTCCTCACGAGTCGCTGGACGTATTCTTACCGTACATCAAACGAGAAACAGTTGCGCTGGTGATGCTTGCGGTGCGATGGGCAAGCCATAGCTATACGGAAATTGCAACCCTGTGCAAACAGTACCGTAAGCCCTTCGTTCGCCTTCCTGGAGGATACAACCCCAATCAAATCGCCGCGCAGATTATCGCTCAAGCAGGAACACAACTGGGAATCGAAGCTCCGGCGGCAGGACTTGAACCTGCGACCCTCTGATTAACAGTCAGATGCTCTAACCAGCTGAGCTACGCCGGAATTGCACTGCAAAAATACTGCATCGCAACCAATTGCTCCATAGTGCCTCTCAGTCCTGTGAGCGAAACGGCGAAAGTAGCCGATGCAAGCGAATAGCTCGAACGCTTAACCACACCGAAAGTGCAAGAACCCCCGCAGCTCCTCCCACCATCAACGTTGGCTCGCCGTAGAACAAGAATCCATCGTAAAGGCCATGGAGGAGCACTGCTGCCCCTACCCCTACTACTTGGTAGCGCCAACGATGCGAGGTAAACTTCGCTAATCCCAAAAAGTACCCCATCACTACAGCGTCGGTCCCGTGAGCAGGAACAGCAGTTATCATCCGCAGCAGCGCAACGGCTACTTGCATGTCATTGTCGCTGCTGAACACATACACAACGTTTTCCAGCGTTGCGAATCCCATTGCCACCATCACCGTGTAGGTAATCCCGTCGTAGGGCTCGTCGAAATCCGGTCTGCCGAATACGTACGTGCGGACGATGACGTACTTGGCAAATTCCTCCAAAAGGGCGATAACCACGAATGCATGAATTGCAACACCAAGCAGATCGTTTTCTCCAGAGGGTACAAGCGAAGACAGTAGCAGCTGGAGTAAACCGACAGGAACAGTCGCAACTGCTCCCCACAGAAAACAGCCGATAAGCAAATCGTGCGGCTCTCGGTTGTAGTGGTCCAACCACCATATCACCCCTGCAATTGTCACTCCTGGCGCTATTGCCAGCAGAACAAGCCACCATTCCATACTGCATTCTCGTCAGAATAAGCAAAGCACTTCTGCAAATTTGAAAAAGGTAGCTTTTTACTTCTTACACGTTCGTCCCTATGCGCAAGCGCACTACTCCCTTATTCCGCACTCCCAGCGTGTCTCATGCTCCAGAGTGTACGGTGCTCCCTAATGGTATGCGCATCGTCACTGACACTGTTCCCCATGCGCGGTCTTTTGCCTTGGGGATTTGGATTACGTGCGGAAGTCGCAATGACACTATTCCCGGCATTGCGCACATGGTTGAGCATGTCCTTTTCCGCCGCTCCCAGCGCTACAGTGGCATGGAACGCGCACACCGCGTCGAATCTCTCGGGGCATACATGAACGCATCCACCTCGAAAGAGCTGACCTGGTATTACGTCCGCGGATTGGCAGAGCATTTTGAGCCTCTGGCAGATATGCTTGTCGAATTAGTCTACGCGCCACGCCTAACCAAGCGAGATGTTCAAACAGAGCGCCGCATTATCGTCGAAGAAATTCGCTCGTACGACGACGATCCCGAGGAAGTGGTCTGCGATGTGCTCGATACACTCCTTTTTGGGACACACCCCCTCTCACACCCCATTACCGGCACCGTAGAGACGGTTGAGCGTATCACGCTGGAGGACATCGAATCGTTTCACCGCGCGTGGTACACTGGTGTCTCGTCGGCAATTGTCGTCAGCGGACCGTTCGAGCACAGCAGCGTGGTTGAAAGTATCGAGCGTATCATTGCGCGATGGCAGATACCCCAGGGCATTGACAATCACGCTGTGTCGCCATCTCCTCCACTGTTGCCACCCCAGCAGAAGGTCATCCAGCGGTCATTTCAACAAGTACACTGTGCCTTCGGCATTCGAACCAGCGGTGCACAGAGTCCCGATCGCCACGCTCTTGCAATGTTGAATGTTCTCTTGGGCGACAGCGTCAGCTCTCGGCTCTACCGCCGGCTGCGCGAGCGCCGCGGGCTTGCCTACACCGTGTACTCAAGCCTTCAGCTCTTTTCCGATTGCGGCGAGCTTGTGCTCTACGCAGGAACTCGTCCAGACAAACTGGACACTACGGTTGCTGCCATTGTCGAAGAAATCGAACGCCTCCAGACGATCCCCCCTACGACTGCAGAATTCCGTCGCGCACGGGAGCAGGTGCGAGCCTCACTGGTAATGAGCACCGAAAGCCTTTCTGCACGAATGCATGCAATTGCTCGGATGCTGCTGGAAGAACGTTCCCTCGAACCACTCGATGCTATTGTCGCAGCTATAGAGCGCACCACAATTGAGCAGCTTCACACCGTCGCAGCACAGCTGAGCACTCCGGAGGCATGGTCCCGCGTGCTGTGCACAGGCTAACGCCCTATCGCACACGTGGAATTGTTGCATCGGCACTCCAGAGCAGCTTCTGCCGCAGCACGTCGAAGTACGTCGTGTCGGTACGCTTGATAAGGCGTGCTGTACACGAGGAGCGGCGAATGGTGCAGCGCATGCCTGGCTCGAAAGGAGCAACCGTCTGTCCATCGGCAACCAGCGAAGCCGCATGGCTTTCTGCATCGAGCATAAGCGTAATTTCTGCTGCATCGCTAACAACCAGCGGGCGTAGTGTCAGCATGTGGGGACAAATCGGCACAATTGAAAGCACAGCTGCTGATGGTGCAATAATTGGACCCCCACACGAAAGTGCATAGGCAGTGGACCCCGTTGGTGTTGTCACTAGTAGCCCATCAGCGCGATAGCGCGCAATGTAGTGCTCATCAACCCACGCGTGGATTGTGATCATGCGAGAAGACTCGCGCTTTTCCAGCGCAAATTCATTGAGAGCGTAGAGGACCGTAGGTTCATCGTCCACTTCGATTGTCGTCTCGATCATGGCGCGGTCCACAATGCGGTAGCGTCCGTTGAGGACGTCGTCAATGGTCGTCTCCAATTGATCGGCAGGGAATTCTGCCAAGAAACCCAGCTTCCCCAGGTTGACTCCAAGCAAGGGAAGATCGCTATCGGCCAAGCGCCGAGCACATGCGAGCATGGTCCCATCGCCCCCGAAGCACATGACCACGTCCGCAAAGCGGGAAAATTCTTCCAGTGGGAGCGCTTCTACATGGACCGCAACCGCAGGAACCATCCGTGCTTTGACTTCTGGCTCGACGCATACTTGCGCACCACGGCGCAAGAGAATCTCGACTGCTTCTACAACGCGGCGTAAGGCGTCAGTCTTGCCCAAATTCACGTAAAGCCCAATTCGGTTCATGCGTGCTGTTCCTGCGATGGGGCCGAAGATGCAGGATTAGCGGTCTGGAACGCCTGCACATACTGCAGGCGAAGTGTCGTCAGTGCCTGCAAAAGGAGCTGCTCTTCCTCCTCGCTGCGTGCTGCGCGCGTTCGCTCTTCGATTATCTCGAGAAATTCGATTGCCGCTTGCGCTGCGTCTAAATCCTGGCGAGATTGCTTGGTAATTGGATCAGGTACTGCCCCCAACGCAATCAATGCCTGATTGATAAACACACCAACTAAGTCGCTAAAAGTGTAGCGTCTGCTCATGAGCGCTTGTCAGAGGAGCGAAACATCTCCAGCATGCGATCGGTCACAACAAACCCACCGACAACATTGAGCGTTCCCAGCACAACGGCAATAAAGCCGAGTATCATCGCCAGCGTGTTATCTGGCGAAACAGACCCCATCACCACAATTGCACCAATGAGAACAACCCCGTGAATTGCATTCGCACCTGACATCAGCGGCGTGTGGAGTACCGTTGGCACTTTCGAGATAACCTCCACCCCAACCAGGATAGAGAGAATCAGCACGTACACCATCTCGATATGCGTGCCGAGAAATGTTATGAGCGACTCCATCGAAGTGCACCAACAACTGTTTGTCGAAAGCGAAACTACGAATCGCTAAGGACAACACTCCTCTTGGCAAGAGGGCATTGTTCGATTGGGCCTCCTTCCCCACCCGATAGCTGGACGTGCAAATTCTACTCTATGCTCCATCGGTCTTAGGACGGAAACGATCGGGCACAGTTATACGTTTTTTAGGCATCTGAAGATCTCGACTCTTACACATGACAACTCAACGCGAACTGCAACTGGGCTTTAGTTTCTCCTACGACGAGCTTCACACTCCCGGTGGCTTGCGGCAACTCTATCAGCTATGGGAAGCTTTTTTTGCATCGTTTGACCCCGACGGATGGCAACAATTTGTGGCTCTTCGGGACAATCGAGGGGACATGGATGCTGTTGCCCAAAGCACAACCCTTATGCGAGCCGCTGAGGCAGTCGAAGAGTTCTTGGTCGAGCTTTTCGGCATACAAACTGAGCGGCAAGCACTTGCGGCACGCATCGAGCACGAACGCCGTGTCGCAGCCATGCGGAGCGACTTTCTCAAGCGTGCAGCACTTCGCCACAAGCAGCTTGATACCTCGCCAGAGCGGTGGGAATACTTGCAGCAGCAATACGTCGCACTCCAGACTCTCTTTCCCCACCTCCCCTGGGACAGCGACGAAGAAGGAGCACTGGCGGAAGTGATTAGTGCCCTCCAGCATGCTCAGCAGGGATCGTCCCAAGCACCAATACCAGCCGAGCAAGCTGCAGCGCTCCTACCAATGCTCGAAGAGTACCTGCTCGTGCGGCGTAGTGTTGCCCCGGAATCTTTCGCTGGATGGCAGCTGACATGGACACCACGCAAAGTAGATTTTGCTCACCTTGTCGAGGCAGAGCATATCCCGCTCAATGGATACGGAGTTGAGATATGGCGAGGTCTGCACCATCGCCGGCGCGATGGCTTTGCTTTGACTGACCCCCGAGCTCCTCTGCGCGAGATCATGGGGCACATTGATTACTGCATGATTTGTCACGAGCGGCAAAAAGATTCGTGCTCGAAGGGCTTTCGTAACCCTGATGGCTCTTATAAACGCAATCCACTGGGAGTGCCCCTAACCGGTTGCCCTCTCGATGAACACATCAGCGAAATGCATGCCCTCAAAGCTCGGGGACACTCCCTTGCTGCCCTGGCGATGGTGACCATCAACAATCCCTTCTGCGCAGGAACAGGGCACCGGATCTGCAACGACTGCATGAAAGGATGCATCTTCCAAAAGCAAGAACCGGTCAACATTCCGCAGATTGAAACCTCTGTGCTGACCGACGTGCTCGCTCTGCCGTGGGGAGTAGAGATGTACGACCTCCTCACGCGGTGGAATCCCTTGCGGCTTGACCGTCCCTACGCTCTTCCGTACAACGGACGCAAAGTGCTTGTTGTCGGGATGGGACCGGCAGGATATACGCTGTCGCTGTACCTGCTCAACGAGGGCTTCGGCGTTGTGGGCATTGACGGACTGAAAATAGAGCCGCTTCCAACCTCATGGATCGGCGACCGCTCGACTCCTCCACAGCCCATCTTTTCCTGGGCGGAGATAGTCGAATCACTCGATGAGCGCATTCCTCGGGGCTTTGGCGGTGTCAGTGAGTATGGTATCACGGTACGCTGGGATAAAAACTTTCTCACCCTTTTGCAGCTTATCCTCCAGCGACGGCGAACCTTTCTGCTGCTCGACGGTATCCGCTTTGGCGGCACTATGACGCTCGAGGATGCATGGGAACACGGCTTCGACCATGTCGCCCTCTGCACTGGTGCAGGACGCCCCACGATCATCAGCGTCGAGAACAATCTTGCTCGAGGGATGCGTATGGCGTCAGATTTTCTGATGTCTCTTCAGCTAACAGGCGCAGCGCAACGTGACACTTTCGCTAATCTTCAGCTCCGCATGCCCGTGGTTGTGATCGGAGGAGGGCTGACGGGCATTGATACAGCAACCGAAGCATTGGCGTACTATCCGGTCCAGGTCGAACGGTTCTACACTCGCGCCCGTCAGCTTATTGCTGAGGGGGGTGCAGAGCAGTTCTGGAGCCAGTTCGATGAAGAAGAACGCCGTATCGCTGAAGAATTTTTCGCCCACGGAGAAGCAATCGCACGGGAGCGCCAGCGGGCAACCGAGCAAGGCGAAACGCCGAATTTTCTTCCTTTACTCCGCTTATGGGGTGGGGTACGCCTCGCATACCGCAAACGCTGGCAAGATGCTCCTGCCTATCGACTCAACCACGAGGAAATTGCCAAAGCGTTAGAAGAAGGCATCGAACTGATAGAGTGTGTCGAGCCCCGACGATTTGTGCTCGATCCCTATCGCCACATCCGGGCAGTGGTATTTGAGCGCATCATGTGGGATGGAGAACGTTACCGTCCCACGGGGGAAATGATCGAGATACCGGCACGGAGCGTTATCATCGCCGCGGGAACCCAGCCGAACATCACGTATGAGCGCGAATATCCTGGCACTTTTGAGTTAGATGAGGCAGGACGTACTTACCGCCCTTTTGAACTTTGGTGGGATGACACCGAGACCCCGCTCAATGGGAATCCGGGCGATACTTACTCATCGGTGGCATCAGAAAGCCGCCCGTAGCCTTTGTAGCGGTCCAGCCGAGCGCTGTAGAGCACGATGTTGAGGTTCTCATCGCGCAGCGTGCCCCCCGAGGGAGAGTAGTAGAACGTCGCAATGCGATCGGTCGGCTTTCGCGCAAGACGTCCATGCTGGTCCACATAAAAGCGCACCGTGTAGTATCCCAACTCGAACGGGGCTGTCTCGATTTGACGGAACAGATTTTCTGGAGAGTACACGAAAATGTCAGCATCCATGGGGCACCAGCCGAGTCGATGCAGCAGTTAAAACGGCAACAACATGGGGCAATACATCACGGAGGCGCAAACGTTTGCAGTCTGTTGTAGAAGGTCCGCTCCAGCGGAGAGCAAGAGCACGATAGGGAGCCACCAGTGCTGGCTGCGAAGAAAGGATAGCTCGGAGACTTTCCCGCAATAGGCGTCGTACACGGTTGCGTCCGACAGCAGTGCGGCAGACGCTCCGCGGTACAACGAGCGTGTATGCCAACGCTTCGGTTTCCAGTGAGGACGAGACTTTTGGCAGCACTGTGGTCTGCACAGGGCAATCAGGGATACGGCATCGCATACCTGTGCGGAATAATTCCTCTCGCTCCGTGCGGCGACGCATAGGAACCAGGCGCCGATGGCTCACCAGTGGCGTTCGTCACTAACGGTGAGTTTATAACGTCCTTTAGCCCGGCGTGCAGCAAGAACCTTCCGCCCATTTTTTGTTGCCATTCGCGCGCGGAAGCCGTGAGTAGCACGTCGGCGGCGTCGGCTCGGTTGATAGGTCCGTTTCATAAGACACTCCGCGGAAAATTCGACTCAAGCAACAGACTGCAAAAATACCGCAATAGCGCCGCGGGTGGTGAAAACAGAACATTGCTGAGCTTTTTTCGCGAACGCGTTAGTTGTTGAAGCAGAGATAAAACATTCCCCTATGCGTGCACTTGTAAGTCTGAGTGGAGTGCTGCCAGCTTCTGGTGAGCTGCAGCGCCTTCGTTATGATACGGTAATTGCGGCTGATGGCTCCGCATGGCAATTGCTCGAGCGGGGCATTGTGCCGCACGTCATCATCGGTGATCTTGACTCGCTGCATTCCATTCCAAATGCCGCAGCAGCATTCCGAGGTTCTCACATCGTGCATCTGTCGGACCAAGACTCGACGGACTTCGAGAAGGCTCTCCGCTTTGGTATTGAGCATGGTGTCGGCGAGTTTATTGTTGTTGGGATGAATGGCGGGGAGCTGGAGCATACGCTGAACAACTGGAGCATTTTTTTACGCTACAGCCAGCAGCTTCCTCTCGAGGTGTTTGATGCAGGGAGGATAGGCCGTGCTGTTAATTCCTCGCTTGTGCTGCGCACTACTCCAGGAGAAATTATTTCTCTCATCCCCCAGCCACGAGCTCGCCTGACAACTCGAGGATTAGTCTGGGAGCTTTCTGATGAAATACTCGAGCTGGGCAAGCGAGAAGGTGCTCGCAATCAAGCTTATGGTGACCGCATCGAGATTCATATCCACGAGGGAAGTGTCCTGGTCTTTTTCGATGCTTTCTCGCTTCGTCGGGCAGACGGGAAGCCAGAGTAGTACAATACGAATGCGGCCCTGTCGTTTTCGCACCGTGCATAGACTGTATAACCACGACACTACTCTATCCGGGATGGTTTCACCGTCAATAAGGAGGTACGATGTTCTGGACTCCTGAACTTGCACGGTACTTAGAGGATGCACCGTGGCCGGCAACCAAGGAAGAGTTGCTCGACTACGCCAATCGCACAGGCGCTCCCCAGCAAGTCCTCGACAACCTCATGGAGCTGGAGGATAGCGATGTTCTCTACGAAGGTATCGAGGACATCTGGCCAGAGTACGAAGGTCCGGCCGACTTCTTCAACGAGGACGACGAAGAAGAAAATTCCGACATGTTCGCCTAATGCCGTTGCCTGAGGCATTGGGACGTCGTTCCGAGCATCCCCCCAGTATCTCCCCCCGACAATGCCTCCATGGATAGTTTCGGAGTGGTTGGCTTTGTGGGGGCGGGAATACTGTGGCGTGCCATTCGCCTTTTCCCTGCGGCAGAGCAACTCCGCCAGGTGATTGCAACCGCAGTTTTTATGTTCTTCCTTCCGGTGCTGACATTTCGCTCCATGCTCCACGCTCCGCTGGGGAGCGTGCTATGGCAAATACCTCTTGTAGCTGCAAGCTCCATTATTGGAACAGCACTTACTGGCTGGTTACTGTGCCGAACTACTTCACTGGCTCCCCCTGCAGCAGCAGCTTTTGTTCTCACCAGTGCATGGGGAAACGTGACCTACTTGGGCATCCCTCTCCTTCGCGCAACGATTGCGCCAGAGGCAACGTACGTCGCCGTTCTTTTTGACTTTGCCGCTTCTACTCCCCTTTTGTGGACACTTGGAGTTGGGCTGATCCATGTGATAGCCGGTCCCCCAAAAGATGTGCGGATTTCTCGCTTGCATTGGCTAGCTATCCCTCCGCTGTGGGCAGCAATTGCAGGGCTAAGCATGCAAGCGCTGGGCATTGCCCTCCCGGCAATGTTCGACCGCATCCTGGAGATTATTGCTGCCGCAGTGATTCCCCTGATGATGTTTGCTCTTGGCTTATCCTTGCGCTGGGAGTATCTTCGCCAGTGGCGCATGCTGGTGCCAGTTGCTACTCTCAAGCTGCTGGTGGCGCCTGCAATCGCAACAGTGGTTAGTCTTGCGGTAGGACTCGGTGGTATTGCGCTGCGGGCGGCTATCTTGGAGGCAGCAATGCCCACAATGATGCTCACACTGGTTGTCGCTGAGCGATACCATCTCGAAAGCGAGCGCGTCGCAGCTGCAATTGCGGTCACTACAATTACCAGCGTGGTAACGCTGCCCCTGTGGTGGCTGGTCGGTTCAATGCTGGCATAAACACTGCGTCTTTGTGCTGTGTACAACCCAGGTGCATCTATGCTTCACCTTCGCGCAGTATTTGTCGTTGTTGCCGGTACGCTGGCGGTCAGCAGTGCAGAAGAATTCCGCTACGTACCCAACGAAGCGTTTGGTTTTGGAGAGCGGCTGGAATTTCGCGTCGGCTACAAGTTCATCACAGCTGGTCGGGCGTACTTCCAGATCGGGGCAGAGCCAGTCTATCGCGAGGGGCGTCCCTGTTACGATATCCGCTTTGAGGTCCGCTCCCTGGAGTCCCTCGACTGGCTCTACCGCGTGCGGGATCGCTACCGCACTGTGCTGGACGTGGCAGGCATTTTCCCCTGGGAGTTCGAGCAGAATATCCGCGAGGGAAACTTCCGCCGCGATTTCCAGGCACGGTTTGATCAGCGGAATCGGAAAGCCATTACAACAGAAGGCACATTCGACGTCCCTCCCTACGTCCACGACATTGTGTCTGCATTCTATTACGTGCGCACTCTTGATCTGGGCTCTATGCCAAAAGGCAGCGTCATCCAACTGCAGAATTTTTTCGACCGCCAGACGTATGACCTGGGCGTCCGCATTCTGGGACGACAAACGGTGGAAGTACAAGCAGGAACGTTTCGCTGCATCGTGATCGAGCCACTTATTCGCGAAGGCGGGTTATTCAAAAGCGAAGGTCGCATTCTCATTTGGCTCACCGACGACGAGCGCAAAATCCCCGTTAAGGTCAGCACAAAAATTCCCATCGGAACGATTGACGCGGAATTAACCGGTTACAGTGGATTACGCGGCCCATTATCTGCCCGCATTGCACAACCAAGCGAACGATAGGGAATACCCTGGTGAAATCCGCGCTGTTGCGATGCTGTTCATGGTGGATAGGCACACTGGCAAGTGTGCCACTGGCTGCTCAGGTGCAGACAAATTTTTTCTTGCTTGATTCTTTAGCCCAACGCTCCGTTGCTGCCTTCGTGGCAATGTTCTCCTGCGATTCGGTCGTAGTAGTCCCTCCCACCTCGGCTGCACACTGGCTTATCGTCGAAAAGCTGCTGGCACACGGCATTCCAGTACGCCCAATAGCACCCTGCACTCTTGCCATTGCTGATTGCGCTGTGCGGTATGGACTACATCCGTCCTCGCGGGATTCGCTCCAACGCACGGTGACGGTGGAATTGCGCACTATGGCACTGGACACGACGCAGCGGATACGGTTTGTCCATCAGGACGTGCTCGCTCGCAGTGATGTTGCTGCTGCTGAGCTTCCCCGTTCTGATTTGACTACCAGCCCTGTTCCTCCTCCACCCCGCTCCTTGTGGGACGACATTCTTGAACCGGTTATCATCGTTGCCTCGGTAGCAACTACTCTGCTGCTGCTGTTTACCGTTCGCTCTCGATAGTCGCTTCGTTTTGTATTCTTGCACGCTTGTTGGACAACAACTCAAGCAAATCCTGTGCGACGTGTAGTCATCACTGGTCTTGGCGCACTGACGCCAATTGGGAATTCTGTTCCAGCGTACTGGGAAGCTCTACGGACAGGTCGCAGTGGTGCTGGTCCTATCACCCGTTTTGATGCGACAAAATTCCGCACTCGCTTTGCCTGCGAGGTCAAAGGCTTCGATCCACTGACGGTGATGGACCGGAGAGAAGTAACGCGGACCGATCCATTCTGCCAGTATGCTTTGGCAGCAGCGCAAGAATGCATTGCAGATGCCCAGCTCGATCTCGAGCGTGTCAACCGTGACCGTATCGGAGTGATTTGGTCTTCTGGCATCGGAGGACTGGTGACGCTCGAAGAACAAATTGGCGGATACTACCGCGGCGATGGGACACCTCGGTTCAGCCCCTTGTTCATCCCGAAGATGATTAGCGATATGGCCGCAGGGCTCATCTCTATTCGCTATGGCTTCCGAGGACCAAACTTCTGTGCAGTTTCGGCATGTGCATCGTCCTCGCATAGCATTATCGAAGCATTCAACTACATCCGCCTTGGGAAAGCGGACGCAATCATTGCGGGCGGCTCCGAGGCCTCGGTGACCCCATCAGCCATTGGGGGATTTAGTGCCATGAAAGCCCTCTCCGAACGGAATGATTCTCCGGAAACTGCCTCGCGCCCTTTCGATCGGGAGCGTGATGGATTTGTCCTCGGCGAAGGAGCAGGGGCACTGCTTCTCGAAGAGCTCGAGCATGCCCGAAGGCGTGGCGCACGCATCTATGCGGAAATTGTCGGGGCTGGTGCAACGGCAGATGCCTATCACATCACCGCTGGGCATCCCGATGGTATCGGCATCAAGCTTGCATTGGCAGAATGTCTCCGCGAGGCAAATCTCCCTCCAACAGCTGTTGACCACATCAATCTTCACGCAACCTCGACGCCTGTTGGCGACCCTGCCGAAGCGAAAGCAATAGTGGACTTTTTCGGAGACCATGTCGCTAACATTAGCCTTAGCGCAACCAAATCCATGACCGGCCATTTACTCGGCGCAGCAGGGGCTATCGAAGCAATTGCGACAGTGTTAGCGATCGTTCACCAGACAGTACCGCCGACAATCAATATCGTCGAGCGTGACCCAGAGATAGACCCGCGACTCGACCTAACCGAAAATGTTGCTCGTCCCCGGCGCATCGAGGTTGCGCTTAGCAATACGTTCGGTTTTGGTGGCCACAATGCCATCATTGCCTTCCGTCGCTATGCCGAGTAAAGTACGCTGGGCAGCCAGACTTGTGGGAGCAGTGTGCATCGCTTTTGTCCGGACTTTGGCACAGAATGCCGACATGAGCGGAGAACCTACAAGCGGTGACTTGCTTATGCTCCAAGTGATGCTCCAGGAACGCCCGATTGGCACAATGAGTGTGCTTCCCCCGCGGCTGGATGACCTTCTGACAAGACCTACAACGCTCGACACATTCCAGCGCTACGTGGCGGTGTACTACGCCCCTGTCGGTGACTCTACTCCGATGGCGTTCCAGCTTGCACAATGGCACAGAGGACGCTTTGCTTTGGGGGCCATGCGGGATAGCGTCCTTGCGTTTCGGCTCGATGCTGCTGCCTATAGCCGTGGCGGCATGCTCCACGAACACAGTGCTGATGCCCTTGCCGCCGGACGACTCAGCGTGCGAGCGCTTGGGCAAGCTGGCCACTGGAGCTTTATCCTCGACCTTGCAAACGGTGCTGTGTTCCGTGGTGTCCCCGAACGGATTGCCCTCACTGACCCCGACATGGCACGCGCCCCTCGGCTGTTTATTGACCAACGCACCTTCTACGACCGCGCCATCGGTGCAATCCAGTACCAAGGAGCCTTCGGGCGCTTGCGGCTCGGGCGAGATGTCATCGGATGGGGATATTCTCCGCTGGGCGGAGGGCTGCTCCTTTCCGTTGGGCAGCCATTGCTCGATCACGTGCTGGCAGATGTGCACTACGGTGTTTTCCGCTTTAGCTACCTCCACGCTGCTGCGATTGGCACTGATACTGCCGGTGCCAGTGTTCCCTCGAAATTCCTTGCAGCGCATCGCCTGCAAGTTGACCTAACAGAAGACCTTTCGCTTGCCGTCTCCGATGCTATCGTCTATTCCGGACGAGGGTTGGACCTGGGATACCTCAATCCTCTTGGATTCTACGTGTCATCCGGTATGCTCAGCTCTGAGCGCAATGCCAACGATAACTCGCTGCTCATGTTCGACGCTGCATGGCGACCGCTGAAAGGCACGCTCGTCTATGGAGCGCTCCTTGCCGATGACATTGGATTTTCAACGCTCGGCGATACCAGCGTGCGCGGCAACAACAACAAATACGCCTGGCAGGGAGGGCTGGCACAGCTCGTCCGCATTGGTACGGCGCCTCTGCTGCTTATCGGCGAATACGTGCGCATCAATCCGTTCGTGTATGCTCATCGAACGATGGTCAACTCCTGGACCTCGCAGGGAGAAGTACTCGGGAGCCTGCAACAACCCAACAGCGATCGCTGGACCATCGCCGCAACCCTATGGCTGGCGCCGCGCTTGCGCATTGCAGCGCGCGCGGACTATCTCCGCTGGGGTGAAAACTGGCTCGATAGCACAGGGCAGATTGTAACCGTCCTCCTCCCGGGCACAACAATCCGTGTGCCCGTGGGAAATGTTGGCGGTGATGCACTTCGCGGCGATGGGGATGTACTGCCGGAACCATTTGCTGTCGGCAATCGCTTCTTGCGAGGGAACGTCAGCCATACCCGCCGCATCGAGCTGTGGTGCTCTCTTGAGCCATGGACGAATGTCTTTCTCGACGTGCGGGCAACCTACACACGTCGTACCGGTGGGAATGCACCGGTTGACCGCTGGTGGTGGTGGATTCAACTTCGGCTCGGATACTAATGCGGTGGCAGGACCATCCTCTTCGGCACCGACTTCAGCATCCGGATACGGGAGAGCCTCTCTTTTGGCATAATGGCACGTTGAGCACTCCTTCCGGCACTCCAATCAAGCTCGAGGGCGATATTCCCGTACTCTTAGCAGCACAGCTTAATCCCATCGAACGGCATTTCGCTGAACATTACCGCCGGGATGCAGAGCTATTCGACTACTGGGAAGAACGCGATCCCGCAACGGCACACGATGAACGCCGTCTGCGGGAAGTTATCCTGCGGCAGATTCCCCGTTCTGCCCACCTTGTGCTCGATGTCGGCTGTGGCAATGGATGGCTGGCACGGACCCTGGTTCCCCACGGCATTGCGGTGTGCTCGTTGGACCTGAGTCTTGTCAACACTCGCCGCGCATTGGAAGAGACTCCCCATCCGCTTCACGTAGCCGTTGTTGCCAGCTCAGAGCATCTCCCTTTTGCAAAGGAAACGTTCGACTGTGTTATTGCCTCGGAAGTCCTCGAGCATCTGCCGGAACCGGAGCGGGCTCTCGAGGACATGTGGCGTGTTGTTAAGCCTGGCGGGCGTATTGTGATCTCAACCCCCTACAAAGAGCGCATTCGACATGTGCTGTGTATCCACTGCAATCAGCCCACGCCAATTCACGCTCACCTAAATAGCTTCGATGAGCAGCGCCTGCGGCACTACCTACCACATGCTCCCATGGGCTACACCATTTTCGGCAACAAGGCACTGTTAGTGCTACGAACCTACCGCATTCTGGGCATTCTCCCTCATTCGTTGTGGCGAGCAATAGACTGGTTCGCGAACCAACTCATCCGCAAGCCTGCTCACATCGTAGCATGGTGGGACAAGCGCTAAAGAGCGCTTGTCTTCGCCGCTTCTTCCTCCGGAGAGGGCAGTCCAACTCGTCCATCCTGCCGGAACGACACTAAGCCATCGCGGTGGAGGCCGAGGGCAAGAGCTTCGAGCCATTCTAAATCGGCAGACGTCGGCGTGCCAAAGAGCGCGCACGCAATTTCCTGGAGCGTCCACACAGGGCGCTGGCGCAACAATTCCACAAGCTTTCCTCTCCACAAGCGCCGAGGAAGCCCACGGTAGGTCGGTTCCTGCCGTTGCCGGCGTGGGGCAGGTTGCATACTATTTGCCGACGCACAGCACCGCGCAAGCGGGCACGCCGCACACCGAGGGGAACGGCGTACACAAACAAGCGAGCCAAGGTCCATCAGCGCTTCGTTCCACCATCGTGCCCCGCCGCGCGGCAAGAGCTCCGCTGCCAAACGGTGCACAGTAGGAAGCGGTAGAAGGTCTGCCTCCGTCGCTTGGAGCTCGAAGAACCGACTTAGCACGCGATGAACGTTGACATCCACGACGGCTACATCCTGTTCGTAGGCGAAAGCGAGAATAGCACGGGCTGTGTAGTCTCCAACACCGGGCAGAGAGCGCAGTTGCGCGTAGTCTGGCGGGATAACGCCATTGTACTGCTGGCACACCACAGTCGCACATTCGTGGAGAAAAACAGCACGGCGATTATAGCCAAGACCCTGCCACGCACGGAGCACCTCAGCCCGCGGTGCCGCTGCAAGGGCTGCAATTGTCGGGAATCGCTCGATGAATCGCTCAAATGCAGGCTCAACGCGCCACACCTGCGTCTGTTGCAGCATAATCTCTGCAACGAGCACGTGATAAGGCTGCCGGGGTACTCGGCGCCAGGGAAGATCACGCCGGTGGGCTGCAAACCATCGGCGTAAGCGCTGCCGCATCCAGGGCAGGTGGATAGTATCTTTGCTGTGCATGTGTAACACTTGGTCAAGTTCAATGCGGAACACAAAATTGCTCCTGCTTGTGGCTCTCGGTCTGGGGATGGACGCCAATGTCTATGCTCAAATTCCTCAGCGGGCCCTCGTGCCAGCGGACACAACAGTCCAGCGGCCACCAGTGAACTTGGACGTAGCTCCTTACTACGGCGTAGGCTTCCAGCTTGGGTTTGTGTCGGGTGTTGGCTTTTCATTCCGCTATACCTCGCCCCAACGTTTCGCATTGGAGCTTAATGCCGGTTATATCACTGCTGGCAGAAATCGCGCCTGGTATTCCGTCGGTGCTGAAGGGCAGTACCAATTCGATAACTCGCTTGACTCCCGCTTCTACGGCCTTGCGGGGCTTGGTTACTATGCCGACGACAAAGATCCCACTGGCAATGCACTTTCCTACCCCACGCGGTTTGGGATAGGAGTTGGCTACGAATGGTTCATTTCGCGAGCAGCGGCTATTGCAATTGAAGCACCGCTGACATTCTTTATCGGTGAGCCTGGTGTGCAGGTATTCCCCACACCTCAGCTTGGGATCATTTACTACTTCCGCTAATGCTTCCCTCGCCCTACGACCCTACACGTGTTCTGACAATTGGAATCCTCGGCGGTGGGCAGCTTGCGAAAATGACCGCAATGGCTGCCTACCGCCTTGGTTTCCGTGTGGCAATTATTGAGCACGGGGAAGAATCTCCCGCTGGTGTAATGACAAAGCTCGACTTCCCCGGCGGATGGACAAATGCTGATGAACTCGACCGCTTCATTCGCGTAAGCGACATCATTACGCTCGAAAACGAGTTTATTGCCCCTGAACTCCTCGAACATATTGCCGAGCGGCGGCTGGTGTTTCCCTCTCCACAGACAGTCGCGAAAGTGCGGGACAAGTACGTGCAAAAGCAAACAATGGCGGCTGCCGGCATCGATACACCAGCATTTGCAGCGGTGGCATCACCTGCCGATATTGCAACGTTTGCGGCAGAACATGGCTACCCAGTGGTTGTCAAGACTCGCACGTTTGGCTACGATGGCTATGGCAATGCCCTGGTGCGCTCGGAGCATGAAATTGCTGGGGTATGGCAGCGATTCACCAGTGGTGAGCATCCACGCGAGCTTATGGTGGAGCAATTCATTCGTTTCCGCATGGAACTTGCTACCATCGTGGCTCGCAATCAACGCGGAGAGTGTGTCGTGTATCCATGCGTTCAGACCATCCAAGAAAACCACATTTGCCGCGTTGTGTTGGCACCTGCTCCAGTAGAACCTTCGATTGCTGAATCTGCCCGCACCCTGGCTCGACGCGCCGTCGAAGCAGTCAATGGCGTTGGAGTCTTCGGCATCGAAATGTTTTTGACCGAGGAAGGAAAGGTGCTCTTCAACGAGATCGCGCCACGACCGCACAACAGTGGCCACTACACCATCGAAGCTTGTCAGACCTCGCAATTTGAAAACTGCGTACGTGCTGTCTGCAATCTTCCCTTGGGGGCACCCGATATGATTGTGCCTGCAGCAGCCATGATCAACTTATTGGGCGAGCGCAACGGCAGCGGGATTCCCGACAGCCCCATTGATGCGCTCCGCCACGGCCATGCATGGATTCACCTCTACGGCAAAAAAGACTGCCGCGTTGGTCGAAAAATGGGACATATTACTGCCGTCGGAGCAACCCTCGAAGAAGCATTTTCCCGTGCGCGCGCGGCAACAGAAGGCTTCATCTGGTAAGGGGTACAGGGACCCCGTGTATGCAAGAGCGCTGGCTACTCTTGGTCAAGAATTTCTACCACGCGCATCCATGCTGCTCCTTTGATTCGCCGGTACAGGCGTGGCAGTTGCGCCCGTGCATTGTCCATCGTAGCACGCCACCGCTCAATGTATCCTGCTCCCCTGGCATGCACACCATTTGCCTTCTGCTGCGACGAGAGCCATTCGATTGCCACATGGGCATCTTGGTAAGATCCCAGCACATCTTGCACCTCCACCAGCCGGGGAACAAATCGCTCGGCAACAGCAGGATAGACATGCCGCGAAAACTCGAGCACGTAGCGTAACCGCTTGATGCGTATGCGGAGCAGGTGGTATGCAGTCGGGGGAGATGCTGCCGTGAGGGTATCGCCACATTCTCGCACCGCTGCATATAGGCGCAGGATAAGACTGGGAAGTACTTGCCGTGCTGGCAATAGTGCCAGCGGTGATGCCTCCACTGGTTTACGAAGGAATTCTTCCACCTGCTCGACCATTTTAGCATAGCGACGACTGTTGAATGCGTCAATGAGCTTGCGATGTGCTCGCTGCCACTGGCGACGAAGATGCGAGTGCACTGCTGCAACATCGAGCGGCACTCCTTCCGTCTGCCACTGCCAAAGACGCTCTTGCTGGACGTCTATATCCCGGACGGCACCAAGCACTCTTGCAATCCACTGCAACTCACTCCGAATCTGCTGCGCCTGAGGAGGGAAAAGCTGGCGAAAGACACGCAGAGCTGTTCGCATCCGCCGCGTTGCTACTCGCATCCGGTGTACATACTCAGGATCTGCTCCCAACCGGGCACCAGCCTCGTTGGCACGGAACGCTGCCCACTGTTCCCGCAGCACCGCATACGCAAGTGTCATTGCAAGAGGATTAGCCCCTGCTGCTGCAACCGTTGCAGGCTCTCCAAAGTTTTGCACTACCGTCGCAGGCGCAGCTTCGCACATCTGTAGACCCATGGCAAACTTTGACTGGCAGCTCGCCACTGCTCTGAACACACTCTGGAGCTTGGCAACAAACTCTTCCACTGCAGCTAATCCTGCTTCATCGCTGTCGCTGTCAAGCTCGATCTCGATACGATAGTGCGGGCTCGAGCTGCCCGCAGCCGCAGTGACTTTGAATCGATCAAGCGCCACAGTAATGCGTGAGAGACCAAGCCGGAGCTGAAATTCATCACGGTGGTTTACAACGCGAAACTTGCGCTCGATTGGCATCGCGCCGGCAACATCGCGGACAAGGCGGGCAATTGTCTTCCGCGAGGAACGGAAGAATGCGCGGAGCGCCGTATGGGTCAATCTTTGCGAGAAGTGTTCGCTTGCCTCCCAGCGGGTTTTGAATGCAGGAGTAGTCGAGTTCAATGCTTTGAGCGTCACTTCACTGCGCTGCTCGCCGACGCGCCGATGGCGCAATGCAACACCGGCACGGTAAAATCGCCAGTCCGAAGTGTCCAGGTAGTCATCGGTCAGCACATATCGCTCGCGCTTGGCTATTGTGATGCCACCCTCTTGCGCATAGCGCTCGAGCCAGCGCCGCACCTGCGCAAGCTGTGCCGACGTGGCAACGCTCAACTGCCACTCCTGCTCTACGGTCGTCTTGTTCGCTCTTCCGGGCTGCACTAACCGAGCTACAAAAGAGTGCATTTGCATGCGCAAAGGGACAACGACTGCTTCTCCTCCAGGCAAGATAACAAAACTGCCTGGCAAAGCCAGGCAGCGATGGGCATACAAGGGTAGCTTGAGGGGTTGATGGTGCTTTTTCGGTGCCCACCGGCGTTACCGACTACAGCCGCAGAGCGGACGCCGGAGCATACCACCGCTATAACTGGCACGATGGATAGTGACATCAACCCGGCGCACATTGTCATACTTGAAGTAATCGTTCGAGTGTTGTTGGGCAATCGTTTCTGGATCGGCAATCTGCAACAGCCGTAGTGCTGCATATGCCGGTGTTTGCGCTAAAACGGTCGTATCGGCATAGCGTCCCTCGACGACGAACACAATGCGACTTCGCTGCAAACGCGATTCAAACTCCTCCCGTGTGCGAACATCGGTCGGAAGAAGCACTTGTCCACGGCGCTCGAACTCTACAAACAAAGGACAATTGCGTAGCCGAGCAAGCAATTCAGTGTAGCCGTAGTAGGCACGGAGTTTCGAGAGAGTATCATTGTCGGTACCAACCAGTGATGCTCCTGTGCGCACCACGATTGCTTGCTGCTGCGGGAACTCCAATCGGAACGTTCCTGTGTCAAATCGCGCGGGGAAGTATTCAATTGGTGCCCCTAAGTACAGACCACGTCGAATTGGGCGGGCATCACTGTATGCAACGACGCTAATGATGAGCTTTTCACTGGCATAGGCGGTGGTATCTCCCTGCAAACGGGCAAGCATATCTGCAAAGCCTGGAAGCAGTGTGTCGCACACACTTCGCACAATCGTAGCATAGTTGCGGTCCACATAGCGGGCATAATGCCGATACTGTTCGATTCGTTCTGCAAGGAGGTGTTCTCGTCGTGCTCGAAGCTGGGAATCAAGCACTGCTTCCGGTCCCCAGTATTGGTTGGAGCGATGCAGCTCGATAAATCCTGCATCGCGATAAGCGGCGGTGCGGAAGCGCACCAGATGCTCTGCCAGCCCTCGGCTCGTATTGACCTCCCAGAAGGTCGTCTGGAAGTACGGCACATTGCGCACAAACTGTGTGTCGCGGACGTACACGCGCTCGCAGGGCGGAAAGACGTAGTACTGCGGCTCGATGTAGATCGTGTCGTACAGCTCTACGTCCTGCTGATTGGGATCGGTTGGATCGCAGGTGGGGAACATGCCACGTTTGCTGAGCTCCGACAGGACCAGTTCCTGGCGTAAGGGGATCAGCAGGGTGTCGTATTGGGGGATGTCCAGGGTTATCGTCTCCCGGACTGTACGCATGATCGTGTCTGGCTCAATACGTGGGCGGGCAAATAGTGCATCCATGAGCTCTCGCGATCGGCGCCGAATGCCCACAAACTGTGCATCCTTAGCCACTGCGAACGACAGCCGTGCCAATGTTTCAAATGCGCTGGTATCGAATGTCTCTTCCTGCTGGAGATGGGCAGGAATCAGCATTGTTCGTCGCAGAGTGTCATGAGTCCGCACCACGGCAACTTGCCGTTCAATCACGCGCTTGATACTGCGCGGTGCCATCTCCACGATGCGACGTTGGGCATAGTGACTCAAGACGCGATCAGCGGTGGGATCACACACAACCGAGTCATACAAGCTTCCGCCGCGGGTGCGATAGCGTTTCCCGCAGGTAAGCTCGAAGCGTGCCGTGGAAGCGCGACGCTCATAGAGAGTGCCATCGTCAGCTTCCAGCACTATCACCGGTTGAGGAATAGGCCGAGTGGGGTCCTGGCGATCTACAATGCTCACCGTGTAGAACACCCGGGGCGGTCGGCAGTTTGTCTCGATGGGGATGGCGTACAGGTCAAAGCCTCCCCGATTGCGGATGGTGAGATTCCCCACCTTCCGTTGCTCCAGCCGCACATTTGCCCAATGCCGCACTGTGTCATCGCGGTCGCTGGCAAAAAGAAGAACTGCTGCCCCTGTCGGTGTTAGGTGCGGATGCGGAATGAAAGGGAACATCTCGTGGTATGCTCGAGAGTTGATGGTATCTGTGCCCATGGGCAATTGCTCCAGACTCCGCACCGTGATCTGTTGCCGCCCGTAATCCACCGACAGGTGTGCCATCCAGAGATTGAGCGTCGAATCGAGTGTTGTATCGGTGGGCGATGCGCCTGCACGCCGATCGCTGGCAAACAGAAGCACCGGCTCGCGCTCAAGGCAAAACAGAAATGGCGAATACTCATTGCCCCGCGAGTTAATTGGCACCCCCAGCACATCGTTGAGATTGACAACGCGTGACCACTGCCCGGTCGGCATCATGAATGCAGCATACAGGTCTGCATTTCCCAGCACTGTGTCCTTCCCATCAAAAGAGCGTTGGTTGCGGAATGGAGCACTCAGACCGCGCGTTCGATCGGTGGGGTCCTTTTTTGCAGGACGGTCAGAGGAAAACACCAGCAACGTGGTATCATTCCGCAGTGCAACAGCAGGATGCGCATCCCAATAGAAGCTGTTCAGTGGTTGGAGATTCTGGACCGTCACCTTTCCATCTTTTTCGATCCAGAAACGGAACAAATCAGTTCCGCCCACCAGACCACCAACGAGCACATTGACACGACGTGCATAGGTTTCCTCGAAGGGATGTCCCGACGCAAAGAAGCCATCGGTCATCGTGCGAAAAGCAATGTTGCCTTCGTTGTTGGCAAGCACCGAGAGCACCTGTGCTAACGCCGAGCCACGCAGGCGTGCAGTATCATAGCGCAGCCCTCCCAACGAGCGGGCTACCGCAAAGTCTTGATCCCGTACCAAGCATGCAGGAGCATCTGCAGCAGCGATGTGTCGGGCACTATCGCGAATACCATCGGTGGTGAAGTAGAGCAAGCCATCGCCGGGATGGACGTATGGCGCAATATCATCCCCCGGAGTATTGACAGCACCAAGATTGTAGGACGGAAGCTGTGTTGGCGGGGGCGGTGGTGGAGGTGTCGCACAGCCTCCGAGTATTCCAAGGAGCCACAGGACTGAGATAACATGCCACTGTTTCATCGTTGCATCCTCCGTCAGAAGGTGAGACCAACACGCAAACGCCATAGACCTATTCGCCGTCCTTGCGGGATGCTTCTCCCGTCGTAGAGGAGTTCATCGCCAATGCCGAGCGAGCGGTAGCCAAGGTCAATGCCCAGATCCATCCATGCGTTGAGAGGAATCTCCACTCCCGCCCCGATACCAAAGGTGAGTGGAGGTGCCGATGCATTCATGCGGAGTGAGTAGGAGGGCACTACCAGATTCAAGCCTGGCAGGCGAATACCACAATCGGCAATGAGCGAGTCCAGCTCTGCAATGCGGCGCTCTTGCTCGTCGTCGAGACGGAGGGAAAAGCGCCAAAGGTTCATCGTTAGCCGATCGAGTGCAGTTCCGATCTGTCCATAGACAAACGGGCGCATACACGCAACAGTACGGTCGAAGTTGTAGCGCACATGAAGTGCTAAAACCGGGCGATTGAAGTCTTCGGGAGGCGTAGCGCTGAACATGTTGTATGCTCGCGTGCCAGTGGTGAAGGCAAGTCCAATTCCCCACCGATAGCAGTAATCGGTGCGAAGAGCAAGCTGGTAGTCCTCGTCGATGGCAGGTTCTTCGTCGCAGGGCTTTGCGCCCTCACGGCGGCGCATATTCGCGGTAAGTCCAATGCGAATCCCTGCCGCAATCTCAGCCGCAAAGGATCGCCGCTCTTCCGAAATGGATCGGTCCACCCAGTCAGTGTAGGAGAATAGAGCCGGAATAGCTCGCAGCTCGACAAAGTACCACGAGCAGTTGCGCTCGGGACATTGCAATCGCCACGATGGTAGCCGTAACCCAAGCTGTAGATCAAGCGGATCACAATCACAGCCGACAGTGCGCACAGGCACATCCCGTATCTGGGGAATACCCGTGACTGTGTTGTATGAACGGACGCGGTTTTTGTTGTCATACTCATTGCGTACCATGCCTTGCTGTTGTGCAGGGAGCACGACATCCGCCAGTGGGATGAGTTCCAGACACTCTCGCCGCTCAGGGGCACAGCGTGAGAGGAACACAAAGTGTGTGTCATTCCGTACCGTCCCTGCGCTATCACGGCGCGCACGGATAACCATTTCCACGACAGTTCCCCGCAACGTCCGCCCATCACGCCGTGTCGAACCAGTTTCATCGCACACGCACGGTGCTGTTTCGTAGAAAAACTGCCGCTCGGGACGAATATCAAGTGCATCGTCGTATCGGACAAGAGATTGCGAAGAACCGCAGCCCCATCCTACTACGGCAAGGATGATTGCAAGATGCCACTTACTTTTCATTACTGCCTCCCAAACCATAGTTGAACGTCACAAGAGCTTCTACAGAACTCAGCACAGGGCGGTACTTACTGCGAGCGATAGCATTTGGAGCGTGATAGCGGAGTGCCACATCCAGCCACCATCCGCAGCAGGGAGAATCGTAGAAGAGCACACCCCCAATGCCAACACTGTAGCCGAATCCCATACTGCCTCCTGCTCGCCGGCTGGGAAGATCGCGTGATGGTGAGGTCGCTATCGTGCTAAGCCCAAGTGCTATGCTGCCATAGAGAGGAACGCTGGTCGGCATCCAGGGAAACCAGCGCAGCTCCCCTGCAACAAAAGCAGCGTCCGTATAGCCATGCCGATCGGTCGGACGCGAGGGCGAAAGCGAAAGAGGCGAATACTCCAACCGCGCACCGTACCACCAATGGCAGTACTGACGCGACATCAATAGAACCGTCCCGCCCCAAGCTGGGCGATTCACAGCGCGGTAGTCTGCACTTTCGGGACGATAGTGCAGCGGTCCAGCCCCGACAAACCATTGCGCTCGAGCAACCAACGGGACCGCGACAATCAGTATCAACCATCGCATACGCATACCTCCAATGGTTCAACAATTGCTGCAGCAATACCAGGAGCTATAAGACTTCCAGAGCAGCACTCTGGTATTGAAAGAGAAGGTTCTCTTCGGTGGAAGGGATTTTCTTCTGCGAAAGCGCTAATGCTTGTGCTCCAATCTTCGGCAGCACCTACTTGCAAAGGAGCAAAGCGCAGGGAGCAACGCTCCCTCTACGCATAGAACTTCGCGCACTGGCTAAGGCAATAGACTATGCGGTGGGATTTACTCCGACCGGTGAGCCTTCAGGTACAGCCACCCTGCGACGATTCCTGCTCCTCCGACGCACAGACTTTTCACACCGATTGCCCCTTGCTGCGGCAGAAGGTGGAGCGTCCATGCAACAACTCCACACGTTGCCAGCGCAACCAATACCTCTCCCCATCCATACCGCACCGGATAGATTCGCTGACAAATGACCACCGTTGCCATTGCTCCGACCACATAGGCACCAACAGTTGCCCATGCAGCACCCATGTAGCCCAGCAATGGGATGAGCACAAAATTGAGCACAACATTTGCTCCTGCAGCAGCCCCCTGCGTTAGAGGCAAATACTCTGTACGCTTGGTAATGTGTATGCCAGCTGCAACTGTTGTTGTAATTCCAAGCACAAGGTATCCTGCCATCACCACTGGCACAATTCCAAGCCCGCTCCAATACTGTGCACCGATAAGGTGTCCTTTCCCGATAGGGATAGCGACAACATCCCCAATGAATGCAGCTACGACGGCATAAAGCACGACTGCTGCCGCCAAGTAGTACCGCAGAGCGCGCGCCAAGAGTGTATGCCCATGGTGTTGCGATGCATGCTGCAAGTAGAGCGGGCGCCACGCTGTCTCGTACACCGATACCGCTAGCATCATGGGAATTGCCAGACGATAGTTCGCATTGTAGATGCCCACTGCATCGGGACCAGCGATCCAGCCGAGAATTGGGCGATCGGCAACCTGCACAACCATCGCAGCAAAAGCCGCAGGAACAGTAGGCAATCCAAACCGCAGGAGGGCGCCAAGGAGATGTCCATCATATCGCCATTCGAAATAGCGCACGCATATCGGCAGTAGCAACACAACCGACAGCAACGATGCAGCAACTCCTGCCATCAGTACACCCTCGACTCCCCATCGCCAGTATGCAACGAACACAACATTGAGTGCAACATTGACGGCAACAACAGTCACACGCACCAGAGCAAAGAGCAGCGCGCGGCGCTCCATCCGAAGCAGGGCAAAGGGAATTGCTGCAACGGCATCAAAAGCAACGATAGCACATGCCATGCACACAAGGAGCTCTGCTCGCGGAGAGGAAAGCGCTATTCCACGGCTGATAATCCCTGCTCCGCCTGCGCCAAGCACTACTATGGCAGCTGCTACGACTGTTGTGGCAGCGAAGGCATGCGTAAAAACGCGCGTGCGGTCGTCCCGCTCTGCCCAATACCGCATGAACGCTGGCTCAAAGCCAAGTGTTGTAAGCACTGTCACCAGTGCCATCAGGGAGTACAGCTGCGCAACATCCCCCAGTTCGCTGGGCGCAAGAATGTTAGTGTAGAGCGGCGTAAGAAGGAAGGTCAGCAGTCGCTGGATGACAGTGCTCAGCCCGTAGATCGCAGAATCTCGGGCAAGCTGTCGAAATGGATTATGCATTGCTTAGTTGAAACGGATGCTCGCCGCGGAGGAACTGCTCCAGCTCGGTAACGTCCTCGCTACTTCCCATGAACACTGGTGTGCGCTGATGAATGTCTGTTGGCTGAATGTGAAGAACGTCGCAGCAACCAGTCGAAGCGCGCCCCCCTGCTTCGGTGATGATCTTTGCCAGCGGATTGACCTCGTAGATAAGGCGCAGTTTGCCTTCGGGCGCTTTCTTATTGCCCGGATACATGAAAATGCCTCCATAAAAGAGCGTCCGATGCACATCCGCTACTGCTGTGCCAACGTAGCGGAGCGAGTACGGACGCCGCCTATCTGCGGACGGCGTCTTGAGGTATTCGATGTACTGCTGCAGACGTTCATCCCAAAGGTAGTAGCTTCCCTCGTTGATGCTGTAGATCGAGCCACGTGGTGGAATGCGCACCTGCGGATGCGAGAGCAAAAACTCCCCAATCGTCGGATCGAACGTGAACACATCGACGCCCATGCCGGTTGTGTACACCAGCTGCGTGCTACTGCCATAGACTGCGTAGCCGGCACAGACTTGCTTGTAGCCTGGTTGCAAGATGTCCTCGATGGTGCCTGGGGTATCGAGTGATTCATCGAGTCGGCGGTAGATCGAAAAGATCGTTCCGATGGTGATGTTAGCATCAATGTTCGAGGAACCATCGAGCGGATCGAACACCATCACGTACTTGCCCCGACGATAATTCGAGGGAATGTGGATAAGACCTTCCGCCTCTTCCGATGCCATCACGCACAGGTGACCCCCATGGTCCATTGCGCGGAAGATGACATCGTGCGCCAGTTCATCGAGCTTGCGGACTTCCTCGCCGTGGATGTTCACCACTCGTGTGGAGCCAAGCAGGTCCATCAGTCCCGCACGCCGCACGTCGCGAGCAATGATGCGCAGCGCAAGCGTCAGATCACGGAGGATACGGGAGAACTCGCCCGTTGCCTGGGGAAATTGTCGCTGTTGCTCGGCGATGTGCCGCTCAATGGTGATAAGCTTCGGTTGCATGCCATCTGGAGCGTCGTTAGTATCCCGGTGCACACTGCTTCAGGTGCGGGGCGCAAAGATAGGATAATGTTGCCTTCACCGTGCTGTAGCAGATGCCCTGTTGGCTGTGTTGCCACCGTAGTTTCGCATGACCACATTTCTCGAGCAAATGTATGACACTAAGCGAGCTTATTGCCCGCGAGCAGCGCGTGCTCTATCCCATCTACCGCCGACTGCCAATTGCTATTGCGTATGCCGAGGGCTGCTGGATCACCGATACCAGCGGCAGGCGCTATTTGGACCTTATCGCTGGAATTGGCGTCAATGCCCTTGGACACAGCCACCCGCGGATCCTCGACGCCGTATGGCATCAAATGCAGCGCTACATGCACGTATCGAACCTCTACTACCAAGAGCCACAAATACAACTTGCCGAGATGTTATGCCAGCGCACCGGCTATGCAGCGGTGCTGTATTCCAACTCGGGAGCAGAATCATGGGAAGCAGCGCTCAAGCTCGCGCGGCGGTGGGGAACGTTGCACGGTAAGAAGGGAGACATCATCACTTTTCGCGGCGGATTCCATGGCCGCACCTATGGGGCTCTTTCAACGATGGATAAGCCCCTGTACAAAGACGGCATGGGACCGTTTCTCCCCAACGTTCGTATTGTGCCGTACAATGATCCAGCAGCACTTGAGGCAGCTGTTGACGAAAACACCTGTGCAGTAGGGCTGGAGTTTCTGCAAGGGGAAGGAGGCATTGTCGAGGCAACAGCAGAATTTGTCGAGTGCATCGAGACGCTTCGGCAGCAGTACGGCTTCCTCCTGATAGCCGACGAAGTGCAAAGTGGCTGCGGTAGAACAGGAGATTTCTTCGCATTCGAGCGCTATGGCATTCGGCCAGATATTGTCACGATAGCAAAGGCAATCGGCGGAGGCTTGCCGCTTGGCGCAGTCTTGGTCGATGCGCACCTGGTCGGCGTGTGGGAACGGGGGCAGCATGGTACCACCTACGGGGGCAATCCCCTTGCCTGCGCAGCAGGAAGCGTGGTACTTGAGGAACTTGATCGCGGACTTCTTGAGCATGTCCAACGGCTCGGCGCTCGCATGCGGGCTGACTTAGAAGAGTGCGCAGCAGAGTTCCCTCAGCTTATTGCGTCCGTGCGTGGACGGGGAATGATGCTCGGACTGGAACTGCACGAAGACGCCTCACACGTGCGCGATGCACTGCTTGAGCGAGGAGTCATTACAAACGCGACTGCAACCACTGTGCTGCGTTTGCTCCCGCCGCTAATACTGCAGGAAGAGGAATGGGAAATTGCCTATGCTCGACTGTACCAGGCAATAGCAGAGCGTGCTACGGTGATAGCCGCTGCCGCACCCACCCATCGGTAGTACGGTCATACCGGAAGCGGTCGTGGAGGCGGCTTTCGCGTCCCTGCCAAAACTCAAACATTACTGGCTCGACGGCATAACCGCCCCACCATGGCGGCGGTGGGATGTGCTCAGTGGTAGCAAACTGCTCAGTATAGCGCGCAACGGCTTCTTCCAAGACTTGGCGCGAGGGCAGCGGACTGCTCTGGCGTGATGCCCACGCACCAATTTGGGCAGGACGGGGACGAGTCGCAAAGTATGCTGCCACCGTATCACGGTCGAGCAGGGTTGCAATTCCTTCGATGCGAACCTGCCGCTCCAGCTCAGCCCAGTAGAACACCAGCGCAACGCGAGGATGCGCTGCAATCTGCTGACCTTTCGGACTTTCGATGTTGGTGTAAAAATGAAGCTTTCCGTCCTCGATCCCTTTCAGGAGAACAACACGCGCAGCAGGTGAACCCTCTGGGGTCACTGTTGCCAAGACCATTGCGGTCGGTTCGGGAAGCCCTGCATTGATTGCTTCGGTAAGCCACCGTTCAAGTTGGTCAAATGGATTAGCAGCGATGGTGTGCTCGTCAAGCAGCGCCAGCCGGTATTCCCGTCGAATAGCTGCTAATTGCTTGGTGCTGAGCATAGGTCCGCTCTCGAAAAATCACACAAAACTACATCGTCGTTGGTGGAACGATGACTTGTATTTTGCAAAAGGTATTGCGACAAGCAGCCTATGGAAAACAAACACGTGCGTTTGATTGGTTTCCCATGCGACTTAGGGGCAGGGCGCCGAGGTGTGGATATGGGACCGAGCGCGCTGCGCATCGCAGGGATAGCCTCCATGCTCGAAGCATTAGGACATCGCGTCAGCGATGACGGCGACATTCCCGTGCGTGGGCAGGAAGTCCAACGTATTGCGAACCCAAAGCTCAAGTATTTGCCTGAAATTGTGCGTGCTTCGCGGCTCCTGGCAGCTCGCGTCGCCAACGCGCTCGCCGATGGTGCGTTCCCCATTGTGCTCGGTGGCGATCACTCGTTGGGCATAGGCTCAGTGGCTGGCGTCAGTATGCACTGCCGCCAGCAGGGCAAGCGACTGGGACTTCTGTGGATAGACGCTCACGCCGATATGAATACGCCGGAAACAACTCCGTCGGGCAACATTCACGGAATGCCCTTGGCAGTGGCAATGGGAATGGGCAATTATCGCTTGACAAATGTTGGCGGCTTTTCTCCTAAAGTTGCACCGGAACATGTTGCCCTGATCGGTATCCGCTCGGTAGACCCCGGTGAACGAGAGCTTATTGCACGGCTGCCAATGATGGTCTATGCTATGCCCGAAATTGATAAACGTGGCATCCACACCATTATCGAAGAAGTGCTCGAGCGATTCCGTCGCACAGTTGACCATGTCCATGTCAGCTTCGATCTGGACAGCGTTGATCCGTCGCTTGCGCCGGGCGTGGGCACTCCTGTTTCTGGTGGCTTGACCTTCCGCGAGGCACACCTTGCGATGGAAATTCTTGCAGATTCGCAAATGGTCGGCTCACTCGACGTTGCAGAAGTCAATCCGATTTTAGATGTGCGCAACACAACTGCACAGTTTGCTGCCGAAATTGTGGCGTCGCTGCTGGGCAAGCGTATTTTGTAGCGTGGTACTTGTCTGTAGCGCTTACGGTCAACGCCCAAGCTATCCGATTGTGCTCGGCGTAAGCGGTGGTATTGCGATGGGTATCGGAAGTAGCCAGCTATTCGAGGGCTACCGCCAGGCAACAGGTCTGCGGAGCAATGATTTCAACGTGCCGCTTACCGCAGGAGCAGTCGTGTTCGTGGACGTCGGCGGGCTTCGTCTTGGTGCCAGCAGCGATGTGTACTTTGCGCAGAGTCTCGAGCGAGGAACTCCACAGAATGCCCCACAACGCGTACTGGAAGAAGACCTGCGTTTGACGATGATGCCAGTGCTCTTTACCGTTGAATGGGAACCCTGGCGAGAGCAATTTCGGACATTTGTCAGTGCTGGTGTTGGCGCAGCATTTGCACGCTTTCAGTGGTACGAAAGTGTGTGGTCGAACGGACGGCAAGAGCGATGGCGCATCAATGCGGACATGCGGAAAACAGTCCCTGCCCTCCGGCTGGCTACGGGTA
>JANWWF010000014.1 GCA_025055755.1 Candidatus Kapaibacterium sp. | reverse complement strand
AAACAACGGACCAACTCCCAACACCACTACCCCATAGCCAAAACCACTAATCTCACACCCCTCCACCACGTTGTTGTCGTTGGTCAACGTGTCCAACCCAAACGCATTCACACCCCCTTGCGACGGCACCACCGACCGCATCACCACCCCCGCCGAATAACTCGACGGCCCCGCCGCCAACTGCCGCACATCCGACTCAAACGTAAACGTCGGCGCTACATACCGCACCACCGGCAAATCACTCGCATACGACGCCGACGACTGCGGCCAGTTCTCGATCAAACAGTTCCGTATCACTATGTTCGACGCCCCCGTCCCCAAGTAAAACACCGCCCGATGCGGCAACTGCTGCGGCGTCGCACCTCCTACGTCCAACAAAAACCGCAACGACTTCTGATCCCCACCATCAAACCGTATGTACGGCGTCGGATTTGCATAAAGCTGCGGATAACCCCGCTGTTGATTCATAATCGCATTGGGATTAGCAGGATTCATGTTCTGCCCGAAGAAAATCCCCACGCCTGTTTGGGTCTGGAGTCGGATAGACACCGAACCCCGCGTCAGGCTCCGCATCAGCGAGGGCTTGAACGTAATCGTGTTCGTCGCACTAACTCCCAATATCCGCGAACTCAAGTCAAGCGCCGGTCCCGGCGGCCCACTCAAGCTCCCCACCGTGTAGCTGGCATCGGTCAACTCAAACGTCACCGGACCACTGATACCCATTCGATACAACGCATCGACTGCATCTTGAATGGTTAGGAAGTTGCGTGGACTCCCCGCATTAGCAGTGCCAATCGTGTAGGTCCCTGACAATCCATCGTTGACGGTAAATGTCTCGCACAGCGTATTGTTTGCTGTCACCGGATCGCCCGGCGCGCTGATGGTCACGCACACCCGATGCAAGCCCGTCTGCTGCGGCGTCCAAGGATCGTAGAATAGGGTTGCAGTCGCAGGTGGTGTTGCTGCGATATCGGGCAATATCTTGGTGGTTTGGAACACTTGCTCCCATGTTGTCCCATTCCAACGCTCAATAGTGAGTGTAGTAGGAATATCGGACTGATCAGCTGCCCCGTTGTTACGGAAACGAGCAACAACATTATAGGGGCGATTGACCGTGACATCATTACTGCTCGCCGTTGGCTGCAAGATTGCATTGGTCTCGACCTCCGTGTCGTACTGGACATCGAATGTCCAGCTACTTACCCCGGAGGGTAATACGTATGCAATGGTATTGTTATTGGCATTTTGATCGGACGCATTCAGTAACTCGACCCACGCTTCGAGGGTGTACGTACCCACTTGCAATGTGTTGAAATTCGGGAAATTCGCCGTAAAGGTTTGTCCGATGGAAAGCCCTGGAGTTTGGTTGTAAACAACTGTGTCAGGACCACGAACGACCGTCCCTTGGAAACGAATTTGACTTATGACCCGGAAATGAGTTGCATTATTCAGACCGATGTTTTGTACCTGAACAACTACTGGAATATTCACCCCTCGCAAGTACTTATACGGCGAAAGACGTGGGGCTATCACCTGCCGCAACGCTACATCGTTATTGAAGGCAATGATAAATCGTTTCGACCAATTCTGCGTAAAGCCTACGGCAGGAACCGAATAGCGAACTTCTAATTGGTACTCCCCTCCAGTTGCTTGGGTCGTGAAAAGGGTTCCATTCCCAATCTGCTGTCCTGTCACTGCTCCAAGAGGACCGGTTGAAAAGTCAATCGTTCGTGTCACCAACCCCGTTCCCGTATTGTGCACAATGACAGTATCATTGACGTTGGATGAATTAAGTCCGCGGTAAACAATATTCTGCGAGGGGAGAGGGCCACGAATGACGTAAGTAAAGAACGATGGATTGTTCCCCATTCTTCGGAAAGTAATAGATGGTTTGGGAAATTGGCTCGACGAGCCATCATAGTTACTGGTTGTAACAAGGACACGTCGCGGATCTACATCATCGGGGAAGGACTGTTCAATTCCTGCTGCGATCCATAGCTTAGTCACAGGACAGTTGGATGTGTACCAATAGTTGTATGTTTGGGCATATCCACATGTCCCCGCGCAGATACTCCCGTTAGTACAGCCGTAATAGCCGTAATAGTCGAAATCCCACCGCGCCCGTTGAGTGCCTGATGCCGAGAAACCATAGAAATAAGGATACGCCCCCCCAAAGGTGTTTTGATTTGAGTTCTGATGGCAGATATCAATGAGCAAATTTGAACTTCCATCCCACACAAAAGGCGTAGTAAAGTTTGGAAACTCGGTCCAGCTCCCCGCGGTAGTATTGACCGTCGCTTGGAAGTTAGCAGGACCGAATACTGTGGTAAAACCCGTGTTGACCCAACCTGCACTCAATGTCGTCAGTGTTGTGTTCTGCATCCGAATCGTGAAATTCTCAGCATTTTGCGCCGTTGTACCGTTGTACCACGTGTAATTCTGCAACGCCATTTTGAGAATCAACCCCCCAAAGCCACCTGCTGCTTGTATCTCCGATGCCAGCAGAATATATTGGTAACGGTTGCTGGGATAGTATGGCATAAAGGGGTAGTAGTAAGAGTAAGAATTACCTGTCCCAATAACCACTTCAACTTGCGCCATGCTTTTTGGCACACAGAAAGCGACTACAGCGACAATTACCGCAGCGAAGAGTGACGCACAGCGTTTCATGGATCCTCCAGACATCAATAATGGAACACATTCTTGGAATTTCCTCGCTACCATGTGAGCGGCTATCGCTCACCACTTAATTAGGGTTTAGCCAGCTTTTATGGCAGTGCTAACATACAAAAGTTATTTGATAAAACCAAACTTTTTTGCATGAGAGAAAAAACAGCAACAAAGTACCTCCTATCTTTCTACCGCATAATCGTAAAGCGCTCTGAAGCAAGCACTCTCCCATCTACCCAGAGGAGCACACCATATACCCCAACTGGCCAGTCGGTACAATTGAGTACCACGGTGTGGTCATTGTGGATTGTTTGATCCTCTACCAAAGCGACTCTCCTGCCCTGCATGTCAATAATCTCAACTTTTACGGGTAAGGGTTCTTCTGTGAAGATGCGAAACGCTGCCCACTCATGCACCGGATTGGGGATAACGCGAAGAATAGAACGAGAACGTGGGCTGGGCATATCAATCCCGCTGAGAGGATTTGATGGCGTTTCGAAGCTCGCGATTTTGTAAATGTTTCCTGCCAGATCCGTCACCCAGTAGTTCCCATCCCGCGGGTCGATTTCAATGCCGCGGGCATTGATAGTGCCCCCATTAGTGTTGAGCATTTCCATGCGATCAACTTCCCGCCCCACATCTTCTGGACGATGGCGAATAAGGTAGGCCGCTTGCAATCCACCGTTTCCAGTGGCAAAGACTGTACCCACTTGGTAGAGATATTGACTCCCATCATACGCAAGGCAGCGTGGTCCGTAATACTCTCGGAACGGATTGGGAATACTTTGCTCGACAGCAAACGTCTGGGGATCGCAGATAAGCAACCGCTGTGAGCCATCCCGTTCACTAAGAATGAGTTTTCCGTTGACTAATTCAATACCTATGCCGTAAGAAGTGGCAGGACTTGTCGCTCGGCGTAGCAGGGTACCATTTGTATCCAGAACCAGTATTCGTGATCCTGCTCCCGCTGTTGTGCTTAATAACCGGTGAACGTACAGAATACCTCGCTGCCGATCAATTGTCAAATCGGTACAGTTGACGGTATCGCCCGCTGGCAACTTAATTGACTTGACTACTTGGAGGGTTGTTGCATCAAGCTTGAATAGGTATGGTGTGTAGAAACTTGTCGTCCATAGCCCATTGTTGCCATCGTAGGCAAGTCCATAGGCAACATGCGCCACTGAAACGGTCTTCTGCACCGACCCCCGCTTGAACTCCAAAATGGTAAATGGATTAGACACAAGCGATACGAATGGATTGCCTACTTCCGTAATCCGTATTCGCACGCGCTCCGACGGTCGGTTTTCGACAATCCAGCGGAAGGAGCCGCCAACAACGTTTGTTGCTAACGTTGTCCAGTATTGCCCGTCAGTGTACGTAATCTCTACGTTGACCGGCTCGTTAAATCCATGCCAGGAAAACACCATGGCACTTGTGGCAATGACCACTTCTCCTCCCAAGGGGGAAGTAATTTCCGGCTCTGTGATGCTCTCCAACGGAATAGAGCACTCCCACATTGATCGCCCGTGTGTAGCGACGCGAACAACATTTCGCTCCGGGAATATCTGCAGATCCAGGACAGGCGACCGAGGCAACCCACGACCAAGCGGCGTCCACGATTGCCCTCCGTTGAACGTGATAAACACTCCCGCATCGGTACCTGCAATGATGATATGCTCGTTTTCTGGATGTACATCAATTGCATTGACAGGGGCATCCGGCAGTGTTGTGCTAATATCTTGCCAGCTTCTGCCGCGATCAGTGGTTTTAAACACATGCCCCGTGCCGTAGCCTGAGTAGCAAATCCACGCCGTGTTTGGATCGGAGGAAGAGCAAACAATATCACGCACAAATCGCAGAGGCAAGCCATTAAGGGTTAATTCTACCCAATCGCTTCCCCCATTGTCAGTACGGAACACTCGCCCATTTTCCAGCCCAACGTACACCAATAGCTCATCGAGGGGCGAAGGAGCAATCGCACTGATTTTTGCTGCTTGATCAAATGTCGTTGGAGAGCCTAATTCCCAACGGCTTGCTCCAAGGTAGCTTTTGTATAGCTTCCCCCGACCGTGGTAGAGCGCTCCCGTCGCACGATCCAACACCAATGGCGACGACCATGCTCCTCTATCATTTTCGTCAATTCCGGTGACAAATCTGCCCCCCTGACCAGTCTGCACATTGCGCCACCACATGTCCCCATAGTAAACCTCCCCGTAGATAATGGCAGGATTTAACATGTTGACAACCGTGTAGAATCCATCTCCTCCCCAAATGGACTGCCAGTCGGTCTGCTGGCGCACACTACCTAACGTCCCATTGTCTTGTGTGCCGCCGTATGTTTTGTTTTCCGCACTGCGGTCAATATCCATAGCGTAGAATTGAGTAACTGCATAGCCATTGTTAATGGGGTACCATTCGCCAAACCCTCCTCCTGTGGTTGTTCGATACATCCCCCCATCGTTTGCAAGGTAAATCTCTCTGGGATCGAGAGGATTGAATGCGCCCGCATGTTGGTCCACATGAACAGAGCCACTGCCGTAGCCATCAGTTACGTTCACCCAGGAAAACCCTCCGTTAGTCGTGCGCCATAGATCAATTCCTCCTGCAAATGCAATGTCAGGATTTGTTGGGTGCACCATAATAAAGTTGTCATAAGCCCCCTGCCCATTGAAAAAGCTGGCATCTCCTTGGTACACCTTTCGCCAGGAGTTCCCCCCATCAGTGGATTTGTAAATAGCACCAAAGGTGTTTTCTGTTGACTGCCCACTCGGATCGGGACCTTCAATGAGTGCATAAAGTACCTCCGGATTCGACGGTGCACATTGCACTGACACTCGCCCAATCTGCTCGGGGGGCGGCATGCCAGCTGATGCGCGCCCAAATGTTACTCCTCCGTCGGTGGAACGCCACACGCCATTTCCCCACACCCCTATCCACAGCATGTCCTCCTGAGAAGGATTAATTGTAATGTCACTGATGGCAAAGCGGTTCATCCGCTGCCACGTCATGCCTGCATCAGTGGATTTATACAACCCTGGTGCAGAGCGCACTGCCCCTGCGTAGATGAGATTCGAATTCCGCGGATGAACGTACACTTTTGAAAATGCGCCTACTGTGGAAAGTCCAATCCGCTTCCATGAGCGTCCGCCATCGGTAGATTTATACATTCCTGTTCCCCATGCATCCTGCATGTTTGAAGCAGGTGCCATCTCTCCCGTGCCGGCATACAGCACGTTCGGATTGTTCGGATCAATCGCGAGTGCTCCCATGCTGAGCGATACGCCGTTGTCAAAAAGTGGTTCCCATGACTGTCCATGGTCTGTCGTGCGCCAAATGCCGCCACCTGCAGCACCAACGTACACTATCCCTGGACGAGTTGGATGATGGACTACCGTGCGCGTTCGACCACCAATATTAGTGGGTCCGATAAGTCGCCACTGGGGCTGTGCTGCTAATGTTACTGCTACCCCTTTCCGCTGCCGCAACCGCTCTGCGTGGGCAAGCGCACGTTCATAAGCACCTTCAGGAATACGGTCAAATGGAAATGCTCGCTGCTTCCAAAATTCTCCCTCTCGCGCAAATGGATCCTCCTGTCCAAAGGCATTGGTGTACGTTTGAGCACCAAGTCCACTTGCCATAGCAATTGCCCACAAAAGCAGTCTCCAGTGCATTTGGCTTGGAACGAAAGTGAAACGCGAACGGAAAATACAACGGCTTTTTGTTATAAAGCAACTCCCTGGAGCAATACACCGGTGAGGATGGCGCTTTCCTTCTTGCCTATGAAAAGAATTTGCGCCAGAAGAACACTGGTTAAAGGACAAAGACCAAGCAGGCTCTTTTCCGCAGCGTAATTTTCGCATAAGGTGATTGTCTCCACGGAGATCAGCAATGTATGCACGGCTTTCCTCTGCATCGGTCATTGGAATTTCTGCATTTGTAGTCGAGGTTGAAACACACCTGGAACAGCAACTGCCTGCTTTTACCATTGTTGGCTTACCAGACTCCGCAGTCCGGGAATCACGCGAGCGCGTGACCGCAGCAATCAAGTCCTCTGGCTTTTCCTTTCCCCAGCGTAAAATCACAGTGAACTTAGCCCCCGCTGATGTTCGCAAAGAAGGTGCAGGATTCGATTTGCCTATCGCCGTGGGCATCTTGGCAGCCATTGGATTGATTCCGCAAGAACAGCTCGACAGAACACTCATCATCGGTGAACTTGCACTCGACGGCATGCTTCGTCCTATCCACGGCGCTCTTTCGATAGCTATCGAGGCAGGACAACAAGGTTTTCGCCGTCTCATCTTGCCACGAGCAAATGCTGAAGAGGCAGCTCTCGCACAGGCACTGGATGTGCTGGCTGCCGATTCGTTAGGAGAGGTGGTCGCTATGCTCAAAGGAGAACTCCTCCCCGAACCGGTGCATGTTGAACCAGCAAAGTTGTTCGCCCAGCAGCGCACACATCCTCAGCCGGACTTTGCTGATGTCAAAGGGCAGGAAGCAGTCAAACGTGCTCTTGAAGTCGCTGCTGCCGGCGGGCACAACGTCATCATGATTGGTCCTCCCGGATCGGGCAAAACAATGCTTGCCCGACGCCTTCCTGGCATACTGCCTCCGCTTACTCTTGCGGAAGCACTCGAAACAACGCGCATTCACTCAGTGGCTGGTTTGCTTGCTCCAGGGCAAGCACTCGTGACCGAACGCCCTTTCCGCGCTCCACATCACACCATCAGCGATGCAGCACTTGTTGGCGGAGGCATGAGTACTATCCGTGCTGGAGAAATATCGCTTGCGCACCATGGCGTGCTATTTCTCGATGAGCTGCCAGAATTTGCTCGGAATGTCCTGGAGGTTCTCCGCCAGCCCCTCGAAGAACGGCGCATCACGATCTCACGCTCAAAAATGACGGTAGAATACCCCTGCAACGTTATGCTGGTATGCTCGATGAACCCTTGTCCGTGTGGCAATTTCGGTAACCCCCGGCATGAATGTACATGCACCCCGCAGCAGATTCAGCGATACATGGCAAAAATTTCGGGACCGCTGCTCGACCGGATTGACATCCATATCGAGGTGCAACCCGTTGACCACCGGGAGCTCTCCGCAGCACGACGAGGAGAAAGCTCCACAGTGATTCAGCAGCGCGTCACCGAAGCACGGCAACGTCAGCTTGAGCGCTTCAAGGGGATCCCCGGCGTGTTCAAAAATGCTGACATGGGACCACGCGAGATCGAGCGGTTCTGCATGCTTGACACCCATGCCCGAACTCTACTGGAGGCTGCCATGCGACGATTGGGACTTTCAGCACGTGCGTATGACCGCATCTTGAAAGTAGCCCGCACAATTGCGGACCTTGACCACAGTGACCAGATCACTGCTGCCCACATTAGCGAGGCGATTCAATACCGCAGTCTCGATCGGCAATTCTGGAATGTCTAAGTGCCCACAATAGCATCAATTGCCTCTGCAAGTTTAAAGTCCAGCTCGGTTATCCCCCCTTGGTCGTGAGTGGTACTTGTAATGCGGAGCTTGTTCCAGCCGTAGAGCAGAATATCCGGATGGTGATCGAGTTTCTCTGCTGCAAGAGCAATCGCATTGATAAGCCCGACCGCCGCTAAAAAATTAGGGGCAACTACATCTCGCACAATGCGCTGTGGCGGAAGCGAAGACTCTTCCAGTCGCCACATCGGATGCTGGGCAAGACCGCGCTCAATTTGCGCCTGGTCCAACAAAGGTGGACGCATCAAAACTCCGTCGGTGGTGAAACTGCCAAGCAAATCTATGGCAACATGGGTGCATCGCAGCTACCTGGCACAGTGGAACGAGAAGAAAGTAGTCTTCCTCCGGAAGCTACTACAAGTCACATTAGACACCGCAGCTATGCAGCTTCAGTAACCGATGGGCACAACAATTCCCAGTGAGAGCACAAAGAATCCATCAAATTGACCATCGTGGGGCGCGTTGAGATTATCCGTTGTGGTCAGCACATAAGTTGCCGCCAGTTCCAGTCCTACTTGCTCGAAAAGCTGGGATCGGATACCAAGTGCAATAGGGAAATGCAATGCCGGCGTATTTGGCTCGAATGTAGTCGAGGGTGGTTGCTGTAGTACCTGCTCATTGAGAGGAAAAAGTGCCCCAATTCCAGCAGCTCCATAAACGCTTGTGGGAACTTGCACGGGAATGTCCCACGATAGTCGCCCACGCACATCCACCATGATTGCCCCCGTTGCATAGCGATACTGGGGCTGAGAAGCTGCAGTGCGGGCATACCAGAAATTCAGTTCCCCTGCGATAAGACCTGATCTGCGTTCTCGCACCAGTGCTGCAAGGCCGAACGACGGACCCCATTGCTGGTAGGCTGCGGGAACCTCGTTAGCGCCACGAGCGAGCCCAACAAAACCACAGACGCTCACCGGTGTTTCGATGTATGTCTGCGCAGAAGCTACTACTGCTACTCCTACTACCACAAGAAAGCACCGCATAAAGACCATGCATATTTGCACCATCGAAACTACAAAGCTACTCGATGCGAGGAGTTCTTGCCTTTGCAATTGCCGGAACAATGTGCACCGCAGCGGACACAACGCAGACGCTTCTGCAAACGGTCTGGGATGAGCTCTGCCAGACGCCCAGCAATCTTACTCGAGAGCCTGTACCGACAGTTGCAGCAACTACCAGCGTTGTCGCAATAGTGCTCTGGCTTAGCGGAGCAGACAAAACAGTGCGGGAAGCTGCTCGAACTCATCGCAGTCCTACCGCTGATGCTCTTGCGCAAATTGGGAATACTGCTGGCGGGCTGGGACCGGCAACAGCACTGCCCCTTGCACTTATCGTCGGAGGAAGCATTGCGAATTCTTCGCACACCGTAACCAGTGGACGCCAGCTTCTGCAAGCACTTGCAGTGGCTGGAGCAGTGACCACTGCTCTCAAGGTTGCCGTCGGGCGTGCGCGCCCCTTCCGCAACCGAGGAGATAGTTACCTGTTGCCTTTCCGCTGGAATGACGACCAGTGGTCGTTCCCCTCGGGGCATGCAACAGTTGCAGGTACGATTGCAGGTGTTGCCTTTGCGCGGAGTAATAGCACTGTGCTGCATGTTGCTGCCTCAGCCCTTGCCCTTACCATCATGGGAGCACGTGTGTACTCTGACAAGCATTGGACAAGCGATGTTCTCATGGGCGCAACCGTCGGCGGGTGTATTGGTTATGCTCTCGCTCGTGTGCCGCCCCTTTGGCGAAGATGCCACCTATTGCCCTCGTCTTCAGGCATTCAGGTTGCAGTCGAATGGTAACTCCCCATCTGCTTACCGAGCTTACGCGCGCGCTGGAAAGCATCGTGCACGAGCGTCGGCATGCTGACCGCGCTATAGAGCGGCTCCTGCGGCAGCTTCCGCCTGCCGACGAACGCCGCGCTCTCATTGCGAGGACCATCTACGGCGTTCTGCGTCATCTTCGACGGCTGGTGTGGGCACTCGGACAGCGGGAAACATTCACCTCTGATCAACTTGCCGACTGTATCCGTGCGTTCTGGACACTCGAGAACATTGAGCTTCCTCGTTCTCTCCACCGCGGCATTCCACCACGGCGGGAGTTGCGCGCACGATGGGAGGCAGCTCCCTCGCGTGCCATTCGCTACTCAGTCCCTGATTGGCTTGATCGCTATGGCGAAGAGCAGTGTGGAAGCCGGTGGGAGCAGCATCTTGCAGCCTTTGCACAAGAGCCACAGGTAGTGCTTCGAACAAATACATTGCGCACAACCCCACAGCAACTCCAGGCGCTTCTTAGCCAGAAAGGAATCGCAACCACTGCTCATCCGCTTGCAGAAGAAGCGCTCATTGTGGACGAGTACGTCAATGTTTTTGCGTTGGAGGAGTTCCACGCAGGGCTATTCGAAATGCAGGATGCTGCCTCGCAAGCTATTGCACATCTTCTCGACGTGCAGCCCGGCATGCAGGTGATAGACGCATGTGCTGGCAGTGGAGGAAAAACCCTTCATCTTGCCGCCTTGATGCGCAATCGAGGTCGAATCATCGCACTTGATACAGCCGCATGGAAGCTTGATGAACTTCGGCGCCGAGCTGCCCGCGCAGGGACAAGCATTATCGAAACGCGACCGATTACCTCCACAAAAGTCATCAAGCGTCTTGCCCGCCGTGCTGACCGACTGCTTCTTGACTTGCCCTGCACCGGCTCTGGCGTCTGGCGGCGCAATCCTGATGGCAAATGGCATCTCCAGCCGGACGATCCCGCTTCCTTTTGCAAGCTTCAGCGCACTATCATAGGGTCGTACCTTTCGATGCTTGCTCCTGCCGGCAAGGCGCTCATTTCTACCTGCAGCATTTTCCCGGAAGAAGGCGAGCGTCATCTCGATTGGCTACGTATCAACTTCCCCCAGGTAACCATATGCGCCTCCGGCCGCCTCGATCCAAGTGAGCACCAGTGTGATGGATTCTTCTGGGCAATACTCCAAACTAACAGCGAAACAAAATAGCAGGACGCCGTATTATTGCATCAGCAGAGCGCTAAAGCAGTGCATCGTACCATGAGGCGCGCCGATGTCATCTCGCAAAAGCAAATACGCATCGCTGAGTGATGAAGAGCTCTACGCGCTAATGGTCAGCGGTAGTGAGCGCCAGCAGAACTGCGCATTCGAAGAACTTTATAACCGGCACAGCAGCCGCGTGTATCTCTATTGTCTCAAGACGCTGGGCGATCCTGCCGCAGCACGGGATGCATGTCAGGATGTGTTCATAGCCTTTTGGCGCTCAGCCTCCCCAACTCGGCAAATGACAAACCTGCGGGGCTATCTCCTCCGCATTACACGCAACACGTGCTTGCTAATCAAGCGAGATGAGCATCATTTTACCACGGAATTCGACGAAACTTCATTGCAGGAAAATTGGCCATTGAATCCATTGGGTGAGGCAGCAATTGAGCACAACGAGCTTGCCGAAATTGTTACAATGGCACTGCAGTTGCTTCCCTCTCACTATCGGGAGGCAATAGTCCTGCAATGCTACAACAACCTAACGTACCAGGAGGTCGCTGATGTGTTGGGTGTACCTCTGACGACGGTGCGTAACTGGATCGTCCGCGCAAAAGCTGCACTCCGAAAGATTCTTGAGCCATACTGGCAAGATAACCCCACCACTGTAAGCGAGGACGAGTTCTATCAGAAAGTGACATTACTCCGCTCTAAGCATTATGAATAACTACTCGGAGCTCATCTATCTTTACCTTGATGGAGAAGCAACACCAGAAGAGCAACAAGCGCTCTTTGCGGCGCTCAGCCAGGATGAACAGCTCCAGCAAGAATTTTTCGAAGCAGTACAGCTGTATCGCGCTATCGAGGTAGAACGGGTCGTCACAACTGCACCACCAGAAATCAAGGCTGCTGTCTTTTCCGCTGTCGGTATTAGCCCTGTTTCCCCGATCTCCTCGCTCTTACGTCGCGTCGCTCAGATAGCAAGTGCTACCGCTGCAGTGGTAGCAGGTACGGTTGGAATGTATGTTTGGTTGAATCAGAAAGAAACTGCTCCCCTACCTGCTCCACCTTCTCTTCATCCCGCCCCATCCTATTTAGCAGAGCCTACTACCAGTAGTCCTTCTATACAGCAACTAAGAAAAAACGATGTTGCCCGCTCCCTTGCAGTGCCAGGGGGAACAGTGTTGCCTTCCTCGCAGGAGGAATCTCCCTCATCGACGTGGATGGAAGAAAAACCTCCGCTCAATGACGAGGAATTCACCCTTGAACGGCATCCTCTACTTAGCTCTGCATCGCCATTGGTCCGCCTGGTTAGCGGTAGGATAGGAATGGTGCATGTACCCATCCACTCTGCAACGGCAATAGACGCTCCGCGTATCTCCACCCAATTTGCCTATCGCGGTTCACTGTTGGCCGCCAGTGGTCCAGCAGCATCTCCTCAGAACTTTAGCATTACAGCACTCTACCGTTTTGATGAAAACCACCGAATAGGGCTGGAATTCCGCCGTGCACCATACACCCTCAACATTGCCCAACCGAGCGGTACATTTTCTACCGTTCTCCTTTCATCGGTGGCTGTGGCATATTCGTTCACAGAGCCTGACGTCCGCATTCTGGGAGGAATGCCGTTTGTTCAGCCGACAGTAGGCATAAGCTCCATGGGACCACTGGCAACTCTCTCTGCTGGGCTGACTTTTCCCGTTACTTCGGCATTTAGCTTTAGCGCAGGACTCGATGGAAGTGCGCTGGTATATTCTTCACAGGTAGCTTCCACACTGAGTGTGACATTAGGGGTTAACATTGGTCTCCCACTTCGATAGGGAGCGTAACTGGCGAAAGCACCCGTCCATGCCGCTCGAGCACCCGAAAGCGAAATGAAGGAACAGAAGTGTCTGCGCTGGCAACAAAGCGACACAACTGCTCCTTCCACTGACTTGCATCAATGGCCGGGAAAAAAACATCACAGTCGAACTTCCCCTCAATTTCGCTGACGTAGAGACGATCGGCAAGCTGGATTGCTTCCGCATAAACGACTGCGCCGCCGACGATAAAACATTCCGTTTCGCCCCGCTGCTGCGCAAGATCAAGAGCACTACGAAGCGAAGAAGCACGCAAACAGTCAGGAGGTAATTCAGCTGCAGAACTGGTAACAACAATCGTTGTTCGGCCAGGCAGCACTCGTCCAATGGATTCAAACGTTCGCCGCCCCATGACAATGTGATGTCCCCACGTTAGCGCCTTGAAAAGTCGTAAATCTGCTGGAATATGCCATGGCAGCCGTCCACTGCGGCCAATTCCTCTGTTGCTATCATAGGCGACGATGATCGAAACAATCATGCGCGCCTTTTCAGTTGGCGATGATAACAAACTCTGTACGCCGATTGCGTGCACGGTTTTCGTCACTGGTGTTCGGCACTAAAGGACGGCTTTCACCAAAGCCAATCGCACGGAGCCGTGAACGCTCAATTCCCATTTGTACCAGCGCCTCAACGACTGCTTCTGCCCGACGTTGCGACAGACGCAGGTTGTATTCCTCGCTCCCCCGATCGTCGGTATGCCCTCGTACTTCGATTTTAAGCGACGGATGTGCTTTCATCGCATCGGCAATTCGTTCTACTAAAGGCAGCGATTCTGGCCGAAGGGAAGCGCGATCGTAATCAAACTCGATTGGCAGAAAGACTATTGTTCCTACCGTATCAAGAGCTGAAAGCACAGACCGGTCGTAGCGTCCTGTAGTAAATGTCGCGCATTGGCCCCAGCGAAACCCAAGGCGAACCGTATGCATTCCCGCACACTCGGGAGGATGGTAGCGCACGCGATAGAAGCTTCGCAATGCACGGTAAATTCGGGCAAACACGTGGGGAAATTCGCGCACCGAGTAGATACGGTACATTTGCCCATGAGTTCCTTGGGCAAGCAAGCGGAGTGGTTCTTCCTCAAACCAGCCGTAGGCAATCGTGTACACCGTCACTGCACTATCGAGCGCCTGGCGAACGACCTGCTGCAGAGTTGCTTTTGAAGCGTTATCCTCTCCATCGGTAAACAGCACGACGACGCGACGGTACTGTGGCGGAACTTTCCGAAGCTCATTTATAGCTGCTGCAAGTGCATCGTAGATTGCTGTGCCGCCAATCATTTCCGCGCGGTCGGGATTAAATCGGCGGAATGCAGCAGTATCGGCAGTAATGGGCAGCTCTACCACCGACCGACCGCCAAAACGAATAACAGCTGCTGCATCTCCACTGATGAACTGGCGAAGAACCTGTGCCACTGCTCTCCGTAAAAGAACAACCCGCACTTCTCCCATGGAAGGAGAGTGGTCCAGTACAAACGCAATAGCAAAGCGTTCCTGGCGTTGGGAGCGCACCTCTTCGATGGTAAATGAGTTCACCTCTGTCCGCTGTCCTTTGCATGAATCGGACAGTGAGAACCAGAGCGTTCGCCATGGCTGCGGAAGATGATAATTCGGCGGCGCCAGCCCCGTTACAATGCGTCCTCGGTCGTCGGTTACCGTCACGTCGAATACGATCTCGTGGGGATATCGGCTGTCATCAAGTTGCCGAGGGTAAAGCGCAAAAGTGCAGTCACCGGAGATAACAGTGCTGCTATCGCTTAGCTGATGTTGTTTTTCCGCAACAGAGGTAAGCGAATCTGCCCCTTTTCCACCAGAGGAAAAAGCTTCCCTGCCCTGCTGTATCCGCACAAGAAGAGTATCTGCACTGATCTCCACCGTGGTGTCTACATAGACCGGACGGTAACCTGGAGGTGGGCGAAGCTCTTCAATTCGCTTGACCACCGTTTGCGGGCAGCCTATAAACACGATGGCGACGACCAAGGCGAGAAGGAGACTAATCTTTTGGGGTGCGCAAAGAGATAATTTCATACACTTCTGCAACGGTACCAACAGGGCAGTCAGTGGATATATCGCTGCGAATAATCGCACGCAAAGTTACCGTTGCATCTTCTTGGCGCAGGCGCTCCATGAGTTCTTCTCGCCCGACGAGGACGTAGTATTTGAGCGATCGCAGGTCACTCCCCGATTCGAGCACCCAGCAGAGCACTGCTCCGCTTGGTCCCATCATCGGATTGATACGCCCACTAAGAACGACTGCATCTGCCGGTACGGGAGGCGGTGCTGTCCGGCAACCGATAATTCCACCCAGCAGAACGATCAATAGGGTGCACACGTACCCCCTTTGCGAAAGAGGAAGCGGCATTTAGTTCAAAGAGGGATCAACAATACGTCGGCGTTTTCGCCAGCGCACATACACCGCTACCGCAATTACTGCAGCGATAGCATACGGCGTTACCAGCATAAGGTATATGCCATCGCGAAGCGCAGTGACAAAGCCAGCATTGTCGGTTGTCTCTACTGCTGACTTACACATGGCGCACTGCGCCCACACTGTGTGCGCAAAAGCCAAAAGCGCAACAACTACTTTCATCCACCGGTACTTCATTATGGTGCAGCTATTGCATGACTACCTAATACCGCTGTTCCTTCTGGCAAGAAAGCAATGGTCATGACGACCAGGAAAATCAAAGGTGCAACAACAGCATATATCAAACTTAGCCGCTCATAGCCGAGGTGCATGAACACCGCCATAATCATCCCTGCTTTCATGAGTGCAACCATCACCAGGAGAATTGCCTTCCATGGTGATGGCACATGAACAACGTCAATAAAGTATGCCAGCGCACTCAGAATAAAAAGCCAAAACCATACTGTCAAATACTTGCGAATCGGAACGTGTGTGCCTTCTGCCATTGTCACCTCAGAACAAGTAAAACATGGTAAAGATAAACACCCAGATCAAGTCCACAAAGTGCCAGTAGAGCCCTGCGATTTCAACAAGCTGGTATGAACCACGGCGATCCAGTGTTCCATTCGCGACCATCCGTGCTACGATTGCCAGATAAATGACCCCACTAAGCACATGCAGACCGTGGAACCCTGTCAGCGTGAAAAAGTATGCGCCAAATTGGGGTGGTCCGTATGGATTCCACCAGGGACGAGTACCATGCGTGATGAGGTGCGTCCATTCATACACCTGACATCCGACAAAAGTTAGCCCCAGCAGCATCGTGAGCGTCAGGAAAAGTACTGTCTCTTTTTTCTTCCGCTCATACGCATTTGCTACCGCCAACGCCATAGTGCCGCTGGAGCTTACCAGAATAAACGTCATGATAGCAATAAGCAGCAAGGGAATTTCCTTGCCGCCGATGTGGAGCGCAAACACTTCTGCAGGGTTTGCCCACTCGCCGAGGCTCACCCGCGTAAAACCGTAGCTAACAAGTAAGCTGCCAAATGTAAGGGCGTCCACAACGATGAACACCCACATCATCACCTTCTGCCAGCTTGCTCTAAAGGGCGAGCGCAGCGTGTATTCTTGGAATTCTTGGTGAAGCGATAATTCTGCAGTTGCCATAGTTTCTGCCTGCTACTCAAATGAAACTTACAAAGAAGTCCACAAAAAGAGCGCGACAATCCATAGCCACACAGCATCAACAAAGTGCCAATATGTCGCCGTCATGCCAAGCGCTCGCCGCATGCGAGAAAGTGGGCTGCGCTGGCGCACATGATACATGCACCGACCCAGTGCCACAAGTCCCCCAAGAACATGGGCACCATGCACGACCGTAAGCACATAGAAAAAGCTGCTGTGTGGATTTGTTGTCAAGAACAATCCCTGCCCTGCCATAATTTGCCATGTTATTGCCTGGGCAGCAAGGAATGCGATGCCAATGCCGGCGGAGACAAACAGCCACCGTATAAAACGGCGTTGCCGCCGTTCCAAAAGACGTCGTGCCACTACTAATGCCACACTATTAGCTATCAGCAAGGCGGTGCTTAGCCAAACCGTTTGAGGTAATGCAAAGGCGAGACGTTCGCCACCGATGCGCACGATATACGCGCTCGAAAGAGCAGCAAACAGGACTGTGAGAGTGCCCAATCCAATCCACGTCCCCAGTTGCCAGCTTGGCACCGCCAGCGACTGGGGATCGTCGCTGCCGTTCCACCATCCATCATCTCGACGAGGAGGTGGCGGAACGATAGCACGTCGCTCAGCGGATTTTTCAGCTATGGTGACCATTGCCACTTCCATTGGTGTGAGGATGACCATGCGCATGACCGTTGACCGCTACCGCAACGCGGTGATGTTCTCCGGTGGGCTCTACTTCCACCGGAACTGTCTGGGGTACAAAGTCAGCCGAGGCTCCAGGCACACTATAGTCATATGGCCATCGGTGAACAACCGGCAGTGTTGGACCCCAGTTGCCATGAGGAGGTGGTGTTGGTGCCTGCCATTCGAGTGTCGTTGCTTGCCATGGATTATCAGGGGCTTTCTTGCCGCGCAGCCATGACCCAATGAAATTCACGATAAAGATGAACTGAGCTGCACCCACAATAAGAGCGGACACGGTGATAATCACCTGCAGAACATGCATATCTGGCGGCAAGAACTGATAGCTTTCGTAGCTGTAGTAACGGCGTGGCATACCCATAAAGCCAAGGTAGTGCATCGTCCAGAACACGCCGTAGGACCCTACAAACGTCAGCCAGAAGTGCACTTTCCCCCACAGTTCATTCATCATTCTGCCCGTCATCTTGGGGAACCAGTAGTAGATACCGCCGAAGATACCGAACACCGAGCTCAAGCCCATCACTACATGGAAGTGTGCAACGACAAAGTAGGTGTCGTGCAGTGGAATATCAAGAGCAGAATTCCCCAGGAATAGTCCTGTCAATCCCCCCGTGACGAATGTTGAGATGAATCCAATAGCAAACAGCATGGGGGTGGTAAAGCGGATGTTCCCTTTCCACAACGTCCCAAGCCAGTTGAAAGTCTTAATGGCTGAGGGAATTGCGATAATGAGGGTGGTAATAACGAATGCAAATCCAAGCCATGGATTCATGCCACTAACGAACATGTGATGTCCCCATACGATAAAGCTCAAAAACCCGATTGCTGCAATCGAGCCAACCATTACTTTGTAGCCAAATATCGGCTTTCGAGCACCGTTGGAGAGAATTTCGGAAGTAATCCCCATGGCAGGGAGAATCAAGATGTAAACCTCCGGATGTCCCAAAAACCAGAATAAGTGCTGCCACAGAAGTGGACTCCCATCATTCCGAACAATATGCTCTCCTCCAACTACCAAGTACGGAAGGAAAAAGCTTGTTCCTAAATGTCGGTCAAGAAGGAGAAGCACAGCACCAGCAAAGAGCGCAGGGAATGCAAATAGTCCCAACATTGCTGCAACGATGATACCCCATACCGTCAGTGGCATACGCATCAGCGTCATGCCTTTCGCACGCATGTTGAGCGCAGTGGTTACGTAGTTCAAACTACCCATCGTCGAGGCAACAATGAACAGTGCAATCGAAATAAGCCAGAGGTCTTGTCCTAAACCAGAACCTGGAGTTGCCTTCGCTATCGCACTCAATGGAGGATACGAGGTCCATCCTGCAGACGCAGCACCCGTTGTAACAAACAATGATGCAGTTATAACTACGCACGAAAGGAAATAGAACCAATAGCTCAGCATGTTTAGGAAGGGGAATGCCATATCCCGCGCGCCCACCTGGAGAGGGATGAGAAAATTCCCAAAGCCTCCCGTCAGAATCGCTGTGAGGAGAAAAAAGATCATAATCGTCCCGTGCATGGTCACGAGCATGTAGTAGCCGGGCGTCTGGAGTGTGCCGCTTTCCATGTTTGTCGGCATCAAAAAGCGGAGAAACGGCAGATTATGCTCTGGCCATGCAAGCTGGATGCGGAAAATCCACGACATCACCATGCCGATAAAGCCCATCACCAGTGCAGTAATCATATACTGCATGGCGATAACCTTGTGATCCTGGCTAAACACATACTTGGTCCAGAAGCTCTGCGGCTCATGGTGATGTACTTCAACGGGCGCTTCTGCGTGGGCAATTGATGTTGTTTCCATAGGCTAACCTTCAGCAGTTACTGAGACATTGCTACAGGTGTTTGTTGGCGTATCCATTCATTGAATTGTTCGGGGGATTCAACTGTCAGCACTCCGCGCATGATATAGTGACCAACACCACAGAGTTCTGTGCAGGGAATTTCAAACGTTCCTGCTTGCGTCGGTGTAAACCACATGCGCGTTTTCATTCCAGGGACAACATCCATTTTCATGCGAAAGTGTGGTAGAAAGAAGCTGTGGAGTACATCTTTTGAGCGAAGGATCACTGCTATTGGTGCCCCATACGGCACATGCATTTCAGTAGTGAAAATGTCATCCTTCGCATACGGATCGTTTGGATCAAGACCGTAAGGGTTTTCATCACTGATGAAACGCACATCTACATTCCCCATTCGCCCATCTGCTCCAGGGTAGTGGAATGTCCAACGGAACTGTTCTGCCCACACTTCTACTGTGAAAGCATCTTCAGGAGGAGGGCTTTGAATTTTTGTCCATAACGTCGTACCACCCCCTACCAAAATCACCAATGCTAATGCAACCGTCGCTGCAGCAGAGACCTCGAAACGCGTGTTGTGAGTGATGTATGCTGCTTTCGCATCAGGACGTGAGCGATATCGCCAGATAAAGTAAGCCAATACGATATGGACAGCAATGAACACTATTCCCGTGATAACAAGAGTAATCATGAACAAGCGATCGATCTCTGCACCCTGTACCGATGCAAGAGGTGGGAACCACCAGGTCTTGTTCGCAACTGTGTATGTAGCGATTGCGGTAAAAATCAGAATAAATAGTGCATACCACAACGCCTGTCGAGTTGAAGAGTTCATAGCTTCTCCATGCATCTTGATGATAGAACTATTTCTGCTGCGCTTTTGTCTCGTTGAAACTGTAGCATATCATATGTTAGTAGCGGCGAAAATACCACTCTGCAGCTGCAGCAGAGAAGCGGCAACATCTATACCACTTTCTCGTAAAGGTAACGAGTGCTCTTAATCGCAACCAATGTCGGCTGCTTTTTACTTTTTCTTGCTTCGTGCTGCTTTCACTTTCCGAACATCTTCAACCGTGACAACGGTTCCTGGATTTCCCCAGGAATTGTACACATAGGTGATGACTGCAGCAACATCCTCGTCTTTGTACGTGCTAGGCAACGGATTCATCACTCCATTGTACTTTTTTCCGTTGACGGTGATAGGTCCTTTCATGCCATAGACGACCGCCTCGATAACCTTCTCTTTGGGATTATTCTTGAGCCAATCTGAATTTGCCAAGGGTGGGTAGATTGTCGAAAGCCCTTGCCCGTTGGCTTGGTGGCATGTGCTGCAATAGCCTTTGTACACTTTAGCGCCGCGCTCCATCGTAGCTTTATCCGCGCCAGCAAAAGCAATTGCAAAGGAAATCGTGAGCGTTACCACACAAGCTACTACGCGAGAAAAGAGAAGCATGACAGAAACACAAGGTTGTGATACATGATTACCGGCGCACTATAAGTTCTGTTTTCAGTGTGCCGTGCCGTTTACTACGCAGAAATAAGATGCACCGATCGCCTGGTCGGAGCGTTTTCCGGAGATGATAGAGCATGATGTGGAGACTCCGCGGCTTCAGAACAAGGCTCCCCCGCGATGGAACAATCAATTCTGGAATGGGGCGCATTCCCATCGTCCCATCTTCATTGCGGACGGTCGTATGAATTTCCGTATGTTCAGCACACTCTGCAATTGCTGCAATTATCGTGTCCGGTTGAGGTGAGCGGTTCTGGATGGTCAGAAAGGCACCTGTAATCATACCGCTATCGGCACTATACATCCATCCATTCTTCAGCTGGAGGGAAGCAACCTGCGCCGAAGCATGTACTCCAACGAAAGTAATTATCGCGACAATAATCAGCTTCATTGGCCACGAATGTATTGTTGCACCATTTGGGCATATTTTCTAACATCCAGCGAACTTCCTTCCCGTCGATCACGGACAATGCCATTGCGATCCAGCAAGAAGACTGCATCTGTATGGTCAATGAAGTACACACTCTCCCCCGTAGGCAAACGCTCGGTATAGCTTTTCCGCGCTACTATTCCAAATGCTTTATGAACGCGTTCAACCTCAGCAATAGTTCCTGTCAGCAGGAGCCAGCGTACTGACGGGATCCCCCATACCTCTGCGTATTGCCGTAAAGCAGCGACTGTATCTCGGGCTGGATCAAGTGTAACGGTGGCAAACACTACATTCGTATCCCCCCCAACCCGCTCCCATAGATCGAGCAAATGCCCAATGGTCATCCGGCAAATATCTGGGCAGTGAGTGTAGATAAAGCTTACAATGACGATGCGTCCTCGCAGGTCCGCGGGAAAGTTATACGTGCGTCCATCGGTAGCCTGCAGGCGGCTGCTGCTCGGCGGATGGGCAGCATCACAACCGCCAAGCAGCAGCACTGCAGAAACGAGCACTGTCCAAAAAACTGCTCGCTGTTTCACGGGGTGGCTGATTGCTCGATTTCTTCCTCGAGAGACTGATTAACGGGGGCAGGATTGTGTGGCTCGTAGCCAGGAGCGCTGCTGAACGTTCCCCGCATAACGTCTCGTACCATCGGCGTATATGCAACAACAATGAGAACCAGAGCTGCAATAAGCCATGGCCGAAAATTAAGCAACGCTCCCGCAGGTTCATCATGGTAAGCTTCCGATAGCGGAAATGTCACCTGAGCTTCCTGCGACCGTTTACTCAATGCCGTGGTAAAGAAGACCATGAAGTATGCAAGCATTGCAATTGTCATGATAATGCCACCAATCATTGTAACGGTGACATAGAGCTTCCACTCGGGATGATAGAAAGGACTGTCCGGGTTTAGGTATGACAACCCAAGATTCGAGCGGCGGGGTTCACCGTGCAAACCACCGCGCATCATGCCCCAAGAGAAGACAAACACTCCAACCAACCACAAGTATGGCACTGCAACTGCCAGCCGCTTCAGGCGTAGCTCCTTGCCACTGTACGTTGAAAGTAAATGCAAACTCATCCCAAGGAATGCCAATAAGACCGGCCCAGCTACGGTTAAGTGGAAGTGTCCTGGTATCCAGCTGGTGTTATGCACAACCAGGTTCATGTTGTAGGAAGCATTGACGATACCCGAAATCCCACCCATGATGAAAATGATAAGCCCTGCAATGAGGTACGCGAACATCCAGTTGTCGGTGGAGAAAAATGGCTGTTTGACAATCCAATCGAACAGACCCTGTGCGCCCCGCTGCCGTGCCCCATACTCCAGCGATGCTGCGATGGTAAAAGCCGTGATGAGGCTGGGAAGAGCAACCGCAAAGGTTAAGAACGCATGAAGCAATTTCGATCCGCTACTAACGACCGGCTCCGTGTACTGGTGATGTGCACCAACTGGAATGGAAAACAAAATCAGGAGCATGAATACCAATCGTGCGACCTTATCGGAATAGAGCTTCCCTCCTGCCAGTCGCGGAAGCATCGTGTAATACATCGTGTAGGCCGGAAGAAGCCAAAAGTACACTAAAGGATGCCCGAAAAACCAAAACAACATTCGAGCCAGTGGCACATTGACTTCTTGCGTCCATCCAAGCGACCATGGAATCAACAGCACCAGAACTTCAATGGCGACAGCAATGGTTGCGATGAACCAAACAATAAACGTTGCAAACATGCCAACCACCGCTAATGGCGTCTTTTCCCCTGGATGTTCTCTTCGCCATCGCACGTAGAGAGGGATCCAGTTGAAGAACGCAATCCACGATCCAACAATCAACAGTGCCGCTCCGATGTAAAACAACGGATGTGCCATCAATGGGGGATAGAACGTGTAGAGCACCGAGGCTTTCCCAGCTAAGATCGCCCATGCTGCCATGAGCGTCCCAACAATCATGGTAATGCCCGATACCCATGCCCACCGTAGCGGCAGCGTCATACCGAGTGCGTAAGGAACAAGAGCATTGCCGAATGCTACAGCAAAAAATGTTGTGAAAACCACTGCATTGACCACTCCATGCAGTGTTAGGGCTTGGTAGTATTCCCAGCCGCCGAACTCTGCCGCTTGTATGACTCCTGCCCGGAAGAGCACTTGCAATAATCCTGCATAGATGCCCAGCACCATAAGCACTACGGGCAGCGCAATTTCCAGAAGGATTAGTCGCCGTGCTCCTGGCTCAACCGGTAAACGTAGAACACCGTTCATTGCTGTTCCTCCATAGCTGCTTGTGAGACAACAATCGTACCTGCCATCAAGTGATGCGCCGTGCCACAGTACTCATGGCATAGAATACGGTAGGTTCCTTCCCGATCGAACTTGACGCGCTGGTATGTCACTGCACCAGGCACTGCCATCAAATTGATGTTTGTACCCTCAACAAAGTAGCCGTGCACCACATCAGCAGCACTCAAGTATAAATCGAGCTCCGCACCTGGTGGAATGGTTATTTCGGGAGGATCGAAATTCCACATACGGGCAACTGTGTGTGCCTCATAACGAAGAGGCTGATCAGATGTCTTGAACGGTGCTCGTCCTTCAGTGAACGGCTTACGATCGGTGACACAGGTGGGCACATCAACGCCGTATCCTGTTGCGGCAATGACAATCGCACCAAAAAAAACAAGGAGCAACACTACCGCACTTGCGATAATCACTTTTTCGATCCGGTCCATCGCTACCTCCGTCCCAACAATTCAACGTACACCGCAAACCATAGCATGGCGTAGAAGATTGCAAGCGCTGCGAAAAACGCAATCGCACCTTTTGGCACAAAACGCTCGCTGGAACTGTGTTCTACCATCACTGAATCCTCCGGCATTTGTGGAACTTCTGCCGCCGACAGAGCGGTCATACAAAAATATGGACATTTTACTCCTATTTGCTTGGTTTGATGCACTATTTCTCCCCAAGATTCCAAATAAAACGGGGCGCTCGACCGAAGCCGATCGCCCCGCGCTGGTGTGGGTAGGAGGAGCTTGCGGTTGCTTAGACTGCTCCTCCCCCGACTTTGTTCCCGCTGTTTTATCGCACTACCAGTGGGAACACCCATCGAGACACTCCATTGCGTTGAGAAACACGCAAAAAGTACACCCCACTCCCTTCGCACGGAAGGAGATGCCAATAATGTCCCTTTTCCACGTGCAAGGTCCACTGAGCCACCTGCCGCCCATCATTTCGGTAAAGGGCGCACTCAAGTGTCGTAGTACTATCTGCTACTACTTCAAGCGTAGGTGGATGGGCATCATCGGCAGGATTGGGGACAACACGCAAGTGCACTTCTGAAGATAGAACAAACCGTGCCCACGGCACACAGGCATCGAGGACTACTTCGCCATCGTCATGCTCAATGGTATATGGCTTAAGGGTCTCTGCCCACGACCGAGTAAAGTGAAGCTCTGAGCGCAAGGGCGGCGATTGCAAGCCAACAAATACAAGTGTTGCCAGCGTATCACTACTGCCAAGCATACCCACTCGGCTTTCTCGAGGTACCCGTACCTGAAGCAGGCCTAATTCTCGTACTGTTGGCAATTCGACTCCACCAGAGCCCGCTACTGCTCCTACAGCATCAAGCACAAATGCATCATACCGCACAACAAAACCGATCGCTGCAGGCATTGCTCGCCATAAAGCATCCGCACTGCTATCGCGCGTTGAAAGAACCACCGGCACACGAATGGTATCTCCAACAAGTCCTGTATGGCGGTGCATAGAAAGCCGACCCCAGTAATGCTCTTCCTCGACGTTTCCGGTGAGCATAACGACGATGGTATCATGGCACTGGGCCGATCCAAGCCGGGATACTACAGCAAAGCGTACTTGCGCCCGGTATGGACCCACCTGCCGTGGCGTGACTGTATATGCAATCAATGCACGCTGTGGTACTTTGGTGGCAAAGGGGAGAGGAGCATCCAGCTGCAAATCAGCAGCACCCGCTATTGTTGTGAGTTCCCAACTGACCACCGTGAACTCCTCAACAGGAGGGAGCGCACCAATTTCTACCTGTGCTCGAACGGTGCTGTGCTGCATCAGGCGACCCAAGTCGATTTCCGCAGGAGAATAGCTCAGCTGCGGACGTACAACTTGGTACGCTACTTCGACGCGAAGCTGCAAGGGACAGACCCGACTTTCCCACACAAACTGATCAACCCACGCACCGCCAACTTCTCCCGCCGATGGATCGAAGCGGAGGACAACTTCTGCAGAGTCGTTGGGGGCAATGGCCACTACCTGTGCCGACGCTGGGACTGACCACCCTGGTCTTTCAGGTACTGCAACGAGAACAAGCGTATCGCTGAGCATACCCCGACTGAAAAAGCGCACCGGCAGTTCTTGCACAGCCGAACATGTCGCCAACGTCCCAAAGGATGTCCGCTCAGGTGAGCACTGGGTGATCACACGCCCAAAACTCCCGACCAATTCTACTTGTCGGGGTGTACTCCATGCTGCTGGACTTTCAAGTACAAGAGTCGCTTGGTGGATTCCTTCCTCGACGGGAGCATACTCAATGCCAATTTCAACCTGTTCACCCGGACGAATAGAGAACGGAAGCACTGGGCTCACAATGGCAAAAGGAGCACCAGCAGGTTCAATTCGTGCTGCCGTCACTGTTTCGACAAATGTGCCGTTGTTTGCTATCGTTACCGTTCTGCGCTCGCGCCGAGGGGTACATCGCTGAAATGCAAACACGTGCTGCAAGGGGGAAAGCTGCAGATCGTGAAACTCCCGTGGCTCTACTATACAGCGCACTTCCACGCATGCCTGCACAGGACACAGCGTGTCAGCATCCACGCAGAGCCTGCCTGTTAGCTGGGTAGGGGTATCTCCTGCCTCAACATCGAGCCATATGGTATCACCTCTGCCCGGCTGCAGCGTCAATGGGAGCGGCGGTGTTCGCAGACGCCACTGGGTAAGCACTGGAGTAAGCTCAATCTGCGAAATCCGTGCGTAGGCACTTCCTGTTGACCGCACAACAACAGGTATCCGCCGGCTTTCCCCTACCTGCACGCGAACCACAACTGGCTGCGGCTCGACCGCAAGCAGGGTAGTTTCAGCATGTCCTTGGAGCAAAATGGTATCAGCACGACTACATGGTTCGATAGCAAGCACAAGAGCGCTGCTCCATCTCCCCGCTTGCACTGGTGTAAACGAAACCCCTATCTGCTGTCGCGTTCGAGGAGCAAGGGAAAACTGCCTATTCGCTGCAATCGCAAAGGGAGCATCAGCTCTTGCGGTCAGCGCAAGAGGTACAGTACCGGTGTTAACAATCTCTGCAAAAAGAATGTGAGACTCACCGACACAGAGCGTTCCGAAGTCCAGTACTCGAGGCGAGCTGGTCCAGCTTGGCGGTGCCGATCCATACGAAAGTGGCACACGCAACGGCCGAGTAATCGGCCGGACAAGCGTTTGGTCATTATGCTCCAGCACCAGCGATGCAGTTCCGCTGCCGTATCCTTCATACCGCAAATGCACCCATGTGCTCTCTGAAGGCGGTGTTACAATTGGAAGAGAGCCACGACTGGAGCCAATGACCTGAATCGGCACCCCCAGTGGCTCTATCCAGAGGGCACTAATAACCAGATCGCTATTGCCAGTATTTGTGATGAGCACAGAGTCTTGCACTCCTTCTCCACAAGGGGAATTGAACGTCAAAGCCGTTGCGCTAATAATCGGCGAGCGTGCATAGACGCGAAGGGTAACAACTGTGTCCCGGCTGCAGGGTTCGGTTCGAATTCGCACGCGCGAGACGAACCAACCTGTATCGGGTGGAACAAAGCGGAAGCGCAGAGTATTTCCTCCTGGCGGAATCGCCAAAGGAAGAGCGCCATCCACCATAAATGTTGCGCCACTAAGACGCGTAACGCTGACCACTTGCCCTGAAAGAGTGGAGCGATTCTGCAGACCCAGCGACAGCGTAACTGCCTCGCCAGCAGGAACACCTGTTACCTCCACAAGTGTATCCTGTACGGTCACAGCGTTTCCAATGCGTTCTCCGCGCAATTGCACTACCAGTGTTTCTCCGGAAGAAAACTCCGCACTAAGGGCTGCTGTATGGACGCCGTCAGTGGAAGGCTGATAGCGAACAACCACCATCAGCGAATCGCACGAAGGCACACCGATAGTTTGCGCCGACGCTGGCTGTACTACTGCAAACGCCGATGCATGCTGTCCACTAAGGGAGAGGCGCACACTTGTTGCATTCCAGGAGCGATTCCGTAAGTAGAGCGTGTCCAGTCGTAGCACAGGCGGGCAGTGCGCCCCAAAATCAACAAGGGTTTTACTTGCGGTTCGCTGTGCACGGGCATAGCGATAGATACCTTGCCCGACGACAAACCCCGTTGTGTCGTCAATCATCCAGAGATCGTCCAGATCGCCACGGGTCCCGCATCCTCGGTACTGCCAGCTTTGCCCTGCATCGGTGGTGTACCAAACTTGCCGGGCGTAGCCACATATCCACCCGCGTTGGCTATCATGGAGAAATGCGCCAAACATGGGCACACCTGTCGAATACGAACGCCATGTCTGTCCACCGTCTGTGGAGAAGCGTCCACCCCCGCCGCTACCCTGGCCGCTACAGTTGGACCCTGCCCACGGAATCAGAAATGAATTGCCACTGCGAGTAAGCTCTTCGTTCCAATAGTTAGGACCAGTAGAGGTAAGGATGCTCCACGTTGCTCCTCCATCGCTTGTCTGCCACAGAATGCCGCTGCTAACCGCAAAACCGCTTCCGTTCGGATAGAGGATGGCATCAGTCAGCCCACTGGCGTTAAGATTTGCCTGAAAGAGCGTCCAGCTTGCTCCCCCGTTGGTGGTGCGGAAAAAGTTCTGCGGTCCGGCGCAGCCGCCGCCGAGCACCACACCCGTTGTTGCCGAAAGAAAGTAGCATCCCCACGGTCCTTCGCTGGGGAATGGAGGAGTAATGTCGGTCCACGTTGCACCGCCGTCGGTTGTGCGGAAAACACCGCATGGTCCCGAGGTATATCCGTTGAATGCATCAACAAAGTGTATGGATTCGAGATGTCCTCCTGCACGCCCATTGTAAGGGACCACAGAGCCCTGCCACGTCTGCCCGCCATTCGTAGTGCGCACTACAAAGCCACTAAATCCGCATGCCCAGCCATACTGGGGATTTGAGGGGAGAAAAAACACGTCCAAATAGTACCCTTGAGCAAACTGTCCCGGTAGTGTCACCTCTTCCCACACTTGCCCCCGAACATGCAACGCGGTAAGCATCGTACCGACAACGATCATCCACACTAAACCCGCTTTCATGGCATTCACAATCAAGGTTAGTGTCCACGACGAAGCTACGGAATTTTTTTGATTCAATCAAACTCCTCCACCCGTGTTGCTGTGCCCACTAATTCTCTTGCCGGCCAAGGCGGAGAATGTACAATGCTTCCATTGCGCACATCTCTGCTAGGATAGAACCACTGAGGATAGCGGGCAATTGCAAAGCAGGTAGTCCAAACTTGAAACGGAACACTGGACGCAGGAGGTACAGGCTACGGTGTGCAACCACGAATCCTGTCTGGTGAACTGCTTGCTCGAACCTTCGAATGGTAAGGCGAATATGACGAAGGCGCCGCACTTCTTCCTGGTCAGCAGGCCGCGAACTTCGGCGAATAATCCACTCGAACAGGGGCTTTGGAAGCACATGCACCCACGGTATCATGCCACTGCGCGTTTGGAGCAAATGCTGATGCCCACCGAACGGCGAATAATACGGTGGGAATGTAACCAGCACTGCCCCACAGGGCGAAAGCAACTCTCTGACCACTTGTAGTGCTTTGCTGGGGCTATCGAGATGCTCGATAACATCTCGCAGCAGAACAACATCAAAATGGTGATGCCATGCCGAGGGCAATGAATCGCTGAGTAGGTCTCGCACTTCTAATTGCAAAGGCAAGCCACATACTCCAGCAATCCGACGTCCTACCTCTATGCGGTATGCGGAAATATCCGCTCCGACTGTTTCCTGTGCTCCTGCATGGGCAAATGCACCCAGCACCCCTGCTTCTCCGCAACCAAACTCGAATACGCGCATTCCTTCCCGAAAGACTCCCTGCTGACGGAGAAGGGGCACAAGCACATGCGTAGCCAACAAAAACTGGTAGCCCCAGTAATATCGCTCATGCGGGGCAAATGCGTCAGATTGCTTGACCAGCTCAACAGGATCGGGCAACGTAGACATCGAATTATGCATACGCACAAAACTATGCGATCCACCGCGGCGGGTGCTTGCGGAGTAGGCGGTAGAGCGCGGGATTATCTGCTTTTCGTACAAGTTGTTGCCGCACTCCCTCCTGGCTGCATGTTACAATGACAACATCAACAGGGCTACTGTCTGGCGCACCAATCAGGCGTGTCTGTCCCCTGGAAGCGGCTTCCCACTGCTTGTCGAGAACGAGAAAAGAGACAGGAAGATCGCCGACATCTATGCCCAGTGCGTCTGCAAATCGTGCCCATTGCCGTTCGGTAAAAGCTTCAGCGGGAGGCGAAACGTGAAAGTGACACCAATGCCGTGCATTGCTCGGCTGAAGCATTCCACACCGTTCCTGGTGCGGACAAGGTGCAACGATGCTGAATTGCTGGCGCCCGCGCTCGCGCAAGGCGACAACTCGCCTGCTGGCGTGGGATGTACCTGGTTCAACGACGATGATCGCCTCTGCCACCATTACCTGCTCAGCAAGACGCTCGAATGCATCGAGGGGAAGTTCTGTCAGGGTGTGGCTTATCACCACTGTAGCATGTGGCGGTATCTCGACGGCGGTTGTCCGACGAATCGGGAGCGTACCGAAGCGCTCCTGAAGTCGCTCCGCAGCAAATGCCAGGGCAAGTGGAGAAATATCCACCAGCACGATTTCGGTCAGATGGTGCCATCCAAACTGTTCGAGCACCATTTCCGTTGCAATGCCACTGCCGCAGCCGACGTCCACTAGGGCGCCTGCTGGCAGCGACCAGCCAATCTCGACAAGCTCTGCAAGCACAGCACGCCACTTCCAGGCAATTCGCTGCCCTAATGTAGCGTGGTAGAGCTCTAACTCTCGCCGGCTGCGCCAATAAGGCGCTTGCACGGATGTACCACACAAAAAACGCTCTCGAAGCTGTTGGAGGATTTTCCAATCCTGGCTCGACAGTTCCATGGCGATTTTTCACGTCGTCTCGAGCGAAGTTACATCGCTACAGCACAGCCCGGGCCACAAGAAAGTCGAACGGGAATTTTTTCCCTTCTTTCGAATGTTTGCGTCTGCATCTGGTCAAACATTTACGCCAGGAACAAAATGCCCATTGCATTGATAACCGGTGCCAATCGTGGGATTGGTCTTGCCTTAGCACAAGAACTTGGCGACCGCGGTTTTCACGTTATCGTTGGCTCGCGCGTGCTACAGCGAGGGGAAGAAGCTGTCGCTACGCTCCGTCAGCAAGGAATCAGCGCCGAGACTATTCCGATTGACATGGAACAACCGGAAACCTTCATCTACGCTCGCGACAGAATTGCTGCTCTTCATGGCGTGCTGGATGTTCTGGTCAACAACGCAGGAGTAATGCTGGAATCATCAGGATGGAACGTCAACACAACGACCACGATTTCTCCGGATGTTCTCCGCCGCACATTCCAAGTGAACTTTTTTGGTCCTGTCGAGCTCACGCAGCTTCTTCTGCCATTGCTGGAGAAAAGCACCAGCGCACGCATCGTGAACATGTCGACAATTCTGGCTTCCTTGGAGCTCCATGCTACTCCCGGGTCGAACACCTATGACACGAAAACATTTGGATACAACAGCTCAAAAACTGCTCTCAACGCATTTACTGTTCATCTGGCGCATGCTCTACGGAACACCAACATCAAGGTCATTGGTGTTCATCCTGGGTGGGTCAAAACAGAGCTTGGCGGCGAGGGTGCGTTGATTACTCCCCAACAAGCAGCACGACCAATTGCAGACCTTATCACCGCTCCTGATCCACCGACAGGAGTGGTCATTTTCCGGGGGAAGCCACTCCCCTGGTAGTCATAGCACGTTGAGTGCCGGAATTTCCTCGATGAAGCGGTGATAGTAGAGCATCTCAACGGTGGTTCGCAGAGCCTCTCGCACTTGGTCTGACCACTGCCAGTGCAGAACTCCCCCGCTGTCTGTGTATTCCGTTTCTGGAAGCTGTGCCGCAGCAATCGAACGAGTCAGTGCAACCACATCGTGCTCTTCGGCAAGCTCTGAGCGACATACCCATACACCAAGAGGCAACCCGCATTCCATGGCAAGCCACCATTCTTCCGTAAGGTCAATGACAACGGGATGCTCGGGGAATTCACCCATATCGTTCCAGCCAATGATAGTATCTGCCAACGCAGCGGAAGAAACCTGCTCCAGCACCAACTCATGCTGTTCGGCCAGCAGGAGAAGCCCCACCGTTGTGATAAAATCCTGGGGCTCTGGAGCATAGTACGTTTGGGGAATCTCCAGCCCAGCGCGAAATCGCACCGACGCAAGGGCAAGATGCTCCTCCCCCACCAGACATGTTGTGCCAACAATGCGGTAGTCACTCAATGCAGAGGCAGTACCAATCCCAAGCGGAGAAATGCATGCAAGCTCTGCACGAGCTGTCCGCAGCAACATTTCGCATTCTGCCTGCGGTGCGCGGATGATTTGGTGCTCGCCACGTGTGCTGGCAACGAGTCGATCGAAGATTGGGCGGGATGGCACTGCTATGCGCATTTAGATCCCTGCAGAAAACCACCGATTCAATGCTGCCGGCAACATTGCACGCCAAGTGGGCCAATCGTGCATCCATTCTGGCCCCCACACATCTACATAGTTTGGAATCCCCTTTGCCCCCAGAATCTCACCCATACGGATAGAACTCTCGGGATGTTCGTAGGGACCACGCCCGGTCATGAAATACACATGCCGTTTGGCACGGAGCATCGGTAACCAGTAGTTGTCATTGAGATTGGGTATGTAGTGGACTGGCGAGTTGAAGTAGCAGTTTTCGTCCCAATACCCGCCGGTGTACCAGGATAGGTCATACGTCCCACTCATTGCAATAGTGCCCTCGAAAAGATCTGGACGGCGCAAAAATGTGTTGGCTGCATGGTAAGCACCCAGTGATACCCCGCTGGTGATGATTGGCACTCGTCCTCGGCAGTCATTCCAAATGAAGGGGACAACTTCCTCTGCGACGTAGGCATTGTACTGCTGGTGACGGATTGCTTTATCCCGCGGGTGCATGTGGCTGTTGAGCCAGCTTTCACTGTTGATGCTGTTGATGGAGTACACCTTTACCTTTCCCTGCTCGATGAAGGGGCGGATAGCTTCGATCAAGTAAAAGCGTTCGTACTCCAGATAATCAGCGGCAGCACTGGGGAAAAGCAACAGCGCAAAGCCATAGTGCCCGTAGGCGACGAGCTCCATTTGCTTGTTGAGCCGAGGACTCCACCAAGAATAAATATCGCGGCGCATTCTACCGGTCGATAGTGAACCTAATTTACAGGCCACGAAAATAGCAGCACCTTAGCGCTTCCGCTCGTAGGTACCTATCAAGACTGCTGTGGCAATCACATGGCCTCGCATAGCCGCTTCAAGCTGCGATCGAGTTGGGCGCTCCAGTGCCAGCGTTGTATCGAGCGCATAGAGGGTAAAAAAGTAGCGATGGCGCCCTATTGGCGGGCAGGGTCCTCCATACCCCAGCCGCTTCCAGTCGTTGAACCCTTCGCGGGTACCAGCAGGCAAGCGTTCTGCTGTTGCATTCTCAGGGAGTTCGGTTACCGTCGGCGGTATGTTGAACAGCACCCAATGTACCCATCGCATCCGCGGGGCGCGAGGATCGGGAGCATCCGGATCGTCCACAATAAGAGCAAGACTTTTCGCAGTTGGAGGAACTCCGCTCCATCGCAACGGAGGCGACACATCTTCCCCATCACACGTATAGCGCTGGGGGATCGGATCACCGTGTGCAAACGCTGGCGAAACAAGTTCCATTGTCTTCCCGGCAACGTGAAAAGTTTCCTTGCTACCTACAGTGACAACTGCAAGGGCTATCGCAAGCCCACTGCAAAGTGTCCATCTTACAAGCATTGCTCCACCAATCTACTGCCGACAACGCAAAAGTATAAACACACAGAGAAGGGAACAGAAACATCGGCGATCCGCCTGCTCCTTGCTCAATTCTCTCCCCCAATCCACAGGGATGCAAATTGCCCTCCACCTATTTTTGCTGTGCTTTTCACTGCTGATGTGCTGATGGTTCCCACACTTTCGATTTATGTTGCTCCAAAGACCGTTTTTGCGGCGGTCATCAGTGCAGGTACAAAGGGAGCGCGACTGGATGCAGTAGGGGTTGTTCATCGCAAAACTCCGGAGCAATTCCCCTGGCAAGAGCTTCGCGCTCAGTTAGAATCAGCTCAGTGGGACAATGTCGTACTTGTTCTCGACACAAACGAAGCAGCAATTGCAAGCTTTCCCATCGAGCAGGACTCTCCTCCCATTATGATCCGCGAGCTCCTGGAGTTAGAAGTCATCCAGCAATTCCTCAGTAGCCCCAGCGAAGGCTACACTGCCGATGTCTATCGCATCGGACCAGATGCCGAAGGCAGATGGCATGCCTGTGCAGTATGCCGCCTTCGCCAGCATAGTCAGCTTATCGGTTCCTTGGAAGAAGCCCTGGGTATGCCAGTCCGGCTTACTGCTGCACTAATTGCCACAATTGCCGGATTTGAGTATAACTACCCCGAGTACATTACACGCCGTGTTGGGATTGCACTCCTTAGCGAGCAAACGCTCGACTTTGCTGTTGTGTACAACCGCAGCGTGCTTTTTTGGGCATGGGCACCGGCAGACCATTCCCCGCATAGTAGCTTGCAACGCCTCATTCGTCAGGCTCTCTTTCACTGCGGTGAACTGACGACTGTGTTCGTGGCAGGTCCATCGCTCACGCGACAGCTGTACGAACACTTTCAGACTGCTTTTGAGGGGAGATTCGCAGAACCCCCTGCCCCGCTCGACGCATTCCGGATGGCAGAATGTGGATTGCACCAAACGCTTTGCAGCGCTGTGGCGCCGCTGGGTCATCTATTTGCACCTGCTTTCGGGGCAGCATTGCAACAGTATTATCTTTCTCCTGACTGGACCTTTAGCGCAGAAGAGGAAGTCCCGCTCTAATTCCTCCGCTCAATCTTGCAGCCGGACGGTTTCAGTCACCGTTTTCATGGTAAAGATTGGCACTCTGCTAACAAGGTCGTGGTGTCCGAGCTTGCGCAAAAAGTAAGGCGGGAAGGGACGAAACAGCACCCGCACGTTGAGCCGTACCTCTTGCGCGTCACGGAGAGTTGCAGGGAGAAGTGTATAGCGAGCAATGCGCGACTCAAACGGTGGAATAGTGCGATTGAGTACCGCATCGGCATCGAAGAAAAATTCAATCGGTCGCCCGTGTCGAAATGCTGTCCCATTGAACAAGGCAAGAGCAGTATCTCGAGGCAGCAACCCTCGTTCGACGTATTCGCTGCCGGTAGTGCGCAGATCCCCATTTGGATCGAGCAACCCGCTGGCGTAGAGTGTATCGCCCCGTTCATTTGTGGCAATAAATTCCACCCACATTTGGCGCTCGAAGATTGTGCCGCTGGGGATGTTATGCCCGACTGTTTGATTGAACAGGTTCACCAGCACCACAAGCGGCTGACGGCGAGAAGCAACCAGCGGTGACTCGATTGTGACAATCAAGGCATTTTCGAGAGCGTACTGAATGAGAGCGATTGTTTCTTCTCGTCCGGGGAAGGTAGGGGTAAGCGGCACGTCAACACCCTCCATGACGTGGGTGTGGCGGCGGCGAATAGGTCCGCCCGGCACGATTGGCTCCCGAACCCACTTCATATGGCATGCCTGGCAGGGCAAGTCTCGTGCGGGATAGAGACTATTTTTCCACTCGGTGAAGGTCTCCTCGACCCGAAAGCCCCGTGGGTTGATTACATCATGGCAGCCGGCACAAACCTCGCTTTGCCCAAAGCGCCGATCGTAAACAGAACCATGGAAATCATTAGGCAGAGGATCGAGCACCGTCCCGCTCATGACACCGTCGAAACGGAAGCGTGTAATTCCATGCCCTGGCACTTGCTCGACGGCTGCGTGGCAGGTAACGCACGTCACCCCTCCCCGCGAATGCGGAGAAAGCGGCTTGCGGATAATGCCATCGGGTGCTTCGTTGAGCAGGGTCGCTGCTGGCGAATGGCATGCAATGCAGAACTGTCCAAGGCGGCCACCGGTCTGCTGTTGTCCCAGGGCATTCATCGAATGGAAAACAGGGTCCACCACGGCGTAGGCATGCATAGACATTGCCCACTCGCGGTAATGGTCGGGGTGACATGGCTGGCATTGTTCCGGCGGCGTAAACACTTTCTGCCAGATCGCCGCCGAATCCCTGGCAGGACCACTCGATGGGGTTGGAGCTTCCTGGCAGCTAACCGCCATCGCTACCAACGCAGCAACCGCCCATTTCTGCACTCGCCGTTTCATACGTTCCAAACTAACAAAGAGCAGATGTGATTTGTTTCAGTGGCGAGAACGCTGAACCAGCTCTGTGAGCGTTTGCAGTGCCTGGAGAGGGGTCATGCGTTCAGGATCAAGCTGGCAGAGAAACTCGCGGAGAGGATCGGCGGCTTGTTCGAAGATCGAAAGCTGCACAGTACGCGTAGCAGCAATATGCACCGGCTGGGTCGCCGAAGGAGACTGCTGCTCGAGGCTTTGAAGAATCTGCCGCGCGCGCTCAACAACCACGGAGGGAACACCAGCCATCTGTGCAACGTGGATGCCAAAGGAATGATCCGCCACTCCCGGAATGATGCGATGAGGAAAAAGGAGTGTCGAGCCTACCTCCTTGACCTCTGCCTGGTAGAGCCGAATGCCGGGATAGTGAGTAGCCAGTTCGGTAAGCTCCCGATAGTGCGTAGCAAAGAGCGTCTTGGCACCAATTGCGTGATAGATGTACTCCACGATTGCCCATGCAATCGCAATGCCCTCTCGCGTGGCAGTTCCCCGCCCAACTTCATCGAGCAGGATGAGACTGTCGCGTGTTGCGTTGTTGAGGATAGCAGCGGCTTCCTGCATTTCAACCAAAAACGTGCTCTCCCCTGCGGTAAGGTTGTCTTGTGCTCCGACGCGCGTAAAGATGCGATCCACCAGAGGAATTTCCGCTTCTTCTGCCGGGACGAACGACCCCGCATGTGCCAGCAACACGATGAGTCCCACCTGGCGCAGGTAGCAGCTTTTGCCCGCCATGTTGGGACCGGTGATAATGTGGATGCGTTCCTCCGGTGTTCCCAGCACAGTGGAATTTGGCTGGTAGTGCTGCCCAACTGGCAGAATAGTCTCGACAACCGGATGGCGCCCCGCAGTAATGCGCAAAACGCCATCGTCACGGAGCACTGGCCGAACATACCGGCGCTCCTGCGCCACTGTGGCATAGGACTGCAGCACGTCGAGTGTTGCAATACTCCGTGCTAGCGCTTGGAGATCGGCAGCATGCTCAGCAATCTCGGCGCGGAGTTCGGCGAAAAGCTGGTGCTCCAGTCGTTCAACATCGTCGGATGCTTGCGCAATGCGGCTTTCCAATTGCCGGAGCTCTGGAGTAGTGTAGCGCTCTGCATTGGTGAGGGTTTGCTTCCGCTCGAACCACGCAGGTACCTTTGCCCGGTGTGCATGCGTGACCTCGATGTAGTAGCCGAACACGTTGTTGTAGCCGAGCTTGAGCGAGGGGATCTGCGTCTCTGCTCGGAGTTGCTCCTGATAGCGGGCAAGCCATTCTTTCCCATGGAGCAGGGCATCAAGTGCCGCATCAAGCTCCGCGCTGTAGCCCGGACGAAAGACATTCCCTGTACCAAGCTGGACACTCGGTTCATCCACAAGTGCTGCTTCGATGCGTTGGCGAAGGACAGCAAAATCTGGAAGCTGTCCCACAAACTCCGCCAGGGGAGACTGTACATGCCCATGGAGTGCCCGAAGCACCGGGATTGCAGCCAAGGCGATCGCAAGATTGCGCACATCGCGTGGGGTTGCGCGTGCAGTGCAGATTTTCGTCACTGTGCGCTCGAAGTCTCCCATCGCACTAAGCGCTCGGGCAATCTGCTCTCGCACGGCGTGGTTATCCCGAAGCTGGGCAACCATGTCCAGCCGCCATTCGATTACGTCGCGACGCCGAAGGGGGACGGTGAGCCACTGCTTGAGCAGTCGTGCTCCCATGGGGGTGACCGTACTGTCCATCACGGTAAAAAGCGACACGCGTCCATCGGCAGACGGCACCAAGTCGAGATTGCGCCGCGTGCCTGCATCAAGGAGCATAACATCCGAGTTATGCCAGAGCCGTATGCTGCGCAGATGCTCTACTCTCCCCAACTGCGCGTCGCTAATGTACCGGAACAATGCTCCTGCTGCTTGGAGCCCAACGTCGAGATGCTCAATGCCGAATCCTTTCAGCGAGGAAGTGCGGAAATGTTCGCTGAGCAGCCGGCGCGCATCGGCAGCGTCGAAGTACCACGGCTCGATGCGCGTTGTGGCTGGCTTGACCGTCAAGCGCTCCCGTAGCCGCGCTATGCGTTCGGTAAGCGGCTTGGGAATGACGATTTCCGCCGGTGCAAGGGTTTCCAGCAACGGTACCAGCTCTTGCTCGCTTAGCTGGCCGACGACAAATTCGCCCGTTGAGGCATCGGCATAGGCAATGCCCCATTCGTGGCGTCCCTCGATGAGAGCGGCAACGTAGCGGTTGGTTGAGGCCTCCAGGACCTTGTCGTAGAGCGCAACTCCCGGAGTAACAATCTCGACCACCCCTCGTTTGACCAGCCCTCGCGCAAGCTTGGGGTCTTCGAGCTGCTCGCAGACAGCGACGCGATAGCCCGCTGCGACAAGTTTGGGCAAGTACGTATCGAGCTGGTGATGCGGGAATCCTGCCAGGGGGACCTCTCCAGCAGCGCCATTGTTACGCTTGGTTAGCACAATTCCGCACACGCGGGCAGTAATGACGGCATCCTCTCCAAAGGTTTCGAAAAAGTCTCCCATGCGGAACAGCACAATTGCATCGGGATGCTGCCGCTTGATTGCTTCGTATTGCCGCATGAGCGGCGTGCTTGCGGATATCGAAGGGTGTGGCATAGCAAAACGAAATTACTCGACCCACTCGAATGCAGCACGAATCTGTTCGAGGCTATATCCCGCTCCTAACGCACAGAGGAGCTTAATGCGAGCTTTTTGACCGTTGAGAAAGTCCGCAAAGATCACCCCTGCTTCGTGTAAGTGTTTGCCTGCCCCTTCGTATGCATACACGTGCTCGGCACGCCCAACAGGGCAGCGCGAGACCAGCACAACGGGAATGCCACGCTCAACCGCTGCCCGAAGCTCATAGTACACCGGTGGAGGAACATTGCCCACTCCCATTGCCTCGATGACCAATCCCTCGGCGCCGTTTTCCACCGCTGCGCGCACAAGAAAACCATCCATGCCCGCATAGCATTTGATGAGCGGCACATTGTCCGGAATTCGCTGAACGGGGAACGTCTGCCGATGCACAGGCGCGCGGTAACGGATCGGACGACCATTCGAAATGCGTCCCAGAGGACCAAAGTCCAGACTGCGGAAAGTGTTGATCTCCTCGGTGTCGGTTTTGGTCACCTCTGAGGCAGCATTGATAATACCGGCAAGGCATACTAACGTACCCATCCCCCGAAACTGGGGGCTTACCGCTATAGTGACTGCATCGCGAAGGTTACGGGGCCCATCCCAGTCCGGCTCGCTTGAGTTACGCATTGCACCAACCACCACAATCGGTTTTGGGCTATCCACGGTGCAATCGAGCAGAAAGGCCGTTTCCTCCAGCGTATCTGTCCCATGTGTCACAACAACGCCCGCGATATCATCCCGGGAAAGAAGTGCTGCTGCCTGTTGGGCAACTTCGAACATTCGCTGGGGAGTCATGTGGGGACCAGGGAATTTGCCGTATTCGATTGCCTCGATCTCCGCAATCTGCCGCACCTCCGGGACAGCGTCGAGGATGTCCTGAGCAGAAAGCGCCGGCACTACTCCCCCGAATGCTTCCGACAGCCTCGAAGCAATGGTTCCGCCGGTGAAAATAATTGCCACCCGTGGTTTCATGAAACGAAAATACCACCCTTCCCCCCAACAGGTCCCAACAAGAGAGAGAACTTTGTTTTCCCTCAATTCAGGCTTGCAGGGAATACTTCGCGGATGTAACTGTTTTAGACCTTCCTAATAGAGGGAATGCTCAAAGAAGAAACTACAGCAGAACTTCCCCTGCACACTGCTTACGCTTACGAGGGATTTGCCCCGCATACTGGGGGGTGAGCTGGCATAGAAAATGTAGCTGTAGGACGAAGTTA
>JANWWF010000013.1:13410-42011 GCA_025055755.1 Candidatus Kapaibacterium sp. | reverse complement strand
GCGGTGACGTATGCGAAGCTGCAGAATGCAACAGGGTCGGGGTATTTGTTGGTGTCAGGGAGTGGTGGTGCCTGGGGCGAGCTGGCACCGGGGACGACCGGGCAGGTGTTGACGATGACCACAAGTGGTCCAGCCTGGCAGGCGGTGACGTTTACCGAGACGGACCCGCAGGTGGGGACGCTCAGCGATGGGCAGGTTGCCTTCTGGAGCGGTGGCAGTGGTGGGGCGTTGACTGGCAGCAGCAACCTGTACTGGGATGCGAGCAACAGCCGGCTTGGGATAGGGACGAGCACACCGGCGACGGCGTTGCACGTGGCAGGGACAGTAACGGCAAGCCAGTACAATGGGCAGTTGCAGTATGGGGTCAGCGCGGGCAGTGGGTTGACCGGTGGGACGTTCAACAACACGGGGAACGTGACGTTGGCGCTGAGCACGACAGGGGTGACGGCGGGGACGTATGGGAACGCAACGCATGTGGCGCAGATTACGGTGGATGCGCAGGGGCGGATAACCAGTGCCAGCAACGTGGCGATTAGTTTCCCAGCAGAGACGGACCCGGAGGTGTCGATGACGACGACGAATCAGTTGGCGCGGTGGAATGGGACGGCGTTGGTCGATGGGTCGCTTGCCGATGACGGCAGTGGGGTGTTGAGCCGTAGTGGGAACATACAGATCAATCCGGGGAGCGGCAACACGCTCAGTACGGATGGGAATCTGTCGGTGTCAGGGAATGCAACGATTAGCTTGACTGCGACGGTCAATGGGAATCTCACCGTTGGTGGGAGCACGACGCTGGGGTCGCCATTGGCACATACCCCGACGCAGGTGTTTTCCAGCAGCAGCAGTGGTGCGGCCCTTACAGTGGTGAACAATGGCACAGGAAACGGCATTGAAGTGAAGGGCTCGATTATTCCGCTTGCAACGCAACTGTACGATCTGGGAAGTGGCACCGCAGAGTGGAATAGCCTCTACGTCGTCAACACACTAAGCTCGACCGTGACTGTGAGCAACTCGCTCACGGTCTCCGGTACAACGCAGCTTGGTTCCGCAACCAGCCACACACCGACAAATGTATTCTCTCAGGATAACACCGGACCAGCACTCACTGTTGCCAATTATGGCACTGGACCAGCGCTGCAAGTGGGCGCCACAGGCAACGGTATCAAGGCAATCCTCCATGGGACTGTGGAGGTTGATCCACCGGACATTGGTGCGAATTCGAGTGAAACATTCACTGTGACAATAAACGGCGTTGTTCCCGGGGACCGGATTTTCTTGACTCCCCCAAACACCTTGGAAGATGGACTTGTTTTCCAAGGAGCAGCGGTTACGGCGAACGATACGGTAACGATAAAAATCCGTAACGTCGGTGGAGTCCTGATTAATGGTGCACAGCTGGATTGGAGCTACCTTGTGATTAGGCCATAGCATGGCAGTGACAATGGTGTCGAACACTCTTGTGATACGAGCAATGGCATGGATGCTGGTTGGAATTCTTCTGCTGTGGGCAGAACAGCAGCTACGGGCACAAAGCTGCCTCCCCCAAGGATGGTGGCAACAGGAAGATGCCCGGCTACGCACTGCGGTCGAGCCGCTTCCCTACGGACTGGAGACCATCGTGCAGCTCCAGCCGCTGCGGTTTGAGGAAAAACTTGCCAATGGCGCGGTGGTGCCGGGGATAGGACTAATGGCGCAGGATGTCTATTCCGTGGTTCCCGAAGCGGTTTCTCCCCCGACGCCATCGCGCCCCTACTGGACGCTCGAGTACGCCCGCCTTATCCCGGTGTTGATTGCGGCGATCCAGCAGCAGCAGCGGCAGATCGCCGAGTTGCAGCGCGCGCTTGCGCAACAGAGCTTGCTCGAATCTCCCCGCGCAGGGGGAGCAATCCCCCTGCGCATCGAGGGGGAGTTGCTCGGGGATAACATTCCCAATCCGCATGCTGGAACGACAACGATTCCCTACTTCCTTCCTGCCGACATCACTCATGCCGAATTGCAGCTCTACGACAGCGGAGGGCGCTTGGTGCGCACCATCCCGCTACCAGTGCAGCGTGGCATCGGCAGCATTACGCTCGATATGACCACACTCGCCACGGGCGTGTACGACTATCGCTTAGTGCTCGATGGCCGAGTGGTTGCGACAAAACGGATGCATCTGGTGCGGTAAACGACCGCATCGAAAAACTGTACTGGTGGGTAGGAGTTGGCATAATCTTTTCTGCTGCATTGAAGAACAATTATCCACTCTTGGTGGAGTGAGGATGTTTCACAATTTATGGTGTAGTACGATGCGTAGAATGCTATTGGTTGGTGCGGTGTTGAGCGCCGCACTGGTCGGTGCTTCCGCACAGGTCGGAAGCCTTATCAACTATGGCGCGATTATCAAAGACTCGGTGCGCCTGGAAAATGCAGGGGCATTCCTGCGCCTGCCCGCAGATGGCTTAGTGCGGTGGGGTGACCACCATGTCGGTACGCTCCAAAGCGCATCTCTTACTGCAGCGCGAACCTGGACGCTACCAAACGAAACAGGGACACTGTTGACCTCGGTGACGACGTTTGGTGCAGCAGGGGCGTCGGATGCGACGGTCAGCGGGACATACAACGCGCTGGACATTCAGCTGAAATCTGGGTCGGTAGGGTCATCGGAGATTGCCGATGGGTCGATTGCACCAGCAGACGTAGGATCAGGCACGTATGGGATCAGCATCACTGGGACAGCATCGAATGTCACAGGGACAGTTGCGATAGCCAATGGGGGGACAGGAGCGACGACGGCGCCGGGTGCACGGACGAATTTGGGTGCAGCTGCCAGTGGGATAAATACGGATATTACCGCGCTGCAGGGGTTGAATCAGCAGAATGCGGTCCAGGTTGGACCGTATGGGACAAATGCAGGTGAGACGGGAGAGATTCGTTTTCTGGAGTTAGCAGCTAATGGGACGAACTATGTTGGGTTCAAGGCACCGGATGCAATAGGGAGCAATGTGATTTGGCGATTGCCTGCCGCAGATGGGAGTTCGGGTCAATTTTTGACGACAGACGGGAGTGGAAACTTATCGTGGGCATCGCCGAGTGGGACGGTGCCGAATGGGACGGCAGCAGGGCAGTTGTTGATATGGAGCGGAACTGCTTGGCAAGCGCATGCGATGAGCGGGGATGCAACGATCAATGCAACCGGGCTGGTAACGATCGCCAACAATGCGGTGACCAGCGCGAAGATTCTCGATGGGACGATCGCAACAGCCGACCTTGCCAACAATGCGGTGACCAGCGCAAAGATTGACGATGGGACAATTGTGAACGCGGACATTAGTGCAACAGCAGCAATCGCAGTCAGCAAGCTGGCAGCCGGTAGTGATGGGCAGGTATTGGTGACCAGTGGAAGCACGCCGACCTGGTCGAATCTTTCGACGGTGGAGACGGACCCGCAGGTGGGGACGCTCAGCGATGGGCAGGTTGCCTTCTGGAGCGGCAGTGCCAGTGCCCTCACCGGCAGCAACGATCTATTCTGGGATGCGACGAACAGCCGCCTTGGGATAGGGACTTCGAATCCACAGTCACGGCTGCACGTCCACGGGACGAATATCCAAGTGACCAATAGCAGCACGGGTTCTGGAACCGGTGACGGTTTTTTGATTCAGCTATCAGGCAGCGATGTGCAGTTGCGGCAGAACGAGAACGGCGAAATCCAATTCCGCACAAACGCTGGTGGGGGTAGCGACACGGTGCGGATGCGTCTGACAGCCGATGGCATGCTGGTGTTTTTCAACACGGGGACGCCCTCGTACCGGATAGATTTGCCCAATTCGTCTGCGACGAATGTTGGGATGGGACGTGCGCGGGCGTGGGTTGCGTATTCTTCGGTGCGGTGGAAGGAGGACATTCGTCCGTTAGGGAATGCGTTGGAGAAGGTGTTAGCGATGCGGGGCGTGCAGTATCGGTGGAAGCCGGAGTACGGTGGGAACGAGGACATAGGGTTTATTGCCGAGGAGGTAGGGGAGGTATTGCCATGGGTTGTGCAGCGGGATAGCAAAGGGGAGTACATTGGGATGGACTACATGCGGGTAGTGCCGGTGTTGGTCGAGGCGCTCAAGGAAGAACACCGCCGCAATGAAGAACTCCGCCAGAAAGTAGCCCAGCTGGAGAAAGAGCGGAGTGACTATGCTACCCTCCAGGCAGAACTGAGCGAACTACGCCGTCTTGTCGAGTTTCTCTCACAGCGGCTCGATGCAGTGGCGGGACGCGCTGTCCCCGTACCGGCAGGTGGAGATTGGCTGGGCAGCAATGTGCCGAATCCCCACGATGGCACAACGACAATTCCCTACTACGTCCCCGAGGGTGTTGCCCGTGCGCAGCTGATTGTTACCGACCGAACTGGTCGGGTGCTCCGCATGGTGGAATTGCTGGCACGGCAAGCGTGGTCGAGCGTGGTGCTCGATATGCGGCTTTTGCCGTCGGGCACATACGAGTACAGCCTCCTGTTCGATGGGCGCATTGTTGCGACGAGGCAGATGCAGCTGGTCAAGTAAAGCTCCCCAGCAGGACGGCAGGGGCACCGCGTCGTGCGGTGCCCTGTTGTTTTATTGGTGAAAAAGCCGGCTTAGAGCTCGACGTAGGTGCGAAGGAATTGGTAGTAGATGCCCTGCCGCGCAAGTAGTTCGTCGTGACTGCCTTCTTCCACGATTTCCCCTCGATCGAGCACAATGATGCGGTCAACATGTTGCAGGGTTGTCATGCGGTGGGCAATCGAGATAATCGTTCGTCCGGCAAAATGAGTGTAGAGGTTGCGCATAATGCGCTCTTCGCTAATGGCGTCCAGGGCGCTACTGGCTTCATCGAGGATGAGAATACGGGCATCGGTCAGGAAAAGTCGTGCCAGGGCAATCTTCAGTCGCTGTCCGCCAGAAAGTTGCGCCCCTGAATTACCGATGCGCTGGTGATAGCCCAAGTACAAGCGCTGGATGTCGGTGTGGAGCTCTGCCTGCTGGGCTGCCCAGAGGATTTCTTCCATCGTAGCATCTGGCTTGGCAAGAGCGATGTTCTCTGCAATGGTACCATCGAAGATGTAGGGGTCCTGGGGCAAGAGCACGATGTGCTTGCGCACCTCGGCGGGATGAATCGAGCGTAGCTCGACATCTCCGATGGTCAGCGAACCAGTGTAGGTATCGTAGAGTCGCACAAGGAGTTTGGCCAAGGTTGTCTTCCCCGAGCCATTCCGCCCGATGATACCGATCCGAGAGCCTTCGGGGATTGCCAGCGAAATGTTCCGCAGCACCGGAGCAGACTGGGGCGTGTAGGCAAAGCTGACGTTGAGAAGCTGAATATCGGTGCGGGCTGGCATTGGCTGGTATGTATCGCCGGGGCGCACCTCTGGCTCCTGCTGGAGCACATCTCCCAAGCGGGCAAATGTTATGCCCAACTCGGTCAGGACAATCCACAGCTCGCCGATAGAATTCGAAGCGCTCAACACAATCCCGAAGATGGCAAGAAAGGCAACATACTCGCCCACACTCATTGCACCATCGGAGGTGATCCATGCCCCGATCCAGTAAATGGCTACCTGTCCAATCACAACAAGCGACCGCAGAATAATGCTCAGTCGTGCTTGTGTGACCATTGTCCGATGAACGTTGTTGAGCGTGTACTTGTAGATGCCGCGCCATTGCCACAGCCGCGGCAACTCAGCTGCCAGCAGTTTGATCGTTGTGATGCCAAGCAGGGTGTCCAAGAATGCTCCCATCGTCCGCGCATTCTCAGCGAATACTTTGTTCTGGAGTGTGCGCAGCCGTGGTGTAAAGAGTGCGGTCGCGATGCCAAACAGGAGCACTACTACTGTTGCAATTGCCCCCAGTCCAGCATGGTAGAGCCATAGGACAGGTGTCAATACCACGATCAAGACCACGTCGAGTAGTGCTTGGACGGTCCCGCTGGAGAGCAAACTGCGAAGCTTGAGATTTTCCTGGAACCGCTGGATGAAATCCTCCCGCCGGTGGGAATCGAAGTACTGCTGCCCCAGATGGATCATCCGCTCAAAAAAGCGAGTAAAGAATTCGTACTCAAACTCAATGCGGCTTTGGATCACCAGCAACTGGCGCACATAGACCAGCACCAATTGCATCAGCACAATAACGGTCATTGCCACTGCCAATGCCACCAGCAGGGCATTATTACGCAGCACCAGGACATTGTCAATGATTGCCTGAGTAAAAAGTGGGAGGCTAATGCCAAGCACCGCCAGCAGGAGCGAGGCAAGGAGGATTTCCACGATTGGACGGCGAAAACGCTCGCGAATGATGCGGCGAAGCAGGTGAGCAAAGCTCCGTTCTTGCCTGCGGTAGCGCTCGAGGATGTCCATGATGTCGGCATGCGGTGCAATAGTGCCGGTTGGCTCCAAGACAAGGGCAATGCCATTCCACCGTCCAAGAAACTCGTCCTTAGTTAATCGTTCTTTCCCGACCGCAGGATCGGCAATCCACACATGGGTCGGAGTGGCACGGTACACCACGACAAAGTGATTGCCCCGATAGTGCGCAATCAGGGGCAGCGGTACCTCGGTAAGGTGCTCAAACCGCATGCGGACACCATCGGCGCGAAAGCCAAAGCGCTCAGCGGTGCGGGCTAATGTGAGAAGATCAGTGCCGTGTGCCCAGACACCTGCTATTTCCCGCAGAGCAGGCTGGACGTTCTCGATGCCGTAGAACTCGAGAATCATTGCCAGGCACGTCGTACCACACTCGCTTTGATCACGCTGTTTGAGGAAGGGAAAACTTTTTGCCCGAAAACGTGGCATGCGAAGCCTTCATTGAAATTGTGGCGTGCGAAACTACTGCCGCCAAATAATTTGCTCCCGTGCTGCACCAGTCGAAAGCAGACGAACCGGTACGCCGCAGTGTTCTTCAACCAGCTCTACCAGTGCTTGTGCCTGGCGCGGAAGGGCATCAAATGAGGTGACGTCTTCCAATGGGCATTGCCAGCTTTCCAGCTCAATGTACTCTGGCTCTACGTTATCCAGCGTGGGAACATCCACGGGAAACGACTTGAGCACCGTACCGCCCAGGCGGTAGCGGGTGCATACCTTGATGCGGGGCAGCATGCCGAGCACATCCAGCTTTGTTAGTGCCAGCTCGGTAATGCCGTTGACCATCACCGAATAGCGGAGAGCGACCAGGTCCAGCCATCCGCAGCGGCGCGGCCGGCCTGTTGTGGCTCCGTATTCGCTGCCGAGCTGGCGGAGCAGTTCTCCTTCGCTGCCATGAAGTTCAGTGGGGAATGGTCCGTTGCCGACGCGCGTCGAATACGCCTTCGCAAGACCGATGATGCGGTCCACTGCCGTAGGAGGAATGCCCAGTCCCGTGCATGCACCACCGCTGGTGGGATTGGAGCTGGTGACAAAGGGATAGGTGCCGTGGTCAACATCGAGGAGAGCACCCTGGGCACCTTCGGCGAGAATGCGCTTGCCTTCGCGAAGGGCTGTGTGGAGGAGCGTCGTTGTGTCGGTAACAAATTCGTCAATGAAGCGATCGAATTCCAAGTACTCGGCAACAATTGCCTCGACGTCGAGCTGCTCAGCGCCGTAAACCTTTGCAAGCAAGGCATTTTTCTCGGCTAAGTTGTGACGGAGCTTTTCTTCCAGCACACGGCGGTCGAGCAAATCCACTACGCGAATACCGACGCGCGAGTATTTGTCGATGTAGGCAGGACCGATACCGCGTCCTGTCGTGCCGATGCCCTGCTGTTGCTCGCGTGCATGATCGAGCAGCTTGTGGTAGGGCATGATGACGTGTGCTTTGTGACTGATGAACAAGCGTCCACGGACGCGAACCCCCATGTCTTCCAGCATTGCAATTTCTTGCCGCAGCGCAACAGGATCGAGCACGACGCCATTGCCAATGACACACTGGACGTGCTCGTGAAGAATGCCGGAGGGAATCAGGTGGAGCACGATGGTCTTTCCCTCGCACACGACGGTGTGTCCTGCGTTGGCACCTCCTTGGTAGCGTGCAACGATATGCGCCTCTGGTGCAAGGGCATCGACAATTTTCCCCTTCCCTTCGTCGCCCCACTGGGCACCGACGATAACTGTTACCATTGCAGCTTAGCGGAGTAGTGCATCGTTGACCGTTGGTGCAAGCGCAAAGACGCTGTCAAGCCGCGTCAAGCGAAGGAGTGCATCCATTGCTGGCGGAACTGCTGCCAGCGTGCAGCGGCCACCGTGCGATCGGAGTGTTGCCAACCCAGAAACTAGCATCCCAAGCCCTGTGCTGTTGACCAGCTCGACAGCCTGACAGTCAAAGACAATGTGCTCGACACCTGTGCTCAGAAGGTTTCGAATTGAGTCGGCAAGGGCAACACTTTGCTCTCCTCCCACAAGCTGGGCGCTAAGCTGAATAACTGCTGTCGTGCCGTGGCGATGGACTTCCATTGCACGCTACGCTTCTTTGAGTGCCCGCAGAATTCTCGATTGGCGGGGCGGTGCTGTCTCGACTGGTTCTTTCTTGATGCGTTCGGTGTACCAGACAACAAATGCACTGGCGATGTAGATGGACGAGTACGTTCCCGTGATGATTCCCACAAGCATTGTGAACGAAAACCCATGGAGGACCTCGCCTCCAAAGGCAAGAAGTGTTGCAAGCACCAGTACAACAGTGAGCACGGTGTTGATTGTCCGACTCAAGGTTTCATTGATCGAAAGGTTCATCATCGGGACAAGCGCCATGCCCTTGTGCTTTTCTCGATTCTCGCGGATGCGGTCGAAGATGATAACGGTGTCATTGATGGAAAAGCCCACAACCGTCAATAGTGCTGCCAGAACGCCTTGGTTGAATTCCAGGTTGAGAATTTCCAGCTTCTGCCCAATCAGAACAAAAGTGAGAGCAACAAAAACGTCGTGGATAAGTGCAACAACTGCTCCCAAACCGTAAATGAATTCGAAGCGGAAGGCGACGTACAGCAAGATTCCCACAATCGCCAGGAGAACTGCAATGACTGCTTTGGTGCGGAGCTCACCACCGATTTTCGGCCCGATGCGGTCTTCTTTGAGTACTGTAACTGCCTGCTGCGGGAAGGCGGTGCGCAGTCCTGCAACGATTCGCGCAGAAGCTGCTTGCTCGCCCTGTCCGCCGAGGTCCGGCACGCGAATGAGAAACTCATTGGCTTTGCCGTAAGATTTGATTTCCGCATTGGGGAAACCTGCTTTTGCGACGGCGCTTCGGACGGCATCAGTGTTTTGCGCATTGGTGAAGCGGACAGCCACTTCTGTCCCGCCCAGAAAATCAATACCCAGTCGCAAGCCGCCAAAGAGCAAGAGCACCAGTCCAATGATGTTAATGACCAGCGAAACGACAAGAAAGATGCGGCGTTTGCCGAGAAAGTCAATCGAAGTTTTGCCAAAAAATTCCATCGCTTTTCTCCAGTGTTAGCCTTGCGTTGCGGGGAGTACTTCGCCAAAGCTTATCCGTGCTTGCGGGCTCCGTGCAAGCCACAAATCGATAATAGCCCGCGAGACGATAATGCTGGTAAACAAGGTCGAAAGGATTCCGATCATCAGCGTCGTAGCAAAACCTTGGATAGGTCCATACCCAAGGACAAACAAGATAAGCCCAGTCAGGAATGTCGTGGCATGCGAGTCTATAATCGGAGGCAGGGCATGGCGGAAGCCTTCGTCAATGCTTGCGCGCAAGCTGCGCCCGCGATGCAATTCCTCGCGGATACGCTCGAAGATGATGATGTTAGCATCCACCGCAATTGCCAGTGTGAGAATAATGCCTGCGATACCAGGCAGAGTAAGTGTTCCACCAAAACCTGCTAAAACTCCCAGGTTGAGCATCACGTTGATGAGCATCGCGATCACCGCTACCACGCCGCCCATGCTGTAGTAGGTGACCATAAACAGCACCACGAGCGCAAAGGCAATCATACTTGCCGATATGCCGGAGCGAATCGAATCTTCGCCAAGCGACGGACCCACCACGCGCTCTTCGATGATTTTGACCGGCGCTTTGAGGGCACCGGCTTTGAGGACGATTTGGAGCAGCTTTGCTTCTTCGACGTTTGCCATGCCCTCGATCTGCGAGCTGCCGCCGGTGATTTTGCTTCGCACTACCGGAGCACTGTATACCTCACCATCGAGCACAATTGCAATGCGCTTACCAATGTTTGCGCCGGTGATTTTTGCCCAGCGTTCCGCACCTTCGCTGTTCATGTACATGAGCACCATTGGGCGATTGGTCATTTGGTCGAACGTTGCATATGCATCAGTGACAACGTCGCCTGTGAGCTCCGGGTCTCGCTTGAGCACATACATTGCATAGGTGCGGTTGGGGGTGTTTTCAGTACCTCGCTCAGGCTTTGCGCTGAAAGCAATTTCTGCATCAGCGGGGAGCATACGTCGAATATCGGGTCGTGCCAGGAGAGCTTGGAGCTGGCGCTTGTTGTCCTCGTTGGTCAAAAAGTAAAACTCCGCATCACTGGGCAGTTTGGGAATAACTTCTTCGGCAATGTCAAAGGGTTGGTATCGCTCGCCGATAAGCACCTGTCCCACAAAGAGCGAGAGGAAGGGATGCTCCCGCCGAAACTTGGCGACTTTTTCTTCGTCCGACAGCCCAGCATAGGGGTCTTTTTTGGCTGTATCGGTGCGCTGGGCAGCAGTAGCCGTATCGGCACGCGGAGCAACGGAAGCAGTGGTGTCGGCTGGTTTTGCAGCTGCAGTATCCGTGGAAGAAGGAGCGGTTTTCCCGGCAAGGTAGCGGTCAATGTTCAAGAAAGCATACAACACATCATTGCCCCGCCGGAGCAGCTTGAATTCCAGTCGTGCGGTGGTTTGCAGTAGCTGGCGCATTTCGCGTTCATCTTGCACGCCAGGAAGCTCCAACAGAATGCGCCGTGTGCCTTGCTTCTGTATGGTGGGCTCTGTGACGCCAAATTTGTCAATCCGTTGACGAATGACCTCGAGCGCTTGGTCAATGGCTTCATTGATGTCACGCTTGAGACGGTCCACAATGCGCTCTTCACTGATGTCCCGCACATCCACCAGCTCGTAGTACGTAACCAGTGATTTGCCCTGCGGGCGGGCAATTTGGTCGAAGGTGCGCAAGAAAATGTCCAAAACATCCTCGTCGCTCTGTTCTGCCTGCCGACGAGTTTCTTCGATGACGCGCTCGAACGTTTCATCAACGGACGCACGGTCAGCAGCTTCTTCGAGCAAACGAACGACGTCCACTTCAAGCGTTACATACATTCCCCCTCGCAAGTCCAAGCCGAGCTTAAGAGCTCGAAGCTTCTCTTTACGGAACTCTTCACCATAGGTCTGATCCCACTGAATTTGAGCAGCAGAGTCCAGTGCTGCCCGTTCCGCAGCCATTTGCTGCGCGCGCCAGGTTGGATAGAGCAGAAAAACCGCCAAGACAATTGGCACAATGACAGTCAGGAGCTTACCTACTTTCCCTTTCAAGGATATGCCTCCAAAAGTTGACGATGCATCTCGATTGGGAACGCAATTTACAGCGCAGAGTACCTAACCATTCTCTACAGCCGCTGCAGAAAAGGGGTAACCAGCGACGGTGCGTCGTGGGGCGCGTGCTCAAGCGCAGCAAGGAGAGCCGGAATAGTGATCGGCACAACGCCAGGTTCACCACACACAATCCCAGCAGCAATGGTTGCAAGTTGTGCTGCTTGGCGAACAGTTGCCCCTACCGCCATGAATGCCGCTACGGTTGCGATAACCGTATCTCCTGCACCAGAAACGTCGGCGACATGGCGGGCAACCGATGGAATATGCCAATGCTTGCCGCTCCGCTCAATGAGCATCATCCCACGATTGCCAAGCGTAATGAGAACATTCTCGGCAGCAAGCCGTTGGAGAAGCATGTGCCCTGCCTCGACGATGTCCCCTTCGTGCTCAAGCTTCATTCCCAATGCTGCCTGGGCTTCTTTCTGATTTGGCTTGAAGACAGTAGCGCCGTGGTAGGCAAAAAAATTTTCCATTTTTGGGTCCACCAGAAGAGGAATATTCCGGCGGTGCGCCCACTGCCCCAATGCAGCGATAACATCAGCACGGAGGACGCCTTTGTTATAGTCTTCCACGATAAGTGCGGCTATATCGGTACTGCTCTCAAGAGCCGATAGAAGCTGTTTGGCAACGGAATCAGCAATGGGTACACGCGTTTCGCGATCAAGCCGGAGCAGCTGTTGAGAGTTGCCAATCACTCGTGTTTTGACTGTTGTCGGACGAGATGCATCGGCAATGATGCCCTCTGTCCGAATGCCTAACTCCTCGGCAAGTTGGACCAACGTTGCGCCGTGAGCATCCTGACCAATGACACCGCACAAAAGGACATCGGCGCCAAGCATACGGAGGTTATGCGCAACATTGGCGGCGCCGCCGAGCCGGTAGGTTTCCTGCTCCAGTTCAACAACGGGAACGGGAGCCTCTGGCGAAATGCGCGTGACCGAGCCAAGATAGTAGTGGTCGAGCATGACATCCCCTACCACAGCTATACGCCGCGCTGGAAGGATATCTAACCATGCACGACACTGGTGAAACGAAAGTTCTTCCATCCGGCTGCTATCAGTTGTGTTCATACTGCTACCTCCGCTTTGATATGCGGATGGGCGTGATAGTGCAGAAAGCGAATGTCATCGTGCGTGAATTCGTCGAGTGACCGCACCACAGGATTCAGCCAAAGCTCAGGGGGTGAAAATGGTGTGCGCTCCAGTTGCAATCGAGCCTGTTCAAGATGGTTGGAATAAAGGTGCACATCCCCAAACGTGTGGATGAATTCGGCAGGCTGCAGCTGACATACATGCGCCACCATCGCCAGGAGCAACGAGTAGGAGGCAATGTTGAACGGTACGCCCAGAAAAGCATCTGCCGACCGCTGGTAGAGCTGGAGGGAAAGTGTATCACCATCCACGTAGAACTGGAAGAGCACATGGCACGGTGGCAGCCGCATGAGCTCCAATTCACCGACGTTCCAAGCGCTGACCACTAACCGTCGGCTAAAAGGATTCCGGCGAATCTCGTTGACTACCTGCTCCAATTGGTCAATGGTGCGTCCATCGGGTGCTTGCCACCTGCGCCACTGTTTTCCGTAGATGGGACCGAGGTTGCCGTCATTGTCTGCCCACTCGTCCCAAATGGTGACACCGTGCTCGTGGAGATACCGGATGTTTGTATCTCCCCGCAGAAACCATAATAGCTCGGTGACAATAGAGCGGATGTGCAGTTTCTTTGTCGTCAGCAGGGGAAATCCCTTGCGTAAGTCGAAACGAAGCTGATGCCCGAAAATCGAAATTGTCCCAACACCGGTACGGTCCTGTCGCGGTTTGCCCCGCTCCAGAATCGTGCGCAGCAGTGAAAGGTATTGTTCTTCGTTCGGGTTGATGCTCATCGAGTTTTGCAAACGCAACTTTAGCAGCGAAAATAACAGAGGACGGTGGACAGCAGAGCCTGACGCCCGCCTGATGGAGGGAGAAATGTCTTACGGTCACATGCTGCACAGAGCAACTACCAACAGCCGTGAGAGCTGCCCGGTATTTTTGCCAACTGATGTGCTGGGGACGTTTTGCTGGCGCTGTCAGCACATCAGCTGGTAGCATTACACTTCAACAAGCATCCAGTGGACCTTGGTGTCGTTTCCGAATACTGCGTTCCGTTTCCTGCGGTGCACATTCATCGCACTGAAGCCGAAGACCGACGTTTTGTGGACTACCTTTGCCCCTTGAGCGAGTGGATGGGGAATGGTCCTGCGGTTGCACTCCTTGGAGTGCCTAGCGATGAGGGAGTACGCCGCAATGGCGGAAGACCAGGAGCTGCCGGTAGCCCTGCTGCTATCTATGCCGCTCTGGCGCGCCTTGCTGCCAGCCGGGGGACAGCAATGCTGCCTGCATCTTTTTCGCTTGTGGATTGCGGGATGATGCGTACCGAGGGACTCTCGCTCGAGCACATCCATGCGCGGCAGCAACAGATTGTCACTGCTCTCCTTGGTGCCGGCCTGCGCGTGCTCGTCCTTGGCGGTGGGCATGACACTGCGCTGCCCAATGCGCGAGCACTTGCGAGCTGCTCAAAGCGGCTTGGGGTTGTCAACGTGGATGCGCATCTGGATGTACGTGTCCCAACCGCCGAAGGAAGCCACTCTGGCTCCCCTTTTCGCGAGCTAATCGAGGATGAAACAGTTTCCCTCCATCGCATCGTCGAGCTTGGCACACAGTCGTTTGCTGCATCGGCGCATCACGTCCGCTTCCTGCTCGAGCGTGGTCATGTTGTCTGGACGCTTGACACTATTCGCACCGTCTCCTTAGAGCATGTGCTTGGGGCAATTGCCACCGAACTTGCCGAATGCGATGGTATTCACCTTTCGCTGGACATGGACGCAATAGCTTCTGCGTATGCACCAGGGGTCAGCGCGCCCGCCAGCGATGGATTTTCGCCCGCCGATTGTGCCCAGATCATCGAGCGCATTGTGGCGCTGCCGGCATGCCGTGTAGTGGACATTGTCGAACTCAATCCGCTCTACGATGTGGACAATCGCACTGCACGGCTTGCTGCCTATTTTGCGGCACTGGTGATATGGACGTTCCTGCATCGTGCAGAGCAATGCCATTGATTCGTTCAGTCTCGGGACTTCGCGCCACTACCACCGATGGCGCCTTGTCGGAAGAAGTGGTTGCCCGCCACGTCCGTGCCTTTGAACTTCTTCAGGGGGAAGGAGCAGTTGCCGTTGGGCACGATGGGCGCCAGGGAAGTGCTGCGATTGCAGAGCAGGTGTGTTCAGTGCTGTGCGCAGCAGGGCGAACGGTGATCGAGCTGGGATGCGTTCCGACACCAACCGTTGCATTAGTAGTCGAACGGAACAGGCTTGCTGGTGGAGTGGTCGTCACCGCTTCCCATAATGGCGCCGAGTGGAACGGGCTCAAATTTCTCGATGCCGACGGTACGTTCCTTGCACCATCGCGTATTGCGGAGCTGTGGGCACTGGCTGATCGCAATGTTTTTTCCGCCTATGCGCAGAAAGGATCGGTAGTGCGCCATACCGATCCGATTGGGGAGCATCTTGCGGCGCTCGAGGCAGTGCCGCTGATAGCGGAGCTTCGCCGCAGTGGCAAGTGCAGCAGCATGCGAATTGTGATTGATGCTGTCAATGCCAGCGGTTCGCACGCTTTGCCTTTCCTGGTTGAATGGCTTGGGGCAACTCCAATACGACTGTTCTGCGATGGCAGCGGTATTTTCCCCCATCCGCCTGAACCGCTGCCGGAGCACTTAGAAGCTTTGACGAGCGCCACTGCGACTGCTGGCGCTACTTTGGGAGTCGCTGTCGATCCTGATGCAGATCGGCTTGTGCTGGTGCATGAACGTGGTCAACCCATCAGTGAGGAAAAAACGATCGTCCTGGCAGTTGAAGCACTCCTTCGCAAGCAGCCGGGCGGAACTGTGGTTGTGAATGCTTCAACGACTGCAGAAGTAGAGCACGTTGCGGCTCGGTACCAGGGGCGTGTTCTCCGCTCAGCAGTTGGAGAGGCAAATGTCGTTGCACTCATGCGCGCGTGCAATGCAGCGATCGGCGGGGAAGGAAGCGGAGGGGTGATTTTGCCGGCATGTCACTACGGCAGAGATTCCCTGGTCGGAACGGCACTGATATTAGCGCTACGCGGAGCGCTGTCGTCCCACGAGTGGGATGCACGCACCTTGCAGAGCCCCTTTGCGATGGAAAAACGAAAGCGGTCATGGCAAGGAGACTTTGCTACTCTCCGAGCTGCCCTTCTTCGAGAGCTTAGCAATGGAGCACAGATTTGGGAGGGAGATGGACTGCGGCTTCAATGGCAAGACCAATGGCTTCACGTTCGCCCTTCAAACACCGAGCCTATTGTTCGGCTGATTGCAGAATCGCCCACTGCAGAACAGACGGCTGCCCTGCTCGATCGAGCAGAGCAGATTCTTGCCACCTTTGCGGCATAGCACCATGCGGGAGCGTGTGGCGGTTTTTGCATTCTCCGATGCACGGTACGACAGCCGAACGCTCAACATTTGCCGCACTCTTGCCGGTACGGTGGAGGTTGCCCTGTGGAATTTGGGCAGTGTGCCCTCGCCGTTGCCTTCATGGCAGTGGCATACGCTTCGCAATAAACGGCGCGGAAGGATGCTCTGGCGGTGGGTGCTGTTTGTTGCTACTCTTGTGCGGCATGCATGGAGATGGCGTGCAGATCTCATCTGGGCTGCTGACGTGTACTGCTTGTTGCCTGCAGTGCTGTTGGGGTGGCGATGGAAGGCTGCAGTAGTGTATGACTCGCGCGAGCTGTATAGCAGCCTTGGGTCACTTGCCCGGCGTCCGCTTGCACAACGCATACTGGCAGGATACGAACGGTGGCTGGTGCGGTGGGTCGATCGCGTGGTAGTGAGTGCACCGCGTGATGCGGATGAAGTGCAGCGGCTTCTTGCTCTGCGACAGCGTCCTGTGGTTGTCCTGAATGTTCCCTTCTACGCTGAGCCAGCGCGAACGGACCGACTTCGCCAGCATTGCGGCATTCGTCACACCGAGCTTGTGCTGCTGTATCAGGGCGCTGTGCAAGAAGGTCGAGGCTTAGACCGTGCGGTAGAAGTGCTGCGCTTTTTACCCGAGGCACATTTGTGCGTGCTTGGGGATGGTCCGTTTGCAGGGAAAGTCACGGAGTTAGCCGAGCAGCTCGGTGTGCACCACCGTGTGCATGTGCTCGGCGCTGTGCCTTACGATGAACTGCTCGAGTGGACTGCATCGGCAGATGTGGGATGGTGCTGGATCGAGCCCATATCGCATAGCTACGCGCTTGCGCTGCCGAATAAGCTTTTCGAGTACGCCATGGCACGGATACCGGTCGTTGCGACTGACCTGCCGGCGATAGCCGATGTGCTTGCCCAGTTTCCCTTTGGCGTATGCTTGCCGGTGGATACTCCTGCGGAGAAGCTGGCAGAGGTAGTTCGCCACGTATGCAACCATGCAGCGCAGTATCGCGCGGCGGCGGATGCTGCAGCGCGGCAGTGGTGCTACGAGCGCCAGCAGCCGATAATCACTGAGCTGGTGGCAAGTCTTATCCGCCAGCGCACCGGATGCTCGAAAGAAACAGTGCGTGCGCAGAAGTATCAGGCAGCACCTGAGCAGAAATCAAAATGATGCGCGGCGTGATGAGCAGTTTTGCAAATTGCATTTCCCCACCTATGGGGTGCAAAAGTTCCATTGACCGAAAGGGTGCGGTATGGTGTCGAAGATTCTGGTGATCATGCTGGCGGCGATTGGTGCCATTGTTGCCGTGGCTGTGGCCAGTATAGTGATTGGACGGTATCGGCGTCGCCGTTTGGTTCGGCGACTTCAAGCAGCAGTAGAAGAGCGGCGCCGTCAGGTTCTTCCGCCCCAGCCGTTGGAAGCGGTGCCCGAGGCGGTGCAACGTTACTTGCGGCGCGCGGTGGGGAGCGCTCCACCGGCAGAATGGATTGAGATTCACGAAGAGGGAGAGTTCCGCTCCTTTGCTAATCCCAGGTGGGGAAAGCTCCGTGCTCGAGCTATCTACACTGGCACAGTGCCGGGAATGGTGTGGAACGCGCGGGTGTGGTATTCCCCCTTGCGATGGTACACCATCGAATTGCTCTATGCTGCCGGAATCGGCCGAGGGAGCATGAAGCTGTGGAATGCATTCGTACTTTTTGATCCCGATGGCCCGGAAGCCAACGAAGCTCTTCTGGTCCGCGTGCTGATGGAGACGGTGTGGTTCCCCACATCGTTGGTGCCGGGTGGACTGCTTCGCTGGGAATCACTCGATCGCCCAGATGCTGCTCGTGCAGTTCTGAGCGATCGCGGTATTACCATTCGCGCCGACTTTTACTTTACGCCCGAAGGAGACGTTGACCGCATTGTTACGCTCGACAAATACCGGGATGCAGACACAGGCTATGAGCGGGACCAATGCACCATGCACTGCCGAAACTGGCAGACCATCGCAGGAGTGCGCATCCCCACAGAGGTTAGCCTGGAGTGGAATCTCGAACAGGGAGCGTTCGAGTACATGCGCCGCCGCATTATTGCAGTACGGTATAGCTAAAGCGTTTCAATCGAGAGCATATTCGTCCGTGATCGGGCTACAAGCGGACGTCCGATTGTAAAGAGTACTGTGGCTCCTTTGGAAAAGTAGCCTCGCCCGACAAGAAGTTTTTTGATGTGCTCGATGGTTTCATCGGTGGTGGTGATTTCATCGAGCTTCATGCCATAGACGCCCCAGTAAAGTCCGACGCGACGAAGTGTTTCCGGCACGGTGCTAACCGCCAGCACGATGCTCCGCGGACGTCGGCACGCAACTAAACGAGCAGTTTCCCCCGAATAGCTCAATGTCGCAATGCAATCAATCTGCCGATTTTCTGCAATAAGTGCTGCGGCAGCAGCAATCGCATCGGTATTTTCGGTGCTTGCGGAGGGAATACGCTGGTATGTCTCCGCAGGACGCCGTCGGCTGAGAAGTTCTCGCTCCGCCTCGGTGCAAATAGTACGCATGGTGGCAATTGCCTCGATGGGATACGCGCCGACGCTGGTTTCCGCGCTAAGCATAACACAGTCGGTTCCATCGAGAACGGCATTTGCAACGTCGCTGGCTTCTGCGCGGGTAGGACGAGGGTTGGTGACCATCGACTCGAGCATTTGGGTTGCGGTGATAACGGGCTTGCCATACGCATTGCAGCGAGCAATGATGCGCTTTTGCACCAGTGGCACCAGTGCCGCGGGAATCTCTACACCAAGATCACCGCGAGCGACCATGATAGCGTCACTGGTGGCGATGATTTCATCAATGGCAGCGACAGCTTCGGGCTTTTCAATTTTGGCGATAACCCCGAGGTCTGCAGAACGGTGAGCCAGATAGCGCCGCACCTGCTCGATATCTTTCGCAGAACGGACAAACGAGACTGCCACATAATCGGCTCCTTCGGCAATGGCAAAATCCAGGTCACGCCGGTCTTTCGCAGTAAGAGCAGCGGTGGAGATATTGACGTTCGGCAGATTGATCCCTTTCCGAGAGCGAAGCGTTCCCCCATGGACAACTACTGCCTTGACGAACGGGTCCTGGACGTCGGTGACTTCTACCGACAACAGTCCATCGTCGAAAAGCACAGTGTCACCACGCTTGAGGTCTTTCGCAATTGTTGGATACTCAACGGGAATAGCATCCGGGGGGAAAGAAAGACGCTTGCGACGAACGGTGTGCGGATCGGCAAGGATAACTTCTCTCCCTGCAATGAGGGTGAGGCCATTGCCCAAATCACCAACGCGGAGCTTGGGTCCCTGCAGGTCCACTACAATCGGAATGTGCATGCCGGTGACTTTTTCAGCAGCACGGATGGCAGTGATGTACTGGCGATGCACATCGTGAGTGCTATGGCTCATGTTGAGCCGAAATGCAGAGGCACCGGCACTAATTGCAGCGATGAGTTTCTCAGTTGTCCCAATCGCAGGACCGACCGTGCAAAGAATTTTTGTCTTCGCAAGAAAGTTTCGAGGAGTTTTCATCGTTCACCATGCTGTTGAGCACTGGTAGCGAAGTTACCGCTACACGGGCAGCAGGATCGGAAAAAATCCAGCGTTATGTGGATTGCTTCTTCCAAAGCGGGAGTGCTCTGGTGAAAAGGATGCTGGACACCAAAAGTGTGCCCCGTGTGCGGAACAACGTGCCACAGGCGCAAAGGGGTTGTGAGCGCGTTGTAGAGTGCTGCTGCCTCCGAGGCAGGGGCAACCATATCGCATTCGGCAGCTATAACGCAGGTGGGGATGCGCATCGTCTTGAGCGCCTGCTCCAGGTCTGCATTGTGAGGCTGTGACTCCAAGTCCTGCAGGTATTCGATACCAAGCACCAAGGCTTCTCCAGTCTCTGGGTGAGTACCTGCCGGGAGTACACCGGCACTACGCCACCGATGGCGCTGGTGCTCCGTCCAGCGGCCGAAGCGGCGAGGAGGTGTCCATAAAATCATGCAGTCGAACAAACGATGCTCCAGCAGTGCAACAAGTCCGCCTCGAGAGTGACCAAGGGCAGCAAGGCAAGAGGTTTGTTGTCGAAGACGGGATATTGCGAGAGCAAGTGCTACACGATCTTGGCTGATTGTTGCGCGCGCAAATTGCGCAGCGGAAAAGGAGCCAGGCGGTCCATAGCCACTTGAGGGGAGAGCAAGAACATATGCGGCGATGCCGTGGGATTGGAATGTCGCTGCCAGATGCGGGAAGAACCCCCACCGATGCCAAGCACGAAAGCCATGGATAATGCATACGGCTGGAGCCGATGGATTCTCGACGGGGTAGTATTCAATGCCGAGCCATTGGTTGTTGCCGCATGCTATCCACTCGAGGGTTGTCTCCATCTACTCTGCCACTATTCGCTCAGCAATTGTACGTGCATGCTCAGGACCTGCCAGCTCGGCAACAATCGCCAGAGCAAATTCTACTGCGGTGCCCGCACCGCGGCTGGTGATAATGCGTCCTGATTGGACTACCCGGTCAGTGCGATAGTCGTAGTGGCGCAATTGTTCTGCCACAGAGGGATGGCTTGTAACAGCACACCTTGGCGCCAGCACGCCGAAGTGATGAAGCACAACCGGAGCAGCGCATATAGCGCCGATGAGGGCACCATCGGCTGCATGGCGAAGGATAATGTGCCGAAGTTCTTCGCTCTGGAGAAAACGCTCGGTACCTTCTGCACCACCTGGTAAGATGACCGCATCAAACTGCTCGCTTTCATCTACGTCGCTCCAAAGGCGATCGGGAGCAATCCGTATTCCTCGTGAACAAATGATATTGTCGCTTTCGCCACAAACAAGCACGCGGAATCCCGCACGCCGAGCAATGTCCACAATAGCGACAGCTTCGAGTTCTTCGGTCCCATGGGCAATGGGAACAAGCACAGAAATGTCCATTGGACGCTTCTCATTTTATGCACAGCGCGCCGCTAAATTACCTGTAGCGATAGAGTCAAGCGGGTTGTGTAATTTGCAAGTGAATACTGCGACCTACAGCATGCATGGAGTGCATCTCGATTGGTGACGTACGTGTTGCGATGGAGCTTTTCACGGAGCCCTTTGCCTGCAATGTTGTCGAGTGCAAAGGGGCATGCTGCACAATTCCCGGCTGCTATGGTGCTCCACTGGATGACGAGGAACTGCCGATGATCGAACAAGCGCTGCCGTATGTTCTTCCTTTGCTCTCTCCGCAGTCACAAGCGGTAATTGCGCAGCATGGATTTGCAGAGCGAGCACCGAATGGTCAATGGGTGACAATGACGCTTGACGGGCGTGAATGTGTCTTCGCAATTGTCGAACAGGGAATTGCATCCTGTGCGTTTCACCGCGCCTATCAGGCAGGATGGATTGGATTTATCAAGCCACTGTCGTGCCACCTTTTCCCGGTACGCCAGCGGGAACAGGGACGCCTGCTGATCTACGAACGCTACAGCGAATGTGCTCCAGCGGTGCAGCAGGGAAAGCGGATTGGCTCCACCGTGTATTCGTCGGTGCGTGCAGCACTCCGTCGTGCCTATGGCGACCGATGGCTTGCTGCTGCTGATACTGCTGTAGAATGTTTATCTCTCGACCGGAGGAGCTATGCCAATGCTGAAAGTTGAACAGCTTCCTCGAGTAGAGCAAACGCTCACTCCTCAGCAGATCCAGTACTTGAAACTGCTGCAGCTGTCAACGCTTCAACTGGAGCAGCACATCAAGCAGGAGCTCGAAGAAAATCCCATGCTCGAGGAAGTTCGTTCCGAAAGCGACGAGGCTCTCGAAGCAACAGAAGAGTCTGTTCCAGAGGAAGAGCTTTCTGCGCCATCGGGTTTGGTATTGGATTCCCCAAGGACAAGCATTCCCCCTGAAGACACGGAATGGGTTCCCTCTGATCTTCCAGCCGATGGCGGCGATGAGCTTTCGTCAATCCAACGTGATGACAGCCTCGATGATTACTTCAATCAGCTGTGGAAGGAATCCGACTCCTATTCGACCGAGCACGACAGCGACGAGGAAGACGGCGAACCATTCATTCAGCGCATTCGGGATGTTCCCACGCTGGAAGAAGAGCTGCTCGATCAGTTGGGATTTCTCGATTTGCAGGAATCCGAGCGCATGTTGGCAGAGCAAATCATTGGCAGCCTCGATCACGATGGATATCTTCGGCGTCCATTAGCAGAAGTTCTCGCTGAAACCAACGACCGCATTGCTGAACTCCTCTACGAGCGATCACGGCGTGGCGAACCAACAGGTACGCTCGGTTTGCTATCCCTTGACCAAGCAGAGCGTGTCCTCAAGCGCATGCAGGTAGAGCTGGACCCTCCTGGATGCGGCAGTCGGTCTCTCCAAGAATGCCTCATAGCGCAACTGCGCGCACTCCCAGAACGCAATGCCCACGAACAGCTGGCACTTCGCATTCTAACAGAAGCGTTTGATGACCTTGCCAATAAGCATTATGCAGATCTGGCTGCCAAGCTGGGCACAACAGAAGAAGCATTGCGCAAAGCGGTCGAGGTGATTCGCCGTCTTAATCCTACCCCAGGGAGCAGTCGTGAAGCTTTTGCCGATCCATTGCTTACCATCATTCCCGATTTCATTGTAGAGCGGGATGAGGAGACAAACCAACTGGTGATTTCGCTCAACGAAGGATCGCTGCCGCAAGTGCGCCTGAGTAGGGCGTATCAGCAATTCCGCCGAAAAGGGCAGCGGACACTCAATCGAGAGACGCGGCAATGGCTCCACCGCAAGTACGAGGATGCAAAAGCATTGCTTGCAGCACTGAAGCAGCGTAAAACCACGATGCTCAAAGTAATGACTGCCATTGTACAGTTGCAGCAGCGATTTTTCGAAGAAGGTCCCTCGGGCTTACGTCCGCTCATCTACAAGGATGTTGCTGATGCGACGGGATTAGATATTTCGACCGTCTGCCGTGTGGTCAATGGCAAGTACGTCCAAACCGACTACGGCATATTCGAGCTGCGATACTTTTTCAGTGAAGCCCTCACGACTGACGAAGGGGAGGAAGTTTCCACTCGCATTGTCAAGGAAGCAATTCGTCAGATTATTGCGCAAGAACCTAAGCATCATCCCTACAGCGACGAGAAAATCAGCAAAGAACTGAAAAAACTTGGCTACAATGTCGCTCGGCGAACAGTGGCAAAGTACCGGGAACAGATGAAAATCCCGATTGCACGCTTGCGGCGCGAATTGTGATTGAATAGCATGGCACCAGTTTCCTCCTCGCTGCTTCTGACGGCTGCACAGCAACACGCAGTCTCTGGGCGCGGGCCGTTGATTGTCAGTGCCAGTGCTGGGTCGGGGAAGACACGTGTCCTTGTTGAGCGTTATGTTCGGATTATCCTCGAGGGATGCGACGTTCGGCGTGTAGTGGCTATTACTTTCACGCGGAAAGCCGCCGCCGAAATGCTTGATCGTGTCGCACGGCGCATCGAAGAGATTTTTGCCGTCGCCACACGTCCGGAAGAACTACTGCTCCTGCGCACCCTTCGTGAGCGATTGGTTAGCAGCAACATTTCTACCTTCCACAGCTATTGCAGCGCTCTTCTTCGCCGATTCTCGGTCGAAGCGGGGATACCGCCACTGTTTGGCGAACTTGGCGCAGCAGAGCGCCGACAGCTTGTCCAGCAGGCGATTCGCACTACGGTCGAACAATGGATTAGCACCGAAAAGCGTGATGCACTTGCAGAGCTTCTCCGCATCTTCGGCTCCTACCGCAATCTTGAGCGGAGCGTTGAGCGTCTGCTGCTTAGTCCCCAGCGTCTTGAGTCCCTTTCCAGAACACACGACTACGGCGAGTACCAGCAACAGGTAGGAAAAGTCGTAACGGATATTGTGCGCGAAGTTGTCCTGTTGTGGCGCCAATTAGAGCAGCGATGGCAGAGCGCGCCTCTTCCTCGGCGTCAATCAGCCAAGGAAATTGCATGTGCCCGGGATGTGCTCGAGATCCTCGACGGCTACATTCGAGCAGGTGGCGCTCAGTCGGTGTTCGATGATGAATGGAAAACAGTCCTTGCTGATGCAATTAGCGTATTCCACACCAGCACCGATTATGCTCCGCTGCGTGCCCATTGGGCAAAGTATGCAACGCCACACGAAGGGCGCGCTCTGCGCCGTGCAGTTCAGGTGCTCCGGGCGTTCATCGGTGCGACGCCAGAGCTTGAGTACCGCGCCTGGGCAGCAACGGAGGTTCTGCTGGAGCTGGCTCGGCAAGCACTTGTCCTGATGGACAGCGAGAAAGTGCAGCTCGCTCAGTTCGAGCCCGACGATCTCCAGCGCCGTGCGGTAGCTCTGCTCGATGTCGAAACGGTGCGCGACCGTCTGCGCTGGGAAATAGAGCATGTCCTAGTTGATGAATTTCAAGACACCGACCCGTTGGAATACGTGCTGCTGGAAAAACTTGTGCCTCTTCCTGCAACTGACGATGTGCCGGAGCTGTTCATCGTTGGTGATCCCAAGCAAAGCATTTACGGCTTTCGCGGAGCCGATGTGCGAGTGTTTGAGCAGGCACGACAAGCAATTACCTCGGCGGCAGGAATTGGTGCAGATATCCATCTCCAGACCTCCTTCCGCATGACGCCACGCTTGGTTGCTTTTGTCAACCGCGTGATGCGGACAGTTATGCCCACTCAAACAAAAGGCTATCAGGTGGGCTATGAAGAGCTCTGCACTGCCCGCGATCTGCGCACCTGTCCCGATAGTAGTGTGGCACTCCTTGTTGCACAAGCATCAAACGACGACCCACTCGCAGAAGCAACCCTTGTTGCACGACACATCCTCCATATCACCGCGCAGCAACCCTTGCAGGTGTGGGACGAAACGCTTCGCCCTAATGGAGAAAGGGCAGGCGATTTCCGTGCAGCGACCTACCGGGACATTGCTATTCTGGCGCGAAAAAGCAGTACTTTCCAGCCGTACATCCAAGCATTGCGTGCTGCAGGGATTCCCTATCGCATCGAAAGCGGAAAGGGCTTCTACCAAACGCAAGAGGTGCTCGACGTACTTGCATTCTTGCGTGTGGTGCATAATCCCCACGATGACATTGCATTGGCAACATTTCTCCGCTCCCCATTTGTCGGATTACGTGACTCCGAACTTGTGCAGATCGCGGTAGCACCACCTGCGCAAGGCTCTTTCTATGAGCGCTTTGTCGCAAAAGCGCAGGAGGTCCTGCCCAACACGCCCATCCACTTTGCAGCGACGCTTCTTGCAGAGCTGCTTCCGATTGCGACACGCTTGCCACCAGCGGCGCTGATACGTCTTTTGCTTCGCAAAACGCAGTGGTATCGCCGCAATCGGTCTTCGCCGCGTGCTCGCCAAGCAGAGGCAAACATCGAAAAGCTGCTCGAGGCAGCACGTCAGTTCGAACAGCACGGATTTCGTAATCTGCTGGACTTTGTCGAAGAGCTCGAGCAGCTTCGCATTGCTACCGATACCGAATCGGAAGCTGCCGTGATTAGCGACGAAAACGTTGTTACTCTCATGACAATCCATGCCGCAAAAGGGCTGGAGTTCCCGATTGTGTACCTTGTCGGAGCAGAGGAGGAAGCACGCGGCTGGGGAGATGTGCTTGTGCTCAGCGACCAGCTGGGGGCAACGCTTAGCCGCATTGAGAATACCGACACTGCAGTAGGCAAGCTGGGACGCTACCTTCTTCGCGAGCGCGAAGAAGCAGAAGAACAACGTCTGCTCTACGTTGCGCTAACGCGAGCAAAGGATCACCTGTTTATCGCTGCAACTATAGGAGAATACGAAGAGGACAGCGCAGCGCCTGTTAGCGAGCCTAAAGGTTACTTCGGCGCAATTAGCCGCGCGCTGGGCATTTCATGGGAGCTACATGCCAACATCAGCTCTGTACCAATTGCGGAATATGTTCGGTCGGATCCTTCGGATGCTGGTACACTGGTCGAATTCCCGGTTGCAGTTATCTCCGCGCTGCCGCCTGCACAGCCTTTGCAGAGGTCGGTGAGTTCTGTGTCTTATCCTCAGTGTGTTGAGCCCTGCGTAAGTAGTGTAGAGGGGGAAATCATCTCAGCCTCGCAGTTGCTGCTATTTGAGAAATCCCCTGAGGAATTCTATCGCGTTTACCGGTGTGGGCTGCCTGCTCGGGAGGACGACTATCGCCGGGCATTGGCACGCTTGGAGAACGAAGATGAAGTCGTCGGCACACTGGCAGGACAAGTCATCCATCGTGTGCTGGAGTATCTGTTTGCTCAGGACCAGCAATTCAATGAGGCGTCTATTGCGCGAGCGTTGGTGCGGGCGCTAAGCGACGTTCGGAGCAGCGATGAACGCCTGCGCTACCGTGCCGAGCAAGAAGTCCGCGCGGTGCTCGAGTACCTTGCTGCTAACGAGCTGCTCCGTGATGCTATGGCTGTGCTCATTGAGAAGCCGTTGATGATGCCGATGGGAAAGGATTTTCTCCTTGGCATTCCCGACGTTGCAGTCCAGACACCTCGCGGCTGGGAACTGTGGGACTGGAAGACTAACCGGCGCGATCAGCGGACAGCTGCGCAGTGGTTGGAGTACTACCGCACTCAACTGGAGGTGTACGCATTGCTATGGTCGCAAGCAGTCCCTGAGCAGCCGCAATGGACGCTGCGCTTGATTCTCACGCGTCCACCGGTTGAGATGGCGACGCTTGTGGTTTCGACTGTCGAGCTTAGCGCAGCTTACGCCCGCATCGAGCAAATGATGGCAGCCATCAAGCGCCTAACTCTTGCCAAGGACTGAGCTTGCAAGGTCAGAATGTACTTCCCTTGCGTGCGAAAAATCGAATTTCCTCGCCGCGTCCATCTTCCTCAACAGCTGCCAGAAGGTCCTCATAGCGGACTGAGTCGGGCAAGGGAGGAGCTACACTCCGAATATAGTCGAGCACAACCTGGGATCCGTAGTCACCAGCGGTGGTGTACATGCGTTCAAGTGTAAATCCTGCTTCAGCTAACCGTTGCTCTAATGTCGTGGGCGTGTAGTGTACGTAGTGAAAGTTCGGATCCAGCCATGCCCAACCGTCCAGGAGTAATTCCGAGCAGAGGGAGTTGAAGTTAGGCACGATGCCACAGAACAGCCCTCCCTCGATTAGTGTTGCATGTACTTTGCGGAGTGTTTCCGCCGGATAAGGAAGATGTTCGAGTACGTGCACCATGGAAATGACTGTGCACGTTGCTGGGGGAATCGTTGAATCGAGGAAATCAGAATTCGAAACGGGAATGCCTAAGATCATTGTTGCAAAGTCCACACATGCGCGCGTCAGCTCGATGCCCCGCGGAGTAAAGCCACGGCTACGGACCTCGTCGAGCATCGCACCCCAGCCGCAACCTATGTCGAGCCACGTACCTTCCGGTTCGACGAATTCCAATGCTTCCGATACAAACTCTCGCCGACGCAAGTTAGTATGCTCGATTTCCTCACGAGTGCGCGGTAGGCGCATGTGCGAACCATCATGGGCATAGTGCTGGTAGAGCTGATAGAGCGCATCACTCCGCGGACGAGTGCGAAGATAGACTGTTTGACATCGGACGCACTGGACAATGTCTGCGATCGAACGAACACGCAGAGCTTCGGTGCTTCCGCAAAACGGGCAGGCAATGACTTCGCTGGGCAACGTTGCAGTTATCATGTCCGAAAGACCTCAGAAAGTGAAACACGGGTTTTGGGGAGGGTCGAAACCAGCTCAACACCATTCCACTGGTCCGCGTACGGCGGTAACCGATCACGCCCTTGTGCGAGATGGAGCCGGGCGGGAGGGGTGCCACTCTTGCGGAACTGTATGCAGGCGGTAAAAATGTTCTGCTGGAGCGCATCCCAGGTACAGTGGATGGGAGTTTCTTTCGGTGGAGGTAATTGCTGGAGGGCTCCTGTGCGAAGCCTTTCAATAATCTGTCCAACTGCAGCAGCGATGCTTTGCTCAGAGATTAACGCCATGCAAATCCTTTTGCACCGATTCGGGTGCCAGTAGCAGGCAGTACAGTTGGCACCCCGCAGTGTGTAAACTGGAGCGGCTGTATAGTTGCCGATAAGCGCTTCGCTGGTTGGTCCTGCCAATAACACAGTGGGTTTATGCCACAGATTGTGCGCAACATGGAAAAATGCGCTGTCCACGGTAATTGCCAAGTCACAATGCTGCACCAGCGCAATCTGCTGGCGAAGTGAAAGTTTCTTGTCGGCACAGTCAATGATGCGCTTAGAACGCAGTGGTGATGGTTCGGTGCCCAGCCATACAAGCGTTACATCGGGGAATTGATCCAGAAGTTTTTCCATAAGAGATTGCTGCTTGTGGTAGGAACGAAGGGTGTCTTTGCTGGAGACAAGATGCAGCGCTATAAGTGGCTTAGATGCAGTTGCCGTCAACTGTTGAGCAAATGAGCGTTCGTTTTCTTGAACAGTATAGACCACCTGTTTCCGTGGAAGCCGCACCCCAGCAATGTTCGCCAGAATATCCATCATTGGCATGATACCGTAGTATTCGGGCAGTTGGTCAATGATAAAGCGGTAGTCAACAACCACATCAGCATTGGCTTCTGCCCGGATATCCGCGGGAGTATTTGCAATCACGCAGGCAGCGATGTCTGGATTGTTGCGGAAGATGTCT
>JANWWF010000013.1:0-13404 GCA_025055755.1 Candidatus Kapaibacterium sp. | reverse complement strand
GCATTGGCTTCTGCCCGGATATCCGCGGGAGTATTTGCAATCACGCAGGCAGCGATGTCTGGATTGTTGCGGAAGATGTCTATGGCATACGGTGCCCCAGCGACGGTGATGTGGAGATGGGGATATGCCTTCTTCAGCGCTCGAACTACGGCGGTCAGCATGAGGGTGTCTCCCACCGCATCCGGAATACGAATGAGCACTCTGTGTGCCCGCTCGTAGTTACGTTCCCAGAACACAGGATGAAACGTTGTCAAAGGCTGGTGTGGATTTTGTCTCCACGGGCGTTCAAGAGGACGGAATTGCTCGCAGCGCGCCATGTCCAGTTCTATGCCATGGTGTGCGAGCAAAGATGCCAGCGTGTGGAGGAAGTCGTCCCATCGGTCAACCAGATGAATGTTCTTCCACGGCTCGATGAGTGCATAGTGAGAAGGGTCCTTCCAGAAAGCAAGATCGTGATTGCGGGGTGCATTGAAGACAATAGTTGCCACCTGTGCCATTGCTGCGAAGGTCTTCTGCCATGAGTCTGCGGCAATAACCAGGTCTGCGCTCGCGATAAGGCGAAATTGTTCTTCGAAGGAGAAGCTGCGGCAATCCCGTGCCCAACCATCGGATGGATAACCTTCACTTTCTTCAGGATTACCGACAACAATAGGTCGGATCCCATGGTGGCGGAGTACTTGCAGCAGCGATTGCCAGTAGTGGGGAGGCATGATATTCCGTTTGCTCCGGAATGCCCCGGTAAGGCTTCCCATAGGGGCAAGCACGACCTGAGGCGTTTCGAGTTTCTCTCCTTTGTAGCGCTGCACCCAGGTGGGATAGAGGGTCACCTTACACGTGTGGACAACATCAAGACCAGGCTTCCAGAATTCATCATCGCGGAAGGTGGGGGGAGTAACACCACAGCTGCGGCAATTGGGAAGGTGTGGCAGGGACATGCGTATAAGCAGAGGGGCAGTAGCTTGACGCTTTTCCTCCCTTGGTTGTGGAATCAAATACACCTTCTTCACTTGCGGCAGGGCATCGAAGAATACTTTGCATTGCTCAACAGAGTCCGTGTATGCAACGACGGTGACATCGTTGCTCTGGTCAAGAGCAGTGCTTAGGGCACACAGATACTCGGCAAGGCTACCGCTGCAGAGAGCAAATGGTCCAATTCCTTCGAAGGTACGGGTTATCGCACGCTGGGAAAAAATATCAAAGTTTGTTGAAACAAGGGCAGGCGATAGGTAGGTGTACTTACCCTCAGTGAAGTGAGTGTACATTCCCAGTAAGGTATTCTCTTCAGGCGCTATGGGTGCGTGTTCCCCCTGAATCACCTGTAATAGCCACTCCAATGCGTCGATAAACTTTGTACGATCAAAGCAAATTCGACGCCTAGTGTGGTGCTTAAAATGCCATGTACTCCAGTGGGGTCCGCGGACTACTTCGATATGGGGAACATCCTCTCGGCACCATAGTGCATTTGTCAGACACGATATTCCCGATGCAACTCCGATGAAAGCATCGCAGAGATTGTACAGCTCTGCATTATCGCGGAATGGTAAGTCACACCAGACTACATCGGGATAGTATTGGCGGAGTTCGTCCAAATAGGGAGGACAGTTTTTTGCAGTAAAGACAAACACCGGCTGAGCGGGGGCAAGGCGGTGTATCATCTCGACAGCGTAGGACTTATCCCACGGTGTTTGTTCTGAATGGAACTCCGTCTCTACAAGGATACGGGGACGATTTGCCGGTAGCTGCGACCACCACTGACGCGCTCGTTGGACCTCTTCTGGACGGAGAATAACAACCGGGCGTAAAGGAACAGTGAGAGGAATATCAAGTTTGGAAAACATCAGTTCAGTCAAGTCTCCCCCCGGCACATCAGCATAGGCTAAATGAGGAGCTAAAATGTAGAAGCGATCCCATTGCCTTGAAGAGAAAAGCTGCGCAATTTGTGTATCTAACAGTCGGGGATCGCCAGGGAGCGCAACGACTTCGTCCACGTCTGGATTGTTGTCGAGAACAAAGGCGTATCGTTCAGAAATAAACCAGGTGATATGAGAGTTAGGGAAAGTGTGCTTGAGTTGGCGAGTAGCAATAGTGCCATTGACAACATCACCAGTGGTGCGGAACAGCACAATGCCAATCTTCATCGGAGCACCGGTGAAGAATTGCTGTTGCGGGCTTGAGTGCTGGGGTGGGTTGATTGTTTGTGAATGTATAGACTGCTTCATTGTGGCTGGACCTGTGGTGCATACTTTGATGGTGGAGTAGAGAACGTCTTGCTGCAGGTGTGTGTCAGGACTTGGCAAATCCACTGCACTTCCTCGTCGCTCAGAGCGGGGTAACTGGGAAGATTGATGCCTCGTAGGGCGAGCGATTCGGCTACACGGTGTCGCTCGTAGCGGTGGGAGTACATAGGCATTGTGTGCACAGGGTAGAATGTCGGTCGTGTTTCGATGCCGTGCTGGTGGAGAATATGGCGAAGTCTATCGCGTTCTTGCGCAGTGGGGGTTAGCACAGAGACCATCCACCACGAGTGCACAACGTTTGGTGCAGTGTGTTGGAACTCAAGGAAAGTACCTGCCAAGGACTGCTGGTATAATTCGGCGATTGCACGCTTGCGGTGGAGGAAATACTCCGCTTGTTCAAGCTGCGCAAGTCCAATTGCAGCAGCGATGTTTGTCATGCGGTAGTTATAGCCAATGATGTCGTGCCAGTACTCCCGGTAGGGTGCTAAGCCCTGCCCCTTGAGCCGACGAATACGTTCTGCGAGCATATCGTCATCGGTGACCACCATGCCTCCCTCTCCTGTCGTAATTGTCTTGTTCCCATAGAAGGAAAATGTTGCTACATCGCCGAAAGTGCCAACATGTTTGCCTTCGTAGTAAGCACCAAATGCTTCGGCGCAATCTTCGATCAGGAACAGTCCATGCTCTTGGGCAAGGAGACGGAGTGCTCCTACGTCAGCTGGATGTCCGTAGAGATGCACCGCAACAATTGCCTTTGTGCGCGGGGAAATCCGGCGAGAGACATCGGCAGGATCAAGTTGCCAGGTATAGGGATCCGAATCCACAAAGATGGGTGTCGCACCGCAATAGACAATTGCATTGACCGGCGCAATGTAGGTGAATGTCGGGACGATAACCTCATCCCCTGGTCGAATACCCAGAGCAGCGAGCGCTACGTGGAGAGCAACCGTGCCATTGCACACGCTAATTGCATGGCGCGCGCCGACAAATGCTGCAAACTGTTGCTCAAAGGCATCTACGTAAGAGCCTTTGCTGGAAATCCAGCCACTCCGGATGCAGTCGAGCACGTAGCGCTCCTCATTGCCGCTCAAGCTGGGTTTATACACGGGAATGCGATAGTGATTGCTCATGTTGGCTCCCAGATTACGGTGAGAGGTGTCTTTGGGGAATGATGCGAAGGAAGAGGGAAACGCCTCTGCACCTGCTCAGCAAGCCGCGCGTCGATGCCGTCCATTGCTTGATTGCGAAGAAGGTTCAGACGGGTTGTGTACGTCAGCAGAGGAATAATTTCCTCGCAGGGAAGTGCCTCTAACTTGTCAAGGTCAAAGAACAGCTCCTGCGCATGCCACATGCGGAGATTCATGATAATGAGGGCATCAATCATTTCGCCCAACGTACGCGGTGCAAGGCGATCACGAAGGATGTTGGCAGTGCGATTCATAGCTCAAGGTCCGTGCGGAAACGTCCATACATTTTGTTTTGGGGGCTGACGATCTGCACTTCTTCAGGCTGGGTCAGGGCAAGAGCAATCCACTGATCAATTGTCTCGATTAAGCGAGCCCGTTGCTCAAGGAGAGAGGCATTTTTTTCCTCCAGGCGCTTGCGTTCTTCTGGAGACTGCTCCACTGTGCCATACAGCAGCTCCTGGCAGTGCCACAACTTGAGATTGACAATCGAAAGTTTGTCCACTAATGCACCGAGGGTCTCGGTTGTAAGCATCCGTGCCATTGTGTGTTGAGAAACCGTCCATGATTACTTTTCAAACAGCAACAACAATGCCAACTGGTAACACAGGGATGGTCCTAAAGAAAAAATGTCGGGGCTTTGAGCTTTTTTCTGTTGCGTAGTTTTGTATCGAATACCGTCGAGGACTATGCGTACGCTCTTTATCGCATTCATCCGTGCCTATCAGCGGTGGTTATCACCCCTGCTTGGCTCGCATTGCCGGTTTTACCCCACATGCTCGCAATATGCCCTGGAGGCAATCGAGCGGCATGGGAGCTTAAAAGGATGGTGGCTTGCGCTGCGCCGTCTCCTCCGTTGTCATCCGTGGCATCCTGGCGGATTTGACCCTGTTCCATAACTGTGAAGCCCATCCCTTATGGATCGAAATGCACTTATCGGCATGCTGCTGATTTCGCTCATCATTGGCGTGTGGATGTTCTACAGTTCCCTGCAGCATCAGTCATCGGCTCCTCCCTCGGCACCTGGGGATACGCTGCAGAGTAATGCGCCAGCCGCTGCGTCCATGCCCAGTGTTACACCAGCCCAGCCTGTCACTCCTGAAAAGAAAGTGCGGGTGGTTACCGACCACTACACCGCGACCATTAGCTCGCTTGGGATGACAATCAAGCGATGGGAGCTCCATCATTATAAAGCGTGGTACGGGGCGCCCGTACAGCTTGTGCAGCCTGGTGCACGGGAAGTGGGAATTACCTTCACCCTCCGCAATGGGGAAAAGGTTGCTCCGCGGCAGCAGCCTTTCACGTTTCTCAATGCTCCTGCCGATGGCACGATTCGTATCGGCAAAGATTCGGCGTTTACTTTGCGTGGCATCTTTCAAATTGGCGGGGCAACCGTAGAGCGAGCAATTACTTTTTACGGCTCCACCTACCATATCGCCTTGCGCACGACCTTTGATAACGCTGATACGCTCTTTCCCCTGACCCGCCGCTGGTATGATGTTGGCTGGACGTCGGGACTGAAGTACCAGGAAGCCAGTAGTGTCGAGGAATCCAGTCATTCAACTGTCTTTGCAAGCTTGAATGGCTCTCTTGATGAAGTAGATGTGACCGAGTACAACAAGCCGGTTAGTGTGCATCAATCGGGGACCGTTGAATACATTGGCACGAAGACCAAGTACTTCATGGTAGCTCTCCTGAATGGACGTCCAGATCGCCAAGCAGAATATTTTCTTGAAGGGGTGATGTACGGAGCGCCGAATAATGGTCGGGTGAAAGTATACTCGGCAGTGTACCGTGTGCCATATCGGGGAGGACGGCAGAGTGATTCGCTGGCTGTGTACATTGGACCGCTTGACTATGACATCGTCAAGCCGTACGGGCTACAAGCGACGGTCAATTTTGGCTGGCGATGGATTGTTCGGCCGATTGGGGAGTTCTTTATGCTGCCGATTTTCAAGGCAATTCACTCGATTATTCCGAACTACGGCTTTTCGATCATAGTGTTTTCCATCTTGATGAAGCTGCTGCTGTATCCTTTGTCCCGAGGGCAAATGCAGTCAGCTCTCAAGATGCGAGCATTGCAGCCGGAAATTGAAAAGCTCCGTAAGAAGTACGCCGATGATCCAATGGAACTGCAGCGTGCACAGATGCAGCTGTTTAGCGAGTACGGCGTCAATCCGATGGGGGGGTGTCTTCCTCTGCTTCTCCAGCTGCCGATATTGTATGCACTCTACGCAGTGCTGGCAACTAATATCGCAATGCGCCAGGCATCCTTTATTCCAGGGTGGATTGACGACCTTTCCATTCCCGATCACGTGTTGCGATTGCCATTTAGCATCTTTGGTATCGAGGCTATTTCAGGTATGGCTCTGATTATGGGGCTGACGCTGTTTATTCAGCAGAAAATGACCATCACTGATCCCAATCAGAAAGCCCTGGTGTATATCATGCCCATCATGCTAACGTTGATGTTCTCGTACTTGCCTTCGGGTTTGAACTTGTATTACTTGGTTTTCAACCTTCTGGGGATTATTCAGCAAGTGTGGATGACGAAGTTTTCGAAAAAACAGCTCACCCTGGCAGATCTCAAGCGAATGCCCAAAAAGGAAGGATGGTTGCAAAAAAGATTGCGCATAGCCCAAGAGCTTGCTGCTGCCCAAGGAAGATCGTTCCCTGTTGAGCTACCTGGCGAAAAGAAGCAACAGCATCGCCGGCCAGCCAAAAAGAAACGCTAAAGGAGACCCTTGCTGCGGTGTGCCATTGAAGAAGCACTGAACTTTTCTGCCTAACTTTTTTACTGTCCGTTTCGGGGAAAGATTTCTCTCCTCAGTCCTTGATGCTCGATCGGAGAAATACTTGGTTTGGCATAGTGCTTGCGGGAATAAAGCGGAATTATCGGATTATCCCATAGAAACATGAGGCATGGATGCCAGATTGTGATGATGCTTGCTGCGATGCTCATCGCAAGTAGTACGGATGCTGTTGCGCAGCAACCAAGCAATGTGCTTCCCTTGCCCACAGTTACCATTGGGGTACAGCAAACGCAAAACCCAAGGGAGTTCACCACGGCTCTCCAGATTCTCCTGGTAATGACAGTCCTGGCACTGGCACCCTCAATCCTGGTGATGATGACCTGCTTTACACGTATTGTGGTGGTATTTTACTTTTTGAAACAAGCGCTGGGGACCCAAGCACAGCCACCTGCGCAATTGTTGGTTGGATTAGCATTGTTTCTCACGTTCTTTGTCATGCAACCTGTGCTTGACCGAGCAAACCGTGAGGGCTTGCAGCCGTATCTACGGCAGGAGATCAGTCAGGACAGTGCCGTAGCGCGAATGGTCCAACCATTCCGCGAGTTTATGCTGCGCCACACTCGCGAAGATGATTTACGCTTATTTGTCAAGCTCAGTGGGAAGGATAAACCGAAAACGCTCGACGAGGTGAGTACATGGGCAATAATCCCTGCATACACCATCAGTGAACTGCGTATTGCCTTCCAGATTGGCTTTATACTTTTTGTTCCGTTCCTGGTGGTGGATATGATTGTGTCGAGTACGCTGATGTCGTTGGGGATGCTTATGCTCCCACCGCAAGTAATCTCTCTCCCCATCAAGGTATTGCTGTTCTTGTTGGTTGATGGCTGGCACCTGCTGGTTGAATCGCTGATGAAGAGTTTGGTTCCACTCTAAACAGATTCCCGATGACTGATGCGATGGTAGTGCAAATAGTGCGTGATGCGTTTTATTACGTGATTCTGGTGAGCGGTCCTCTCCTTCTGTTATCGCTGGTGGTTGGTTTAGTGATCGCCGTTTTTCAGGCAGCAACATCCATTAGCGAGCAAACCTTGACGTATGTTCCTAAGCTGCTGGTAACGTTTATCGTGACAGTGTTGGTACTCCCCTTTATGATTCGCAACCTGAAGACATTCACGATTGCCTTGTTTTCGATGATTCCCACTCTGAAATAGCAATGCTTTTTCCGCCGGGCAATGTCCTTGAGTACTTGATGGGCAAGTTCATCGTCGGTATCTTGTTTTTTATTCGGGTGCTGGCGATGATGGTTGCAGGTCCACTCTTTAGCGTTCTCGGGATTCCGCCATTGGTCAAAGTAGGTATTGCCGCCCTATTGGCAGCTGCGATGGCGATGATTGCTGCACCTTTGCAGCCAACGATTATCGTTGAACCTTTTGCCCTTGTGCCGCTGGTGCTCAAGGAGACGCTTGTTGGTGCGCTCATTGGCTTTTGCGCTTCAATGGTGATGGTGGCAGCACGCTTTGCGGGCGGACTTGCAGATATGGAAATTGGTTTTCAGACAGCGCTCTTGTTCGATCCGAACGCAGGTGTACCCACACTGCTCGGCGAATTACAGGCAATGAGTATGCTTATGCTCTTTTTGGGAATGGGGGGGCATCACGCACTTATCGAGGCAATCTATGCCAGTGCAGAGCTTGTTCCGCTCGGTGAGTTTACACTGAGGCAGGTGGATGCAGTATTCCTTGTCCGGATGGCTACGGGTGCCCTGATCCTCGGCGTCAAGATTGCTGCACCGGTGATCGTGGCGATATTTCTGGTGCACCTTGCCCTTTCCCTGTTAGCCCGCATTGCTCCCCAAGTAAACATCTTCGCCCTTTCGATGCATATCAAAGTGGTTATTGGACTGCTGGTACTGCTGGGAACAGTGCCGCTGGTCATCGTGGTGATGCGGAATGCCCTTGGCTGGTTCGACGAGCAGCTGGCAACACTTCTGGTTGCACTCCGCACTCGATAGAAAATGCCAGAAACGCCCGATGGACAAGAACGAACAGAGGAAGCGACGCCAAAACGGCTCAGCGATGCTCGCGAGCGGGGACAGGTTGCCAAAAGTCTCGAGTTGACCAGTGCAGCATTGCTCGTGTTTGGGGGATGGTTCCTCTACACCTACGGGGCACACGTAGGGGCACAGCTTGCCGAACTCTTTCGCTTTGTTTTTCGGCACGCTGCAGAAATTCCCATTAGTGACGCATCGGTTCCGTATTTGACGGAGCACCTCCTGGGGTATGTCGCTCTGCTGGTACTGCCGCTTTTGGCAATAGTGACTATTCTCGGGCTGGCCACGGAGATTGGACAGGTTGGTTTGCGTTGGGCAAGCAAAAAGTTCACGGAGGGACTCAAGCATTCACCGTTGTTCCATCCTCTCCAGGGTGTACGCCGAATCTTTCTTTCGAAAGATACCGCAATGCAGCTTGGGAAGAACTTTGGCAAGGTGCTCATTGTAGGGATCGTGGTCTGGGATGTCCTCCGCAGGCGGAGTGATGAGGTACTTACGCTCATGGCGCTCCCGATCGAAACAATAGCAACGACTATTGCTCGGTTAGGGTTTGAGCTTGTTCTCAAGGTGAGCCTTGTGTACGGGATCATTGCAATTGTGGATTTCCTTTACCAGCGACGCCGATTTCGAGAAGAAATGAAAATGACCAAACAAGAGGTCAAAGATGAACTCAAACAACAAGAAGGGGACACGCAGGTCAAGCAGCGAATACGGCAGATTGCACGCCAACGCCTCCGTAAGCTGATGCTCCAGCGTGTCAAAACCGCCGATGTGGTAATTACTAACCCGACGCACTACGCTGTTGCGCTGCTCTATCAGCGAGGAGTGATGAATGCTCCTCGAGTTGTTGCCAAGGGAGTTGATTACCTTGCGCACCAAATACGGCAGATTGCTGAGGAACATCAGGTGCCGATAGTGGAAGATCCGCCCTTGGCTCGTTCGCTTTACTCGTCTTGTGACATCGACGATGAAATTCCAGAGACTCTCTTCCGTGCTGTTGCGCGCGTGCTTGCTTATGTCTATCGTTTGCGGCAGCGCCGCTGGTGAGAATACTCCAGCAATGAAACACCGAACAAGTAACCGCGTCATAGTTTTGCACCAACCATTTTGTGTGGAGCACCTAAGATGGCACATGCAACCTATCTCATCGTTGGAGGCGGGATGACTGCAGCAGCAGCAGTACAGGGGATACGGCAGCTCGACCGGCAAGGGCAGATTTTAGTTCTCGGTGCAGAACCATATTTGCCTTACAAACGCCCAATGCTATCAAAGGGGCTATGGAAGGGTGCCGCGCTGGAAGACATTTGGATATCATGTGGTGATGAAAACACTGAGTGGCTAGTTCGTACACGAGCGTTGGAGCTCGACGTTACAGCGCATGCAGTCCGGGCATCCGATGGGCAAACCTATACCTACGACAAGCTGCTTCTTGCCACCGGAGGCTCGCCGCGCAAACCATGGGGAGAGGGGGTCATCTACTTTCGGACATTGGACGATTATCACAAACTGCGGATGCATGCAGCTCCTAATGCACGGGTTGTTGTTATCGGGGGTGGTTTTATTGGCGCAGAAATAGCGGCTGCTCTTGCGATGAAAGGTGTGCGTGTTACGATGGTATTCCCTGAGCACGGTATTGGAGCACGGATCTTTCCCCCTGGACTAGCGGAGTTCCTCAATACCTACTACCGCCAGAAGGGAGTTGCAATACTCGCAGGTGATCCTGTTCGCTATGTTGAGCAGCGGAATGCACGGTGGTGTGTCCAAACAGAAAGTGGAACAGAGTTTGATGCTGAACTTGTCGTCGCAGGGGTTGGTATCGAACCAAATGTCGAACTGGCGCGGCAAGCTGGGCTACCTGTCGAAAATGGCATTGCGGTAGATATGCATTTACGCGCAGGGGATACTGATGTTTTTGCTGCCGGTGATGTCGCAAACTTTTTCTGCCCCGCCTTAGGAGAGCGGATTCGAGTTGAGCATGAGGATAATGCTATTGCCCAGGGAACAATGGCGGGGCGCAACATGGCAGGAGCGCATGAGCAATACGATTATGTACCAATGTTCTATTCAGACCTTTTTGAGTTAGGGTACGAGGCAGTTGGAATACTTGATAGCCGCCTTGAATTAGTTGAAGACTGGCAGGAGCCATACACCCAAGGTGTAGTGTATTATTGCCGCGATGGCTATATCAAGGGAGTGCTCCTGTGGAATGTGTGGGAAAGGGTTGAACACGCCCGCCGTTTGATTGCAGCAGGAAAGCAATATCAGACGCTTGATGCCATCAAGGGACTGATCCCGCTGTAGAGCATCACATTTCGTCGGCAGGGGGGCGTACGTCAGTGCTATTGCCGGGAAGTGTTCCGCTACCGAAGAGGTATGAAAAAGTTACAAATGCGATGCGAGATTCACGCTTGAAGCGGAGATCCTGGTCAAATGTATTAGTGCGCATTGCAACAGTAAACACTCGTTCGTCCAGGGGATCGCTTAGGCGAAAAGCTATTGCTGCTCGTCTGTCGAGAAACTCATACCGCAGAGCGAGTTCACCTGCGCGGATGGTTCCGATAGTACCTTGAGCGACAGGACCAATATGCCGAAGATTGTAGGCGAGTTGGCCGCTCCATCCCCCGCCAAAATTGAATACATTTTGCCAGTTAATCGTTGCTGTCCAGCCATTGTTTGACAAGCCAGGCTGGATTGAACCCGCAACGATCGACTGATATGCAATGCTACCACTCCATATCATGCGCCATCCGGGAAGCAATGGCGCTTGGAGTACCAGCTCGATACCCGATGCATCGAGCCGATCCCAGTTGACAAACGTCAGTCGTGTAATTCCTAACCGCGGATCGAATGTGCGATATCGCCCGATAGGCTGAGTGCTGGAGCGCCAGTACAATGTTGGGGCAACAGTTGCCCAGGGTAAGATGAAGGTGCTCGTAAGCTCGATAGCATGGACCAGTTCTGGTTGGAGATTGGGCATGCCTTGTCGCTGGTTGTAAGGGTCGTCCAATTGAATAACAGGGTTTAGTGCCTCATTGGACGGACGACTTATGCGACGGGAATAGCGCAAGCCAATGCGGTACAGTGGGTCAAAGGCATACGAAATGCTTAGGGTGGGGAAAAGATTCCAGTATCGCTGTCGAAGGTAGTCTGCACTGGAATGAAACGATACATCGAATTGAGTTGCTTCTGCTCGAAGTCCTGCAACTACCTGAAGGACGCCAGCACTTACGGTAGCTTGTGTGTAAGCAGCGTAGATACGTTCGTTTGTTGCCGCACCGGTGCGAATGGTGAGGTCAGTTGCCAGTGGATCGGTGGAATCGGCGCGAGCTATTTGGTTACTTTCCAGGTGTCGTAAGCTTGCTTTGAGGCCTGCTTCCAGCTGAAGCTGAGAGCTGAAGCGATAGCGCGTGTCAATTTGGGCTGATGTTAGTTGAATCTCACTATTCCACTCACTGGTATTAGCTGCTGTGATTCCGTCCCTTGGCATACTCATCATGCCGAGGTATCCGGTACGTGCAGATGTTGTCGAGAAGCGTATTTCGCTTGAAAGAGACCATTCAGGGAGTAATGCACGGCGGTAACCGAGAGCAAGATCTAGACCAGTGGTTGTGTCCTCCTGCATGCCACTTCGCACTTCGACCTGTCCTGTGGGTGTTCTACTGCTTACACCATTTTCTTGCTGGTAGTAGGTGTAGGTGGTTGAGTTCGTTGTGCGCTGATGCTGAATGAGCGCTCCAAGCGTTGCCGACAGTGTGCCTCCCATGGCAGTGATATCCACGTTGAGGCGGGGTGCATGAGTTAGTGTGCGGACTGGGCGAATGCCTGTTATAGAACCTGGGTACAGAATAATTGGCGCGGAGGGCACAAGGAGAATACTACGATCGAAGTCATAGTTCTGGAGCGAAAGGCTGTAAGAGCCATCTATTCGTATTGCGTCGGAGCGTACGCCTAAGGAAGCAAAGCCGGTGTACTTGTCTCGTGTTCCGACCGTTACACTTCCGAAAGCCGTCAACGGCTGCTGATGTTCCCGCTTAAGAATAATGTTGACGATACCAGCGCCACCATCAGCGTCAAACTGGGCGCCAGGGGTTGTGATAACTTCAATTGCCTCGATTGCATCCGCGGGGATATTATCGAGTCCTGTTCCTCCACTTCGATCACCTCCAGTCAGGGCAGTAGGCTTACCGTCAACTAAAATTGTTACATTGCTCGATCCGCGGAGCTGAATGGTGCGGTCTTGATCGACAGTGATGCCAGGGACATTCTGGAGCACATCTGTTGCCATGCCCCCAACAGCGGTGAGATCCTTGCCGACCTGATAGATGCGACGGTCAGGGCGGAATTCCATAAGTTCTCGCTCCGCGTTTACCTCCACGCTCTGACTGACGATTGATTCCTGGTTGAGATAAATCTGTCCCAGGTCAAGTTGTTCTCCGGGGTTGAGGTGAACAGAGTCTACGGTGGTATAAGCATAACCGAGCATCCGAATGCTCAGACGATAGGTGCCTGGTGGAATGTTGCGGAGGAGAAAGGTACCATCCTTGAGCGAGAGGGTGCCACGAATAGGGCGTGTGCTGGTATCATTGCTTCGAAGAAGTCCAACTGCAGCATAGCCAACGGGACGTCCGGTGGTACGATCGATGATAGTGCCTCGCAGAATTGCTGCATGCTGTGCCCACGTGAGCCCAACAGCAACGAAGAAGCACAAGAGATGCGTTAGGTGGTTCATCTACTTAAAGGTTACAAACAAAGCAAAAAGCAAGACGTGTGCTCTACAGAGCTATTGCCATGGGTAACCTATGCCCGCCAGAAGGCTACGATGTTTTCGGTGAGGGACGTTCTCCAAAGATGCGTGTGCCAATCCGCAGAATAGTAGCGCCTTCTTCGATGGCAATAGGATAATCATTTGACATGCCCATTGAGAGCTCGGTAAAATATTCTAGCCCAAACCGATGGGCAAGTTCATCCCGAAGGATGCGAAGAAGTCGAAATTCTGCACGTACTTGCTCCGGTGAGTGCTCCAGTCCAGCCAGTGTCATTAAGCCGCGTGGGCGAAGGTGACGTAAGCTTAGCACAGTACTAAGAAGATTTGGCACAAGATCGGGCAAGACACCTGCTTTGGTTTGCTCACCCGATGTATTGACTTGGAGGAGAATATCGAGCACTCGGTTATACTT
>JANWWF010000136.1 GCA_025055755.1 Candidatus Kapaibacterium sp. | reverse complement strand
CATCATGTTTGTGGGCACCTGGTTAGATCAACCGTCTACTTCTGTCAACAATGCACTGGCTAATTCAACGCTCACAATCTATATTACTGAGTTGTACGGGCGAGTCAATCTAGGCGAAGGGCTACTTACTACATACGGCCCAGAAATCTTGAGTTTTTTATTTATCTCGTCACCCCTGTTGTCGAGAAATGCAAGGACTGAACTCGTTCGCCGTTTTGAAGCACTTAAGAAAAGAGAGGTATTTCCGCTTCTGACTGAAATTCAGCAGTCTGATCGCCGAGCGTTGGATGAGGTAATTTTTGATGAGATAGGCCTGACGCAGGGCGAGCGGGAGGCGGTCTATGAGGCGGTGGTAGAGCTGGTGCGGGCACGGCTGGAAAAGGCACAGAGTGTGTAACAAATGTGGTATAGAAACTATGGCAGCTATTCCTATGTTCGAGAGAGCATCTCTCGAAAAAATTTCCGAAGTCTTAACTGACACCAGTCCTGCATTAACAGGTTC
>JANWWF010000135.1 GCA_025055755.1 Candidatus Kapaibacterium sp. | reverse complement strand
GGTACAGTCCGCAGTATCAGTGGTATCGGGGGACGGTAGCGTTGCGGGATGATGGTCGGATCACGGGGACGACGACCAGTGAGTTGACGATACGGAATGTGCGGCAGGGGGATATTGGGGAGGATTACTATTGTGTGGTGACGGGGTTGTGTGGGAGTCAGACGTCGCAGGTTGGGGGGTTGTATGTTGGGCAGGTAGAGATTGTGCGGGGTCCGCAGGATGTGCGGGTGTGTGAGGGGCAGGAAGCGGTGTTGAGTGTGCAGGTGAGTTCGAACATACCGGATGCGGTGTATAGTTATCGGTGGTACAAGGATGGTCAGGTGTTGGAGGACGGTGGGGTGTACAGTGGGACGGGGACGAGTGTGTTGCGGATAGTAGGGGCGCGGCAGGCGGAGTCGGGTCAGTACACGGTGGAGGTGGTGGCAAGTCCAGGGGGAGCGGTAGCCAGTGCCAGTGCGCAGGTGGTGGTGGATCGGGTGCCGGTAATAAGTGTGGAGCCGGAGG
>JANWWF010000134.1 GCA_025055755.1 Candidatus Kapaibacterium sp. | reverse complement strand
GAGGCCGGTGGAGGGCAGAACATACTTGGGCTGCAGGAGAACGCTGCTGAGAGCGGAAAAGCTGTTCGTGCCCGCCAGTCCGCTGCTGGTCTTTCCCGTGTTCCTCTTTACTATAATTTACAGCAATGGAAGAAGGACACTATAACTACTATTTTGTGGTATATTAGAAATTACTCGTCAGAAGATCAGCTTCGTTTAATACTTGAAGATCCGAGGGTAGGTGCTGCGTTTGAATATAAACCGGGAATTTATAATACGCTGAAGAGTATAGAAACTGATGTAGCTATTACAATAGCTACAGATACTGAAACGGCACGTCAAGAAGTTTACAACCAGATACTTCAAATGTTGAATTCTGGTTTGGCGGCTTCTTTGGATCCTAAAACATTGCTTACGCTTTTAGTAGAAATGAATCCGTATTTAACAGAAGAAGTCAAAAATAAGATATATTCTACCGATGCCATAGCCGGACAAATAAGGCAGCAGCTTGCCGTACAGCAAGAGGA
>JANWWF010000133.1 GCA_025055755.1 Candidatus Kapaibacterium sp. | reverse complement strand
GGATTGAGGTCTGCAACCCGACCTCATGAAGCTGGAATCGCTAGTAATCGCGGATCAGCCATGCCGCGGTGAATACGTACTCGGGCCTTGTACACACCGCCCGTCACACCAACCGAGCAGGAGCGGCTCGAAGTCCCGCAAGGGCCGAAGGCCGCTTTTGTGAGGGGGGTGAAGTCGTAACAAGGTAGCCGTACCGGAAGGTGCGGCTGGATCACCTCCTTTCTAAGGAGCTACTTGCGCTTCGCTTCCGCTATCCACTCTGTCAGCACTCATCCGCCCGTGTCCACAGAACACGGGCGGCCTTCTTTTTGTCAATCCCCCTCCAATCTGCTAAGATGCTCTCAACTCACCACAAGAAGGGAGAACCAAGACTATGCGTAAACTACTAATCCTTGGAGCAACTCTATCGCTCTTGCTGCTAGCCGCCTGCGGAGGTCCCAAGCAAGACCAGACTGCCACCAAGCCGGAATCGCCCGCTCAACCCCCCATCACCGCCGAAAAGCCTCCA
>JANWWF010000132.1:273-508 GCA_025055755.1 Candidatus Kapaibacterium sp. | reverse complement strand
GGATGGCGTGACGCACCTGCTCGGGGGCCGGCTCGTCCTCGCCGCTGCGGGCGCGCGCCAGCTGCATGCCCAGCGTCCGCGCGGCGGCCAGCAGGAAGTGCCCCGAGCCGCAGGCGGGGTCGAGGATGCGCAGCTTGAGGAGTGCGTCGGCGGGGGGCGAGTAGGGAGTGGCGAGTGGCGAGTGGGGGGTGGTGAGGGCTTGGGTCAGAAGCGCGCGGCGCTTATTCGCCGGCAA
>JANWWF010000132.1:0-263 GCA_025055755.1 Candidatus Kapaibacterium sp. | reverse complement strand
AGCAGCACGCTCGGCGGGGGCAGTAGCTCGACCCGTTGTGCCAGGATCAGATACGTCTCCAGCTCCCACAGGCTGCCCGCCGCGATGCTCAAAAACTGAAGAAACTGCTGAGTCGTCCCCCGCGCCCATCCCTCCGCGATGTTGGCCGGGACGGAGATCGCGGCTCGGCGCATCTGGCTGCACATCCCGTAGCGCTCCTCGGGTGGAAGGCTCTGGCTCAGGCGATACACCTGCTCCGCCAGCGACATCGCCTCCTGCCAGAC
>JANWWF010000131.1 GCA_025055755.1 Candidatus Kapaibacterium sp. | reverse complement strand
ATGGGTTTTCAACCCCAACCGGTTCGGGCCTCCAGCGAGTGTTACCCCGCCTTCACCCTGCCCATGGGTAGCTCACTGGGCTTCGCGTTTTTCCCCTCTGACTAAGTCGCCCTGTTAGGACTCGCTTTCGCTGCGGCTTCGGACCTGAGGTCCTTAACCTTGCCAGAGAGGAAAACTCGCCGGCTCATTAAGCAAAAGGCACGCCGTCACCCCTTACGGGGCTCCGACTGCTTGTAGGTGTGCGGTTTCAGGTCTCTTTCAATCCCTTTCTCAGGGAGCTTTTCACCTTTCCCTTACGGTACTGGTGCACTATCGGTCGCCTTAGGTATTTAGCCTTGCCGGAAGGTGCCGGCAGCTTCACGCAGACCTCCACCGAGTCCGCGTTACTCAGGATACCCTCGCCCTCCTTTGCCTTGCGCGTACGGGGCTCTCACCCTCTACGGCGTCGCGTTCCAGCGATCTTCCACTTCGGCTACAGATGGGCATATGAGGGTCCTACAACCCCAGAG
>JANWWF010000130.1 GCA_025055755.1 Candidatus Kapaibacterium sp. | reverse complement strand
CCCGAGATATTTGGATGTTTTTCTTATGTTAACAGGTTGAAAATATGCGCTTTCAATAAAAACATTGGATGTTGTTTCGCTGATTTCAGAATTCATTCCACCCATAATACCTGCTAATGCAACCGGTTTTTCAGAATCACATATAAGAAGAGTATTTTTCCTAAGCGGCCTCTCTTTCCCGTCCAGTGTTAGAAATTTTTCTTCATCATCAGCATCCCTGATAATTATTTTGCCACCGGAGATCTTATCAAAATCAAAAGCATGTAAAGGCTGACCGCATTCAAGCATAACAAAGTTGGTTACATCAACAATGTTGTTTATTGATCTTATTCCGGACGAAGCCAGAAAATTTTTCAGCCAGTCAGGTGATTCCTTGATTTTAACATTACGGATCAGTACACCTGAGTATCTTAGACAACCATCTGATTTTATTTCTATGCTGACCGGACTGGATTTGAATTTGATATCAGAGTTAATTTCGGGTATTTTAATTTTATTTCTGTTTATTACTGATATCTCATTA
>JANWWF010000012.1 GCA_025055755.1 Candidatus Kapaibacterium sp. | reverse complement strand
TGTTTACCGACTACTGCACCGCTGGTGGTACTACACGGCTATTTCTGAGCGGTGCAGCACCACTCATCGAGCGTATCGAGCCGCAGCCCAGCGATGGGACGCTCCAGGTGACGCTGTCGGTGGATTCTCGCATGCCTGTCCACCTGCGCTGCTTGGATATGCTGGGCACTGAGCGTTGGCATACGAATCTGGGAATGGTCGAAGGCTCCAGCACTCATTCTCTCCAATTGGAGCTTCCCTCTGGTACCTACGTACTGCAAGCCTGTTCGCCTGGTGGCATAAGTAGCACGCTACTGGTGATTACCCGATGAGAAAAGTCCTGCCACCCTCTGTAGCACTTGCAGGACTGATGGTTGCGCTAAGCACCACTGGATGGACCCGTGCGGAGGATACCACTGGCTCCTCCATCCGCATAGGTGCTTCAGCATTGGGAGGAATAACGCTTCACGTTGCAGATTTTTCCTCCCTACCGGAGCTGCCCTCGTGCTGCCCTCAATTTCGAGAAGGCAGTGGGCTGAGCGCTGGTGCAGCGGTGTGGGGAGAATACGCAATCGGGAGCAACTTCAGCCTTGGACTACGGATTGGAATTGCCCGCTTTGCAGGTATGCTCCGAGCACTGGAACGAAAACCTGTCCTGCTCGACGACACCCCCACCGACGCGGTTATCCAGCATAGCTTGAGCACGCAATTCCATTCGATGCGCTGGGAGGGATATCTCGATGTGCGTGCCTCACAAGTATTGGATGTGTATCTGGGGATAGGCACTGACTTGATCCAGTTTGCCGAAGGAAACATCCGGGAGGAATTGGTCCAGCCTGACCGTGGAACATTTGAAAACGGCAGCCGCACCCGCAATGAACGTAGCGCCTCTCTTGTCGGCACTGTACGCTCGATGCCCTCTCTGACGGCGGGTATGCGATTTAGCATTCCACTGGGAACCTTGCAGCAATGGTCTCTCATGCCAGAGTTGTGCTTCCGATATGGACTTGAACCTATCGCCCGCACTCAGCAGTGGTACGTCTACAGCGTGCTAGTGGGAATCGGGATTGCTTTTGAACCAGTTCGCTTTCGTCCTTCTCCTTCGCCTCCTCCTCCAGCAGTGGAGCCACCAGAAACACCGCTGACGTTGGCTGCTTCAATCATTGCCTACGGCGTTGCCAATACAAGAGAGCACGTGCCCCTCCGCATAGAAGAGCAACGCCGTCATCGTATCATCCCTTTGCTCCCGGTGATCTTTGCCGAGAACAGCGAGATTCCAGAACGTTATCTTCTCCCGACCTCTGCTACTGACAGCAGCTGGATAAGCACGCTTTCTTCCCCTCTTGCCGCTTACTACGCTCTGCTCCCCATTCTGGGGCAGCGTCTGCGATCAACAACCGACACTTGCACTATTGTTAGCATTGACCCACGATCAATAGCCCTGGCGCGGCGACGGGCTGAATACGTTGCACGCTACCTCCAGGCTATCTGGAAAATTCCTTCCGCCCGACTGCGCATCACAACCCGAACTGACGATCGCGATACGATTGCTCGCATTCTGCTTGAGTGCAGCTCCCATACACTCAGACCGGTCGTGCATGTGGATACTGTCCGCATTCTTGTCCCCTCGGTACTTCGCTTGCGCCCTGCAACCAACGGCGCTGCGCCACTTGACCGCTGGGTAATTCGGCTGATCCAAGACTCCACCGACATTGCTATCCGCACTGGACGAGGAGGATTGCCTCTCCGCGTTGACGTTGATCTTGCCTCCTATGGAGAACGCCTAAAGCCTGGACGTCCCCTCTTGGTACGACTGGAGGTAGAAAGTACCGCTGGGAGCCGTGCCTGGGCAGAAGAGCTCATCCCGCTGGAATTTGCACATCTGAATACACTTCAGCAGAGCGAGCGCACTGCAGTTGCTGAGTACTTTCTCTTCCCCTCAGACCAGCTCTCTGCTGATAGTGCACGTGCCCTGGCAGCACGCTACCACGGACGACTGGAGGAGGTGACCATCGTCGCATACGGTAATTCACCTGCCGTCGAGGAGGCTATTCGTTCCACCACTACTGCTCTCATCCAAGCAGGATTTTCCGCACCTCGTGTCGAACGTCATGAACCACTCTACCGTCCCTTCTCGCCAGAACGCAAGCAGTACTCGGAGCTTATCGCTATCCAGCTTCGCTACCGCGAGGAATAAATCGCTGCCTGTCCTCTATAGCGCCGCACTCCCCACCACAAAAGGATTGCTGCTGATCCCGCGAGCATGCCGATAGGGAACCAATCTCCCCATTGAACGTACACCGTGCATTCCGACTGTGGGACAACCGTTGCTGCAATTGCTGTTGCAACGCGGGCTGGTGCACGCACAAGCACGCTTCCCGTCGGCGCGATAAATCCACTAATGCCGCTGTTAGCGCATCGTACAATTGGGCGGCGCGTTTCAATCGCTCGCATCTGGGCAATGGCAAAGTGTTGATCCGGTCCGGGTGTGCCATCGTACCAAGCATCATTGGTAATCACCACCAGCACATCGGCACCACGGCGGACGCATTCTGCCGCAAAGTCGGGATAAATGCTCTCAATGCAAATCATTACTCCCAGCCGCGCCACTGTATCAGCACCCTCGACTAAAGGCAATGCAGTTGCTCCCGGACCTTTTGCCCAACTGGAAATGCCTACACTCCACTGCAATGCCTTCGCCAGCTCAGGCAAGGCATCGGAAAATGGCATGTACTCCCCGAACGGTGTCAAACGAGACTTGCGATGCCGGTGAAATTGCTCCACGTGTGGAGCAATCAGCACGGCAGCGTTATAGGCACGCAACGGCTTATAGCGCTCAATGTCAGCAAAGCCCGTAAGCACTGCACAGCCGGTGCTATCGCACCAGGCGCGAATCCGCGCTAAGAGAGCAGCTCCGTGTGCATCGAAAAGATTCACAGGAAGTGCAGTTTCACTCCACACCCCAAGATCCAGCGGTGCTGAACGCTGGAGGGAATCCTGAAGTGCAAGATGGGCATCGAGCATTGGTGCCATGTCGGCATAGCTCCACTTGCGCCAAGGATTGATATTGGGCTGGACAATCCCAACCCGTAGGGGCACCCCAGGTGATGGCGTGTACTCCATCAATCGAAGAACTCCGTACCCAAGCGGCAGAGCAAGCACTGCAAACATTGCTGCTGCCAGCTGGAGCGCATCGCGCAAAGGGACTCTTGTCGGCTGCTTATGCTCAAGGCGGCGAGCAATCCAGCCATACACCACTGCATTGAGTGCCACCACAATCATGCTCAATCCCCACACGCCGGTTAGGTCCGCCATTTGTGCCAGTGCCATGCTCCGGAGTTGGGTGTAGCCCAGCGCCAGCCATGGATAGCTCAAGTCGCCAAGAGAATGGAGCCATTCGACTGCTACTGTTGCCATGCAAAAAAACACGAGTGCCATCGAGCGCCTCATTCCTTGGCGGCGGAGTATCGCATAGAGAACGAGCGAAGGGATCAAAAACAACGGATGGACAAGCCATAGCATAGCCCCCGCTACCATCAAGTAAGGATCGGTTTCTGGCTGCCAGCTCATCACCCACCAGTTGGCAGCACCATGCCAAGCCCAACCAAACAGATACACAAGCCCAAACCAGCGCCGCTGCCGGACATTTGCCATGTCCAGCATCGCCAGCACTGGCACAAAAGCAATCCACGCAACAGGACCCGCAATCGTCGGAGGATACGCCATCCCCAGCGCAGCCCCACTGATGAGCGCAAGTGCCCAGCGGTACCGCCACACAAACCCTGTTCCTGGTGTATCCCCTATCCTTTCCATCGCTGCACCTGCAGCCCCTACAATCCCGCCGCTGTTTGGAAAGTAACGGGCAAGGTCGTTCGGCTCCGCTCTACCGCCGAGATTGGATCGAGGGCAACAACAAGCGTCCCTCCCTCGCTCTGCGCCCACAGGACCACAAGGTCGCGCGGGAAGTTATACGTTCCTCCTTGGACACCGGTACTGAGTACAGCTCCCAGCATCCGTTGCCCAACAACATCCACAAGCTGCACTTCTTGGTCAAGCAGTACGTAGGCAGAACCACTTCCACTTGCAACCAGTCCAAAGGGAATCGTTTGTTCTGGTCCTCCCTGGGCTTGCGATAGCTCGATCTGTGCCCCTATTTGCCGTTGAAACGGATCGTAAAAGCTCAGCATTGCCGCCGAAGGCGGTCCACTATCGCCGAGCTTTCCTCTGCCCGCAGAGACAATCGTAAAGCTGGTCACCGGATCATTGCCCCCCACGATAAACACAGGCTGCGGCGCAACGGAAACGGTTGCTGTCACTGCATTTGTCCGCGTGTCAATGATGCTCACCGTTCCATCGCGCCGGTTGCAAACTCCCACTTGATTGCCCATTGCAGCAATGGCGACAGGCTCCTTGCCTACCATCAATGTACGCACCAAACGGAACACGGTCAGGTCAATGATCCCCACCGTCGAGTCTCCGTTGGCAGTATAGGCGGTCGTGCCATTGGCAAAGCAGATTGCGTGGGCACGGTACGGTGCAGTTGAAATACGCGCAATCCGCCGAAAGGAAGTCGCATCGAGTACCTCGATGCGCTGCTGGTCCGGTTGAAGCAAAAAGAGCATCGAGCGAAACTGCTCGATGCATGTCACTGCGCCTCCAAGCGGTTCGCCATTTGCAGTTGAGTAAACGTCGTCGCTAATGAGCGTGCCTACAGGCATAGCATAGAGCGCAAGGCGCGTATGCTCACCAGCGCGGACTGCTGCCAGAAGACGCCACTGGGGTGTCACAGTGCCTATAAGCTCGTCGCTGGGGCAACCGAGTCCTCCGAAGGCAAGGAGAGCAACTCCTGTCCACAGCAGCCACCGACGACGCATAGGATTATCTCCCGTGGTCCAACAGTTCGAGGGCATTTTCCCTGCCCCGCTACAAAAGTAACGCCTTCAGCTGTTCTGCTGCATCATCAGCTACAAGGCTCCCCAGAGCAACACCCATACCGTTGCACCCAAACACCCGGAGGATTCGTTCGCCGCACCATTCAACTGCAGGAAGTGGAGGAGTGCGAAAGCCCATCACTCCTGCCCATCGGTGTGCGATACGAAGTTCTCTCCCCGGCGCTATCACGGTGTGCAGGTACGTTTCCAGCTGCGCCTGGATGCGATCGGTCAGGGCAAGCTCGTCGGTTGTCTCTCCTTCGAAATCAAGGTTGCGTCCACCTCCGAAAAGGATTCTCTTGCCGACATTGCGGAAGTAGTAGTATCCTTCGTCGAAGTGAAACACCCCATCCCAGGGAAGATGTTCGACTGGCTCAGTGATGAGAACTTGTCCTCGCCCGGGAACAGCAGCAACACAGTCAGCAAGATGCGTTGAAAGTGCGTTTGTCGCCACCACGACTGCACGGGCGGAAAAGCGCAGCTCTCTGTGGCTACGAGCAGAAACTATCAGCTCAACACCAAAGCCAGCAGGCACCACTTGCTCGACCGGCGAGCCACTAAGCACCAGTACTCCCCGCTCGGCAACGTAACGAAACAACGAGCGCATCATGCGCCCTGTGTGGATACGTCCTTCATTGGGCAGGGCAACAAGATGTGTGACCATACTGCCAAACCCGAATTCTCGGATGCGCTCATCGGCTCTGGCAGCGTAGGGGCGACCAAAAATCGGCATCATAAGCTTGTTGAGGTGGTCGAGCCAGTCAAGCACGGCGCAGTGCGGTCCCCACAGAAGCTCGTATCCCCCGCAGGGCTCATAGCCGATTGCCTCGTCCCCTAAGCGAGCACGGAGACGTTCCAACCCGCGCTTGCGCTGCGCTACAAGCTGACAGGTAGCATCTTCCCCGATGTGCTGGATGTCTCGCCAAAGCTCTGTCGGCGAGCCATAGCAAGCAAAGCCGGCATTTTTCGTGCTCGCCCCCGTCGGTAGCGTACTTCGCTCGAGAACCACTACCCGTAGCCGTGGTGCTTTCTCGACAAGCGACGCCGCAACCGACAGCCCAATAATTCCCGCCCCGACGATGCAAACATCAGCCTGGAGAAACTCTTCCTGTTCCCAAAAAGACACTGTTGCGTCCATCGCTCTGGTCGCTTTTAGAGGTACACCCACAGATAATGAGCCACTATGGCTGCAATGCCGGCGGCGACCATCGCCGGTGCTGTTCGGCGAACGACGTGACGGGGAGAGACTTCCGCGAGCGTCGCGGAAAAAATCACCACCGCCGCAAGGGGCGACATCGTCCGCCCCAGCGATGCACCAATTGCGCCTAATGCACCAAGCTGAACCGCTGTGTCCAAGCCACCTGTCTGCACAAGGCTGGGCAATACTGCTTTCGAGAACGTCACACTCGGTGCAGTACCCGAACCAGAAATCACTGCTAAAAGCACCGTCACCAGTATTGCCACAATTGGTGCTGCATCGCCTACTCCACTGAGCAGAGCGACAAGGTGTTCAATCGCCCCCATCACTTTGAGCCCTTCAAGAAAGCACGCAGCAGCAATGATGATCGAGATGACGGCAGCAAAGCCATAGCCAAGACCCTCAAAAAAACTCCGCGCAAGCTCGGAAGCACGCCGCCAGTGGACGACAATTGCCAGCACGGCACATGGCACCATTACATGCGTCACGGGTACTCCCGTTGGATACAATTCCGTGACAGCTGGCACAAGATTCCACTGGGGCATAAGAAGCAAAAGCAATGCGATCGGCAGCGGCGGAAGCAATGCTAAGAAAAGTCGCGGTCGGTGCTGACTACACTCGACTGCCGAAGTGGCAATCCCCCGCCGCCGTGCCGCAAGGATAGTCGTCACCACCACCGCAGCCGCAAAGCCAACAACGTGCGGCACCATAACCGCCCCGATAGCATGGTGCACAGGCGCACCCGTGGCAGCAGAAATTGTGACAATGTCTGGTTCGCCAGGATTGAACAGATTTCCACCCGTTGAGCATCCGACAACAAGCACTGCAGCGCTGGCGAGTGCGTCGTACCCTGCACTGCGCAACAACGGAAGAAGGATTGGTCCGACAGCCGCTGCCGCTGCTGTTTGACTGGTAATTGCCATGTTCACGATAAAGCCGGCAACACATCCACCGGGCACCAGAAGCCACCGCACACGCTGGAGCGGCGCAACAAGCAGCTCCACCAACGCTCGATCTGCACCAAGCGCACGTAACACGTACGCATAGCCCATTGCAGAACAAATCGGTCCCACAATGCTCCCATCCCCCATGACGCGCAAGAATGCATCGAGCACTACCTGGGGCACTCCTCCCAGAAATGCTAGTACAATCCCCGCGGCAATCAACACCACGCGCACATCTACACCACGCCAGACAAGCACCAGTGCCGCTGCACTTACCCCAAGGGCTACTCCCAATTGCCAGTCCATCCGCTTTCCCTTTCCACGGTTACACGCAGCACTTTCATGCCACAACCACGGTCTTGATGTTGACAAACTCGCGCAATCCAAACACCGACAGTTCGCGTCCCCAGCCAGAGCTTTTGATGCCACCGAAAGGCAGTCGTGGATCGGAGCGTACAAATGCATTGATGAACACCGATCCTGCTTCAAGCTGTGCAGCAATGCGCTCTGCACGATCAAGGTCCTGCGTGAATACTGCCGCCCCCAAACCGTAGGTCGAGCGATTTGCCAGGAGAATTGCTTCCTCCTCCGTTCGCGCCGGCACTACTACTGCAAGCGGACCAAAAGTTTCTTCGTCGAACGCGGGCATGCCGGGCTGAACATCGGTTAGCACAATTGGGCGAACGTATGCACCGCTGCCCGTTGGTCCGCCGGCAAGAAGCACACGCGCTCCTTCCTCAATGCTCTTTGCTGCCTGTGCAGCAAGCGTTTCTGCCAGGTCCGGACGGGCAAGCGGTCCAAGCATCGTTTCCTCCGCAAGAGGATCAGCGGGCTGGTAGCGCCGCATATGCTCGACGAGCATCTCTTCGAACGCGCTGCGGACAGACTCAAGCACGATAAACCGTTTGGCAGCAATGCAGCTTTGTCCACTGTTAATCATGCGCGTTGCAGCACATGTTTCTGCCGCATACGCAAGATCTGCATCGTCGAGCACAAGATATGGATCGCTCCCACCGAGTTCGAGCACCGTTTTTTTGAGTGCCTCGCCAGCACGTGCTGCAACATGACGCCCTGCCCGTGTGCTTCCGGTCAGCGTAACGCCCGCAATCCGCGCATCGCCAATGAGTGCAGCAATCTGCTGGTGACTTGCGCGGATGGTCGTGTACACTTCTGCCAATCCTGCCTCTGCCATCATGCGATCGAGCAGCAGCGCGCATCCTGTCACTTCCGGTGAGTGCTTGACCAGCACTGCATTACCGGCAAGCATTGCTGGAATTGCTGCGCGGATAACTTGCCAGAAGGGAAAATTCCACGGCATGATTGCCAGCACTACTCCAAGAGGCTCGAAAACAACACGGCTGCGACGGAACTCGGTAGGGACATCCACCGGCGCCAGGGCTGCTTCTGCCTGGTCTGCAAGAGAGCGGCACGCCCACGCACATTTGTCCAGCTCTGCTCGCCCTTGGACGATTGGTTTGCCCATTTCAAGCGCTGCCAGCCGTGCTGCCTCCTCGCGATGCATCTGCAGGATTTCCGCTACACGGAGCACCGCAGCGCGACGCTCCTCCAGCGATGTAGCACGCCAGCGGCGTGCGGCGTGCCATGCACGATCGAGAGCAGCATCGAGCTCTTCATCGCTCATCAATCCGTAGCGAGCGATCACTTCGCCTGTGGCAGGATTTCGGCTGATAAAATCCATCCCAGTTCTGTGTTGATGTCTTCCGCAGCAAAACTACGCGCCCCGATATTCCCAAGACAGGGCAAGCACATCTCTCCCTTGGCATCTTCGCAGGTGGGTCAATTCTCTGGTGAGGGAATACGCACAGAGAATGCGCCGCGCAGATCGCCAAGCTTATAGCCCCTGGCATTATCGCGAGGATACTTTTGCCGCAGCAGCCGAAGCACTGATGGCTGCACGTGCTGCCCATGACATTCCAAGCACAGAGGCATTGCAATGCGGATAGGACGCATCAAACGGTAGGTGCGCTCTTTTCCGCTTCCATCCCAATAGGCAACTTCCTCGATGGGCTCCCCTCGGCGAAGCTGCTCCTCCCACTGACGGAGTACGCTTTCCTCCCATTGATCCGGTGCATTCTTCGGATTGCGGTACTTGCGCGAAACGCGCCGAATATGCACGCCTTGTTCTGCACCAACTTGCTCGGTGAGCACTTGAGCAACCTCGGCGCACACGCGAACGCCACGCTCGGCACCTCCCTGCTGGTATTCATGAAGCAGCCGCTTAAGCAACCGTTGTTGCAGCGTATCGATTGCCGCCTGAGCGCGTTCAGCAAGAGCACCGTCACTAAACCGCACAGGCACAAGACCCATTACCACAATAGCTGCTGCCATGCCAAGGGGAATAACTGCTCGCATCGCTCCTTCCATGCAGTAGTGGAGACTGACTACTGTTTCGATGCTGTTGCTGTATGCTCAACAAATGGCTTGACCAAGTTGAGGAGCTCCATGGGAAAGATGAACTTCGTTGCAGGGCTGGAGCCCACGGTCTTGAGCGCTTCCAGGTACTGTAAGCTCAGCGTCTTGCTATCGAGGTTTTGTGCCACTTCGAAGATTTTCTGCAATGCTAGTGCGTATCCCTCGGCACGGAGAACAGTCGCTTGGCGTTCTCCTTCGGCTTGCAGAATGGTCGCTTGTCGCGTGCCTTCTGCTTTGAGAATTGCTGCTTGCTTTTCCCCTTCTGCCACGGTAATAGCTGCTTCACGCTTGCCGGTCGCTTCGGTGACAAGAGCACGACGATCGCGCTCGGCTGACATTTGGCGACTCATTGCTTCTTGAATTTCCCGTGGAGGCAGTATTTCGCGGATTTCCACTGCCGTGACTTTAACTCCCCACCGCCCTGTGACTTCATCGAGCTTGAGCCGCAGCGTTTCGTTGATGTGTTCCCGCTTAGAAAGTACGTCGTCGAGCACAATATCCCCGACCACCGCCCGCAGCGTTGTCGTCGCGATTCCTTGCGATGCCATGCGGAAGTTCTGCACTTGGATCACGCTCATTTCGGGATCGACAATCTTCATGTAGATGAGAAAGTCAATTGCCACCGGCGCGTTGTCCTTGGTAATGCAGGTCTGGGAAGGAACATCAATGACCATCTCACGCAAGTCGGTCCAGATAGGCTTATCCACAAACGGAATGAGCAGCACAAGTCCCGGTCCGCGCACGCCAATGCTTTTCCCCAAGCGAAGGACCACAATGCGCTGATATTCCGGCACAATCTTGATAGCACGCGATAGGAGCCACAACCCTACAACTACCAAAATCACAACAACCACTACATCCATCGCACGATCTCCGTCGGTGGTAGAACTCCTGCCATAGCACTGGTGTGCCAAAGCAAATATACGAGCAGCACTTAACCGCCTGTCAAAGAGAGACTTCTATCAAGAATCGGTCGCAAGAGGCTTGCGCTCGACACGGAGCACACTTCCTTCCGCCCCTACGACGATGATAGGATCGCCTGCAGCAATTGGCGTAGGTCCAACATTTTCAGCACTCCACTCTTCGCTGCGAACAAAGACGGTGCCGATTGGTGCAAGATTGGTACGTGCAATTCCTTCTGCACCGATGAGCGCCTCTACCCCACTGCGCGGACGGCTGCGGTGCACACCTACTGCTGCCCGTGCGATGACCAGCCCAACCAGGGCAAATAGAACAGCAATCAGCGCCACAAGCCATCCACTGACCGAGACAGCGGGCATCGAAGGCGATGGCGGGGTGGAGGGCGAAAACAAAAGCAATGCTCCGACGGTAAATGCAACCGCCGAACCGATCGCAAAAACACCGACCGTTGGTGTGTACAGCTCGATAGCCAGTAAAATTGCTGCCAACACAATCAGCAGTATCCCCGCCCAGTTGATTGGCAAGCTTCCTGTTGCCATAAAGCCCAAAATCAGCAAGATGACTCCTGCTATTGCGGGACCAAATGTACCCGGTGTGTAGAACTCGATCACGATTGCCAGAAAACCCAGCGAAAGCAGCAGCAAGGCAATGTTGGGATCGGTGATCGTGTGGAGGAATTTTTCGAGCACGGTCATCTCGACTTCGACGATTTGGGGATTGTCTAGCCGGAGCGTTCGCTCCCCTGCTGCTGTTCGGATAGTTCGCCCACGCAGCTTCGCAAGGAGGTCGCCCCGGTCGCGAGCAATCAGGTTGATAACATTGCTGTCGAGCGCTTCTTGCGCTGTCAGGGACACACTTCGCCGAACTGCTTCTTCTGCCCATCGCACGTTGCGCTGGCGCACTTGCGCAATAGAGCGAATGAACGCAACGGCGTCGTTGGTGACCTTCTGCTCCATCACTGAGTCCATCCCTCCTTCGCCGAGGGCAACAGGATGTGCAGCACCGATGTTCGTACCTGGTGCCATCGCAGCTACATGCGCTGCCATTGTGATGAACACTCCCGCCGATGCTGCTCGCGCCCCCGCTGGAGTAACGTACACCACCGTCGGAACGGTGCTATTGAGCAACGACTGCACCATATCGCGCATAGACCGATCCAATCCACCGGGAGTGTTTAGCTCGATGATAACACACTCTGCTCCCAGCTCACGCGCTCGAGCAAGAGTGCGGTCAAGGTATGTTGCTGTCATCGGATTGATGACCCCATCGATAGCAGCAACAACCACGCTACTTTGCGATACCGCATTGGTGGAAAATCCTGCTGCCAGAAGTGTCAGGAAGGTCCCAATGACGGTTCGTGTGCGTTGTAGCCTCATGGACAGCTTCTTGCAACATGCGTGCAAATATGCAGTGCGACAGCGCCAACATCCGTGGTGATAAACAGGTAACACCCTCGCAACATAGGGGTGACATGTGCACTGCATTTTCGCATACAGAATGCGTTGAGTGTTTCACAACTACGTGGGCGACGATGTGGTGGGTAGGGTTCAGCATACTTGTTGCAAGTACTCTTCTCTTTGCGCAGCAGTGGCAACCTATCATCCACTGGGAACCGGTGACCCGCCCAACACCCACGCAGCAAACTTCCCAAATTGAACCCCGCTTATGGCCCTTCTACCACGGCGTTGCCAGCGGCGATCCACTCGATGACCGCGTCATTATCTGGACACGCGTAACGCCTCCGACGCTCGATACTGCTGTCGCCGTCGAGTGGGTGGTCGCACTTGATACTTCTCTCCAGCAAATTGTCCGCCGCGGCATTGCGTACACCTCTGCCTATCGCGACTTCACTGTCAAAGTAGATGTTGACAGTCTCCAGCCAGACCGTTACTACTACTATGCCTTCCGAGCATTTGGGCGCTGGTCGCTTGTTGGGCGCACAAAGACCGCTCCGCGCGACCGCGCAAACCATCTGCGCTTTGCTGTTGTTTCCTGTAGCGATTATGCAGCAGGCTACTTCAACGCCTACGAGCATATCGCCGAGCGTAATGATCTGGACGCTGTTATTCACTTGGGCGATTACATCTACGAATACGCTGCTGACACAACGCAACCGTGGGTACGCCAATCGCAGCGCATTCCGGCACCAAACGTCGAACTGCTCACGCTGAGCGATTACCGTTCGCGGTATGCCGTTTATCGGCTCGATCCGAATCTTCGGCGGCTCCACCAGCAGCATCCCATGATTGCGGTTTGGGACGATCACGAAGTGGCTAACGATGCCTACGCCGACGGTGCAGAAAACCACCAACCTTCGGAAGGAGATTACCACGAGCGCAAACGTGCTGCTCAGCGGGCATATTACGAATGGCTTCCCGTCCGAGAGCAACGCCACTTGTATCGCTCATTCCGTTTTGGGGACTTAGCAGAGCTGCTCATGCTTGACACCCGCCACGAAGCACGAAACAAACAGGTGCGGAATGTAGGCACGTCGGCAACTCCTGCATCGCTTGATTCACTCAACGACCCGAATCGAACGATGCTCGGAGGGGAACAGTACGAATGGCTTGTAACAAGCATTCGCCAAAGCCCTGCACAGTGGATACTCATCGGCAACCAGGTGATGTTCTCCCCTATCAAGCCCTTGCCGATAGATTCTTCTCAGCTTTCGGCATTTGGGCGTCTGTTGCTCCCTACAGCAGTCCCCCTGATAGAGCAGCGCTTTACAACCGACTCCTGGAATAACTACCCCGCCGAGCAACAGCGCTTGATTGAGTTTTTCCGTACTGCAGCAAAAGATATCGTTGTGCTTACGGGAGACTTCCACAGCTCGTTTGCCTTCGACGTTACCGCTTCTCCCTCCGACCAGCGCCCCAGCGTTGCAGTCGAAGCACTGACCCCCAGCGTTTCTTCGCGGAACTTTGATGAAATCCTTGATCTTGCCGCAGTGCCAGCTTTTTTGCGCGCCGAAGTACTGCGCACCCTCGACAGCACTCTCGCGAAAAACAATCTGCATCTGCGATGGTGGGATCTGACAAAGCATGGCTACGTCCTCGTTGACGTTCGTCCAGACCAGGTACAAGCGGAGTGGTACGTCAGCGACACCGTTCGCATACGCTCAGCTCTTCTGCATTTGGGGAAAGCATTTGCTGTCGCTCGCGGTCAAAGGCAGTGGTCACAGCCTGCTTCTGTTCCAGCACCCGGGAAAGAACGCCCTGCAGACCCAACGCCCTTAGACCCACCGAATGTAACAAGCACTGTTGTTGACTCACCTCTCATTGCGCTGGCATTGTACCCCCAGCCGGCTACCACCATGCTTACGGTGAGCTTTTTCTGCCGCCAACAGGGCAGCATCTCGATTGTCATTCGCGATAACACTGGGCGAACGGTAGAAGCACTCTCGCTTCAGCCCCGCGAGTATGGCGTTCACACAATCGCGCTTCCCTTAGCACATCTTCCGAGCGGCATGTACATTCTCGAGCTGCGCTGTGGAGAGGCAATCGAGCAAGAGCGTTTTGTCAAGCTATAGCCTTCTCTACTGCCCGGTTGCCAAGTACCACACCACTGCCACAATCCCGATAAGCATCAGTACTGCGTAGCTCTGCGCATAACCTGTTTGGATGCGGCGCACCAACTCGCCCAGCCGACCAACCAATCGAGCAATGCCATTGACCGCGCCGTCAACAATGGCAACGTCGGTAATGCGCCACAGCACCTGTACCGACAGGCGGTAGATGGGATCGACAACCGTTGCGTAGTAGAACTCGTCAACCAAGTACTTCCGCCAGAGCACTTGGTAAAGCCACCGAAAGCGATCTGCCAATCGGTTTGGTAGATCGCTGGGGCGGCGGTAAAAGGCGGTTGCCAGCGCAATCCCGATTGCAGCTATCCCCAGCGATGCGGCCATTAGCGTGTACTCCAGGGCATGGGAAACATGAGCATGCTCTCGTGCAAGCAGCTGGGCACTTGCAGCAAATACCGGCTCGAGCCACTGCTCGAGAATATGCGGGATTGCTCCTCCACTGAGCGCGGCAGGAACACCCAGCAGCCCCCCAACAGCTGAAAGTATCGCCAGCACTACCAGGGGGACTGTCATCACTGCAGGCGATTCATGAGGCGTATGGTGATGGTCAAACCGCTCGGTGTTGTGGAACACCAAATAGTAGAGCCGGAACATGTAAAACGCCGTGCAGAATGCCGCTGCTACACCAATGCCCCAGAGAATCGGTCCGCCGTGGACAAAGAGGTTCAGCAGTATTTCGTCCTTCGAGAAAAATCCGCTCAAGGGGAAAATGCCCGCAATTGCTAATGCTCCGACCAGGAACGTCCAGTGTGTACGGGGCATAAAGCGGGCAAGCCCTCCCATGCGCTGGATGTCTTGTTCGTGGTGTAGCGCATGGATGACCGAGCCTGCGCCTAAGAACAGAAGCGCCTTGAAAAACGCATGCGTAACGACGTGGAACACTCCCGCAGTAAAAGCGCCAACCCCTAACGCAGTGAACATGAAGCCTAATTGCGACACTGTCGAGTACGCGAGCACTTTCTTGATGTCGTTCTGCACAAGCCCAATCGTTGCCGCAAAGAATGCTGTGGCAATTCCAACAGCGGCCACCACGGCCATTGCCTCTGGCGAGGCAGCAAACAGCACATTCAATCGTGTGATGAGGAAGATGCCGCTGGTGACCATCGTCGCCGCATGGATGAGAGCAGAAACCGGTGTAGGTCCTGCCATTGCGTCAGGCAGCCACACTGCAAGCGGAATCTGAGCGGATTTCCCGGTGCACCCCAGAAATAGTCCCAGCGCGATGAGTGTGACAACGTGCGAGGGAATAACGTTTCCCGCGATTACAGCAGACGAGATTTCTTCGTAGCGAAGTGTCCCAGCGTAGAGAATCAGCAGAAACATTGCCACCAGCATTCCAAAGTCCCCAATGCGGTTGACTACGAATGCCTTCATTGCTGCATCGCCTGTCCACCGAATGCGCACTCCCTCGAAATGCTGATCCCACCAAAAGCCGATGAGCAGGTATGAAGCAAGCCCTACTCCTTCCCAGCCGAGAAATGTCACCAGCAGATTATCCCCGAGCACAAGGTTGAGCATCATGAAGACAAACAGGTTCAGGTAGGCAAAGAATCGGGGGAAGGAGCGATCCCCGTGCATGTACCCAATGGCGTACACGTGAATTAGGAAGCCAACGCCTGTGATAAACAGCACAAACACGGCCGACAGCGCATCAAAGCGCCACGCCATTTCTGCCCCGAAATCGCCAGCGCTAATCCAGGAGTAGAGGCGGAGTGTAAGTACTCGCTCTTCGACAGGACGTGCCAGCAGCTCCGCTAACAACCATACTGCGACAAGAAAACTGGCACCGACGGCACCTGATGCAATCGCACCGATTGTCCGCTCTGACCCGAGCCGGCGCCCACCAAGCCCGATGAGAACAAAGCCAAGAAGCGGAAATGCAACAATCAAACCGAGAAGTTCTGCCATTGGTCGTCACATGAAATTGTGCAAGAATTCGCATGTCGTGCAAAAGAGCTTCGTATGTCGTGCAAAAGAGCACTGAGGCATTCGGAGTGCAAAAATGCGCATGCACACCAGCGAATGCAACGCTTTCAGTGCCGCTCAAGGGGGATCGCATGGTCGGTTGCTGTACCGTAGGCAACGCGCTACCACTCTGGGGGCTTGGTCAGTGCCACTGCGGCTGCAGCACAGGAAGGGCTACTATCGGAAAATGTCCAGAGCACAGTATCGGCGGCTATCCCCACGTCCTGCCAAGGAGAACCCGCAAGCACAAGCACAAGAGGCTTTGTACCCCGCTGTGCCAGTGTAGCTACCACATGCTCCGGATAAGGTACTGGCAACCGTGCTGCTTGTGGACGCTCAAAGACTGCGACAACAATGCACTCCGCCTCGGCGATAGCATCGGAAAACGCCGCCATCTCCTCCGCACTCACCGAGGGAGAAATGAATGCAGCATCCATGTTCCCCCGATAGAGTTCTGCAACATAGCGGAGAAACTCTGTCGGTCCATCGAGCGGACTACCGTCCTGGACAAGGGCAAACACCACAATGTGCGCATACTGCGAAAGGGGGAGTACAGCCGTATTGCCTCCATAGCGTATCGCCCCCTGGGCTGCCCACAGTGCAGTATTTGCCAACTCCTCCTGGCGGACGGAAACGGGCACATTTTCCAGCGCCATCGCAGCCAGGCGATCCAGTCGCGCGATCGCAGCGTGGTGTTCCTCCTGGGAAAGCACCCCCCGCCTAAATGCAGCTTCCGCTATGGTCAACGCTTCATGGGCATCGGCAGGAAGCAGCGCAACATCTGCTCCTGCCGCAAGTGCTTCGACGACAGCCTCACCGCTGGAGTAGCGTTGGCGGATTGGCTGCATATCCAGTGCATCGGTCACAATAATGCCACCGTAACCAAGTCGTTGCCGAAGGAAATCCCGCATAATTGCAGGCGAAAGCGATGCCGCTTTGCCACTGGCATCCATAGCGGGAACTGCTAAGTGTCCTACCATGATGGAAGCGATATCCTCCTTGATAGCGGCATAGAAAGGAACCAGCTCCCGCTCAACCAGTACTTCCAGTGGTACGTTGATGACCGGCAACTCCACATGGGAATCCACCGTCGCATCCCCATGGCCGGGAAAATGCTTTGCACATGCTGCTACTTTCTCGCGCTGATGGGCACGAATCCACGCCTGCACATGCTCGACAACAGTTGCGGGCTGCGCTCCAAATGCACGAATGCCGATAATCGGATTGTGTGGATTACTTGCAACGTCCGCCACCGGCGCAAAATTCCACGCAATACCCAGCGAACGCAGGCTGCGGGCTATTGCTGCTGATACTTCTTCAGTTACTGCTGGCGATTGCAATCCAAGCGCCCAAGCGTGGGGAAATTCGGCGGCATCTTCAATCCGCATGCGAAGTCCAGTTTCGCCGTCGATAGCAAACAGCAGCGGGCTGTGTGCTTCGGCACGAAGTGCAGCAATCGTTTCAGCAACGCTCTCGAGCGTGCCATCCATAATGCAAAATCCACCGATGCCACGCTGGACAAGCTGAAGCTGGAGGTCTCGGTACTCACCATCGCGCACATAGCGAGATGGATGCAGCCGCGCAAGGATACGACGAGCTATGGACACTGCTAATGTCTTCCAATGGTGTTACTCGTAGCGGAGCGCTTCGATAGGATTGAGCCGCGCTGCCTTTAGAGCTGGATATGCACCGAAACCCACACCGACAAGCGTGCATAGCCCAATACTTGCAACCACCCATCCGATCGGAATGGTGAGCTCTATTCCTGCCAGATGCGATAGGAGCAGAGCAAACAGCATCCCCAGCACAATCCCACCAAGCGCACCAATTTGGCAGAGCACGATTGCCTCGACTAAAAATTGCACTAAGATTGACCGCACCGTTGCACCGACCGCTTTCCGCACCCCAATTTCCCGTGTCCGCTCTCGAACGCTAATAAGCATGATGTTCATGATTCCCACCCCCGCTGCAACAAGGGCAATGCCTCCACAGAATGCCCCGAACAGCCCGACAAAGCGGAGAAAAGTTCCCAGCTGATTTGCAATCGAAGCGAGCTCCTCGATTTCGAAGTCGTTCTCCTCGCCGGGACGAACGTTTCGTATACTTCGCAAGATACCAATGCTTTCGTCGAACACGTGCTCCAAGTGTGCTTGGTTGCGAGCACGGACGAAGATAGAGACCGAATAATTCCACTCCTCGGCGTAGGCGCGTACAAAAACAGGAATGGGGATAATCACCATGTTGTCCTGGCTTTGACCGAATATTCCCCCCTTGCGGGCAAGTACGCCGACGATAGTAAACCGCTGATTTTGCACCTGGATCTCCTTGCCTACTGGATCGGTGTCAGCAGGGAACAAATCCTGCCGCACGTCGTTGCCAATGACCGCTACCATGCGAGCATAGAAGATATCCTCCCCTACAAGGGGACGTCCTGCTGCAAGCTGGTAGTTCCGCATCGGGAAAAATGCTTCATCGCTTCCAACAAGTGTTACATCAGGATCAGTATGCTCTGTGCCAGCTCGAACGGTCTGGGATGGCGCGGCACTAAACAGTGACACCAGCGCACCGCTGCCTTCGATCCGCCGCTTGTATTCACTTGCCTGCCCATAGGAAATCGGACGCCGTCGCATGTACCGTCGCCATTGTTCACCGCTGGTAATAATGCTGGGCTGCTTTTGGATGACCAGGGAATAAGCACCGGAGGCAGTAATTTCCGTCGTGAGTGCCTGTTCGAGCGCAGTTGCAGCTCCCCCAGCCGCAACAATTGCCACAATGCCAATGGCAATACTCACCAGCGTGAGTACTGTCCGTATTGGTTGTGCACGAAACGTATCGAAGGCAGAAAGGAAATATTCACCGGCTCTCATGCTTCATACCGCAGTGCTTCTACTGGATCGAGTCGCGCGGCACGAAGCGCAGGAATAAATCCCGCAAGTATTCCCACGGCAATTGAAACCGCAACTGCAACCACAACAATCTCTGGGGGCAATACGGGAAGCAGAAAGTCGGCACTATCCCGTGCTACCGCCGTTACAACGAGCACAATAGCGCCAGAAACAATAACTCCCACCAGAGCACCAGCGACACATAGCATTGTCGCTTCGAGCAAAAATTGGAGGAGAATTGTACTCTGGCGAGCCCCTACAGCACGCCGAATTCCTATCTCCTTGGTACGTTCGATAACAGCAACAAACATCACATTCGTGATACCGATAACACCGACAAGAAACGAGAGCGCAGTTAAGCCAATCCCTACTGCCCAGATCACTATGCGAATGTTGGCAACCTGCTGACGAAATACTTCTGCCTCGTTGATGGCAAAGTCATTTGCTGCCTGAGGGGGAAGTTTCCGCACAGCTCGAACAACACCGGTGAGTTCATCTCGTAGGACGTCCAGTTCTTCAGGGGAGCGTGCCTTTGCTGCCACTGTAATGCTGCGGCTGTAGCGCCCGTAGATGCCAAAAAATGCTGGTAGGGGAATGTATACCGTTCGATCGAGAAAATCGCTAAATAGGGTGCCCCGCTTTGGCATGACCCCAATGATCACAAAAGGGCGCCCTTTGATCCGAATTGTTTGTCCCACCGGAGAGCGGTTACCGAAAAGCGTCGTTCGCACTCCTTCCCCGATGACAGCAACAGCTGCAGCGGTGCGTTCTTCCAACTCGGAGAAAAAGCGTCCCTCCGCAAGCTGTGTACTGGGCAGCATACCAAAACGTGCCATTGTCCCCTCGATGACAATACCACTGGCGCGGCGGTCAGCAGTTGTAATTGTTTGCCCCCATGCGTCAGCACTGAAGTAGGTCATCTCCGCCACTCGCAGACGGCGGGCAATCTCTTCGGCTTGGTCAAGAGTAATGTTTTTTCGGTTCATCATCGTGCGCCAGTTACCTTGGCCCGACCAATCCCACTTATCCACGTAGAGCATATCCGAACCGAGTGTCGAGAGTGTCCTTTCCCATGCTGCATCCAAGCTCCGGAGCGCCCAGCCCATGAGCGAGACAAACGCAACACCTATCATTACCCCAATGCTGGTGAGCGTCGAACGGAGCAGATGTGCACGGAGTGACTCAACCGCACTCTGAAAGATGTCCGCGTATTGGCTCAGCATGCGACGCATCGCTACACCAGGAGAGGAGCTCCGACAATTGGCGTGGGATTGGGCATGTCCGACTCTACGCGTCCATCCCGAATGCGGATGATGCGGTGGGCATGGCGAGCGATGTCTTCTTCGTGTGTGACAAGGACGATGGTGTTGCCTTCTTGCCAAATGCGATGGAATAATGCCATGATTTCCATCCCAGTTTTCGAGTCAAGATTCCCCGTCGGTTCATCTGCCAGAATAATCGAAGGACCTGTAACTAATGCCCGAGCAATTGCGACTCGCTGGCGTTGACCGCCTGACAGCTCAGGCGGCTTGTGACGGAGCCGATCACCTAACCCCACGCTTTCGAGCGCTGCAATAGCACGTTGCCGGCGCTCCTGCGGTGGAGCACCTGCATAGATGAGCGGAAGCTCAACGTTTTTTAGTGCAGTTGCACGAGGAAGCAAATTGAACGTCTGGAACACAAATCCAATCTTGCGATTGCGAATAGCAGCAAGCGCCGCATCCCCAAGCGAGGATACGTCTGTTCCCTCCAACATATACCGACCACTTGTCGGCGTATCCAGACACCCGATGATGTTCATCAACGTGGATTTGCCCGATCCCGACGGTCCCATGATGGCGACATATTCCCCTCGCCGGATGGTCAAGTCCACCCCGCGGAGCGCCTCGACTATTTCTGAGCCCATGCGGTAATGCTTAGTAATGCCCTCGAGAACTATCAGTGGAGGTGTGCTCATAACGACTCGTTCTTTACAGCAGAACGTCTCGACGATGGCTTAATACGGACCCGCGCACTGTCCTGTAGTGTTTGCGTGATCGCGCTATAGGGACCTGCAACGACAACATCACCTGCCCGAAGCCCGGAAAGGATTTCAATGTAGCCTCGATCGCTAATACCGGTACGCACTTGCCGCTTATAGACGCGGTCACCGCGGACGACAAACACAATCTGGGGCGCTGCCTTTGCTGTCGGTGTCCCTCCTGGTTGGGACTGTGGTGCACTGTCATCGTAGCGCACCGTTACTGCTTGAATCGGCACCGCAAGGACACTATCACGTCGAGCAGTACGAATGTCCGCCACACAGGTCATTCCTGGCCGCAAGCGCGCATCGTTGCTCTGCAGACGAATCTTGACTTGGAAATTGACCACCTCGTCTTGCGTGCCAACCGCTTTCTGCAGCGGCGAATGGGAAATTTCCACCACTCGACCAATCAGCACACTATCCCGGAATGCATCAACACGCACAAAGGCACTATCGCCAATGTGGACAAGGACAACATCGTTTTCATTGACTTCGACGATTGCATTCATCGTATCCAGGTTTGCAATGCGAAGCAGTTCGGTGCCTTGCATTTGTGCGGTACCGACCACTTTTTCTCCAACCTCAACGTTGAGTTTAGTTACCACCCCACTCATTGGTGCATAGATTGCTGTGCGGCTAAACGACAGCTCTGCCTGCCGCAATGAAGCTGCTGCCCGTGCTTTTTCTGCCAGCGCTGATTGGTACTGCCCCACTGCACGGTCATAAGCAGCTTTTGAAGTCTCAAACTCTTGTTTCGAGAGGAACCCTTTGTCGTACAACTCGGTTGCTCGGCGTAATTCGCGCTCGCTCCGATCCATTTCAACGCGGGCAATTTCTACGCCCATCTCAGCAGCACGCACTGCTGCCCGAAATTGCTCCAATTGCGTTTCCAGCAGGTCCGGACGAATCCGCACCAGCAACTGTCCGCGTTGCACACGATCGCCTTCCTTGACTCGGACGCTAATAACTTCCCCGCTGACTTCGGAGGAGATTTTCACCTCAGTCTCTGGCTCGATTTTACCGGTTGCCGAAACTTCTTGCACAATAGTGCGCAATGCAGCAGTATCTATGCGCACCTCGATAGCATCGCCGCCAGAGTTTTTCTCCAGGGCAACTGCAACAGCCAGAATTCCAAGCACCCCGACCACAACGATCCATAGAAGCCACCGTTTGCTCTTTTGTGCCATTGGTTCTCGCAAGAGTGTTATCGTTTCTCAAGAGTACCCATCGCAAAGCGCACCCGAGCTTGTGCAGCACGGTAGCCATAGACTGCCGTGATGCGGTTGATGCGCGCTGTGACGAATTGATTGGACGCAGCCAAGTACTCCAACTGCGTGCCCGCTCCGACCCGAAAACGCTCCGCTGCTGCAGCATAGCTCTGTTCGGCTGCACGGAGCGCACGGGCAGTGATGTCGAGTTGTTTTTCTGCTGCATCCAGTTCCAGCAAGGCTTGGCGAACCTCGGTGCGGATTTGTAACTCTAACTGCCGACGCTCAAGCAGACGTTGCTCCATCTGCAGGGCCGCTTGCTGGCGTTGCGTTGCTGCCCCGAAGTTATCAAAGATTGGCACCTGCACACTCATGCTCACAAAGTAGCGACCGAACAAGTCAAAATCTCCCACGCGCGTATTCGACCACGACCATCCACTGGCAAGGTTCAACTGGGGCATAAATGCAGCTTGGGCGACTGCGATAGCCTCGTCAGCAGCACGGACACGTGCATCGAGGGCAGCATAATCGCTCCGCTGCCGCAAGGCGGTTGCGACGACGGCGGCAGGAGAGCCAATCTCCTTGCGAAAATCCGCAACATCACTGTCGGTAACAGTGGCTGGAACCGATGTTTCAGCAAATTCAGCGTTTTGATCGGGGGAAACACCCATCGTCGCCAGTAACGCTGCTTTCGCTTGCGCAAGGGCGTTTTCTGCTGCTAAAAGGTCTAACTCTCGCGTGCCGAGATCCGCCTCCTGGGTGTAGACTGCAGTTATAGGCACACGGCCTGCATCGTATAGCGCACGAACACGGGCCATTTCCTGCCGCCCTAATTCCAGGTTTTCTCGGCGAACGCGCACTGTCTGTAGTGCTCGGAGTACCTCAAGGTACTGCGTAATCACTTGCAGGATTACTTGTTGCCGTGTTCGTTCGAAGGATTGACTGGCTGCTGCCAGCTCATGCCGCGCTTGGCTGTAAGTAGCTTCCCGCGCAAAGCCATTGAACACGGTGTAGGAAGCCACAGCATTGAACGAGTATGCATTCGGCTCTGGTGGACCCAGCACGAACACTTGCCCTCCGATATTGACTGCACGCCCTCCCTCGATGTTGAGCTGGCGGGAATACCCAGCAGTTGCACTAATGCTTGGCAAGTACTGACCGAAGGCACGAGTAAGAGCACTTTGCCCAATCTCGATATTCTTCTGCTCACGCTGAAGGAGGGGATTATCCCGCAGAGCATGTGCTATGCAAGCATCGAGCGTGTACATTGTCGGTGTATCGCCTGCCGTCTGCGCATAGGTCGCCACCACTGTACACACAAGCAGGAGCACTTGGCGCATTCTCGAAGGACGCAAACCGTGATACATTACACTGCGCACAAACGCAGAGAAAAAGAAAAAGTTGCATTTGTCCTCCTAACGCTTCAGAAAAAGGTTGTCGGTCACTTCCTTTTTCTCCGAAAGGCTCCCCCGGAAGCAATACAGAGAGCAAAGCATGCTTGTTTTTCCGTGGGCTCTGCTACCACCATTGAGAAATCTTGATTAGCGGGCATCAGTGCGCGGGGGCATCCAGCCGGGACGCTTCCACCCCACCAGCTCAATGTCGGCGCTACCCAAGTAAAGTTTCATTTTTGCCTTGATAGGAATGCGCGCATCGTCATCGCTAAACCAGCCCTGGAAATATCCTGTGACCCCATACACGCCGGTCCAGTTTGCTTCACCATCGAAGTACACCGTGCGCACAGGATACTCAACTGCCTCGATAGCAACAGGCTCAATCCGTCCGATGAAGTTGATTTTGGTCCATGCAGTGTCCTCGCGCACGATGGTGGGAATCCAGGCGGTGCGCTTACTATAGAGAAGTTGACGGGCTGCGTACAGGATGGTCAGGCCGTCAGTGTACTTGCGTGAAATTTCGAAGATGCGTTCTTCGGTTTTCTGGCGGTCCTTCCAGATGGCGGTGGTAATTCGCCGATTCTCGTAGTCAAACGTGTATTTGGTGTATTCACCATCTCCCTTGTTTTGGGCAATAAATTGGAGTGAGGCAAGAGCTGTCGGCTCCATCCACGATTGATAGACCACGTGGAGTGCTAAAAAGGGGATTCCCTCCCGTGAATCAATGTACGCAGTACACTTGAATGCAGGTTTTCCGAGGGCTTCTTGCCGCCCTTCATTGACCAGGCGAATAGTTCCCAGGTTAATTCCCAGGTACGAAACACGGTAGATGAGTTCCTCTCCTGGCAGAAGCACTTGGGCGTTAGCAACTATGTACCCAAGCGCTAAGGCAAGTGAAATATACCGCATACCAACATTGTAGGACCAGTGGTGAAAGGAAGATACTGCAGGAGAAATGCACGCTCCCTCTCGTCTCAGTTCAATCGGGCAATGCGTGCTGCTTCGGGAAGCAACTCGACTGCTTTTTTCAGCTGACGGTCAATCGGCATATACACAAGCGACGAGCCATTGCTTCCAAACAAGCCATACGCAACGCGTGCTTTCAGCTCCGTTCGGATGAACTCTTCATCCTTGCGGAAAAGCTCCTCGTTCCATTCGATGCCTTTCTTAGTTGCCAACGCTTTGACTCCGGCAATCATATCATCACCAACGGTAAACTCTTGGACAAAGCGATAAAGGTCGTCACCGTAGCGCTGGTGGAGAGCAGCACTATGAACTTTCAGATACTCGTTCGTTACGTACTCGAAGAATACACCACGGCTACGAAGCTGGCGGCTAAAACTGTTGATAGTATCGCTTTTGACAAAGTAATCTGGCGTTATACCACCTCCTCCGTAAACCTTTCGCCCACTGAGCGTTTTGAAGACAGGACGAGTGGAATCAACTTTCTCTGCTTCATGCGTTACATTCTCTTCTTCATCCAGTTCAATGCGCCCTTCCCCGCGGTAGTACTTGTCTTTGTCTTTGTATGGTCGCTGAATGAGGCGACCGGAGGGGGTATAGTACCGGGCGATCGTCAAGCGTAACCCTGAGCCATCGCCGAGTTCATACTGGCGCTGGACCAATCCTTTTCCGAAAGATGTTTCGCCTACTACTAAGCCTCGATCAAGGTCTTGCAACGCGCCGGATACAATCTCACTTGCTGATGCTGAACCACCGTTGATGAGAACGACAACGGGCGTTTTCTCCAGCGTTCCACCACTGGTCGAGGTATAGACTTCCTCAAACTCCGGTCGGCGCGCTTTGGTGTACACAATCTTGTAGCCAGCAGGAATGAACTCATCGGCAATCAAGCGTGCTTGATCCATGTAGCCGCCTGGATTGTTGCGCAGGTCCAGAATGAGCCGCTTCATCCCTTGCTGACGGAGCTTTGCAACAGCATCCATGAATTCGCGGTATGTCGTCGCAGCAAAGCGGTTCAATGAAACATAGCCAATATCGGTGCCCGGAATCATATAGCTTGCCGAGACACTGTAGAGGGGGATTCTATCTCGCGTGATGACAAACTCCAGGAGCTTTGGTTCACCTTCTCGTTTGATGCTGACTGTGACGATTGTGCCTTTTGGACCGCGCAGCTTTTTGGGAACATCCTCCCGGCTTAGTCCCACCGCATTTTCTCCATCAATTTTGACGATTTTGTCGCCGGGCAAAATGCCAAGTTTTTCGGACGGCCCACCCGCTATAGGCGATACAATTGTGATGGTGTCGTTGATGATGTCAAACTCTACGCCGATTCCCTCGAAGCTACCGCGAAAATCTTCCTCAACGCGTTTCATTTCCTTCGGAGGAATGTACACAGAGTGTGGATCAAGCTCCGCCAGCATTCCCTTGATTGCTGCTTCAGTGAGCTTTTGCGTGTCCACTTCCTCAACGTAGTTTTTCACCGCCATATTGAGAATTGTGCTAAACTTCTCGACCTGATCGTATACAGTATCCCCGGACACTAAGCGGGAAGTCACGATACTGCCAATCGCAATTCCCAGCAGCAGCGCCGGGACAAAAATTATGCTCAATCGCCGTCGCATTATACTCGACCTAACGGTACTACGGTGCTTTCTCATCGCCTCAAACCACGCCATTTGAACATGCAAGACGGAATGATACCATCTTCGATTGCATTACGGTGTCCGGCGGACTATGACGGTGTACCGCGTTGGCTGGCGTGCCACATTTGTTTCGATTTCCAGCTCAACAGTGCCAACTGTGTCTTTCCACTGCTGCGTATTGACGCGGACGAGGATTTCACCAACCTCGAGTGGATAGACAGGATTTTTCAGAACCGTTGCGCTTGCGCACTTACACGAGGGCACCACCTGCCGTATGTCAAGCGGTTCTCCACCACTGTTAAGCACTTGAATACGCCCGCTTGCAAAACCGCTACTATCTGCATGCAGTTCCAAGCGTGGAGGAACAAGACGCATCTGGGGATGTTGAGAAAAAATCACCGCCCACAGGACCGCACTCGCCAGCCATCGCATGGGTTTGATACCAATGTCTCTCACACGCACAGCACAAAACTACACTGGCACCGTATTCTTCGGCTAACATCGGTTTGGTATATTCGCCTGCACCCAAACAGTTGAAGTCGTTTTTCACAGACGTGAAAGGAGGTGCAACTGCCTTCGGCTTACGATTTAGTCCAATCCTCAACGGGCATCACGCTGCAGCACCACCGCTAAGCAGTGGGCGAGTGCTGGTGCTTAACCAAAGCTACGAGCCTATCCTTATCTGCAGCGTCAAGAAAGCTCTTCTGCTGTTATTTCTCAACAAAGCAGAGTTGGTCGAATCACGCAATGGGGCAGTGATTCGGTCAGTTCGTGCTGCCTACCCCTTCCCCAGCGTCATTCGTCTGCACGCGTACATTCACTTGCCTTACAAAAAAGTTGAGCTATCGCGCCGAAACATCCTTCGGCGGGATGGATTTGCTTGTCAGTATTGTGGAACACGCTCTGCACCACTTACCATTGATCACGTCATTCCCCGTTCGCGAGGGGGGAATGATACGTGGGAGAATTTGGTAACTGCATGCATTCCTTGCAACAACCGCAAAGGCAATCGCACGCCGGAAGAAGCAGGCATGCGTCTTCGCTCAGTGCCCCGCAAGCCCAACCACATCGTGTTTTTGCGCAACTTCATGGGCACTATTGAGCAAGAATGGCGCCCCTATTTGTTTGGGGAATAGGTGTGTGGATCAAGTGCAGTTAACCGCACTGGCTCGCCACCACGGCGGCATGATTCAACGATAGCAAATGTTGCCAGTGTAACAGCGCGAAGCTGTTCATAGGGGATAGGCATTGGCGCTCCCCGCAGCATTGCCTCGACTGTTGCGCGTAACTCCCCTTGATGCCCTTTGTCCGCGCCGAAGCGACGCCGCTGCTGGCGCCCATTGCGGGCAAGCACAACATAGCGGAAATTGTCCATCACTGCACTAGCTTGCTCGCAATAGACTTCGCACCACTCTTTCTCGATCGCACGGTCGCCGTTGCTCCAGTAGTGGAGTGTCCCGACCGAACCATCGGCAAAGCGGATAAGCGCGCTCACCGTATCGTGCGGAATTCCTCGCGCCACCGGGGGCAACGCATATGCAACAACTTCCACCGGCAATGCGCCAGTAAGGAACACCATCGTATCAATCGCATGGCAGGCTTCGCCGATGATGCGTCCACCTTGCGCAGGGTCTTGAATCCAACTGGTTGGGGGCACCGCTCCCGCGTTGAAACGGTACGTAATCGTCATCGGTGCAACACGATGAGCAAAGTGCTCAGCAATTGCACGGATAGCAGGACTAAATCGCCGATTGAATCCTACCATGACTCGTTCTCCCCGTTCAAGGACACGGCGGTCAATCTCGGCAAGCTGTTCGACGGTTATGCATAGGGGCTTTTCAACAAACACTGCTTTGCCTGCATCAAGCGCAGCACAGACGTAAGCACCGTGGGTATCATGGCGCGTTGCACATACGACAAGTTCAACGTTGGGATCGCCGATTACCTCTTCGATCGCCGTCGTGCTACGCCGAAAACCGTAATGCCGCGCAACGCTATGGGCTGACAGAGGGGAACGAGTCGCTACAGCTTCCAGTCGCACGCCGATGGTGCGAAGAATCGGCAGAAGTGTACTCTGGGCGAAGCTGCCTGCTCCAATGAATCCTACGCCAAGCGGATGATCGGCACGGCAAGAAACAGGAGGGTATTCTCGCACGCGGGAGGGCTGTGTCTGGACAGAAACAGGATATTCCAGTAGCACGCCCACGACAAGCTCGCGTTCCGGTGCGCTGATCAACTGATATGCGGCTGTTGCTTGGTCAATAGGAAAGCGGTGTGTGGTCAAATGCTCCACAGAGATAAGTCCTCGCGCCAACATGTCAAGGAAGGCTTGCATATTCCGCTGCTCAGTCCAGCGCACGTAGGCAGGGGGATAGTCTATGCCGTGTTCCTCGTAGAGAGGATCGTAACGACCCGGTCCATAGCTGCAGGCGATACGCAAGTCCAGTTCTTTCTCGTAAAACGGCGAGCGGGGAATGTTCATCCCAGTAGCACCAACAAATACCACGGTCCCCTTTTTCCGTGCAAGAGCAAGGGCAAGTTCCACAGGGGCATTTGAGGGAGTCGATGCAGTGATGATGACTGCGTCAGCGCCCAGCCCTTCGGTTCGGTGCAGCACAGCAGGAATACTTTCCGGTGCACTGGGTAGGGTCACATCGCATCCGCTTTGCCGGGCAAGCTCGAAAAGATCAGTTCGGATGTCCATACCAATGACTGAGCAGCCACTTGCTCGCAGCAAGGCACACGTGAGCTGTCCAATAAGTCCCAGCCCAATGACTACCACAGTCTCCCCCAGGCGTGGCGCAGCCTGCCGAACTCCTTGCAGAGCAATTGCCCCAATTGTTGTGTACGCAGCGTGGTCGAACGTCACATTGTCGGGAATGCGAGCCACTAAGTGCTTAGGAACTGCAATGTATTCTGCATGGTGCGCATATTGGGCACCTGCACAGGCAACTCGATCGCCAACAGCAAACTCTGTGCAGCGCGATTCGATCACCACTCCTGCAGCACTGTAGCCAAGCGGGCGATATGCATCTAAACGCGCACGCACTGCTGCGAGCGTCTGACGCAATCCATTGCGACGGAGCATGTCAAGTACGGTGCGCACTTGCTCGGGATGTTTGCGGGCACGCTCTACCAGCGACTGCTGCCCTGATTGCACAGTGGTTCGCTCTGTCCCTACGCTCACCAGTGACCGAACGACCTGAACCAGAACCATCCCCTCTCCACACGAAGGAGGAGGCACCTGTTCAACCGATACAATGCCGCTGCGAAGATGCTGAGCAATTTGGCGCATCATGGCGACAAAAATAGAGGGACGATTACTGTCCCTTCATGCCAGAGAAAGCAATTGCTACACGGGCGGAGAACGTAAGCCGCACCTAATTGCATCGCATACTTCGTCGAAAGAAACTGCGCGCTGGCATATTTCCGACAGCGTCACGCTCCGCTGGGCAAGATATGCTGCCACCGACTCAGGCTCTGGACATTCGCGCAGGTAGAAGGGAAGCCGCTGGTGTCCTGAACCCAATAGCAGCGACCCATGCTGAAGAAGCACCTCCCCATAGAGCCGTTGTGCACTGCCAACCAGCTTGCGACCACGCCAAAGGAGCTCTGTACGAGCACTGGATGCAAAGCATAGCCATCGGGTAGGAGCACGACGGTACAGCAGTGGAAAATCTGACTGAACGCGAGCTATCGTGATGCCCTCCACTTCAAACGAGCGGCGGAGCACTTCAGCAAGCCACAGGTGCCATTGCTGGTACACAAGCGAGGGCGTTAAGCCGTCGCGCAAACGAAGCGCAAAGGCGTATGTCAACTCCTGCGCATGAAGGATCGCGCGACCTCCTGTTGGGCGGCGCACAAGCTCGATACCATCGGCTTCTGCCCGTTCGCGAGCAATATCGCTTTCTGGCTGAGTGTGCCCAAGCGAAATGCACCACGGTTGCCACGCGTATAGCCGCACATGCACACGGTCATCTTCTGGAGACTCCAGAAGTGCCTGCGCCAGTGCAACATCCCGCTCCATGTTGACTGCACCACGGCAGGGACCGTCCACTGTCAGCACGGGTGCGTCGAGGAGACGCTCAAGAAAGCTCCTTTGGTTGTGCAAGAGAGGAGTAGTCATTGTTACAAAATTGCCTGCTGTTTCCAATCAGCGGTGCTGCTGTATTTTCGCCTGCAACGTTTTATCAACCGCCAGCGGCAGCATGTACATCGCCAAGGACATTGTCGCCGATGTGCTTTCTCCTATCGTCGGTGATACACTGGAAACCTACGAGCATCATGGACAGCTGAGTATTATCGTCGCGCGAGAGGAGCTCATCGAGGTCCTTCGTCAACTCCGTGACCATCCACTGACCCGTTTTGACCAATTGCTCGACGTCACTGCAATCGACTGGCTCGACCGAAAGCCTGTTCGCTTCGAAGTCGTCTACTTCCTCTACTCGATTCCTCTCAAGCATCGCTTGCGTGTTAAAGTGCCGGTACCAGAGCAAGACCCTGTCGTGCCGACAGCAACGGTCGTCTGGGAAAGTGCTAACTGGTACGAGCGCGAGACCTATGACATGTATGGGATTCGTTTCGAGGGACATCCCGACTTGCGCCGTTTCTATATGCCGGAAGATTACGTCCATCCCGAAACTGGAGAGCCGCTGTATCCATTGCGCAAGGATTATCCCCTGATGGGCATTCCCGGTGCAGCCCCCCTGCCCGATTTTCCCGAACGTGAATTGTGGCTTCAGCGACAGAAAGAATACCTGGAAAAATACCCGCCTAATCCACTCGACACGTCGTACACATTTCCTCCCGACAAGCAATAGCGCTTGCGCGGAGGGAGCTATCGTGCAGCGTGTGCTTGCCCGTCCGACGGCAGGATTTTCTTGGGGCAAGGAATTCACCCTCGGCAGGCCACCGTGCTATGAGGTGGAACGTGTATGCGCGTCGTTGTGTTCCTCCTCTTCGCTATCGGTTTCGTAATCGAAAAATACTCGCTCAAAGGGCAGCTCCACCGACTCAAAACGGATGCGGAGTGTTTCGTCCACGATCATCATGGCGTTGCGCTCGACCTTGATCCAATCGGTGCGGCGGGCGGTGATGGGTTCGGACGCAATGATAACCATCACCGGGCGTTTCCCTTCAGGCATTGGCTCTACAACACATCCTTCCACTTCGCAGTTATAGCGCTTCCCCAGTGCATAGTAGAGCGAGGCGGGCTGCACGTCCGGATTAGTTGTATAGCGCAGGGCAACAATGCTCGTCCCATTTGTCAAAGCAATGTTCAAGTACGAATGCTGCCGCACTCCTGCCTCGATAAGGAGTGTGCTCAAGTCGTCGAGAGCCCGGTGGAGGGCATAGACCATGTCATCGCAGGTAACATCTCCCCACGGGTCGTCAATATGGTTGAGGATTAAGCCGAAAAAGTGCTCTGAATCCGTTGAACCTAAAATTGCGTCGTAGGCAACATCGTTGAGCATCCGTAGCAGCTTCCGCCGAATCTCCCGAAAACCACCAATCATACCATTGTGCATGAACATTAGCTTGCCGCACATGAACGGATGCGAATTCACTTCTTCGACCGGAAAGCCTGGTGTAGCAGCACGGATGTGGGCAAAGATGAGTGGCGAGTATATCTTTCGTGCTAAGTTCCGCAGATTCGCGTCACTCCAGGCTGGCTTAATCGAGCGAAACACACATGGCTCGCTATCCAGCTCCGGAACATACCACCCTACCCCGAAACCATCTCCATTGACAGCAACAGACATCTCACCGGCGTTGACGCTCTGCGCTATCACCAGTGAGTTTCGAGGCTTGTAGAGAAGCTCGTTCGCCAGAATCGGCGGACCAATGTACGCAACAAAGCGGCACATTACACTGCCCGGACACGAAAAAACTATGCCGAAAATACGAAGCATGAGCACCGGCGCTTATTCGATGAGCTCTCCACTGCTCCCTAAAAGGAAGCCAACACCTATTTTTGTCTCTTGCATTTGAACCTATCTGCACTCTGCCGAGAGACTTATGGCTATTCGCTGCATTCCCGCGGAAGAACTTTTTCGCAATCCTTCGATTGCGCAGGTTCGTCTTTCTCCCGATGGTGCTCTGCTTGCCTGGCTTGCACCGCACAATGGACACCTCAACATCTGCGTTCGCGATCGCGTCACCGGCGAAGAGCGTTTCGTCACCGATGAGCGCCAGCGGAGCATTCATGCATTCGCGTGGGCAAATGCCACGACGATTGCATTCCTGCGGGATACCAATGGAGACGAAAACTATCAGCTCTACCTGCTCGATGTTCGCTCTGGAGAGCCAGCACGATTATGTACCCCTGCCGGTGGTGTGCGAGCAGGAATACTCAGCGTACTCCCCTGGCGAGAGGATCGCATTCTAATCACGCACAACGGTCGCAATCGAGAGCTGTTCGATGTGTATGCACTCGATGTGTCCACAGGGATGCTCGAGTGTGTGGCAGAAAATCCGGGAGGAGTTATCAGTTGGCTTGCAGATGACGAGGGCGCAGTGCGAGCGGCTGTCCGAAGTGATGGAGCAAACACCACGATTCTGTACCGTTCTACTCCGGCAGAGGAATTTCGCGAGCTGCTGACAACCAATTTCCGCACCACACTTCAACCTTTGCGCTTCACTGCCGATGGGCGGCGGCTGTACGTGCTTTCCAATCGGGGGCGTGACACTGCAGCAGTGTACGTGTTCGATCCGGAAACCCTGCGGGAAGAGGAACTTGTTGCTGCCAGCGACACTTATGACCTGGAAGGAATTCTGTACTCTTACCGTTCCAAGCGGGCAGTGGCGGCGTCATTTGTTTCCTGGAAGCAAGAGTACATTTTTTGTGATCCGCGCTGGCAGGCGCTCTGGGAACGCTTTGCTTTTCAGCTTCATCACCGTCACGGTAGCGACATTGTCGTTGCTCTGACGGACTGGTCCCGCGAGGAAGATTGGTTCATCGTCGCTGCCTATGGCGATGTTCACCCCGCTTCCTACTATCTCGGCAATGCTGCAACAGGAGAGCTCACATTTTTGGGCAATGCAATGCCCCATCTTCGGTCTGACGAGCTTGCTCCTATGCAACCGATTCAGTACCGCAGTCGGGATGGTGAACTCATCCGCGGCTATTTGACGTTGCCCCGTGAGCACACAAAGCCTGTTCCGCTGGTTGTCTTTCCCCACGGCGGTCCGTGGACACGGGATGTTTGGGGATTCAACCCGGCAGTGCAACTATTTGCCAATCGAGGCTATGGCGTGCTCCAGATGAACTATCGCGGTTCCACTGGCTACGGACGACGCTTTTGGGAAGCATCGTTCAAGCAATGGGGACGCGCAATGCAGGATGACATCACTGACGGCGTCCGATGGCTTATCGCTAATGGCGTAGCAGACCCCGAGCGCGTGGGCATCGTTGGCGGAAGCTACGGAGGATACGCGGTCTTGGCAGGATTAGCCTTTACCCCCGAACTCTACCGCTGTGGCGTGGACATTGTGGGCGTGTCAAACTTGCTGACCTTCCGCAAAACCATTCCACCGTACTGGCGACCACTCAACCAAATGCTCGACGAAATGATCGGTAATCCCGAGACCGAGGAGGAGCTGCTGCGCCAGGTTTCCCCGGTTTTCCACGCATCCAACATTTGTGCCCCGTTGCTGGTGTTCCAAGGCGCAAACGACCCACGCGTCAATAAAGCAGAGTCGGATCAAATTGTCGAAGCACTGCGGACACGAAACATCCCCGTCGAGTACTACGTCCGCGACGACGAAGGACACGGTTTTCTCGACGAACGCAACCGTGTCTGGATGTACGGCATCATCGAACGATTTTTGGCTACGCATCTTGGAGGGCGCATCTGCAATGGAGATGCGAGCACTGCTGGGACAGCGTCTGCTTGAACGCTTGGCAACAGCCGAACGCTTTGCGGTGCTAACCGGCGCTGGCGTTTCAGCAGAAAGCGGTATTGCAACATTCCGCGACCCAAACGGATTGTGGGCACAGTTCCGTCCTGAGGAACTTGCCAGCATGGAGGGATTTTTAGCAAATCCAACGCGCGTGTGGCAGTGGTACCAATATCGCCGGCATGTTATTGAGTCAGCACAGCCTAATCCTGCCCACATCGCACTGGCAAAGCTTGAGCAGATTGTCCCTACCTTCACGCTTATTACCCAAAACATTGATCGCCTCCATCAGCGTGCGGGCTCGCAGCGCGTTCTTGAGCTGCATGGGAATCTGGAAGATCATCACTGCGCTCAGTGCGGGCGACCGTATCAGGGAGAAATCTCAGCGGAAATAGCGCAGCCGCCACGTTGTCCTTCGTGTGGTGGATTGATTCGCCCGTCGGTAGTGTGGTTTGGCGAGCTTCTTCCTGCCGGCGTCCTTGCAGAAGCGGAGCATGCTGCACGCACGGCAGAGATATTCTTGGTTATTGGCACATCCGCTGAGGTGTATCCTGCCGCAGGATTACCGCTGATTGCATGGCACCACGGCGCTATGCTTATCGAAGTCAATCCTACCCCTACCCATCTGAGCAGCTATGCCCATGCAGCAATTCGCCAGAAAGCCGGTGTCGCAATGCCCCACTTGGTAGCACTTATCGAACAGCTTCGCAGCAACTGTTAGCGGCGGAACGGCACAAACCACACCTCCCCTACGCTTATTGTTGCACTGAAGCGGAAGAACTCTTCCCGGACTGGCAACCCATTGCCGCGCACGCCGGCCGTTATTGCTGCATCAATCATCGCAGCGCCACCAAACGGTATCTGCAAGCCAACAGCAGCTCCGTATTCTTCCACTGGTCTTGTATTGATCGCAACAGGCAGGCGCTGGATATACACTCCTGCATTGACGGTGAGCTTGTCTTCAAATGACACCCCTGCGCCACGACTACCGAAGTACGACACCGCCAGACTGGCGCGGTAGCTATCCCGTGCTTGAGCTAACGGTGACAGCCGATAGCGAAGGACATGGGAGGAAGACCATTCGCCGTCAAGTGTTAGCATCCACCGCCGCCCTGTGTAGGTTACTCCCGCCCCTATTGTCGAAGGGAAGGGTGACAAGAGGCGAGATGTAAACATCGTGTCGAATGTCGGTGTGTTTTCTCCCTCGACAAAGCTTTGGTACCGAATTTGTCGCTCTACCTCTAACGGGCGAAAGAGTCCCACTGCAATTCCAGTGGACCATCCGCTACCGAGTGCCGAATAGGTACCTAGGCGCACGCCAATGGTGGAAAGCTTATCTGTTTGCGTTGTGACTGCACGTTGCGAGGCTTCCGTACTCACCTGGATTTCATTCTGGTCACCGATGATACCAAAGCCGTAGAGTAATGCTGCACCCAAAGAAAGCCCCGGCGCGACTCGCACCGCTCCCCCTGCATAGGCAATGGTCATTCCCCCTGTGCCGCGGTATGTGGTGGTACCTTCGATCATGCCGAGCTCGGGCAACTGAAACTGAAAGTTGCGTGCTGAGGCGTAATTGACACTTGTTGCTGGGAAAAGACCAACACTGGCAGCAATTTCCCTGCTTGTGTCAATTGCGAACAAGAGGGCAGCTCCATCGAGCTTACCGTTGTTTTGTGCACGGAATGCCCCGCCCTGTTCAATGCGTTGTTGGTTGAATCGGTAGCCACCTTGCACGCGTGTTGTTTTAACCAGCGTCCATAGGGCTGGATTGGCAATGCTAAACAAGTAATCAGAAGGAATAGCATAGGCTGCCCCTGCAAGCGCCTCGTAGGCAGCACCAAAAGTAGTTCGCGTCTGCCCTATGCCTAGGGCAGAGTAGTTTGCTCCTCCTTGGGCAAACGCCCCAATAGCTACCAGCATCACTCCAAACAGCTGAGCAGTTTTCATGGCGCCTGTAGGCGAGGAATGTAGGTAATGACTAAACGCGGTCGGAGCGAGTCGGGAGCGTCGGTCCCATAAAGAGCAAGTCGCTCTAAACGGAAATTCCGTGAGCGAAAGAGCACGGTGCCGCGCCCTTGCTTGCGTTGGCGCAAGTAATCCACCAGTGGTCCAATGTTGGGAAAGACAAAACGGCTCGACTCTTTTTGCTGCCCTCCCACAAAGCCCAGCGAGTAGTTGGTCGTTGAGTCTCTATAGGCCAGCTCCATGGTGGTGGGGATACCATAATTTCCTGCCAAGCGTTGCGTAGTATCGGTCCATACCGTCAGCTGGGCATTGAGCACAGCATCGAGGGGAGGAAGCGTGCTCAAGTCAAGCGTCATTGCGACCTCGGACCGCACAACAGACTGAATTGGTAGCACGCCACCGGAAAGTTCGCGCGCACTCACAAACGTTGCATCATTGCCTGAATAGACCATCAGGGAATCGGTAATCCCATCGCGGCGGCGGTACACAATCCGCAGCCGCACCAGCTGGCGTGATACGTCTCCCACGGGCTGCGTTTCGAACTCGCGGACGACCGTCGAGGTCCTGCTCGGGACAAAGCCAATGCCGTAAACGGTTTTCCGAAGATTCGTATCTGCCATTTTTTGGAGCCACCCAGTAACGATTTGGAGTCCGTAGGATGTTAGGGGTATTTCGACATCCTTCAGCGAATCAGTAAGGGGGATTTTCTCGCTTCCGTCGAAAAGAGCAAGCGGTGTAGGATCGAAATACAAAGGATTTGGGACTCTATCAGCCGAGAACAAGTCATACCATCGCGGTTCAATGACAATGCTACCAGCAGAATCCGCAGTAATCCACGCCCGCTGAAGCTGGTGAACGCTAAAGGCGAGCAAGTTTGTTATGCTATCGCCTATCACATAGCGGTGGGGTCGAATCAACAGGGTAGCGCTAATAATGTCATTCGCTGTAATCCACCCCAGTGTATCCGGCAAAGTAGTAAAGCGCAAGAGTGTTGTTGCATGCAGCTCAGGGGTTTGGCCAATGTACAGCACTCCTGCATTGAACAGGTAGGTAGGCGTCGAGATACTTCGCGTTGCAACAAGCAGGGGAAGGGCAGTGGAACTTATCTGCTGCACCCGCGTCGTATCGAAGATTACCGCAGAGCCAACCTCCGTCGGCGGTTCATTGCATGCACATAGCCCAAGGACAAGGGCAGTTGCAATCGTTGCACGAAGGAGATTCATCGGGCAGAAAGGATTCGGCGATAGATGGCATCGTATTGGCGTGCGCTTGTTGCCCAGGAGAAATCCTGGCTCATGCAATTAGCAACAAGGGACGCCCAGTAGGTAGGCTTTTTGTAGAGTGCTAATGCGCGCTTGATCGCAGCCAAAAATGCTTCGGCAGTGTAGTCATGGAAAACAAACCCTGTGCCTGTGCGGGCCTCTGGATCAAACTCTGTGACAGTGTCAATCAGTCCTCCGGTTGCGCGAACAATTGGTACTGTTCCATATGCCATCGAGTACATTTGGTTAAGACCGCAGGGCTCAAACAGAGAGGGCATGAGGTACATATCTGCTCCGGCTTCAATCAGGTGTGCCAGTGCATCATCAAAGCCAATGAAAAGAGCAAGTTTGGAGCGATGCTTGGCTGCTAACTTTTCCAGCGATGCAGTCAGGGATGGGTCTCCCTCTCCGAGAATAACAATCTGCACTTGCTCTTGCAATAGCGCTGGCAAGACTTCAATAAGCAAAGGAATACCTTTTGCCTCGCCCAGCCGGGCGATTGTTGCTAGAAGAGGAGCTTTTTCTTCGTGAGGGAGTTTCATTCGCTCGCGGAGGACTTTCTTATTGAGCGCTTTGCCCTCTTTCCACGTGGTGCTATCATAGTGGTGCTCGATGAATGGATCAGTCTTGGGATTCCAGTAGTAGCTATCAATCCCATTGAGGATACCTTCAATCGTATAGTTGCGGTATAGGGTAGGTGTTCCTCCGCTGGCAGTTTTGTCTCGCAGGATTTCGCGCGCATAGGTGGGACTGACGGTGGTAATCGCATCAGCGAATTCCATGCCTGCTTTAGTAAAGTTTAGGTGCTTAGCATGCGTAATTCGCGGATAGACCTCTTTTGGAAGCCCTGTTTTTTCCAGACTCGATGCAGGGAATACTCCCTGGTCCGCAGCATTGTGAATTGTGAAAACGAGCTTTGTTTTAGCAAACTCGCGGGCGTGCATTGTCCGGATGTATGCACCAATAAGACCTGTCTGCCAGCCATTACAGTGGATGATGTCAGGGAACCAGCCAAGCAGCAGACAGGTAGTCACTACGGAGCGATCAAAAAAAATAAAGCGCTCATCGTTGTTATAAGGTTCTCCAGTGATGGGATCAGCATAGAGACCTTTTTTTGAATCGAAATAGGTGAAGTTAGTAGTGACGTATGCTTGCACCTTCGTACGGGGATTTTGCATCGAAGAAGACTTAATCGTCGCAAGTTCGACAGTATCGCCGATCGCAATTGGTACTTCCTTGAGACGGTTGATTTCGTGAATGCGGTTGCGACGCTCACTCACATTCCCGTACTTTGGGAGCATTACACGGACGTCGTGGCCAAGTTCGCGGAGGGCAATCGGAAGGGCATGTGATACGTCAGCTAAACCACCTGTCTTGGCAAAAGGATAAACCTCACTCGAAACGAAAAGGATACTTAACGGACGATCCGGCATGCGTGTGTCCGCCTCGCGATAGGTGGAACGGGTTACGCGACCGTATGTCGCGGTGTCACACCAGCACTACCCGCAAAACAACGTACGACAGCCGACAACGGTCTGCATACAACACGCAAAAATACAGAACATAAACTTCCTTGCTGTAGAATGGCGCCCGGGTGCTAACAACAATTTTCGAGTTGAACAGCGGAAGGGGGATTTTCTCGTGGGTACTTTTGAGCGGGTTTATTGCATACTTTTGCATAGAATGTTTCTTCAAATGGTGTGGCACCATGGAAATACGGCGAAGAACACTTATGCTCGGAGTACACATTCTTCTGTGTCTTCTTAGCCTCGGTATTGCAATCGTCCCAAGCAGTGCTTACCGCGATGGGATTGCTGGACGCACCCAAACAGGCTGTGGCGGTACTACCTGCCACGGTAGCCGGCCAAGCCCTGCCACAAGCGTTTCTTTAAGTGGGAATCTTGTTGTTGATCCCAACACCGTAAACACCTTTACCTTGACTGTTCAGCACTCCAGTCAAGCAGTAGCAGGCTTCAACTTTGCAGCATTTGACCAGAATGGACAGCCAGCGGGGATGCTGCAATATCCCAGTGGACAAAGTGCCTACGTAAAGCTCCTCAATGGAGAACTGACTCATCGTGATCGCCGCACAATGAGCGGGACGCCACGCCAAGCCCAATGGCAATTACAATGGCGTTCCCCTGCAGAGCCTGGGAAGTATACACTTCGCGCTGTTGCAAACGCTGCAAACGGCGATAACGCTGCTTCTCCGGTTGACGAGTGGAATTTCCTTGCCCCTGTCACTGTCACTGTCCGCGGGATGATACTTATCAGCCCAGCACAAGCAGGAACTGTGTGTGCAGGCGATACCGTACTCCTGGAATGGACAAGTTATGGGATTAGCGCAACAAGCATTGCATACTCGACTAACAACGGCCAAACATGGCAGCAGGTGACAACGGTTGACACGCGAGAAGGACGAAATACATATCGTTTCCTCATCCCTACAGCACCAGTGCTGACAACCCAACAATGGAAGCTTCGGCTTATTAGCGCCGACAACGAACTTCTTTACACTGATTCACCCACTCTTACCGTCCACCCAAAGACAACCATTCGCACTCAGCCCCAGCAACCTGCTCCCCAGTGCGAGGGAGGTTCGGTCACACTTTCGGTTAATGCCACCGGTGTAAATCTCTCCTTCGAGTGGCAAAAGGATGGAACAGCAATCGCGGGAGCAACATCGGCACAATTAGTTCTATCCAACCTTACGCCAGAACAGGCAGGCACCTATAAGTGTGTTGTGAGTGGGAACTGTGGCACCGTCTCTTCCAATTCTATTAAGCTCACCGTCAAACCGAAGCCTCGCCTGGTGGCGCAAAGCTCTGATACCACAGTTATCGAAAATACCCGACTTGAACTTTACGCAACCTGGAGCAACGACAGTGCAGCAACCTATCAATGGCTCAAAAACGGCTCTCCTCTTCCGGGTGCCACTTCGCGGCGACTGATAATCGAGCAAGTAACCCCACGTGATAGTGGTGTCTATGTAGCTCGTGCTACTACAGAATGTGGCAGTGCAGAAACTGAGCCGATTCGTGTCCAGGTAAGCGTCCAAAGCTCGGTCGAGTATGCCGACCCGCTTTTCTGCCAGGTTTACCCGCAGCCAGCGCGCGATCACATTATCATCACTGCTCCAACCTTGATTTATGACATCGGCGTGTATGACCTGACAGGGAGGGTTCTTCTGCATCGGGCGGAATTTGAGCCAAAAACACAGGTAGCTCTCTCTCTCGTTGGGCATCAAGAACATCCGCTAACACCAGGTGTCTATATTCTCCGCGTGCGGACCGGTGAGCGCATCGTCGCTGCGCCGATAGTAGTTATACAATAAGCTCTTAGCGGAAAGGAACCTAATATCTCGTCTGGTGGTTCATAGAGCGTTCTTTTTTCCCAAGGCAGCCTATGAGTCGGTGGTGTGCGATTCTTGCTGGAATATCAATCCAGCTCTGGGCGTATTCGGGTGGCGCCTCTGGCTACACAACTACAGGTTGTACATGCCATGGCGGCTCTTCGACAGCCACCTCGCTTAGTCTTAGCGGTCCAACAGTCGTAAACCCCGGATCAAGTTCAACCTTTACCCTTACTCTCCAACACAGCGCCCTTCCCTCGGCAGGATTCAACCTGGCAATTGTAAACACTAACGGACAAAACGCCGGTAGCTTAGGAACAATTAGTGGGCAGCAAACCCAAATTCTCAACGGTGAGCTTACGCACAGCAGTCGGAAAAATCTCAGCAATGGAAGCGTAAGCTGGCAATTTACCTGGCAGGCACCAACAACACCTGGCTATTACACAGTTCGTGCGGTAGGTAATGCTGTCAACAATAACAATGGCACCAGCGGTGACGCATGGAATTATATGCAGAACGTCACCGTCACAGTCAAGGGCATTACCATCACTGCCCCGACTCCTTCCCAAATCCTCTGCGCTGGCGGTACTGTCACACTCCAATGGACTAGCTACGGGGTCAGCTCCGTGATAGTTTCTCTTTCGAGCGACGGAGGCAACACCTTCACGCCAGTTGGAACTCTTAACTCTCAAGATGGGCAGAACTTGCAAAGTTTCACCCTTCCTTCCACCTTGCAGCCAGGCAACCTATACCGCATCCGTCTGACCGATGCCAGCGACAATACGATTTCCTCTACCACACAGAACCTGACACTTGCTGCTCCCACTGCTGTAACGGGACATCCGCAAAGTGTTTCGCTTTGTGAGGGAGCAACCGCAACGTTTTCTGTCACTGCCACAGGAGCAAATCTCACGTATCAGTGGCGACGCAATGGCACTCCTATTAGTGGTGCAACACAAGCGACTCTCACGCTGACAAATGTCTCTCAAGCACAGGCTGGAACATATGACTGCGCTGTCAGTGGTGCATGTGGACAGCCCGTAACAAGCAATGGAGCAACGCTCACGATTAGCCCACAAACTGCCATCAATGCTCATCCCCAATCAACGACCGTTTGTCAAGGCGCTACGGTAACATTTACGGTGAGTGCAACAGGTGCTAATCTTCGCTATCAGTGGCGCAAAGGAACGCAAGAGATTAGCGGTGCAACTAGTGCCAGCTATACGATTTCTTCCGTTACACTGGCAGACACTGGATTTTATGCATGCGTAGTCACTGGCGACTGTGGCACGGTAACAAGCAACCAAGCTCAGTTGCAGGTTGCTCTGCCCCCTGTGATTACTTCGCATCCACAATCGCAAACACTGTGCGAAGGAGCAAATCTCACCCTCAGTGTTACAGTTAACCGCCTAGTCGCAAACTCGTACCAGTGGAAGAAAAACGGTATTCCCCTCAGTGATGGTGGCCGCATTCAAGGAGCAGTGACTGCAACACTCCGGATTGCAACTATCACCCCCGACGACCAAGGCACCTATACCGTTGAGATTACCAACTCAATCTGCCAAGCATCGGTGACCTCGAATCCTGCTCAAGTCACGGTTACTTCGAAGCCAACAATTACTGCAGAGCCACAGTCCCGAACAGTTGCACGAGG
>JANWWF010000129.1 GCA_025055755.1 Candidatus Kapaibacterium sp. | reverse complement strand
GAAGAACTCGGCTCGGTCTACGAAAGCCTCTTAGACTACGACCCGAAGATCGAAAATTCAGGTCCAGTGCCCGCGTTCCATTTGGCATCTGGCTCCGAGCGCAAAACCACTGGCTCCTACTACACGCCGCCTGAACTGGTAACAGAACTCATCCGCTCAGCGCTGGAGCCTGTCTTGGAAGAACGGCTAAAAGGCAAAAAGACAGCGCAAGAAAAAGAACAAGCCGTGCTGTCTATGCGCGTAATTGATCCCGCCTGCGGCTCTGGGCACTTTCTGTTAGCCGCCGCTCGCCGATTGGGCAAAGAACTTGCCCGCATCCGCACCAGCGAGGACGAACCCGCCCCTGAACACGTCCGCGCCGCCACCCGCGACGTCATCACCCATTGCATCTACGGCGTAGACAAAAACCCCCTGGCGGTGGAGCTCTGCAAAGTGGCGCTCTGGATCGAGAGCAACACCGGCGATAAACCGCTCACGTTCCTCGACCACCGCATCCGCTGCGGCGACTCGCTGGTAGGCGTGCTCGA
>JANWWF010000128.1 GCA_025055755.1 Candidatus Kapaibacterium sp. | reverse complement strand
GCGCGTGCGGCGCGAGCTGGAGACGAACAAGAGCATCGACAAAGCCAAAAAAGAGGAGTGGCGTAAGACGCTGCTGATGCCCCTGAACACCCTCTCGATGCGCCAGATTACACCAATGCTACGCGAGCTGGGGCTGCCCACCAGCCCGACCGACCCCGCCCATGTGAAGTGGTTCCTCGAACACTGGGAGCTGCCCGAAGCCAACGCCGAACACTTTATTGAGGCGATGGAGCATGGCATCCCGCACAATGTGCTGAACGCCAAGTATCACGAAAAGGAGGCGTTGATTATCGCAGAGGCAGGGCGCAAGGGCGCGGTGACGATTGCGACCAACATGGCAGGACGCGGCGTGGACATCCTGCTGGGCGGCTCGATTGCGAAGCAGGAGCCGAAGCCCGAAAGCGAAAACGGCGCGGCGACCGACGATGCCCCGCCGCAGGAAGAGATCTCGTTCCGACGCGGGGGCAAGGTGCGCGCCGCGCCGCCGCTGCCGCTTTCGGAACAAGAACGCTCCGCCGCCGCCGAAGAGGT
>JANWWF010000127.1 GCA_025055755.1 Candidatus Kapaibacterium sp. | reverse complement strand
ACTAATGGCGGCGCAGTAACCATTCAGTCGCGCCCTTCGCGGGCGCGTGGATTGAAACAACTACGTCGCGTAGTTCTTTGCGAAGTTCGGGTGGTCGCGCCCTTCGCGGGCGCGTGGATTGAAACGTGGGCTCGCTTATCTTGAGCAAGATGTTGCGCAGGTCGCGCCCTTCGCGGGCGCGTGGATTGAAACCGCAAGCATACTCTACTCTAATCGACCTTCCCGCGTCGCTCCCTTCTCGGGCGCGTGTATTGATACTTTAGATTTGTCGTCGCGGGTGTCGTCAATGCAGTTCGTCGCGCCCTTCGCGGGCGCGTGGATTGAAACCATACGCGCGCAACCCTCGTATCAACGATGCTGCTGTCGCGCCCTTCGCGGGCGCGTGGATTGAAACGTCATAGGCTTGGTCAATGAGCTCCCAAAGCTCTTGTCGCGCCCTTCGCGGGCGCGTGGATTGAAACCCCTTGACGGTTTCACTTGCATCGGGTACGTTGGCGTGTCGCGCCCTTCGCGGGCGCGTGGATTGAAACGCCAAAG
>JANWWF010000126.1 GCA_025055755.1 Candidatus Kapaibacterium sp. | reverse complement strand
GTGTCAGGGTTCAGGCTACAGGTTTCAGGTTACAGTGTAGTTTGCCGCGGCGCGCTGCACCGCGGCAATATCGCTGAAACCTGTACCCTGAAACCTGTACCCTGAAACCTGCATTGGTGGGCCTGGTTGGACTTGAACCAACGACCCCACGCTTATCAAGCGTGTGCTCTGACCAGCTGAGCTACAAGCCCGCTTCAGGCATCAGATGTCAGGCATCAGGAATCAGATTGAATTCCCGCGCCGCGCAGCGGCGCGCGAACTCTTCTGATGCCCGATCCCTGATGCCTGTCCTCTGAAGTGTGGACACGGATCTAAGGCCGTGTGCGTCTCGAGAAAGGAGGTGATCCAGCCGCACCTTCCGGTACGGCTACCTTGTTACGACTTCACCCCAGTCATGGACCACACCGTGGTGAGCGCCCTCCTTGCGGTTCGGCTACCCACTTCTGGTGCAACCCACTCCCATGGTGTGACGGGCGGTGTGTACAAGGCCCGGGAACGTATTCACCGCGACATTGCTGATCCGCGATTACTAGCGATT
>JANWWF010000125.1 GCA_025055755.1 Candidatus Kapaibacterium sp. | reverse complement strand
CTCCCCGAAAGCTATTGCGGTAGCGCCTCGTGTGGTCACTCTGTGGGGTAGAGCACTGTTTCGGTTCGGGGGCCATCCCGGCTTACCAACCCGAGGCAAACTCCGAAGACGCAGAAGTGCAACACGGGAGACAGTCACCGGGTGCTAACGTCCGGTGACGAGAGGGCAACAACCCAGACCGCCAGCTAAGGTCCCCAATGCGTGGCTAAGTGGAAAACGAGGTGGGAAGGCTAAGACAGCCAGGAAGTTGGCTTAGAAGCAGCCACCCTTTAAAGAAAGCGTAATAGCTCACTGGTCGAGTCTTCCTGCGCGGAAGATGTAACGGGGCTGAAGCCACGAACCGAAGCTGCGGGTTCAGGTATCAGAGTTCAGGCATCAGGAATCGCAATGGCGGTGCAACGATTCGAAGACCTAGAGGTGTTCAAGCGAGCCTACCAGGTATCGCTTGAGATTCACCGGCTGAGTCTGACGCTGCCACAGATTGAGCAGTATGGGCTGGCCGAGCAGATGCGGCGGGCCAGCAAATCGATCTGTGCCACTTTGGCGGAG
>JANWWF010000124.1 GCA_025055755.1 Candidatus Kapaibacterium sp. | reverse complement strand
CTGTTACCCTACGCTATCATCCCCCGCGCCCGCGAAGGGCGCGACGGTCTGCGTCGTCGTCGGCTTGGTGCCAGTCTTCGTTTCAATCCACGCGCCCGCGAAGGGCGCGACCTTGGTATGCGGCGTTCGCCGAAAAAACTATTCCCGGTTTCAATCCACGCGCCCGCGAAGGGCGCGACCTACATCAGTCAAGGGCAGTGCTGCTGCGGTTTCGTTTCAATCCACGCGCCCGCGAAGGGCGCGACGCAGGGAGAGACAGTATTTCGCCAGTCACTACCAGTTTCAATCCACGCGCCCGCGAAGGGCGCGACGGGTGCTTGTGTGACTTGGAGCCAGAGTACCGGCGTTTCAATCCACGCGCCCGCGAAGGGCGCGACTCACAAGCGCTCATCGAGTACAAGGTGCAACGCGGTTTCAATCCACGCGCCCGCGAAGGGCGCGACTATGCGGAGCGATGGCGTCCACTGCTGGAGTCCATGTTTCAATCCACGCGCCCGCGAAGGGCGCGACTTGCGTCTGCAACCACCACTCATCGTGCACTAGGTGTTT
>JANWWF010000123.1 GCA_025055755.1 Candidatus Kapaibacterium sp. | reverse complement strand
CCCCCCCCCCCATAAAAACCACCCCCCCCCCCACCCCCCTACCACCCCCCACCCAACACTCTTTCCCTCCACGACGCACTGTTTCAATCCACGCGCCCGCGAAGGGCGCGACCCTACTATACGTATTATGCTTGTGTCATCGAAGACTTGGTTTCAATCCACGCGCCCGCGAAGGGCGCGACGCCCAAGTGGCAAGCTCATGCGGTCATGCTGGTGTTTCAATCCACGCGCCCGCGAAGGGCGCGACGGTACAACCATTGGAGGTTTACGATGCAAAACTAGTTTCAATCCACGCGCCCGCGAAGGGCGCGACATAATGGTTGGGCCGTCGATGGATACGGTTGCTAGTTTCAATCCACGCGCCCGCGAAGGGCGCGACACGCGTCCGTTACGCAATCAACATGACCCTACCCGTTTCAAACCCCGCGCCCGCGATGGGCGCGACCATGTGGCGGCGGTCCAGTGGCGTGCAGTGGGTTGGGTTTCAATCCACGCGCCCGCGAAGGGCGCGACAGCTCCTCATATTAGTTCGGCTTATCTTCTTTTGTTT
>JANWWF010000122.1 GCA_025055755.1 Candidatus Kapaibacterium sp. | reverse complement strand
AGACGCACCTGCAGCTGGCGGAACGCTGCCGGATCACCACCAATCAGCAGACCCAACCCATCCTGACCAAATGCGAGAGCCTTGGCAAAATGCTCCACACCCTCATCCGTCGCCTGCAAACCAGCAGATAACCACTCCCCAATACCCACTCCCTGCTCCCTTTCGCTGGAACGACGAACGGAGAGCGCGCATCCGCGCCGAACTCGACGCGCGCATTGCCCGGCTCTACGGCCTCACCCGCGACGATCTGCGCTAGATCCTTGACCCGGCGGACGTCTACGGACCCGACTTCCCCGGCGTGACCTTCCGGGTGCTGAAGGAGAAGGAAATCCGGCAGTACGGCGAATACCGCACGCGGCGGCTGGTGCTCGAGGCATGGGATCGGGAGGCGGAGGGAGTGGGGAGAGGCTCTCAAGTGTAGGCTTTTTGCTACGCCGCTTTGGCAAGCGGTCGATAGGCAGGCGGACGGTGGATATGGGTGTCAAGACGTGTCGGCCGGGGTTCAGGGAGGAAACGTCCCTGTGGCGGCTCCTGCCCAACCGTCAGGGTGGCGATCAGCGCCAG
>JANWWF010000121.1 GCA_025055755.1 Candidatus Kapaibacterium sp. | reverse complement strand
CCTGCCGCGCGTCCCCTTTGCCGTCTGGGAGAAGTTCATCTTCGTGGCGCTGGATCCCCCGTGCCCCTTTGAGGAGTATATCCAGCCCGTCGTGGAGCGCGTCGGCTGGATGCCCGTGCGCGAGTTCGTGTTCGACCCCGCCCGCTCGCGCGATTACCTCGTGCGGGCGAACTGGGCGCTCTACTGCGACAACTATCTGGAGGGCTTTCACATCCCCTTTGTGCATGCGGGGCTGAATCAGGTGCTGGACTACGGCAGCTACCGCACCGAGCTGTTCCGCTATTGCAACCTGCAGGTGGGGATTGCGAAAGGCGGGGAGGACTGCTTCGAGTTGCCGCCCGACTCGCCCGACTATGGGCAGGACATCGCCGCCTACTACTTCTGGATGTTCCCGAACCTGATGCTGAATTTCTACCCGTGGGGCTTGTCGATTAATATCGTGCGTCCCCTGAGCGTTGACCTGACGCGCGTGTCGTTCCTGAGCTATGTGTGGGACTATTCCAAGATGGGCGTTGGGGCAGGCGCGGAGATGGACAAGGTAGAGCGCGAGGACGAGGCGGTCGTGG
>JANWWF010000120.1:304-600 GCA_025055755.1 Candidatus Kapaibacterium sp. | reverse complement strand
TTCGTCGGTAACCACGTCCTTCATCGCCTCTGAGTGCCAAGGTATCCACCATCAGCCCTTGGGTTCTTGTTCATTGGTGATGACTATCTAACGCTATGCAGTTGTCAAGGTTCGGGACTGGCGCTTTCGCGTCCAGCAGTTTGCGTTGCCTCGCAAGTGCTGAACTCGAAACTGGTGGAGGTAAGCGGACTTGAACCGCTGACATCCTGCGTGCAAAGCAGGCGCTCTACCACTGAGCTATACCCCCAGAGTGGGCCATCCTGGACTTGAACCAGGGTCCTCACCCTTATCAGGGG
>JANWWF010000120.1:0-294 GCA_025055755.1 Candidatus Kapaibacterium sp. | reverse complement strand
CTAACCACCTGAGCTAATAGCCCTCGCCCCGGACAGTAAGGTTTGAAAGTACAGCCAAAGACTAGACCCCGATTGACCTCGGGATGACTGCGCTTGGCAACACTATCTACTCTTTCTTAGCTCTTCAGCCACCTGTTGCTCAAGGCAGTAGGTCTCCCTAAAAGGAGGTGATCCAGCCGCACCTTCCAGTACGGCTACCTTGTTACGACTTCACCCCAGTCACCAGCCCTACCTTCGGCGTCCCCCTCCCTTGCGGGTTAGAGTAACGACTTCGGGTATGGCCGGCTCCCATGG
>JANWWF010000011.1 GCA_025055755.1 Candidatus Kapaibacterium sp. | reverse complement strand
TGATAGAGTCTGCCCTGCAGCTGCATTGAACGTGTGATTGGAGTTTGTACCGGTGCCTGTATAAGCAGCACCACAGTTTGGGTAGGAGGTTGGGTTATTCCATGTAGTGGAACCACTCACCCCAAAGCTCATGATGCTCATACAACCATATGCTGAGGCATTAGGGCTGCATACATTCGGGGCAAGCTGTGCAAAAAGACGAAATGTGGGAAGCAGCAATAGAATTGTGGCACTGATAACTCGTACCATTGTGGTGCACGCTCGTTTCATGGTAGTACCTCATCTGAAAAATGAAACTATCTGTAGAGACGGGACAACTGTAAAAATACATTTTTTGTCTTTTCTGTTTCACCCGAAAAAAAATTGCAGATTGAACACTCATCGAAAAATATCCCCCTGCTTAGGAAGCACTCGCCGACACTGCATAATCGCATGTTCAAGATAGGTACCCCACAACTGCTCGCGTATTACCCCCCGCGTCTCCGAGGCATGGTAGAGCGTGCCATCCCCTGCGTAGATACCAACGTGTATGCTCGGTTTTTGTCCGCTGAATCGGAAAAAAACCACATCGGCTGCTTGCAACTGTTCCGGTGGAATTTGATGACCAGCATGCGACTGTTGAAGCGTCGTCCGTGGCAGGTAAATTCCCACAGCAGCAAATACCGTTTGAACATAACCGGAGCAATCAAAGCACTTCTCTCGAACCCCACCTTTGCAATAAGGCGTCCCTACATACGATGCAGCAACCGCGAGTACCTGGCGTTGCAATGCAGTCAGTGCACTTGCCCCCGCATGCTGAGAATAGCGCAAGCTACTTACGCATCCCGCCATTGCAAGCACTACCACCACACTACATATCGCGCTCACGCTCCTGCTCAGACTCAGCAGCCAGAAGCTGCTCCATGGCACCGCGGAGCTGGTAGAGTCGGCGAGCAATTTCTGCCTGCCTTGCAACCATCGCATCGTATTGCTTGTTCGATTCAACAATCTCAGCAAGATAGCGCCAGCGGTCTGGCGGAATGATTGTCATTCGTTTGCTAACGGGGCTGGTTTTTTCCACCTCCGTCGTCCATTCAACTCCAAGTCGCTCGCGTGCTTTTTCGATAAACGCCCGGTAAAGAGCATTGGTCCCTTCGTCGTTAAACTGGGATGCAATCGTCCCAAACACCGGCATTTGCTCAAGAGGCATTCCCCACAATCCATGGGATCGCTGATACTGTTTCCGAACATCGCGTAAGGCATCCAGTGCGCCTCGTCTGTCAAATTTGTTGATTGCTATCAAATCAGCGTAGTCGATCATATCAATTTTTTCTAGTTGGGTTGCGGCTCCGTACTCTGGTGTCATAACATAGAGAGAAATATCGGCAACCTCAGTAATCTGGGAATCTGCCTGACCAATTCCAGCAGTTTCCACGATGATAAGGTCGATCCCTGCTGCTCGGAGGACCCAAATTGCATCGTGCACAAAAGGACTAAGCGCGAGGTTGGCTTGCCGAGTAGCAAACGACCGCATATACACCCGCGGCGAGAATGCGGCATTCATCCGGATCCGGTCACCGAGAAGTGCTCCGCCGGTTCGCCGTTTTGAGGGATCCACCGAAAGAATACCAACTGTCTTATCGGTCGAATCCTCCAAAAACCGTCGCACGATTTCGTCAGTCAACGAGGATTTCCCTGCTCCCCCAGTCCCCGTGATGCCCAGGACGCAACTGGGATGATTCCGCTGACGTGCTACCGTTTCCCAGTCGATAGTGTTCTGCCCTCGTTCTAACAGGGATATTGCCTGCGCAATTGCCCGATCGTCCCGATCGCGCACAGCTTCGATCATCTCCTCTGGAGAAAAAGTTATCGGCGTCTCAAAGTCGCTTTTAGCCAGAACGTCATTGATCATCCCCTGTAAGCCCATTGCACGGCCATCATCGGGAGAATAAATTCGTGTTATCCCGTAACGGTGAAGCTGCTCTATTTCAGTGGGAAGAATGGTACCTCCACCCCCTCCGAAGATACGGATGTGTCCACAGCCATGTTGGTGGAGGAGGTCGTAAAGGTAAGTGAAAAACTCCATGTGCCCTCCCTGGTAGGAGGTCACCGCTACTGCTTGAACATCCTCCTGGATCGCGCACTGAACAATTTCCGCAACAGAACGATTATGCCCCAGATGAATCACTTCTGCTCCGCTTGCCTGCATAATGCGCCGCATAATGTTGATAGCGGCATCATGACCATCAAATAGTGAAGCAGCTGTCACGATCCGTATTCGGTTCGTGGCTTGGTAGGGGGGAACTGGTGTAGCCATGGTTGTAGTCTTGCGTAATCTCTTACAAATTTCGCAAAACTGCACGGAACTGTTATGCAGCCTTCGCCGTTGTGTGCAAATGTGTCTTTTCTGGATAGCGCAGCATGGCCAAGCCTTCAGTCAACATATTTTGGTTTCGGCGTGACCTTCGATTGGATGACAATCGGGGATTGCAAGCAGCATTGCGAGCAGAGCGTCCGGTTTTACCTTTGTTCATTTTCGACCGTAATATTCTCGACCGACTTGAAAGTCGAGTAGATCGCCGTGTGGTCCTCATCCATCGCTGGGTAGAAGAGCTCTCCACCGCTCTCAGGGAGTACGGAAGCAGTCTTCTGGTTGAGCATGGTACGCCGTTGGAGGTTTTCAATCGCCTCGTCGAGCACTTCGACATTGGCGCTGTGTACACTAATCGCGACTATGAGCCCTACGCACGCCAGCGAGACCAACAGGTTGCCGACTTTCTTCATGAACACGGTATCGGATTCTACACGTTCAAAGACCAATGCATCTTCGAAGAACAAGAAATCCTCAAGCCCGACGGTACCCCCTACACAGTGTACACTCCCTACAGCAAGGCATGGCGAGCAAAACTTTCTGCGGCAGACTACGCAGAGTGCTCGATAGACCCTTATTGCACCAACTTTTGGAAGACTTCTCCTTTTCTCCTCCCCTCGTTAGAGCAGATTGGCTTTCATGATGTGCCAGTTGAGCTTGCTCCGCTTGATTTGAGCGAGGAAACACTTCGACGCTACAAGCAACAACGCGATTATCCCGCACTCGATGCGACATCTCATGCGAGTGTTTACCTGCGCTTTGGAAAGGTAAGTGTTCGTGCCTTAGTCCGGCGTGCTCTCGAACTTGATGCTGATGCATGGCTCGGAGAACTTATCTGGCGAGAGTTTTTCATGATGATTCTCGCCAACTTCCCCCACGTGGTCGAGCGCTCATTTCATCCTGCCTACGACGCTATCGTGTGGCGAAACGATGAAAACGATTTCCGTCGGTGGTGTGAGGGACGAACTGGCTATCCCCTGGTGGATGCAGGGATGCGCCAACTGAACGCTACTGGCCACCTCCACAACCGTGTGCGCATGGTCGTTGCTTCGTTTTTGACCAAAGACCTCCTAATCGACTGGCGCTGGGGCGAAGCATACTTTGCTGAGAAACTCCTCGACTATGAGCTATCAAGTAACAATGGCAATTGGCAATGGGCTGCAGGCACAGGATGCGATGCTGCACCCTATTTCCGCATCTTCAATCCTTTGCTACAGCAAGAGAAATTCGATCCCCACGGAGATTATATTCGTCGGTGGATACCAGAACTGGGGACCCCTGACTACCCTCCTCCCATAGTTGAGCACACAACAGCAAAAGAACGGGCTGTCGCAGCATACCGCCATGCACTTATTGCGACAGGGAAAATTCTCCGTTAATCTTTTTCTCCTGGGGACCTTAGGCAAGGTCTAATTTTGCAGGGGCGGGTAGAAGAGCTTATTGCGTAGTGTCAACGCTTGCCTTCTTTTTGGTGTCTATGCCGATGCGTTCCTCTGCAGCAGTGATTGAGCTCGACCGTCAATTGGTCGAGCGGGTCTTAGCCAAGGACCCGACCGTCATCGAAGATATCGTACGCACCTATAAGCGCGAGGTGTACCATTTAGCCTTGCAACTATGTCGCGATCACGACGATGCAGAGGATTTGACCCAGGAAGTCTTCATCCGTGCATGGAAAAGCCTGGATAGCTTCCGTGGCGATGCGCGTCTGAGCACGTGGCTTCACCGAATTACAGTAAATCTTTATCTGAACATTGCACGCTCGAAGGAATACATCGCTCGAAAGCAATGGGATTCCTTCGATGAAGAGGTAATGAGCGGTACTCAGAGCGCAGAATATGACCCTGAGCATGAACTATTCATAGAGCAATTGCGCCAGCACGTCGATGAAGCACTAACAAAGCTTAGCCCGGCTCAGCGCACAGCGTTTATTCTGCGCCACTACTACGACCTCTCGATCCGAGAAATCGCCGAGCGCATGAATAACACCGAAGGCACGGTAAAAGTGCTTCTGTTTCGTGCAGTGCGCAATTTGCAAAAGCTTCTTTCGTTCTATCGTGACAACAATGCCGCATCGCGCTGACGGTTCCACCATCTCCGACCCTGCTGCATGAAAAATTGCAACCGCATCACCAAATTGATGGTGCTGGCATACTACGGAGAGCTTTCCAAACGTGAACGTGCTCGCTTTGAGTCCCAACAGGCCAAAAATCCCGAACAGGCAGAGCGTTATCGCACCCTTTGCACCATGTTGGACACAATCGCAGATCCGCAAATTGGCCAGCTTCCCCCCCCAGAAAGTGAAGACTACTGGCAAGGACTCGAGCATAGCATTCTCCACCGTATTCGGCAAGAAAAACGCCGTCAACATGTAAGGATACGACAGAGACAGAGCATTGGAAAAATTATCGGTCACCTTATTCCTGTGCGGGTTGCGCTTGCGCTGGGGAGCATAGTGCTGGCCTTCATTGGAGGATTCACTCTTGGGACACGTTCCTTGTTGTCCACTACCAAAAATGACGCCGGGAGTCAAGCTTTCCCATTGGCACTGCCATGGGATACGCCACCTCCTACTGCTGCCGTCGCAAGCAGCGCAACGACAGAACACTTGCGAAATTTTCTGAAACGCTCGCAGCTGTACATTGCGACAACAGCAGATAGACAACTTGCGTGCAAACGGTGTATTCCGATCGAGCACCAAGTTGACCACCGACAATTTGCCCGCGAATTACTCAAAGAGGCACAGCGACTACGCCCAATGCTCCATCATGACCCAAAAGTGCAGAAAGTTCTCCAAGATGTTGAAATCGTTCTTGCGAATCTTTCTCGGGAAGTGCAACCACTTTCCCAGGAACAGGTGGAACTTCTTCATCACATTGCAAGCACCACTGTCTGCGAAGTTTCTTCTGCTGTCGAATCAGAAAATGTCCAGCATCAACCGTAACCGCTTTGAGGTATGTTTCACCATTCTGGTTTTATGCGATGAATCGTTTCTTTTTGCTCAGTGCTGTCGCCCTTGGGATCACTGTCATAGCGTTTGCCCAGCCAAAGCTGGAAATAGTTGGTGGCGAAACATATGACTGGGGGAAAGTAGTTGTCAAGAATAATCCCCTAAAACTTGTTACGCTCGAAACAGAAGTCACGCTGAAAAACACGGGCAACAAAACCCTCATCATCGACACTGTCAAAGTGGGCTGTGGTTGCACCACCCCATATCTGGAATCAAAGGTGATCGAGCCGGGCAAATCCACCAAACTTCGTATCGGTCTTAATGCAGGATTGAATTCGGGGGAAATGATCAAAAATCTGACTATCTTTTCCAATGCCGATCCAGAGAATACAGGGCGCATCATGTATCTGAAGGCGAACGTCTTCCGCCCGATTACCGTTCAGCCCTCAGCCTGCAATTTCCCAGAAATCAAAGTGGGAGAGGTAGCACGGTCCAGTGTTACGTTGAAAAACAATGACACTCGGCCCTATACCCTCACGATGCTATTCCCCACAAAGGGCATCAAGATTGACAAGCAAGCACCGATTACGCTCAATCCTGGAGACACGCTCCAAATCAACGCCACATTCGAGGGCAAAGAGCGTGGATACTACAATGGCAACATCATTGTCCAAATTGATGATCCTGAGTACGTCCCCTTTGAAATCGCTGCATACGGCAATGTCAAGGGACTTGATGGAAGCGATGATCCATCGGTTATCAAGATTCAGCCAGTGTCCGCATCTCCAAAGAAAGAGTCTGCTGCTGCACCTGCAGCAGAGCCGCCTCGGCGGAAGAAGTAACAGAACTTTTCCCATGCCTGCGCCTGCTTCCGTCGTCGGAAGCAGGCTTTTTTATTGACGCAAAAAAATGGTGCATGCCGTTTTTCCCCAACAGCGATGGACCAACAGTTCGTATCGCAAAGGGACTGGTAAAGCAATACTTGCTGCGTGCTCAACTACGACAACAGCTTCCGGTGCAATACAGTTTGCTTCCTGGATTGCCTCAATCAACAATTGCACCATCGTAGCATTTCCGTAGGGGGGATCAGCAAAGACAACGTCGAACTGTTCGGTCGCAGATCGAAGATACTTGACAGCATCAGCACGAACTACTGCATAGAACTCCCGCTCAACCCTAAGAGCACGACAATTTTCAACGATTGCCTTACAGGCATTTGCAGAGCGCTCTACAAACGTGCACCAGCTGGCACCACGGCTAAGGGCTTCTAAACCCAACGCACCTGTGCCAGCAAATACATCCAGTACGCGGCGGCCACTCCACTCTATCCGTGTAGAGAGAATGTTAAAAACTGCCTCTCGCACCGCATCCTGCGTTGGACGCGTCTCTGGAGGAACTCGGGCAGGGAGAATGCGCCCGCGCCAGCGTCCACTGATAATCCTCATGGCATGCGTTCATGCACAAGTCCACACCATTCCGCATGCTCAGCAAGGATAATTGCTGCAGCTGCCGCAACGTTGAGCGATTCAACCGCAGGACTAATTGGAATACGGACGACCGCATCGAGCTGCTTCAAAAGTGACGGACTAAGCCCTTGCCCTTCGCTCCCAAACACGATAGCATCGTGCTTACTCCAGGCAAAGGCAGAATACACCAATGGGGCTCCTACTTCCGCTCCCACCAGTCGTGCTCCACGCTGACGAAGCTGCATAAATAGTTCCTCGGTTGTTCCATGTGCATGATGCCATGCCATGGTAAATATGGCTCCCATTGACACCCGAATACAGCGTCGAAGCCATGGCGACGCACTGGCAGCATCACAGACAATAGAGGCAAAGCCAAACGCCGCTGCGCTCCGAATAATAGCTCCGACATTTGTAGAACTACTCACTCCCACCAGCACCACCGCTGGTAGCGGCAGTGCTGCTATCTCCGTTTGGGGAGGAACTCTGGTGCAAAGGAACACTCCCTGGTGCAGATGGTATCCCACAATGCGCTCCATCAACGCTTTCGGAGCTACAAACACGCGCTCCGGCGGTACCCCTCGCTTGGCAAGCAGATTGCCAAGCCGTTCGGCAGCATCAGGCGCAAGCAAGGCAGACTCAACAATCTCGGATGACCACTCGTGCTGCAACAGACGTCGTGCTACAACCTCGCTTTCGACAATTGTTCGTTCTCCACTCCGCAAAGCACCGGTTCGTTGGGGTAGAAAGCGGTACTCTGCAATGCGGGGATCATCAAGCGAGGAAATCTCGACCATCAGCCCAGTGCCATGTCAATACCCGCTTCAACAAGAGCAGTTGCCTGCTCCTCACTTGGTGCTTCCGCATAGAACCGTACCAGCGGCTCTGTCCCCGACGGACGTATTAGCAACCACGAGCCATCAGCAAAGAAAAACTTGTACCCATCGGTGGTTACTACTCGCTCGACAGCATGTCCTCCGATCGTGCGTGGCATCCGTGCGCATGCACGTAATATCCGTTGTTTTTGCTGGGCAGTCACATGGACATCGCGCCGGCGATACCGATGGGGACCAAACTGATCGTCCAGTCCAGCGACAAGCTCTGCAAGGGTCTTGTTGCGGCTAACCATCATTTCCAGGATGAGCAAGGCATTGAACACTCCATCGCGTTCCGGTATGTGGAGAATCGTTCCCAGCCCGCCAGATTCTTCCCCCCCGATCAATACTCGACGTTCGAGCATCAGTTTTGCTGCATGCTTGAAGCCGACTGGAGTCTCCACCAGCTCGATTCGGTAGCGCTCGCAAAACTTGTCCACCATTGAGGTTAGTGACACTGTTTTGACCACAATGCCGCGACGGCGCTTATCATGCCACAGGTAGTCCAACAGCAGCATAAAGATGCGGTGCGCATCGACGAAATTTCCCTTTGCGTCGAGAAGTCCAAGCCGATCCGCATCTCCATCAGTTGCAATGCAAACATCATAGCCACCACGCTGCATAGCCGCTATTGCTGGCTGCAAGCACTCGGCAATTGGCTCGGGATGGTCTATTTCTCCAAACCCTGGATTATACTCCGCATGAATGCTCTCGCAAGCGACGAATGCAGGCAGTACACCTATACCAGCCCCGTACATTGGATCGAACAAAATGCGAAGCCCTGCGGCTTGAATGCGCTCGAGAACAATTTTTGCCGCAACGTGCTGGTGGTACAATGCCATCGGATCGAAAAACCGAATCATGCGTTTTCCCTGATATGTTTCGAGCGTCTCTAATCGTGGCAATCGCAGGGGACGCGATTCGATGCGGCGCAGATGGCGTTCCACTTGGGCAACAATATCCACCGTCGCAGGACCGCCGTAGCTTCCTTTGAGTTTGAACCCGTTGTACTGGGGCGGATTGTGCGAGGCAGTAATGACAATCCCCAGCTGTGCTCGCTTTTTCTTTGTCACCAGTGACACCTGCGGTGTGGTCGCAACGCTGTTACTAAGTAAAACCCGCACTCCGCGCGCAGCAAGAATCCGCGCTGTCTCATGGGCAAACTCCCGAGAAAGAAAGCGAGTGTCGTAGCCTATCACCACGGTTGGTGCTGCACTTTGCGTTCGGAGATACTCTGCAACTGCCAGAGCAACACGCGCAAGATTGTCAAAAGTGTAATCGCGTGCAATAACACCACGCCATCCATCAGTGCCAAAGACAATCATTGTCGTCGAAGGGAATAATGACACTTCATTAGTCGAATGCTTCGATGCCAGCATAGAGAGCGCTTGCACCAAGCTCTTCTTCGATGCGGAGCAATTGGTTGTACTTTGCTACGCGCTCACTTCGCGCGGGAGCGCCCGTTTTGATCTGCCCTGCAGCCACTGCAACTGCTAAATCCGCTATCGTTGCATCTTCGGTTTCCCCCGAGCGATGAGAGATGATAACGTTGTATCCATACCGCTGAGCCAACTCAATAGTCGAGAGTGTTTCGGTCAGTGTCCCAATTTGATTTGGCTTGACAAGTACTGCATTAGCGACCCCTTCATCTATCCCGCGCAGCACAAGCTCAGGGTTAGTAACGAACACATCATCCCCCACCAATTGAACCCGGTTGCCCAGTACCTCTGTCATTCGTTTCCATCCTTCCCAATCGTGCTCGCCCAACCCATCTTCAATCGAGCGAATCGGATACCGCTCGATGAGCTCGGCATACCAGGCGATAAGTTCGTCACTGGTGCGCTCCTGATGAGTGCTTTTGAAAAGCACGTAATGGTCCCCATTTGCCATTTCACTGGCAGCCACATCAAGAGCCAGTACAATATGCTCGCCAGGCGTGTATCCTGCTGCAATAATCGCCTCCATAATAACATCGAGTGCTTCTTCATTTGAGCGCAGCGATGGAGCAAAGCCTCCTTCGTCGCCGACTGCCGTTGAGTAGCCATACCGTTTGAGCACACCGCGCAAGGCATGGTAGGTTTCGACGCCAGCGCGTAATGCTTCACTAAAGCTCTCAAATCCTACTGGAGCAATGAGGAATTCTTGAATGTCCACATTGTTATCCGCATGCCGTCCACCATTGAGGATATTCATCAGCGGTACAGGAAGCATCCGTGCACCTACTCCCCCCAAATACCGATACAGCGACAGCCCACTACTTGCCGCTGCAGCATGTGCCACTGCCAGCGAAACTCCAACGATTGCATTGGCACCAAGCAGGGACTTATTCGGTGTTCCATCCAGTTCAAGCATCGCCGCGTCAATGCGTGCCTGATCGCGCGCATCCATCCCCCGCAAGTGCTCTGCAATGCGCTCGTTAACATTTCGAGCTGCCAGCAATACACTCTTGCCACCGTAGCGGTTGCTCTCCCCATCGCGAAGCTCAACTGCCTCCAGAGAACCGGTCGAGGCACCCGAGGGAACCGCTGCTCGCCCTAAAGCTCCATCGTCGAGAATAACATCGACCTCGAGCGTAGGATTGCCGCGGGAATCGAGAATCTGGCGTGCCAGAATTTGTGAAATGAGAAAGGCCATGCAGAAGTAGCGATACAGTATGACTTCGGCTGGCAAAAATAGAGTGCACAGATAGACTCAGGCGGGCCGTAAGTATTCGAACATCGAGCAAACTGCTGTATTTTGCGTTTGAGTGTGGACCTTGTGATGTGGAGCTACTCATGCTTGCTACTCAAGTGCGACAGAAAGATGCCGTGTTCTACTTTGTTGCCTACCCCGCAGAGGACTTGTTACAAAAAGTCCGCTTCATTAGCCGATACTACGATCGCCACGAGCACATTCCAGCAGAGCGTATTCCCGAAGGAGACGAAATTGCTGCATTTATTGCCAGCATTGAACGCCGCGATACTGCATTCCAGCGCGAATTATCGCGGGCGAAAATTCGCTCTATCAAAAACTTCTATGAAACTGCTGTCCAGCAACCCCCTATTCCCGCTACGGTCTTGCTTTTCACCAGCGAGCATCTTGCCTTCACCCCAGTGGCACCATTTGAATCGGTAGGCGATCTTGCCGAGCCGCAGGAGAAGTACTTGATTATTGACGGTCAGCATCGCTTAGCAGCACTGGAATTCTACATGCGCGAGCACCCCGACGAAGCCCGCACTATTGCTGTGCCGTGCATCATTTTCGACGGCAGAAGTGAAGACTTTGCAGCAGAAATGTTTGTTATCATCAACTCAACTCCCACGCGAATCAACAAGAGCCACCTGATTGACCTTTACGAAAAAGTCAGCTTCGTTGAGCCAGAAGCCTGGATTGCTTCGCAAGTGGCGCGGTTGCTCTATGAAGAGCCTGATAGTCCTCTCCGCTACCGCATCAATCGCTTGGGAGGACGCAGTCGGAAGGAAAAGTGGATCTTGCAATCGGAGCTCTATGCTGAGCTGCACCGCTGGATACTCCGCGACAGCCAATTGCTTCCAGGACGGCTCCACCGGAGTATGCATAACGTTCGCTATTACTACGACATCGTCCGTGATTTCTTGAAAGCAGTTCAGGCTGTTCTCTACGAAGCGTGGGGCAATGAGCACTACATGCTTACCCGATCGGTAACACTTCGTGCCTTAATCCGTGTCTGTGCTGACTTAGCAACTCAAGACCCAGACCCTGCCGAAAGTCGAGCCGAACGGTGGGTGCGCCGACTTGTTCCGTGGACGTCTCTGCTCCGAGAGTTCCGTAGCGAAGGATTCTCTGAGCGCTTCGCTGCCCGCGGACAAACAGAACGAGTAGATGCAATTTATCGCCGCCTGGCAACTATTATTGGCATAACTCCGGCAGCATCGGCACGGGCACAGAAAGCGCGCTAAATGCTTCCTTCTCCAGCGCGCTTACTATGAGAGCATTCGCAGCATAGCGCACTCATGCTACCGCCCCACACCCTCCTGCTGGACAGCTTGAGAGGGATGAATGTTTGCCTCTGGTGCTGGCTCTTCTATATCCAGCGCCCGTAAGTACGCAGCCAATGCACTGCCTTGTGATAGGCAGGACAGAGACGCTCTACCTGTTGCCAGAAGCGTGGCCCATGGTGCGGAATTTTTGTATGAACCAGCTCATGGAGGAGAAGATAATCCATAACAAAGCGTGGTACTTTTACAATCCGCCAATCAAATGTAATAGTGCCATCGGAAGTGCAATATCCCCACGCGGAGGCGTACTCCCGAATTGCAAAGTCGGTAAATCTGAAGCCGTAACGCTCTGCAAGCTGCCGCAAGCGCCGACCTACCAGCCGCGTTGCCTCGTTGATATACCATTGCCGCTGGATAGGGGAAGAAAGCAGGTTTGCTCCGCTGGCAATAATTCGTAGTCGTGGGTAAATGAGCACCTCGGAGCCAAGACCTCGGCGCAGAACAAAGCGATAGACATGCCCTCGGTAGAGCAGCTCCTCTCTACCGATGATGATACGGTCCATCGCACGGTAGCAGCGGCGCTGGCGTTCAATCCACTCTCGGTGCCGTTCAACCAGCCGCCACAGCAGCCTTTCCCCATACCAAGGCGGTGCTGTGACGACAACTTGTCCGTCCGGCTCTACGCGAATCCACACACGGCGGACCAACTGCTGCCGTTCTATCCAAATGCGCATAGGGAAACACACTTGTGTTTGCTATAGCTTTCTCCCTTCGCTGCATGGCGAAGATAGCATCCATGCACTACACTCTGCGGCCAAAAGACGCCGCTGCTCTCCTCCTCTACTGGAAGCGGTACACTATCCCCACCGTCAAAAACGATGCAGCAAACGCAATGCGTAGATGGGCTGCCAGCCGGGGCGTGAAAAAGTACCACGCCCCCAACCCTCCAACCAGTTGAATGTCGTTGTCCGATGTGGACAGCGTCACGCCATTTGTCAATTCACTTGTCGCACGCTGGAGGCGATAGGCAAATCCTGCCAAAATATACGGGTCAATTTCAGGACTATCTTCTATCGAGGGAGAAAGGTGATATACACCTGCCACGGTAATTGGAATAACTGTTGTCGTTTGCGTAGCGCTGACTCCACCCTGTTGCACTGCTTTGCTGTATTGTGAATAGTCTACCGACAAACCGATGTTCAGAATGCCTGGCCCTGCTTGATCCTTTGCTGTCAAGGTGTATTCTCCATCAATTCCTACGTTGAAGGCATTCTCTTTTGGGCCAATCCCAAGCCGTAGGCTGCCGAAAATGCTTCCTTGGGGCAAATACTGTTGAGCATAGACTCCAACCGTCAAAAGGATAAAGGTGCAGAGACTGCGTCCGCTCATCGTTCCTCCACTGGTTGATTTTCTGACATTACGCCATTACTCTGCTGCGCAAGTGCAGGAGAAGGAATAAGCCCTAATTCCCGTCCTGCTTGCTCAAACACCGCAAGGATTGCATCGAGATGCTCTTTCTGGTGCGTTGCCATGTAACTGGTGCGCATCATGCTCATATTGGGTGGTACGCCTGGAGGAATGAATGCATTGACAAACACTCCGCCATCGTAGAGCTTACGCCAAAAGACTAACGCGGTATCAACATCACCGACAATAACCGGGACAATTGCCGTTGGGGAATGGTACACGTTGAAGCCAAGAGCTGAAAGTCCCTTCCGCATGTAGTCAGCGTTGGCGATAAGCTGCGAGACAAGCTCGGGATGCTGCTCAAGAATATCCAGTGCAGCCATGGCAGCTGCTACTGATGCTGGCGTTGGCGATGCACTGAAAATGAGTGCAGGAGAGTGATGTTTCAGGTAGTTGATCACCCGCTCAGGACCCGCAATAAATCCTCCCAGCGAGGCAAATGTTTTCGAAAATGTCCCCATCGTTAAGTCCGTTTGATCGGTCAAGCCAAAGTGGCTGGCAGTTCCTCGTCCTCCCTCTCCGATAACACCAATTGCATGCGCATCGTCAACCAGGACACGGGCACCGTAGCGATGCGCCACTTCGACTAAGCGGGGCAAATCAACGATTTCCCCTGTTACCGAAAAGACTCCATCCGTTACAACAAGCTTTCCCGCATTCTCGGGGATATGCTGGAGAACCTTCTCCAAGTCCTCCATATCATTGTGCTTATACCGGACGAATTGAGCAAATCCCCCTTTTGCCAGCATGCATCCGTTGATAATCGAAGCATGATTTTCCTTGTCACTGATGACGTAATCCCCTTTGCCAACCAAGGCACTAATGACCCCCAGAGCCGTTTGATACCCCGTCGAAAACAGGAGCACTGCTTCGTATCCCAAAAATTCAGCCAGGCGTCGTTCCAGCTCAATGTGGAGATCTATCGTGCCGGTCAAATACCGCGAGCCGGAGCACCCTGTGCCATAGCGCTCAATTGCTCGAATTGCTGCCTCTTTGACTGCTGGATGCGCCGTCAAGCCAAGATAGTTGTTCGAGCCCGCCATGATGATTTTCCGCCCTTCGATCATAACCACTGGACCTTCGTTTTCCTCAATCGGGCGGAAATAGGGATAGAGCCCTTTAGCCTTGACTTCGTCGGCGCGAGTGAACTCGAAACACTTTGCAAATAAATCAGCCATACGTGCTCCGCAAAATGTGCGATAGCAAATCTTCTGGCAGCAAATATCGGGAACAGAGGAGATTCTCTTCTGCTGAAACTGCTTTTGCTGGCAGCACCGCACTAAAATACGCGTCCTCCAAGCGGTACCTCCCAGTCAGGACGAAGGAGAACAACCGCTCCATCGGCATCGGGCACTCCCAGCACAAGAACATCGGACCGAAATCCTGCGATCACTCGTGGTGGAAGGTTCACAACCGCAATGATAAGTCGTCCGATAAGGGAGTCGGGGGTATAGTGGTATGTCAGCTGGGCACTGGACTGTTTGATCCCAAGCGAGGGACCAAAATCTATCCAAAGTTTGTAGGCTGGCTTCCGCGCCTGGGGAAACTGTTCAGCACGCACAATTTTTCCGACCCGCATGTCAAGCTGCTGGAACTGTTCGATGGATACCATGGTTGGAAAACCGTAACACCAACTTCACGCAGAATCAGTCTCGTCGAAAACTCTCAGCAGTTCTTTCGTATTTTTGCCGACCGACCAGTCAGTCAAATCATACCTTGCCATGGCACGCCGTCCGCAAACAGAAGAGCAGTACAATGCAAAGCGTCAGCAAATCATTGCTGCAGCAATTCGCGTATTTGCTCAGCGCGGCTTTCATGCAACGAAAATAGAGCATATCGCAGAAGCTGCTGGGATTGGCAAAGGCACCATCTACGAGTACTTTTCCTCCAAAGACGAGCTTTTTCTGGCAGTGTATGACTACTGGATGGATAGCTACGAGGCTGCTATGCAGCAAGCAGCAGAGAAACATGCCGATGACCCTTTGGCAACTGCCGATGCACTCATCGAAACAGCAATCGCATTTTACCAAGAGCATGCAGCATACGCCCCGATTCTTTTGGAGTTCTGGGCACACGCTCTTCGAAGCGATAACCCGCATTGCCTCGAGCGGATTCGGAAGATGAAACAGGTCCTTGGGGAAATCGGTGCACGCACTGCCCGCCAACTTATCGCAAAGGGCTTGTTTACCCAAGTTGATGTTGAGTCTTTCGCACAGCTTGAGCTTGGTATTTCCGATGGCATTTTCCTTCATTGGGTGCTCGACGGACAGCAGTATTCACTTCGAGATGCATATCGGTTCCGCCAAGCAGTAATCGGTGCAGGATTGATGCGCCCTACACTTCGTACACTGTTGAAACGCAAAGTCACCAAGCGCCTCAAAGAAGGATACCTTCATTCAACCCAGCAATCGAAATCCTGATGATGTTTCACTATCCCTTCCCTATGCATATGCGATTACTTGCTCCGTTGATTGTTTGGACCGTCTGTCAGTTTCAGCATCTTGCTGCACAGACTCTCCAAGGTCAGCTCTTTACCCGCGATGGTGAGCCCGCCGCAGGGGCGGTGGTAACAGTGGAGGAACTACGCAAGCGCACGCTAACTCGATCTGACGGAACATATCGCTTTGAGAGCATCCCTGCTGGCACGTACACTCTGCGAATCGGGGGAATAGGATACCAGCAGCTTGTGCGCCGCATCTCGATAGCATCAGGAGAAACCCTCTTCCTCCAAGACACAATTGGTATAGAGGCACGCACGATGAGCGAGGTTGTCGTTTATGGAGCATCACGGCGCCTGGAGAAAATCACCGATGCTCCTGCTGCAATCTCCGTTGTTATGCCCAATGATTTAGCACGGGCAACCACCCACGGGCAGCTTCCCAAGACACTCGAGCATTTCCAGGGGGTTGATGTCGTGCAATCAGGAATGAACGACTTCAATGTTAATACCCGTGGCTTCAACACCTCGATCAATCGTCGCGTTTTGGTGCTCATTGATGGACGGGACCCCTCTACCCCTCTACTCAATCTCCTGGAGTGGAATTCCCTGCAGCAACAGATGAGCGACGTTCGCTCGATCGAAGTGATTCGGGGACCAGGCTCTGCACTCTACGGGGCAAATGCCTACAACGGTGTTATCAACATCACAACGTATGCACCTCGCGAAGTTCTCGGCACAACTGCAAGCATTACGGGCGGAGAATTTGCAACATTCCGCGCTTCGGTACGGCATGCAGCAGCTCTTGATCGTCTCTCTTACAAAATCAGTGCTGGTGTGTCATTCCAAAATCAGGTATGGATTCAGTCCCGCGATACAACGGCTGGAGGACGACTGGAGTATCCTGGACTCGCCCGCGATGTCACAGGACAGATTGTCTGGGGACGTCGTATTACAAACATTGACTCCCTTATCAATGCTCATCGTCGAGCTTACCTCTATGCATTCACCGTCCGTGCTGATTACGACTTTTCTGATGTCCAGCGGCTGGTCTTAGACCTCGGGTACTCCCGCTATGGGAACGAATACTTTGTCAATCAAACAGGACGCATCTTGATCCCGAATGTCGAAAAGCCTTACGTGCGACTGGCGTACAATAGTGAGCGTTTCAATATCCAAGGATACTGGACACGTCGTGTCACGCCAGAGCCGCAGATTGTCATGAACGCTGCAGCAACTTCGGCGGAAAAATCTGACGTTGCTATGCTCGATGCACAGTGGAATGATCACTTTTTCGACGAACGACTCCGCGTAATAGCGGGCATTCAGCACAGCTATGAGCACGTGCGCACTGCCGTCGCCGGTGCGTTGGCAATCATTGACCCAAGCGAGCTCCACAATAACTTTACTGGGCTCTATGGACAAGCAGAATATTCCCTACTTCCCACTCTTCGTCTTGTCGGTGCCCTGCGGTTGGATCGCTCGACCTTCTTTGAGACACAGCTTTCGCCCAAGGGGGGCATCGTGTGGTCCCCAACAGCTGAGCATACATTTCGTGCAACGGTAAACCGCTCATTTCTGCGACCAAGCTACCCCGACAAATACCGCCGTTCCCCCGCAGGACCACCAGTAGCTTTTGCTCGCATAGACTCGATAATCAGCGCCCAAACAGGTGTGCAACGCCTGGGCATTCAATCGTTGCCTCAGTGGAATCTTGGTAATCCGACAATTGGGGTAGAATCTGCCGTTTCCTATGAAGTAGGCTACAAAGGTGTTATTGGACGTTCGTTGTATCTCACCCTTGATGCTTATATCAACCAGCGGCGGAATTTCATTTCCGTTCCACTCGGGGGACTTGCTCCACAGGTGTACCGTCCTGTACGGTATGGCGACCGGCGAGCTGACTCCTTGCTCCGCGTGGAACTCAATCGAATCAATCCCGCATACTTCGACCGCCTGGCATATGATCGCGACGGCACTGCCGCGCTGATTATTACTCCCACCAACATTGCCGAAGTGGTCGAGCGCGGCGTTGAGTTGGGCATCAACTACTACATCAGCGACTACCTTATGCTCAGCGGTAATGCGGCATGGCTTGATTATCGCGTGATTGAAAACAGCGTCTCTGCACAAAAGATCGTCCCGAACACCTCACCGCGACGATACAATCTTGGGGTTTCCTACACTATCCCTCGTCAATTCGACGTAAGCATCAATCTGCGCTATGTGGATAAATTCACCTGGGTCGCAGGATTGTTCGAGGGAGTGGTGCCGTCGTATGCAGTTGTCAATCTCAATGCCAGCTACTACTTGACTGACGATTTGCGTGTTTCTGTCAACGTGTTCAATTTGCTCGACCGTCCGCATTACGAGATATTCGGTGGCACTATACTACGACGGTACGCTACCGCTGGTCTCTCGTACGAGCTTCACTGAAAGCGCCTCACCACTGTACATCTATGCCGAAGGTCACCAGTGACCACGAACCAAGATTGTAATCAAGGCAAAGTGTCACTGGACCCAGGCTTCGGGCAATGCCAAGCGTCCACTTGATGTTGCGGACGGTGAGCTCTGCGATACTTTCCTGTACAACATCATCGCCAGGATATCCTGCTGCCGGATCGCGGACAACTGTCCCATCCGGCAGCACTTTAAGCAGACCCAGCTGAATCTGCAACTGCTGAGGCAATGTGTACCGATAGCTCGAGCGAGCACGAAGTTGCTCGTAGCCAATTCCCGAATACACATCAACAATGCCCTCAAATCGGCGACTAACATGGATATTTGCCAGTAGAAACTCGCCGCGCGCTTCCAGTTGCGCGTTGGTTACTCCCACCGTTTTTCGAAGGAGCGTTCCTTGGTATCCTACTTGGAGAGCGACATCCAGGAACGGATCACGCAGATATTGCGAGAGAGAGTGTCGCACTCCAATACCCCAAAATGAAAAGCGCCCAATATTGGGATCGAACACAACTGGTGGGATGTACCGTAACAAAAGCTCTGTGCCAAAGAGGGAACCAATTTCAAGCTGAGGGACAGCAGCAACTATTGTGCGCATATTCTGCCCAGGAGGGAGTGAAAGTGTAGAGGGAAGTTTGAGCAAAAGACTATCCACCAATTGCTGCGAGGACTCCGGCAGAAGGTTATACAGCGGCGCAAATTCTGGATCGGTTCGGACAAGTTCCAACAAGTATGCTCGGTCAATCTCAATCGTTGTTGGGGCGTAGCCGAACACTGTCGGCGCTTGCTCCGGAACTCGCACACGGCCAGAGTCCACACTTTTGTGAAACAGGCGCCTAATCAAATCAACAGCCAGCCCTATTGTGTCGCGTAAGTAAAATGACCCATTGCGGAACCCAACGTATTTGCTGTAGTCAACTGGTTGTGCAAGTGTTGGCAGTTGGGGACGGTACACACGTTGATCATCGCGGACAAATCCGAGCATCGAATGTACACCGAAGCGAATGTAAGGGCGCTCTACCGACGATGGAATTGATGCTTGTCGGAAAAAGCGTGCATTACTCGTTGCGTTGACGGTGGTGACTAGCGGCTCCATGAAAGGAATACTGTTGAGATCAAAAAGCTGCTTGGAAAGCTGTCGCGTTACAATCACCGCATTTGTGTCATAAGGACGCGGATTGTTCTGCGCGTTGAGTGCTACTGTGGTCATCAACACTGCGCCGACAAGCCACCAATTCAAGATGCCTACCATAGCGGTGTAATGAATTTTGCACAAGATGTTGCAATCTACGACAACCTCCTGTCGGTGCCACTATTATCAAAGGGCTAATGCTTCTCCCTCGTTCGGAACTAATTGAGCATGTTCGCCACCTGCGTGCAGCAGGAAAAAAGATTGTGTTTACCAATGGCTGCTTTGATATCCTCCACCGGGGGCATGTGGAGTATTTGACCGCTGCACGGGCTTTAGGGGATGTGCTCATCGTTGGTCTCAATAGCGATGCCTCCGTCCGCCGGCTCAAAGGACCCAACCGCCCAATCAACAACGAGCAGGATCGCGCTGTTGTACTGGATGCACTTCGAGCAGTAGACATCGTGACAATTTTCGACGAGGACACCCCTGCAGACCTTATCAGGGCAATTGAGCCGGACATCTTAGTCAAAGGCGGAGACTACACCGAAGCAACAGTCGTTGGTGCTGATTTTGTCCGAGCGCGAGGAGGGTCGGTCGTCATTGTTCCGCTTGTACCGGGGCACTCGACAAGCGGCTTGATAGCACGGCTTTGCGAGAATCGCACGTGAGATCTTGTCCATAGGGCACGTGAAGAACAAACCGACTGCCATGAGGAAATCGCCGCTCGTGCCACACAGACCCCATCATCGTCTCCGCTGCAAGCTGTGCCAATGGAAGCCCAACACCTAACCCACGATGCTTGCCAAGGCTGGTATGTGCACGGCCACGCTTGAACCAATTGTAGAGATAAGGCTCTTCCTCCGGATCAATACCTGGTCCCTCATCGTCAACAGTTACTGTAAGCCACGATTCATCAGCGTTACAGGTTACCTGGACTGTTGTGTCCGGCGGAGAGTATTCGAATGCATTCGTGATGATATTGGAAAGGGCTGCACGAAAGTTTTCAACCATCAGAAGAGCACGGGAGGGAACATCTCTGATAACAATCTTTAACGTGGAGAGCCGATTGAAACGACTTGCACAGGTGTGGGCAATTTCCTGTACGATCTGTGCGGGAGATGCAAGCTGTGGTTGTTCGTAAAGCAGAGTGGTGTGTTGCTCAATCATGAGAGCAACCGAATCAAGATGGCGCTGCATAGCATCGATACTTTCAGTGACCCGCCGCTTTATAGTAGCGCATAGCTCTTCTCGCTTGGGGGATTCAAGACGTTCCGCATATTGTAGCATGTCAATGCTCGATTGAATCACTGTCATTGGGGTGCGGAACTCATGGTTGATTAGTCCTACCAGTGCCACACTCATTTGCCCAAAATTTTGCTGCCGCCGGAGTGCTGCCTGCAGCGCTTCTGTACGCTGCGCTACTTGTGCTTCAAGTGTGCGACTGAGGTCTTCTAAGATTGTGTTCTTTTCGGCGAGTAATCGCTGGAGCGTATGGAGGGAGCACTGCGTTCGTACTCGAGCAAGCAGCTCTGCAGTGTTGAATGGTTTTGTTACGTAATCTACTCCGCCGACAGAAAAAGCCTGAACAACCGAATCACTATCATTGAGGGCTGTCAAGAAGATAATCGGAATCGTTGATGTTCGCGCATCACGTTTGAGTGCCTGGCACACTTGGAAACCGTTCATTTCCGGCATCATCACATCCAGGAGAATAAGGTCTGGCATCACCAGAGGAATTCGCTCGAGCGCTTCCGCTCCACTTGTTGCAAAACTCACATTGTAGCCATTGTCGCGCAGAGCAGTGGCTGCCACTTGGATGTTCTGCGGAACATCGTCAACGATAAACACCGTATGCCGAATGGATGCTGTCATGGGGCTGTATTCGCCAGTCGTGAATAATCTCGCTGAATCAAGGTAGGATACCGCTCCAATGATTGTCGGAGAAGTGCAATGTCGAACTTTTCGTAGGCATGGCGTACACGTTCGATATAGCGGCGGAGGGGAGATGGACTTGCGCTGAAAGGAATCTGCTCAAGTGCTGCAAGGAATGCCTCAATGTCTGCAGAAGACAGTCGCTCCATCGCTCGACGCCACTCACCCTCTGCAATTGCTTGGAGCATTGTCTGTTCCTGTTCACTGAGCACAAACTCACTGTGTTGGTCGAGATTCTCCTCTTCGGAGGAGGACACCTCCTCTGCAGAGCGGTATGGCAGCACCCGGCAGGCAACCTGGAGAAAAGCCTCTAAGGTCACAGGCTTGAGGATAACTGCATCGAACAGGGCAGCATCGTCTTGACGCGCAAGGGGAGATGCCGTCACTGCAACAATGCGAAGGCTGCTATAAGTATTGTCCGACCGTAGGCGCTGAGCAAGGTCTATTCCGCTGCGCTCTGGCATATGAATATCGGTGAACACCGCGACTGGCTGCACTGTTCGAATGAGCTGTTCTGCCTCATCGGCAGAACTTGCCTCGTGCACAAGCGCATGATGATGCTCTAGATATGACCGGAGAAGAGCTCGGTTACTTTCGACATCGTCAACAACGACGACCACCACTCCCTCGAAGGTAACAGCTGGTGCCTCCGCAGCGGTCCGTTGTGGCATACCCTCCACATAGACTTCCGGGATATTCGGAAGAACTACTGTGAAGACAGATCCACTCCCTACAGCACTCCGGACACTAATTGTGCCGTTCATAAGCTCTGTCAAGCGCTTACATATAGAAAGCCCCAGTCCGGTACCTCCGTATTTCCGTGTGCTTTGCCCTTCGACTTGCTGGAATGCTTCGAAAATTGCATCGAGTTGGTCGGCTGGAATACCAATCCCTGTATCCTCGACCTCAAAAACTAAGCGCCAGGTGTTTTCTCCATCGGGGGAGCCATAGACGCGGATGGTAACCCACCCTCTTTCCGTGAACTTGATTGCATTGCCAACAAGGTTGAAGAGAATCTGTCGCATCCGCACAACATCAAGCTCTACAGCATTAGGCAATGTACCAATCAACTCGGTCCGTAGCTCTATCCCCTTCGAACTGGCACGCTCACTGAGGAACATTTGCACTTCCTCGATAAATGCTGCTAATGCAGTCGGTTCTGGTGACAAGCGCATTTTTCCTGCTTCGAGTTTGGAAAGATCTAAGATGTCATTGATAAGCTGGAGTAAGGTTTGCCCTCCACTGCGAATAGCTGCAATGTATTCCCGCAAGAGAGGATCGTGCACTGCTTGGTCCAACAATGATGCGAATCCCAGAATTGCATTCATCGGCGTACGAATTTCATGGCTCATATTTGCCAGAAACTCACTCTTTACCCGACTTGCTCTGAGTGCTTCTTCCCGTGCTTGAATAAGCTCTTGCTCTTGAAGGTAACGCTCAGTGATATCTTGCACAGTGCCACGGTACAAGACAAGCTTCCCTCGTTGGACAAGGGGTTCCCCTTTACATTCCAGCCATCGAATTGCTCCATCGGACTGCCGAATAATCCGGTATCGGAAGGAATGGGAGGTAACTTCTTTGATCGAGTGGAAAATGGTAGAATACCACCGTTCCCAATCATCAGGGTGAATGACCTGCTGCACCATTTCAACAGTGACCTTTCCATCTCCTTTCGGTATCGGAAGACCGAGAATGTTCCATATTTCTTTTGTGGTTGCGAATTCCATGGTACGGGGATCAAGCTCCCATGACGCCATGCGAGCCATGCGCTGAGATTCTTCGAGCAAATGCTCGAGCTTTTGCTCGCGCTGAAGCTGAAGGCGCTGAGCTGTCTCATCAATAACGATGCCCACCAAGCGTCGTTCCCCATCAATCGTATTCTGATGCATTGTCGCTATGCTGCGGAAATACCGACGCTCCCCACTGGGCAGGAAGTACTCGTACTCCACAATCAGATGTCCACTTTGGCGCCGGAGAAGTTCTCGCAGCCCTGCAATAATATCCTTCATATCGCGACGATGAACACGGCGGCGCCACTGTTGCAAGAGATTTCTTCCTTGCACATGGGATGAAATATCGTGAAGTTCATACATCGTGGCATCCCAATAAGGGATATAGTTTTTCAAGTCAATCTCCCAGATACCTATCCGCGCACCGTAGGTGGCAAGGCGCATCCGTTCATGCAGTCGCTCCACTTCTTTCTTGGATAGCATGAGGTCTGTGATATCCTCCCCAACCAGCAGCATTTTGACCGGTGTCCCATTGCAATCGCGCTCGAAAACAGCGATACGCACATGTCGCCATCGCCACTGCCCTGACTTTGCCCGTGCCCGGTAATAACACTGCACTGTGTGGGACGTGGGCGATGCTACAGCTTCTTGCATCGCTTCTTCCAGAATTGTTCGGTCTTCGGGATGAACGATCATTTCCTCGAGCAGGGAGGCATCTGCGCTGGTTAGCTCTGTCGGAGTGTATCCAAGATCATTCTCCGCACTAGGCCGCGCATAAACAAACCGCTGGCGACGCAAATCATAAATCAACAGCGAGTGGGGAATCGTTTGCACAATCCGATCGAGCGTATGCAATACACGACGCACTTTGCGCTCTTGTCGAACTCGCTCACTAATGTCACGAAGGGAAACCAATACATATCGCTTCCGCCCAATCCGCTCAATTGTTGCAGAGAGTTCTGCTGGGAATGTCTTCTTAGAACGATGGATAAGGGGAAGCTCTGCGCGCACCGTATCACTGCTATCGGAGAGTGCAAGTCGGCTCAACAGATGAGTCACTGTCGAGCGATGGTCAGGATGAACAAGCGCGCGAAAATGGTTGTTGATAAGTTCTGCAACCTGGTAGCCAAGAACATCCTTGCTGCGTGCATTCGCGTCAAGGATTGTACCCTGCTCGGTGAGAATCACCATGCAATCAGGGCTTTGCTCCAGCAGTCTAAGAGCTATCTCTTTTTGGCGATGTGCTTGTTGATACTTTTCCCACAAGATTGAACTACCCACCCCAAGGCCCAGAGTCAAGAAAGCTGTTAGAATGTCGTGAAATGGATCTGGAAGGAACGCGCTCAATTCAAGTGCATACACTGCTCCCACTCCCCCTGTAACCAGGAGAGCCACAGTAGCCACATATGACCGGCGGACAGCTCCGAGGGACTCGAGCATGGCAATGTATCATAGACTACAACTACCTCTCTACGGGTCTGCCCAAAAAATTATCGGCATTCCTCCCCAATTCCTAAATCCAAAGCTACAAGGAGGCTATACAGCGATTCCCGCCCGGGACTAAACCGATCGAGGATAGTAGTTCCCGCAAAGAAGTTTGCGTACTTCCTCAGCCACATGGATGGGAGAAATACGATCAATCGGCGTTGCTGCAAGCACTGCACGACGTTGCGTCAACGGTGCCCATCGCGCTGGACTCAATGCCGGAGGAGATGCAGGATACAGCCCAACTACTGGTCGCCCCAGGGCAGCGGCGATGTGGATAATTCCCGTTGAATTAGCAACGACAACAGCTGCTTTTTCTAATAGCGCAATAAGCTGCTCCAAAGTGAGCATACCACACAGATTGATCACTTGAGGAACTGCGCGGACTATTTCCTCCGCCCGCATGGCGTCCTCCGTGATTCCCGTCACCACAAGGTGCGTGTTCGGAAGCTGCTGCCGCAACATCTTCGCCAAGGAAGGAAACTTCGTCCACAGAGGCGACGAGCCTCGCCCACCGGGATGGAGAACTATAAATGGCTCCGCTGGTTGTATGCCGTTTGCTTGTAGCACATGCGAGATGTAATTGCGCGCTATCTCCGATACAGGTGGCGGCTCAAGACGCACAAAGTAGCGTTTCCGCATGATATGCTCAACCATGCGGACGTTATACTCCGCCTCATGAAACAGCCCGTGGCGGCGATGCTCAGCAATACGGACAGAATAGAGCCCACTCCACCACCGATACACTGTCCCCACTCGCACTGGAACTTTTGCCCGCCACGCATGCCATGCTTCTTCTGGGCGCGAGCGAGGGAAGAACAGAACATCGAACTTCATCCGTCGAAAAATCATCGGCAAAGGAGTGCGATCAACGTATTCGCAGCGATCGATCACCTTGAGCCCTTCGAGCAACGGGGCAGTCCGGCTGTGCGCAATCATCACGAGCTCTGCAGCGGGAAATTCTTCCTTGAGCACTCGCGCAAGCGGGAGCGTCAAGACCATATCCCCTAAGTGATCGGTCCGCACAATGCCAATCCGTTGCGCTGCAAGCAGGCATGCACGTGCCTGATCGAAGGTCATGCCACTACGTGCCCTATAAGAGTAGCGCTGGTGGCGCGTTCAATGCGAACGTGGATGAGATCGCCAACGACGTAGCCCGCCTGTGTGCCAATGTGTGGGAAAATTACCACCTTGTTCGTCGGCGTCCGCCCTTGCCATTGTGCGGGATCACGTTTGCTCGGACCTTCAACCAGCACCTCTACAACTTTCCCAATTTCTCCTTGATTGATTTCCCATGAGATGCGGTTTTGGAGCTCGATGATTTCTTCCAGCCGTCGCGATTTGACTTCGTCAGGCACATCATCTCCCCATTTCCACGCTTTCGTGTTCTCGCGAGGGGAGTACTTGAACATGTATGCCCCGTCGTAGCGTACTTTCTCCATCAGCTCCATTGTCTTCTGATGGTCCTCTTCGGTCTCGGTGCAGAAGCCCACGATGATGTCCGTCGAAAGAGCACATCCTGGAATGGTGGTGCGAATCTTCTCGATACGCTCCAAGTACTGAGCCACAGTGTAGTGGCGATTCATCAACTGCAAGATGCGGTCGCTGCCCGATTGTACCGGCAAGTGGATGTAGGGGCAAATGTTCTCGTAGGCTGCCATCGTTTCGATGAGCTTATCGCTCATGTCATAGGGATGGGAGGTCGTGTACCGAATCCGCATGCGCGGTACTGCTTCGGCAACAGCAGCCAGCAGGTCGGCAAAGTCTCCTTGTCCATGCGGATCGCGATAGGAGTTGACATTCTGCCCGAGCAAAGTCACCTCACGGAACCCCTGCTCCCACAATTGCCCTGCTTCCCGAACAATGCTTTCCAGGGGACGCGAACGCTCACGCCCTCGAGTGAAGGGGACAACACAAAATGTACAGAACTTGTCGCATCCGCGCATAATGGAGATCCACGCACTAATGCCCTGCGTGCGAAGCGGAGTAATGTCGTCGTATGTTTCCACACGCGAGAGCTTGACAGCGATGCCTTGTTCGCCTGCAAAGGCACGCTCGACCAGCTCTGGCAATCGGCGGTACTCATCAGGACCAACGACCAAATCAACCAGCCCCTGTTCGCCGAGAAGATTACGCCGAAGCCGCTCTGCCATGCATCCAAGCACACCAACTACCAGCTCAGGCTTTCGCTTGCGCCAGTAGCGCAGGTGTTTGAGTCGTTCGTGAATTTTACGCTCGGCATTCTCACGGATAGCGCAGGTGTTCAAGAAAACAACATCGGCTTCTTCAATCGAATTGGCAAGACGATAGCCAGCACCTGCCATGATGCCCTGGACAATTTCCGTATCGTTGAGGTTCATCTGGCAGCCATACGTCTCCACATAAAGGGCGCGCCCTGTGTTGCCAGATTGCACTGGAGCAGCTGACAAAGCGCTGTCCTGCAGTTCGAGTACAGGTAACTCAAGCATAAGCAAAACCGCTATAGACAACTAACTGCAAACTTAGCGTAGCGGCTGAAAGAGTGCACTTCTACACTCAGGCTTTCAGCCCTACTGCACTTACTACGCACATTCGCCGCTGGTAGTTTTGCGCTATGCAGATGCCGTTTCCTTCCCTCCGATTACGTCCAGGCGCTCATCGTCGCCTCAGAAGCGGTCATTTATGGGTGTACCGCGACGAGCTGGAGCATCCTTCGGCACCACTCGCTGCAGGTGATGTCGTCCGAGTGCAGGCAGCTCATGGCGGCGAGCTGGGGGTAGGCTTTTACCATCCCACCAGTAAAATTGCCGTTCGGCTCCTTCTCTGGAATGGTGATGCGGACGCTGAGTTCTTCCTACGCCGCTTTGAACGAGCACTTGCCCTTCGCCGCACTTTCTACGGACAAGAACAGGTGTACCGCCTTGTTTTCGGCGAAGCCGATTTTCTGCCGGGATTAATTGTCGATCGCTACGGCGAGTACCTTGCGGTCCAGTATCTCTCTGTCGGAATGGATCGGCGGAGTGATATCATCACAGAAACCCTGCGGCAACTTCTGCCGGAAACTCGCGGCATCATTGCAAAGAATGACTCTGTCCTCCGCGAAAAGGAAGGCTTACCGCGCACCGAGATGCTGCTCTGGGGCAGCATACCAGAGCGCTTGGAGCTTACGATAAATGGGCTGGTGGTGTACGTTGACCTTGTCGGTGGGCAGAAAACAGGGTTGTACCTTGACCAGCGTGCCAATTACACTCTTGTTGCACGCTTTGCGCAGGGACGACGAGTGCTCGATTGCTTCACTCACCAAGGTGGTTTTGCTCTGCACTGCGCCCGAAGTGGTGCACGGCAGGTAGTAGGAGTTGATAGTTCCGCCTCTGCTATTGCTCTTGCTCGGCAGAATGCAGAGCGGAATAATCTTTCCGCCTGCTGCGATTTTGTGGAAGCAGATGTGTTCGATTACCTCAAGGCTGCAGTCGCTCGGGGCGAGCGGTGGGATATGGTTATCCTTGATCCTCCCGCTTTTGCAAAGAGCGTTGACCACATCGAACGAGCGCTACGGGGTTATGCAGAAATCAATCGTCGTGCTCTACAATTGCTCGGTGATGGTGGCATTCTTGTCACTGCGAGCTGCTCTCACTACATCAGCGAGCGCATGCTTGCGGAGACAGTTGTCACCGAATCGAAACGGGCAGGCTGTCGTGTTCGGCTGATTGCCCGCGGCATGCAGTCGCCCTGCCATCCGATCTATGCACCAATGCCAGAAACTGAGTACCTCAAGCTGCTTGTCTTCGAAGTAGTGCGGCTTGCAAGTCCGTAAGTTTGTACTTGTATCACACCAGTGATTTTGTATGCGACTCTTTTTTGCGATTGCACCGCTGCTTTTCCTTATGGCACTTGCCGGACATGCCCAGCAAGGCAGCGGCGACCAGCTTGGTGAAATCACCTTTGAGGATTTGCAAGACAAGCAGTCCAGCGCCGCATACTTTGGCATCGGTGCAGGGTATGTCGGCGGTTTCTGGTATTTTCCTGCTGCCGACATCAATGCAAACTTGGTCATGCCCTACTCGATGCATGGAGATTATTCTGCCCCACTTTTCACCAGCGGAGTAAGCGGATTTCTGACCTTGAGCCTGGTGGGGAATCTGCGCGTTGGATTTGAAGCACTCAGTGGCTCGTCTTCGCATACAGAGTCGCAATCAGGCGGGCAGCATCGGGCAACTCTTTCCTTGTCGAGTGCCGCCCTGCAGCTCGATTACGCCCTGCCTCTGCTGCGCGGATTTATTGTTGCACCGGGAGTGTTTCTTGGCCGCGGCCTGCTCAGCTTTGAGCATACGACAGGACCTGCCTCCACTCAATGGCCAAATGCAAACGGCAACCTCGGTCAAGCAGTAACCAGCACACTTGCAGCACCGTTTTGGCTCATTCGTCCAACCGTATCCTTAGAATACGCCCTGAGCGGCTATGCCACTGTGCGGGCATGGGGGAGTTATAACGTCACGCTCATGGGTACGTGGCAGGAAAACAACATCACAACGGTCAATAACGTGCCTTCTGCAATCAATGCACGCGGCTTTGCTGCGGGCTTTGGGTTGTTCATCGGCCTATTCCGCAGCGAATAGCAGCTCCAACACATGGGACCTTAGCTCAACGGTTAGAGCAGCGGACTCATAATCCGTTGGTTGGGGGTTCGAATCCCTCAGGTCCCACTCCTACTGCGAAAGTGCCATCATACGCTCCAGGGGAAGGCGTGCACGCTCGATCAGCGCCGGGTCGAGATGTATTTCTGGTTCCCCGCGCAGAAGGCACAAGTAGAGTTTCTCCAGCGTGTTGAGTTTCATGTAAGGGCACTCACTGCATCGGCATCCCTCTTGTTCTGGGAGAGCAGGAATGAATCGCTTGTGCGGCGAGGCTTTTTCCATCTGATGAATGATGCCTGGCTCAGTCGCAACGATAAAGGTTGTCCGCGGGGATTCGACCGTATAGCGAAGCAGAGCACTGGTTGACCCGATAAAGTGTGCACGCTCCAAAATCGCATCCTCACACTCAGGATGTGCGATGAGTTCTGCATCGGGATATTCCGCCAGTTGCTCTTCAATGCGCCGCACACTGAAGCTTTGGTGGACAATGCAGGTGCCATTCCACAGAATCATTTGCCGTCCTGTCTTCCGCTGCAGGTATGCCCCTAAGTTTCGGTCTGGTGCAAAGAGGATTGGCACATCTTCTGGCACACTGCGGATGATGCGTTCTGCATTGCTGCTGGTGCAGATGATATCGCTGAGCGCTTTTACTTCTGCGCTGCAGTTAATGTAGGTGATGGCGACGTGGTTGGGATAGGTCTGGCGTAACTGCTCTCGCACTCGACGGTATTCTTCTGCAGGAGCGCTTTCGGCAAGCGAGCATCCTGCTTTTAGGTCTGGCAGCAACACTTTCTTGGTAGGATTGAGAATTTTTGCAGTTTCCGCCATAAAGTGCACTCCGCAGAAAACGATTGTGTCAGCATCGGTCTTCTGGGCGCGGCGAGAAAGCTCCAGACTGTCGCCCACAAAGTCTGCCAGTTCCTGGATTTCCGAGTACTGGTAGTAGTGCGCCAGGATCACTGCATTGCGTTCTTTCTTAAGCCGAAGAATTTCTCTAATCAGCTCCTCGTCGGAAAGTGCCGTTTCTTTTGTGGGAGCAATTGCAACTTGTAGGTCCATTTGTGCACCTCCATGTCAGTACTATGGGTCAATGCGCACGCACCGCAGAACATGGATGCGCATGCCGTCATAGAGACGAACGAAATACGTGCCGCGTGGTAGCGGGCGAAGGTCGAGCGCTAAGCCTGACGCCACAGGTTCAACAGGCACGCTCCATTGCTGCCCGCTGAGGGCGACGACAGTCACCTGCGCAGTCGGCGCAATGCCCTCGACGATAGCAACACCTGTCGCCGGATTGGGGAATAGTGTCACCGCTGCCGACGATTCATCAGCGCTCGTCTGCGCAGCGCCGCTGATAGTTAGGTCGTCAATGTACCAGCCGTCGTCCTGTCCACTAAGGTTCGAACGGAAGCGGAAGCGCAGCGTTACATCCACCGGTGGATTTGCGACTGGAATTGCGACGGAGGCAAACTTCCAATCTGTTGCAGAGCGAACTCCATCGGTCCACTCTGGATATTGCGCGCGATTGAACGCAAGCGCGCGTTGCCATTGACTACCGTCGGTTGTGTATTCGACAAGGGCACTATCGCGCTCCTCGACAAACGCTGCAGTGTAGAACGCCACCAGCAAGGTATCCCGTTCCGCTCGGATGGGGAAAAGCAGCAGCGTATCACGTGCTGAAGCCGAGTATTGGCGCTGAGGTGATTCGGTCAGGCTGTTGGGTGCAGAGAATGAGAACTCATCGGTAAGTCCCCATCCTCCCCTCGTCCAATAGCGGCGCAGACGTGGTTCATCGAAACTATCGCTGTAGCGAGATTCTACTGGACCGATGTATGTCACCACTGGAGTGGTGGTGTCGCTTCGATTGCCATCGCTGTCAAGCACACACAGCTGTACACGCCAATAGCCTCGCTCAGGAGCAGTAACTGCAAGCTCAACAGTCTGCCCCGTATCGCTTGAGGACACAGTGTGTAGGCTGTGCTCCATTCCGTCCAAGAGTACCGCAACGCGGGCTAAGTTGACCAGGGGCGTTGCTCCATCGGCACGTTGCGTCGGCAGCGTCGCAACGATTGTTGCATCATTGCGGGTGGAGCGCTCGTTGCGCACTTCAACAAGCTGAGGTGGAGCAGGCTGCCGCGCTCCTCCCGCATATCCAAACGCTGTCCGTGGTGATGAGGTATCCCTTCCTGCAACTGCCAGTATTGCGTAGCGATGCACCGAGTATGGCGGCAGATTTGCATCGATGTACGCCGTCGCAGTGCCAGGAAGCTGAGCTATGAGCGTATCGTTCCGATACAACGAAAGCACCACTTCACCTGGTGATAGCGGCTGGCCAAAACTCCGCTGACGCGGTGGTTGCCATGAAAGCTCTATGCGACGCGGATCGCTGGGAACCGTCTGCGCACGGAATGCGCGAACCGGCTCTGGAGCGCGAACGCTTATGCGAGCAGAGTACACGTCGCTGTCGAAGATGTTCACTTCCGCATTGCGCATGTCCACGCTTGAAGGATAAATGATCCCATTCCAGAATGCACAGCCGTTGTAGTCCCCTGCAAAAACGCCAGTGATGCCACCACCAGTGAATGGATTGCGGCGAATATCGAAGGCGGTATCAGTCACCGGACGCTCTAGCCACGTATCCCCGCCGTCACTCGAATAGGCAACGTACACGCGCGAGTAGCGGTTGTCCGGGTCGTCGCGGCTATCCAACCACATAACAGCGAGATCGCCGCTGGTTCCATCAAGGGCAATCCATTGCCAGAACTGGTCATTGGTAGTGTCACGGTGAATAATCCGTGGGGTTGACCATGTTTGTCCTCCATCGGTCGAGCGCGAAAAGTACACGTTGGGCACAGGGTCAGCAGCCCAAGTCAAGTAGAGCCATCCTCGTCGCGGCGAGCCAGGGACTGTGTCCACCACCAATGCAGGATAGGTTTCTGCACGGGTTCCACCCTTGAGAGTGTGATTGTATTGCGTCCCTGTAAAGCGTGTCTGCCCGAGCCACTGGTAGGTGTGTATCAATCGCGGTGCAGACCATGTCCTCCCTCCATCGGTGGAACGGGCAAAGCCTATGCTGCGCTGCGTGCCGGAGTTCCACACCACGTACACTTCGCCATTAGGACCAGTTGCCGCAAGTGGAAAGCTTTGCCCAAATGTGGTATCAAGCGACGTACCCGGTAAGACGGGACTGACACGCACAGGCTCGTGCCAGGTCGTTCCGCGATCGTCGGACCAGGTGACGACAATCTGCGTTGATGAATCCCGGTCAATCACGCGCTTCCATGGCACATACAGCCTACCGCGATAGGGAGATGTCGAGCTGTGATCGACCGAAATGTAGTATTTGTCTTCGAAGGCTGAATCCGCTGTCATCACCCCACGATGAAGGATGATTGGTAGATGCGCTTGCCAGGTTTGTCCTCCATCGGTGGAACGGGCAAGCAGCACGGCGTTTTCTCCCGTCGGAGGAGAAGAACGATCGAATGCACCATACACCACATACGCAGTGCCATCAGGTCCCCACGCTACCGATGGGTCATTGCCTGCCGTCCAGCGAGGGAAATTAGGCTTACCAAGATTGACATTTCGCCAGGTTTTGCCCCCATCGGTAGAAACGTACACCCAGGCAGATTGGTTGGCCCGATAGTCCACTGCCGAAGCGATTAGCTGCTGAGGATTTCGCGGATTGACTGCTATGCTTGATTCGTTCTGCATCGGTGAATTATCCTGCTCTGGCTCAATGAGGTTGATGTTTGCAAAGGGAGTCTCAAACACGCGCTCAGCAAGCAGAAAGGGAGGGAAAAGAGGCTTGGAAGTAATCGCCGTCGGGCGTGCTGCTTCAAGGTACCGTTCCCACCGTGGATGATCTGCCCAGAGCACACATCCAAGGAGCACGACAGCACCATATCGCCACATAGGCACTGCTTGGGAAAATGAAACCAAGTGCTATTTACAAAACCGCAAGCGAAAAAACCAAACGCCATTCTATCTTCGCTTTTGCGCACAACTAGTAGAGACCAATGCATATCGAAACGCCCTCTGCATTACTACGGATGAAGTCACTTCCCCGGCTGATTTTCCTCTTCGGCGAAGAGGAATTCCTCCTGGAGGAAACAGCGTCTTCTCTTGTCGAAGTCGCTCGCATGCGAGGAATCGAGCAAGTGGACATTGATGTGCTCGATGGAGAGGAAATCAGTGCTGAGCAGCTTGTCCGCCGTGCAGAGGCATTCCCAATGGCAAGCCAGGAGCGCTTTATTCTTGTCCGCCACTTCGACCGGGTACCGGTGGGGAGGAAAAATAGTGCTGACTACATTGCGCTTGCGGAGTACATTCGTTCTCCTTCTCCGACGACAATCCTTGTCCTTGCTGCCAGTGAGGATAGCCGTTTGGATGACCTCAAAGGGCTCGCAGCAGCACTGAGCAATCCGAAGCAGCAAGCCAAGGCAGTTTCTAAGATTGCAAAGCTTCGCTTCCCGTACAACCTGCTTATTGAGCATGCAGCGTGGATAGAATTTCCTCGCCTTCCAGAGCGCCAACTGCCTGAGTGGATCATCAAGCGCTTCAAGAGCCATGGCTACGACTGTCCCCCTGAAGTAGCTGAATACCTCATCGTGCAGGTTGGAACGCGACTGCGAGACCTTGCTAACGAAGCAGCCAAGCTGATGCTCTACGTAGGCGAGCGGAAGCGATTGAGTATCGAGGATGTGCTCGCTGTCGCAGGAGCATCGCGCGTGTACAATGTCTTTGAGCTCCAGAAAGCTGTTGGTCAGCGTGATCTTACAGCTGCTCTCAGAATTCTCCACCACATGGTACGCACTGAGCGTCAGGATTTGCTGATTGTCACTATGCTTGCGCGATACTTTTTCACGCTTTGGCGCATTGATGAGCTGCGACAAACGACAATCAATGCCACTGAACTTGGCCGTGCTGCAGGGATTTCCCCCTTCTTTGTACCGGAGTACCTGGCTGCTCTGCGGCATTACACCAGCGACCACATTGCCGATGCGCTTGAGCTACTCCACCAGGCTGATGTTACGCTCAAAAGCTCCTCCACCGATACTCTTACAGTGCTCCAGCAGACTCTTCTGCAGATTATGCGCCCGAAAACAAAAGCGCCCCGTCAGGTTGCGGGGCGCTCCGTGTGAGGGTACCATGAAGCGCGGGGCATCAATGCATAATTGCGACTGGAACTGTTTGCACTCCCGCTGAAGAAATTATCCGCACCAGATAGATGCCACTGGCTAATTGATCGGTCGCAATGGAAATCGTCGGAGTATCTGTTTGATATACCGCAACGGTTGTGCCAAGCAATGTAGTGAGCTCAATCTTTACTGTGCCGACCATGTGTCCAAGTTCGAGCTGGAGATATGTGCTCGCGGGATTTGGCACGAGGCGAAGATTGGGTATGCTCTTTTCTTCAACATTCAGAATAACCGGCTCCACCGTCAGATCCTGAGATTGAGTGCCTGCGGCCACACCAAGTGTAAGCGGAACAATGGTTGATTCGTAGTCGGGATGATCCACAACCAGCTGACCGGTCAGCGGTATCAATTCAGTAATTGCATAGTATCCATCATCTTGACTCACTGCATATCCAGCGATTCCTGAAGAAGTAATGACTGCGATTAATGCACCTGCGACAGGCACATCCCCCTGCTCACGCATACTGTTTTTCATCTGTCCAGTACGCCCTCGTATCCATCCTTCCAGCCGCACCATTCCCCGCTCTCCACTGCGAGCACGGAGTTTTATGTCGTACTGAACTGTCAGCATCACCTCCCCTACTCCAATTCGCGTTGCATTCCGCCACCGAAGTGCTGCCATTTCGCCCAGTACACAGAATCCTGGCACATAATCTCGCGAGCGAGGAATACCGAGCACAACATACACCCCAGGTTCGAGTCCAACAAACTGATAGTGTCCCATTGAATCAGTTTCTACAGTCCGGAAGCGCCGGATATGCTCCCGGCGATCACTATCCTGCGCAACGAGGCGACATGCTACTGCCCAACCAGCTATTCCCCTGCCACTACTATCAACGATTTGCCCGCTAAAGCCACCATGGAATGGAGGACGTAGTGGAAGTGCAAAGTTGATTCCATCAAGATTGCCAGTAAGTGTAATACGTTTTGCTTCAGCTATGTTGGTTGTTCCGTCGTAGTAGAGCGCAAGGTAGTCCTCACTGCGAGGAATAGCTCGTGCAATGTAGGTATAGCGATTGGACAAACGTATTTCGAAGTATCCATCTGCATTCGTCTCAGCAGTAAAAGTGACTGTTCCTCCCCACTCACCACGATAGTCATCATCACGGTGGTAATTGATAAAGGCACTAAACTTCACCCATGCGGAAACGCCAGCCCCTGTCTGTTGCGATGTGACGCGACCGCTGACAACATAAAACTGCTCTGCTGAGCGTGGACTCACGATAAAAACCAGTTCGCGCGTTGAATCGCTGCCACACTCAAATGTCAATACTGTTGCATTATCTGCATTACGACTGCGTTCATACCAGCTTGGCAGATGGCTCCGCCCTTCCGTGAAGAACTTGTATTGTCCTGCAGGAAGACGCATTCGGAAAACTCCGTGTTGATTGAGTTCTGCCCGCGCTGCGACGATCCAGATGATTCGATTTTCTCGAGCTACAGAGCGGTACGCATAAACGACACCATCCGTCATTCGCGTACCATTGCTATCCTGAACAACACCTTCGACAACGATACATCCTTCTTCATTTTCCTCTCCTTCAACGACTATCGTCCATCCCTGTCTAACGGAAATGGCTTGTCCTTGGTATTGAACAATCGCCTTGATACTAACCTCATACCGGCCTGGACGCTGTGGGACCCATGTCACTAAACCACTTTCTTCATCTATGCTCATTCCATCGGGACCTTGGAGGAGTTGATAGCGAATTGTAACTCCTTGTAGCGATGTTTCTGCTCGTGCCTGATAGCGATACTGCACTCCGACACGTCCTTGAGGGGGAGGCACTGTCACAAAGCGAAGGACATTATCCGGTGGAGTATTTGGTGGTACAACGACAACCCGGATGGGGGTACGCTGGCTTTCCCCATCGTTATTGTATGCGGTTAGAAAGTAGGTGTACGTTCCTGCCGACAGAGGACTATCAATGTACACGTATGTGCGCTGAGTATCGCTGGGCACTGTTGCAATCCGAGAAAATTGGCTCATGTCTTCGGTTTGCCCTGTTGCACGGTAGATGTAGTAGCCTGTGGGACTATCGTTAGCATTCTCGGATTGACTTGCTGCCCATTGGAGTAGTGCCTGGTACACATTAGGAGTGTTTGTGTATTGCCCTTTAGCTGTGAATTCACGAGGCTTGCTGGGGACTCCTGCTACTACTAATCCCGGCAGCAGAATGCCTCCTATTGCTACCAGAAGAGAGAACCTGTTGAACCCTTGCATATTAGCACCAAACCCAAAGTGAAACAACTCTGCGTCGGAGGTTCAGCAACCTCCGTAGCAATGACACACTCAAGTGAGCAACGTAACAGCATGCTATATCTTCGACTCTCATTGAGCGCCGAGAGCATTCCCCCAGTGGGGGAATTTCTCTGGGGAATACAGCAGTGTATGGAGCCGTTACCCTCTACCTTCTAGAAAGACAAGCTCCCATACTAATGCCTATTCACGATTGACCCTGTCCGTTATGGAACAGCACCAGTCTTGTACGTGCTATATGCAGCAACGTCCTAATCTGGATTCTGTTTCGATGCAGAGTGCAATACACACGTATGTTACCTTTTAATAGTAGTTTGGTTATTGCCGGCAGATTATGTAGTCGTTTCAATGAATAAACTGGACCACCGTAGCGATGCGGAGCTGTACCAGCAGATGTGCAACACCGCTTCGTCCAAACGCGAGCGGGATGCTGCTTTTACGGAAATCTACCGCCGCTATTCGCCGCGCGTGTATGCATACTGCCGGCGTATCCTCGGCGACGATACCAGTGCTCAGGATGCTTTTCAGGAAACCTTCGTCCGTTTCTACACAGCCGCCGATGTAGAGCGCACAATGACTAATCTCCCCGCCTATCTCCTGCGCATTGCTCGGAACATCTGCCTCAACTTGAAACGATCGCAGCGCCCAACTGTGGAGCTCCAAGATTTTCACGCTATTATTCCTGATCACCCCTATGAGAACAATGAATTAGCAAGCTTACTTGCTCATGCATTGGAGCTTTTACCTATGGAGTACCGCGAGGCGTTCGTCCTCCACGAATACGAAGGATTCTCCTATGCAGAAATCGGCGCAATGACCGGTACAAGTGCCGATGTTATCAAGGTCCGTGCATTCCGTGCACGACAGAAACTCCGGAAAATCTTAGCCCCCTACTTCTCCGATCGAACAGAAGACATGAACACGGAGCGATAGTATCATGGACTACACGGCGCAATACTCAGAATGGCTCTCCGCGTACATTGATGGCGAACTGGATGCATCACTGGAAGAGCCATTATTTGCTGCCTTAGCCAGCAATGCTGACCTTCGTCAAGAACTGCGCGAATTACTTGCACTGCGCCAGGCAGCACACCATGACCGCGCTGTGCTCATCCCCCCGATGAGTGCAACCGCAGCTGTCTTCCAAAGCCTTGGCATTGGAGCCGGCATTGGGGCAGGATTGAGTCTCCTCCACAAGCTCTGGCTCCCTGCTCTCAGTGCAATAGCAGGCGGTGTACTCACTTGGCTTGGAGTAACAGCACGCATCCTCTGGACTCCCCCGCAGGAGCTCCCACAGCAGGCTGCTCTTCCACCAACGTCTGTCCCTGTTGTAAAGCCAGAAACCACCGTTGTCGAACGAATTGTGTATCGGACGCGGACAGTGTACCTGCCATCGCCGGGGGGAGATAGAGACGTATCGGCTCCTTTTTCCTCCCCCTCAGAGACCGCACAAGCGCAATTGCCCTCTCCTCTCTCTCCCCTGGCAGAAGCATCGGTTGTACGACACATGCCCATTCCGACAATTGTTCGCTACATCGAACCAGCGCCTCGGCTGGAAAATGACGTTCTCGCTGTCGAAAGCCCATCGCCTCCTGTTCTTTCCCCCAGCGAGCTCCATCCCCAATTCCGACTGATTGTACGCGGTTTGGGAACTACCTCGCTTATCAATGTGCCCCAGCAACCTGACAGAAGTTCTCCATTCAATACCAGCGCAGTAGGACTTCTGTATACCCTTAGCGATCACCACGCCATTGGGATTGAGGTAGGGAGAGAACCGTTTGCAATGCAGTTTTACGGCTACCGTGAAGATACACGTCTGCGCTACGAGGCCTATCCTGCCCTGCTATGGGGGACATTTGCCTACCAGTACCGCATGCGGCTAAGTCCGCAGCTGGAACCATTTATGCAACTCGGTATTGGTGCAACGGAATTCGGCTTATTAGGGCGCTCGAGCCTAGGCGTTCTTTACCGTCCAACGACGGCGGTTGGCGTTCTGCTTGGCGTAGAAGGTGCATTGATGCGCTACGTGTACCAAGCTACGCCGTACTGGACACCGAACGTTGGTATCACCTACGGCATCATGTTTCGCTTTTAGAAAAGCAGCAATGAAAGCACACTATGTTCTTATCGCTGCTGGGATGATGTGGATCGCTGGCTGTGCCGACCCCAGCGGTATTACCGACCCAATCGTTGAAAATCCCAAGCCAGTGATCCTTCCGATCAGCCCTGAGCACTTGGTCGAAGGAGAGTACAGCAACCGCCTCCTTGGAAAAGGGGAGGAACAAGAATGCTCCCTCACTTTTGCATCGAAGACCTTTGTTCCATTTGGCAGCGCTAGCGATAGCAGTTGGGCTGTCATTGACACGCTGCGGAGACGGTTGCTCTACTTGCGTCTTAGCATGATACCATTAGTCGAGCGGATGCGTGATACGATGGAACTCTCTCTACGCCGCCTGGTCATTGAGGTGGACACTACCACTCTGATCCGGTTCACTGGACAGGAGACTTCTCTCCTGCAGGGACAAGTGGTGTTATTCCTCCGCGAAAGACAAGCGGGAGGACTCATCGCTTATCGCCCAGTGCGCATTGTCCGCTCTTCACCGAACATCCCTCCTGAGCTCAACGATTCTATTTTCTGCACTATCAAGGCATGGCGGACAGATCATCGGACTGTAGTGTTCCGAATCGTACTTCAGCATTTTACTCCTGTGGAGCTGCCGGGCGGTCGCGATTTCCGTCGCCACCGGGCCACAATGTTGTGCGAAGTACCGTTGCAGCGATAGTGCGTATTTTTGCATCGGTGCATGGCGGGTATAGCTCAGTTGGTTAGAGCACCAGATTGTGGCTCTGGGGGTCGCGGGTTCGAGTCCCGTTGCCCGCCCGTGGTTACTCTTCTGATCGTCGAAGTTCGCGCTCCAGGTCTCGCTGTTTGATATCTTCTCGCCGGTCGTATAGCTTTTTCCCACGCACGACGCCTAATTCGACCTTTACGTAGGGACCTGAAAAGTATAGTGCCAGCGGAACAATAGTCATGCCTTTTTCCTCCAGCATCGTGCGTAAACGCACAAGTTCCCTTCGATGCAGCAAAAGCTTCCGGGGACGGGTTGGATTATGGTTGTGAAATGATCCCTGCTCATACGGCGCGATATGCAGATTGACCAGCCACAGTTCCAGCTTACTTTTATCGAGAAATGTCGCGTAAGCATCGGTAAGATTGACCTTCCCCTGCCGCAGGGATTTGACCTCTGTCCCCTGGAGAGCAATCCCTGCCTCTATACGATGGACGATGTGATAGAGGTGTTGGGCTTTGCGATTAGTAACAATTACTCGCCGCGGGCGTTCTGAGGGAGGAGCACTCATGAGCGCTTCCGACGCGATGAGCGAATAAATGCGCTCCACTCATACTGATTCGGCACTTGTCGCCCTTCGCGAGCAAGCTCGATCAAAAACTCCGCAGTGGTCTGTACCACCCACTCGAAATTTTCCTCTTGAACAGAGCTCCGCTCTGCATCTGGAGCAGGATTGAGAAAGTCTATTGCGTAGGGAACATCGCCAGCAACCGCAAATTCAACGGTGTTGAAGTCATAGCCGAGAGCATTGCAAATTTTCAGCGTCATATCCTCGATTTGTGCTATTCGCTCTGGACTTGGAGTCCACGAAGCCACATACCGCAAATGGTGCGGATGACGCGGCTCATACGGCATCACTCGCACCCACTTCCGGCCGATGCAATAGCAGCGGTAGTATTCGGTGAATTCCACAGCTGTCTGTAGTACCATGCATAAATCGCCCGTTTGGTCGTAGGCAGCAAAAAACTCTTCCGGCGAATGGACTTTGTACACATGCTTCCACCCCCCTCCTGCATGGGGTTTGAGAAAAGCAGGGAAGCCAACGTATTCGAAAATTGCATCCCAATCGAGGGGATATATCAAGTTCCGCATCGATTCCGACGTTGTCCCCGGAGGATGCTGCTTGTGCGGTAGAAGCACTGTGCGGGGTACGGGCACTCCGATGCGCTCCATGAGCGCGTAGTTGAAGAACTTGTCATCGGCGCTCCACCAAAAGGGATTGTTGACTACTCGCGTCCCCCCCAGAGCAGCAACTTTGAGCATCGAGCGGTAGAATGGAATATCGTGGGAAATTCGGTCGAGAATCACGTCGTATTGCAGAAGAGTGTCCATCCGAATGCCTCCCACCTTGACAAATTCAGCACGCACATCCCCTGCATGCATGCTATTGATGCGCTCAACAACGGCAGGAGGAAACGTCTGCTCCATACCGAATAGCAAGCCAATTACCTTCATTGGCAAGTCCTCCGAAGACACAACTTAAATAATGATGCAAATCTACATGGCATGCTGGCCTCAGCAATACTTTCTACCAGCTTGATAGTATGTTTGCGCGGCTTTTACGAGTATGTTCCTTCACCTTAGTGCCAGCTATGAGTATTGTTTCAGAGTTCCGCGAGTTCATCGCAAAGGGAAATGCTGTAGATTTAGCTGTTGGTGTTATCATCGGAGCAGCATTCACCGGTGTTGTCACCAGCATTACAGAGGGCATTATCCGCCCGTTGGTATCCTTGCTTGCCCCTGATCCTTCGGTAGGCCTGATGCTCGGTCCAATTGATATCGGTCGAGTCATCAATGCTCTGATTAACTTTCTCCTTACTGCAGCAGTTGTCTTTTTTGCTATTGTCAAACCAATGAACGCCATACGCCACCGCTTGGAGAACGCGAAAGGCAACAGCTAATCCGTTTGCTTCCCTTGCATGTTCATCACTTAAGGAGTTCTTCATGATGGTACGTACTACTGTTGTAGTGTGCAGCGGCCTTGTCTGCACTTTTATTTCCGCTTTCGCCCAAACCGAATCAGTGTGGGATAACAAAGGCACAGCAACGATAAACCTAACACAAGTTGCTCTCCGCAACTGGGCCGCTGGGGGGCAAAACACTATTGGGATTGCTGGACTTCTTACCTATCGTGCCTTGTACAACGGGACTGGTAGCCGCTGGGAAACAACTTTCGACGTTGGCTACGGACTTACCAAACTTGGCAATCTGCCCTTCCGCAAAAGCGACGACCGCTTTATCCTCATCTCTACTTATGGCGTGCGAAGCCCAGACTCGCTCATTGCCTACGCGGTTCAGCTGGATTTCCGCACACAGCTTACTGACGGCTTCCAGTATCCCACCGATACAACATCGAAGTTGATCTCGACTCTTTTTGCACCAGCGACGCTCAATCTCGGTCTTGGAGCAACCTACACTCCTTCTCGCGGCGTCAGCATTACCCTCATGGCTGCTACTGGTCGTGGTGTTTTTGTGCTGGATCGGCGCTTGCAGGACGGTTCGCTTGGGGTCGATTCAGGGAAGGCTGTACGCTTACAATTAGGGGCATCACTGAACACCACGATTGTCACAGAAATTATCGAGAACGTCTTACTCAACACCAAGCTTGCAGTATTTGCCCCTTACGATGCATTCACCTCGCAAGTTGTCAACTGGAACACGGTGCTAACGTTTCGCATCAACAAATATCTGAGCGCCAGTTTTGCTCTCGACGTCGCTTACGATCCGCGAATTATTCTCACGCGCGACGATGGTACGCGAGGTCCAGCAACCCAGCTGCGGAATGTACTTGGTATCGGGATAACCATTCCTCTTTAGCCCATGCGGCGCGTGTTAGTCGTCGCGTACTACTTTCCTCCCTCTGGGGGGCCAGGGGTGCAGCGTGTGCTCAAGATGATCCGCTATCTTCCTGACTACGGATGGGAACCTGTTGTCCTAACTGTTCATGCAGGCACCTTTCCTGCTCGGGATGAAACGCTCCTTGCAGACATCCCGCCGGGAATACACGTAGAGCGGACGCGCATCCTGGAGCCATACGCTCTCTATCGTCGTCTAACCAATACACGTCAGCCTATTGATGTTGCGGTGCTAACTGATAGCTTGCCTACTTCACGACGGCAGCGTATTGCACAGTGGATTAGAGCAACATTTTTTATCCCCGACGCTCGAGTAGGGTGGCTTGTGGACGCTATCCCTGCGGGACGACGACTTATTCGCCAGCTCGGTATCGAGATGCTCTACACTTCCTCGCCCCCTTACACCTGTGCCCTCATTGGACGATCGCTGAAGCGAAGCTCCTCGCTGCCGTGGGTTATGGAATTGCGTGACCCATGGACAGGCTTTCTGACCACTCCGCGTCGGTGGTGGCTCCCCAGCGCAATAGACCGGCATTTGGAATACTCCTGCCTCCAGCACGCAGATCGCGTCGTTGCTGCATGGGACGGTATTATTGAAGATGCGATGAGGAAGTACCCTCACTTGCCCCGAGACAAGTTTGTGACCATCCCGAATGGCTTCGACTCGGCAGATTATCCACCCATCGAACAGCACCGCACAGAACGTTTCACTATTACCTACACCGGTTCCCTGTATGGACTGCGTAATCCTTCTGTGCTGCTCCGTGCACTTGAAGAGCTTGCGGCGTGTGGCAAAGTTGCGCTCGACCGCATCCGCATTCGCTTGGTAGGGCGAATTGGTCAAGATGTTGTAGAAGAGCTTGCTCAAAGCCCCGTATGGCGTAGCACCGAGATCGTCCCCTACGTGCCGCATCAGGAAAGCATCCGTGCACTTTTAGAAAGCGATGTAGCCTTGCTAATTGTCGATCGCAGTCCAGACTGTGTCGCAATTGTCCCGGGCAAGTTGTTCGAGTATCTTGGAGCGCGGCGGGCTATTCTGGCGCTCGCCCCCCACGGCAGCGCTGTCGAGGCAATTCTTCACGATACTCGCTGTGGGGTGGTATGCGATAGCAGGACCGAATGCGTCTCCATCCTGGCACAGTGGTACCAGCGATGGGAACGTGGCGAACA
>JANWWF010000119.1 GCA_025055755.1 Candidatus Kapaibacterium sp. | reverse complement strand
CCCTCGAAGTAAACTTCTCTCATGGAAATGAGATCAATCACTCCTTGAAAATTTTCCTCTTGTCCGATAGGCAAAGTTATTAATGTCGCATCTTTGGTTAACCTCTCGTGAATTGATTTGAGGGAAAATTCAAAGTCAGCTCCCATTCGATCAATTTTATTGATAAAACATATGCGTGGAACATTATATTTGTCAGCCTGACGCCATACAGTTTCTGATTGAGCTTCAACGCCCTGAACACCATCAAAAACAACAACTGCCCCATCGAGCACTCTTAAAGAACGTTCAACCTCAGCAGTAAAATCTACGTGCCCTGGTGTATCAATAATGTTTATCTTGAATTCCTTATCTTTATTTTTATTTTCTTGCTCTAAATATGATGGCGTCCAAAAACAGGTAATTGCTGCTGAAACAATGGTAATACCTCTTTCTCTTTCTTGAGGCATCCAATCGGTAACTGTTGTTCCCTCGTGAACTTCTCCTACTTTATAAGTAATTCCAGTGTAATACAGAATCCTTTCGGTAGTTGTAGTTTTTCCTGCATCAATATGAGCGATAATTCCAATATTTCTCGTTTTTTCTAATGAATATGTTCTCGGCATTATGATAAAAATAAAATT
>JANWWF010000118.1 GCA_025055755.1 Candidatus Kapaibacterium sp. | reverse complement strand
ATAGATCTGAGGTGCCTGAATAAAAGAATTTTGCTTTTAAGCAACTTTAAGCAGGTGAAAGGTTCAATTAGTCGTAGGTTCATCCTATGCGCAACACCTTTCTGTGCTTTCTGCGTTCACGGGACGATACAGGTGATAAACAGACAATAAGTTTAGCGTGCAGGTACACCAAATATTGGCGAGAATCAGTAGGGAACGAGAATCAGCAAGCGTAAATCAGTAAACGTAAACACAAATGAGGGCTTGTAGCTCAGCTGGTTAGAGCACACGCCTGATAAGCGTGAGGTCGGCGGTTCAAGTCCGCCTGAGCCCACAGACAAGGAGCAGGCGCGGTTAAGCAAACCATGCTGGGTCCTTAGCTCAACTTGGGAGAGCACCAGATTTGCACTCTGGGGGTTAACGGTTCGAGTCCGTTAGGATCCACACCTCACCACGCACACGAGGCCACAAGGTATGCAGTGTCTACAGCAGAGTAGATGTTCTGCGGAATGACTCAAGGATACAATACAGCCTTTCAAGGCGTAGTGGTGCGAGGGTGCAGGAAATATGAGTCCTTTGACAACGGTGATGAGATACTCTGTGCGGTGCACCAGCGCGTATGCATAAGCGCAGTATGCAAGTATGCGGCCAAGAGAAAGGATGCACGTG
>JANWWF010000117.1 GCA_025055755.1 Candidatus Kapaibacterium sp. | reverse complement strand
ATTGCCGATTTGGAGCTGGTGCACTTGCGGAACGTTCCCCCAACGCCTGCGAACTATGCGCAGCGGAGTGGTCGCGCCGGACGCCAGGGACAACCGGGACTTATCTTAACCTATTGTGGAGCCTTCAACAGCCACGACCAGTATTTCTTCCGACATCGCGTTGAAATGGTGGCAGGAAGCGTCCGCCCGCCACGATTGGACATCACCAGTGAAGCCTTAATCCGAGTGCACATTCATGCCATCTGGCTTGCTGCCGTGCGGTTGCCGCTGGGGCAGTCCATTGAGCAGGTGATTGATACTAACCACCATGGATTGCCACTCCGCGAACACGCGGCGGCGCAAATCCAGCTCACCGAAGCGATGCGTCAAGAAGTCAAAGCGCAGGCGCGCAGAGTTTTGGCGGCTGACGAGGGCATACTGGCAGCAACAGGTTGGTTCAGCGAGCAGTGGCTCGAGCGCATAATTGAGGAAGCGCCCCGAGAGTTCGACCGCGCCTTCGACCGGTGGCGGGAGCTTTACCGCGCAGCCAAGTGCCAGCTCGATGCCGCCAGATATGAAGAAGATCGTGCTCGCAATTCTGAAGAACAGCGTCGCGCGCAGCTCAAGCAACAAGAAGCCCGACGCCAGCTAAATCTCTTGCTGCAGATAG
>JANWWF010000116.1 GCA_025055755.1 Candidatus Kapaibacterium sp. | reverse complement strand
CGGCTCGCCGCGCATCCGGACGATCCGGAGCGGGCGCTTCTTTCGATCCGCGTATGCGACCCGGCGTGCGGCTCGGGGCATTTTCTGCTCGCTGCCGCGCGGCGGCTCGGCAAGGAGCTCGCGCGCATCCGCACCGGCGAAGACGAGCCCGCCCCGGAGCGCACGCGCGAAGCCACGCGCGACGTGATCGCGCACTGCATCTACGGCGTGGACAGGAACCCGCTCGCCGTGGACCTTTGCCGCGTGGCTCTGTGGCTGGAAAGTCACACGAGCGGAAAGCCGCTCACCTTCCTCGACCACCGCATCCGCTGCGGCGATTCGCTCATTGGGGTGTTCGACCTCGACCTGCTGAAGCAGGGCATCCCGGACAAGGCCTTCGAGCCGCTCGAAGGCGACGACAGAAAGTTCGCCCGGCAAGCCGCGCGCCTGAACCGCGCCGAGCGCGACCGCGAGGACTTGACCCGCGTAGATCTCGCGCCGCTCGTCGCGGCGCTGCGCCGCCAGGCGCTCGAAGTGGACGCCGTAGCCGACGACACCCCGGAAGCCGTGCGCGAGAAAAAGCGCCGATTCGAGGCGGCGCAGGCCGACGTGGCGCGGCAGCGACTCGAAGACGCCTGCGACCTGTGGGCGGCGGCGTTCTACCAGCCGCTCGCGCCGGGCGCGAGCGTCA
>JANWWF010000115.1 GCA_025055755.1 Candidatus Kapaibacterium sp. | reverse complement strand
CACAAATCGGCTTGCTTGACGCAGTTCATCAAAGTCAGGATCTAGTCCCCAGAATTCGTTGAGATACTGCTCGGCGCGGCGACGCAGTGACTTCTGGACTGTTTCATCCAACACACGCACTTGAATGGCGAGTTTGCGACGAAATTGGTCGAGAATGGCTTTTACCAGCGCTTTTCGCTCCTCGGTGGTCATTTGGTTCAGCGCAGGGTGAAGCGCCGTAAACTTCTCACTCTGGCTCAGTTCATCTAACCCGCGATACTCTACCCGCAAAAGCCCCACCTGCTCCAGATTCGGGTGAACCACTCGCCACCCTCGCCGCAAGTCTTCATAGAGCCGATACTCGGTTAGCTCCGTGAAGACCTTCCACGCCTCAAGCGCTGCATGAGAATCCGAGTCCAGCTGAGCATTCTTGGCAATGTCCGCAATCCTTAGTCCAGAAGCCTTTACAACGGCATCAGCGATGCGGTCGAAAGTGAGCACTTTCTCGTTTCTGAGCGCTGAATAGAGCGCCGTGCGCAGCAGCATCACATGGACAAAGTCGTTGAAGTGTCCCGCTTGGAATGAAGCATCTTGGCGATTGTCGGTAAAGGTCAGCAGCTTGCTCTGTGCCGCCTGAGTTCGCTTCGCATGGCGCAGCAGCGAAGTGGCAAGAATCGGCGTTGCGCTTGAG
>JANWWF010000114.1 GCA_025055755.1 Candidatus Kapaibacterium sp. | reverse complement strand
ATCCAGCAAGCGTTAGACATATGGACGCAGGAGTTTCAGGGGCAGCTCCATCGGATTACCCGCACGGTGGGCATGTTTACGGCTTGGCTGGATGTAAGCCGAAGAATAGCTACTAACCTGCTTCCCAATAGCTTTGATGCCATATCGCCTACCTATTATTTCGGGCTGAGTGCGCGAAGTGATTCTATCTTAGATGGATTAGGCGCTTCGGCTACGGTATCGCTTTTAGCCCAGCTGGTGCGTCAAGACCGCGCTACACATGAATGGGTGTGGATAAAGGACATCATAGACTCCATCGCCATTCCTCTCAACAAAAAAGTCTATTTCTACGAAGGCGGGCAACATATCACGGCGATTCCTTTTGGAGTTCCCTCTGCGTACGACCCGGTCTTAGTGGCTATTCAGCGCGATACGGCGATGTATAACCTCTATATGGAAAACTACGAATACCTTCGGCGCATTCATGTAGGGCAGCATCCGTGGTGGCTGATGAACTTTACGCTGGTGTATTCTTTAGATGCGCAGTATGGCTCATGGGGGCTATTAGAAGACCTCCATCAAGACACGGCGCAGGTACCTGCTCCGAAGCTCAAAGCGACTTTAGACTATATGAGGCGGTGTGGGAGTGCGGCGCAGTCGCTCCCGAAAGGGCAAAACTCCCTGTCCTGCCCTGTATTTTACCCC
>JANWWF010000113.1 GCA_025055755.1 Candidatus Kapaibacterium sp. | reverse complement strand
AAGAAATCAAAAGAGATTCCCAAAGTAGCGGTGAGAGAAAGTGGAACAGCCTAAACCAACAGTAAAAACTGTAGGGGTAGTGGGACAGCAACAAAAGGAACGAGTTTTGTTAGACGAAGCAGCTGAAAACTGCACCAGAGAAGGTGAAAGTCCTGTAGTCGAAAACAAAATCGTCCTAGCTGGCTCCCGAGTAGCACGGGACACGTGGAATCCCGTGTGAATCAGCGAGGACCATCTCGTAAGGCTAAATACTACTGCGTGACCGATAGTGCAACAGTACCGTGAGGGAAAGGTGAAAAGAACCCCGTGAGGGGAGTGAAACAGAACATGAAACCGTCAGCTTACAAGCAGTGGAAGGACGATTCAACGTCTAACCGCGTGCCTGTTGAAGAATGAGCCGGCGAGTTGTAAGTACTGGTAGGTAAAGGCGACAGCCGCAGCCATAGCGAAAGCGAGTCTGAAGAGGGCGAAAAAATCAGTATTTACAGACCCGAACCCGGGTGATCTAACCATGTCCAGGATGAAGCTTGGGTAACACCAAGTGGAGGTCCGCACCGACCGATGTTGAAAAATCGGCGGATGAGGTGTGGTTAGGGGTGAAATGCCAATCGAAAGCGGAGATAGCTGGTTCTCCCCGAAATGCATTGAGGTGCAGCCCGCCGCAAAGCGCGCGCGGAGGTAGAGCACTGGTGTGGTGCGGGGGCTTCAC
>JANWWF010000112.1 GCA_025055755.1 Candidatus Kapaibacterium sp. | reverse complement strand
TGGTTCACGAAAAGGCTTGAGCACGATTTGTTTCGCTGCCTTTGAGTCGCGCTACTCTGCCAAGGATAACGCGGGCTGTTCGCTCACACTACGCGCTGGCGTCCATGTCGACACAAGCAGGTGTCTGATTTACCTAAAACTTAGCGCCCCCCTCGCCAACGACGGGACGACGCTGATGTGCGCCCTTGCTCACAGACGGCTCGGAAAAGCAGGGCGCTGCTAGGAATATCCGCGTGGCTATTGACCAGTGAGAGCTTAAACAACCGTGATGTGGTATACGGCATCGATGCCTATGTGCGCAACGCAGAAGCGCGGCGACGATGTACACCGGTGAGGCGCAGAGCGGCGGGCTGGTCTACTTGCGGGCGCGGTACTACGGCCCGCAGTGGGGGCGCTTTCTCACGCGTGACCCCCTGATGGGCCAGCACACCCAACCACAGACGTTCAATCCCTATGCCTACGTCACCAACAATCCGATCAACCTGATTGATCCGTCCGGATTGAGGGGCGTCTGGCCCTGGAATCAATACCGGATGATGGTGATGAAGCGATTGAGCGGTGTTGATATCGCCGCCCATAAGATTGGGAAGAGAGAAATCTTCGAGATCATTAAGAACTTCGAAGGCAATCCACATAGCGGCTCGGTCGAAGCCGGATTGAGCGAACCACCCCGGCATCCGGCGGATATCTTCTGTTACGACAACGATGCCACAGAGGTAAGAAGGTA
>JANWWF010000111.1 GCA_025055755.1 Candidatus Kapaibacterium sp. | reverse complement strand
CGACGACGTTTGGTGCAGCAGGGGCGTCGGATGCGACGGTCAGCGGGACATACAACGCGCTGGACATTCAGCTGAAGCCTGGGTCGGTAGGGTCATCGGAGATTGCCGATGGGTCGATCCAGCCAGTGGATGTGAACCTTGGGGGCACGTGGAACTTTACGGGCACACTGCAGCAGGGGGGCAATGCGGTGTTGACGACGGCGACGACGTTTGGTGCAGCAGGGGCGTCGGATGCGACGGTCAGCGGGACATACAACGCGCTGAACATTCAGCTCAATCCAGGGGTGGTCGGGAACACCGAGCTTGCGGCCAATGCCGTAGCGACGGGGAACATCCAGAACAACGCGGTCACGTATGCGAAGCTGCAGAACGCAGGAGGACCGAATCGGCTGCTGGTGTCGGGTAGCAGCGCACCTTACGGTTGGGGCGAACTGTCAGGTCCGACGACGGCAGGGCAGGTGTTGACGTACAATGGGACGAACCTGGTCTGGCAGGCGGTCAGTGGGACGGTGCCGAATGGGACAGCCGATGGGCAGTTGTTACGGTGGAACCAGTCGGCGAGTGCATGGGAGGCGGTTGAGTTATCAGCTGGGAGTGGGATTAGCATTACGAACAATTCCAGTGGGATCACGATTACCAACACGGGGGATGTTAACGCGGGGGATGACTTGACGACGACGACGACGTTTGGTGCAGCAGGGGCGTCGGATGCGACGGTCAGCGGGACATACAACGCGCTGGACATTCAGCTGAAG
>JANWWF010000110.1 GCA_025055755.1 Candidatus Kapaibacterium sp. | reverse complement strand
GGCGCTCGTCCAGATGCCACTGGTAGGCGTCGAAGAAGTCGTACAGGCGTTCGAAGGGCGCGTCGGGGATATCGAGGGCGTCGCCGTACTGTTCTTCGAGGGGGTGTTTTTGGAACAGTCCGCCGTCGAGGTAGGGCGGGTTGCCCAGTTTTTGGCGCAGTTGAGGGTCGCGCTGGTTGGGGGGCGCGCTGAGCGCGTCGAAAAACAGCGGGCGCAGGTAGTCGCGGTAGTAGCGGTCTTTGCCCGATTGCTGACTACGGCGCAGCAGGTTGCGCAGGTAGTCGGGGTCGCCGTTCAGGAAGCCCTTTTTCTGGATGAAGTAGAGGAACATCAGGCGGTTGAGCATCACGGAGGCGTACCAGCTGCGCTGGGCGTCGTCGGGCAGCCCCTGCAGGAACCGTTTGAAGGCGTCGAGTTCGGTTTTGAAGCGTTCGTAGAAGCGTTTGGTGACGCGCTCCACATCGAACGCTTGGCGGGCGCGCAGTGTGACATCGGTGAGGGTGAGGCTCTCTTCCTCTTCGAGGCTGACGGCGAGGTATTGCAGTTTTTGCAGCAGCGCCTCGCCTGTTTGGGCGGAGTGGTAGTGGTGTTCGCGCCGTTGTTGGGGCTTGCCCGGTTCACGCTTTGTCCACAGCCACACTTGGCGCGTGCGTGCGCCGTCGGTGAAGATAATCAGGTGTTCGTGGGCGGCTTTGGCGACTTCGCGCTCAATGAGTCCGCGCGTGCGATGGTCGGGCAGTCGCCCCTCTGGGGCGGGGC
>JANWWF010000010.1 GCA_025055755.1 Candidatus Kapaibacterium sp. | reverse complement strand
GAACCTGCATATTGTCGGTCCTAGGTCGAATGTAGCCGAGACCGTACATCCTCGGCAAGCCGTCATCGTCTTCTTCAAGGTATGAAACAGAAGTCAGTGTTCCCACTGCTTCTCGGCTATTAGGCTCTGTGTGGGCTGTGGAGCTTTCATGCGGGAATAATAAGGTAGGAGTGGAGATAGGGAGAAAGCCGTTTGCAGTAAGCGTATGGAGTCTGTAGCGAAGTTTTTTCTGTGCTGAAAGACGTTCGATAACCTCCTGCCCAATGTAACATCCCTTGTGAAATGACACAAAATCAACAAGACCCGCTTCGAGTGGGATGTAATCGAGGTTATATTCATTTGGATATTGACCAATACCAGCCTTAAGGCGTAATGCTTCGCGTAAATGATAATCCAAGTTGCTTATCCCTTGCTTTTCTAACCACTGAATGAGAGTATCAATACAAGAAGGCGAGCAAACGATGAGTCCTGAAAAAACTTCCCCTTGCACGCCCTTTTTCCAAAGTGTCACGATTTGAGCATCCCATGTCTGATTGGGAAAAAGGAAATACTGCCCCTCAATTAGGGAAACGCATTCGGGAAAGATAGCAAATACTCCTTCGCGTGGTTGGAGGTCCCATATTTCGATACACGCCCAAGAGTCTTGAGGGACACTCAATACCACATCATCAAGAATAACATACCGTCGAAGCCATGAGTAAACTTGTTCAATTGACCCTGGTGAAGTAATGATGCGCAGACGATCACTATCCTGAAGACAGGTTATTACATCAATAATGCGTCCTTTTTCGTTGAGCAAAACAGTTCGGATTCCACCAGTAGAAGAGAGCTGTGCCATGTCATTCGTTGTTAGTCGCTGAAGGAAGTCAATAGTATCTTTCCCATGTGCATGAATTACACCGTAGGGAACAGGGGGAATATGGTAGCCACGTTTTTTGAGCATACTACTGCTTGAAGCGTAGTTCGACCTCTACTCAAAGATCAACGTTGAATCATAAAATTGCACATTGTGTGCTACAGTACTGCTTGTTACCAATGACGTGCCGTCAAAGTAGATGGATTCCTTTCGATATCCGGTTATGCCTTTTAATGAAAGATCTAATGCGAGCAACAATTTCAATTTCTGTAGCGTGGATGGTAAGCTTTGCTATAGACTTACCGGCTCAAACTCCGCAAACATATCGTGTCTTTTTTCGAGATAAGGGACCAGATCCTTTTGCACCAGGCAGTGAGCTCTATCGTGCAACGGAACAGATCATTACTCAGCGTGCCCGCGCACGCCGTGCCAAAGTAACAACATCGGACACAATTCTGCGATGGAGCGACGCCCCGCTATACCAGCCCTACCTGGACGATATAGAGCGGACGGGTGCACGTATCCTTCTACAATTGCGATGGCGAAATTATGCGGTTGTTGAGTGCGATAGTATTGTGGCGGCACGTATTGCTTCAAAACCTTATGTCACCGCAGTAATCCCAACACATCAAGTCCTTCGACCAATGCACAGCAGGGAACAGCAGCCCAATCCCATAGTGCCAGCATACAACTATGGTACGTCATTCGAGCAACTCGATATGCTTGGTATCACTAACCTCCACGGCATTGGAGTTGGAGGGGAGGGTGTGCTCGTAGGGGTCATAGACACTGGGTTCCGTTGGCGGGACCATGAAGCTTTCCAACAGACGAAAGTCATAGCTGAGTTTGACTTTATTGATAACGACACGATAACTGCAAACCAGGATAATGACCACCCGCGTCAGGATAATCACGGTACAGTAGTTCTGTCCGTTATAGCAGGATTCTATCCAGATTCATTAATTGGCAGTGCACCATGTGCGCAGTACATTCTTGCGAAGACAGAAAATATCGCTTCCGAACGCCGTATAGAAGAAGATGCATATGCCGCAGCAGTTGAGTGGATGGAGGCACAAGGCGTTGATATTATCAACACCTCACTCGGCTACGACAAATTTGATTCAACAGAGGAACCATACAGTCGCACTGACCTTAATGGTAAGACAACAATCGTTGCCTGTGCTGTCAATGATGCCGTCGATCGTGGCGTTATTTGTGTAGTTGCAGCGGGCAACAATGGAGATGCAGCAGAGACGATCTCCTCGCCCGGCGATTCTGAGAGGGCAATTACTGTTGGCGCATTCGCAAATTCAACGCTTGAAATACCGCGTTTTACGTCCCGTGGACCAACAGCAGATGGGAGACTTAAACCTGATGTCGCTGCCTTAGGAGTAAATGTACGTTCAGCATCGTTAGCAGGTCCTGTATCATTTGGATATGCGTCGGGAACCTCTATGGCAACTCCCCTTATTACAGGGGCAGTTGCTCTCCTGCTGCAAGTATTTCCTGAGCTGACCCCCTCTCAAGTTCGCTTTCTTCTTCAAAGCGTGGGAAGCCATGCGGTAGAGCCAAATACAGCTATCGGCTATGGAGCGCCCAATGTCCGTGATGCAGCTTTGCGGTGGAATATTGTGTGTTCACCACCATTTGTCATACCTCGTGGAGACCGTCTCCTCATTGGAGTTGGTGCACTAAGTGCATATTCTCTGACAAGCATACGGCTCTTTCTTTCTGATAATCTGAGCACGAGAGAGTATGCCCTGCTACCATTTGGAAATAACGTTTACGGAGTAGAAGTACCGTACCCTTCAGGCGATTCGATTGAGATGTACTTTCTCCTGCGCGATGAGCAACGAGAGCGCCGCTATCCTCTCTTTGGCTCATTACGATGCTATGCCCGCGATACACTTCTTCCTTGTGGGTGGAAAGTAAGTAGCATGTTATCACACCTATCATCTCCCCATTCAGGAAACGAGCATAGAGTTACGCTTACCCCAGTAGCACTATCAAGAGCAGAGTCTCTATTATCGGTAGCAAACGAGTGTTACGGCATGAAATGCACCATCTATGATCTGACATTTCGAAAGATTGAAACGGTCTTTCCTCAAGAAAACTTTGTCCAAACAATAGATTTGTCTAATTTGCAAGCAGGAACATATCTTCTTCTTTTCGAATGCAAGGATAAAGTGTACACTCAACTGGTACTGCTTTACTGATGAGCAAAGTTGTTCTGATAACAGGTGCAACCGGCGGACTGGGACGAGAGGTTGTTCGATACTTTGCCGGAAAAAATTGGCAGATTATTGCCAGTGCTCATGAGCCAGTGGATGATGAAATAGCACGCCTTCCTTCGTGCCAATACATACCGTGCGATTGTACTGATCCCATGGCCGTGGAGGAATTAGTAAGCAAGACTCCCGACACCTTACATGCAGTTGTGCATTTGGTGGGAGGTATTCGTGCTGGCATGTTACTTGAGGAGACAAGTCCAGATGATTTTGAGTTTATGTGGAGACTCAATGCCCTCAGTACGTATGCTGTTCTGCGTGCGACCGTTCCACGGCTTAAGCAAAATGCTGGAGCTTTTGTAGCAATAGCGGCGAAAACAGTTCTCCATACCGAGCAACGCAAAGCACTCTATGGTGCGGCGAAGGCAGCAGTTGTGCATTTGGTGCTTGCCGCTGCTGAAGAAGGTCGTGCGCAAGGCATGCGAGCAAACGTTATCGCTCCCAGCATCATTGCAACACCCGCAAACATAGAGTGGGCGCGCGAAAGAGAAAGCGAGCAATGGGTCCCACCACAACAAATCGCTCAGCTTATTCACTTCCTCTGCTCGGACGAGGGGCAGGGGATAACGGGATGCGTTATTCCTATGTATGGAAAAATACCAGCATAGCAGGTGGAAGCACTACTCTTTGTAGGCAAGAGATAGCGTACTATCATCGGGGAAATAGCAGTGTAGCCAAGCGCCAATCTGGTTGGGGATAGGGAGAAATGGGAATCGCCAATAGACCGCCGTTTGCCCATAAGGTGAGTTGATCACTAAAGTTATTGCTCAGGGGATTACCTGATATACCGCCAGGCAAAATTGTGTACACTACGGTGTCGCTCATGCGGGTAATCATGCGCATTGATGCCCCAATTGCAAGGGAAAAGGGCTTATGAATCCTCCATAACCCATTAGCAATTGTTGTCGCATCCCCACCAATGTTATCAAGTTTCCTTTCCAGCAGCGTTCGATATGCGGGAATACGAGCAAAGGGGTGCTGAAGGACAAGCCGGTGAAGATCGCCCCATCGCCACTGAGCTGGATGAGGAGCAAATTGCTCCCGTAGTTGCTTGACCGCCTCTTTGAATGCCCGTACAATTGCCTGATCACGGAGCCGTACAGCTGTTGTAGAATCAGAGCTAAACCATTCGGTAGGCTGCTGAAGTATCTCTATAATTCGTCGAAGAGGTAGCGAGGGTATAAACGCATAGCGCCGATAGTAATCTTCCTGCAGATGAGCGCAAAATGTAATATTCATCAATCGCTCAAGAAAAACACTGTAGATCGCAGCACCAGAGGCCGAAGGAAGCAGATAATAGTTCCACGCCTGAAAGACCTCCAATGCTTTGCGTTCGACACTGTCTTCACTATTGAGCTTTTGCACTAATACTGGGCGTATAATTTCGTTCAGCCGCTGTGCATAGGGCGAGCCGAGATCAAGCTGAAGAAGTTGGAAGTCACGTTCGTTGAATGTTTGTCCCAACGAAAGGACTTCAGCAATACGCTCAGCGCGTGAGCCTGGCTCCCACAAGTGCGAAACAAAAAATCCAAGAGAGTCAGCAAGAACGTTGTTGGCACTTAACACAAAGCGTGTAGGTGGATTATACACTGATGAGAATGGTGAGCGCAACACACCACGCCAGGCTGCTGAAGTGTCCCAGCCAGGACGTGGAAGGTTAGGATGACCTTCCCCACGCAGAGGCACGACTCCAGCCGGCTGAATCCCTATGTTTCCACCTCGGTCGGCATACGTAAAGTTCAAGGCTGGTGCACCCCAATAGCGAAGAGCAGAACGGAATTCACTCCATCGACGAGCTCGCATGATGTGAAGAAGACTACGGATTTCATCACTTGGCTCATAGCCTGTCCATCGTAGTGTAAGAAGGTAGCGGCGGGTCAACGGTGGACCATGCCGCATGCGTGGAAATCCAATGAGTGCAGTATCAGCCTCTGCTGCCAGGTGTGCATCAGAGATAACAGGTCTGGCTGAGCAAGTGCGTATAGCAATGACACGGGTAGAGCCACCTCGCACATGAATAGTATCGAGACGGACTGATAGTTTGACTTTTTTTTCTCCCACAAGTACAGTGTTAGGTCGTGTCGGGTCGGTCAGTTCAATAAAGTAATCGCAATCGTCAAGCATTACATTAGTGACACCCCATGCAATCGTTGCATTTCTTCCCGCTAACATGATAGGTAAGCCTGGAATGGTAAGGCCTACAACGTTGTACGATGGCGAGCTTATGTGCACTTGGTACCAGCGGGGAGGGAGGCTCAGCTGCAGATGAGGATCATTGGCTAAAATGGCATCAAGATGTTTAGGATCAGAAGAAATGGAAATTGCCCAACTATTGCTACCACTTCCAAGAGCATCTATACCCAACTGTACTCGTACGCTCGCATAGAGAGAGCCCACTGCTCTTAAGACTGGTTCTAACTCCCCTTGCCCCTGCAACGATTGAAACCCAATTGCGGTATCTCGATACCTTTCTTTTGTCCTGATAGCAAGTACACGAGGTGTGGTTGGCTCATTGCCCGGAATAAGACGGAGGGCTGTTGAGACATCATAGCGATCAGCAATTTCTCCAAGGGCAAGATCTGTCCAAAAGCTCATGCTTAGGTCGAACGCCATAAGACGTCCAATGGCTAAGCAATCAATTTCTCGCCATGGTGTAGGGAGGTAGCCAAGGACACTAAATTCAAAGGGAAGTTGCTTTTTGTGGTGCTCGATGTACAGATTGACTCCTCGCGTGTACGCCTGTAAAACTTGCTTGGACTCCGGTGAAAGAGCTGGCCATAAAACACGCTCTGCCGTGTACTCAAGACCGAGAGTACGAAAAAAAGCGTCTGTGACAACAAAATGTGGACCTAAAATTTCTGCTAACCGCCCAGCTGCAATTCGACGGAAGAAATCCATCTGCCAAAGGCGATCTGAAGCATGGACATAGCCAAGTGCGAGGAATGCGTCTTCATCTGTACGTGCGATGATGTGGGGAATTCCAAAGTCATTTCGATAGATGTGTACCGAATCTCTTAACAGCTGGTGGCTACAAGCAACGTGCTGGTCGGTAGTGGAGGGGGAAAACGCAAGCATCAAGCCAAAGATGATAATGCTTGCCGTAATGATGCTCATAGTCACGATGGCAGCAGCAAAGCGCTGTACTGGATGAAGCGTTTCGCGGGGGAGTCGAATCATTGGGTCCAGAGCGAAAACATTGGGCTGCAAAAATGCTATTGCCTTTCACAAGAGTGAAGCAAAAAGTGTTGTGCTCCCTTAGCACAGGTATTTTCCCCCGAGTGCTGCCAAAACAAGAGCCAATAGGAGTCGTCTATACCAGTGGCATGCATATTGAGCAGAGAAAATAAGCACGCTATTTTCGCTTATCGGAACCATAGTATGGATGCTATGTTCTCGCCGAATGATGTTTACATAGAAGAGCTCTATTATCAATACCTTCGTGATCCTAATTCAGTAAGTCCTGAATGGCAGGAATACTTTCGCTCTCTGGGGAACGGAGCCTCAACAACGGCGCGAAATGGTATGGCTCAAGAGAAGCTACTCTCCCCGACGTCGCAGAAGTCTCCTCCAACTTCCCAAGAACTTCATGCTATCCAAGGTGAACAATTAGAGATACTTAGCGGGATACGGGAGCGTATCGCAGAGAACATGACCCGAAGTCTCGAGGTTCCTACAGCCACCTCGGTTCGTACAATACCGATCAAAGTGTTGGAGGAAAATCGCCTTCTTATCAATGAATACCTTACACAACGACGAAAACCAAAGCTGAGTTACACCCATATCATTGCATGGGCGATCGTGCGGGCATTGCGGAAATACCCGCATATGAACGACGCGTGCGTGAAAGGTCCAGACAGCAAGTACTATCGTCTTCGTCGCAGTTCGGTCAACATAGGTCTTGCAGTTGATACAACGCGGGCTGACGGAACGCGTGTACTGGTTGTTCCATCCATAAAGTCCGCTGAGCAGCTGACTTTTGCGGAGTTCATTGAGCAGTACAATCGCTTGCTTGAAAAGGCAAGGACAGGAAAGCTGAGTGTAGAAGAGCTGACAGGAGCTACCGTAACGCTTACCAACCCCGGTATGATAGGCACTGTAATGTCCATGCCCCGCCTGATGGAAGGGCAAGGACTCATAATTGCCACGGGCTCAATCGGCTATCCTGCTGAATTTTCCGCCGTGATGCCCGATGCTCTAGTGACGCTTGCCATTAGCAAAGTAATGACAATAACCAGTACATATGACCATCGGATTATTCAAGGTGCAGAATCGGGAGAATTTCTGCAATATTTAGAGCACCTGCTCAAAGGAGAGGATAATTTCTACGACCAGATCTTTGCTGCACTCAAAATCCCCTTTGAGCCCTATCGCTGGTCGGCAGACAATCGTCTTAATCCATTCGGGCCGCAGGAAAAAGAAGAGCAGCTGGAAAAGGAAACCCTTGTCAATAAGCTTATCAACGCCTATCGCGTCCGGGGTCATGTCAGCGCAGATATCAACCCACTGGGCTACGAAGCATTCCACTATCCCGAGCTACAGCTATCCTACTATGGACTTACAGTTTGGGACCTTGATCGCCACTTTGATACAGGTGGCTTAGGTGGAATAAAACGTGCACCCTTGCGAGACATCCTGCGTATGCTCCGTAAAACATACTGCGGGCATATCGGGATTGAATACATGCACATTCAGTCACCAGAGCAGAAATTCTGGATTCAAGAGTACGTCGAAGCAACCCAATTTCAACGAACCTTTACCAAAGAAGAACGCCTGCGGATCTACCGTAAGCTACTCGAAGCAGAAATGCTCGAGTCGTTCATCAATACAAAGTTTGTTGGTGCGAAGCGATTCTCAATCGAAGGTGGAGAGTCATTTATTCCCACGTTGGAGTACTTGCTCCTATGCGCCTCGAAGGAAGGGCTCAATGCCGCTGTTCTTGGCATGGCGCACCGTGGGCGGCTGAACGTTCTGGTTAATATCATGGGCAAACAGCCAGAGAAACTGTTTAATGAATTCGAGGGGATTTTCGATCCAGACAGTGTGCAAGGGAGTGGGGATGTCAAATACCACCTCGGTTCCCAGGCAATCTACCATGCAGAGGATGGCTCTCCTGTATCAGTAGTCTTAGCTCCAAATCCCAGCCACTTGGAAGCTGTCAATCCGGTGGTCGAAGGAATGGCTCGTGCTTTGTGCGATGAATCTGGTGACAGGCGATATAACTCTGTTCTTCCGATATTAGTACACGGGGATGCAGCATTTGCTGGTCAAGGCGTTGTGCAGGAAACCCTAAACCTAATGCGATTGCGCGGCTATCAGACCGGTGGGACTATCCACATTATCATCAATAACCAAATTGGTTTTACAACTTCTCCTGAGGATGCTCGCTCCACGCCGTATGCCAGTGGAATCGCAAAGTATTTGCAGGTACCAGTTCTTCACGTCAACGGTGATTCACCAGAAGCATGCATTGCAGCAGCAGAGTTTGCTTTTCGTTATCGTCAGCAATTTGGGGACGATGTTGTCATCGATCTGTACTGCTATCGCAAGTATGGTCATAACGAAGGGGATGATCCAACAGCAACGCAGCCCTTACTCTATCGTGCTATACGTCAGCATCCACCGGTACGACAAGTCTATCGTCAGCAGCTCCTTTCTGAAGGAGTGCTTACTGAAGAGCTCGATGAACAACTCGCTCGGGAATACTACAACCGTCTATCCGAAGCATTCGATAGGCGAAAGCAACACATCATAACACGAGGGGAGATTCAGAGTACGACGGTTAACTTGCTAATTCCTGTGACTACAGGGGTAGAATTAGCCACTCTGCAATTCATCGGGGAACGCATCACCACTGTGCCATCCGGTTTCAATCTTCATCCTAAGGTAGGAGAAGAGTTGAGACGCCGGCGCCAGCAAATTTCTAATCCAACAGCGCCTGTGTCATGGGGCATGGCAGAAGCATTGGCCTTTGGGTCATTATTACTTGAGAAGAAACCAGTGCGGCTCAGTGGACAAGATTCCGAGCGAGGAACATTTAATCACCGTCAAGCGGTGCTCCATGATTATGAAACTGATGCGACCTATATTCCCCTCAACCACATTAGTGCTGACCAAGAGCGTTTTCATATCTTCAACAGCCCACTGTCTGAATATGCTGTCTTAGGCTTTGAGTATGGGTACAGTACAATCCGAACCCGAGGACTGACCCTGTGGGAAGCACAGTTTGGCGATTTTGCAAATGGTGCACAAATTGTCATCGATCAATTCATCTCCAGTGGGGAAGAGAAATGGGGACAAGTGTCGAATCTTGTCCTACTCCTGCCTCATGGCTATGACGGTCAAGGACCGGAGCATTCAAGTGCACGACTGGAACGGTACTTACAGCTCTGTGCATCAAACAACATGTTTGTGTGTTTCCTAACAACGCCAGCTCAGCTATTCCATGCATTACGGCGTCAGGTACATGCACCATGGAGGAAACCCCTAATATTACTCACGCCAAAAGGTTACTTGCGCAAAGTTTCCTCGCCGCTTGAAGAGTTAAGCAATGGACAATTCCACGCGATTATTGACGATACAACTATTTCGAATCCTTCAGCTGTTGAGCGTGTCATCCTCTGTAGTGGGATGTATTTCTACGAGCTTCAAGCAAAGCGCACAGCAATGGGTCTTGATACGAATGTTGCAATTATTCGCATTGAGCAACTATATCCTCTCCATATTGAGCAACTGGAAGCTACAATTGCTCGATACAAAACCGCACGTGAGTTAGTGTGGGCTCAAGAAGAACCAATGAATATGGGAGCGTGGTCGTACATGCTACAGCATTTGATTCCTATTCTTAAGCGTCAGAAGAAGGTACTATGTTATGCCGGACGACCTGCAGCTGCAAGCCCTGCAACTGGATCGTTTGTTATACACGGTCAAGAGCAAGAAGCAATATTGTCTCAAGCATTCGGGCGGTTGGAGCCAGTGCTGGACTGCATGTAGTAGGGAAATAGGAAAAAGGAGGGGGAAATGAAAGCAGCTTTATATTGCACAGAAGAATTTTACATAATATACCTTGTATAACATGCTAACCTGGTCAATCTCAATCTGACTTTTCTTCAACGTCGATCTCCACTGGCAGTTCTATTACTATAGTGGTACCCTGCTGCACAGCTGTAGATGCAATAAACAACCTTCCGCGATGGTATTCTTCAATGATACGTTTGGAGAGCGCTAATCCAAGACCCCAACCGCGCTCTTTCGTTGTGTAACCGGGTACAAATGCACGACGGCGTATCCGTGGCGTCATCCCTTTTCCTGTATCGCTTACAGTAATTCGAATAAGACGCTGAGGACGCCTGCGATAACGCTCTACGCTTGCAACACGAATACGGATGAGACCATTGGAGTGTTCTATGGCCTCTGCTGCATTCTTGATGAGATTTTCCAGAACCCATGAAAGCAATTCTGGATTTGCATGAACGTGTAGGGTCGGTTCTCGGCATTCCCACTCAATCGTAATGGTTTTGCCATGACGCGGCAAGCGACGCTGCATATATGCAACAGTTCTATCAATCAGGCTGCAAAGTGGCGTATGTTCTAAGCGTGGCGTAGAACCAATAGCAGAGAATCGGTCAGCGATTCCGCGCAGCCGTTCAACGTCTCGTTGCAGTTCTTCAATTATTGCACCGAGAGTCTCCAGGTGGCTTGACTGAACATTACGAATATGCTCTTCAAGGAGCTCCAGCCACCCGAGCATACTCGATATTGGCGTTCCCAGCTGATGGGCCGTCTCCTTCGCCATTCCTACCCATATCAAAGACTCATCACGACGACGTTGCATCATAAGAGCAAAATACCCTACCGCAACGAATAGTGTCACGATGGTAAACTCCACATATGGGAGTATTCGTAGCCGCTTGACAACCCAGGAGTTCGTGTAATAGATGTAGTTGACAACTCGACCATTCGGATCGCGAACTTCAACAGGCGGATATTCACTTGCCATTTCTATTGTCAAGCGGCGAAGAGCGGCTGCATGCTCTTGAGAGTTCCTCCCCAGACGTGCAAGATCGATATTCAAAGTGAACTGCTCATAGGGTTTCAGGGGGATACCACTTGAATCTGTGATGATGCAGGGGAAGTCTATAGTTGGTGTCACTCGGTCAAGCAGAAACAGACTTTCGATTGAATTCGCGGATGCAAAACTTTGGAGAATATCTGCATAAAAACGGACAAGGCGCTGCTCGCGCAAAACGAGAGATGCAACCAACTGCTGGGTATAGATCAAGCTGCCTAAAACGATAGCAAATGCAATAATTCCAAGTATGCTGTTAATAATCCATCGCTTTTGCCAAAGCAGTTGAGTTAGGTATTCAGACCATGTATCTGAAATAGCACGAAACCGATTCGTAAATCCCTTAACAAAAGTAACCATGGCATTCCACTTACCACCTAGTTTGGCTCCCTATGATGAGCTCAGTTCAACGTCGATAAAGGTTGGTATGAGTGATGCTCCAAGTTGCACTTTCCCACGGTGAAGCAATATCGGCACAGAAAAAACGCTGTCGGCCCGTATCACCGTGATAGTAAGAGAACCATCATGCTCTACAGAAAAATCCTCGACATACGATGCCACGCGTGGTGATGAGGGAAGCATATTCCGAATCGCTAATCCTCGTATTCTGAATGTATGAACAGAGCCACTCCAACTGTGTTCGACTACTAAATCATACGGCAATGCAGAAAATTCTTGGATCGTTTCAATGGTCACTCGAAGTGTATATCGCTCCCTCTTCCCTGGTGCATACTCAAGCATGCGGATAGTAAGGCGATATTGCGGCAGTGCACTCATTGCTGTTTCAACAGACGTTGCACATGCGACACGATATCGGAATCCTCCAGGGATAATGCAACCTGCTCACCAGAGCGCATGTCCTTAATGACAGCGGTATTATCACCATGCGGCGGTGGAGAAACAATGAGACACACAGCATACCGCATTCGATGAGCAAGACGAAGCTGTGCCTTTAGGGAGCGGAATTCTAAATCAACGGCGGTGGCTATTCCTGCTCTGCGTAATACGGATGAGATGTGGTGCATAAATACACGCATGTTCTCGGGGGCGGCGATAAAAACAGCAGGCTGCCAACTTTGTTCGGTGACAGGGGGTATATCCATTGCAAGCAACAGACGCTCAACACCAATACCAAAGCCAACACCTGGTAGCGGCGGGCCGCCTAATGCTTCAACTAGGTTATCGTATCGTCCTCCTCCTCCGACTGCATCCTGTGCTCCTAGAAGATTTGAACGAAATTCGAATACGGTGTGTGTGTAGTAATCAAGCCCACGTACCAGGTGCGGATCGATTGTTACAGGTATGCCAAGGCTATCGAGTAATGTCAGCACGGTGTCGAAGTGAGCTCTACTTTGTACGCTCAGCAGTGGGATTATATGGGGTGCAGAGCAGATGATAGCACGATCAGTTGGATCTTTTGAGTCTAAAATTCGGAGTGGATTGGTCGTTAAGCGTTGCTGCGAGATTGGGCTTAAATCGTTTCGGTACTGCGAAAAATATTCAACCAATTGAGAACGGTATCGGGCTTGCTCTTCTCTGGTACCGAGGGAATTGACCGATACTGTAAGCGTAGTTGTATCGCAGAGTTCCCGTAGGATATCCCATGCGAGAGCAATGACTTCGACATCAGCATCTGGTGAAGACGAGCCAATACATTCAGCACCAACTTGATGAAATTGGCGTTGCCTTCCTTTTTGCGGTCGTTCGTAACGGAAGCATGGTCCATAATACCACAGCCGAAGAAGTGAACGATGAGCAGCTAAGCTGTGCTGGTGTACTGCTCGAGCTATGGGCGCGGTTAATTCTGGTCGCAGCGCAAGCATTTCCCCACTGCGGTCAGGAAAGACATACATCTCTTTGCCTATAGCGTCGGTTTCCTGCCCCACCCCATGATAGAACAGATCAGCCACTTCGATGATGGGGGTGCGTATTTCCTGGTATTGATATCGCCGCATCCACTCAGCGACGGTGGTCTCTATACGGTGCCAATAGTGTATTTCCTCAGGCAAGATATCCCGTGTTCCTCTGACAGTCTGGTACTGATTACTGCGTCCCATAGAAATTTTCGTTCAATTGACAGAAGAAGGCATACACTTGTTCTGGCGAGCTTGCGTCGAGCAATGCCTGGCGGAATGCTTCGCGTTGAGAATCTGTGCTGATAAGGCGGGAGAGCTTGCCTAAAAGCTGCAGATGAGATCGGACATCAGCAGTACGTCCTAAAATCAAGATCGCAATATCCACAGGTTTCCCATCTAATGCATCGTAGTCGATCGGCTGAGCACATGTAACAACAGCAGCAGTGGTAGTGCGTACTGCATCCGTTTTGGCGTGCGGTAGTGCTATGCCGTGGCCGATCCCGGTCGATAAACGTTCCTCTCGTTCGCGGACAGCACGACGGACAGCATCTCGGTCAAAAAGATCCCCACTGTGGTCAACGATATCAACTAAATAGTCAAGAAGTGCCGGCTTATCTGGCACTGCAACACGCAAACGAATCTTCTCCGGAGAAAGTACATCACTTAGATTCATGCAATCGAACTTGGCACTTGGTTGGCAAGCAGGAATAGTTCTAAGACAAAAGCGCAAGATTTCGCAAAATTAGAGACATATCAGGCAGAAGTCTTCCACTTTTCAATTAGCGCAAATACCTCGGTAGCAAGGCGATCGGCAGTTTCAGGAGTGTCTGCTTCGGCAACAATATTGAACCAGCTTTGCCCAGATTGCGGTACTATCAATACCGATTCCCCACTAGGGAAAAATACCTTAACTCCATCGATTAATTGGCGAGGGAATTGATTACTCCACTCCATAGCCAATCGCATCACTGTTCCCTTCTTATGCCAAGGACAATGCACTTCTCGTCGTGCCTGATGCCGTTTGGGGAGAATACTATCGAGTTCGGATAAGTGATACCGAGTTCGGGCTAACATTTCGAGAATTTTCCCTACAGTAAATAAACCATCGGTAGCGACACTGTAGTCGGAGAAAATGAAGCCCCCCCGAGTACCCCCAACAAAGCGGACATGCGGATTGCGTGTTGCCTCCATCATGGCAGAATGGGAGTTCTTTGTGCGAATGACTTCTACCCCATACTCTTGAGCAATCATATCGACTTCGCTGGTAGCTTCAACAGGAACAGCGATTGCATACGGTGGTTGGTTGCGATTACTCTCAAGAAAAAGCTTTGTTACGATTGTTAGCAGCCGCATCGAGGAAAACCAGTACCCGCGATCATCAATTAGTGCTATACGCTCTGCACCTGGATCGATCTTGAATCCGATTTCATAACCAAGTGAGCGCATGATATTTGAAATTTCTCGGCGATTTTCCTCATCTACTGCTGTTACAGAGGCACGATAGGGATCAATGTAGCTGTTGAGTGCAAGAGCAGTTGCGCCAAGACTCCCAAGAATGCTTGGGAAGATCGTGATAGCCATCCCGAAGCTGTAGTCTATCAGGATGCGGAAGCGACGGCTCGCAATGAGTGAAATGTCGAGTGCACGTAAGTAGTCAGCCACATAGGTCTCTTGCTGTCGCTCCGGATAGCGGAGTTGTCCAACACGGGCATAAGGAACCCGGCGGATATCTTCCCCCAAAAAGTACCGCTCGATTTTTTTTGCTAACTCTCCGGATAGATCCCTTCCGTCACTACCAATAAGGACGACGTCCGTCATTGATGGATCGCGGAACGAACGACGCACGTGGAATCCAGCAGCAACTTGCCGGCTACGTGTTGCAATTCGCGTCTGTGGAATTGGCGTCATTTGCAGGTCTTCCACTGATACCCCTGCTGACAATAGTCCTGCAACTAACGCACGTTTAATCATTCGCGAAGTTGGATCTGCATCCCGTGATGCAATCACAGTAGCACCAACAGGTAGTGCAGTCCCAATCGCTGTCCCTAAACGTGCAGCAAATTCTGGATTCATTTCTACATTGGAACTCCCTGTAATTCGCGCATCTGTAAATAGCTCTCGTGACCATTTTTCCTCTTGGATCATTGAGCGCTGGACAATTGCGTGTGGCTCGACGTACTTATCAGGCCATAGTTTAATGTTTGGTCCTACCGTCGCATAATCCGCGATGCGGCAGCGATGAGCGATAAACACATTTTCCAGTATGGAGACATAACTACCAATTTCAACGCCCGAGGCTACGACATCTGCTTCCAGAGTTGTAGATGCTCCAATGTGCACGTTATCCCAAAGAACAGTTCGATCCAAACGGCTACCATATCCGATTGAACAGTGCCGGCCAATGATACAGCTGTCTATCACCACGTTATCTGCAATTGTTGTGTTATCGCCAATGATGACAGTTCCTCGGAATTGGACTCCTTGCCCAATGTTGCAATTGTTGCCAATCCAGAGGTTCCCTTTTCTTTCCCCGTCAATTTCGATGCGCACGTTACCCGCAAGAACATCGTAGTGTGCTTGTTGGTACTCACTAAGGTTCCCAATGTCTCGCCAGTACCCCCTTGCGGTATAACCGTACAGCGCACGCCCTTGCTGGAGCATAAGGGGAAAAAGATCCTTACTGAAGTCATATTCCTTTCCCGAGGGGATAAGCTCCAGTACCGATGGCTCCAAGATATAAATACCAGTATTGATAGTGTCACTGAATACCTCACCCCAACTTGGTTTTTCCAGAAACCGTTCTATCTTTCCATGCTCGTCGGTGATGACAATTCCGTAGGGCAGCGGATTTGCTGCACGCGCCAAGACGAGTGTTGCCTGCGCATTGCGTTCCTGATGGAAAGAAGCAGCTGCAGATAAATCAAAGTCGGTAAGAACATCGCCACTGATAACAAGTGTCCTTTCCTCTCCTAATAGAGCTTGAGCATTTTTAACACTGCCTGCTGTACCATAGTCTGCATCAGCGGTTACATATTGTATGTGTACACCCCATTTGCTCCCGTCTCCAAAGTATGATGTTATCACCTCTGGATAGAAATACAGCACTGCAACAATCTCTCGTACGCCGTGAGCTTTAAGCAGGCGGACTATATGCTCCATCATCGGTGTATTTGCAACGGGAACCATAGGTTTAGGCAGATCCATGGTTAATGGGCGGAGACGGGTTCCAAAGCCACCTGCCATAATAACTGCTTTCGTAATCATCTTGCGACGTCTCCAGTAGATGGAACACGCCGCAATATAGGACAACCATTGCCCTTGCGCATCAATACAATGCTTCCCCCATAGTTTCGCAGTCCATGAAAGAGTTGTTCAAGCACTCATAACTATCCTCAATGGTTGTTGCATTAACAGGGGCAAGCGGTTTTATCGGCAGTCACATAGCCGATGAGCTCTACCGCCGTGGTCACCGTGTTCGCTGTCTTCTCCGTGCATCAAGCTCTACTCGCTGGATTGATGGAAAACCTTATGAGCGTGTGGTATGCTCCTTTAGTGAACAGCAGTCGTTAGAGTATGCTCTCACTGGTGTCGATGCGGTCATTCACACTGCCGGGGTAATTGCTGCTCGAAATATGGCAGAATTCATGGAGGGAAACGAAGGGGTCACTCGCCGAATGCTGGAGGCAACATCACACGTTGCGCCATCCTCGTTTGTGCGATTTGTCCATATCAGCAGTTTGGCAGTCTGTGGCCCTGCTCCGTCGCTCGATACACCTTTGACGGAGGAATCCCCCCTTCATCCTATAACACCATATGGCATAAGTAAGAAAGCAGCAGAAGATACCGTCCGTAGCTACAGTGAACGCTTACCGATTACAATTATCCGTCCTCCAGCGGTCTATGGAGAGCGGGACGAGGCAACATTACCATTTTTCAAGGCAGTTCGTCGGGGAATTATTCCCCTCATTGGGCTGACTCCTAAGTGGGTCAGCTTGATACATGTGCGCGATCTGGCGCGAGGGATCGTAGATGCACTCGAGTCACCAGCAGCTGTCGGCAAAACATATTTTATCTCCAGTGATGAGTTCTATACATGGAAACAGATTGGTCTCACGGCAGCTGCAGTGATAGGATCCAAGGCTATACCAGTGGTTGTTCCCCACTTTCTTGTTCTTACGCTGGCAGCGTTATCCGGATGGATTGGGCACCTTCAGGGGAAAGCCCCTGTCCTAGACTACCATAAAGGCAGGGATATCATTCAGCGCTACTGGGTTTGTTCTTCTGCTCGCGCGCGGGACGATTTTGGGTATCGTCAGCAAATCTCCCTTGAAGAGGGTATCAGTATGACCGTAGAATGGTACAAACACCATGGTTGGCTTGCTCGATAAATATTTCAGTGAAATTCATCAACGATATTTGCAACCGTCATCCATTCGGTGTACTGTGATGCAACGTATTTTTCTCTTGTTCGGGATAGGCTGCCTATTGCTTCCTTTCCAGAGTAAATCCCAACAACCTCTTCCTCTCGAGCGTGAATTGCTGGGACTAAGCATTCGCGGCATATGGACAAATCTTCAGCATTATCCACAGTTTTCATCCCTGCCTGGTACAATAGACTGCGGACAGTACATCAAAGGAAATGGTACGTGGCTTGCAGGTGCACTCTCGCTGGAATATCCCTTGCATCCTCAGCTTGCAATTGGCTTGAGTGCAGCATATATTCCACGAGGTGGACGTCTCCTAACGCAGGATGATTCCGAGCCAGCATTTGATAGTACAACGGGGAATGTCGTCGATGTTGTTACTGAGAATTCATTGGATGTACGCTTAGCATACCTGGAGTTTACGCCAACAATTTGGTGGATTCCATTCTCTCTTGGTCGGTCCACATTTCGGGTGGATGGTGGCATACGGATTGGGATACCTATTCATGGGTCTCTGCAACAAGAACGGCGTATCCTTTCGCCGGAAAATGCGGTTTTTATTAGTACGCAGCAAAGAACTATCAACTGGACAGGCGGATTTCAGACAATTCAAGGATTGACTCGTCCCATTATTGGTGCCAGTGTAGGTCTTGAACATCTTCTTCCCATTGGCTCACGAATACATCTTCTCCAGCGTGTTGGGTATGATTATATCTTCACTCCACCTGTCGAGAAGGTCTCGTGGACAATTGGCGGGGTGCGGCTGGAGCTTGGTGTCCGTATCTCTCTTGAGAAATCAGAGGAAAAGCCAGCAATACCGTCACAACCAGTCCCTGTTCTACCACCAGACACTTTGAAGCCACCAATCCCTGAGCTTTCCCCTCTTCCCTCACCTACAGTGGCTCTTTCTCTTTTGCGTTTTGAAGGGCGTATCGATGAGGGAACTGAACTTGTCGCCACAACTCCGCTTGTGAACGCAGTTTTCTTTGATCAGAATTCAGCAGAAATTCCCTCTCGTTATGCGAAAAATCCTACCGATACGATATCAACAGACGACCCCGTGCTTGCCCATCGAAACATCTTGCTTGTTGTTGCCAGTATTTTGCGTCGAAGTCCTCAAGCAAGCGTTGTCCTGGAGGGAGCTTGTGCAGGCGAATACGAAGGGAATGATACCCTCTTAGCTCGCCGTCGTGCAGAAGCAGTAGCGTATGCACTGCAAAATCTCGGAGTGGATCCATCCAGAATTCGCATACGATCGACCCGCCTTCCCCGCATTCCATCGAACATGGATTATCCGGAGGGACGTGCAGAAAACCAGCGAGTTGATATTACAATTGCGGGAGCACCAATCCTTGAATATGTTTCCAAGCAAACATTTGCCAATCTTGCTGGTGTAGTCTACTACCGTATCGAAGGAACGGCAATAGACGATGTTGAGATTCCCGTGCGCATTACTGGCAGCGACGTGCAGACGGTCAATGGTCCAGGGGAGTATGCTGCTTCTGTATTGGTGCGACTTGACCCTGAGCGTCGAGTTTCTTCCTTCCCATTAGTTGGGGAAGCGGAAGTAGCGGGAACAGGAATCCGTAGCCGTGACTCATTGGTTGTGGCATTGGATCAGCTTCCCCGCCGTCGAGTTGAACTTGCTACCAATCGTTTCGAAGCGATCTTGCGATTCGACTACAATAGTAGCCAGTTATCAATGGAAAATCGGGAGCTTCTTCAGCAGCTGATTGAACGCATATCTCCAGGGACAACAATTGAAATTGGTGGAAGTGCTGATATACTTGGAGACGTTGCTCGCAATCGTAAGCTGGCAGAGGAACGAGCTCGAGCCACTGAGGAATTCCTTCGGAGCCAAGCAGGCTCAAAAAACATCACTATCGTTGCTCGTGGGATAGAGCGGCGCTTTCGAGACGATACCCCTGAAGGAAGATTCTTGAATCGTTCGATTCGTGTCACTCTTCGCTGAAAAATAGCCCTACGCCCCCGTTCGTCACAGGTTAGCGTATTCCGGCACAGAGAAGAATAACCATACAGCCCATGGCCAAAAAAACTTCACCGACACGACTACTGTTTGACCTGGTCGAATTAGAAAGCCGGGATATCTCTTTGCTTATCGGGTATGGAATTCTGGTGAGCATTTTTTCCCTCTCCGTGCCGCTGGCAGTGGATTTGTTGGTAACAACAATCGCAGCGGGGACAGTAACTCTTCCTCTTATTGTTGTCGCAGTAGGGTTGACCGTCCTTCTTGCCGTTAGTGGGCTTTTCGGTATTGTACAACTTTACGTTGCTGAACTTATTGAGCGTCGCATTTTTGTTCGCACAACTTGTCAGGCTGCCTCGACTTTGTGGGAAACTGACCTGCGCGAATTTGAACACACGAATGTTTTGTCTCTCCTTAATCGCTTCTTCGATGTTGTCAATGTTCAGAAAGTGTTCACTAAGCTGACTCTTGATGCTATTACTGCTGCTCTTTCGATCCTTGTCGGTCTTGTTTTTATGGCGATATTTAGTTCGCTTCTTTGGGGACTGACAACTCTGCTTGTAACGCTTACTATTACGCTCATCGTTGTTGCCGGCTACGGAGGAGTAGTAACAAATATTGCCGAATCTGATGCAAAGTATGCCTTAGCAGATGCCCTTGACGAGGTAGGGGTAAATATTGTAAGTTACAAGGTATTCTCTACCGTACAGCATGTTATTGAACGCTTTGAAAGCCCTTTGCAGCGATGGCTCCAAAATCGCAAAGCCCACTTCCGAATTATAGTCCGCCAGCAAATCGTCGCGACGGCTTTGCGGATAGTGATGATTGTTACTGTCCTGTTAGTAGGTGGCTTCCTTGTAATAGATAGACAAATTTCGTTAGGCCAGCTTGTTGCCAGCGAGATTATTATTCTCCTTTTTCTCAGTAGCATTGAGAACATCATCAAGCAGATACCTTCTTTTTTCACACTTCTCACTTCACTGTCCAAGTTGGAGCAATTGACCAGTCTTCGTCACGAACACAACGGTGCAATGCCCTTCGAGCTTAATGGCACAACAGCAGGGCTGAAAGTAGAATTTGTTGATGTAGCGTTTTCTTACCGCTCGGATGTTCCTCTTCTCCGCTCTATTAACTTGACGGTTAATCCCGGAGAACGGTTGTGCATAGTCGGGACCAGTGGCTGTGGGAAATCTACACTGGGACATTTGATGCTTGGCCTGTTGCAACCACAGAAGGGATCGATTTTGATTAATGATTACGATACCCGACTGCTCGATCGCACGAGTTTCCGTAACTACATTGGCTATATCAAAACAAGTGACGAGATTATCAATGGGACAATTCTCGATAACATTATCTGGGGACGCTCGTGGATATCGCAAGAAGATGTTCGTTGGGCACTGGAATTGACGATGCTGGATCGATGGCTTAATAAAACCGAGCAAGGTGTTCTTACTCCAGTCGGTCCGCGGGGAGGTAATCTCTCGACTGGTCAGATACGACGCATCATGATTGCTCGTGCTATCGTTCATCGCCCGCGGCTTCTCATCATTGATGAAGGGTTCAACGGCATTGAGGATAACGTCAAGCTTACCATCGTCAAACGTCTTTACGATAAAAGTAACCCCTGGACTGTCGTTACCATATCCCATGACCCAGAAGTCGTCATCGAATCGGAAACAGTTGCTGTCTTACACGATGGATACATTATCGAACACGGTCCTGTTGCACGAGTAGCGCGGCATGATGGAAGCATGCTACAGCAATTGTTCCCGACGCTAAACAGTCTTATCAAACAGCAGTAGCTCTACTCATGCAGGAAGTACTGGAAAAACAAGTAGCTGTCAAGAATCGCCGTAAGCGCCGTCGGGAAAAGGTGCTCTCGAGTATTTATGTCAGCGTGCTCGAGGATATCGAGGCTCCCCCCCTGATACGGCGCTACTTACGGGTAGTTCTTGTTGTGCTTCTGTTGGTGCTGCTGGTTTCTTTTGCAACACCGTGGGTACAGACTGTGATTGCAGATGGTCGAGTCACTGCGTTAAATCCAGTGGAACGTCCTCAGTATATCAACGCGCAGATTACCGGGCGATTGGTTCGATGGTATGTAACCGAGGGAATGCATGTAGCAGCTGGCGATACTATCGCTGTTCTACAGGATATAGATCCTAAGTTTCTCGATCCTAACATTGTGCAGCGTGCGGAGGCACACGTCCAATGGCTCCAAGACCGAGCTGTACAGCTTCGGCAACAAATTTCAGCAATTTCTGCACAGCTTGATGCAGAAATGCAAGCCCGTCAATCCGCAATTAATGCTGCGGAACAGTATATCATTCAGTCGCAACAACGCTTAACCGCCGCCCGTGCACTTTTCGAACAGGAGACTCTTGAGCTTCAAATTGCTGAGCAACGCTATCGTGATCGCAAGGCGCTCTATGATCAGGGTCTCCGTTCATTGCGTGAATTTGAGTCTGCGCGGCTTGCCCTCCAGCAGGCACAAGCGCGGTACAATCGCGCCCAAGCGGAGCTTCGAGCAGCGGAAAGTCAGCTCGAACAAGCCCAACAGGAGCTACAACTCAAGCGGAATGAGTGGAACGCCAAGGTAGAAAAAACACGGAGTGATCTCAACAAAGCTCAAGAATCCCTTTCCTCAGTGGAAGCTGCAATTGCGAAGGCGCAAATTGAAAAGTCCAATATTGAAGCGCGGCGGTCATATGCGGTTGTTCGTTCACCGATCGAAGGCATAGTCGTGCGTCTTTATTCTCTCGGTCCAGGAGAAACAGTCAAGCAAGGTGAACCACTTGCTATCGTTATGCCCGAGGTTGGTTCGCTGGCAGTAGAGTTACTTATCAAGGGAAACGATGCCCCCTTGGTATATCCAGGACAGAAAGTCCGCATCCAGTTTGATGGTTTCCCTGCGCTGCAAATCTCCGGCTTCCCCCAAGTAAATGTTGGTACATTTGGCGGGGTCGTTTCTGTGGTTGATGCAGTTGATGATGATCGCGGCAGTGGAATGTTTCGTGCCATTGTTAAGCCGGATACTGCAGATGAACCATGGCCCAATCCTGCAGTGCTCCGTCCTGGTACAAAAGCCCGGGGATGGATGCTCCTGAACACTGTGCCACTGGCATATGAAATTTGGCGGCAGCTCAACGGATTCCCACCATCTCTCAAAGAACCGCCACCAATTCGGCGCAAGCCGTCATCGCGTGCCCCCTTCAAAGGTGGAGATGAAAGTAAAGAGGAAGCACCTTTATTCGATAAAACCGACGAGGTGAAGTAATCAATGCGACTTTCCTACCTGCTTGTAGCTCTTAGTTGGGCAACAGGCGTTGCATATGCGCAATTCACAGATGCATTGCGCATGATTATGCGCAAAGATAGCAGCATGGTTCTTCCACCAACACGTACACCAGACACATTACGGCTGGATAGATACCTCTCAATGGTCCAGCGATACCACCCAGAGCTACGAATTGCAGCAGCAACGGTAGAGCGTGCGCAAGGAGCAGAGCTAAGTGCATGGGGAGCACTTGATCCACGCCTCAATGGTGTGCTGGGGACAAAGCATGATAACGGCCAATACAAGAACAATGAATTTTCTGCTTCGCTCGCAATCCCCTTATACTGGGGACAACGGATAACGCTTGGCTTTCGCCGAGCTACTGATTTTTTTGACCGTGATATACTGACCACCCAAGAAGGCGAGCCGAATATTGGAGTTTCCATTCCCTTGCTGCGAAATGTGCAGACAGATCCAGTGCGAACTGCAATTGCTCGTGCAGAGCAAGGTGTGTTCGCAGCAAATGCTGCATTCGTCGAGCGGCGCAATCTACTGAGCTTTTCTGCGCTAAGCGATTATTTCAACTGGGCAGCAGCACATGCACGCTATACCGTTGCTGCCCAGCTTTATGAAGTTGCGCGTATTCGCTACGAGTGGATAAAAGCAGAAATCCAGCGAGGAGAACGCGCCCCTATTGACTCCATAGAAATCCTCCAAGAGGTATTCCGGCGGCGAACTCTCTTAGCACGTGCCCGCAATCAAGTAGAACGAGCATCCTTTGCAATTACTCTGAATATCTGGACCAGTGAATTTCTTTCCCCCTTGGCAATTGGCAATTATATTCCTGAGCAATTCCCTCCCCAACAATTTCTCGATGCTGTACAGATTGATTTCGATCGAGTCCGTGCGCGGAAGCAGCGCCCTGAATTGCAACGGCTACGCGCAGAATATGAGCAAGTCTCTTATGACCTCCGTCTCGTTGGCGAATCATACAAGCCGCTTGTGAATGCAACGGTAGGTCTTTTCTCGAATGGTTGGAATTCAATGGCAATACGTCAACCGAGTGGATACTGGAAAGCAGGTTTGACATTTGAACTTCCTCTCCTCTACCGCGCACCAATAGGTCAAGAACAAAGTATCCGAGCTCAACAAGAGCAAATCCGTGCCCTCATCGAGCTTCAAGAACGACGAATTGACACTGACGTCCTGGTAGCTGCAGCAACGGTTAATGCGACATATGAACAGGTAATACTCGCTCGCTCCGAACGCATCGCTGCTGAGATAATGGTCCAAGCAGAGCAACGACTATTTGAGCGCGGAGAATCGGATTTGTTGCGGCTAAACTTGCGAGAGCGTCTTCTTGGGGAAGCGCAAGAGCGAGAAATTGATGCGCTCCTTGCCCACGCAGTTGCCCAAGCACTCTATCGCTGGGCAGTTGCCGATTACTAAAAATGAATTCGGCGAAGGTAGCCTAACAGGCTACCAATCGTTAGAAGCACAACGATAGACATAGCTCCTTCAATAACCCCGGAAGACACTACACCAGCTGCCCAGTGGGATATTCCCCGAACTGGTGATGCCTCAGCAGCCAGAAGGACAAGAACTGCACTAACAAATCCCATCTGGGTGAAAGTTTTCCATTTTGCCAGTGGAGAGGGAGAGAAACTCTTCCCTTCCGACCAAGACCAAACGCGAATGATGGTAGCGATTACATCTCGGACGGCAACAACGCTTACCATCCATAGCGGGAGCACATCGAGCCACGTAAACCCGAATAAAGCAGAGAGAACAAGAATCTTATCGGCAAGTGGGTCAAGAAATATGCCGAATTCGGAGATTTCTCCGAAGTATCGTGCCAAGATGCCATCAACGAAATCGGTCAGTGCTGCGCCAATGAAGAGTATCAACGCCCATGCATATCCCCAAAACGCATCTTGGACAAGAAGGAAGAAAAAGACAGGTGCAACCAGAATACGGAGCGCTGTGATAATGTTGGCGATAGTAAAAATGCTAACGACCGGTCGTTGCTGCATACGCACTTTCTCGAGCAATGGCAACAAAGGAATTAGCACTAAGTGATGCTCCTCCCACTAAGACACCGTCAACGTATGGTATCCGAAATATCACACTAGCATTTTCAGGCGAGACGCTACCACCGTAGAGAATCGGTACGTGACGGCAGTTGTGACCATCCAAAAGTGAGCGAAGATATGCATGCGCTTGTTCGATCTGCTCTGGCTCGGCAGCTATGCCCGTTCCGATTGCCCAGACGGGTTCATAGGCACATACCCATACACGGCTGCGATATTGATGACTGAGAGTCATATCGAGTTGCCGCTTGAGCACATTCCATGTTTGATGTGTTTGTCGCTGGTGGAGTGTCTCACCAATGCAGAGAACTGGGATTAATCCTTCCTCCCAGACGCGCTCCATTTTTCGGAGAATCATTTCATCATCTTCGTGAAAAATGCTTCGCCGCTCGCTGTGTCCTACCAATACATACGAGCATCCTATAGCGCGAAGCATTGATGCGCTCACCTCTCCTGTATAAGCGCCATATGGTTCAGTCCAGCAGTTTTGCCCCCCCAGCAGCAAAGGGCTCCCTTGGATTTCCTCGAAGACGGCGTGTAAGTTGACTGATGGTGGACACAACACTATTGAGCAAGCAGATAGCAGCTCTACCTCTGACGCCAGTTGCATGCGAATCTGTTTCGCTAATTGTCTTGCTTCGGCGACGGTTGTGTTCATTTTCCAATTAGCAATGACAAGCGGTTTTTTCATGGGATAATGTTACCACGGACGTGGAAAATCGTGTAATGCTTAAGATACTCGTCAGACTCAAATCCATATCCTCCCTCGACAACTTCACCGGGGCGTTCGATGCGAACAAATGCATTTGTTGAAAGGCGTCTCCGAGCATTGTTCCAGTGGAGCGATGACGTTTCAAGCATTGTCCCTGTGCTGTCGGAGAGCACACGTACATTCCCAAATGCCCACATATTGTTTGTGGCATTGTCGATTTTAGCACTATCGCACCACAGCTGCGCTGCTCGGCGCCCAGAGATGCTAAAAAAATCCACATGCACATTCCGATCAAGGAATGTCTGCTGAAGCGATGGGAACCAGCGAATTCTTCCCGCCACAACACGTGCTTTTGTGATGGTAGAATCCAGGAGGTGGATCTCAGCGTTAAAGAGCGTGTTTGTTGGCTGTAGCTCATAGGGGATTGGATCAGTACCCGGCCGAACTTCTTCTGAACAGCTAAGGAAAGCAGAGCTAAATCCACAAAGAACACAAAGTAGCAACCACCATGGTATCAAGGGGAACAGGAATACTAACCGCATCAGCAACTTTCCCTTATGAAATTTCCTCATTGTACCACCCTTTTGAACGGACCAATTCATCAATCTCCAATAATTGCTCGATAAATCGTTCCGCATAATCAAGGGGAATTTGTGTTGCAGCGTCGCTTAGAGCTTTTTCCGGCTGTGGATGCGTCTCAAAGAAGATACCATCAACTCCAATCGCAACTGCTGCACGCGCAAGAGGAGGAATCATGGAACGCAGCCCTCCGGACGTCTCACCTATACTTGGTTGCTGAAGAGAATGCGTTGCATCGTAGAAGACACGTGCACCTGTTGCCCTCATTCTAATGAGAGAACGCATGTCCACAACCAAGTCATGGTAGCCAAAGGTTGTTCCTCGTTCAGTAACAAGGACATGGTTATTTCCTGTGGAGCGGACTTTTTCGACCGCCTTAATCATGTCCTCGGGGGCGGCAAATTGCCCTTTTTTGATGTTGACAGTCTTCCCCGATTTGCCTGCTGCCAATAGTAAATCTGTCTGACGGCATAAAAACGCAGGTATTTGTATTGCATCAACAACGGCAGCGACGAGTGGTACTTCCCAGCTTTCATGGACGTCCGTAAGCACGGGAAGATTAAAGCGCTCTCGTACCCCCGCCAGGATGCGCAAAGCAACATCCATGGGCAGTCCAGTAAAGGAGCGAATACTTGTGCGGTTCGCTTTTCGGTAGGAAGACTTGAAAAGCAGACTAATTCCCATTCGTTCCCGTATCAGAGCCAGCCGCTCAGCGACGGTATAGGTAATAGCCTCACTTTCCACTACACATGGACCGGCAATAAACTGAAGAATTGGCAAGACAAGCACTACGGATGTTCAACTACCGCTGGCAAATTTGCGGCAGAGTACATGGATAATGCAATAAATGATTTTTGCACTGTATTTTCGTGATGTGCAACTGCTGCAGCACAGTTGCAGGATAGAAGTCCGACCATCTAACCCGCCATACTGTGAATGGCCACTTCGATGATGCGACGATTGAGCGTGCTATAGCGACACGGCGTCGCCGGCGAAGAAGTGCTTCCTCTCCGCAAGAAGAGCCAAGCGCAAGGAATGCAGCAATACTGGCCATCCTTCTCGTATTGCTTGCAGTACTGGTTGGCTTAGCATTGATTTCATATACACCGGCGGATGAGGCGAATACCGATGTGTCTATGCGCGATTTTATTCGCCTTCTCCGTAATGATGATGAAATCCGAGCTAAGTTCGATACCACCCATAATTGGCTTGGACTTGTTGGCGCGAAGGTAGCAGATCTTCTTCTTCACGATGCGTTCGGCTATGCATCGTTTCTGTTACTTCTCCTTCTTGTGTGGTGGGCACGTGATTTATTCCGAATGGGGAAGATTCAACAGCAAACCTGGCATCGAAGCGCATTGATCCTTGCATGTATTGTTGCGTGTAGCTGGTGGTTTGGCAGTGTCCGTGTTCTTTGGAGCAGTATTCCGCTCGAATGGAGCGGATTAGTGGGAGAATTTCTTGCCTCGGTAGCTTCTGCAATGATAGGAGCGCTTGGGAGCCTCATTCTTTCCTTTGTGAGCCTATTTTTTGGAGTAGTGTTTGCAACAGGGGTGAGTGTAGTAGGCATAGTTAATACCTGTCGGGAGAGACTTCAGAGGGCTATTGCCAGCGTTGGGCGCGCGCGGGAACAGAAAAAACAACCAACTATTCGAAAGCCATTAGATGACGAGCCATTGGGCAACAACCCAGAGAGTGACAATCCATTTCCTCTTATCCGAAGAACCATACATGCTATCGAGAGGACAGAGCGCCTCAATACTGAACCCCGAATTGTTACACAGGAGGAAACATCCCCTTCTAAGCTTCGTACAGAGCGCTCTACAGGGGGTAGCAGCCAACAGCAGAGTGGTATTCAACCACAAAGTCAAGGGCCGCATCTTACAGTCGTACAGTCCTCATCACACACTGATCAAGACGAGAACATCGTGCATGAGCGATCTCTTCGCGATGAGTCTATTTTATTCACTCCTCCCCCGCTGGATTTACTTGTCCAGGGGAAAGAAGAGCATCATATCAACGAACAGGAGCTTAAAGAGAATGCACGCATTCTCCAGGAGAAACTGGAAACGTTCAAGATTAAGATAGAAAACGTTACAGTAATACCTGGACCTGTCATTACTCAGTATGAGTTTGTGCCCGCAGCTGGCGTCAAAATCAGCCAGATCGAAGCTCTTGCCGATGACATAGCGTTAGCTTTGAAAGCGCGGGGGATACGTATCATTGCCCCAATTCCTGGAAAAGGGACCGTAGGTGTGGAAATTCCCAATCATAAACCAACTATTGTTCGTTTCCGAAGCATTGTTGCGTCGCGTAGTTTTCAAGAATATCGCGCTGCATTGCCGATCGGCCTTGGGAAGACCATCACTGGTGAAGTGTATTGTACAGACCTTGCCGAACTGCCCCATCTTCTGATTGCAGGTGCAACGGGATCCGGGAAATCGGTCGGCATCAACACTATCATTATGTCTCTTATCTGGAGACTTCATCCCCGCGATCTGAAATTTGTTATTATTGACCCAAAGAAAGTTGAGCTAACTTTTTACACACGGCTTAAGCACCACTACATTGCAACGTCTCCAGATGTTGATGAAGTAGTTATCACTTCTCCCGCCAATGCTGTTATTGTGCTGAAGGCGTTAGTTGCAGAGATGGAGCAGCGCTACGATCTTCTCGCAAAGGTGGGGCAAAGAAAAATTAGTGACTACAACCGCAAACTTGCTGAGGGAACACTCCGTTCTTGTGACGGACAGCAATTGTCCCCTATGCCATACATCGTTGTTGTTATCGATGAGCTTGCGGATTTGATGATGACTGCGCGGTCTGAGGTGGAAGACTCCATTATTCGGTTGGCGCAGTTAGCACGAGCGGTGGGGATTCACTTGGTTGTGGCGACGCAACGCCCTTCGGTCGATGTCATTACTGGTCTTATTAAGGCAAATTTCCCTGCTCGTCTTGCATATCAAGTAGCATCAAAAGTCGATTCACGTACTATTATTGACACCGTAGGTGCTGAACAGCTTCTTGGTAATGGTGATATGTTGTTTACGCCTGGTGGTGCTCGCCCAATCCGCCTGCAAAATGCTTTTATTACAACCGAAGAGGTCGAGGCAATTACCGAATTTATTGGGAAGCAACGCGGCTATTCAACCCCATATTTGCTGCCGTCTGTGGCAAACAGTACGGAATACAACACCCGTGCGGATAGCGATTTTGACCCTCTCTTCGTAGAAGCAGCTCGAGTGATTGTTCATGCCCAGCAGGGGTCAACTTCTTTGCTTCAGCGTCGTCTCCGAATTGGTTACTCACGAGCAGCACGTATTATTGATCAGCTCGAAGCTGCTGGCATTGTTGGCCCTTTTGATGGGAGTAAAGCTCGGCAGGTGCTTGTAGAGAGTGATGCGGAGCTGGATATGCGACTGAGCGAACTTGGACTACTTTAAGCTGATGTTGAAAGTGCCTAAGTTCGCCTAATTGCTAAATGTCAAGGTTTCGTACGGACAGCGCGTTACGTTCGATAAACTCCCTCCGAGGTGGGACATCATTACCCATCAGTGTATCAATTAGGTGGGCGGCAGCAGCTGCACTTTCAATTGTGACTTGCTGAAGAACTCGTGTTTCAGGATTCATTGTGGTTGACCACAATTGTTCTGGATTCATTTCCCCTAATCCTTTGAACCGCTGAATGACAATTCCATCGGGGGTCATCGTTACCTCTTCCTCATGAGGGGACTCTGTTTCATTCGCAGTTTTTGATTTACTGCGCTCAGATTTCTCTTTGCGAATGCGGGCAATAATTTCATCTCGTTCGTGGTCGTTATAAGCGTAGTATTCCTGCTTACCTTTCTTGATCTTGTATAAGGGGGGCTGTGCTATGTATAGTCTGCCAGCGGTAATGAGCTCTGGCATAAAGTTGAAAAAGAGAGTGAGAAGCAGTGTGCGGATGTGGGAACCGTCAACGTCTGCATCCGCCATTAGGATAATTTTTCCGTAACGTACTTTACTAAGATCGAACTCTTCACCAAACCCTCCACCGATAGCTGTTAAGATGGCCTTGATTTCATCGTTTTCCAGTATCTTGACAAGGCGATTTTTATGGACGTTGATTGGTTTTCCTTTTATCGGCAAAATTGCCTGGAACCGCCGATCTCTACCCTGCTTTGCGGACCCACCGGCCGAGTCCCCCTCCACAATGAATAGCTCGCTATCCTCGGGAGAGGTAGAGCTACAATCAGCTAATTTGCCAGGGAGTGAGAGAGAGTCTAAAGCATTCTTTCGCCGTGTCAACTCACGTGCTTTCCGAGCATTGATTCGAGCCTCGGCAGCAAGGGTAATCTTTTCGATAATTCGACGTGCCACTGATGGATTGGCATCTAGGTAGCGTGAAAGCTGCTCACTTACGATAGAGCGAACAATTCCTTCAACCTCACTATTGCCAAGGCGAGTTTTCGTTTGCCCTTCAAACTGTGGTTCAGGAACTTTCACACTGATAACGGCAGTGAGTCCTTCTCGAAAATCTTCGCCGGCAAATTGGACCTTTGCCAAGTTGTTTGCTTCAGCATAAGCATTGATTGTTCGCGTTAAGGCAAAACGAAATCCACTAACATGCGTGCCGTGCTCGGTAGTGTTGATGTTATTGACATACGAAAAAAGCCGTTCGGTGTATTCATTATTGTACTCAAAACAGATATCCACGAGCACTTCTCTTCCGGCTTCACCACCACTACCGGAAATGGAAATCGGCTTGATGATTGCTGTTTGTGTACTGTCTATGTAACGAACAAAATCAACTAATCCACCCCGGTAAGCAAACACTTCATGCTGGTTATCCCGCTCATCATGTAGTTCTAAAGTGAGGTCAGGGTTGAGAAAAGCCAGCTCGCGAAGTCGCTCAGCGATGCGGTCATACTTAAACGTTGTGGTGGAAAAAATTGTAGGATCCGGTAAAAAGTGAACAGTTGTTCCTGTATGCTTTGTTTTGCCGATAACTTCGACAGGTGTGACGGGTTTCCCTCGCTCGTAGCGTTGCCGAAATATTTTACCATCTCTTTCGACGGTCGCAACAAGCCATGTCGAAAGTGCATTGACGCAGGATACGCCGACCCCGTGAAGCCCACCTGATACTTTGTAAGTGTTCTTATCAAATTTTGCCCCAGCATGAAGAGTGCACATAACAACTTCAAGTGTCGAGATTTTCTTTTCAGGATGAATACCGGTTGGGATACCTCGACCATCATCTTTGACAGATACCGAGCCGTCATTGTGAATGGTAACAATGATATGCTTGCAGAAACCTGCAAGTGCTTCATCTATCGAGTTATCCACTACCTCGAAGACAAGGTGGTGTAACCCTCGTTCGCCTGTATCCCCTATGTACATTGCCGGTCGCTTACGTACTGGCTCGAGCCCCTCAAGGGCTACAATACTCTCTTCGGTATATTGATGAGAAGGGGTAGAAACAGTTTTTGTTGTCATAGATGGAGAGCGTGCTTAAACGTTATAACCTTGCAAAAATACGAAGGAGCAAAAGGGGCTAATCACCAAACTGCTTGAAATTCAAGGGGAAACGCGGACTTAAAGTACCATGATACGGTGGACGTGTTCTCTCCCTATTATTTCGTTTACACGTGCTCGGAGTATTTCTGCTCGAAGGCGTAATTCGATGCGCCAGACAGGATACATTGTTCGAATTATTAATTCTCCGTTGGAAAAGCTTACAGACTCTATCCGTTGCCAAATAGCCTCACCTACTACTTGTCGTAAATATTCAGGAACACGAGCATCTTCTATCTTTTCCCGAAGACCACGCTCGTCGAGGAGTTTCTGTAGGTAGTGCCCTAATGGCTTAAAGCCGTCCATTTGTCCTATAGCTGAATGTGCATAAAAGTGCTCATAGGATCAAGTATCTCAATTGATGATGGAGCAGTTATAAAAAATTGCCACTTTGCGCTATATTTTGCTACGCTTTCTTGGATGGATGCTGTATTCTGCTTGTCTAAATCGGAAAATACATCATCAAGTAGTAGTATTGGTGCTCTACCTGTCTGCTGGTGAAGGATTGTAGCCTCGGTAATTTTAATTGCAAAGAGCATAATCTTGAGCTGACCCTGGGAGAGCACAGTATATAATGGATGCGTTTCAGTGGCAAATGTAAAAATATCCCGTTGTGGTCCCCATTGTGTGGATTGGCGCATGCTATCTGTAGCAAGCATTGCTGTGCTATGGTTAGCAATAATGGTAAAGAGATTGTCCTTGAAACTACCCCAGGTGTTGGGTTGGCACTCAGAGGGTAGCCAGGGTATTGTGTATTGGAGCATTGGTTCTACCGATGGAGGAGCTATTGAAGCGGCAATAAGCGACAACTCTTGATTGAACAGCTCTACGAAATGTTTCCGTTGCCAAAGTAGCTCAACAGAAGTTTTGACCAGCTCAACTGTCCACGCATCAAGCTCTGCATTTGTTGCGGACCCTCCTTCCTGTAAAAGGCGATTTCTTTGCTTTAATGCAATGCGATACCGCCACAAGGCACTCTTATATGAAAGTGAGTACTGTGATAGTATACGGTCTACAAATGCGCGACGAACTGCAGGCTCTCCATAAAACAGCTCTTTGTGAAGGCTTGCTAACACTACACACGGAACTAAGCCAATAAGCTCTTGGGCGCTGCAAGAGTCGGTTATTGATGTATAAACAGACTTGCCAATTCCTTTTGTGTATTCGATTGCGATTTTAATTGTTGATCCCCCATCATGTAAAACTGTGCTTTCAATACGGTATGTCGAGGATGAGTGTCGTATAAGTTCACTGTCATCGACAGGTAAAAAAGATTTGGTTATGGCAAGAATATGTAGTGCTTCGAGAATGCTTGTTTTTCCTGCCCCATTAGGACCTGTAATGACCGCTGATCTCCCATCAAAATTAATCGCGTACTGCTGGTAACAACGAAAGTTGCTTAGAACTATCTGTTCTACAACCATAAGGGGCTTAGGCCTGCTTTTCAGTCTCCGGGGTAGTTAAATGATGGTGCATAGTGGATTGATGAGAAACATCTTTTGTTGTAGCCATCGTCCTTGGTGCGGAAATTGAAGAACGGAAAGAGCGCACAGTGCTAATAAACATTCCTCCCAGCATAGTCAAGAAACCGATCCATACAAGGTTAATCATTGGCTTGATAGAGGCATCAACGACAAGGACATTTCGCGGTTTAGAATTGTCCAATTTTGAGCTAATTAGCCCGATAGTTGCGGTAGAGCTGTCAGGTGCGGTTTGATTCCTTTGAATACGAAGTAATGCGAGTGCTGCATCTATGCTTGATATAGATACCATTTTGGGAGAAAATGTTTGTCCATCGAAGATCGCGTAAAGTGTCGTATCTATCGTCTCCCCTTTACGAGAGGATAAACGTACTCTTACTCCAAGCTCAAGCTCACTACGGTTGGGATTCGCTGCGGCTTTGCTCATGTCGAATGCTAAAAGCTGGATTCTCCACGTCGTATCAGTTGGTAATTGCGCGGGAATGTATTTGCGTAGTGTAATGACTGGGTAGGAAGGCTTTTCATCTATAGCCTTGGGAGAAATGTACACGTCTTCACCCGCAAAGCGAACAATTCCCGGCTCGAGAAATGGTGCTTGACGTTGATTGAAATCACTGAAGTACACGATAGCATACGCTATTGCACGAGTGCTTTTGCTTTCGACTAAAACGGGATATCGAAACTTTTCCCTGTCACTCAAGTGTAAGTCAACTTGCTCTCTTCCTAAAAGGGTAAAGGTATAGCCAAGTGCACGTTGTGGCTCATTTTCGACAAGTTGCAAGTGAGCACTTTTGCTCGTAAATGAGAGTACTAAAACGCCCGCTGTAAGAGTAGCCAGCCCTGCATGGGAGATAAACGCCCCTAATGCTCTATACTTGGCTGCGCTTATAAGGCGTACGATATGCCGAAGGTTGATACTTAGAGCAAAGGCACTGCATGCAAAAACAGCTGCAGCGGCTAACGAAGGAACTATCCCACTTATAAATGCAGCACCACCTGCCAAAACTGAAATTCCGATCCACGGAATGATGCTCCGAATGGCTGGAAAAAGTGGGGTAGTTGACCAATTGGCAATAAGGGATAATCCATTTGCCAATAGGATTAGTGCGATAAGGGGAAAATGAGTTTTGTTATAAAACTCAGGCTCAATCGCTACCTTAGGTTTGCCGATTAATTCGGCAGCGATTGGATAGCTTGTGCCTAGAAGTACAATGACTGCACTTGCGATAAGAAGTCCAGCACCGACTGCTAATTGGAACTCTCTGGAAGTTGGCTCAAATACACCAATGCGGCGACTTACAGATGAGATATCCCGAAAGCGAGCGAGTAACAAGCCTACACCTAACCCCGTGAAACCAAGAAGAAAGATAAGCAATAAGACATACACGAAAAATCCAGGTTCAACAAAGGAATGGACTGATGTATCGCCGAGGACGCCACTGCGAGTTAAAAAGGTTGAGTATAAAACAGCAGAAAAAGCTGCAACTACGAGCACAAAATTTGTTCGTACGAGTCCTTTTGTGCGACGCTGAATGAGAGTTGTGTGAAACAGAGAGACCGTTAATAACCAAGGCACCAACGATGAGTTTTCGACAGGGTCCCACGCCCAAAAGCCTCCCCATCCTAATGTTTCATATGCCCAAAAACCTCCAAGGGTAATTCCAATTCCTAAAGTTAGTGATGCAGCTATGATCCATGGCTGTGTGAGTCTGACCCAATCATGGTATTCGCGGCGCAAAAGTCCCGCCATCGCAAAGGCATATGGAACACTTATCATTGCAAATCCACTAAAGAGCATCGGAGGATGGAGCATAATCCAGTAGTTCTGCAAGACAGGATTTAGTCCTCTTCCCTCATAGCGACTTTGCTCGATCTTAATTAGCTCGATTAATTCTCTTGTGGAACCTTCGGAAGCATAGGTTTCCCACAGAAAAGAGAAAGGATTTTTTGCAACTAACATGAGTGAAAGAAATAGAGGTACCAAGGAAAAAAAGCTCATGACCTCTGCTTCGTTTCCTTGCTTTTTACTGTACTCGATGACGGCAATGCCAACAAAACTTGTGACTAACGCCCAAAGAAGGAAGCTGCCCTCCTGACCAGCGTAGAAAGCGGCATAAAGAAATGGCGGTTCGAGGTACCTTGAAGAATATGCTTGTACATAAGAGTAGTCGAAGTTATGGGTGACGAGCGCATACAGAAGAAGAGCTGAAATGATCAGCAATACTAAGGTGTAAAGGTAATACAGAGCTCTTGCGCTTTGTAAGGCGTTTGTATTCTTCTTGAGAGAAGCTGTCAAGTAGCCCCAACAAAATGCTACTGCTATTCCGAGCGATAAATGAATTAAGAACTGGGCAATCATAAACTTTATGGTATTTGAGTGGAAAGTGGCTTAGCACCTTCGTACTTGGATGGACACTTCGTTAGAATGTCGGTAGCTAAGAAATAGCTTCCTTCTACTCGTCCGCGAACAACTATTGCCTCTGCAAGTTCTAAGTGGTTTGGTTTTGCACCGTTATATATGACTTTGATTTTTTCTCCTGTTTCATCTGCAAGAGTAAAGTAAAACGAATTGTTTAGTTGATCATAATACGCCTCATCGCGTTCGACCCACTGTCCCTTTATTTGCACTTTCTTACCTGTTAATCGTGCATCCTGAATGGTTGTGTATTGTACTTGAGCCTCTGAAAGTAGGTAAATGCTCGCAATGGAAGCAATCGCAATGATCCCTATTCCGATAATATACCGCTTTTGCATAATTACCAACCTAAGGATAACCAATTAGTATTAACTATGTTGTTTTATCGCGCGTTCCCTCTTCAGAAATTTCGGTCTGTGTACGTTCGGCAAAACTGTGTTCTAATTTTCGAAGTCGTCGCTCTATCTGGGCAAGAAAAAGTATCATACCTGTCCAAATAGCAAGAGTAACCAGTAGTACAATATAGTTGGGGTATAGTTCTAATATTTTAAGCATGGTTTGTACTGTCCAAGCGTTTTTTGAGAAGCATGTAACGGGTAACGATGCTCAATAGCCACGTAAATAACAACGAGAATCCAGCAAGCATCAAGCTGAAGATAACAGCTTTTGTAACATCTAGGGCATCCTGTTGTGGAGAGAGGATAGGACCTATTGTTGTGTCATCCTTGGATCCTGGATGTAAGCTTATTGTCAATCTTGGAAGAATAAAGATGAGAAAAGCCGCGGCAATGCCTGCAATAGTCGCGTAAGTTGCGGAAATGCGCTGCTGAATTTGTTCGTTAGTAATGTTTGAGCGTAGAATAAAATATCCGGCATAAATAAGCAAAAGGAGAAGAACTGATAGTTCTCGCATATCCCAATTGAAAAAGTGTCCCCAATTAAACCTTGCCCAAATTGCACCACTTAAGTAAGCAAGGACAGTGAAAGCGGTTCCTACGTAAGCTGAAGAATAAGCTACCCTATCATGGTAATCAGATTTTGCTATGAGAAATCTAATTGAGAAAATCATAGTTATAACGTAGGCAATAAATCCGATCCATGCTAAGGGGACGTGAAAAAACATGATCCTTGCTTTTTCACCGAGTGAGGGAATGTGGGGTAGGATTATTGGAGGAGCAGTTATGTAATCGGTTATTTCGACTTCTTCATTGCTTTTTGTGTGTGCTTTTATGAGTGTTGTTTTTTGAATTGAATTTGCCATAACAGCATTAAATGTGTGATTAAGGACAGCTTTTACGCGCTGCCCACTTATATCCTGTACTGTACTATCTTGAACGTTTACTCCCTGTGGAGGGACTAAAACCCATGGCAATATTTTTTCACCCTGTAAGTTAGCTCTTATGAGGTCATTAAATGTTCCAGCAATTGGAGAAATAATCGCTAAAGTCGTACCTAGAAACAGAAAAAAAACAGTTAAGACGCTGCGTAATCGACTGAAATGAATAATCCCTTTGCCCCACCCAATTCCGAGGCCCACGAGAATACCAAGTATGTAGTAAGCATATTTCATCATTGCGTTAGTATGCGTTCTTCAAGGGCTAATTTCATTCGTTGTATTGCCTTCTCAATGTTTTCTAGTGAATTGGCATAAGAGAAACGAACGAACCCCTCCCCTTCAGAGCCAAATGCGGTCCCACTCAAACACGCTACGCCAACCTTTTCGAGCATAAACTCGGCATACTCTTGTGATCGCATTCCAGTTGCCTTAATATTCGCGAAGGCATAAAACGCACCTTGTGGTGTTCTGCATTGTACTCCAGGAATAGAATTTAATCCCTCAACTATTGCATTACGCCTTCGCTTAAACTCTTCGACAAAAGAATTCACATATGGTAATGTTCTCTCAGTAAGAGCCTCTATCCCTGCAATCTGTGTAAAGCTTGGTGCACAACTTGTGCAATTTGTCTGAAGTTTGCTTACTACTTTTGCTAGAGAGGTAGGCATTATGCCGTAGCCCAGCCGCCAACCGGTCATGGCAAATGTTTTCGAAAATCCATCCAACACAATTGTGCGTTCTTCCATTCCCTCAAACTGAGTTATACTAATATGCTTTGCTGCATCATAGGTTATTTGCGAGTAAATTTCATCGGAGAAAACGATGAAATTGAATCGATGGGACAGTTCTGCTATCGCTGACAGATCATCAAATGTAAGCACACTCCCGGTTGGATTATGGGGTGTATTGATGATCACCATCTTAGTTCTCGGAGACAATCGAGCCTCTAAGTCGGATATATTTAAGCGAAAATCATTTTCCTCCCGAAGAGGCAGGGATACAGGAATTGCTCCTAAAAAACGTATCACAGACTCATAGATGGGGAAACCTGGATTAGGATATATAACTTCATCGCCTGGCTCTATTAATGCCTGCAATCCAAAGAAAATAATAGGTTTCGCACCAGGGGTGATCACGACATTTTCAGCTGAGTATTTATTAATGCTTCGTGTTTTATTGAAATATGCAGCTATAGCTTCCCGTGCTTGTGGAAGACCTGCAGATGGCCCATAGTGAGTCCAACCTTCATCTAAGGCACGTTTTGCAGCTTCTATAATATTGGGAGGGGTTGCAAAATCTGGCTCTCCAATTTCCAAGTGAATAACATCTTTCCCTGCTGCTTCAAGAGCTTTTGCACGTGCTAACACCTCAAAGGCAGTCTCTGTACCTAAGTTCGATATACGAGATGCAATCCGCATGAACGCTTTACCTATTGTGATGATATTGTCTGGTCTTCTGAAGTTGATGTGGTAATGTGAATTTGACGTCGTTCATCATCAAGTGAGGGAAGAGTTTTTATTGTTACTTGATAATGTGGCGAACGAATAATTCCGTTGGCTTTCTCTGGCCACTCAATTACTTTTATCGCATCGGGTAATTGTAACCATTCTAATAAGCCGATACTGCTAAGTTCCTTCATATTCTTTAAGCGATATAAGTCTATGTGAATAATCTGTACAGGCTCTCCTGTAGTTAGTGTACCCCGATAAACGTTGATGATTGAGAAAGTAGGACTTGTGACTATATCCTCCACCTCAAAGAAGCGGCATATGCCACGCACAAACTCAGTTTTTCCTACACCTAAATCACCACTTATTGTAACAATGTCGCCTGACCTAAGGCGTCGAGCAAACTGCTCCGCAATACTTTGTGTTTCTTCTTCAGATGAACTTGAATAAACTTCCGTCTTCATGGTTATTGAGGAAGCTCTACTACTGCAGTCTATATCATTTCGGATTCAAAATTACAACTGGTAAGATCATCTCTTCCAGCGAAATACCTCCATGCTGAAAGCTATCACGGTACTTAGCAGCATAAAAATGATAATCAGACGGATATACAAAGTAATAGTCTTCCTTAGCTAAAACCAGATTTTCTGTTGTAGAGTGTTTGGGCAAACGGTATTTGGTCGGGTCATTAACGATAACGGATGCTTTTGAGTCAGCACGAACATTCTTTCCGATCTTATACCGCAAACAAGTTGATGTTTCACGATCTCCTATCACTTGAGATGGACGTAAACATCGGATCGCCCCATGATCTGTCGTCAGTATTACCTCTACCTTGGCTGTAGCAAATCCCCGAAGTATCCCCCATAGGCTTGAATGCTGAAACCACGATCGAGTCAACGAGCGATACGCAGCCTCATCTGGAGCAATTTCACGGAGTATTGGAGTATCACTTCTTGAATGTGCCATCAAGTCAAGTGCACTAATAACGATAGCCGTGAGATGATTCTGTGCTAATCGCGCGACTTCAGATTCAATGCGCTTTCCAAATTCTGTTTCATATATCTTTAGGTATTCAAACTTACCTTGTAGCTCTACTCCTCGCCTCCTGAGAAGTTCCTGGAGCAAATCCTGCTCATGAGCATTCTGACTGTATTCTCCTTGTCCTTCCTTAGGTGCCCAATGCGGATAATATCGCTCAATATCGGCAGGATATAGTCCAGCAAAAAGAGAATTTCGCGCATAAAGCGTTGCAGTAGGCAAGATTGAGCAGTAATATTCTTGCTCTATTGTAAAGTACTCCCGAACCAAGGGTTCAATTACCATCCACTGGTCGAGACGAAGACAGTCTACTACAACAAATGCGACTGGATGCTTTTGTTTTATTCGAGGGATGAGAAAAGAGTCAACGATATGGGGTGAAAGGATCGGATTTCCTTCCTTCGGACGATCACTTAACCAGCTTGGATAAACTCGTTCGATATAACGAGCAAATAGACGATTTGCTTGTTTCCATTGGTCAGATAATGTAGTACTGAGTCCAACATCTGGATGGGCATCTAACTCGATGCTCCATTGAACTAATGAGCGGTAAACTTCTACCCACTCCACCCATGTATGAGCATTGCTCATCAAATAATCCAGTTGTGCAAAATCGTGAAGATATTCTTTTGTAATGTGCTGTTGTTGAAGGGTACGGGCATCGAGATATTTTTTACAGATTGCAAGAATTTGTGATGGACTGATTGGCTTAGTCAAATAATCATCTATGCTTCTCCCGATTGCCTGATCCATCAGTGACTCTTGCTCATTTTTCGTCACCATTACAACTGGACGGTTGGGATCAATACGTTTTAGCTGCTGGAGGGTTTCCAATCCGCTCATCCCCACCATCATTTCATCAAGGAGGACCAGATCAAACCATTCTTTCCGTGCTAGTGCAATCGCATCTTCTCCACTTGTCGTGGTTATTACCGAATAGCCACGACTTTCCAAAATTCGAATGTGTGGCTGAAGGAGATCAATTTCGTCGTCAACCCACAGAATGACTTTTTTCACTTGTTCATACGAAAGTGTTCACACACAGTCACAATTGGGCCGTCTCGCAATTGTATAGTGAGACTGCTAACAATAACGTTTTTTTTCCTGTCTTGGTGTGAACAATTCATGTTTGGAGAACTCCCACACTCCACGGTGGAATTGAATTGTTGTGACTTGCTAACCCAATTCCCCATGAAACAACACGACGGATCTCCTGCGGCGCAATTATTCCATCAACCCAGAGTCTTGAGGCAGCATAGAGGGGAGAAGTACTATTGTCATAGCGCTTTTGTATTTCTTCAAGTAATCGTTCCTGCTCTTTGTTGCTGAGGTGTTTGCCCTCTCGCTCAAGTGCTGCAAGTCGCAATGTCAGAAGTGTTTGAGAGGCTTGGGCACCACCCATCACAGCTATTTGTGCTGTCGGCAGCGCCATGATTAGCCGCGGGTCATATGCTTTCCCACACATGGCATAATTGCCGGCCCCGTAACTGTTACCTACAATGAACGTAAACTTTGGTACGATGGAGTTAGCAACAGCATTGACCATCTTTGCCCCATCCTTAATAATTCCTCCCTGCTCTGCTCGTGTTCCGACCATAAAACCAGTAACATCTTGAAGAAATACAAGTGGAATATTGCGTTGATTGCAATTCATGATAAACCGTGCCGCTTTGTCGGCACTGTCCGAGTAAATAACTCCCCCTATTTGCATTTCTCCCCTGCCGGTTCGAACAATTTGGCGATTATTTGCTACTATGCCTACTGCCCAGCCATCAATTCGACCATATCCGCAAATAATCGTCTTTCCATACTCCTTCTTGTACTCGTCAAATTCTGAATTATCCAAAATGCGCGCAAGAAGTTGATAGGTATCGTATGGCTTAGACCGGTCTTGGGGAATTATACCCCATAGCTCATCATCATCGTAAGCTGGTGGTGCAGGGGAGCTCCGCTCATATATTTCTTTTCGTCCCTTGGATGGTGCAAATTTTGATACTAATGAGCGGATCAGAGCGATTGCCTCTTCATCACTACTAACTTTGTAGTCAGTTACCCCACTGATAGAGCAATGCATCGTGGCTCCTCCTAATTGTTCAATATCTGCCTTTTCCCCAATTGCTGCCTCTACTAATGCTGGACCTGCGAGAAAGAGATATCCTGTCTTATCCACAATGATTGCTTCATCGCTCATAATTGGTAGATAAGCACCTCCTGCAACACACGGACCCATAATAGCAGCAATTTGGGGAACGCCTAACGACGATAAGATTGCATTGTTACGAAATTGTCGCCCAAAATGCTCCTTATCAGGAAAGATCTCATCCTGCATTGGTAAATAGACCCCTGCACTATCCACCAGATAGATAATCGGTACTCGATTTTCGATAGCTATCTCTTGTGCTCGTAGATTTTTTTTCGCAGTCATGGGAAACCATGCCCCAGCTTTCACCGTTGCATCATTCGCTACAATGATGCAATCGCGACCACATACTTGCCCAATCACGACAATAACACCCGCGCTTGGACATCCCCCTTCTTCCTCATACATTTGGTGTGCAGCATATAGCCCAATTTCCAATGGATGACATCCTGGATCAAGTAACAATTGAATTCGTTCCCGTGCAGTTAGTTTTCCCTTGGCCTTGTGTCGCTCGATTGCCTTTGGTCCCCCTCCTTGCTTTATTTGTTCGGCAATAGCTTGCAAAACACGATAAAGATTTTTGTTATGGTCATAATTCCGTTCGTAATCAATATTATGCTCGATAGGTGAACCAATTTGATATGTCATACTGCACGTGCTCTTTGATGCATACACCTGACGGTTGTAAAAACAACTAAGGAAATTAGCTTGAAAACAAAGTTAGCATTTGATTCCATCACACCATAAGATCAGCGTACAGTCTCTCTATCACTGGTGCATACCGTTCACTAATCTGCTTGCGGCGAGGCTTGAGTGTTGGGGTTAATAGTCCATTTTCAACTGTAAAAGGTTCTTCCAAAAGAGCAAAGCGTCGCACGCGTTCATATTTGGCAAGTTCACGTTGAGCGTGCTCAAGCTCTCGCTGGATAATTTCATGCACCTTAGGATCGGCACAAAGGTGTTGGAAAGCGCGATTAGCTTCAACACCATGCTGCTGCAAAAGCGTTCGAAGATTCTCCTCGTGGGGAACAATTAGAGCTATGCAGAACGGGCGCCCATCCCCTAAAACAACAACCTGAGATACAAAAGGAAGTCGTAGTATAACACTTTCAACCACCTGAGGTGCTACGTTTTTCCCTCCACTTGTTACAATGATGTTTTTGAGGCGATCAGTAATCTTAAGATGTCCGCGTTTTGTCCACTCTCCCACGTCCCCTGTATGCAACCACCCTTCGCTGTCAATTGCTTGGGCTGTTGCCTCAGGGTCTCGCCAATATCCACGCATAATGTTTGGTCCTTTAGCTAAAATTTCACCATTTTCATCGATACGTACTTCCACTCCGGGTAAGGGCGTTCCTACAGTCCCGAATTCGTTGTCGTCAATTCTATTGACCGTAAGGACTGGTGATGCTTCTGTTAATCCATATCCCTCGAGAATTGGTAGCCCTATCGCCCAGAAAAACCGGTTCACATCTGCAGAGAGAGGACCTCCTCCCGATACGAATAAACGCAATCGCCCTCCCGTTGCGCGTCGAATTTTTGAGAATACCAAGCGGTCCGCTAATCGATACTGGAGTTCTGTACTAATCGATGCTGACCCTCGATGTTCCAATTCCATCACCCGACGAAGTCCGACAGTAATTGCCCATTCGAAAAGACGTTGTCGGTACCATGATTGGTTAGCCATACGTGCATAAATCCCATTTCGGACACGCTCGAATAATTGGGGAACGCTTGTCATTAAAGTGGGTCGTACTTCTTGCAAGTTCGTTCGGACGGTGTCGAGCGACTCTGCGAAGGCGACTGTTGCACCGCTGATGAATGCTGCATAAAATCCTGTAGTACGCTCGTATGAGTGGCACATTGGCAAATACGACAAGAAGATGTCAGTATCGTGCACTTTGATAACCTCAAGTGCTGCATTTACATTTGAAAGGATATTGTGATGGGTTAGCATCACACCTTTTGGTGTACCTGTGGTGCCACTTGTGTAAATGATTGTGCATACTTCTTCTGGTCGACTGTAGCTTAAGTAATCTTGTATCATCTTTGTCTTATCCTGCCCCTCAATAATTTTTTGTCCTTGGGCAAGAAAGGAATGAAGAGAATAAACGCTTATATGCTGATGACTACCTACCCCTTCCCCTTCAGGAGATTCTTCTGATGCATTGTCGAAAAGAATAATGCTTTCCAGATACTCAAGATCATCCATTACGGATAATACCTTTTGCAACTGGTGCAGTGTTGATACTGCACAGCATACCGCTTGAGAATGGTTAAGAATGTATGCAATCTGTTTAGCGGTTAATGTTGGGAACATTGGTACGTCAATTCCTCCCACAAGTAAAGTTGCAAAGTCTGTTAGCACCCACTCATACCTATTTTCTGAAAGAATTCCTACTCTATCGCCTGGCTCAACTCCTATCTTCCTCAACATCGCTGCATATGCTTCGACATCCTCGCGTAGTTGTCTGTAGGTCACTGGTACATATTTCCCCTGTTGCTTGTACATGTAGGCTACATGATCTGTCTCTTTATATCTATCGGTGATGCGTACAAACACGCCAGGTATTGTTTCCATTCCTTTGCCATGATAAAATTCAACCGCCTTCCCCTCGAAATTTACATCAAGACGTAACGTCAATTAGCAAGTATTACCGTCGTTGTGTCTAAGTATACACTGATAAGCAAATACCGGCTTATAGCCATGATTAACATCCCACTTGCTCAACGGCTTCTTACCCAGCACTCTATTGATGGGTGGTTGCTCTATGACTTTCGCCGGAGCAATCCCATCGTTCACCGACTGCTCAACTTAGACCCGACTGCTCACTACACTCGACGATTTGCTCTGTGGATACCGCCTATGGGTGAGCCTACGCTCCTAATAAGTCGAATCGAAGCACATCTATTCGAATGCCTCCCTTTCGCTAAGCGCTACTATGTTGACCGAAATCAGTGGTATCATACACTCAAGGAATTTATTGGCAACTCTAAACGCATAGCAGCCGAATATTCACCCTTTGGTCAGTTGCCTTCTGTATCCTTCTTAGATGCAGGAACTGCAGAGTACATTCGTGCGCTTGGGGTAGAAATCATAAGTAGCGCCGATCTTGTTCAGCATTTAGAGGCAGTATGGACAGAAGAGCAAATCAAAGACAATCATACAACAGCACAACTGCTTCGGAATATTATGTTAGAAACGATACACTATGCTGCTGATCTTGCGCGCAATTCTAAGGCAACCGAGTATGATATTCAGCAATTCATTCTTCGTGCATTTAGCAGTCACTCGTTGACAACCGACCATGCTCCAATCGTAGCAGTAGGCGTAAATACTGCAAATCCACACTATGAACCACACCCTCACAACAGCGAATCTTTGCATCGGAATACTCTTCTTTTAGTCGACATGTGGGCTAAGTCTTCCCAACCGAATGCTACGTATGCCGATATCACGTGGGTCGCATGGTTAGGGAGCAGTCCTCCAGAGATTGTACGATCGATTTGCCACATAGTGATAGCTGCGCGCGATGCTGCTATTGCACTGGTATCGAAGCGATTCACTGCCGAAGAACCTGTTTATGGCTACGAGGTTGATGATGCCGCGCGAAACATCATCACTGAAGCTGGTTATGGCGAATATTTCATCCATCGAACAGGTCATAACATCGGCACAGAGGTACATGGCTTTGGTGCTAACATGGATAACTTTGAATCTCAAGACACCCGACGAATTATTCCGGGTACATCATTCAGCATAGAGCCTGGTATTTATGTGCCGGGACAATTTGGAATACGAAGTGAGTGCAATATCGTAATTGATCACAAAGGGAATGTTCATATCCCTTCGGCTCCTCTTCAAGATGACTTAATTGTATGCGAGGTTTGAGTATGTGCCCTGACACAAAAGGTCTTGCTATCTTCATCCTACTTACTACAACAACCATAGCATTATGCCAAAGCACGCGGGAACGCGAACGTGTAGCACTTGCTTATGAGCAAGCAGGCGACTGGCGTAATGCTGCCCGTCTTTGGCAGGAGCTTTACCAAGAGCAACCAACTAATTCGCTCTATTTGGTCGGCTCCCTTCGTTCGTTGAAAATGCTGCAGAGCTACGAGGCAATTATTGAGCTTTACCAAAAGTCGCCCGAGAAAGCTCGCACTTGGGAAGCATCAGCTCTCTTTGGCTATGCGCTCTATCGAAATGGTAAGCGTCCGGAAGCACTTTCAGTCTGGGAGCAAACACTCCAGCAAATTACTCCTCCCACCGAACAAAGTTATCGCGCCTTTGCATCGTTGCAGCTCGAAGCAGGCAGCAACGATCAAGCCGCAAGGACATATCAGTATGCTCGGCGGACATTAAGTAATCCGGCAGCTTTTGCCGAAGAAATCTGTCAATTAGCAATAGTAGCACGAGATATTCAAACTGCACTGAATGAAGTTTTCACATTTCTTGCTGCGACACAAAACCTGTCACGCACTCAAGGCTATTTAGCCACAATTCTTTCACTTGGTAATACAGAGACTCTCGTGCGTGACCGATTGGTTCAATACTTGCAGACAACTGGTAAATCTCCGCTTGCACTACGTCTGTATGAGTGGTTTCTTCGAGAAGTTGGGAATTACAAAGAGGCTCTGGAGGTAGTTGTGCAGCTGGAGACACTTACTGGCAAGAGTGGACGGGAGTTATATGCCTTTGCAGAGCGTGCGAGAAATGAGGCTGCTTATGATGTTGCTCTTGAAGCGTTTAACCGTCTTCTTTCCTTGGCTACGGCACAAGATATTCGGACAATGGCACTTTATGGGTATGTACGTACACTCGAACAAAAAACACTTACTACATCTTCTTATTCCAC
>JANWWF010000109.1:357-763 GCA_025055755.1 Candidatus Kapaibacterium sp. | reverse complement strand
GGCCTTGTACACACCGCCCGTCACACCACCCGAGTCGGAGGTACCCGAAGCGGCTGTAGCTAACCGCAAGGAAGCAGGTCACCAAGGTGAATCCGGCGAGGGGGGTGAAGTCGTAACAAGGTAGCCGTACCGGAAGGTGCGGCTGGATCACCTCCTTAAAAGGAAACCAAAGTTGACCACGGGTTTCTCTCTAAAACCCGTTGGGCTCAAGGAACCATTATCCGTCGGTCAGAAAACAGAGGATAGAGGTCAGAAGGATCAGAAGGAAGAAAGCAAGTATAGCAGCATGGGGTGGTGTACGGACTGCCAATGTTGCAAATTGCCAAGTGGGGCTAAGCGGATGTCCGGCTTCTGAATTCTCGCCTCCGTGCGGGCTTGTAGCTCAGTTGGTTAGAGCACACGCTTG
>JANWWF010000109.1:0-347 GCA_025055755.1 Candidatus Kapaibacterium sp. | reverse complement strand
AGCCAGGCCCACAGACAGAAGACAGAGGACAGAAGACGAAATGAAAATTTAGGGCAATGCCTCTCTGTCACCTGTCTTCCATCCTCTGTCTTTTGAAACGGGGCTTTAGCTCAGCTGGGAGAGCGCCAGATTTGCATTCTGGAGGTCATCGGTTCGAGCCCGATAAGCTCCAAAGGTTTTTCTCGGTAGGTGTTGGGTGATTATAGAGATAATCGCCCAGGGTTTGACAACGGATATGGGTAAGTGATTTTTCGGGAGAAAAATCACGATACAATTTCTAAATAGCGCACCGAAAGCTGGAAGAACCAGCAGAGGAGAAAGACTTATTCCCACGGGAATAGCACAGG
>JANWWF010000108.1 GCA_025055755.1 Candidatus Kapaibacterium sp. | reverse complement strand
GACGCAGACCGTCGCGCCCTTCGCGGGCGCGTGTATTGAAACCGAAAAATAACAAAACATTTTGAGTTTCCGGAAGTCGCGCCCTTCGCGGGCGCGTGGATTGAAACTTGCCAGGCGCTGCTGCAAGCCGCACCACGACTGGTCGCGCCCTTCGCGGGCGCGTGGATTGAAACCGCGCCAAGTGGTGGCTGGAGTGCTGTAGTCTTGAGGTCGCGCCCTTCGCGGGCGCGTGGATTGAAACCCTCTCGACAGTTGCGCAAAGACAGACAAGAGCGGGGTCGCGCCCTTCGCGGGCGCGTGGATTGAAACCCAAGACACGTGATGCAATAGAGCCCGACGAAGCAGTCGCGCCCTTCGCGGGCGCGTGGATTGAAACCTCTACTCTGTGACCCTCGTGATTTCCTTCAGTGTCGCGCCCTTCGCGGGCGCGTGGATTGAAACTCGACCACGATAGGTTGCCGAAAGCCAAACTCGGTCGCGCCCTTCGCGGGCGCGTGGATTGAAAACCGATGTGTCGTTGTCCCACGAACGGTAAGGGTCGCGCCCTTCGCGGGCGCGTGGATTGAAACCTGATGAATAGGGCTGAACGTGCTGTGTTGTATGTCGCGCCCTTCGCGGGCGCGTGGATTGAAACTGGACACTCGAAGACCCTGACGCAGGTCGCGGGCGCGTCGCGCCCTTCGCGGGCGCGTGGATTGAAACGCCTGCGCTATCTCTTGTGAGGTTCGGTGCTGGCGCGGCGCGCCCATAGCGGGCGCGGGGAGTGAAAAT
>JANWWF010000107.1 GCA_025055755.1 Candidatus Kapaibacterium sp. | reverse complement strand
TCCTCGCCGACGGTTTTCTGCGGCATCCCGCCAACGACGCGCTGCGCCGCCGCCTCGCGGACACGGCGGCGGACGACGAACGTCTGACGCCCGCCGCGCTCTACCGCGACCTGCTGCGGCTGGTCTATCGCTTCCTGTTCCTGCTCGTCTCGGAGGAACGGGGGCTGATCAGCGCCGACCCGCTCTACCGTGAGCACTACGGCGTCGCCCGGCTGCGGCGGCGGCTCGAACGCCGCGCCGCCGACGATGAGCACGACGACCTGTGGCGCTCGTTGCAGGTCCTGTGGCGCGCGCTGCGCGACGAAAAGCTGGCGGCGTTCCTCGGCGCCGCGCCCCTCAACGGCGAACTCTTTGAACCGTTGGTCTTGGACGACGTCCTCATCGCCAACCGCGACCTGCTGGACGCCTTTGCGCGGTTGGTCTGGTACGAGGACCGGCGAACCGGCGCGCGGCGGCGCGTCAACTACGCGGCGCTGGATGTGGAGGAACTCGGCTCGGTCTATGAGTCGCTGCTGGACTTTCACCCGCGCGTCGCGCCGGACGCCGCCGGCCGACCGACGTTCAGCCTCGGTCATGGTTCGGAGCGCAAAACCACCGGTTCCTACTACACGCCGCCGCAACTCGTCGGCGAACTCATCCGCTCGGCGCTGGAACCGGTCATCGCGGAACGACTCGCCGGCGCATCCGGCGCGGCGGAAAAGGAACGGGCGCTGCTCGCCGTCAAGGTCTGCGACCCGGCCTGCGGCTCCGGGCATTTTCTGCTGGCGGCGGCGCGGCGGTTGG
>JANWWF010000106.1 GCA_025055755.1 Candidatus Kapaibacterium sp. | reverse complement strand
GCACGGGGTTGGAAGCTGATGACTGGGTGATGCAAAGTTCCAGTTGTCCACCCATTGGGTTGGGAAAGTCAAAGGTGATGGAGTGGGGGCCTGTCTGTGTCCAGTTGGTTATAGGGCCCGTGTAGGAAAATTGACCATCGCCGTCCCAGAGCAGAGTGTAAGTGCCGGGTTTCCATCCATCCGTAACGGCCCAAATAGTGCATACGTACTGAGGCAAAGGATGTTGGGAAATAACTTGAGGTAGATGGGTAGGATATCCATCTTGGTCATACGATAGGTAAGCGGCCATGCCGGTATTAAATTCCCACGTAGGGTCATTGACCGCTTTGGTGTACCATTCGCGGCACATTTTCATCATGTCCACAAAGGGAATTTCGGTGCCGTAATCATAAAGAGAGGTCATGTTGGTGCCCAGTCGCAAAGGACAAGAAGTTTGCGAAAAAGAAATAAACACGGCACCGATACTTATAAAAAGGAGGGAAAATAAGAAGGGGTAGACTTTCCTCATTTTAATCAGGTTTAATATTTAATCAAAGGAGTTGAAAATTCCTGGCAACGGAGGGTATAAACGCCGGCCGGCAGGAAGCTCAGATCCGCAGCCATTCCGGTGAAGGTAAAGACCACTTTGCCCGTTATATCCAGCACCTGCACGGGAAGGGCGGATTTGGCTATATCGGAAGATAGAACTAGTTGAATAATCCCTGAAGTCGGGTTTGGATATATTTTAAACTTAGATTGTATTTCGGTCTTCTCACCTGTGGAAGCTAGATGGGAGAGGCCGCTGCGGGGGTAATGGGTC
>JANWWF010000105.1 GCA_025055755.1 Candidatus Kapaibacterium sp. | reverse complement strand
ACCGAAGCTGCTCGACCTGTGCGACCTTCTTCCCGTCGACCCGACAACCCTCAGCGATATAGCGAGTCTCTCGTACCACCCGGGGAGCGAAGACAGAGAAGCCCTTCCAGCCACCTGCCTCAAAGTGTGCCAGGCGCCGCTCGACGTCCGTTGTCAGTTGGTCTTCCGCGATGCCGACTGAAATCTCAACCCGCGCCGAGCCGATTACCTCAAGGAGGCGTGTCGCCTCCCCCAGCAGAGCTTCAGAATCCGCTGCATGGCGAGTCCACCTAGATTCCGCAGAGGCCAACAGGTCCTGAAGAATGGTCTCCGACACTTCACCCAAGACTCGGCTAGCTCGAAGCGCGCGGTCCGCGAGTGCCCGCGCGGCTTCGCGCAACCGGCGCAGTTGCTCCGTCCCGACGTGCTCCAGAAACTCCAGTTTGGTGCCTTCCACGCTCCGGCTCGCCCGCTGCGCAGACTCTTCCGCAGCGACCAACCGCCTGACCAAAGCATCGAAGTCGTCCGGGTCAGGAAGGTCTGCGGCTCCGATCTCGAGTTGCAGTGAGGCACGCACGTCGGCCGTGAAGAAGCCATGGGCTTCCGCGAGGAACGCGCTCTCCGAGGGGTCAAGTGGAAACGAGGCATCGGGAGACAGCTCGGGAAACCAGCCGAATTCCTGCTCGCGTTCGCTCAATTGGCGTGCGATTTGCGCAGCCGTTCCCGAGTACCCGCCGGGCAACTCGTGCGAGTGGGTCTCTGCCTCTCGAAAGCTGCGCAAGTCGCGCTCCACCCGGGCCAGCTCGTCTTCGAGCTTTCGGAGATCG
>JANWWF010000104.1 GCA_025055755.1 Candidatus Kapaibacterium sp. | reverse complement strand
CGCCAGTGGGGCGAATACCGCACGCGGCGGCTGGTGCTGGAGGCGTGGGAGCGGCTAAGCGTTTGAACTCAAAAAAATTAGCCAATGAGCACAATGAGCATCTTTGACTTACACGCAGCGGTGTTAAGCGACTATCGAGACTTCGTGCGCTCGTTCATTCTCATCGCTGATGAGCGAGCGCGAGCGTTTGTGCAGGAGAGCCTTGGCCAAGCAGGAGCGCTTTGGCCCGAACCCTTGGTGCAATTAAGTCCCGCGTATGTTGCGGGAGCGGATGTCGATGCGCTGGCGGGCGAAGGCGTAATTACGCGCGAGACGGCGCGCGTATTTCGAGATCCCTTTGGCAAGCCCTACCGCTTGTATCGGCATCAAGAGGAAGCGATTCGCAAGGCGGCGGCGGGCGAAAGCTTTGTGGTTACAAGCGGAACGGGGTCAGGAAAGAGCCTGTGTTACTTTCTCCCTATCGTGGATAGTTTGATTCGCAATCCGCGCACGGAGGAACGAGTAGCGGCGCTGGTGGTCTATCCGATGAATGCGCTAGTAAACTCGCAGTGTCAAGCGCTGGAAACTCTGAAACAGCGCTACGAGCGGCGCACCGGTCAGCCATTTCCTGTCACATTTGCCAGATACACGGGCGAAACGAAAGAAGAAGCGCGTGAGAAAATGCGCCGTAACCCCCCAAAGATTCTGCTGACCAACTATGTGATGGCGGAACTGCTACTGGTGCGACCCAGAGATCAATGCTTTCTGGATCGGATAGGCGGCGGGTTGCGCTTTTTGGTCTTCGATGAGCTACACACCTATCGCGGACGGCAAGGAGCCGA
>JANWWF010000103.1 GCA_025055755.1 Candidatus Kapaibacterium sp. | reverse complement strand
AGTGTTCTTCGGCGCTATCGTGGTCAAGTGTTGCCTCGGAATTCAATGCGAGAACCGTGGATACATCAGCTTGACTTGCGAATAGTGCAGCAGCTTCCATCTCTTGAGGGAACACGATTAGAGCTAACAGTAGATGTTCAAAACCTTCTCAATTTACTCAATAGCTCCTGGGGATTACAGCAGTACGTAAACTTCCAGAGTTACCGTCTTATTACTTTAGTCAATGATCCTACGACCGGTACACCTTTTGATACGCAAGGACGTTTGCGTATAACGTATTCGTCACCAACAACATCTAATGGTAAACCAGGTATTTACGAGACTGATTCGTTCTTTTCACGATGGCGCATGCAAGTAGGACTTCGCGTAACATTCTGATCGCTTTACTTAGCACCATACTGCTGAATAGCTGCTCAGAGGGCGTCGTAACCTTTACGGGAGGAACTGCCACTGTCCGCGTTTTTAATGCCCAAACGAAAGCAGGATTGGTGAAATTGTATGCGGATAGTGCTGAAGTTATCAATGCGTTACCAGCTGGGACATTAAGTGCTGAGTTTAGTATTCCGTCAGGTCGCTATGTGCTCTTTGAAGCCTTTAGCCAGGACTCACCACATATCCGCCTTGCAGTTCAACGCTATGTAATGGCAGATAAGCAGTCTTACACTTTGGTAATACGTGGTGCTTTGATAACAGACTTCTTTCGCCCAATTGTTGATACTTTGGTAAGCCCATTTCCGGGCCGTGCAGCGATAAAGGTCATCAATGCATCGGAAGACGCATATATCCAAGTTCTTGCTAATGGAGAAACAGTCGGTGTTCCTGTTGTGGATGCA
>JANWWF010000102.1 GCA_025055755.1 Candidatus Kapaibacterium sp. | reverse complement strand
AGTGTTCTTCGGCGCTATCGTGGTCAAGTGTTGCCTCGGAATTCAATGCGAGAACCGTGGATACATCAGCTTGACTTACGAATAGTGCAGCAGCTTCCATCTCTTGAGGGAACTCGATTAGAGCTAACAGTAGATGTTCAAAACCTTCTCAATTTGCTCAATAGCTCCTGGGGATTACAGCAGTACGTAAACTTTCAGAGTTATCGTCTAATCACTTTAGTCAATGATCCTACGACCGGAACACCTTTTGATACGCAAGGACGTTTGCGCATAACTTATTCGTCACCAACAACGTCTAATGGTAAACCTGGTATTTACGAGACTGATTCGTTCTTTTCACGATGGCGCATGCAGGTTGGACTTCGCGTAACATTCTGATTGCTTTGCTTAGTATTGTACAGCTGAATAGCTGCTCAGAGGGCGTTGTAACCTTTACGGGAGGAACAGCCACTGTCCGTGTTTTTAATGCCCAAACTAAAACGGGACAGATAAAATTGTATGCTGATAGTGCTGAAGTTATCACTGCATTACCAGACGGAACATTAAGTTCCGAGTTTAGTATTCCATCAGGCCGTTATGTACTCTTTGAAGCTTTTAGTCAAGACTCACCACGTATTCGCCTTGCAGCCCAACGCTACGTAATGGCAGATAAGCAATCTTATACTCTGGTAATACGAGGTGCTTCCATAACAGACTTCTTTCGCCCAATTGTTGATACTTTGGTAAGCCCATTTTCGGGCCGTGCAGCGATAAAGATCATCAATGCATCGGAAGACGCATATATCCAAGTTCTTGCTAATGGAGAAACAGTCGGTGTTCCTGTTGTGGATGCA
>JANWWF010000101.1 GCA_025055755.1 Candidatus Kapaibacterium sp. | reverse complement strand
ACACGAACGCTGTACGTCCCCGCATCTGCCAATGTCACCGATGGTATCATAAAGACTGCCGTTGTTGCCCCTGGAATGGGGGTAGTTCCCTTATACCACTGGTAGCTCAACGTCGGTGTGACACGCCCACCGATACCATCATTGTACGCTGCACTTGCTGCAACGTTCAACGTCAACGATCCACCGTCGCAGACCACGGTATTTTGAGGCTGCTGGGTGATCGTGACATTGATGCGTACTTCATCGGCCCCCATTGTAAAACGTGTGCGTGTTTCGCCGTCGTAATCGGTCGGGACAACACTACTGATCGCATTTGTGCCGAGGAGCGTCGGGTACTGTTGGCGTAGATGCAAATCCGCAGTAAGCGTAGTGTCAATAAAGACCACCGGTACCGCTTGGGAATTTTGGTCACGCCCAATAGCAGCACGCAGTGCAGCAAGGGTGGTTACATCCACACCATTTGCAAACCCGAGCACACCTTGACTGCTACCAGAAACATCGTAGTTATTGAAATCGAGCGCTGTAAAGGGAATAGTACTGGGGCTGGTTACAACATAGAGTGCATACGACCTTGACCCGCTCGTTCCATACATGCGATTGTGGAAAAGATTGTTTCGCAGGTCCATTGCTGCGGTACCGCTGGCTATATAAGCGCACGTGCTGTATCCCGGACCTGAGCTTGGGGCGAAGTAGGTACCCCGCAGAAAAACAGAGTTGTGATACGCTTGAACATTTCCTGTAGAAGACACCATAAAGCCGTAAGTAGCATAAGAGATTGAGCTCCAGTAATCGTGCGCAATATTGGCAATCATGTTGTTAGCAAGGAGTATGTTCGCATTCCCCCCA
>JANWWF010000100.1 GCA_025055755.1 Candidatus Kapaibacterium sp. | reverse complement strand
CTGGACGTAATAGCAATTGGCGCCCATCCAGACGATGTAGAGCTATGCACGGGTGGTACTCTTGCCCAGCTTGTTGCTGAAGGTTATCGCGTAGGCATCGTGGACTGCACGCGTGGTGAGCAGGGTACGCGTGGCAATGCTCAGCGGAGAATGGAAGAAGCTCGTCAAGCACAGGAGATACTCGGTGTCCACGTGCGCGAAGTGCTCGATTTCCCCGACAGTAGAATTGAGCCAACAGAAGATGCTATCGTGCAAATAGTTCGGCTATTTCGTCAGTATCGCCCACGACTGGTGCTGTTTCCCCCTGCTTTTGAGCGCCATCCAGACCATGAAGCAGTTCATCGCATCGTTCGCAGTGCATACTTCAAAAGCGGATTAGGGAAGCTACGAACTTTCGCTCCCGATGGCACCGAACATGCCCCCTATCGCCCTGCACGGCTACTTTGCTACATCCAGGCGTACCACCACGAGCCGGATGTGCTGGTTGACATCTCCGCAACATTTGAGCAAAAAATGCAAGCAATCAAAGCGTATAGTTCCCAGGTGTATGTGCCAGGGGAATCCCCTGAAAATGAGCCAGAGACAGTACTCTCCCGGCCAGATTTTCTGGAGGCTATAGAAGCGCGTGCTCGTTATTGGGGAAGTCTTATTGGGACGCGATATGCCGAGGGATTTCTCACTGTTGAACCCCTCGGTCTGCGGTCACTCGGCGCTCTACTGCGTTAGCCCTTCTTGCCCTGAAGCTTTTGGAGGATGTCGCGTACCTGCTCTGCGTGTTTACCTGTATCAACATCCTCGACGATGTACCGAATGATTCCCTCAGGGTCAATAATAAACGTTCGCCGTTTGGCAAAGCC